>NC_008541.1:2400000-3600000 GCF_000196235.1 Arthrobacter sp. FB24 | reverse complement strand
GCCGCCTCGTGACTGTCCCGTGCAGCGAGAGCGACCCATCCGCTAACGCGTATCCACATCCTCAAACACCAGAAACGTCTGCGTGTCCAGCACTCCCGGCATCGACTGCAGCTGGTCGAAGATCACGCGGCGCAGGTCCACATTGTCCACGGCCCGCACCAGCAGGATGACGTCGAAGTCGCCGCCCACCAGGGCTATGTGGTGCACCTCCGGGATGGCGCGAAGTAGCTCGCGCAGTTCGCGCCACGAATGCTGCCTGACTTTGAGTGTCACGTAGGCGGAGGATTTGAGCCCGGCCTTAATAGGGTCAACGAGGGCTGTGAACTTGGTCAGCACCCCCTCGCCGGTCAGCCTTGCTATCCGCGTATAGGCGTGCGCCCGTGAGATGTGCACGTTTTCAGCCACCTGCGTCACGGACATCCGCCCGTCCCGGGTGAGCTCAGCAATGATGTTCCGGTCCACATCATCCAGCGGCACCGGCACCTGGTCCGCCTCAGTTTCTGCCATTTGTCCACAACTCCCACGGGTAACGCGGCTCACACTTACGATTCGTCTTTCAGATTAGGCCAGAATTCCGTACTTCTCCACGATTCCGGCCAGGACTGGATACGAAAGTTCCTTCAGGACGATACTGGAAGCGAATAGTGGCTACAGAAGGACGGACCAATGACGATCTCCGCGGACCACACCGCCCTCGGGCAGGACGCGCCGGAACAGCCGGCCGGGAACCATGTGACTGAAGACGCCGCAGCCGAGGCTGTGCGCAAGTTCGGCATCACGGTGGAGGACTACATGCTGCCGGCCCGCCACCAGATCCAGATGGTGGACCAGGACGGCACCCTGAACCCGCACACCGAGCAGGGCGCCCAGCCCGGACACGAGTATTCGCTGCCGGGCGACGCAGAACTGCTGGCCGCGTACGAACAGCTGGTCGTAGGCCGCCGCGTCAATGACCAGAACTCAGCCCTGGTCCGCCAGGGCCGCATGGCCGTCTACCCCTCCAGCCACGGGCAGGAAGCCTGCCAGGTGGCGGCCGCCCTCTGCCTCGCGGACGGCGACTGGATCTTCCCCACCTACCGCGACTCCGTGGCCGTAATGGCCCGCGGCGTGGACCCCGTCCAGACCATGACCCTCTTCCGCGGCGACTGGCACAGCGGCTACGACCCGCTCAAGCACAAGGTGGGCATCCAGTGCACTCCGCTCACCACCCAACTGCTCCACGCCGTCGGCGTTGCCCACGCGGCCAAACTCCGAGGCGAGGACACCGTTGTCCTGGCCATGTGCGGCGACGGCGCCACCAGTGAAGGCGACTTCCATGAGGCCCTCAACTTCGCGGCCGTCTTCCACCTGCCCGTCATTTTCTTCGTGCAGAACAACCAGTACGCCATCTCGGTGCCGCTGGCCCACCAGTCCGTGGCGCCGTCGCTGGCCCACAAGGCCGTGGGCTACGGCATGGCCGGCGAACGCGTGGACGGCAACGACGTCGTCGCGCTCCTCGCCGTGCTGGGCCGCGCGGTCAAGCTGGCCCGCGAAGGCTCCGGGCCCCTCCTGGTGGAGGCCCATACCTACCGGATGCAGGCGCACACCAATGCCGATGACGCCACCCGCTACCGCCAGGACAGCGAAGTGGCCCAGTGGGTGGCCAAGGATCCGCTGAAGCGGATGCAGACGTACCTGACGGCCCGCGGACTGCTGGACGACGACGGCGCCGCTAGGATCGCGGACAAGGCGGAGGCAGTTGCCACGCAGCTCCGCGAAGGCCTAGGGGAGGACGTCCCCGTCGACCCGCAGGACCTCTTCCGGTATGTCTTCTCCACACCCACCCCACAGCTAAAGGAGCAGTCCGCCATGCTTGCTGACGAAATCTCCCGGGACGGGGCCGCAAAATGAGCCCCACCGTCACCACGTCCTCCGAGGTCAACGGCAACGTCAGTGCCGCCACGGCCCGCGCCGCCGCCAAGGCGGCAGCCACTGCTGAATCAACCGGCCCGCAGACCATCACCCTCGCCAAGGCCCTGAACACCGCCATGGCCGACGCCATGCACGCAGACCCCTCAGTGCTCGTCTTCGGCGAGGACGTCGGCATGCTCGGCGGCGTCTTCCGGATCACCGACGGCCTCACCAAGACCTTTGGCGAGTCACGCTGCTTTGACACCCCGCTGGCAGAGTCCGGGATCGTCGGCATGGCCGTGGGGATGGCCATGAACGGCATGCGTCCGGTGATCGAGATGCAGTTCGATGCTTTCGCCTACCCGGCCTTTGAGCAGATCGTCAGCCACGTGGCCAAGATGCACAACCGGACCAAGGGTGCGGTGAAGCTTCCCATGGTCATCCGTGTCCCGTACGCCGGGGGAATCGGGGGCGTGGAGCACCACTGCGACTCCTCCGAGTCCTACTACGCGCACACCGCCGGCTTGAAAGTCTTCACCCCGGCCACCGTGGCCGACGGGTATCGCATGCTCCGTGAAGCCATCGACTCCGACGACCCCGTGATGTTCATGGAGCCCAAGAAGCTCTACTGGTCCAAGGACCTGGTGGACCTGGACGGACTACGCGCCGAGCATGCGGCCAACACCGAACGGGGAACCTCGTCGGAAGGCCGCGCCGTCGTCGCCCGTCCCGGCACCGATGCCACGCTGATTGCTTACGGTCCGTCCGTGCCCACAGCGCTGGCCGCAGCTGCCGCGGCGGCCGAGGAAGGCCGCTCGCTGGAAGTGATCGACGTTCGTTCCATCGTGCCCTTCGACGACGAGACCGTCTGCGCGTCGGTCCGCAAGACCGGCCGTGCAGTGGTGATCGCCGAAGCCCATGGGTTTGCCTCCGTGTCTTCGGAGATTGTGGCCAGGGTCCAGGAGCGCTGCTTCCACTACCTGGCCGCGCCGATCCGGCGCGTCACCGGCTTCGACGTGCCGTACCCGGCGCCGAAGCTCGAGCACTACTACCTGCCCGGCGTGGACCGCATCCTCGACGCCGTTGACGACCTCCAGTGGGAAGACTGAACAGATGAGCGAAACGAAAGTATTCCTGCTGCCGGACCTGGGCGAAGGCCTCACCGAAGCCGAGCTTGTGAACTGGCTCGTGGCCGTGGGCGACGAAATCCGGGTGGACCAGCCCATCGCCGAGGTCGAGACCGCGAAGTCCATGGTGGAAGTCCCGTCCCCGTACGCCGGCACAGTTGCCGTGCTTCACGGAGAGCCAGGCCAGACCCTGGACGTCGGCAAGCCGCTGATTTCGGTCGCGCCCACTGGCACCTTGGTGGTCGAGCCTGTCGAGACCAAGCCCGTCGAGACCAAGCCTGTCGAAACCGCCGCCGCCGAAACTTACCGGGAAGAGGAAAAAGCCGGCTCCGGCAACGTCCTCATCGGCTACGGAACACCCGGCGGCCACGGTGTAGCCCGCCGCACGCGCGCGCGGAAGCAGCCGGTCGTCGAGCCTGTCGAGACCGGTTCTGTCGCAACTCACACCCCGGTAGTTGAGCCTTTCCGTTCGGTGGTTGAGCCTGTCGAAACCACAAGTGCGGAAAAGTCCGCCGACGATGTCCTGCTCCTGCGCACACGCGTGCCGGGAAAATTGGGGGCGGTGATTTCGCCGCTCGTCCGCCGGATGGCCCGTGACCACGGAGTTGACCTGGGAGGACTCCAAGGATCAGGCGCAAGCGGGCTGATCATGCGCAAGGACGTCGAGGCGGCCATAGCTCCCGCGCCCGAGGTAAAGCCGCCTTCGGTGGTTGAGCCAGTCGAAACCCGCCGCCCCGTGGCCGCGGCGCGTTCGGTGGATGACCGACGTTCGGTGGTTGAGCCTGTCGAAACCCGCCATCGTGAAACCGACCCACGAACAGGCCTCGGCATCACAGCACGAACGCCGGTCCGAGGAGTCCGCAAGGCAGTGGCCGCGAACATGACGCGAAGCCGCTCCGAGATCCCAGAAGCCACTGTATGGGTCGATGTGGATGCCACAGCGCTTGTGGAAATGCGTGCGGCGCTTAAGAAGTCCGATCCGCACAACACCCCGGGGCTGCTGGCATTCATCGCACGGTTTGTGACGGCGGGACTGAAGAAGTATCCGGAGCTGAATACCAGAATTGTCACCACAGAGGACGCCGCAGGTGGGGAGAGCCAGGAAATCGTCGCGTTCGACGGTATAAACCTGGGCTTCGCCGCGCAGACGGACCGGGGACTTATGGTGCCATCGGTGCGCAATGCGGGCAAGATGAGCGCCCGTGAGTTGGACGCTGAGATTCGCAGGCTCACAGCGGTCGTGCGTGAAGGCAAGGCGACACCTTCAGAGCTGGGAAGTGGCACCTTCACTCTGAACAACTATGGGGTCTTCGGAGTGGACGGCTCAGCAGCGATCATCAATCACCCGGAGGTTGGAATCTTGGGCGTAGGGCGCATCATCGACAAGCCTTGGGTGGTCAACGGCGAGCTGGCCGTCCGCAAGGTCACGGAGCTAACACTCACCTTCGATCACCGCGTGTGCGACGGCGGAACGGCGGGCGGCTTCCTGCGGTACGTGGCTGATGCGATCGAGAACCCGGGGTCCGTGCTGGCAGATATGTAGGTATGACGGGACAGGAACTACATGCGTTTTGGGTGTTCGGCATTTACTTCGGACGCCCCTGCAGCTCTGACTGAAATTCCGCTGGTGCCATTGGACAGAAACGTCAAGGGCAGTTAGCCGGTCTTTCGGGCCGCTGTTTACCGTTCGGAAACTGGGTGCCGGTAAAGTTCGGGACTATGACTAAAACTGGGGATAGGGTCGCCGCGCTTGACGGCATCCGAGGTCTTGCAATTCTTGCCGTCGTTGCCTATCACTCCGGGTTGCCGCTCCGATATTCGGGCGTGGTCGGCGTGACCATTTTCTTTGTCCTGTCGGGCTACCTGATCACCAGCATTTTGGACCGCGAGCTGTCGCAGACTGGCCGCGTCGCGCTGGTCAAGTTCTACATGCGCCGATTCCTTCGCCTGGGCCCGGCCATTGTCGCCGCCGTTATCCTGACCACCATATTCATGCTGGTGACTCGTGACCCGCAGCTCGCGGGGAACTACTGGCTTCAGGTCGTCTCGACCCTGACCTACACCAGCGACTTCTTCATGGCCGGCGTCGCCGACATGCAGGTACTGGGACACACATGGTCACTGTCCATCGAGGAGCAGTTCTATCTTGTGTGGCCGCTGGCCCTCGTGGGCACCATGGCGGTAGCCAAGAGCCGGAAGCATGCCGTCTGGATCGTGGCTGGCGCCGCGCTGCTGGCGCTGGCGTGGCGGCTGGCCGCGCCGATGGTGTTCAGCGACTGGGAGCGGACCTACTACGGTCCCGACACGGTGTTCTATGCGCTGCTCATCGGATGCACGCTCGCGCTACTGCCTCGTGGATCGGTCGAAGTTCCGCGCTGGGCCGGATATTCAGCGGTCGCCGTGCTCGGTGTGCTGGCTGCCATCCCGAGCATTGAGGTGGACGGGATTGACCGGACAGTCACCCTCTACGTCGGCGCGGCGGCTGCACTCTTCGCCGTCGTGGCGGTGGCGGCGGCACCCAAGTTGAAGCTGCTCACGATCAAGCCGCTGCTGTTCGCCGGCACAATCTCCTACGGCTGGTACATCTGGCATCAGATCTTCTTCAAGGTCCAGCCATTCGGCCTTCAAGTCGAGGGGCTCAAGATGACTCTGCCCCTACTCGCGGCCTCAGCACTGCTTGCCTGGGCCTCGTTCAAGTACTTCGAGAAGCCCATTCAGGACCGCTACAAGCACCGCTTCCACGCAGGCCGGGCAACCGAGACGCAGGCTGTCACCGAAGCCGCCCGCACCTAATCACCGGCAGTGCCCTACAATTGCGGCCATGGGGAACACTCTGAAAGCACCGCCGATCTTCCACCTACTCGCTTGGTTTCAGCACCGGGCCAGCCTGTGCACCGTCTGCCACAAGAACCCGAAGGTAACTGCGGCAGACGGCGACAACCGTTACTGCTCGGAAGACTGCGCTAATTTGGACGGAGAGATTCAGTCCATCGCATAAGAGGTTGGGATGCACCCGCAGGACTGTCGGTGGCCGGCATCTTGTGAACGATCTGTCGCCCGACGTGCCAAAACTGGCGACTTATCGGCCCCCATTTAGCGGGCAGAAACCCGAGAGCTGTAAGCTTCGGGACGAGGACCAAAGATGGGGGAGGGTCCACAGCCTTGAGCTGGATTATGCCCCCCACAATTTCTGTGTGGTAGTCACCACAACCGAGGGGGACAAGTGGGCCTGGCTCTAACGCGAGGACATAAGACCAAGGATCAATTCAGACCTGAAATTCAGGCTCTTCGTGCTTTGGCCGTTTCCCTCGTTGTCGTGTATCACCTGTGGCCGACTCGGATCGAAGGCGGCTACGTAGGCGTTGACGTCTTTCTCGTCATCTCCGGATATCTCATCACGATGCACTTACTCAAGGGTTTTGCGGAGTCTCCACGCCTGCGGCTTAGTGACTTTTACAGCGCCCGCATTCGACGTCTCCTGCCCGCGTCACTGTTTGTCCTGGCTGTGGTCGGAATCTCCACTTTCGTCCTCTTGCCGCAAACCCTGTGGGGCACAGTAGGGAGACAGGTGCTTGCCAGTGCGTTCTACGTCCAAAACTGGGTGCTTGCCGCCGACTCAGTCGATTATCTCGCCGCCGGCGCTGGCGCAAGCCCTGTCCAGCATTATTGGTCGCTGTCGGTGGAGGAGCAGTTCTACCTTGTGTGGCCACTCTTCTTGATCTCGCTGCTGTGGATTGTCAAACGACTCGGCGGCAGCCGCCGATTGACAGTTTCTTTGGGTGTTGCCACTGCCACTGTTGTCTCGTTCGCAGTTTCTTTGATCTCTACTGCCTCAAGCCCCCAAGACGCATATTTCGTTACTCCGACGCGGATATGGGAATTCGGGGTGGGCGCACTGTTGGCGATCTGCATGACGAGGCAGGTCGGATCGAAGCCATTCAGGTCCGCCCTCTCTTGGGTAGGCGTTGTGGGTGTTCTCGCGTCAGCGGTCATCTACACGGGTTCAACCCCGTTCCCGGGTTATGCCGCGCTGCTGCCAGTGCTGTCCACGGCCGCGGTGATTGCTGCTGGCAGTGTCGATACTGCGTGGGCGCCAACAAGGCTTTTCTCCTTACGCCCAGTCCAATTTCTCGGTGACATTTCCTACTCGCTCTACCTATGGCACTGGCCGCTCATCGTTATTGTCCCCATCGCCGTCTCTGGCATCGGATCAACGCTTACTAGTGCGGCCAAGGTGGGAATCATTGTCGCAAGTGTCGTCTTAGCCTGGACCACGAAGGTGCAAATCGAAGACAGATACCGCCGTCGCCCTGAACGATCACGGCGTCGGGTCAGCGGCGGCCCGAGGTCCAGGACTGTTCTAGCGTCCGCGCTGGCTGGGATGATGCTTGTCGGACTGGTGGGAGGCTCTGCGGCCGCGGTCAGCCATAGTAGAGTCGCGGAGGCAACCGCCGAGCTGGCTGAATTCGAGTCGGGGCCGACAGAGTGTCGTGGCGCTAGAGCGCTCGACCCGTCCGAGGCGATCATATGTGGATCTACTCAAAGCCAGACGGTCTTCCCGGATCCGCTGATTGCCTCCGCAAGCGCTGCCGACCAGGGGTGCCAGCAACGCGTCACGAGGGCAGCTGTCATCAGCTGCATGTACGGCAATTCTGGAAAACTGAAAGTTGCTATGGTGGGCGACTCGCATGCCAACCAGTGGTTTCCGGCCGTCGCAAAAATCGCCGAGGACAAAGGTTGGACCCTGACTACCTATTTCAAGTCAGGATGCGCGTTTAATATGGCGCCTTCTGGCCATAAGAGCTGTGCCGAATGGAATTCCTCCGTCAGATTGAGCCTTGCAGACGGTGGATTCGATGTGATTATTACTTCCAATGTGGCCACAACTGACTACGTAGGCGGTTACACCGCTGGTGTAGAAGGCTTCCGAAGGACGTGGCAAGGCCTCAATGACGGCGGCGCCAAGATCATTGCCATTGCCGACACGCCCCGGGCCAGCTCTGCCGGCGTCGCCGATCCTCCTTCATGCGTCGAGGCCAAAGGAGTGGATGGATGCTCATTCGACAGGGCGGAAGCGCTATCAAGCGATCCTCAGAAAGAGGCAGCCGAGGACATGGACCTAGTCGATTACCTCGACATGAACGACCTGTTTTGTATTGAATCCAAGTGCCCCGCAGTAGCAGGGAGCGTCCTCGTCTATCGGGACGGCAATCATATGACTACGACGTACGCGCGCTCCCTGACGACATACCTTCAGAAACGCATGTCTTTCGCTGGTATCCGCAACTAGCGGATCTAATGGTTGTCGAAGTCGCACGGTGCTTACCGGGCGGCTTCTTAGCTGATGCTTGGACTCCTCGCGCCCTCTTGCCCTAGACTTGCCGCATGTCAACGCCCCTCGACCGTCTGCTGATGTGGTTCAACCATCCGCGCACGTGCTGGACGTGCGGCGTACCCTCGCCCGATCACTCGTTCTGTTCGGACGAGTGCGGGAAAGAGTACGCCGACAACATTGCCTAGCCGCCCCGCGTGAGGTCAGCGACCAGTGCTTCTAGTAGCGCGAGGCGTCCAGATCCAAAGCCTGCTCCAGCATCCGTCTCCCACCAGGCGTTCTCACTTCCGTCTGATCGGTCACACCCATCCATAATCTCGCGCAGTTGGGCTTGCGCATCCGTCATGTTCATCGCGGAACGATGAAGCTGGTTACGTTGTCGGCGATGGCCGAGTGGCCGAGATTGGCCGGGTGGACTTCGTCAGCGTAGAGTCCACGAGTGTCGCCGGACACCTGCGGGAGGCGGGCTGAGAGGTCCAGGAAAGCTACCCCGTCGTTTGCCTGCGCAAGTTCCTTCATGGCTTGGACGTACTCGGCCCACGTTGCCACGGCGCTGACCGGGGAGCGGCGGTGCATGGCTACCAGCAGAATGGACGGCGGTTTGGTGGGGATCGCACCCCGGTAGCGGTCAATGTTCGACTGCATGTGGATTTTGTAGTTGGCGATGGAGAGCGAGCCGAACGCAAAGTCATTGATGCCCAGCGCGATAATCACGAGCGATGGTTGCAGCATCGTCGTGAGCGATCCCTGATAGAACTGGATGCCGTTGAGCTGGAAGTTCTGTGCGCCCCAGCCGGAGTGCGCGCCGTCGATGACGTGGATACCCTTGGTCTCGTCACCGTTGTAGACGAGCAGACCGTCAATGAACACGCTGCCACCGCTCACCCATGCGATAACGACGGTGTGCGAGCCGGACGCGCCGAGCGGAATATCCGTGGTGAAACCGTCCGTCAGGGATCCCGCCGACTGCGAGACAGCCGACGACACGGTGCCGCCATCAACCTGCCAGGTGAATGACCCGCCGCCCGACGACTTGGGATAGACCACCTTGGCGGATGTGCCGGTGACCGTGAACGTCACAGTGTGACCCGCTGCGGTGAGCTGTGCGTGCCGGGCACCAAAGCCGAAGCTGGTTCCCGTAGTGACGCCTGCCGAGCGGACAGCCATATCGCCGGGCATGTTCACGACGTTCATGGCGGGCACGTAGTGGAGTGTCGTTCCGGGGCTCCCGTCCGTGGGGAACCGGCTTCGCAGGTTCTCTTTCAGGCGGTCCTGCCAGCGGTTCCGAATGTTCAGGGTCGCGCCTGCGCCTTCACTGATGGAGTCGCCCACCACGAGGATCTTGCAGGGCGCGAAATGCCGCCCGGCCAGTGAGGTATGGAAGAGCCCGAGTGATGCCGAGGTCTTCGCATAGAGGGCTTCCAGGCCAACCTTGGATGGCTGTACTGCGGGGGCGTCGAGGATACCCAATTAGCTCACCACAATCTGGGGGACGTTGGTTGCCGCGCCAGCAGCGTTCCGGGTGATGGTCGGCTGCGTGCATGTCTTAGTGACGGGCGAGCCGTAGGTGATGTTGTACGCAAGGACGCCGCCGAGGGTGTCGCGGCTCGTGATCGTGAGCGTTCCCGGCGAACCGTCAGGCCACAGCACGACGGCGGACGCGACAAGGTTGCTGCCGTCCACGGTGACGGCCCCGGCAATGAGTGTGTCCGGGTTTTTAGCGAGCTGGATCAGTCCGGCATAAGTGAGATTTTGTACCCTGAGGGGCAAGCCTTTTTCAATGGTTCCGACGGCCAGGCGGTGGTGCGACCTTCCTGACATACGGAAATATTTCAGCTGAAGTACGAAGGGTGCGGCCGCCGCGCAGTGCGCCAAACCGAAGAGCCTGGTTCGGCGCAGTCCGAGACCTCGTTCTAGGGCCGCAGATCAGAGTGCTCGCTACACGTGAGGCTAACAACTGATGTTCCGTTGCTGCCGTCAGGCGGCCCGTAAGATGTGACGTGGTTCGTGGTGACCCCACACGGGTCGCAGTGCGCCTTTTGTTGTTTGGTAGCCATATCCAGATCGTAGGCAGGCGGAGGTTTCCCGTTGGTTACCAGTGTGAAAAGAATTAGAGTCAGGGCGCCTCATGCCTCTGCCGAAAAAGGGGGCAAGACAGGCCCGGACGGTCGACGCTCCGACTCAGACGAGCCCCTTGGCCCCGGCGCTGGAACGGTGCGTACCGGCGTCGTGCGTCTCCTGACGACCAGGAAGCGTAAGGAGGCTCCGTTATTGCTCCGCAGACTCTTATTGCTCCGCCGCCGCGTGCATTTCATCGGCCTTCCAACAGCAAGGCGTGGGTAGAATCGAGGCCTACGATCGCCGGAACGCATGAATACGGAGAACAGAATGTCGCGATGGATGGAGGTCGGCCAGGACAACTACGTGCTGACCACCGAAGGCTCGAAGCTCAATACCGGACTCATAGTCGGCGCCGAACGCGCCATGGTGATCGACACCGGCGGCGGACCCCGGCAGGGCCGGGAGATCCTGGCTGCCGTGCGCGAAAAAACCCAGCTGCCGCTGGTAGTGGTGAACACCCACGCCCACTACGACCACTTCTTCGGCAACGCCATCTTCGCCGACGAGGGGGTTACCGAGTTCTATGCCCACGAGAACTGCGCACGCGAGATTGAGGAAAACGGGGACCGGCAGCGCCGCTCGGTCGCCACTCTGGAACCCGAGATGGCAGCAGGCGAAGGTGCCGACGCCGAACTGGTGGTCCCCAATGCAATCGTGAAGGACCAGCCCGTCCTGGTAGACCTCGGCGGCCAGACCGTCACCCTTTTCTACTTGGGCCGCGGCCACACCGATGGCGACCTGCTGGTGGGCACGTCCACCACGTTGTACGCCGGCGACTTGGTGGAGCAGGGTTCACACCCGTCGTTTGAGGACGCCTTCCCGGAGGAATGGGCAGATGCCCTGCGGCACATCTCCGCCCTGAGGCACCGCTACGAATTCCTCATCCCGGGCCACGGCGACCCCTGCAGCGACCAGTTCGTGAAGACCATGGCCAACACCATGTCCACCGCCGTCCGCCAGGCCATCCAGTCCATCCGCGACACCCCCAGCGACGCCACCAAGGCGATCCCGGTGCTGCCGTACGGACCGGAACAGTCCCGCTGGTTCATCAAGCGGCTGCAGGAGACGCAGGCGGGGCACTGACCCCTGAGGTGGTTGGCTGCCGCCAGCGTGTTGTGACCACTCTCTTGGGCAGCCCCGATTAGCCGGACTGCCTGCCGACCAGGACCGGGACTGTTGCGTTTGTGGTTGTGCCGATGCCAAGTTGGCCGAACTCATTGTTACCCCAGGCGAGGAGACTTCCGTCGGCTTTTAGGGCGTACGCCGAACCATCTGTCGTCATGAGTTGGCGGACGTCGCTGATCCCTTGGGCTCTCCCAGGAACCCATGAATCCGTTGTCGTGGCGTTGCCCAGCTGACCATAGCCGTTCCATCCCCAGGCCCACACCGTGCCGTCTTTTTGCAGGGCATGGACTGAGGAATAGCCGTTCGTGATGATGCTCAGGGTTTGGGACAGGCCCGTGACCTGAACAGGGGTTGGCGAAGGCGTGGTGCTCCCGATCCCTAGCTCACCTTGCAGGTTTGCTCCCCAGGCCCAGGTTGTGCCGTCCTTCCTTAGCGCGTAAATGGATGCGGAGCGTTTCGCTTCAATGCTGGCCACGTCTGAGAGCCCGTTCACCCTGACGGGTACCGAGGAGTAGCTTCCGTAGGAGCCGTTTCCTAGCTCTCCCCAGCCATTGGAACCCCATGCCCAGACCGTGCCATCAAGTTTCAGCGCAATCGCCGCTCCGCCGGAACTCTTGACGCTCGTAATGTCAGTGAGTCCGACGACCTGGACCGGCACGGGGGAAGTAGTTGCGGTGCTGCCATTGCCAAGCTTGCCTGAGGAGTTGTCCCCCCACGCCCGGACGGAACCGTCCGCCATGACCGCATAAGCCACGTAGACTCCGCTTCCAGTCGTAATGCTCTTGGCACCCGTGAGTTCCGGGATCTGAGCTGGGGACGACTGGTTCGCGTAGTGGCCGGCTCCCAGCTGGCCGCCCCAGTTGGCGCCCCAAGCCCACACGGTGCCGTCCGCTTTGATTGCAAAAGCTGATTCTTCCTCGCTGGCAGTAACAGTTTGAACATCGCTCAGTCCCGTCACCTGAACGGGGACAGCGGAATTTGTGGTGGTTCGGTTGCCCAGCTGACCGTAGGCGTTGTTTCCCCACGCCCAGACGGTTCCGTCTGTCCTCTTCGCGTAAACGGCCCCGCCGCTTGTGGTGGCGACGCTTTCCACGTCAGTAATTCCCGTGACCTGGACGGGCGCGGCAGAGTCGGTGGTGGCGCCGTTTCCGAGTTGCCCTGCATTGTTCCGCCCCCACGCCCAGACTGTGCCGTCGTTCCGTAGGGCATATGCCGCTGAATGACTTGCACTTACAGCTTTGATGCCTGCGAGTCCGGCTGGTGCGACGGTAAGGGGTGCACTGAGGGCTGTCCTAGAACCGTGGCTGTCAGTCAGGGCGACCACCAGGGGCTGCACGCCTGCGGTAGTGGGCGTGCCCGTGATGCTGCCGTTGGAGGGCTCGAGGCGAAGCCCCGGGGGAAGGGACCCGGATGTAATGGTCCACGTGTAGGGTTTCGTGCCGCCGGACCCGTTCAGGCTTGCCGAGTAGGCTTGCCCTACCGTTCCTGTGGGTAGTTCGGCGGTTGTGATGGCAAGCGGTGCCGTCGATGTTCCCGGTGCTTGGACGGGCGTTCCTTCGCAGGGGTTCGGTTCTGCGAGATTCCACGTGAGCGTGTTGACGTCTCTCCATTCGCCAAGTTTGAATCCCATCACTTCGATGCCGGCGACGGCTCCGAGGCGGGAGGCGAAGCCGATTTCGATGGGGCAGGACCATGTCTGATTTCCGTTGCTGGTGGTGACCGCGATCTCTGCTGAGACGTACGGGCCGGCGCCGAAGGTGATCCCCGCAACGCCGTAAAGCTTGATGGTGGCATCGAAGTCCAGGGACAGGGCAGCGGTCAGGGAAGCGGTCGCCTTGACGTCGTTTTGCACGCCCGCCGTCTGCGGCTTGGTGTTGATCAAGTTGAAGGAGCCGTCGCGGTACTTGATTCCGACATCCGACGAAATGCTTTGGGCGGTGACGAAGGAGATTTCCGCTTCACCGGTGGCGGTGAGGTTCAATGCAACTTCCGCCTCCGCAGTGACCACCACGGGGACCGCCCCGGGGTAAACAAAGATGGCCTTCAGTACGCCCAGTTTGGCGCTGGCTTTGCCTTCCAGGCTGCCGCTCACGCTCACGGAATGCTGGGCCGTGAAGGACGGCGTGAGCACCACAGATGCTTCTTTGAGCTGGAGGAACCCGGCCTCGAAGGTCATCTTTGCTCTCGCCGCGGCCTTAATGGTGGACTCCACGGTGATGGAGCCGCCGCCATGGAGCTGGTCGGTCCCAAGTTCGGCCTTGAGCGTCTTCTTCACCGAGAACGACTGGGAGAACACTTCTCCTTCGACCGTGGCCTCCGGCTGTGGGATTCCGGAAGTAGGAGCCGCGCCGGCCGGCGGTGTGGTGACGGTGACGTCCGGTTCCGGAGTGAACGTGGACCACTCCGGGGACCCGCTGAGCTCAAGGAGTCCCGAGGTGGACACCACAGCCTCCGTCAAGGTGGCGGGCCTGGTTTTCACGACCGTCACCCCGCCCGGGTCCCGGACGACCTGGACCACACGAACCAGCAATCCCTCCGGGGTTCCCGTCGTGACACCGGCCACAAGCACATCGTTGGGTCGGATCTCCGAGGCCTTGTCCCAGGGGAGCGTCAGGACACCGGCCGAGAGCTGTGCCGTGTCCAGCTGTGCCGCGTCGAGGATCTCAACGTCCGGGGCCACCGTCATTGTCCCGGCCGCCGGCGCGGCAGGGTCCGCCGGGACCTTGTCCGAGGAGTACCGGTACAGGAATGCGGCCATCGCGTCCCGGGCGATCCCGCTAAGCGGCCGGTACTGGCGCGCGCCGCCTCCGACGTCCCAGCCCGTGGAGATCCCGGAGGACGCCAGCCAGGTGATTTCCCGATAGAACGCGCCGCCGGCGACGACATCCACAAACGGGGACTGTGCCGGGGTGGTGAACGGCGGGGACTGGTCAAAGCGGTACAGGAACGCCGCCATCGCATCGCGGGCGATCGGGTTCCACGGCCGGTACTCGCGCTTGCCGCCCCCGACGTCCCATCCGGTGGAAATGCCCTTCGAGGCGAGCCAGGTGATCTCCTTATAAAACGCCGCCCCGGGCGCCACGTCTGTGAACGGAGACGGATTCGGCGGGGTGAACGCCGGCGATCCGGCCTTCCGGTAAAGGAACGCCGCCATCGCATCCCTGGCGATACTGTCCAGTGGACGGTACTGCCGCACTCCGCCGCCGACATCCCACCCGGTGGAAATGCCTTCCGAAGCCAGCCATGCGATCTCTTTGTGGAACTGGGACGAGTCCGGCACATCAGCGAACGACACCACATCCTCCACCACAGGATCGGCCGCTATAGCCGCTGGCAACACCCCCAAAGCCGGTGCGACAACAAACAAGACCACAGCCAACAAACGCGCGACACCGCGAGAAAACACCGCTACCCCCAAAAAACGGACTACCCAGAAGACCAACTAAAAGGCTTTCCGGCCGTGAAAACAACACTGAGCCACATTGAGACGCGGACTCTCTCGTGCAGTGGGAGGAGCCGCGGGCCAGGCACTGAGCGGACTGGGGGAGCCGTCGTCGGCCTCCGGTTGCCCGCCGCATGGCCGGTCAGCAGGGGCGCCGGCACGGTGGCGGCCGTCGCCAACAACGCCAATGGCATCACGCAGACCTTCCGGCCGGGCACGGCCGTCCTGCGCGACCAGATGGCAGCGTTCATGTACAGGTGCGCAACCAGTCGTGAGGGGAGGCGGATAACGCTCGACCCGAGGGGATCACGGACGCTGTGCCCGCACTCTCAGGCGAGTGTGTGGTCGGCAAGTAATAAATAAACTTGTTGTTACAATCAAGCGGGACATGCGGTTCGCTGTCTTTGATTCCGCGTTCCGTCTCTTGGGGGGCGACGCGCTTCCCCTAGGATGCACGAATGTTGGATGCGCTGTGCGCACGTTTAGCCGGACGTATTGTCTTGGCCGGTGTTGTTTCCCTTGTCAGCGCGTCACTGGTCTCCACACCCGCCGTCGCTGACGACGAATTGGCGCTTCCTCCCGGGAACGTGACAGGGCCGTTGCACCCCTCCGATGTATTGACGGACCAATTCATCGTCAAGTTCAAGGAGAAAGCTAACGCGAGTTCGGCCGACCGAAATGAAGCATACGGACGCGTCACCCGGGATTTGGGGATTCCGGTAACCGACGTCCGGGAGACCGCCACTGGAGCGCGGGTCTTGCAGACCGGCACGGCGCTCGCGGGGCCCGCATCGGACAAGGTACTGGCGAGCCTGCGAGCTGACCCCGACGTCGAATTCGCTGAGCCGGACGCCCGGATGTACCCCTTGGCCGACCCAGACGACACGTATTACTCGCTGCAGTGGGACATGTTTGAACAAACTGGTGGGATGCGCATGCCGCGCGCGTGGTCCGTTACCAAGGGCAGCGGTGTCGTTGTGGCCGTCATTGACACCGGCATCACCGACCACAGCGACCTGAACGCCAACGTCCTTCCCGGATACGACATGATTTCAAGTTCCGCCATAGCCCGCGACGGTGATGCACGGGATGCCAACCCAAGGGACGAAGGGGACTGGACCTTGGATGGAACCTGCGGGGCCGGCACTACGGGTAGCTACTCCTCCTGGCACGGCACACATGTGGCAGGAACTGTGGCTGCCATCGCGAACAACGGCCAAGGCGTGACCGGTGTCGCACCCGAGTCGAGGATCCTTCCCGTTCGCGCGTTAGGGGCATGTGGAGGCTACACCTCCGACATTGTGGATTCGATCGTATGGGCGGCCGGCGGGCTCGTTCCCGGTGCCCCCGTCAACCCGACCCCTGCCCGGGTGATCAACATGAGCCTCGGCGGGAACCGGGCCTGCTCCACTGCGTATCAGACGGCCATTGATTTCGCATACGGCGCTGGAGCAGCTGTTGTGGTCGCGGCTGGCAACGAAAACCGCCCGGCGGCCGATTCCGCGCCGGCGAACTGCCAGAACGTCATCACGGTGGCCGCCAGCGGACGCTCCGGAAGCCGCGCACCATACTCCAACTACGGAGACGCCGTGGATGTGACCGCTCCCGGCGGTGACATGACTTGGTCGGCGCAGGATGGGATCGCGTCTACCAAGAACAACGGTGCCTACAGCGCTGTTGCTGAAGGCTACTTCTACTCACAGGGAACCTCCATGGCGGCTCCCCACGTTTCGGGGCTCGCTGCGCTCCTGATGGCTGCTGGTGGGAGTCAGGTGACCCCCAAGAGCGTTGAAGACAGAATCAAGGGCACCGCGCGGGTTATGCCGGGAAGCTGTAGCGGAGGATGTGGAGCCGGCCTTGCGGACGCAGCAAACGCATTGGGGGTACCCGTTCACGAGATCGTCGCCGTGGCTACACCGGCTCCGGTGGTATTCGCGGATCCCGATGGTACCGCTGGCGACACCTATACGATTCCCTCCACGGAAGGCGTTGACTATGTCGTCGACGGCTTACTGGTTAGAGCTGGCACATACCCCGGCCAAGGCACTTTGACTGTCACGGCGAAAGCCCAGGCTGGTTTCATGCTGGCGTCCGGCGCACAGACGGAGTGGGCCCACTCGTTTGACACTTCGACCGCTGACCCGGACATTACCGGTCCGGTGTTGGCGAGTTCGTCAGTGTCTCCGACGTCGTTCAATTTGGATGATGGGCCCGGGACGGTGACTGTGTCCGTGCGGCTGACGGATCAGACGGGGGCGGAGGCTCCGTATGTGCTGCTGCGGCACGATGCGTCGGGTCAGACTCAGGGCTTTGGTGCTTTGGCGCTTGTTTCGGGGGATGCCAAGGATGGTGTCTGGGAGCGGTCGATCACGATCCCGCAGGGTGCGGCGACAGGTCAGTGGAAGGCCAACCTGTATCCCTTGGATGACGTGCTGGGCAACACGTCCACGGGGTTCCAGACCATTGGAACTGTTGATGTGGCCGGCACCCCTGCCGATATGACCGGACCGGTTTTGGCGAGTTCGTCAGTGTCTCCGACGTCGTTCAATTTGGATGAAGGCCCGGCGACCGTGGTCGTCTCCGTGCGACTGACGGATCAGACGGGGGCGGAGGCTCCGTATGCGCTGCTGCGGCACGATGCGTCGGGTCAGACCCAAGGCTTTGGTGCTTTGGCGCTTGTTTCGGGGGATGCCAAGGATGGTGTCTGGGAGCGGTCGATCACGATCCCGCAGGATGCGGCGACAGGTCAATGGAAGGCCAACCTGTATCCCCTGGATGACACGCTGGGCAATACGTCCACGGGGTTCCAGACCATTGGAACTGTTGATGTGGTCCGGTTGAATCGCGCTACGCCGGCTGACGTCACGTTTACCGATAAGGACGGGACTGCCGAGGACACCTACACGGTCCCGGTGACGGACGGCGTTGAGTACCTGGTGGCCGACGCGGTCGTCGATGCTGGGACGCATCAGGGGTCGGGGACCGTCACCGTGAGGGCTCGGGCCACTGCTGATTATGTCTTGGCCGAGGGCGCCACGGCGGAGTGGTCCTTCAACTTCAAAGCGACTCCGTATGCGGTGACCCCTGCCGCCGTCGTAATTGTCGATAAGGACGGAACTGCCGAGGACACCTACACGGTTCCTGCGACCGAGGGTGTTGAGTACCTGCTCGGCGATGCGGTCGTTGAGGCTGGGACGCATCCGGGGTCGGGGACGGTCACGGTGAAGGCCCGGGCCAAGACGGATTACGTTCTAGCCGAGGGCGCCGCGGCGGAGTGGTCCTTCAACTTCAAAGCGACTCCGTATGCGGTGACGCCTGCCGGCGTCGTGTTCACGGATAAGGACGGCACTGCCGAGGACACCTACACGGTTCCTGCGACCGAGGGTGTTGAGTACCTGCTCGGCGACGCGGTCGTTGAGGCTGGGGCTCATCCGGGCACCGGCACAGTTACCGTGCGAGCACGAGCCAAGGCCGATTACGTCCTGGCTGAGGGCGCGACCGCGGAGTGGAGCGCCACGTTCAAGGCGACGCCCTACTCGGTGACCCCTGCCGCCGTCGTATTTGTCGATAAGGACGGCACTGCCGAGGACACCTACACGGTTCCTGCGACCGAGGGTGTTGAGTACCTGCTCGGCGACGCGGTCGTTGAGGCTGGGGCTCATCCGGGCACCGGCACAGTTACCGTGCGAGCACGAGCCAAGGCCGATTACGTCCTGGCTGAGGGCGCGACCGCGGAGTGGAGCACCACGTTCAAGGCGACGCCCTACTCGGTGACCCCTGCCGCCGTCGTATTTGTCGATAAGGACGGCACTGCCGAGGACACCTACACAGTTCCTGCGACCGGGGGTGTTGAGTACCTGCTCGACGAAGCGGTCGTTGAGGCTGGGACTCATCCTGGGTCGGGAACTGTGACAGTCAAGGCTCGGGCAAAGACCGATTACGTCCTGGCTGAGGGCGCGACCGCGGAGTGGAGCGCCACGTTCAAGGCGACGCCCTATGCGGTGACCCCTGCCGCCGTCGTATTTGTCGATAAGGACGGCACTGCCGAGGACACCTACGCGGTTCCGTCGATGGAAGGCATCGAATACCTCCTCGGGGACACCGTCGTCGAAGCAGGAACGCACCAGGGATCCGGGACAGTCACTGTGAGGGCGCGGGCCAAGACGGATTTCGTCCTGGCCGAGGGCGCGACCGCGGAGTGGTCCTTCACCTTCAAGGCGACGCCCTATTTGGCGACTCCCGCCGCCGTCGTATTTGTCGATAAGGACGGCACCGCCGAGGACACCTATACAGTTCCGGCGACCGAGGGCGTCGAATACCTGCTCGGGGACAATACAGTCGAAGCCGGAACCTACCCAGGTTCGGGGACGGTCACGGTGAAGGCTCGGGCCAAGGCTGATTATGTCCTGGCTGAGGGTGTCACAGCCGAATGGTCTGTCACGTTCAAGGCGACGCCCTACTCGGTGACGCCTGCCGCCGCCGTGTTCACCGACAAGGATGGCACTGCCGAGGACACCTACAGGGTTCCGACCACCGTCGGTGTCGAGTACCTCGTGGCCGGCATCCTCACCGGTGCGGGCGACTACCCGGGCACCGGGACGGTCACCGTCACCGCTCGCGCCAAGCCCGACTACGTCTTTGCCGAAGCCGCTATCGCCGAATGGAGCACCACCTTCAAGGCGACCCCTTATTCGGTGACACCTGCCGCCGTCGTCTTCTCCGACAGGGACGGCACTGCAGACGACACCTACACTGTGCCCTCGACGGAGGGCGTCGACTATCTCGTGGGCGGTAACGTCGTGACAGCCGGGACCCATCCAGGCACCGGAACAGTCACGGTTACCGCGCGGGCGAAGGCGGACTACATCCGGGCCGAAGGGGCCGCAGCGGAATGGACAGCCACGTTCAAAACCACCGCGGCAGCCTACGAGCCTCCGGCCGTCTCACCGTTCGCGGACGTTTCAACGGGCCAGCAGTTCTACAAAGAGATGGCCTGGCTGGCTGAACGGAAGATCTCCACAGGCTGGACGGAAGCGGACGGGAGCCGGAGCTACCGGGCGCTCCAGCCGATCAGCCGCGATGCCATGGCCGCCTTCCTCTACCGGATGGCAGGATCACCGGACTACACGCCGCCTGCGGTATCGCCCTTTGCCGACGTCCTGACCGGCCAGCAGTTCTACAAAGAGATGGCCTGGCTGGCTGAACAAAGGATCTCCACAGGCTGGACCGAGGCAGACGGGAGCCGAACCTACCGGCCGCTGCAGCCAATCAGCCGCGATGCGATGGCGGCGTTCCTGTACCGGATGGCGGGATCACCGCAATACACCCCGCCGGCCGTGTCACCGTTCGCCGATGTTTCCACCGGGCAGCAGTTCTACAAGGAGATGTCCTGGCTGGCCGAGAACGGCATTTCCACCGGCTGGACCGAAGCCGGGGGAGCACGGTCCTACCGGCCGCTGCAGCCCATCAGCCGCGATGCGATGGCGGCCTTCCTCTTCCGGCTGGACGGCCTGATCCACTAGGTAACCGAATGTCATGACAGCAGGAGCCCTGGCGCGAGCGTGCCGGGGCTCCTCGCGTTTTCCGGCCCGGTCCCCTGCCCACCGCTGTGTTACGCAAGTGACAGGGCGCAACGAGTGTGAGCAGTGATACATTCTGCTAGTGACCATTGGGGGAACTAAAGGAGACAGTGCATGTTTGAAGGTGTCCCCGACGAGGACGCGTGGCGCAACTGCACCACGCTCGAAGGCGCTTGCGAACTGACTGCACGCTGGCTTGAGGGCACCCTCAGCTACGTGCCCGGCTACGCCGCGCCGCAGTACGCCGGAGAGAACGGCCCCATGAGCGAGGCCCTGGCCGCGATCAACCGGCTGGGCTTCCTCACCGACGACTCCCAGCCCGGGGCCGAGATGTCCGGCGGCCACGGGCAGCGCGCCTTTGTGACCGGGCGCTGCACCGAGCAGTCGGCGGCGATTATTTCCGCGGTGCTGGTGGAAACGGACCTGGTGGTGCTGGTGTTCCCTCCGGGCGAATCGGGCACCGGGCAGATCTGCGTGACCCTGGACGGCGCCCGGGAGTTCACCTGGCTGGGCAGCTCCGGCGGCCCCTCCTACGCCCACGAAACCTACACGGACTGGACCAACGAGACGCTGGCCAAATCATTGGCCGAATGCTGGGAGCTGCAGATCTTCGACCCCGTCTGGGGCCGGAACACCAAGCTTGTTCCCCTCCTGCAGAAGGCCCTGATCACCGCGAAGGGGTGATTGCCGGTCACCCCTCACGCGTTGTTCGGCTATTTCGGGCAGCTGTGAGCAGGGTTGTACGCGGCGAACATGCCGTCCGGATTGTCCTTCCACACCCAGGCGTGCAGGGCGAACGTGCCCGGGAACGGCCCGTCGTCGAAATCCACGCCGGCGAGTTCCGGCCGTTCTGCTGCCGTGGACAGGAACTCCACCGCCACCAGCTTCATGCGCCCGCGTTCGTTGGGCATGTACACCAGAATCTCAGGCTTGCGGGCCTGCGTCTTGTCATCGATCAATGACTCCTTGGCATAGTGGAAACCCATTGCCCCGACGCCGGGCTTGTCGATGCATTCGGTGATCTTCTTGTACCCGTCCTCGATTGCGTTATCCAGCCACCGGTAATCGTCAGTAACATTCCGCAGCGTTTTCACCAGCCTGCGCTGTTCGGAACTGGACTTCCAGTCATCACTCTTGTCCGAGCCGCCACCGTGCCCTGAGCCTTCATGCGCGACGGCGGTTCCGGGGGCCATGCCCACGGCCAGGACGGCGGCGGCGGCCATGGACATCAGTCCTGTTTTGGTGCGATTCCTCATTTTTTTCTTCCAACCCTCTGAGACCCGAGATTTCCTTGTTCGGTAAGGGACGCGAAGCAGGGGTGCGAGTTGCTCCTCTTCGCCAGGATGCCGGCCGGCCCCGATGGGTACTGCCGGTGAATGAGCCGCCCGGGTGGAAATCATCCATCGATTGGGGCGGCGTTAAAAGTATGCGCCTCCGGCGGAAAGCGGCGCTAGGGTGTGCGGAATTGTTTATTTACCGGCGATTTTGCGGTGATCGGTCCGCTAAAAAAGGCCACTAACAGCAATGGGCGGACGGGTCGAAAAACAAGTACCACTCTCAGGCTTAAACGAGTGTTGAATGCCGTAAAAGACGAGTACAGACCACTCTGTCTAGAAGAGTTACCGGCCCGTAGCGTAAGTGCATGATTAGAGCCATCAAGGAAGCGATCCGCCGCTTTGTGGCGAGGAACATCGTCGCTGATGATCCGTACCCCGTCCGATCCTGGCTGGACCAGCAGAACATGCCCCCGGAAACCCGGACCACTTTCCCGCCACCCATGCGGGACGCCAACGGGTGGTCCCTATAACAGGCATCTAAATCCGGTATGCAGTTGACAGGATTTGTCGGGCGCCTATACTGCGTTGGACAAATCAGGCGTGGCCCACGTAGGGTGATGATCGATCCGACATGGGGGATCCCACCGTTCGTTGCAGGCCTTTAACGCGGAGAGCTTTCCACGTAGCGTGCCAGCCTCGAGTGCAACGACGCATCCTGGAGGTAATTCCGTGGCCCTGACCGATTATGTCTTTGCGCTGTGCGCATTGATGGGAACCCTGTTCATTCCGTTTTCCGCTTTATACCTGATGCTCCGCCTCAAGCGCGGCGCCGCAGCGAAGCCCGTTCCCGTTAAGGTCCGCCGGTAATGCCCTACGTAGACATCAATCCCCACCGCTCCGGCCCCAAATGGCGCGGCTATGTGCTGCTCGGTATCCTCCTGGTGCTCACCGGTGCCGTCGTGGCAGCGGCGCTGTTCCGGGTCTAATCCGCTTCCTCGGCATCGGCGGGACCACAAGACAAAGGGCCCGCCTCCGCATGTGCAGGGTGCTCAGCTCCTGCACGACCTAGGGGCGGACCCTTCGTGTATCGCAGCCGGAAGGCCGGGCCACCTGGGCCTGTTGGCGGCCGCTTCCGAACCGTTGCGATGGAACCAGCCTAGAAATCGCCGGTACTGTCCCGCACGAGTGTCAGCTACCCGTTTTCCCGCCCGGCAAACACTCGTATCACCAGCCCCATACGCATCCTTCCCGATCACCCGTGTCAACCGGTACTGCCCGGGATCACCCGTAGGTGAAGGAGTTGCTCGTCACTGGCTGGAGCGACGTTCCGGTGGCGACCAATGTGCAGCCGAATCCGTTGCCGTTGAATGTCAGGTTCGAGAACGAGGCCACGCCGGCGGCGGCGGAAACGCTCAAGGTGCCCTTCAGGTTGCACTGGGACGACACCGTGACCGTCGCCGTGCTGGCCGTCAGATTGCCGAAGGTGTCCAGGATGCTGACCGTTACCGGCGGATCGATGACGGTGTTCTTGACCGGCGCGATTGTTGCGGACCCGAAAGCCAGCTTGACCGCCGCTGCGGCCGTCACGGTGACCTGCGCCGTGGCCGGAGTCAGGCCCGTTGCGGCCACAGTGACGCTGTGCGCTCCGGCTTTGGTGTCGCCATAGAAGAACGACGCCGATGCGGCCCCAGCCGGGATGGTCACCTTCGTGAGGGTTGCGCCGCCGGATGTTGCGGCGAACACCTTGGTGCCGGTGGAGTTTGAGGCCAGGGTGACTTCGGTGCTGCCGGCGGTCACTGGATTCCCGTAAGCGTCCAGGCGCTGGACGGTGAAGGGCCCGGTGGTGGCGGTGGCGGAAGCGGCACCGGAGGCCGGTCCTGTGATCACAAGCTGGGTGGGAGCCGCTGGTGTGACGGTGAACGCTGAGCTCACCACGCCGGCGTATCCCGGGCTGGACGTAATCAGGGTGTACACACCGGCCTTTGTCATGGACAGGCCGCTGAACGTGGCCTCGCCCCAGCCGTTGGTGTAAACAGTCAGTGTTCCCGCGAGGGTTCCGCCGCCGGGATTGCTCGCCAGGCCGATGGTCACCGGGACGTCGGATTTCCAGAGGGGCCATCCGAAGGCGGTCCGTAGTTCAACAGTGAATGCCGGCAGCGCGTTGCCCGCCAATACGGATGCCGCCGGCTGAACGCCGAAGCGAAGATCATTAATGCTGGACACAGTGACGTTGCCGCTGGCCGCGCTAGTGGCAGTCCAGGAGCGGTGCAGTGCCGTGACCACGTACTTGTGCGTACCTTCCGGAACGGAGGAGTCCGTGCAGGCGGTTCCCGTAATCGGCGCAGCCGGGCTGCTGCCGCAGGCCAAAACGGAGGTGGAGCCGGTGATGCGGCTGACGTAGTAACCCGTCGCCGCCGGCGTCCCGGCCGACCCTGTCCAGGACACGGACACGTTCGAGTTGCTGCTTGAAGGGACCGTCACATTGGTGGGCGGCGCCAGGGTGGCGACTGCCGCCGTCGTACTTCCCTTTCCGATCGCCGACCAGGAAGCGGACGCCGCCGGAGCGCCCAAAAGTATGGCAAGGACCAGTGCGACGCAGACCGCAATGCCACGACGGATCAGGTGCTGAAACGACACCAGCCCCCGCCGGAAGCCGCGGGGGCTTCCGGGGGAGCTGGTGTTGTGCCTGCCGGACATACGCACCTTCTCGACATTGGCTCTGGGGGTGGTGGGGGTGCCACGTTCACCATTGGGGAATGAACCTGACGGAATTGAGAAGGAGCGTCAGCGCGCTACCCCTTCACTTTGCTTCGAAGTACAGCGGCACCGTGACGCCCTGGCAATCGTCCTGGTTGGTGGCCTTGTTGACCATCTGGACGGTGACCGTGCCGTTGGCCGTAGCGCCCGGTGCGAGCTGGCCGGTAGCGATGGCGGGCGCAGTGACAGCGAAGTCGGTGGCTGAGCAGGTTCCGGAAACCCACTCCGTACCGTCAGTCTTGGCCACCTTGGCGGTAACGCTGGCCAGGTTCTGCGAACCGGTGTTTTCGTTCTTGACCGTGAAGGCAACGGTCTGGATGGGGCCTCCGGGGCTCAGGGCGTCGCCGGTGGCGGGGGTGCTGACAACCTTGAACGCCACCGTCTCGCCGGTGGAAGCCGCGCCGGTGCCGACACCAACTGCGGACCAGTAGGCGAAGGCCGCGCCGCCGCCGATTGCCACCATGGCAGCGGTGGTGATGATGATGCGCTTCTTGCGTCCAGCTACTTTGCTCATTGCAGTTCCCCTTGAACTTGTGCGGCTTATCCGCAGACCTTCGAGGCCTGTCCGGCTCCGATAAATCGAGTCTCCGGGAGCAGCATCAAGTCGGTTCAAAGAAATGATCAAGATTCACTAAAGCTTATTTCTGTCACTTTGGTAACTCCTGTAACAGCCGGCCCGGCTTACGGTGAGGCGAGCCGGTCGGCCCTTTCCTGCGCCATGATGGCATTGCCGTCCTGGCCGACGCGCTGGTACACGCGGGCCAGCACCTGCCAGGGAACCGGCGACTCCGGCGACTGGCTGGCCGCGGTCTGCAGGTCCGCAATGCTCTGCTCCGGCTGGCCGAGGCCGAACGCCGCGATGCCGCGCTGAACATACAGCTGGGAGGTGTACGGGGCGCGGACGATGAGTTCGTCCAGGCGTTCCTTGGCCGCCGGAACGTCCCCGCTGTTGAGGTAGCCGATGGACAACGCCAGTCCGGCTTCGACGGACTCCGGCGTCCTGGCCAGCGACACCATGGCCCACTCCACAGCCCGCTCCGCCGCTGCCGGGTCACCCTCGGCGGCCGGACCGGCGAAGGCCTGGGCGGCCAGCAGCGCCGTGTCGCTGTCCCACGGCCGAAGCGCCTGCGCCGCCTGGAAATGCCGCTGTGCCCCGGCGATGTCTCCGCTCCCGGCGGCGCCTACACCGGCCGCCATGGGCCACTCCGCAGCAGCCGCCGGTACGGCAAGTACCAGGCCCCCGACGACGGCGAGTGCCCCGGCGGCCGCTGCCGCTTTCCGGGCCGGGGGAGTGACGGACCACCCGCGCAGCCTGGAAGTCCGGCTTTCCTTCGAAACGACGATGGTTGTTGCGAGGAGTCCGCCGCAGATGAAGGCGGCCAGCGGCGTGGTCCCCGGGGACGTAAATCCGGTCAGCAGCCCGACGCCGTAACCCACCACGGCGGCAAGCGCACCGACCAGGGCGGTCCGGCGGGCTCCATCGGCGGAACGGATCCGGACCACGGCCGTGCGGAGGGTGGAGGCAGCCAGCAGGAGGGCAAGGAGCAGGAGCGGGATGCCTCCGGCGAGCAGCGCCTGGAGCAGCCAGGAGTGCGGGGAATCCGGTGGGAAATCGCCGCCCGTCTGTACCGCCCACTGCTGGGTCTGGTAGCCCGGAAATGCATCCACGAACCCGCTGGGACCCACGCCCAACCATGGGTGTTGCTGCGCCATTTGCGCCGTTTGCTGCCACAGGAGCCAGCGGCCGGTCACGGTTTCGCCGTAGAACAAGCGGTCCCGTGCACCCGGGATCAGGAAGACAAGGAGCGCCAGCCCTGCCAGCGAGCCGGCCGCGGCTGCTGACGCCTTCCACGTGAGCTTGTTTCCTCGCTGCGGTCCGCCACCTGTGAGGAAGGCGCCGAGGGCATTGACCAGGACCACCGCCAGCAATGCCAGCAGTGCCGCACGCGATCCGGACAGCACCGCAATCAGCACTCCTGCGGCACACCCCGTCCGCAGCAGCCAGGATGTCCTGCGCCGCTGCAGCGACGGCAGCGCCAGGACGGCGGCGATCATCACTCCGACCAGGCCCTGATCCGACGCGTTTCCCAGCGTGGCGCCCGGCCTGAGGTCAGCTGCACCGCCCAGTGGCCGCAGGCCTGCCGACTCCAGGATGCAGATCGCGGCCAGGGGCAGTGCCACTACCGCCAGTGCGCGGTGAAAGGCATGCCATCCGGAGGTGCCGTCCGGACCGCCGAGGAGTTTCGCCCCGAGCACCAGGGCGGCAGCGTAGACCGCGAGGACCACGGCCCCTTCGTAACGGGGCCACCTGCCGAGGAGCGCAGCTGCCGGGCTGGGGGAGAGCAATGCGGCCAGCAACAGAACTGCCGAGCCGGCGCCCAGGAGAATCACAGTGGACCGCGGCAGGCGGCCGCCCGCAGCCGGGTTCGCCCTTCCGGCCCATAAGGCTGCACCCACGGCAAGAAGCACCACGATCACCTTGGCCCAGGCAAACCTGAACAGGCCGCCGGGCAGGAATGCGAGCAGGGAGCCCGCCATGACATAAATGGAAAGCGCCGGCGCCGAGGTGAACGTCCGTGAGCCGACAGGATTCTTCACAAATCTCCAAGTCAAAGATTGGGCAACGCTCATCATTATTGCGCTTTCTTGACGTCAACTTGTATCGCCCGGATAGGAAATGCCGGGAGGTAATCCCGTTTATGACAATCTTGAGGATAAAACGACTGGAAAATTGATTTCGTACCTATATAGTGCGATCACCTGCCACTAGCAGGGTTCACTTGCGGGGGCGGTGTTCGTCGCATCATTTATTGGGGGAATCATCTAAATGCGCTTGCGCACGCACATTTTCAGGCGGATTATCGCCACGATTGCAGCGGTTCTGGCTGCAACATTGCTCATCGGAAACGTCCCGGCACTGGCCGTGGATACCAACACAGCCACCATCAGCGGCACCGTGACGGCGCCTGCCGGCGTTGTGTTGACGTCGGTCTACGTGAACGCGCAGCCTTCGGACCCGCAATCGCCGTCGTGGGGCTGGGCCAGCGTGGCGTCAGACGGCACCTACCGGATGGAGGGCCTGGCGGCAGGGTCCTACAAGCTGGTGTTCTCCGGCAATAACAGCGGCGCCGAAACCCAGTGGTACAACAACGCTGCGACCCAGGAGGCCGCGACCGCAGTGACCCTGGCTGTGGGCCAGAACCTGACCGGGATCAATGCCACCCTGGTCAAGGGTGCCAGCATCAGCGGAAAAGTCACCGTGCCTGCCGGGGTGGACATGACCAACATGCAGGCGACCGCTTCCTCTCCCGACTCCGAGTACAGCCAGAGCTCGAGCGTTTCAGTGGCCTCAGACGGCAGCTACCGGCTCGCCGGACTGGCCGCGGGTTCCTACAAACTCAAGTTCTCCGGTTACAACAGCGGTGCGATTAGCCAGTGGTACAACAACGCCGGGACTTTCGCCGCAGCAGAAACGCTCGTTCTCGCAAAGGGCCAGGACCTCAGCGGCATCAATGCGACCCTGGTCAAGGGTGCCAGCATCAGCGGCAAAGTGACCGCGCCCGCCGGGATCGACATGACGAACATGCGCGTGGCCTATTACGCGGCCGATTCCCAGTCCAATGAGACCGGCAGCACCCAGGTGGCCGCGGACGGCACCTACCGCCTGTCCGGGCTGGCCGCGGGCTCCTACAAGCTGAAGTTCGACGGGTACCAGAGCGGCGCCCTCACCCAGTGGTACAGCAACGCATCGTCCTTCAGCGATGCGAGCGCCGTCGGCATCACCGCAGGCCAGGATCTGACCGGCATCAACGCCACCCTGGTCAAGGGCGCAACCATCAGCGGCAAAGTGACCGCCCCGGCCGGCATCAACCTGCGCTCGGTGTACGTCAACGTGATGCCCACAGAGCCGCAGAGCGGCATGTCCACCTCCTTCGTGCAATTGGCGGCTGATGGCACATACCGGGCGGCCGGCCTGCCCGCCGGAGCCTACAAAATGGAATTCAGTGGCTTCAACAGCGGTGCGCTGCCGCAGTGGTACAACAACGCCGACTCGCTTGCTGCCGCCAACGCGCTGACCGTCACGGCAGGGCAGGACCTTACCGGCATCGACGCCACGCTGGTGAAGGGCGCCTCCATCAGCGGCAAGGTCACCGTACCGGCAGGAGTCGACCCCGCCCGGACCTACGTCAACCTCTACAGCGCAGACTCGCAATCGCTGCAGAGCTCGGGTGCCCAGGTGTTTGCGGATGGCAGCTACAAAGTGGCCGGCTTGAAAGCTGGTTCCTACAAGCTCCAGTTCTCCGCCGGAAACACCGGAGCCCTCCCGCAGTGGTACAACAACGCGGAGACCTTCGCGACAGCGACCGCCGTGGACGTGGCAGCCGCGCAGGACCTGACCGGCATCAACGCCACCCTGGCGAAGGGCGCCACCATCAGCGGAACTGTCAGCGCTCCCGCAGGGGTCACCCTCACCGGCGTCACCGTGACGGCGTACTCGGGCGACAACATTGCCAGGTATTCCGCCAGCACCCAGGTGGGCGCCGACGGCAAATACCAGCTGTACGGGCTTCCCGCCGGGTCCTACAAGCTCCAGTTCTCCGGATCCAACAGCGGGGCGCTGGCCCAGTGGTACAACAACTCAGCCACGATTGAAACAGCCGCCGCTGTCACCGTCACCGCGGGCCAGGACGTGGGCAGCATCAACGCCACACTCGTCAAGGGTGCGTCCATCCGCGGCAAGCTCACCGTGCCCGCCGGCATTGACGCCACGCAGATCTACGTTTCGGCCTACACCGCCGCGTCCCAGTCGGGCTATGTGCTCTCGGGCGCCGTGGCCGCGGACGGAACCTACCGCCTCCTGGGCCTTGAGGCCGGCTCCTACAAGATCCAGTTCTCCGCCTACAACAGCGGAGCACTGAGCCAGTGGTACACCAATGCGGCGACGTTCGACGCAGCCGCAGCCGTTGCCGTGACGGCGGCCCAGGACGTTGCAAATATCAACGCCACACTGCTGAAAGGGGCAACCATCAGCGGAAAGGTCACCGCACCGGCCGGCATCAGTGCCTCGAGCACCAGCGTGACCGCCTACCCAGCCGCCTCAGGTACTGCGGCGGCCCCCGCGGCCAACACGTGGGTATCGGCTGACGGCTCCTACAAGCTGGTGGGCCTGGCGGCCGGGTCCTACAAGCTCCAGTTTTCGGCCAACAGCAGCGGCGCCCTCACCCAGTGGTACAGCAACGCGGCAACCGAGGACGCAGCCAGCCCCGTGGCCGTCACGGCGGGGCAGGACCTTACCGGCGTCAATGCATTGCTGGCCAAGGGTGCCACCATCAGCGGCAAGGTCACCGTACCTGCAGGTATCAACCTGTGGAACATCAGCGTCAACGCTGACAGCGCAGACGGCAAATCCATCTACATGGCATTTTCCGGCGTGGCCACGGACGGCAGCTACAAATTGGTGGGACTCCCTACGGGCTCCTACAAAGTGAGGTTCGCCGGCAACAGCAGCGGTGCCGTGGACCAGTGGTACAACAACGCGGCGACTGCAGCTACTGCGAATGCACTGCCCCTCACTGCGGGACAGGACCTGACAGGTATCAACGCCACGCTGGTCAAGGGCGCGACCATCAGCGGCAAGGTGGCCGGACTCTCCGTCGGCGAGCAGCACCCCGTGACCGTGCTGGACAGTGCCGGAACCCCGGTCAAGGAAGGCTACTCCGACACCACCGGCTCCTACAGCGTCACCGGTCTGGCGGCCGGAACGTACAAAGTCGCCTTCAACCGGTCCAGCGGACCCTCCCTGGCCGAGGCCCAGTTCTTCCAGAACAAGGCCGAGTCCGCCGGTGTTGGCGCCGCCAGCTCCGTTGCAGTCACCACCGGGCAGAGCATCACCGGCAAGGACGGGACGCTGGTCAAGGGCGGCAGCCTCAGCGGCACCGTCACGGACAAGCTCAAGGCCCCGCTTGCCGCAGCGATGGTCCAGGCATACACCAAGGACGGCTCGCTGGTCACCCGCATGGGGTTCACCGATGCGCAGGGCAAGTTCAGCGTCACGGGCCTGACCACCGGGAAGTACCTGCTGGTTGTCACCCCGCCATACGGCAAGGCCGAGCTGGGCAAGCTGTACTCCGGCAGCGTCACCACGGAAACCGCAGCAGTTCCCGTGAGCGCGACGGTTGGATCTGACAAGCCGGCGGGTGAACTGACCTACGGGACAGCAACACCCGTGCCGGTGACTGATCCGAAGGCAACCGTCACGCTGGATCCGGCCAAGCCGGCAGAGGCAGCGGTCTCACTGAACAACTCGGCGTCGACCGTTTCCGTTGATTACCACGTGATTGTCAACGGGGACCTGACCCGTCCGAAGGTGACGGTTGCGGCGGGACAGAAGTCCGACGTCGTACTCACCGCGCTGGCTGCCAAGAGCACCGTCCAGGTGCGGATCTACGGCGACGGCAAGGGCACGGGAACGCTGCTGGCCTCGGCAACCACACCGGACGCCCCGGTGGCGCCGGTGACTGATCCGAAGGCAACCGTCACGCTGGATCCGGCCAAGCCGGCAGAGGCAGCGGTCTCACTGAACAACTCGGCGTCGACCGTTTCCGTTGATTACCACGTGATTGTCAACGGGGACCTGACCCGTCCGAAGGTGACGGTTGCGGCGGGACAGAAGTCCGACGTCGTACTCACCGCGCTGGCTGCCAAGAGCACCGTCCAGGTGCGGATCTACGGCGACGGCAAGGGCACGGGAACGCTGCTGGCCTCGGCAACCACACCGGACGCCACGGTTGCTCCCGCGCCGTCATTCACTGACGTGTCAACGGGCAACCAGTTCTACAAGGAGATCACCTGGCTGGCGTCCAGCGGCATCAGCACCGGCTGGACGGCCGCGGACGGCACCAAGACCTTCGGGCCGGTGCTGCCCGTGAACAGGGATGCAATGGCTGCCTTTATGTACCGCTTCCGCGGCAAGCCGGCCTTCACCCCGCCGGCGGTGTCCCCGTTCACGGACGTGGCCACCAGCAACCAGTTCTACAAGGAGATCACCTGGTTGGCGTCCACCGGCATCACCACCGGCTGGACGGCGGGGGACGGGTCCAGGACCTACGCTCCGGTCCAGGCCGTGAACCGGGACGCGATGGCGGCCTTCATGTACCGCCTGGCCGGCAAGCCCGCGTTCACGCCCCCGGCGGTGTCCCCGTTCACGGACGTGGCCACCAGCAACCAGTTCTACAAGGAGATCACCTGGTTGGCGTCCACCGGCATCACCACCGGCTGGACGGCGGGGGACGGGTCCAGGACCTATGCTCCGGTCCAGGCCGTGAACCGGGACGCCATGGCGGCGTTCATGTACAGGTACAACGCGAAGTTCGGAACTAACTAGCGTTTCAAAGGGCCGGCCGCGGGTGCAGTTCAATCGCACCCGCGGCCGGCCCTTTCCGCGTGTGGCTAGGCTTCTTCGCGAGCTTAGTCGGCCCGTGCCTGGGCCTGCTGCGACTCCGAAAGGTGTGCGATGTGCTGTTCCAGGTTCCGGCGCAGGTCCACCTCTACGTCGCGCTCGGGACGGGGGAGTCCGCGCACCAGCTCTTCGGCAGTCCGCAGCACGGACCGTCCCCGGGGCGTCAGCCGGACGCTGCGGCACCTGGCGTCACCCGCGCCGCGTTCTTTGTTGAGGAGGCCCATGTCCTTCAACCGGTCCAGGATCTTGCCCAGGCTTTGGGCGGTGATTCCGAGCTCGTCGGCCAGGCGGTTCTGGGTGGCGGGGCCAAGCTCCTCCACGCAATCAAGGGCGTCGAAGGACGATTTCGTGAGGCCCAGGCCAACAAGCCGCCGGTTGATTCTCCGCTCGTCCAGCCGCGCCGCCGTCGACAATAAGCGGTGGGTGGACCATCCTGCCGGTCTGTTCTGCTGGGCCAAAGCCATAAGCGTGTTGCCTGCCTTCCGGGAGACCGCGGCTGGGGGCACGGTAACGGTTCTGCTTGTAAACCTCTACCCAATACTAAGCATGATTACTATTAGATCGTAAGCACCCTGATGAACCGGGTGTTTCGCCACCCTTGGGTCGAGAAACCCAGAAAGGCAGAGATGCTTCTACTCTTCGGCCTCAAGACCGTCCTGCGGGCATTGCCCGGAAGGTACTCAGCGTGCCGTTACTGCGGCCAGTACGTGGAGCAGTACCTCGAGGAACGGGCATCCAAATTCACGCTCTTCTTCATTCCGGTCTTCACCATGTCCCGGGCGTACCGCATCACTTGCTCCAACTGCGGCCAGCAATCGTCGCTCTCGAAGAAGGGGATGAAGGCGCTGCCGCGTTAGGGGAGCGGTGGGCGGACCCGGGGAGCGTGGGTACTCCGGGCGAAGCCGCACCTTTGCCGGGGCGCGAAAAAGGCCGGTTCCCGGGTCAGCCCCCCAAGGCTGACCGCGAACCGGCCTATCGTCGTCGTGCTTTTCCTGGCGGTACCCCGCTGGAAGGTGCGTTTCGTTCTCCCGACGCCCGGCCTTCCCTGCGGTGTTTAGGCCGGGACCCTTTAGACCAGGACCCCTTAGACCAGGGCCGGGCGGGTGGCCAGGATGTAGTCCGCGGCGGCGGCCCCCGTCATGCGGAGGCGGCTGTCCGTTGACCTGATCCTGCGGGTCTTCATTTCCGACCAGAATTCCCCGGCGGCGGCCGGGATGCACTGGTTGAGCATGCACCAGCTGGTGTACAGCCCGTAGAGCTGGTCTTTCCTGAGTGATGCGTCGCCGTCCTGATCCGGAGCGGTGGCTTCGCTGAGGAAACGGTCAATTTTTGAAACGCCCATGGTTGGCTCTTTTCCGTACTGTGTGCGTCAAGTGCCGCCATTCGGCTACAGCAGCTGAACCTCATATCCCTGCACAAGGCCTGAGGCGTTCCACGCCCTGGGTTAGCAGCAGTGACGAGCCGCATCCGTAGGGCTAATAAATAGTCTCCACCGAATGCTCTACACCGTAGACTCTAGGCGTAGACTACGTGTTAAGCAAGAGTAGACAGCCACATGCTTGTATCTGCCAACCATCTCCGACGTTAGGAAACCCCGTCATGTCAGCCCCGCAGGAAACAGATTCCAGAAGACGGCTGACCCGTGAGTTAGTGCTTCAAACTGCCCTCGAACTGGTGGACTCCGAGGGGCTCGAAGCCTTGAGCATGCGCCGGCTGGGACAAGCCCTGGACCGGGACCCCATGGGCCTCTACCGCTACGCGACAAACCGCGCCGACCTCCTGGACGGGATCACCGAACTTGTCCTCAACGAGCTGGCGATCTTCCCGACGGACCCTGACTGGCAGGCCCAACTGCGCCGGATCGCCCATGACCTCCGGCTCCTGGCGCTCCGGCACCCGAACGTTGTGCCGCTGCTGGTGACGCGCCCGCTGTCCACGCCGCTGGGTCTCCGGCCGTTGGGGACGTTACGGCCGCTGGAGCAGATCCTGGGGCTGTTGATCGAGGCGGGCTTTGAGCCGAACAACGCCCTCCACGTGTACCGCGCGTATTACGGCTTCCTCTACGGCCACATCCTGAACGAACTTCAGGAGTTCATCGTGGACGCCGATGAAAACGTTGCACTGCTCCGGCTGGGCCTGCACCGTCTCCCTGCCCGGGACTTCCCCCACCTCCGTGAGCTCGCGCCCGTGCTGGCGGACTACGACGGCGAGGCGGAACTCGACGAAGGCATCAGCATCCTGCTCTCCGGGCTCGCCGAGAGACTGTCAGGCAAGGCAGCACCGGTCGGCTAGGCAGCGCCGGCCGGCTAGGCGTCGAAGTGGGTCCGGACGTCGCCGCCGGCGAGGTTGGCCAGCATCTCCTCGGCCACGGTGCGGAGTTTCTGGTTGCGGTTGCTGGACACCTTGGTGAGGATGGCCATCGCCTCGGCCTGGGTGCAGCGGTTCTGGCCCATGATGACACCGCACGCCAGGTCGATGGACGTGCGGCTCTCCATGGCGGCGGCAAGGTCATCCGCCAGCGACTGCGCCGTGCCCAGCTTCACCGACAGCCGCACGGCACCGCCGGCGAGGTCCGCGAACTCCACGGCCTCCCGGATGACGGCAGGGGTGAAGACGCCCGATTCGAAGGCGAAGAAGTTCAGCGCTGCGGCGGCATCCTCGCCGAGTTCCAGCGGCACGCCCAGGGTGGCGCGGCAGCCCTCGTCCGCCAGTGCTTTCCGGTATTCCGGCCAGCGAGGATCCTTGTCCACATCGGCCAGCAGCACCGGCTCCTTGACCCTGAGCGCCTCGATGCACGGGCCGTCCCCGATGCGCTGTTCGATCTCGTCCAGGAGGACCGCCTTCGGGCTGCTCCCGGCCACGGTAAAAGTCCGGCGCCGCCGTTTCAGGGTCACGCCGCATTCGACCTTTGCTGAGGTGTCACGGCTCAGGGCACCAGCCGCCATGACGGACAGCCGCTCCAGGAACTCGGCAACATTCTGGGTGCCCACAATAATGTCCTGAAGTTCCAGGACGCGTTCGTGCTCGGGAGAGTTGGCCATGCCTCAATGTAAAGCGCACGCCCCGCCGGAGCAACTGTGTGCGCTTTCTCTCCGGGGTACGTGGGGGACTTTTGGCCTATTGCGCCTAGAATTGCTCTTTGACCGAAGCCGTAAAGAGCCGTTGCACGCTTTGCCGAATGTCCTGGGGGGACGAACATGCCCGAATCGGCCGATAAGAACGCACGCGCCACTGCACACAATGCAGGGCAGCCCCAGCCGCGCCGCCGCCGCGACCTCCGTCGCCCGGCCGGTGCGTCTCCGGACGCCCGGACAGGAACCATGCCCGCCGCTGCCACCCCGAACAACAGCCGCACCGCACCCACCCGGCGGAGTTCCTGGGCCGAAGCGGCAGCCGTCGCCGACGCACAGGCACAAGCCGGAGCAACTCCCGAGGCCCCGGCGGCGGCCCCCGCCCCGGTGCCGGCCGCTGTTCCTGCCTCGGTTCCCGCGCAGCCGGCCGACCGGCCAGCCGTGCAGCCGGCGGCAAACCCGGCCACCTCCCGCAGGGGCGCCGTCCCTGCGGAACCCAGCGCGCCGCCGTCGAACGTTTCCCGCCAGGCCGCCAAACTGGCAGCAGCGGACGCGCCCATCTCCGACTTCATCACCGCGCCGGGTTCGTTTGTCCGTGAACAGAAGCCGCGCCCGCGCGGCGGGTTCCGCGGCGCCCTCTACGCCATGACCGGCGGAGCCATCAACTTGGGCCCCGGCCCCCGGCAGCGCGAAGAGGACGAACTGGGCCGGCGCATCTCCCGCCAGTTGCAGGGCAGCTACAACACCGCCGTGCTCAGCCTCAAGGGCGGCATCGGCAAGACCTCCACCACCGTGGGCGTGGGCCTGACCCTCGCCGAATTCCGCGGCGACGCCCCCTGCGCCATCGACGCCAACCCGGACTCGGGCGACCTCGTGGAGCGGGCACTGGGCGAAGGCATCTACCAGCAGTCCAGCCCGCGCACCATCACGGACCTGCTCAAGAACATCGACTCCGTGGACTCCCTCACGGCGCTGGCCCGCTACATGCACCACGCCGGCCGCCTGCACCTGATCGCGGGGGAGCAGGACCCGGAAGTGTCCGACTCGCTCACGGCCGAGGAATACCTCCGCATCCGCAAGCTCATCTCCGGCTATTACTCCGTGGCCCTGACCGACTGCGGCACCGGCGTCACGCACAATGCGATGAGCGGGATCCTGCAGTCCGCGGACAACCTGGTGATCGCCGCCGGCTACGCGGTGAGTGGCGCCAAGCGCGCCCGCAGCACCCTGCAGTGGCTCGCCAGCCACGGCTACGAGGACCTGGCCCGCAACGCCATCGTGGTGATCACGGACAAGGACGAGGTCTCCTCCCGCGTGGACAAGGACGCTATTGAGGACCACCTCTCCGGCATCTGCCGGCAGCTGATCGCCGTTCCGCACGACCGCGGAGTGGCCGACGGCGACCTGGTCACCCTGGATGTGCTCAAGCCGGAGACCCGGCGCGCCTACAAAGAGATCGCTGCCGCGATTGTGGACGGGTACGTCTAGGCGCTGCGGGCTACCGCCAGTACGGGCCTGCCGGCCCCTGACGTGCGGAGATCTTAAGGATTTCCGCGCTGACGCTGGCAAGTGACTGCTTGCTGGTCCTGGACAGGTGCATCAGTTCCTCAAGGGCGCGCTCCGGGGTGAATCCGTGCCGCTGCATCAGAATCCCCTGCGCACGGTGGGTGGTGTCCCGGCTGTGCAGGGCCGCGGTAACCACTTCCGTGAAGCGGCGCGGAGTGTCGGGACCTTGAATGTGGTCCAACAGCGTGGCTGCGGGAACCGCGAATTTTTCCAGCGACAGGGCCGCGGCATTATCGAAAGCCCCGGGTAGCGATGAGTAGACCTTCAACGCCCCCAGGCACCTGCTGGCCACAACAAGGGGAGAGCTGACCACGGACTTTATGGAGAGATCCCTGGCGGCCCGGGACCAGAGCGGCCAGCGCTCATCGGATCCGGCGTCGTTGACCAGGACGGTGCGCTGGGACTCCCAGGCGCGCAGGCAGGGTCCCTGGCCGAGTTCGTACTGTGCCGCGTCCGCGTTGATCACCACGGTGTCCGTGGACCCCGCGCTGGACAGGCCGCCGTCTTCGTCCACCAGGGAAACTCCCACCCCGGAGCACCCCGGAAAAGCGTCGCGGATGCCTTCGGCGAGCAGCTGCACGGCGCGGTCCACCTTCCCCCGGGTCAGGAGCAGGCCCTTGATACGGGCAAAGGTGAGCGTTATTTCATCAAGCGGGAGTTCCTGGGGCATGCGTACGGGCTCTCTACACAGGACGTACGGAACGTCCTGATAAAAGCCCCCTGCTGAGCCGGGACCGGGAAGGGTCCGTAACCAGCATAACCCTCCCCGGGACTGTCCCTGCTCCGGGACTGCGTTCTTGCAGGGCCTCCGATCACTTCCGGCGGGTGACAATCTCCCCGCTGCTGGCCAGATGTTCGGCCACGTCCCTGAGCTTCATGTTCGATTCCGAGCTCGCCTTGGTCAGTACCAGGAAGGCCTGCTGGGGCGTGATCTTGAACCTCTCCATCAGAATTCCCTTGGCCTGGCCGATCAGGTCCCGGGTGTCCAGGGCCTGGGTCAGCTGCGCGATTTCCTTGGCGTCGGAGAAGGCGATGGCGGCGTGGGCAGCTACCAGGAGTGCGATCTGTTCCGATTCGTCGTCGAAGACGTTCACGTCCTGGCCATAAAGGTTCAAGGCACCCAGTTTGTCTCCCTCCACGAAGAGCTGGATGGAGAGCATGCTGCGGGCGCCAAGGTTGTAAGCCGCCTGCGCGAAGCCTGGCCATCGGTTGTCGTTGGCCAGGTCGGGAACCCGCACCACGCGTTCGTCATAGGCTGCTTCCAGGCAGGGGCCCTGACCCATCTCACTTTGCAGCGCGTCTATTTTGACGGGAAGTTCACCCGAGGCAGCCCGGGACTCGATCGTGCGGCGGCCGGTCACCAGGCTGATGGAGGCCTCCGAGACGTGCGGGATCAGTTCCAGGGCGGCGTGGACAATGATCTTCAGGATGACTTCGGTGTCCTGTTCCTGCTGCAGGTCCCGGGCAAGATCGCTGAGCTGGCCAGCCAGTCCGGCGCTGGCCGCCCGGGGCTGTTCAAGAGGTTCGCGAGTGCTGGCGGACTTCGATGTCATGGCTTGTCCCTAACCGGGTTACGAAAGCTTTTCGGCGATACCTGATCCTAGCCCCGTGGCGGGGCGATGCGTGAGGGGCTGCTGGAAGTTCCCGCCCTGACCCGGACCGTTGAACCGGGTGAACCGCGGGCGGCCGCTACACCGGGGTGAACTTTGAAGCGAAGCGGTACATGAAGGCTGCCATGGCGTCGCGGTTCACTGCCTGGTAGGGCCGGAACGTCCTGGTCCCGTCCGTTTCCTTCCAGCCCGTGGAAATATCCTGCGCGGCCAGCCATGTGATCTCGTGATAATAGACGTTGTCCGTGGTCACATCTGCGAATGGGGAAACGGCGGGCGGATCGAAGGCCGGCCTTCCTGCCAGGCGGTACATAAACGCTGCCATCGCGTCACGATTGACCGGCTGGCTGGGCCGGAACGTCCTGGTGCCGTTGCCGTCAACCCAGCCCGTGGAAACGTTGCGGGCCGTGAGCCAGATGATCTCCTTGAAGTACATGTCGCTCGGGGCCAGGTCCGCGAACGGCGAGACGGGCGGCGGCCAGAAATCCGGCTTGCCGGACAGCCGGTACATAAACGCCGCCATCGCGTCGCGGTTCACGGGCCACAGCGGGCGGTACGTCTTGGTGCCGTTCGGTTCAACCCAGCCGGTGCTGATGCCCTGGCCGGCCAGCCAGTTGATCTCGGCCTCGAACTGGGTGCCCGGGGGAACATCGGCGAACACCAGCGGCGACGCGGAGGCAGTGAGCTGGATGGTCTGCTGCAGCCCTCCGACCGCCTGACCGGCGTCAACCGTCAGCACGGGCGAGTCATCGGGGCTGCCGGTCTGGCCGTACCACTGCGGCTCGAGGCCGGATGCTTCAAAGGCGAGCTTGTAGGTGCCCGGCTTCACATGGCCGATGTCGAAGTTGCCGCCGGCGTCCGTCCGGGCGCTGGGCACGCTGGTGGACCCGTCCTGCGGGTAGGCGCTGACGAAGATCCCGGCCGGCGAGATGCCCTCGGGAACCGTGACCGTCCCGCCGACTGCCCCGGCGGCGGTGAGCGTCTGATCCACATTGTTGATCCCGCCAAGGTGCGGCACGTCCAGGACGGTGGCGGCTGCCTCCGTGGCACCGCCGTAATAGCTGCTGACGATTCCGCCGCCGGCCCGGTCCTGCGAGGAGAAGGACAGCTGGTACCGGCCCGGCGGAAGCCCGTTCAGCACATAGCTGCCGTCAGCCCGCGCGTACACCGTGGCGGAATGCAGGTAGCTGGCATTGCCGGTTTCGCTGGCAACGATCCTGACCTTCGCAGCGTCCACCCCGGACGGCAGGGTGAGCCGGCCGCTGATGAAGGCTCCGGCGTCGAGCGTTCCCGAGATGCCGGCGAGGCTCTGGCCGGCGGCAAGCGTGACGCTGGTGGCCTGGCTGAAACGGGCACCGCCCTTGTACCACTGCGGTGCGGGGCGGATACTGTCCGGGCTGGGCCAGGACTGGTAATCAAAGCGGACCGTGTAGGACCCGGCAGCCAATTCATCAAAGCGGTAGGAACCGTCCGCGGAAACGCCGATCTGGCGGGAGTAATTCGTGCCCGAAATTGCGACGAACGCATTCTTTACATCCGCGCCCGCGGGCACTGATACCGTGCCGCTAATGGTGGCTCCGGCTGCCGCTGTGGCCGCCGGCGCCGCCGTCATAAACAGCAGCGACAGAACGGCCGCGAGGATTACCGGACCCAGTGTTTTGGGCCGCGCCAGCAGTGTCAATTGTTCCCCCAGATAATGAATCCAAAACGGCACCGGAAAAGTGCAAGTGAGCGAAGTCTATTCCGGCCGGATAAACAAGTCGAACAATGGCTAGTTCCGCTTGCCTTTCGGCGGCTTGCTTTTGGGCGGTGCGCCGGTGGCTTTCCGGGCGAGTTCGACGGCGGTGCCGGACATTTCGTCCGACAGTTTCACGACGTCGTACAGCCCCATGAGTGTGCGGTCCACGCTGTAGGCGGAGACACGGGACCCGGCGTCGGCCGCTTCGACGAAGAACTGCAGCGCCGGCCGGCGCTTCATGTCCCGGGCGGCGTCACGGTGCCACCATTCGGCGGCCTGCCATTCCTTGCCCAGTTGAATCCACAGGCTGCGGTCCATCACCTCGGTGCGCACTCCGGGCTGCTCGAAGGTGTCCTGCAGGGCTTCGAGCGCCTGGTCCGGCGGCAGCGGCGAGTCCCATTCCTCCTTATTGGAAACCGTCCCGGAGCATCCTGGCGCATGATCTCCGCAGGCATGGGCGGCGGTTTGGCGAGCCCGGCTCCATGTGTGAACAGGATCCACAGCACGGCGATGCCGGCGTACAGGAACAGGTTGGGAACAGGCCCCAGGTATGGCCGGCCGTCGAGCAGAAACTCCAGCAGCAGCCAGACGGCCACAAGGGTGGCGCCGGCCCAGAACTTCCGCCGGGTGGTGTTGAAGTACAGGAGCACCCGCTGGCGGGGCGACAGCGGCGCCCGGTCATCCGGGGGAACCGGCTGGCCGGACGCCGCTGTCTCGTCATCCATGAAGGCTACTTAGTGCCGAAGGCGCTGTGGAGGCGGTACATGAAAGCAGCCATGGCGTCGCGGTTGACCGGCTTCAGCGGGCGGTAGGTCCGCGTCCAGTTCGGTTCCGTGTATCCCGTGGATATGCCTTTGTCAGCGAACCAGCTGATCTCCTTGTAGAACGGTGAGCCGGCGACATCCGTGAATTGCGAAAGGGGTGACGCGCCAAAATCGGGGCTGCCGGCGAACCTGTACATGAAGGCTGCCATCGCATCCCGGTTGACGGGCTGCAGGGGACGGTAGCTCCGGCGTCCGTTGCCTTCGTCCCACCCGGTGGAGATTCCCGTTGAGGCCAGCCAGGTAATTTCCTTGTAGAACTGGTTCCCGGGTGCGATGTCAGTAAACGGGGATGCGGCCGGAGGGATAAACGGCGGGTACCCGGCCAGCCGGTACATGAACGCCGCCATCGCGTCCCGGTTCACGGGCTGCACGGGCCGGTATGTGCGGGAGCCCCGTTCGTCCCAGCCCGTTGAAATGCCTTCCTTGGCGAGCCAGCTGATCTCGGCGAAGAACTGGGTTCCCGGCCCGATGTCGTCAAACACCGGCGTTTGTACTACGAAGCTTCGGCTCACCGGAACGGACGAGTTGCCGCTGGTGTCAACGGCAATGAACCGGTAGGCCGCGCTTGCTTCCAATTTGAGCGGCGACGAATACTCGGAGGAGGCGGTTGTCGGAGTGCTTCCATCAGTGGTGTAGTAGACGGCTGCCACCTCGTCAGTCGAAATCTCCAGCCGCTGCCCGGTCAGGTAGGTCCCGTTCTGGAGGGACATGGACATTGAGGGGGCGGCGGAGTCCACGACCGGCTCGGGCTTGATCGAGTAAACCTGGGTGGCGGCCGCCGAGACATTTCCCGCCAGATCAATGCCGATGAAACGAAGCTCGGTGGTCCTGTCCAGGGAGAAGGGGCCGCTGTAACGGCCGCTGCTTTGCGTCGGCGTCGAACCGTCTGTTGTGTAGAAGATGTCAGCGGTCTCATCTGCCGCGAGGGAAAGTGCCTGGCCGTAGAGGTACGTTCCCTGGGCAAGGGAGGGAGCCACCACCGGTGCCGTGGTGTCCGGCGGCAGGGTGAACGACGGCGGGGGACCCGCCACCACGACGTCGGACTGGGCGCTGGACTTTGTCACCGTGGCCCATCCAGGGCGCCAGCCCGTCCGGGTCACCGTCATTTTGTGGCCGATGTCCGCCGTCGTCAGGACGTACTCTTCGCCAGTGGCTCCGTCCACAGCTGCACCGTCGCGCTTCCACTGGTGGGAATATGACAGCTCGGTGTACCGCCAAGTATTGGTCGCGTACAGCCGCGTGCCGACGCTCGTGACGGAGTTTCCGACGACGATTTCCGGCGCCGGCGGATCGACGTATGACTCAGCGAGAGCAATAACGGCCGTGGGTGCGCTGGTCCGCGCCAGACTGGCGAAGGCTGCCTTCGATCCGGTCACGGTCACCGTTATGGCTTTGCCCTGGTCCGACTCGGTCAGCGTGTAGGACTGTCCGGTCGCTCCGGGAATGGCACGCCCGTTCCGCTTCCACTGGACGTGCAGCGTGACGGGGTCCGGAACCCAGTTGCAGGGCTGGACCGTAAGCGTCCTTCCGACGGCGGGACGGCCCGCAATCAGCGGTGACGGGGCGAACAGCCAGTTCTGGAACCGCTCCGGTTGAGGACCGTAGTGCACCACGTTGTCCGGGCCGACCCACGCGCCACCGGGACATTCGCCGGCACCTTCGTCGCCGCGGTCGAAACATGTGTAAGCCCCGTTGGGAACGAGGACGCAGGCTTCTGACGCCTGCGCCGGAACTGCCGGACCGGCCAGAGTTGACGCCCCGGCCACGAGGGCTGCCACAACGAGGTAGCGGGTGCGGGCGGGGCGTTTTATTAAAGCCATGCGGCTAGCCGTTCGCCGGGCTGGTGACCAGGCGGTACATGAAGGCGGCCATGGCATCGCGGTTGACCGAGTTCAGCGGCCGGTAGGAGAACTTTCCGTTTCCTTCATCCCAGCCGGTGGAGATCTTCAGGGAGGCCAGCCAGGTGATCTCCTTGTAGAACTGGTTGCTGGTGGACACATCTACGAAGGGCGAAGTGGCCGGGGGGGTGAACGCGGGCTGGCCCATGAGCCGGTACAGGAACGCGGCCATGGCGTCGCGCTTCACCGGCGTCAGCGGACGGTACGTGTACTGGCCGTTGCCTTCATCCCAGCCGCCGGAGATGCCGTATTCCGCCAGCCAGTTGATCTCCTTGTAGAACTGCGTCCCGGGAGCGATGTCTGCGAACCAGGAGTAGTACGGCGCGCTGTACGGGGGTTCGCCCACCAAGCGGTACATAAACGCTGCCATGGCATCGCGGTTGACCGGCGTCACGGGACGGTAGGTGGTGGTTCCGTTCGCTTCCTTCCAGCCCGTGCTGATGCCCTGGCTGGCGAGCCAGTTGATCTCATCCGCGAACTGGGTGCCGGAAGGGACATCCGCGAACGGGGTCGATTCTGCTGAACCGTTCAGGAACTCCGCAGCTGTGGCGTACGAGCCGGCCGGGGGCATCGCGAAATTGAAGAAGTTCACGGTGCCCAGGAGGTAGTCGGGATCGGAAAGCCGGGCGATGCCGATGCCGATGGTGGTGTAGTTGGGGTCACTCATGATTGCGTTGTGGCCGGGCGAGGCGATCCACTGGTCCACCAGACCGGCTCCGGAGTGGTCCGGGCGGCCGGCGATGATTTCGCCTGCATAGGTCCAGCGGCCTTCCACACGCGGATCGGTGTGGAAGCCGGGATTGTGCTCGAATTTGCCGCTGCTGGCCATGTAGTCGGACCAGTCCTCGGCCATCTCGGACACCGTGGCATTGAATGTCACGGCCTGCAGCCCCTTCGTGGCCCGGAAGGCATTGATGGCGTTGAAGACATCGGTGAGCTGCTGGCTGTTGGCCCTGTTGATGGTTCCGCCGGCGGTCGTGGTGCCTTCGGTGACGGGTCCGCTTCCGGTGGTGGGCGCGCCGGGCAGTGGTCCGGCTGCCGGAGCCTGGGCGGCGGCGGGCGCCGGTACGACCGCTGGAGTTCCCACTTGCTCACCCTGGCGGGTATCCGACGCTTCGGTTGCGGGCGCCACGGGAGCCGCGGTGGCGGCCGGACCGCCAACAAAGAACGTTGCGGAAAGCAGCATGGTGCAGGTGAGAGCGGCTGCCGCCTTCCGTGCGGTCCGTGGACTCCGCAACGAGCGCAGGCTTGTAACGAGTAGGTGCAATTGGTTCCCCCTGAAGGTTGATGAGCGGTACGCGAGCGGCCTCATGGCCGGCCGAATTTTGTGTTCCAGCGGTACATGAAGGCGGCCATGGCGTCGCGGTTGACGGCAGACCAGGGCCGATAGCTGGCTTTGCCGTTGCCTTCGTTCCAGCCCGAGGAGATGCCCTGCGCGGCCAGCCACGTGATTTCCTTGTAGAACTGGTTGCTCGTATCCACATCCATGAACGGCGAGGCGAGCGGGGGCGTGAAGCTGGGCTGGCCGGCGAGCCGGTAAAGGAAGGCGGCCATGGCGTCCCGGTTGACGGGCGTCACAGGGCGGTACGTCCGCGCCCCGTTGACTTCCCAGCCAGTGGAAATGCGCTTGTCCGCGAGCCAGGTGATCTCCTTGTAGAACTTGGTGCTGCTGGACATGTCCGCGAACGGAGACGCGGCCGGGGCGTTGAAGGGCGGCTCGCCCAGCAGGCGGTACATGAAGGCGGCCATGGCGTCCCGGTTGACCGGAGTCAGCGGCCGGTACGTTGCAGAGCCGTCGCCTTCTACCCAGCCGGTGCTGATGCCACGGCTGGCGAGCCAGTTGATCTCGGTGGCGAACTGCGTTCCTGCAGGGACATCGGTAAAGCTGCCGGACGGCTCTGCGGGCGTCTCCGGGCCTGGATCAGCCGGCTGGTCCGGCTTGGCGAAGTAGTACTGCCAGGACGTGGTGCCGCTGAGCTTGTAGCCCTTGAGGGCCTCGGCCCGGATATAGACCGTTGTGTCCCACTCGCTGCTGAAGGTTGAGGAGCCCCAGAGGGAATCGTTGACCCAGTACTGGACCCCTTCCATGTAAGGAACAGTGAACCGGCCGGTTACGCCATCAAACGTCGGAGCGATCGGGACGATTTCCGTGGGCGGTGCCAGGAACTCATGCTCCCAACGCAGTGTCCCGAAGACGCGGTAGCCCGCCTTGGCGGTCGCAGTGACCTGCATGCGGCCCACCACGGCGTCGTAGGTTCCGGGCGGCGTCGGAACCTGGTTCACAAAGTAGTCCACTCCCTGGGCATCAGGGATGGTCACTTTATTGAGCCCGTCGTCAAAGACGGGATCTTCAGTATCGACGGTGATTATCTGTGCCGTGTCGATGGAGGGCTTGCCGTCGAAGAAGTCCTGGGCGGTGGTGTACATCCCAACCGGCGGATTCCAGAACGTGAAGAAATTCACCGTGCCATACAACGTCAGCTCGCCGCTGCGTTTGCCCTCCAAATAGGTGATCCCTACGCCCACGGTGGTGAGCTTGGGATCGCTCATGACGGCGTTGTGTCCGGGTGAGTCGATCCACTGCTCCACCAGTCCCTGCGCCCAGTCATCCGAACGGGCTGCGATGATTTCGGCCGCGCCGGCGAAGCGGCCCGTGACCCTGGCATCGGTGTAGAAATTCGGGTTGTGGACAAAATTACCGGAAGCCGCCATATGGTCGGACCAGTCTTCGGCCATCTCCGAGACAGTGGCATTGAAATTCACCGGATTGAGCCCTTGGGAGGCCCGGAAGTCGTTGATGCCATTGAAAACTTCGACGATTTTGGCCTGATTGGTCCGGTCGATTGTCTCGCCACCCACCAGCTCCGCAGCTTGCGCTGCCGGCATTCCCGCCAGCAACGATGCTGACAACAATGACAGGCAGATCAGCGCGCCAAGCGCTGATTTGGCTCCTCTTGAAACGAGCTCACGAGAGCGGTACAAAGCGCCGCGAAAGATATGCAATTGTTCCCCCATTTGGACATGTGACCCGGGGGAAAAGATGCAGCGATGAGACCTCCGGTAGCCCCCAGTATTCGCCGGCCCCGGAAGCGCAGCGACATCCAAAGAATGCCACAGCAAATGCGGTCAAACAATCACTTTCCATTTTCGCCACGGAAAACGGTATTGCCCGGGCCTGCATAGGATGAAAGGGATGACCTCCGCACAAGCCACCAAACCCTTCAGCCTCCGCAGCATTGCCGTCCCCGCGTTCGGACCGGCGCTGCTGTTCTGCATCGGCGAAGGGGCGGTGCTTCCGGTAGTGGCGCTTTCCGCGCGCGACCTCGGCGCGTCCGTGGCGGTGGCCGCGCTGATCGTCACTCTGATCGGCCTGGGCTCATGGTTCTTCAACCTGCCGGCCTCCCTGATCACCCTCAAATTCGGCGAACGCTGGTCCATCGTCGGGGCCGCCGCGGCCGGTGCCCTGGCGCTGGCGGCGGCAGCGCTGTCCTCGGTGATTCCCGACGGACTGTGGCTGCTCGCGGCGGCGATGGTCGTCGTCGGGATGGCCGCCAGCGTCTTCAGCCTGGCCCGGCAGAAATACCTGACCGAGGCGGTGCCCGTGGCCTTCCGCGCCCGCGCCCTGTCCACGCTGGGCGGCGTGAGCAGGATCGGCATCTTCATCGGCCCGTTCGTGGGCGCCGGCGTCATGCAGTTTGCCGGGATCAGCGGCGCGTACTGGGTGGGCGTTGCGGCCATGGCAGCGGCCGCCATCCTGTCCGTCACCATCCCGGACCTGCCGCCCGCGCCGGGATCCGCCGACGGGAACCGCGGACCGGAGCCCACCATGCGGGGCATTGCCGTGTCCCACGCCGGCGTGTTCCTTACCGTGGGCGCCGGGATCCTGCTGCTCAGCGCCCTGCGCGCCTCCCGCCAGGTGGTCATCCCGCTGTGGGCGGACAACCTGGGCATGGACGCCACGCACGCCTCGCTGATCTACGGACTCTCCGGGGCAATCGACATGCTGGTGTTCTACCCGGCCGGCAAGCTCATGGACCGCAAGGGCCGGCAATGGGTGGCCATCCCGTCCACGGTAATCATGGGCACCGCCCTGATGCTCATCCCGATCACGGGCACCTTCGTGGGCCTGCTGCTGGCGGCGCTGCTGATCGGGTTCGGCAACGGCATCAGCTCCGGCCTGATCATGACCCTCGGCGCGGACTTCTCCCCGGACCGCGGCCGCGGCCAGTTCCTGGGACTCTGGCGGTTCATTGCCGACGCCGGCGCCACGGGCGGCCCGGTGCTCCTCTCCGGCGTCACCGCCGCCGTCTCACTGGGGGCCGGCGTGTGGGCCACCGGCGTGCTGGGGTTCGCCGCCGCCGTCGTCTTCGCCATCACGATTCCGCGGCTCAAACACCGCCGGAACTACTAGCCGCGCGGTATCGGCGGGCCGTACCGGTGGCGCCCCCACTGGCGGCGCGGGCGGATCAGGGCCAGACTGCCGGTATGAAAATTGTCGAATGTTTGGCACCGTTCACGGGCACCTGGCAGGGCCACAACCGGATGCGGATCATGCCCACGGACGAATACCAGGAATCAGTGTCCGCCGCGACGGTGGCAGTGACGGCAAAGGACTTCGTGACCATCGACTACACATGGGCGCACGAGGGCCAGCCGCAGAACGGCCTGCTGCTCCTGGGCTCTGGGCCGGCCACTCGTGGTGACGCGGAAGGTGGGGCTAGGGCGGCGGGCGACGCACCGCCGTCGGACGCTTCTTCCGGAACAAACGCCACGGCGGTGTGGGTGGATTCGTTCCACTCCGGGCCGGAGTGGCTCACCCTTACCGGGACCATCGGCGACGACGGCGTGGTCCGGCTGACCGGCTCCTATCCGGCTCCGGAGGGACCCGACTGGGGCTGGCAGATCCACATCGAACCCGGCGACGGCAACGGCGGGCGCATCACCATGCACAACGTGGTGCCGGGCCACGATCCGTACCAGGTGGTCGAAGCCGCCTACCGCAGGCAGGCCTAGGAGCGCGCCATGGAATCCATCAGGTCACTCATCGCCGCCGCGGAACGCGACTCCCGGCTCCCCGAAGGAGCGGACGAACGGTTCACCGGCTACGGCATCATGGGCCAGCCGTTCAGCTCCGGCTACCTCCTCGCGCTGCGCCGGTTTCCCACCACCTCAGTGGGGCCCGGCTACACCGCCGTATGGATGCGCCGCCCCTCGGGCTCCTGGATTATGTACACGGACGTGCCCGCGGAGGTGTCCTGCCCCCGCTACTTCGGCAGCGCCCTGGAGTCCACGTCGGTCCACCGGATCGACGTCGCGTGGGCCGACGACCACCGCTTCACGGTGGACATAGCGGACGACGTCGGCCTCCACTGGGAGGTCACCCTCGCCGCCACACCGGTCACCCGTGCGATGTCCGCGCTCGCCTCCGCGCTGCCGGCAAAACTGTGGGGGAGCCCGGCCTTCTTACGGGTCATGGGAGCCGTGGCCGGGCCGGCGCTGCAGGCCGGCAGGATCGGGCTGGTTGGCCGGGTCCCGAACGGCCAGGGTTTCCGGGCCAACCCGAAACGGATGTGGTTCATCTCCGGCAGCACCGCCACATTGCAGGGCGAGAACCTGGGCTCCCTGCGGGCACTTCCGGTGCAGACCCGGCTGGGCGACTTCTGGATTCCCCAGCGCGGGATCTTCATGATGGGCTCGTCCAGGTTCGACGCGTTCGACCCCGCCGCGCACCACCCCCTCCCGGGCCCGCCCGACTAAACAGCAGCCTGTGGGGACGCTCTCTCACTACCGGCGCGTTTTTCTGGGACGCTCTCTCAGTACCGGTTGGGGCGGGCACTACTTCGTTGGCGCGGGGACTCCGCTCTTGCTGCGCTCCAGGATGCCGTCCACGACGTAGGCCGCGTCCCGGCCGACCCCGCCGATCAGCCCCGACGTGAGCGAGTACTGGAACGGCATGCCCACAAAGTACAGCCCGGGCAGCTCCGGCACGACCCCGCGGCGGGTTTTCGGCCAACCCCAGTCCGTCACGGGCAGGCCCTCAATCCAGTCCAATGCTGGTTTGTAGCCCGTCGCCCAGATGACGGTGCGTACGTTCCGGGACGTGCCGTCGTCGAACGCGGGCTGTCCGCCCACAGCGGCACTAAACCGCGGCAGCCGGACCACACCCGCCCTGTCCAGGTCCTTGACGGAGATTCGGATCAGCGGCGCCCCGCGCCGGTGGAAGTTGGCGGACACCTTCCGCCCCAGCGGGTTGGCCGTTGTCAGGACGAGATGGATGAACCGCCAGTAGAGCGGGTCTGCCCAGCGCAACACGGGATCGGGAACGTGGGGAGTGGGGCGGCCGGCGATAAATGTGCGGTGGGTAGCGGCGAGCTCCAGCGCAATCTCGGCACCAGAGGTCCCGGCGCCCACCACCAGCACGTCTCCGTCCGGGATGCCCGACGGACGCCTGTACTGCGAACTGTGGAGTTGCAGGATCCCGGCATCCAGGCCCGCGGCCGCGGCCGGGATCCGGGGGAGAGCGTTGGCGCCGACGGCGGCAATCACGTTGCGCGAGTGAAGCACGCCACCGCTGGTGGTCACGGCAAAGCCGCTTCCGGTTGTGCCCACGCTGGCCACCTGCACGCCGGTGCGGACGGGAAGGCTGAACTTTTGGGCGTAGCACTCAAGGTAATCCGCGAACTCGTCCGTGGAGGGGAACGTGTTCCGGGCCGCCGGGAAGGCAATGCCGGGGAGGGCGTCGTGCTGGGCCGGAGTGAAGAGGCGGAGGGAATCCCACCTGGCCCGCCAGACGTCCCCGATCCGGGGTGTTTGCTCCAGGATGACGAACCGCATCCCCGCCTTGGAAAGGTGATATCCGGCGGCAAGGCCAGCCTGCCCGGCACCGAGCACCACCACATCAAACTGCTGCATGCCCTGGTCCATGACTGGCTCCTTTGACCAACAACTGCGGTATTTCGATGTCGTTAGAATATCATTCCAGTGAGTGGAGGGATAGTCTAAGTTCATGGCGCCAGCACCAAAAACAACAGCTCCCAGAATCACGCGGAGGACGGCCCAGGCGGCGGACACCCGGCTGCACATCGTGGCGACTGCCAGCAGGCTCTTCGCTACCAACGGCTACGTGCGCACCACCATCGAAGGCGTTGCAGCCGAGAGCGGCGTGGCCGTGCAGACCGTCTACAACTCCGTAGGAAACAAGGCGGCGCTGCTCTCGGCAGCGCTGGATGACGCCGCCTCAGGGCCGAACGCGCCGGCGCAGGTGCTGGAGTTCATGCGCGAACGCACCCGCCAGGCTCCCGATCTTGAAGCGCTGCTGGCCATGCTGGCGGACTGGTTCGCCGAGGTGCACCAGCGGACCGCCACAGTGTTGGGCGTGATCGCACAGGCGGCCGCCGTGGATGCCGATGTGGCGAAACTGGAAAAGGCCCGCGCCCTGCAGCGGCTGACGCGGTATCACGAAGCGGCCGCGGCGGTCAGGGAGCGCGGCGGCCTGACCTCGGGCATGTCCGACGAAGACGCCGCCGCAGCCATCTGGTCCCTCGGCCATCCGCAGGCCTACCGCACCCTGGTGAACGACGCCGGATGGACCCCCGAAGCCTACCGGGAGTGGATCCTCAAGGCGCTCGCCGCCGCTTTGGTTTAGGAGCGCGCGCTCGCCGCCTGCTGGACCCTCTCTCACTACCTGCAGGTTCTTTTGAAACCCTCTCTCACTCTTCTTGAAAAAGTGAGAGAGGGTTTGGGCTTTTGTTGTCGGAAGTGAGAGAGGGTTTGGGCTGGGGTCAGGCGCCGCGGTGGCGCGGCTTCGCTTCTGCTCCGTACTGTGCCAGGGGCGCCAGAAGTGCGCTCCGGAGTTGAGGGGAGAGCTTGGTGGGGACGTCCACTTCGGACGCGATGGCCTGCAACACGCGGCTCATGTAATTCCGTGCACCGGCCGCGAGCGTGATGTCCAGGATTTCACGGTCGGTGAAGCCGTGGTCCCGCAGGTCGAGCGTGTCCGCGTCCGTCATGGTCACGGCGTCGGTACTGAGCCTCTCGGCGTACTCCATCATGGCCACCTCCGCCGGTGACAATCCCGCATTGTGGTAGTCCCGGGCGATCTGGACCAGCTCCTCCTCGTCAATTGCCCGCAGGGCTTTCACTCCATGGGCAAGCCGGCAGTGCGCCGATCCGAGCGCCTGCGCGGCGGCCAGGGTGACCAGTTCGTAGCGGCGCAGATCCATGTTCTGGGTGATGGCGCTGATGAGCGCTTCAAACGCCACGTACGCCTCCGGGTTCACCGACAGGTCCTTGGTGAATTTGGCGACATAACCGCGGGAGCGCAGTTCGTCGTCGTAAATCTTCGCCTTCAGGCCGAACGCCTGGCTTTCGGGAGTGGTGGCGAATATGGACATGGGGGATCCTTCTTCCGGCTGGGGCCACCCACGCTGCACGGCGGCGGAGAGCCCTTACAGCGCCGGTGCGGACAACTGCGATATTCCTCCGCGACCTGCGGCGAGTCAACACATGTGACGGCGTTTTGACGGGACAGAAGCGCAATGCGTAGCTGGGCATCGTTCATGAGGGGGCCCCGGCCGATTAACAAGTAGTGACTACTCAGGCGGATGATCAGCTTGCTGAGCAAAGATTGTCCCTAATCGCCGTCGGTGTGGAATTGGGGGGTAACCCGCATGCTGGAAGTGGAGGTGGTTTCAGAACCGCACCGGGCGCCGTCGGCCTCGAAGTCCAGGGTGCAGTCCGCCAAGCTGGACGTCAGCATTCTGGGCCCGCTGACAATCCGCCGGGGGAATCAGACGCTGGGCGCGCACGACCTGGGCGGACCCAAGCCGCGCCAGATCCTCGAAATCCTACTGCTCCATCTGGGTGCCCCGGTGTCCAAGTGCCGGCTGGTCGACCTGCTATGGGAGGGGCGGGCCCCGGTATTGGCGCTTCCGACCCTGGAAAGCCACGTCAGCGTGCTGCGCCGCCACCTGCAACCCGGCACGGGAAAGGCCGGCCCACTGAAAACAGTGACGGGCGGCTACCTCATGGACCGGGCCCTCGTGGACCTGGACCTGGACCGGTTCGATGCCCTGTTCCGCTTGGCCGCGCAGGCGGAACCCCGGAGGGCCCTCGGTTTCCTGACCGATGCACTCGCACTGGCTTCTGCGCCTTTGTTGGGCGGGGAACTCCTGCCCGCCTGGGCGGAGGAGGAACGGTCAATGCACGCTGCACGCGTGGTGGAGGCAAAAGTCCTGGCGGCCCAGGCGGCCTGCGCGCAGGGGAAATCCGAGGTCGCCATGGCATGGGCAACCTCGGCTTTGGAGGACGACATCCTGGCCGAGCGTGCCTGGACGGTGCTGGTCCTTGGACTTGAGCGCTCCGGACAGCTGACCGAGGCACTCCGGGCGTTCGACCGCTGCCGGTACGTGATGGACCAGGAAATGGGATGCGTGCCCGGCCCGGTCCTGCAAGCGGCCCACGCCCGCCTCCTGCAGGGCACGGCCGCCGGGGACCAACCGGAGTCGGTGCTGGAGATTGCGGGGAGCGCACCAGCGGGACGTTCGGCAGTCGGGGCACGCCCGGAACCAATACAGCCGGAGTCCGGGGCGGCCGAGCGGCTGGTCCTGACGGTCGGGCACACCGCGCAGTTCGTCGACCAGTTCACTGATGCGCTGGACCGCGAACCGGGCCTGCGCAGCGTCGGAGCGGCCACATCCGTTCACTCGGCCATAGCCATGTCGCGCGACCTGAAGCCCGATGCCCTGGTCGTGGCTTACCGGCTGCCCGACGGGACCGGACTGGATGCTGCACGGCAGATCCTGCAGGTGTTGCCGGCGGCGCGGATAGTGATGCTCGCCGCCGGCTGCACCGCGGAAGCGCTGTGCGAAGCAGCGGCAATGGGAGTCTGCGCCTTCCTACCCAATGAAGGTCCGCTGGCAACCCTGCTGGACACGCTCCGCCATGCCAAGTCCGGGAACATGCTGGTGCACCCGTCCATTGTGGCCAGGCTCGGACAGGGCAACAGGTAGCGCGCCGGCCCCGCCCCCGCGTCCGGCGCGCCGGCCCCGTCCTACCCGATCCCCGCCAGCCGGATCGCCTCAGCGAACGCGGGCAGGCTGCGTTCTACCATGTCCTCGTTGGCAGTCAGCGACATCCGGAAGAACCCGGGTGTTTCGAACAGGACGCCCGGTAACACAAAGACGTCATGGGTAACCAGGGACTCGGTGAACGCTTCGTCGTCGTCCACTGGCGAGCGGACGAAGAGGTAGAACGAGCCCTCCGGCCGGTGCAGCTGGTAGCCCATCCCGGTGAGCTCCTCGAAGAGGCGGTCCCTCTTCCGCTGCAGCTGCCCCACGTCGATGCTGAACGTTTCCAGCGCGGGCAACGCGTACTGGAGCAGGGCGTTGGGGTAGATCCAGCCCATGGCAACCTGCAGTCCGCCCAGGATGTCCCGCATGGCGTCGCGGTCCGGCATGGTGGGCGGCAACGCCAGATACCCAATGCGCTGGCCCGGCGCCAGGTGTGTTTTCCCGTAGGAGTAAGCGAGAAGTGTGTACGGGTAGTACTCGGCCGGGCTGTGGAAACGTGCACCGTCGTACACAATCCGGTTATATGCCTCATCGGACAACAAGTAGATCCGGCGTCCGTTCCTTTCCGAGGCGAGCTCCAGCATGGCGGCCAGCTTCACCAGCAGCGTCTCCGGGTAGATCCGGCCCGTGGGGTTGTTGGGGCTGTTGACGATCACCACCCGGGTCCGGGGCGTGACGGCCGAGGCAATGGCCATGAGGTCCAGGTCGAACGTCTCGGGGTTGATGCGCACCTTGACCGGTACCAGCCCGGCTTCAACGATGATCGGTTCATAAAGGAACCAGGGCGGCAGGCTGTAGATCACCTCGTCGCCCGGATCGGCCACCGCCTTCAACGCCATCGCGATGGCCGTGAAACCGCCCGTGGTGAGGTGGATGTCATCGGGTTCGAACGGCATCTCCAACAGGCGTTGCAGTGATACCGCAGCGGCATTCTGCGCCTCGACGCCGTTGGTCTTGTAAGCGAACCAGCCTTCGTTCCTGGGTTCGAGCTGGTCCCGCAACGCCGCAACATATGCCTCCTGCGGCATTTGATGGGGGTTCCCGAGGGTGAAGTCGCAGATCCCCGGCTTGTCCTGGCGGCCGGCATGCGTGCGCAGGAATCCCTGGACCCTGAGCAGCGATGGAATGGAAGCAACAGCCCGTGCCCTCGCCGGGAAATCCACCCTTGCGGAGAGCTTGGAATCATAGATACCGGCCATCAGAGCAACCCCCTGTTTGAAGCAGCATGGAAGTCAGCTCGCTGCTGAGCCAGTGGGGCTGTTGTGCGATTTATTCTGGCCCTCGCCGGCAGCAATGTAAATGGGATGCGCCTTCCACAGCCCCCTAGATTCACGGGCCTCGATAGTCAACACTCGTCTTTGCGGTTTTCGCTACCCGCCGCAACACCCGTAAAGTGGGCTGCGGACCTCTGCACTACGTGTGCGCGTCCCACGGGTTGACCGGGAACTGGGCTCGATCAACTCCGCACCCCCTCGAACGCAGCCATAGCTGCGCCATGCCTGCCCCCGACCACTCCGGGCGGGCCAGACCCAGGAGTATCGTTTGCTTCAGATCAACCTTGTCGCCGCCCTTGCCGCCCTACCCCTGCTGCTGAGCCTCGGCACCGCACCGGCGTCCGCACCGGCGCCGGCGCCAGCGTCAGTGAATCCGGCCGCAGCCAACCAGGCCGCAGCCAAGCCGGCGCTGCCCAACCCGGCTCAGCAAATCCCAGTTCAGGAGGCGAAGGTGCAGTCCAAGAAAGCCCTCCCGCCAACAGCAAGCTCCTCGGTCAAGGTGGTGGACACCACCGCAGCGATCACTGACCCCGCGTGGTTCAAAAAAACGTACGACGCCGGGATCAGGCTGTACGTCATGCACTCCACAGCGTGGGGTACCTGTGAGCCCTGGTACCGCACCCAGCCCCAGCTCAAGATGGCGCTGGACGCCGGCCTGAAGATTGCCGTGTACACACGCGACGCCAGCTGCTGGCAGGGCGGCATCAGCGCGGCGGGTCCCTACGCCGCGCAGCTCCAGTTCTTCGCCCTGGACGTGGAACCGGGCAGCCCTCCGGTGACCCGCGACATGGTGGAGGGAGTCCGCAGCATGGGTGTGCGGCCCGTGATTTACAGCGGCAGCGGCATGTGGCCGGACCTGATGGGCAACAGCACGGCCTTCGCCGACGTTCCGCTCTGGGACACCAACACCAGCAACCTCACCTACTCCACCTGGACGGCCGACTACCTCGCGCCCGCCCCGGTGCAGTACGGCGGCTGGAACACGGCCGCCACCATGCGGATCGGCATCCAACAGAAGTTCGAGCACAGCCTCAACGGCGTCCCGGTGGATCTGAATTCCTTCGACGCCGCGTTCCTGAAGTAGGGCTGGGCAGCCATGAGATGGCGTCATACGCCATGCGCCACTGGACGGCGGGCCGTTAGCCCCGGCCGGCCACCCGCCGTCGTGCGGCAAACGCAAACAGAGCAGTGGTTGCCACGGTGGCCAGGTACCCGGCCACCACAATCAGCGAGATTCCGCCCCAAAAATAGCTCGTGGTGCTGCCGCCCTGACCGGGGACGTAACGGGTAAGCAGGAACGCGGCCGCGGCGGCGAACGCCAGGCAGAGGAGGCCCGGCAGCCGGATCCACCAGCGTGAGGACGCCCAGTGCCCGCCGAAGCCGTCCCATACGTTCCAGGTGTTGCCGGTGCGGATGATCAGCCAGCCGGCAGGGATGGCGAACGCGCCCACCAGCAGGAAGGCTGCGATGACGTCGGCCGGGCGGTGCCATTGGTTCACCACCGTCGAAATCCCGGACACTATGGCGAAGCTGCCGCCTGCGAACCCTGCGAACGGCCGCCAGCGCGGCGATGCCATAAGGAACACGGCCGCGGCGGCAGAGGCGGCCAGCGTGGTGTGGCCGGACGGCAGCGAATTCAGCTCCAGGGTCTCCACGCCGCGGAACGGCCGCTCCGGCAGCAGCTCCTTCAGGACCTGTGTGGCGATGTTCGCGGCGATGCACGCGGACACGGCAATGCCCGCGGCGCGCCAGCGTTTCCGGATCACCGTGACAAACAGGACCACGACGGCGGCAACCACCAGGGAGACGGTGGGCAGCCAGTCCAGGAACCTGGTGGCGGCCTTGCCGGCCGGGCCGTGGATGGCCACGGCCTCCACGAGGGCGGATTCGTCAATGTACTGTCCCGTGGTGGTCCGCACGAAGAAGTAGTACGTGGCCATCAAACCTGCCACACAGGCCAGCGTTGCGAGAACGCACAAGGCAGCCAGTGCTACTGCGCCACGCACCTGCCCGGCGGGCCGCCGTCGTCGGGAATCTTTAAGGTGAGAACTCATCACCATCAGCGTCCCACAGAATGCTGGGAGCCGTCTGCGGGCACCGGCCGCGCTGCAGGGGCTGAATACCGCCTTTTCGGCACCGTAACGGCGGGCGCCACTGGCGGCAATCCTGCGCCAAAACAGGTAGCAAATACTCGTGCCCGCCGGCGGTCGTTTTTCTTACGCTTGGCACAGCGGCCGTCAGCCGATCAGCACTAAGCCGGCGACCGTGGCGGATGCCAATGTCCCCGGACGGTGACACGCAGGGCATTGGCATCCGCAAAAAACCCGTTGACACCCCGGCGACGGCGGCGCTAGCTTGATCGTATTGCCGCCCTGGACACACGGGCCGCAATATCACCGCATCACATCTGGTCTCGTTCGCCCCTTGCGGGTATTTGATGTTTAACATCGGCAGGACAGGTCCGTATGCGTCCCCTCCTGCCACATTTCAGGAGTGCTGCCATGAACCGAAAAATGAGGAACCTGTGCCTGCCTGCCGCCCTGTCGCTGGCGCTGCTAACGGGAGTTTCGGCCCCTGCGTTTGCGGGGTCCGACGGCGGGGGAAGCGCGGTGGGGCCATGGCCCCCGGAGGACACGGACGGGAAGTACGTTTCCGTTCCCGACGCGTACTACGCCGACTACGAGTTCGAAGCCTGCGACACCACCATCAAGGTGTCTGCCGGGGACGAGCGCGAAGTCACGTACAAGGGCGAGAAGAAGGATGACGGGACCCTGGTGATCAAGTACCGCGGCGACGCCACGATCGACCTGACCCGCGCCTCCGACGGCGCCACGATCGACGAGCTGGACGTCTCCGGGCCGTTCACCATGCGGCTTGCCGAGGACGGGCTGAGCGCCCACCTGTCCGGCCGGGGGCCAGCCCTGATCTATGCCATGGGAGCTGCTGAGGAGAAGGCCTTTGAAGACGAGGGCCTGCCCAAGGCGTTCTACTTCACCGAAGGACGGCTGGCAGGCAACGTGGTGTACGCCTCCACCGACCAGAAGGAAGTAGTGTCCGGCGAGATCACGCACAACAGCGTCCGGCACGCGAAGGACATCTGCAAGATGCTGGACCGGGCCAAGGATGACGATCACGGGCACCGGTAAACGGACGGAAACCAGCAGGCCATCATGCGCTGATTGCGGCGCGTGGTGGCCGCTTCCGTGAGTACGTTCCGGGGGTAAAAACGAGTAGCAGGTACTCATGCGGCACCGTCTTCCGGACCCTAGCATTTTACTAACGGCCGGGTTGCGGACCGGCCGAACCCCGCAGCATTCCCTGCGGCAACCGCAGGGAGTGCATGCCCGGGCTCCTTGAGCTGGGCCGGCGGCGACGAGTCTCATAAACGTGAAGCTCGCCCCCAGTCGCCGTCGGCCCTACCAGGGGAGTGGCCGGCCGGAGGACTGTCAGACGTGGCCGGTAGAGTGAAAACATGCCCGCCGACGCACCCCGCCAGCCCCGGAACCTTCCTGCGGTGAACCTCCCTGCGGTGAACCTTCCTTCCGTGGAGCAGCTTGTGGCCTCCGCGCACGTGGTGAGCCTGCCCATGCGCGTCAAGTTCCGCGGCATTACACAGCGCGAAGCCCTGCTGCTGGACGGCACGCTGGGCTGGGGGGAATTCTGCCCCTTCCCCGAGTACGGGGACGCCGAGGCGTCCCGCTGGCTTGCCTCCGCCGTCGAAGCCGGCTGGCAAGGATTTCCGCCTCCGCTGCGGTCAGTGATTCCGGTCAACGCCACCGTTCCTGCCATCCCCGCGGAGCGGGTTCCGGAAGTCCTGGCCCGCTTTGGCCGCGTGGACGCCGTCAAAATCAAGGTGGCCGAACGCGGCCAGACGCTCGACGACGACGCCGCCCGGGTTGCGGCCGTGCGCCGCGCCCTCCCGGACGCCGCCATTCGGGTGGACGCGAACGGCGGCTGGGACGTGCCCGCCGCCGTCGAGGCACTGACCCGGCTGTCCGCCGTCGGGCTCGAATACGCCGAACAGCCGGTCCCGGACATCGAAGGCCTGGCCGAGGTCCGCCGCCGGCTGCAGGCCGCCGGCATCCCCGTGCTGATCGCTGCGGATGAAAGCGTGCGCAAGGAAGACGACCCCCTCCGCGTCGCGCGGGCAGGCGCGGCCGATCTCATCGTGGTGAAAGTGGCGCCGCTCGGGGGAGTGCGGCGTGCCCTGGACATCGTGGCGCAGGCCGGACTGCCCGCCGTCGTCAGTTCCGCGCTGGACACCTCAGTTGGGATCCGCGCCGGGCTGGCCCTGGCGGCGGCGCTCCCGGAACTGCCCTACGCGTGCGGGCTGGGGACAGTCTCGCTGTTTGAGCAGGACATCACGCTGGATCCGCTGGTGGCCGACGACGGCGCCATCCGCGTCCGCGACGTCACCGCCGACGCCGGGCTGCTGGAGCGATATGCGGCACCCGCCGAGCGCCGGGACTGGTGGCTGGACCGGCTCCGCCGCGTCCACGCAGTGCTGTTCACCGGATCTTCACCTGGCTGACCGCTGCCGGTTGGAATCGGCTGAAAGGGTGGGCGGGACCGCATCACATCCCTTGGAAGGCCCCCATGTCTGAAACGACCGGACGCAAGTTTGCCCTACTCCCCATGCTTGGCCACACCAAAGGCAAGCGCAGCCCCGTCACCTGCGCGCTGAAGTGCGACAACGCCTGCTCGGGCGAGGTCTGCAACACGAGCTCCAACAGCTACTTCCGCGACATCGCCTCTGCCACGATGTCCCGCCGCGCCGCCCTGGGCTTCGGCGCCGCCGGTGCGCTCGCCGTCGTGCTCGGAAGCGCGGTAACGTCCGCCGGAACTGCAGTGGCCGACGGCGGCACCGGCCTCGCCGCCGCCGCGAAGGACGGCTTCGGCAAGTCCAAGCTGCAGTTCACGGCTATCCCGTCCGTTGCAGCGGACGTGGACAAGCTGACCGTGCCCGCAGGGTTCACCTGGCAGCCGGTCATCCGCTGGGGCGACCCCATCTTCAACACTGCTCCGGACTTCGACCTGAACAACCAGACGGCCGCCGCCCAGGAACAGCAGTTCGGCTACAACAACGACTACTCGGACATCCTGGAGATTCCCGGCAGCAAGGGCCGCCGCGCCGTGCTGTTCGCGAACCACGAGTACACCAACGAGAACATCATGTTCCCGGCCACCATGCCGGCCGCGGAGGTCCGCGCTGTGGGCCAGGCGGCACACGGCCTGTCCGTGGTGGAGCTGGAGCGGAAGAACAAGAACAAGCCGTGGAGCTACGTCAAGGGCGCGGGACTCAACCGCCGCTACCTGAACAGCACGGTTTACGAACTCACCGGGCCGGTTGCCGGATCCTCGCTGGTGAAGACCATCGACGACCCGTCCGGCCGCGCCATCAAGGGCACGCTGGGCAACTGCGCCGGCGGCACCACCCCGTGGGGCACCATCCTCTCCGGCGAAGAGAACTTCAACGGCTACTTTGTCTCGCCGGGCACGTCCGCTTCGGACCTCCGCTACGGGCTGACTTCCAAGGCCACCGCCCGCCAGTGGGAACTGGACGACGACCGCTTCGACACCCGCAAGTCCGGCTATGAGAACGAGGCCAACCGCTTCGGCTGGATCGTCGAAGTGGACCCCTTCGACCCCACCTCCACGCCGAAGAAGCACTCCTCCCTGGGCCGCTTCAAGCACGAGGGCGCCAACGTGATCGTGGCGGAATCCGGTCACGTGGTGGCCTACATGGGCGACGACGAGCGCTTCGACTACCTCTACAAGTTTGTCTCGGCCGAGAAGTACCGGGAGGGCGACCGCAAGCACAACATGACCCTCCTCTCCGCCGGCAACCTCTACGTCGCCAAGTTCACCGGCAACTCCCCGGCCGCCGAGATCACCGGCACCGGCGCCGTGCCGGCCGACGGTTCGTTCGACGGTACCGGCGAATGGCTGCCCCTGGTGGTGGACGGCGTCTCCAAGGTCGACGGCATGTCCGTGGAACAGGTGCTGGTCTACACCCGCCTGGCCGCGGACAAGGTGGGACCCACCAAGATGGACCGCTGCGAGGACGTTCAGCCGAGCCTGCACACCGGCAAGATCTACGTGGCCTGCACCAACAACTCGGACCGCGGCAAGGCGGGCAAGGAAGGCGCCACCGAGATCAACCCGCGCAACGCCAACCGCGACGGCCACATCGTGGAAATCACCGAAACCGGCGGCCAGACCTCCACCAAGTTCGCGTGGAACCTGCTGATGGTCTGCGGCGACCCGGGCCAGGGCGACGTCACCTACTTCTCCGGCTTCCCGGTGGACCAGGTCTCGCCGATCTCCTGCCCGGACAACCTCGCGTTCGACTCCGTGGGCAACCTCTGGATCTCCACCGACGGCGCCCCGTCCGGCATCGGCCGCGCGGACGGCCTGTTCAAGGTGACGCTCGACGGCGCCGAGCGCGGCAAGGTGGAGCAGTTCCTCGCCGTGCCGCGCGACGCCGAGACCTGCGGACCGATCGTGCACGACGACGAGCGCACCGTTTTCGTCTCCGTGCAGCACCCGGGCGAAGATGGCACGTTCGACGCGCCCAACTCGTACTTCCCGGACTACGTTCCGGCAGGCACGACGCCGGCGCGCGGCCAGGCCCGCGCCCCGCGCCCGTCCGTGGTCCAGGTCTTCCGCACGGACGCGTAGTCATGGTTAGCCCCACCCGGTAGGGACGCTCTCTCACCTTTGGCGGGTTTTTTCGGGACGCTCTCTCCCTTTTGGCGGCTTTTCAGGCAACGCTCTCTCACCTTCACGGCCCCATGGCAGGGAGGTGAGAGAGCGTTCCGGATTTAAGTGCAGGAAGTGAGAGAGCGTCGGAAGGGGCGGGGACTGATAATTTTGAGTTTGTGAATAATCCGGCCGAGATGGTTGTCCCCAGAGTCCAGGCAGCTATTGCCCAAGCGTTCGGCGAAGAGTTCCGGGACACCGACCCGGTTGTCCGGCCGTCGCAGTTCGCCGACATCCAGGTCAACGCCGCCATGGCGCTCGCCAAGAAGGTCGGCCTGCCGCCACGCGATGCTGCCGCCCGGATCGTCGAGGCGCTGGAGCTCGACGGACTCTGCACCGCCGTCGAAATTTCCGGCCCCGGCTTCATCAACCTCACGTTCGACGGCACCTGGATCGAGGAGCTTCTCAACGCCCAGGCGTCCCAGCCGCAGGGCGGCCCGGAGACGCAGGCCCGTCGCGTCGTCGTCGACTATTCCTCCCCAAACGTTGCGAAGGAAATGCACGTGGGGCACCTCCGCACCACCGTGGTGGGGGACAGCCTGGTCCGCGTCCTTGAGGCGCTGGGCCATACGGTGATCCGGCAGAACCACATCGGCGATTGGGGCACGCCGTTCGGAATGCTGATTGAACACTGGCTGGAGATCGGCGAGGATTCGCCCGAAGCCGCCCTGCTGGTGGAGGACCCCAGTGCGTTCTACCAGGCAGCACGGGCAAAGTTCGACAGCTCCGACGGCAGCCCTGACAGCTTTGCGACGCGGGCCCGCCTTCGCGTGGTGTCCCTCCAGTCGGCCCACGAGGAAACGCTGGAGGTGTGGCAGCGGCTAGTGGACCACTCGAAGGTCTACTTCAATGCCATCTACGCCACGCTGGGAGTCAGCCTCGAGGACGACCACATCGCCGGCGAGAGCTCCTACGATCCCCATCTAGCACAACTGTGCCAGGAACTGGAGGAGCGCGGCCTGGCCCGCGTCAGCGAAGGGGCACTGTGCACCTTCCCGGCGGGCTTCAAGGGCAGGGACGGAGAACCGCTGCCGCTGATCATCCGCAAATCCGACGGCGGCTACGGGTACGCCACGACCGACCTTGCCACCATCCGGTACCGGGTCCAGGAACTCCATGCCGACCGCATCCTCTACGTGGTGGGCGCCCCGCAGAACGTGCACCTCCGGATGGTCTTTGAGACCGCGCGGGAGGCCGGGTGGCTCCCGGACACAGTGGAAGCCACCCACGTGCAGATCGGCAACGTGCTGGGCGAAGACGGCAAGATCCTGAAGTCCCGCTCGGGCACCCCGGTGAAGCTTATGGCCCTGCTGGAGGAGGCAGTGGACCGTGCCCGCGCCGTGGTGGACTCGAGCCGCCCCGACCTCTCGGATGAGGAACGGGCTGTGACTGCCCGGCAGGTGGGCATCGGCGCCGTGAAGTACGCCGACCTCGCCGTGGGGCACGACACCGAGTACGTCTTCGACTTCGACCGGATGCTGGCCCTCAGTGGCAACACGGGCCCTTACGTGCAGTATGCTGCGGCCCGGATCCGCTCCATCCTGCGGAAGGCGGAAGCAGCGGCTTCGCCGGCGGGCGAGCCTGGCGAAGCGGCGGGGGAGCCGACGGCGGCAGTGAGTATCGCCGTCGTCGAACCTGCCGAGCGGGCCCTGGCGCTCCACCTGCTGGAGTACGGTGCGACCCTCCGAAAGGTCGGGGAACTGCTGGAGCCTCACCGGCTGTGCGCCTACCTGTTCGAACTCTCGCAGCTGTTCACCTCGTTCTACGACCAGTGCCCGGTGCTGAAGGCGGACGAATCCGTCCGCCAGTCACGGCTCGCCCTGTGCGCACTCGTCCTCCACAGGCTCTCCGAGGGCCTGGACCTGCTGGGCATCGAGACGCCGGAGAACATGTAGCCCGCCCCCCAGCTGAGACGCCCTCACACTAGTTGCAGCGGGAGGTGGGAGAGCCCTAGCCGACGAGTCCGGCGCCGAACTCCTCCACCGCGATGAGCGGTTTGATGACCCTCTCGACGTCGCCCTGCACGAAGTTGCGGCGGATCACGTTGTCGCCGAACACGTTGCCGATCGCTCCGAGGACCATGGCCTGGTCCAGCGAGAGGTACCTCCTGGCCACGGTGCCGGATTTCACAGCAACCGCGTCGAAGAAGCCGCCGGCGCCATAGGCGGCGAGGTCGCGTTCGATCTTCACCAGGTTGTCGTACGCTTCGCGGGGCTCGTATTCCATCGCGAGGAACGCGGCGTGGGGAGTCACCACGCCGTCGCCCCAACTTGGCGTTGGGTTGCCGGCCGGGCGGCAGCCGTCGAAGCCGGTGTCCACGCTGGTGCGTTCGACGTCGGACGGGTAACCGTCGCTGCTCATGCCCAGGGCGTCGACGCCCCACTCGGAGTAGCCGCCGTTCGGGTGGCTGGCGGGCGAGAAGCCCCAGTAGCCGTACTTCGCGTCGTCCATGCCGAACTCCCGCTGGGCACGGACGGTGAGCGGGTGGTTGATGCCCCACGCCTTCGGCGCCCAGTCGGACTCCGGAACGAACAGGTCCGGCATCAGGGACTCGAACATGTCCCCGCCCCAGCTGGGCACGATCCGCATTCCGCGATAGGTGTAGGCGCCCTCGAAAACATCGATGCCCATGTACATACGGTGCTCGCCCACCGGCTTCTGCTCCTGCCAGGACCAGTCGCACGTGTCCGGGAAGACCCGCATGGTGGCGAAATAATGCGCCGGCGGCAGCTGGCCCAACGCGATACCGATATACGTTGCGATCCGCGGCTCGGAGTTGGTGACGTCGTAATGGTTCATCGTGTAGTAGACGTCTGCGCCCTTGCCCAGATAGTTGCCCTGGACCGTTTCCACCGGTGGCTTGACGTCGTAGAAGCCGCCGCGCAGCAGGCCGGCCGCCACGCCGGGCCGGGCATCCTTGTTGTAGAAGATCCCGAAGTCCATCCGGCCCAGGATGGTGTTGGCCAGGGCGGCGACCTTCGGCTCGGCGTTGCGGACCACCATGAGCGCCGCTGCGAACCAGCCGTTGTCCACGCTGGACATGAACGGCGCCACGGGGTTTCCGTTCTCGGGCCACACAGTGATGACTTCACCGGTGGCTTCGTCGTACCAGTTGTAGAGCATGCCGCTGGGCTCGTGGTGCTTGAGCCCGGCCAGTGTGGTGAGGGTTCGTGTCAGCCGTTCTCGGCATTCGCTGGCGCTGATGATGTTCAGCTCCCTGGCCACCACGGTGCTCCACATATAACCGCCGATGTTCGTCGGCGAGGTGAAGCCGCTCCGCTTCGGTGCGGTGATGGACTCACCGATGTAGTCGGCCGGCAGTCCGGTCGCTGGATCGGTCATCGCCACAAGGGACTTCCAGGTGTCCTGCGCCCACCGCTTGATGACCTTGCGGTCCACTCCGCCCAGGTTTCGTGCGCGTGAAAAGTACGACGGCGACTGCGCGCCGGGCGCTGCCAGGCCGGGTTGCGCCGTGGCGGCGGCGAGCCCGGTGACGGCAAAGGCAGCCGCACCGGCGAGGAGTTGGCGCCGGGTGGCGATGGAGAATCCCGGGGTGGCATCAAAGCGCTTGTTCATGAGCTCAGTCCTGACTGGATAGCAGCGGCGGTTCCGGCGTTGGGCGCCGCGGGTAGCCGCAGGCCGTGCCCGAACCGGAAGAGGGGATCGGCGGTGTCTCCGGGGACATCCGAGCGTGAACCACGTACGGCGTCCATGGACCTGGGAATATCGAAGGGAAGGCTGCCCTGCGGCTCAATGCGTCCGAACAGGGCATCGAGCAGGGCGGTGTCCGAGACGCCGAAGGTGCCCACCAGGGCCGCAGCGAACCCCGCCAACGGGGTGAGGATGGCTGGACGGTCCAACCGCACGTCGATGATCAGCGGAACCTTCGCGGCCAGGGTCCGGAGCCGGGAGACCAGCCCGGGCGGGAAGTCCAGGCTTCCGGCGTGGAAGTGCTGTTCCAGGAACAGGTCGTCGCGGTGGTCCCAGGGGGAGTGCAGCCGGATCACGGCAACATCGGCCTGATCCGGGTCCTGCACCACAGTCCCGAAACCGTCGAAACTCAGCGGGTCCATTCCTTCGACGTAGACGGCGGGTGAGCCGGTCAGCGGCAGGGCCGTCCCGCCGTCGTGCGTTCCGTTGGCCAGCACCGTGACGGACGTTGCCTGCGCGCGGTGGCCCTCCCGCCGGAACTCGGGGTTGCCAACGATTTCGGCCGCTGCGTCCTCGTCCACGAAGGGGTTGTCGAACAGGCCGAGCTGGAACTTGACCAGCAGCAGGCGGCGCGCGGACTCATCGATTCGTTCCTCGCTGACCAGGCCGTCCCGGACCAGGCCAAGGAGCAGCTCGGTGCATTCCTCGCCGCCGAACTGGTCCACGCCCGCGTTGAGGATCTTCAGCATCCGCTCGGGCGCGGTGAGCTCTTCAACGCCCCAGGCCCTCGCCGGCAGCACCTGCTCGCCAACGATGTTGTCGTTGACCAGCTCCCAGTCGCTGAGGACCACGCCGTCGTAGCCGAGCTTGTCCCGGAGCAGGTTGGTGATGATCTGCCTGTTGTAGCCGAAGCCGACTTCCTCCACCGGCTCGCCGTCCAGCTCGACGCCGATCGGCATGCCGTAATAGGGCATGATGGCGCTGGTCTTTTCCGCGATGGCCGCCCGGAACGGAGCCAGGTGCTCGTCGAAGCGGCCGCCGGGGTAGACCTGTTCCCGGCCGTAGGGGAAGTGTGCGTCTTCGCCGTCGCGCTGCGGACCGCCGCCCGGGAAGTGCTTGGTGGTGCAGGCAACGCTGTCCGGACCCAGCTCGTCGCCCTGGAATCCTTGAAGGTACTCGACGACGTACTTCGAGCTGAGCTCGGAGTCCTGCCCGAAGGTTCCGGCCTGCCGGCACCAGCGTGGCTCTGTGGCGAGGTCGACGGTCGGGTGCAGGGCGGCACGGATGCCGACGGCGGTGTACTCCGTGCGGGCGATCTCGGCGAAGCGGCGGATTAGCTCGGCACTGCCGACGGCGGCCAGGCCGATCGGCTCGGGCCACTGGGAAAAGTGGGCGGCGGTGAACGATACGCCGGAGTTCTCGATGAAGGCGTGGCGGGGGTCCGTGGAGATCGTGACCGGAATGCCGTGCGGGGTCTGTGCCGCAAGCTGTTGCAGGGCGTTGCTCCACATCGCGGCCTCCCGGGCAGTGCCCAAGGCGTGAATGTTGAAGTGGTTCATGAACTTGCCCAGGATCACCGTGCTGGTGGGCGACTTGCTGATGTTTCCGGGAGTCTCGAGCAGGGATCCGCCCGGTCCGGTCTCAATCACGGTGTGGAACATCAGCCCGGCCTTTTCTTCGAGGCTGAGCCGGGCCACGAGGTCGGCTGCGCGTTCGTGCGGGCTGAGTCCAGGGTTCTCGAAGGGATCCATGATCCCGTTGCCGTTGAGGTCCCGGTACCGTGTGCCGTCGGCCGCCACGGAGGTGGCGGGGCCGGTGCCGGCGGTTTGGGTGCTGTTGCCGGAGTTTCCGGGACGGGGGTTTCCGGGGCGCGGGTTTCCGGGGCGCGGGCTGGTGCGGGTCTGTGAAGTCAATGGGTGCTCTCTTGCGTCAGGTGAAGTCTGGAAGGGCAGGGGAGAAGGCGGCCTACTTGATGCCGGTGGCTGCGACGCCCTGGATGAAGTAGCGCTGCAGGGAAACGAACAGCAGGATGATGGGCGTGATCACCAGGACCGATCCGGCCAGGAGCAGGCCGTAGTCGGTGGCGTTCTGGCCGGTGGAATACAGGGACAGCGCCACAGGCAGGGTGTACATGTCCTCGGTCTGCGCCACCACCAGCGGCCACAGGAAGTTGTTCCAGGACCCGAGGAAGGTCAGGATGCCGAGGGTGGCCAGCGGCGGCCCGCACAGGGGCATGACGATCCGCAGGAACGTGCGGAGTTCGCCGGCTCCGTCGATCCGGGCAGCTTCGATCAGGGAGTCCGGGATGCCCATGATGAACTGGCGCATCAGGAACACGCCCATCGGGGCCGCCAGGAACGGCAGGATCAGTGCCGGGTAGGTGCTGACCAGGCCCAGCTTGCTCACCATCACGAACAGCGGCACAAACGTGACAACGCCCGGGACCATGAGCATGACCATGACCAGCAGGAACAGGAAGCGCTTGCCCGGGAAGTCCATCTTGGCCAATGCGTAACCCACCATGGAGCAGAACAGCAGGTTGCCGAGGACGGTGAACACGGCCACCACCACACTGTTCAGGAAGAACGTGCCGATGTGCAGCTCGTTAAACCACATCAGGAAGTTGTCCAGCGTGGGCTGCTCGGGCCACCAGGTGATGGGCCGGCGGAGCAGTTCGCCCTGGGTCTTGAACGCGCCGAGGAACATCCAGGCGAACGGCAGGAGGGTGGCGGACACGCCGACCACCAGGACGGCGTAGGTCAGCGTGCGGCGCGCCGGCGCGCGGCGGCCGGACCGCCGTCGTGCGTTCGATTTGGTACTGGCGGGCGGCGCATTTTCCGGGTCCGGCGTAACGGGTGCTGCGGTGACGGGAAGCGGTGCTGATGTGTCAGGGATCGTCATGGGGATCGGTCCTCAGTCCTTGGATCGCAGGGCTCGGAATTGCAGCAGGCTCAACAGCGCGATGGCCACGAAGAGCACATAGCTGGCCGCGGAGGCCAGTCCGTATTTGCCGAACCCGAACTGGTTGTACGTGAAGTAGCTGACGGACAGGGTCGAATCCAGCGGGCCGCCCTTTGTCATCACGAACGGTTCTTCGAAGAACTGCAGGAAGCCGACCGAAAGCAGGACGGTTCCCAGCAGGAGCGTGGGGCGCAGCATGGGCAAGGTGATCCGCATGAACCGCTGCCAGGCGTTGGCGCCGTCCACTTCGGCGGCCTCGAGGATGTCGCCCGAGACGGCCTGCAGCCCGGCCAGGAAGATGATCATGAGCGTGCCCAGGTTCCGCCAGACGGCCAGCAGGATCAGGGCCGGCATGGACCACGTGGTGCTGTTCAGCCAGTCCGGGCCGGCGATGCCCACCCAGCCGAGAATGACGTTCAGCAGTCCGTCAGGCTGGAGGATGAACCGCCATACGACGGCGACGGCCACAATGCTGGTGACCACGGGCGTGTAGAAGCCAACACGGAAGGCCGTGCGGAAGCGGGTGATGCCGTTGTTCAGGGCCACTGCCAGCGCGAGGGCAAGGACCGTGGTGAGTGGGATCCCGGCAGCGACGAAATAGGCCGTGTTGAGCACCGAGTGCAGGAACTGCGGATTCCGGAAGAGGGCGGCATACTGCTCGAGCCCGACGAATCCCACCGCGAAGGGGTTTTCGATGTCGCGGCTGGTGAAGTCCGTGAACGACATCAGGAACGACGAGACCAGCGGACCCAGCATGAACACACCGAAGATGAGCACGAACGGCAGCGCGAACAGCCACGCCGTGAGCGCGTTCCGGCGGCGCCGCGTCTGCCCAGCACGGACCCTGGCACGGGCCGGAGGCCTGCCGGCATTTTTGGTGCCGGCAGGCATCGCGTTTGTCGTGGTGGCCACTGTTACTTCCCGGTGCCGATCGAATCTGCGGCCTGCTGCAGGGACTTCAGTGCCTCCGCGGGGTCCTTGCCGGCCTTGACGATCTGTTCGATTTCGCTGTCGGCGGCGGCGGCAACCTGGGTCCAGGTGGAAACGGCCGGCGGGTTGTTGGTGGTCTTGAGCTGGTCGCCGAAGACCGAGAGCTTGCTGTCTCCTGCCAGGGACTGGTCCTTCCAGGCACCCTGCTGCGAAGGGAGGTCGCCGGTGGCCTTGTACCACTTGAGCTGGACCTCGGGCTTGGACAGCCACTGCAGGAGCTTCCAGGAAGAATCGCGGTTCTCTGACTTCTTGAACACCACCATGTTGGAGCCGCCGACGAAGGACGTTGAGGTCTTCGCCTTGGGCATCGGGGCAACCTTGTACTTGTCCTCGAATCCTGCCCCGCCGGCCTTGTTGAGCAGGCCGACGTGCCAGGGACCGCTGATCATCATGGGGGCGGAACCGTCCACGAAGGACGCCTCGGCAGTGGTTCCCGTGGAGACAGCCTTGGACGCGAGCCCATCAGCGAAGAAGCTGGAGTAATACTTCAGGGCCTCTGCCGCTTCCGGAGTGTCGAGGGTCCACTTGGTGCCGTCGTCGTTCATCAACTTCGCTCCGTTGGACCACTGGAACGGGAGGGTGTCGAGGTAGGAGCCGGCGACCCCGGCAGGCAGTTGAACCCCGTATTTTGCCCCGGCCTTCTCTTGAAGGCCCTTGGCAAGGGCCTTGAAGTCATCCCAGGTTTCGGGCGCCTTGGTGATGCCGGCCTTCTCCGCGAGGTCGCTGCGGTAGTAGACCACGCGGGTGTCGACGTACCACGGCACCCCGTAGGTGGTTCCTTCGACTTCGGTTGACTTCACCGAGCCGGGGAAGAAGTCGCTTGCGTCGATCTCTTTGGGCGTGGCATCGAACGAGTTGGCGAAATCGCCCATCCAGGTGGTGCCCATCTGGGCGACGTCCGGCGTCGTCCCGCCGGCGATGGCGGTCTGGTACTTACTGAGGGCCGCGTCCCAGGGGATGGCTGTGACGTTGACCTTGACGCCGGGATTCTCGGCCTCGAACTCCTTGAGCAGTGCCGGAAGGGCTTCGCCTTCGCTGCCCTGGGCCCACAGGGTAATGGTGCCGGATGCCTGGCCTGAGGCAATGGGCTTGGCCGATGACGCTGGGGACGAACCCGCGGTGTCCCTGCCGCAGCCGGTCATCAGCAGCGCTGCGGCGAGGCCTATGGCGGCTGCCTTCGTTGCGTTCGGACGGATCATCATTGTTCCTTTCGTGGGTCCCGCGTGAACTGTCGTCGCGGCGGGCTGTGTGCTGGCAGGGGCTGCGAGGCCACCCATACAAACATCTAAGCGCTTTGATTTCTATTACTGGGTCAATCTAAGCGCATTGAATGTGACCTTGGCAACAGTTGGCCGAAGAAATTTGATGCACAGTCCGGTGCAGGGGGCATAACCGCGGCGCCCGCCGCGGTGCAGTAAGCGGCGCCGCGCATGGTTCTTCAGAAAGCAAAGCGACGGCGGGGAGTGCCGCGCGGCGGCGCAGCGGACCCGGCGGCCCCGCGCGGCGGCCGGCGGCCCCGCGCGGCGGCCGCGCGCGGCGGCCGCCACTACGCCCTTTGTTTGGGCTGTGTCCGGCTTAGTCCGGCCGGCAGCCGCAGCTCTCGCGCAGCACGACGCGGACGGGCAGTCGCAACGAAGCCGGGGGCTTGTCCGGGTGGTCCAGGCGGTCCAGCAGCAGTTCGACCATGGCGCGGCCCATCTGTTCCATGGGCTGCCGGACGGTGGTCAGGGAAGGCCGGACCACCCTGCCGGCGGCGATGCCGTCAAATCCGGTCACGGCAACGTCCATCGGGACCTTGACGCCGGCAGCTGCCAGCGCGTCCAGCACCACAAGCGCGTCCTGATCGGTGGCGCACACGATGGCGTCAGGCACTGCGTTTTCCCGGCATACCGCCGCGATAACCTCTGCAACGGCCTGCTCGCCACCGCACGGATAGTCCGGCTCGCGTGCGGGTGTCAGCCCGGCATCGCGCAGCGCCGCGAGGAATGCCGCGAGCCGTTCATCGTTGTCCGAGGACGGCATCCCGCCCAGGAACATCAGCCTCTTCATGCCGTGCTCGGTGACTAGGTGCTCGGTAATCGCCCGCGTGCCCGAAGCGTTGTCCACGGTGACGTGATCCAACTCCGGGTGAAGCGCACTCTCAGAGACTTCGACGACTGGAATGCGCCCGGCGATCCGCGCCAGTGCTTCGCTGGGCACCGACCGGGGGAAAACGGCCAGCCCGTCGACCCGGCCGGCGATGTCGGACAGCACGGCCTCGTTGTTTTCCGGATTGCCGCCGCCGACCAGCAGTGCCTGCCCGCGGCGCCAGCATTCGAGCTCAACTCCCCGCTGGACCTCGTCCACATACAGCGGAAACAGCCGAAGATCCTCGTTCTGGCGTTCCGAGTCTGCCTGTGCGGGGTCGTGGCCCTGCGGGTCCCGTCCTCTGATGCTGTCGGCCGGGTCCAGCAGGAAGTCGTAGGCAAATAGCCCCAGCGCACCCGTCCGGCCGCGGGCCAGGCCCCGCGCGCTGGCGCTGGGCACGTAGCCAAGTTCTTTGGCGGCGGCGAGGACCAGCTCACGCGTAGATGCCTTTACCTTCTCGGGCTGCCTGAAGGTGAATGACACTGTGGCGATGGAGACGCCTGCCCGCTCAGCAACGTGATAAACCGTAGGACCCTTTGCCATGTCAATCTCTCCTTTCCCTCGAGTCTATGCGCTTAGCCTCCCGCTGTGGAGTGCGCGAGGATTCCAGGACCTCTCATTTGCTGGATAGGCGGGAAGTGAGAGAGCGTCCGGGGAAAAGCGGCCGGAAGTGAGAGAGCGTCGCATTACGCATCGTGGCATTGTGACGCTTGACACGTGTTAGGTCGGCAATCTACAGTTCCTAACACGTGTTAGGAAGGAAATTGACATGACCGGAGCCACAAACGGGCACCTGCGGGAAATCACCCGTCGTACCGCCCTTGGTGCCCTGGGCGCGGGAATCATCGGAGCAACCGTGGCGTCCTGGCCGCGGCTCTCCGGATCGGACATTCCGGGCCGAGGGGACAACAGCCTCAGTATCGCCATCATGGGCACCGCCGCGGACGCCGCCGCCCGCCAGCGCGCCATCGACGCCTTCACCCGCCTCCACCCGGAGATCAGGGTCAAAGTCCAGGCCATCCAGGCCGTCGACTGGAAGGACTTCTTCACCAAGATCCTCACCATGGTGGCCGCGGGCACCCCGCCGGATGTGGTCTACGTGGCCACTGAAGGCGCCCAGCTGTTCGCTGAAAAGCTTGCCCACCCGCTGGACGAGTACGTGCGCCGCGACGCCGCGGACATGGCCGAGTTCTTCGACGACGTCCACCCCAGCCTGGTGGAGGCCTTCATGTACAAGGGCAGCCTGTATCAGCTCCCGATGGACTGGAACGCCGCCAACATGTACTACAACACCACCGCGTTCGCGCAGGCAGGATTGGAGCGCCCGGCGGATGACTGGACCCACATGGACTTCCGCAACAGCCTCGCCGCCATGCGGAAAGCCCGGACCTCGGACTTCACGCCCTACTACTGGACCAACCGGCTCTTCGGCGGAGTGGTGCCGTGGCTCTACGCGAACGACACCAGCTTCCTGAAGGAGACCAGGTCCGCCGGTGGAGAGTGGCTTTGGGACGGCTTCTACGCCAACGATCCCTCCCGCGGCCTCCGCTCCGGCGGCTACCAGTGGCTGGAACCCAACGCCAATGACGACCGCGTGTTCGAGTCCTTCGACTACCTCCGCGGACTGGTCAAGGACGGGCTGGGCGTCCGCCCCGAGGAAGGCGGCGGCAGCTCACTGGTGGGACTGTTCGCATCCAACCGCATCGGGACCACCCCCGCCGGCGGCTACTGGGTGCAGGGCCTGCACGAAGCCGGGATGGGCGAAAGCGATTTCGACGTGCAGTTCTTCCCGCGCTGGAAGAGCCAGCGCCACCAGTTCGGCACCGCGGGCTACGCGATCATGAAGACCGCGAAGGACAAGGACGCCGCCTGGGAATGGATCAAGTTCAGTTCCAGCCGCGAGGCCATGGAACTGATTTTCCCCAACCCGATTACGACGCCGGCGCGCCGCTCCATGGTGAACGAGCAGCTTTACGCGGGCAAGGGGCCCGCCCATTGGAAGGTCTTCTACGACACCCTGGACCGTTTCCCCACCACCGGCCCCATTCCGGCACCACCCCAGCAGGCGGCCGTCGAAACGGCCCTGATGAAGAACGTATCGCTCGCAGTCAGCGGCGACGAGCGCCAGCTCAAACAGGCCCTCGCCTCCATGCAGCGCGACCTTGAACTGGCCCTGAGGAGGCAGTCATGAGCACCACCACCCCGCACCGGGAGCGGCCGAAGCGGGCCGCCGGGCCGGCAGCGCAGGATGCCCCGTCCGCCAAAGACGCCACGGCACCGGGCGCCGGCTCTAGGCACACCCAGCGCTGGCTGGCCTGGGTCTTCCTGGGCCCCACGATCCTCGGCATGGGCCTGTTCACCCTGATCCCGATTGTGGCGTCGGTGGTCCTCGCCTTCTTCCGCTGGGACATCATTTCCGCGCCGACGTTCGTGGGCTTCGACAACTTCTCCGAAGTGGTCCAGGACCCCACCGTCCGGGTGTCCTTCCTGAACACCATCGTGTTCGTGGTGGTGGCCGTAGCCCTCCAGTTGGGGCTCGCCCTGGCACTGGCCATCATGGTGCAGGAGAAAATGCCGGCCTGGCTGCGCGTGTTCTTCCGCTCCGCCTTCTTCTTCCCGTTGATCCTGTCGGCGGCCTCCGTGTCCATCTTCATGCGGTACCTCTTCAACGAACAGTTCGGCGTGGTCAACTGGTTCCTGTCCCTCGCGGGCATCCCCGCCGTGCCGTGGCTGACCACGCCGGGCGGGTCCGCCGCCGTCGTGATTCTGGTTTATGTATGGCAGAACTTCGGGTTTTCCTTCCTGCTGTTTATCGGCGGCCTGGCCTCCATTCCGGTGGAGACATACGAAGCGGCAGCGATCGACGGCGCCACGGGCTGGCGCAAGCACCTGCATGTGACGCTTCCGCTGCTGAGCCCCACGACGCTGGTGGCCTCGGTGATGGCCATCATCAGCGCCCTGCAGGTGTTCGACCAGCCCTATGTGCTGACCCGCGGCGGCCCCGGTGACTCCACCCGCACAGCCGTCATGGTCATCTTCGAATCGGCCTTCCAGCGGCTCGAATTCGGTCAGGCGTCCGCCATCGGGGTGCTGCTCACCCTGATCATCATGGCCATCACAGCCGCGCAGTTCCGGCTCAGCAAACGATTCGTCTTCTACCAGTAAGGCCAGCCATGACAACCACAACAGACCACGGCCTGGCCGGACATTCCCCCCGGCTGTCCGAAGGCCTCCCGGCAACGCCAGCCAACCGGCGCCGGTTCAACTGGGCCTTTATCATCCGCATCGCCCTGCTGGTGATCGCGGCCGCCCTGACGCTGGGCCCGGTGCTGTGGACCCTGTCCACCTCGCTGCGGTCGCCGTCGGAATCCTTCAAGCTCCCGCCGTCGTTCATCCCCTGGAACCCCGACTTCACGTCCTACGGGGAAGTATTCCAGCAGCTAAATATTTTCCTGCTCGTCCTCAACAGCGCCCTGGTGACGGGACTGATCGCGGTGGGCCAGATGGTGTCCGCGGCGCTGGCAGGCTATGCGTTCGCGCACCTGAAGTTCCGCGGCCGCGGCGCCCTCTTCTCGATTGTGCTCGCCACCATGATGGTGCCGGTGCAGGTCACGATCGTCCCGGTCTTTATGCTGATCCGCGGTATGGGCCTGTCTGACACGTTGCTCGCGCTGATCCTGCCGGCCATTCCGACGGCGTTCGGCACCTTCCTGATGCGCCAGTACTTCATGGGGCTGCCGGCAGAGCTGGCCGAAGCGGCTTCGATCGACGGCGCCTCGCCCTGGCGTACATTCCGTTCCGTGTATGCGCCGCTGGCGATGCCCGGCATGGCGATCGTGGGAATCCTCGCATTCAACTTCCACTGGAACGAGTTCTTCCGGCCGCTCATCCTGACCATCTCCGAGCAAAACTTCACGCTCCCGCTGGGACTCGTCTCGCTCCAGGGCAACCTGGGAACCGGCAGCATCTCCGTGGTGCTCGCGGGCGTTGTCCTGTCCATGATTCCGGCGCTGGTGGTCTTTATGTTCGGCCAGCGCGCACTCCAGGACGGCCTCACGGCCGGCACCGGGAAATAACCTACCCACCGAAAGGCCCCGCCATGCCCTCCCCGGACCTCGCCGCCGTCCGTTTCGACGACGTCGCCGCCCACCACCCCGACCCCGCCTTCCCGCGGTTCCACCCGCGTCCCGCACAGGGCTGGATCAACGACCCCAACGGCGTCAGCTTCATCAACGGCCGCTACCACGTGTTCTTCCAGTACAACCCGGACTCCGCCCGGCACCACCGGATCGCCTGGGGCCACGTCAGCTCCGCCGACCTGGTGCGCTGGGAGGAGCACCCGGTGGCGCTGCGCCCGCAACGCGGCGGCCCGGACGAGTACGGCTGCTGGACCGGGGTGGTGACGGACGACGGCGGTGTTCCCACCGCCGCGTACTCCGGCGTCCGCAGCGACGGCGGCCACTCAGAGGTGGTCATCGCCCGCGGTTCGGCAGACCTGGTCTACTGGGAGCAGACCGGCCATGTTGCGGCAACGATGCCCGCCGACGGTCAGGTGACCGCGGTGCGGGATCCGTTCATCTTCAGGTTCAACGGCAAGCGGTACGCCATGCAGGGTGCCGGCCTCGCCAACGGGCACGCCGCGCTGCTCCTGTACACGGTGGAGGACTTGACCGACTGGAAATACCAGGGCATCTGGCTGACCTCGGAGAACCCCGTGGCCTCGAAGTTCACGCCGGCCGAGATCTGGGAGTGCCCGCAGCTGGTGCGCGTGCCTGAGTCTTTCGCCGCCGCGGGGGACTCGGCTGACTCGTTCGGGGATTCCGGAACCTGGCTGATGATGTTCTCGCTGTGGCTCTCCGGCGACGCACACGAACACGCCAATGGTGTGGGCCACCTGATCGGTTCGCTGACCGAGGACCCGGTTACCGGGCTGCCCGTCTTCACGCCCCGGGGCGGCGGCAAGTCAGACCACGGACGCGACTTCTACGCTCCGCAGGTGGTGGCCCTGGAGGACCGGGCCCTGCTGTGGGGCTGGGCCAACGAGGGCCCGGGCCGGGACGGACGCCGCGGCCGCAGCCAGGACGACATCGACGCCGCCGGCTGGGCCGGGGTCCTGACGTTCCCGCGTGAGCTCTCAGTCGTGGACGGCGCCCTGGTGGTCAGCCCCGCCCCCGAAATCGATGCCTACCGCGGAGCGCATACGGCCAGCCGGGCCGGAGGAACCGTCCAGCTGCCGCCGTTTGCCGAGGCCCTGGTGACAGCAGGCCCGGGCGAGTCCGGCGCAGGCGGCGGGGACACCGCCGTCGAACTCCTGCTTGTGGGGGACGGTACCCGCCAGACCGTGTTCAGCGGAACCGTCGAGCCGGGGGAGGAACTGCGCGTGTTCGTGGATGCCTCACTGGTGGAGGTGTACAGGAGCGGTTCCGTGGCCACAACGCTCCGCGCCTACCCGGCTGCCGGTGAAGAGTGGCAGCTGTTGCTTCCCGCCGGTGCGACGGCCGAGGTCTGGGAACTCGGGCAGCCTTCCTAGCGTCTGGCCGTCCCGGCCGGGCCTTAGCGGCCGGCCGGGACGGGGCCCGTGGAATCCCGGACCACCAGCCGGCACGGAACCATCGTCACCGCGTGGTGGACGGCGTCGGTCCCAGCGCCGGTACCGGAGCCGGCGGCGGCAGCCGGGCCGCCGCCGTCGTGCTTTCCGTTCGGTGCGGACCCCACGTCGGCGAGCAGCGCCGTCATGGCTGCCGCGCCCATCTCCCGGAGCGGGAGGGCCATGGTGCTGAGCGCCGGGACCATGTTCTTGGCGATGCGGAATTCGTCGTCGTAACCCATGACCGACACGTCATGCGGAACGCTGAGCCCCAGCCGGTAGCAGGCCAGTACGACGCCGATGGCCAGGCGGTCGTTGGCGCACAGGATCGCGGTGGGACGGGCGGCCGGCTCCACGCCGTCGAGGAGCTTAATGGCGCCGTGGAAACCGGCATCGATATCCCAGCCCACCTGGAGGACGCGGTCCCCGTTGACGGGCATGTCCGCGGCGCCAAACGCTTCGCGGTAGCCCTCGATCCGGCGGGGCGCCGCAGGGGTAAGGGAGTCGCCGGCGAGGAAGGCGATGTCCCGATGTCCCAGCGACATCACGTGTTCGGCGGCTTCCCGCCCGCCGCGGACCTCATCGGGGATGACGGCGGGAACACCGGCCCCTGGGCGGTCATCAAAGCAGTTGGCCAGGATCGACGGCACCTGCAACATGTTGAGCGGGACGTGCAGGGGGCGCAGTCCCACCGTGACGTACATCAGCCCGTCCACCTGGCGGTCCAGAAGGGTGGCCACGGCGCCCTCGTCCCGGGCCTCGTCCGATTCCGTATCCATCACTACAGTCACAAAGCCCTGGGACCGGGCCACGGCATCCGCTCCGGCGATGATGTTGCCGTCGAACGGGCTGGTGACCACTTCGTCCGAGACAATCCCGATGACCCGCGACCGCTGGTTGCGCAGGCTCAGGGCGATGGCGTTTGGCGTGTAGTTCAGCGCTGCCGCGGCTTCCCGGATGCGCTGCTGGCTTTCGAGGGCCACGTTGCCGTCGCCCCGCCCGTTGAGCACGAGCGACACTGCGCTGCGCGAGACGCCCGCCAGCTTGGCGACGTCCAGTGCGGTGGCCTTGCGGTTCATGGGCTGATCCTCCGGGTGGGTAATCACTGCTTTGCTGCAGTTTACCTAACTCGTGTGAGCCCCGCCCTCCTTGTGGCGACGCTCTCTCACTTCTGGTCGGTTTTCCTGGGACGCTCTCCCATTTCTGGTCGGTTTTCCTGGAACGCTCTCTCACTGCGTCGAAGACAGTGAGAGAGCGTTGGGGTTGAGGCGGCAGGATGTGAGAGAGCGTTTGGGTTGAGGCGGCAGGATGTGAGAGAGCGTTGGGGTTGAGGCGGCAGGATGTGAGAGAGCGTTTGGGTTGGTGGGAGACTTGATTGGTGACTTCTGAGAACCCGCTGGACCCGAACAACGCCTATGCCGCCGCCGATGATGCCCCGCTGTCCGAAGGCGACCCCACGGGTGCTCCGGCCGACTCAGGATCCGACACCCTGACTGCAATCCAGGCCGCCCGGGTCGCTGTCAAAACCCTGCTCGACGGCGGCGTCCGCTACGTGGTGGTCTCGCCAGGTTCCCGTTCCGCGCCCATGGCCTACGCGCTCGCCGAAGCCGACGCTGCCGGCCGCGTGGAACTCCTGGTCCGGATCGACGAGCGCTCGGCCGGGTTCACAGCCCTGGGCCTGGCCCTGTCCACGGGGGCGCCGGTGGCCGTGCTCACCACGTCCGGCACCGCCGTCGGGAACCTGCTGCCGGCCGTGATGGAGGCCAACCACGCCGCTGTTCCGCTGGTGGTGCTCTCCGCCGACCGGCCCGACGAGCTGCGGGGGACCGGCGCCAACCAGACCACGGACCAACTGGACCTCTTCGGCGAGCACGTCCGGTTCGCCGTCGACGTCCCCGCCGGCACAAACCCGCAGCGTGCTGTGGAGACCGCGCTGAGCGCGGCGACGGGAGTCTTCGAGGACACCCCGCCCGGGCCGGTGCAGCTGAACCTGGCCTTCCGCGATCCGCTGGTCCCGCCGCCTGCCGACCACCTGCCGGAGGCAACCGGCCGAAGGACGTGGCAGATCGGACGCGGACCGGAGCCGCTCACCCTCGCGCCCGCACCGGCCACGCTGGCGGAACGGCGCACCGTGGTGCTGGCAGGGCACGACGCCGGCCCGGTCGCCGAGGCCTTCGCCCGCGCCCACGGCCTGCCGCTACTGGCCGAACCATCCTCCAACTCGCGCTTCGGGCCCAATGCCGTGGGTCCCTACCGGCTACTGCTGGAGCATTTCGGCCCGGACTCCGCCCAGCCGATCGAGCGCGTGGTCCTGTTCGGCCGGCCAACCCTGTCCCGCCCGGTCTCTGCGCTGCTGGCCCGCGCCGACGTCCCCTCGGCCCTCTACCAGCCGCTTCCCGTGGCCTGGTACGAGCCGGGCCGCAGGACCGAGCTTCCGCTGGACAACCTCAGTGACCTCGCCGACTTCTCGGGCCGCGGCTCGTCGGGGTGGCTGGATGCCTGGCTGCTGGCCGGTGCCGCCGCCCAGCATGCGCTCGACCAGGCGCTGTCCGAGGAACCGGCCGCGACGGGCCCGACCGTCGGGGCACTGGTGTGGAAGCACGCACGCGGGCAGCTGATGCTGGGCTCCTCCAACGGCATCCGCGACGTGGACCTCGCCGGCCAGCCCGCACCCGAGCCGCACGCCACCATCTTCGCCAACCGCGGCCTCGCCGGGATCGACGGCACCATCTCCACCGCGACTGGCATCGCGTGGGGCGGCCGGCAGGAAACCACGCTGCTGCTCGGCGACGTCACGTTCCTGCACGACGCCGGCGGCCTCCTCCTGGGCTTCGCCGAGAACGACCCGCTGCTGCGCATCGTCGTCCTGAACGACGCCGGGGGCGCCATCTTCAACCTCCTGGAGCACGGCGCCGTGCAGGAATCCGGAACGTACGGGAACGCCGTCGAACGCCTCTTCGGTACCCCGCACAAAGTGGACATTTCGTCGCTCGCCGCAGCATACGGCGTCGAACATTGCGCGGTAAGTACGACGGCGGAGCTCGCCAAGGCGCTCGCCGCGCCGTCGTCGGGGCGCAGCATTATTGAGGTCCGCACGGACCGGGCAGGCCTCCGGAAGCTGCACGGCCGCATCAAGGCCGCGGTGGGGGAAGCCGCGCGTAGCGTGCTCGCAGGCTGACCCCGCCGCGGCGCACTGCCTGGCGACGCGCACACTGCCTGGCGACGCGCTTCACGCCTGGCGACGCGCAAATGCCCTGGCGACGCGCAAATGCCCTGGCGCACCCGGAATTCCTGGTGCGCCAGGGCATTTGCGTAGCGCAGGGGCACTTACGCGTCGAAAATGGGCGCCTTATCCACATGCTGGCGTCCGCAGCTGTCACCCGGGCCGCGCCGTTGGCATCTTGAACGTATGAACGATCTCCCAACGCTCCTCCTCGCCCGTGACCGCCTCCTGCACGGACTGACAGCGAAGGACCTGGCTCGGCGTGCAGCGTCGGGTGCGCTCGTGAGAATCCGGCACGGGGTGTACGTAGACGGGCCGGCCTGGCGTGAACTCGTGCCCTGGGAACAGTACCGGCTCCGTGTCCAGGCTGCTGCGGAAACGCACCACAGCCCCACCGTTTTTGCCCGGCACTCCGCGGCAAGCGTGTGGAAGATTCCCACGATGGGTGTGCGCCATCCCGTTCAGGCACTGACGCTGAAGAACGACGGCGGCCGGTCCCGCGCCGGTGTCCGCCGCTACTTCGCTGATCCGTCAGGGCTGACAGTTGTCCGGCGGGAGGGCCTGCTGGTCACGGACCGCATCCGGACCGTTCTGGATCTTGCCGCGTTCACCCCGTTCACCGAGGCTGCCGTGCCCTTGGACCATGTGCTCAAGCCGGACCGCACTGGCGGGTTGCGGGCCCTGACCTTGGATAACCTGACGGCCGGCATCGGGTCGAATTACACCGGCGCAGCGCAAAGGAGGATCCGCGCGGCGCTGTCGTTCGCGGATCCTCTTTCCGGGTCGGCGGGGGAGTCCTACAGCCGCTCGCTGATGCACGTGGCCGGTTTCGAACCACCGGTCCTGCAGCAGGCGGTCTACGACTCTGACGGCCTGGTGGGCTACGCGGACTTCTATTGGAAACAGGCAAAGGTGGTGGGGGAGTTCGACGGCGTGGCCAAGTACCTCAAACCGGAGTACCTCAAGGGGCGCACGCCGTCCCAGGCGGTGGTGGACGAAAAGTACCGTGAGAACCGTATCCGCGCCGCCGGCTTCAAGGTGGTGCGGTGGGACTGGGCCGACCTGATGGAACCCGGCAGGCTGGAACGCATGTTGGCAGCGGGTGGCGTGCCCCGCCGTCGTGCCCGTTCAGCGATTCTCGACGCGCGAAATGCCCCATGACGCGCAAATGCCCTGGCGCACCCGGGATTCCAGGTGCGCCAGGGCATTTGCGTAGCGCCGGGGCACTTACGCGTCGAAAGCAGGAGCCTAACTAGAGATGTCGATGTGCGTCGGGTCCAGGACGCGCTTGAGGAATTCCTTGGTGCGGGACTGCGTGGGGGCGCTGATGACCTGTTCGGCTATGCCTTCCTCGACCACAACGCCGCCGTCCATGAAGACCACGCGGTCGGCCACTTCGCGGGCGAAGCCCATCTCGTGGGTCACCACCAGCATGGTCATGCCCTCCTTGGCAAGGTTTCGCATGACCGACAGGACGTCGCCCACGGTCTCCGGGTCGAGGGCCGACGTGGGCTCGTCGAAAAGCATGAGCTCGGGGTCCATGCTCAGCGCGCGGGCGATGGCCACGCGCTGCTGCTGGCCGCCGGAGAGCTGGTCCGGGAAGCGGTCGGCCAGGTGGCCAAGGCCCACGCGGTCCAGGTTGGCCTGCGCCACCTTGTCCGCCTCGGCCTGCCCGCGCTTGAGCACCTTGGTCTGCGCGATGGTGCAGTTCTGCCGGGCGTTCAAGTGCGGGAACAGGTTGAACTGCTGGAACACCATGCCCACCTTGCGGCGCATCTTGTCGATGTCCACGTCCGGGTCGGTGGCCTCGAAGCCGCCCACGTGGATGGTGCCCTCGTTGGGCTGCTCGAGCAGGTTCACGCACCGCAGCAGGGTGGACTTGCCGGAGCCGGACGGGCCGATCAGGCAGACAACCTCGCCGGGGGCAACGTCCAGGCTGATGCCCTTGAGGACTTCGTTGGAGCCGTAGGACTTGCGGAGGTCCTTCAGGGAAACTCCGGCCGCATGGACGGATCCGCTGGTACCGGCGCTGCCGGAGGAGTGTACGACGTCGTTCATGACTATCCTGCCTATCGCTTCGTCCGCGCGGAGCGGCTTTCGAACTTCCGGGCCAAAAGGCTCAGCGGGATGGTGATCACCAGGTAGAAGGCACCGGCCACGAGGAGCGGGGTGAGCCCTGCGCCCAGGCTGGAGATGCCGTCGCGGCCGAACTTGGTGAGCTCATACTGCGAGGCGGTGAGGCCCAGCACGTAGATCAGCGAGGAGTCCTTGGTCAGGAGGATGACCTCGTTGGTCAGCGGCGGCAGCACGATCCGGAACGCCTGCGGGATCACGATGGACACCATGGCGCGCCACTGCGGCATGCCGAGCGACCGGGCGGCTTCCAGCTGGCCCTTGGGCACCGCCTGCAGGCCGGCACGGAGCGTTTCGGCGATGTAGGCCGCGGCCACCATGCCCAAGGAAATCATCACCACAATGGTCACGTTCCACTGCACGCCGAATGCGAGGGGCACGCCGTAACCGAAAGCGATGAACACCAGCAGGGCGGGGATGCCGCGGAAGAACTCGATGTAGCCGGTGGCAAGCCAGCGGTACAGCGGGAAGCTGGAGAGCTTCATGAGTGCCAGCAGCAGGCCGCCGGACAGGCCCACAATGAAGCCGAGGGCCGTGTAGATGAGGGTGTTCTTGAGGCCGGAGAAGAAGATGTCCGGGAACATCGGGCCGATCTTGGCGAAGTTGAAGACGCTGGTGCCGATGGTCTTCCAGTCCGTGGCCAGAACCAGCGCGGCCACAGCCACAACGAAGATTCCGGCCTGGACGTACAGGCTGACTTTGGCTCGTTGACGTGCGGTCATTGCCATGGTGTTCTCACATTCGTTTGCGCAGTGAGGGCCCCGTACAGGCTGATGAACAGGTGCTGAACGGGGCCCCGGCTGCGTAGGTCTCTGGAGCGTGTGCTACTTGGCGGCTTCGCCGAACCAGGTGGTCTCGTACTTCTTCAAGGAGCCGTCGTCGGTCAGGCGCTTGAGCGTGGAGTTGACCTGGTCAGCCATGGCGGTGTTGCCCTTTTTGATGGAGATGCCCAGCTTCTCGCCCGTGGCGTAGTTCTCCACGCGCTTGTACTTGGGGTCGTCCTTGATGGCGTAGGCCAGGACGGACTGGTTGCCGAGGGCGGCGTCGATGGTGCCGGCCTGGAGAGCCTGGACCAGGAGTCCGGAATCTTCGAACTGCTGGGCGTCGATGCCCTTTTCCTGCGCGTACTTGGCGCCGGTGGTGGCCTGCTGCACGCCCACCTTCTTGCCCTTGGCGCTGTCGATGTCCTTGATGCCGGACGCTTCGCTGGCCACGAGGGTGAGGTCGTCGTCCATGTACGGGTTGGAGAAATCCATGACAGCCTTGCGGGTGTCCGTGATGGAGACCGAGGAGATGGAAACGTCGCAGCCGGTGAGGGCGGTGCCGGTTTCGATGGCCTCGAAGGAGCTGTCCACCACGCTGAGCTCGGCCTTCAGGTCCTTGGCGACCTCGGCGGCGATGTCCATGTCGAAGCCGACAATCTTGCCGTCCTTCTGGAACTCGAACGGCTCGTAGGGGACGTCGGAGCAAACGGTCAGCTTGCCGGCGTTGATGAGCTGGACGCCGCCCGCGGAGGACGCAGCGGGGGTGGAGCTGCCGCCGCAGGCCGTGAGGGACAGGGCGCCGACGGCGAGGATTGCGGCTGCCTTGGCGGCCAGCTTTGCCGTGGCGGAGGACATGGGCTGCATAGTTTCTTACCTTTTGTTGCAGGGGTATGCGTGACTAAAACGGCTTATAGTGTATCGCCGAATAAGAGATGTGCATCACAGAAAACTTAGTTTCACTATTGGATAACTAATATCGAGGCTAGCGCAAGACCCCGCGCCGGAGGATTGTCTGAAATCCCGGACTCTCGGTCCAGGCGGCCCGCTCCGGACTCTCGGCCCAGGTGGCCCGCTCGGCACTCTCGGCCCAGGCGGCCCGCTCCGGACTCTCGGCCCAGGCTGCCCGCTCGGCCCAGGCGGTCCGCTCGGGACTCTCGGCCCAGGTGGCCACCTCGGCCCGGACAGGCCCGCTCGGCCCGGGCACGCCGCCGGCCCGGACGGGCACGCCGCCGGCCACGAACGGGCACGCCGGCCACGCCGGTGGGCCGCGGCTCTAGCTCTTGATGCCCAGCGACTCGAGCATCGGACGGAACTTCGCCCAGGTCTCGGCGAGCTCAGCTTCAGGGTGCGAGCCCTCCACGATGCCGCAGCCGGCGTAGAGCCGCACCGTGTCCGGCGCCTCGACGACGGCGCCGCGCAGCGCGATGCCCCATTCGCCGTTCCCCGCCGCATCCAGCCAGCCCACCGGTCCCGCGTAGGGACCGCGGTCCATGTGCTCCAGCTTGCGGATGAGCGCACCGGCCACGGTGGTGGGCGTTCCGCACACGGCGGCCGTGGGATGGAGCGCGTTGATCAACGCAAGGCACGTGGGCACGTGCCCCTCCACCTCGGTCAGTTCGGCCTTCACGTCCGACGCCAGGTGCCACACGTTTGGCAGCTCCAGGATGAACGGTTCGCTGTGCGCGTTCATGGCCTCGGAAAACGGCGCCAGCTGGGTGGTGAGCGACTGGATCGCGATCTCGTGCTCGTGCCGCTGCTTCTCGGACCCGGCCAGCACGCGCTCGGCGAACTCCAGCGGCGGCCCGTCCATCCCTTCGGCATCGCGCCGGTCAAGGGTTCCGGCCAGGACGCGGGCCTGGGCGGTCCGCCCCTCGACCTGGATCAGCATTTCCGGGGTCGACCCCACCAGGCCGTCCACGCCGTAGGTCCAGCATTCGCGGTAGCGGACGGCCAGCTGGCGCAGGATTTCCGCCGCGTTCACGCCCTCCGGAATCGTGGCCACGATGTCCCGGGCCAGCACCAGCTTCTCCAGCTTGCCGGTCCGGATTTCCTCGACGCCTGCGGCTACCGCTGCCATCCAGTCGTGCTCGCTGAGCGATCCGGTTTCAAGTTTAGGTACGACGTCGGCGCCGGGATCTGCGGTCATGCCGCCGCCGGGGCGCGCACCCGGTGAAAGCACGACGGCGGTGTCCCGGGGTTCGGTGTCGTATACAGGGTCCACGTCCAGCGGGTCGGTCTCGAGCCAGCGCTGCAGGGCGGCGAGGGCGCCCGCCTCGGTGAGTTCGCCGTCGTCGAACGTTAACTGGGTGAGCCAGGCGCGGCCGTCCCTGACCCCCACAACGATTTCCGGAACAATCAGCCGTGAGCGGTGGGTGGAGACCTTGGAGAAGGCGAAGGAGCCGAAGGCCACTGGACCGGTGCCGGGGCACTCCACGGAGTCGGTGACGTCCGCCTCGAGGACCAGGTGCCGCCACCAGATGTCGGCCTCCAGGAAGCGGTCGGGCCCTGTGGCGGTGAAGCGGGCGATCTCGCCGAAGCCCACCAGCCCGGCCTCGCGGCGGGTCCAGCAGAGAACATCGTCCCGGACCAGAAATGACGGCAGCCCCCCGGAGAATGATCTTCCATCCAGAGGGACTGTCAAGGTGCGGAACGTACTCGTCATGATGAGATAACAGTACTCCCGAGAGCGGCCGGCACCTTGTTGGGGCAAACGCCGCAGTGCAGCTTTCAGCCCACAGCCCAAAGAATCGCCGTGGTTCGTGGGTCCGCCCAACATTTGAGACAATGACATGGTGAACCGAGCATCCTTGGATAAGCGTCCGGACGAAGTAGCCACGATGTTTGACGACGTCGCCCCCAAATACGACGTCGTGAATGATGTCCTGTCCATGGGACAGACGCGCCGCTGGCGCCGGGTGGTCGTCGAAGCGATGGACGTGAAGGCGGGCCAGCGCGTGCTGGACCTCGCTGCCGGAACGGGTACATCCAGCGAGCCCTACGCGGATGCGGGGATCGACGTCATCGCCTGCGATTTCTCCCTGGGGATGCTCAAGGTGGGCAAGCGCCGCCGCCCGGATATCAACTTCATCGCTGGTGACGCCACGCGCCTGCCGTTCGCGGACAACAGCTTCGATGCCACCACCATCTCCTTCGGGCTCCGCAACGTCAACGAGCCCAAGAAGGCCCTGGCCGAAATGCTGCGCGTCACTAAGCCCGGCGGAAAACTCGTCATCGCCGAGTTCTCCCAGCCCGTGGTGCCGCTGTGGCGCACCATGTACACCGAATACCTCATGCGCGCCTTGCCGGCCATTGCCGTGAAGGTCTCCTCCAACCCGGACGCCTACGTCTACCTCGCCGAGTCCATCCGCGCGTGGCCGGACCAGGACCACCTGGCCGGCTGGCTGCAGGAATCCGGCTGGGAAAAGGTCACCTACCGCAACCTCAGCGGCGGCATCGTGGCCGTCCACCGCGCGCACAAGCCCCTGTCCGGCAGCGCCGCGGCCATCGCCAACCACACCGGCCCCGTGGCCAAGCTCCGCCGCAACATCACCCGGCCCGCGGGCTAGCCGAAACTGCCGTGAACGTACTGATCGTCGGCGCCGGCCCTGCAGGGTCCACTGCCGCCTACTACCTCGCCAAGGCCGGCATCCCCGTTACGGTGCTGGAAAAAACCAGGTTCCCGCGCGAAAAGGTCTGCGGCGACGGCCTCACTCCGCGTGCCGTCCGCGAGATCCAAAAGCTTGGCCTGCCGCATTCCGAAGAGGGTGGCTGGCGGCGCAACAAGGGCCTTCGGCTGATCGCCGGCGGCCGCACCATCGAGCTGCCCTGGCCGGAAGTCTCCGATTTCCCCACTTACGGCCTGATCCGCACGCGCCTCGGCTTCGACGAGGAGCTGGCCCGGCACGCCGAGGCCGCCGGTGCCACCATTCTCGAAGGCCACAGCGTCACCGAAGCCCTCCGCGCGCCGGACGGCCGTGTCATCGGTGCCCGCGCCGCCCTGCTGGACGAGTCCGGACGCAAGACGGGGGAGACGCGCGACTTCCATGCCGACGTCGTCCTCGCAGCAGACGGAAATTCGTCCCGGACTGCCGTGTCAGTCGGTATCCAGAAGCGCGACGACCGCCCGCTCGGCGTCGCCGTTCGCACCTACTTCCGGAGCCCCCGCCACGACGACGACTGGATGGAGGGCTGGCTGGAACTTCCCGGCCGCGACGGCGGACTGCTCCCCGGCTACGGCTGGGTCTTCGGCGTGGGTGACGGCACCTCCAACGTTGGCCTGGGCATCCTGAACTCCTCCAAGGAATTCGGCAGGCTCGACTACAAGCAGGTCCTCCGCGAATGGACCGCCGGCATGCCCGCCGAATGGGGCTTCACGCCGGAAAACCAGGTGGGCGAGATCCGCGGCGCCGCGCTGCCCATGGGCTTCAACCGCACCCCGCATTACTACCCGGGCCTGCTGCTCCTGGGCGACGCCGGCGGCATGGTGTCCCCGTTCAACGGCGAGGGCATCTCCTACGCCATGGAATCCGCCCGCTTTGCGGCCGAATACATCATCGACGCCAACACCTGGCAGAGCCGCTACGCCAAGTGGACGCACGACGACGCCGACCTCCACTTCAAGGGGTACGCGGACTATGTACGCGGCCAGTGGGGGAGCCACTTCACCCTGGGCCGCGCGTTCGCCTCGGTGATCGGCAAGCCGTCCGTGATGAAGCTCGCGCTCCGCACCGGCATGCCGTTGCCCGCACTCATGAAGTTCGTAGTCCGGCTGATGGCCAACGTCACGGATGAATCAGCCAAGGGATTCGAGGACAGGGTGATCAGGCTTCTGGAGGCCCTGGTGCCTGCCACCTCCAACACCTCCCTGTCCCCGTCCAGCTACACATCCGCGGTTTCCGCAACAAAAAGTTAGGGTTAACCCGTGACGAACTCTGCCAAGCACAGCTGGACCCACGCCGGACACGGCCTGCCGGACGCCAGGGAGCCCGAGCCCAACACCACCGCCATCGCCACGGGACTCCAGCTGCCGGCAGGTTTCGCGGCCATCGCGGACGACCCCGAGCTGGGCCCCGCCATCACCACCAATCTTGCCCGGGTGGAAAAGAAGCTCCGCGAGGCCATCGCCAACTCCGATCCGCTGGCCGATGCAACGTCGCGTCACCTGGTGGAAGCCGGCGGAAAGCGGATCCGCCCGCTGCTGGCCCTGCTCTGCGCCCACCTCGGGGACGCCTCGCGTCCGGCCGTGGTGCAGGCTGCAGTGGTGGTTGAGCTGACCCACCTCGCCACGCTGTACCACGACGACGTCATGGACTCGGCCCCGTTCCGCCGCGGCGCCCCCACCGCGCACGAGGTCTGGGGCAACTCGGTGGCCGTGCTCACCGGGGACCTGATTTTCGCCCGCGCATCCATCCTGGTGTCCGAGCTCGGCTCCCGCGCGCTGGGGATCCAGGCCCGCACGTTCGAGCGGCTCTGCCTGGGCCAGCTGCATGAGACCGTGGGCCCCCGCCCCGACGAGGACCCCGTGGAGCACTACCTGTCCGTCATCGCGGACAAGACCGGCTCCCTGGTGGCCGCTTCCGGCCAGCTCGGTGCCATCTTCGCCGGCGCCGATGAAGCCTACGAGCCGCTCCTGGTGGAGTACGGCGAGAAGATCGGCGTAGCCTTCCAGCTGGCCGACGACGTCATCGACGTCACCGGCATCAAGGTCAAGTCCGGCAAGTCCCCTGGAACGGATTTGCGTGAAGGCGTGCCCACCCTGCCGGTGCTGCTCCTCCGCAATGCAGCAGCCGATGGTGACCAGTCCGCCGTCGAACTCCTCAAACTGATCGACGGCGACCTCTCCTCGGACGAGGCACTTGCCGCCGCCGTGGCGGGCCTGCGCGACCACCGGGTCACCGCGGAGTCGTGGGTCGTGGCCCGTGCCTGGGCCGATGAAGCCATCGCAGCACTGGCGCCGCTGCCCGAAGGCGTGGTCAAGTCCTCGCTCACCAGCTTTGCGCTGGCCGTGGTGGACCGCGCGAGCTAGTTTTTGGCTGCCCTCGGGCGGCCGCAGTAAGGATCTAAAGTCCTGCTTAAACGGAACGGCCCCGGTTCTTTGCAGCAATACGAGTCATACGCTGCATCGAACCGGGGCCGTTTCTCCGTTCGCATCAGATCCACCGGAGGCATTTAGTGGATCCGAGAAACAGTCTATGACAGCTTTGTCATAAACGCGAGCCGGTGTGTTAATCGGCATGTCACAGTTCCTTGGCCGGTCTTTGATGTCGGAGCTCGTCCGTCGTGGGGCACATTGAGCCCTGGGAAGGGCCTTCCAGGGCTGGGGAGTCGGCGTGTCCGTGTCGAAGTGCCCCGGGGCGGACGGGTTGTCCACATGACGCAGCCCGGGTCTGCCCACCCCGCCGGCCAAGGGGCAGCTTGGGAACATGGACATCGAGACCTTCCTCCGTGCCCGGTCCGGCGTAACAAAGGCGTCGGCGCTCCGCGCGGCGGGATTTACGCACACTGCCCGGGACAAAGCACTGGCAGAGGGGCGCATTGTGCGGATCCGACGGGGCATCTACAGCCTGCCCGCGGAGGCCGGGGCAGTTGGGATGGCGCTAAACCACAACGCCCTGCTGACGTGTCTCTCGGCCGCGCCCACTTACGCGCTATGGACCGTGCTTGATGCGGGGACCGTGCACCTTTCCCCCTCGCACAAAAGGACGCCGCCAGGAACGCTTGCGCACGGCAGATGTGTCCATCCGCGGCACCCATGGCTGCCTGTCGCCGGCCTGGCCGACGTACTGATTCACGCGCTGCGCTGCCTGCCTGAGGTGGAATCGCTGGTCATGGTCCAGTGCGCAGCCCAAAGAGGAGACATCACCGTGGAATTCCTGCGCCGTAAGCTTCCCGGAAACCGCAATGCCCGCGCCCGGGCCGTCCTGGACAGTGTGATCCCTAGGGCGGACTCCATCCTTGAGGTCCTGGCCAACTACCACTTCCGGAGGGCGGGGCTGCATGTCCGCAGGCATGTGGAGCTGCCGGGCGTCGGCGAGGTGGACTTCCTCGTTGAGGACTGCCTGGTGGTGGAAACCGACGGCGGTTCGCATCTGGAGCCGCGCCAGGCCAAGAAGGATCGGAAGCGCAACAATGCCACCGTCATCGGCGGACGCCTGGGGCTCAGGTTCGGCTATGACGACGTCGTCAATCACCCCGAGCGGATGGTCGCCGAGGTGGTGGCGGTACTGGAGCTACGCCGGCGGGGAGCTTTCGGCTCGAGGTGACTGCCGCCGTCGTACTTTGACCGCCGTCGTGGGGCACATTGGGCGAAGGAACCGCGGAACCGGGCTCAGCCCGCGGCGTGTCCGTGTCGAAGTGCCCCGTTTAGGCCGGGGAGCCGCCGAGGCCCATGAGGACCCTAGTCCTCTTCGTCGTTGAACGCCCACTCGAACATGTCGAACACGAACTCGGAGAACGTGCCTTCTTCGCTCTTCCACTGGCCGCGGGCGTTGTTGCGGCGGTACACAATGGGATCCGGGACGCCAAGATCGCCCACGCGGAAACCCCAGGTGAACTGTTCTTCCTCGTCCTCAAGGAACATGAGGAAGCCTTCGTCATCAACTTCGAGTTCCTCGGGGTCCCAGAAGTAGTGGTACGCCTCCATGAGGTCCTCGCAGCCACCCAGTGCCTGGTAGAACTCCCGGAGCACCAACGGGATCTGGAACTGGTGTTCGGAAAGGGCTTCGTCGAGTTCCTCGGGGGACAGCCCGTCCTCTTCCTGCCATTCGTCTTCGAGATACTTCGGAACAAGCGCGCGGAACTTCTCGAGGAACATGTCAGTCATGGTTCTTATCCTAGCTAATCCTTGGCCCCGCCATCCGCCGTGTCCAGGCCCAGCCGGTGCCACCCCCGGACGGCCAGGGGAACGTACCAGGAACGGCGCCAGGCCGTCACCCGGAAGGCGAATACGACGGCGGCAACGGCGCCGGCCGTGAGCGCGTTGAAGGAACCCGAAACCCACAGGATGGTGGTGAGGGCTGCCCCGGTGAACGCGGGGAGGGCATAGAGGTCCTTGGGGTCGAAGAGCTGGGGCACCTCATTGGCAGTGATGTCGCGCAGGAGGCCGCCGCCCACCGCCGTCGTGACCCCCAGCAGCACCGCCGCCACCGGGTTCATCCCGGCAGCCAGGGCCTTGAGCGTGCCGGTGATGCAGAACAGCGCCAGGCCGCCGGCGTCGAACAGGATGAGCAGCGACGTGTAGCGCTGGACGCTGGAAAACAGGAAGTACACCAGTACGGTGGCCAGCAGCGGGGGAGCCAGGTAGGCCGGGTTGGTGAACGCCGCGGGAGGGCCGCTGTTGAGGATGATGTCGCGGATGACGCCGCCGCCCAGGGACACCAGGGAGGCCAGGAGAAGGGACCCGAGGATGTCGAACTGCTTCCGCGCCGCCAGCAGGGATCCGGAGACCGCGAAGAAGAAGATGCCGGCCAGATCCAGCCAGACCTGAACGGCGTCGAATGAGATGGTCAATGGGCGTCCCGGTCAAGGTGGAAGGGGCGGATGGGGCTGCTCCAACGTTACGCTAGCCCCTATGAATAGCCCCATCATGATCGCCTGTGCCCACGGAACGTCCAGCCCGCTGGGCGGGGCCGAGGTCAACGGCCTGCGCGCCGAGATTAGCGCCCTGCGCCCCGGCCTTGACGTCCGGGAAGCCTACGTGGATGTCCAGGACCCGGACCTGGTGGACGTTATGGCCGGACTGCCGGAAGGGGAGCAGGCCGTCATCGTCCCGCTGCTGCTCAGTGTTGGCTTCCACACCAAGGTGGACATCGCGAAGGCGGCGCGCAGCAGGGAAGGTTCTACTGCCTCCGAACCGCTGGGCCCGGACCCGCGGCTGGCGGAGATCCTCGACCAGCGGCTGCGCGAGGCCGGCGCCACCGAGCACGACGCCGTGGTGCTGGCGGCCGCCGGATCCACCAATCCCAAGGCCGCGGTCAGCGTCGAAGAGCTCGCCGAACACCTCCGGGCGCTGCGGGGCAACCGGATCGTTCCCGCCTACGGTGCGGCCGCCAAGCCGTCAGTGCCCGACGCCGTCGCCTCCCTCCGTGCCGAATACCCCGGCGGGGAAGGGCAGGGGAGGGTCATCATCGCCTCCTATCTCCTGGCCCACGGGTTCTTCCACGACCAGCTTGCCAAGGCAGGAGCGGACGTCGTCACGGAACCGCTGCTGCCGTCCCGGCTAATGGCGGAGATCGCGCTTGACCGCTACGACGCCGCCGTGGCCCGAGGCCGCGAAGCCGCAGCCGAGAGCGCGGCAGGCGAAGCCGCAGCCGAAAGCGCGGCTGCGCCTGCCGACGCGCCTGCCGCTGCGCCTGCCAGTGCGCCTGCCGACGCGCCTGCCGCTGCGCCTGCAAAGACCCCGGCACCAGCCCCCGAAGCCACCCCGAACCATGCACAGCCCAAGGGCTTCTTCAAGGCTTTCCGGCGATTCATGACGAAATATTTCCCTAGGTGACCTCGCGTTTCTGACCCTTTGTGACGGCTTTCCGGTGGCACCTACAGTCGATGCATGACTGATATAGCTCTAGCCGGAGCGTCCGCGGACTCCGCTGCCCCCAAGCGACCCGCACGCACCAACCGACCGGCAGCGAAGCCGCACGGCCAGTGGAAGGTTGACGGCACCACCCCGCTCAACGCCAACGAAACCTGGAAGCAGGAGGACGACGGCCTCAACGTCCGCGAGCGTATCGAGTCCATCTACTCCAAGGACGGCTTCGACTCCATCCCCGGCCAGGACCTGCACGGCCGCTTCCGCTGGTGGGGCCTCTACACGCAGCGCAAGCCCGGGATCGACGGCGGCAAGACCGCTACGCTGGAGCCGCACGAGCTTGAGGACAAGTACTTCATGCTCCGGGTAAGGATCGACGGCGGTGCGCTCACCACCGAGCAGCTGCGCGTGATCGGCAACATCTCCGTGGATTTCGCCCGGGATTCGGCCGACCTCACCGACCGCCAGAACATCCAGCTGCACTGGATCCGCGTGGAGGATATCCCCGAGATCTGGAACCGGCTGGAAGGCGTGGGCCTGTCCACCACCGAAGCCTGCGGCGACGTCCCCCGCGTCATCCTCGGTTCGCCCGTGGCCGGCATCGCCAAGGACGAGATCATCGACCCCACGCCCCTGATCGAAGAGCTGGGGGAGCGGTTCATCGGCAACCCGCTGCTGTCCAACCTGCCGCGCAAGTACAAGACCGCCATCACCGGCCACCCCAGCCAGGACGTGGTGCACGAGATCAACGACTTCGCCCTGGTGGGCGTCAAACACCCCGAACTCGGCATCGGCTATGACCTCTGGGCCGGCGGCGCACTGTCCACCAACCCGATGCTCGGCAAGCGCCTGGGCGCCTTCGTCACGCCTGAGCAGGCAGCCGACGTGTGGCTCGGCGTCACCAGCATCTTCCGTGACTACGGTTACCGCCGGATGCGCACCAAGGCACGCCTGAAGTTCCTGATGGCCGACTGGGGCCCGGAGAAGTTCCGCCAGATCCTCGAGGACGAATACCTTGGCTACAAGCTGGCCGACGGTCCCGCGGCACCCAAGCCGTCCACCCCGGGCGACCACGTGGGCGTGCACGAACAGAAGGACGGCAAGTTCTTCATCGGCGCCACCCCGATTGCGGGCCGCCTCTCCGGCGCACAGCTGGTGAAGCTGGCAGACACCCTCGAAGCCCGCGGTTCCTACCGCCTGCGCACCACTCCGCACCAGAAGCTGGTTGTGCTGGACGTCCCCAAGGACGAGGTTGAACTGCTGGTGGCCGAGCTCGACGCCCTGGGCCTCTCCGCCCGGCCGTCCGTGTTCCGCCGCGGCACCATCGCCTGCACCGGCATCGAATACTGCAAGCTGGCCATCGTGGAAACCAAGGTCACCGCCGCAACCGCCGTGGCCGAGCTGGAACGCCGCCTCGCCGACCTCGTCGAGAGCGGCCAACTGCCGCAGGCCCTGTCGCTGCACATCAACGGCTGCCCCAACTCCTGCGCCCGCATCCAGACCGCGGACATCGGACTCAAGGGCATGATGCTGCCAACGCCCGACGGCGATCCCAGCCCCGGCTTCCAGGTCCACCTGGGCGGCGGGCTGGCTTCCCACGAGCGCGAAGAAGCCGGCCTCGGACGTACCGTCCGCGGTTTGAAGGTCTACGTCGAGGACCTGCCCGACTACGTGGAACGCGTGGTCCGGAAGTTCGTGGCGGAACACGCCGAAGGCCAGACCTTCGCCGAATGGGCCCACGCGGCCGATGAGGAGGACCTCCAGTGAGTAAGCACGCCCTTGGGGTAGACCCCGTGGTTGCACCGGCTGAGGCCGCCGCGCAGGTTGAGGAGACGGTGGCGACCGCCGCTCCCAAGCTCCGCTCGCACGACGAGCTGAAGGCCATCGCCGAAGCCGGTGCCGCCGAGCTCGGGTGGGACGCGCCCGCCCGCGATGTCATCGCCTGGGTGGAGCGGAACTTCGAGCTGCCCGCCGTCGCCGTCGCCTGCTCCATGGCCGACGCCGTCCTGCCGGCACTCGTGGCTGACCAGCTTCCCGGCGTCGACGTCCTGTTCCTGGAGACGGGATACCACTTCCCGGAGACCTACGCCACGCGCGACGAGGTGGCCGCGAACCTCCGCGTCAACGTGGTGGACGTGCTTCCTGAGAACACCGTGGAGCAGCAGGACCGGCTCCTGGGCAAGGACCTGTTCGCCCGCGACGCCGCCCAGTGCTGCGCCCTCCGCAAGGTGGCCCCGCTGCGCCGCACCCTGGCCCGCTATGAACTGTGGTTCACCGGCGTGCGCCGCGACGAAGCCCCCACGCGCACCAACACCCCGCTGATCACCTGGGACGAGGCCAACGGCCTGGTCAAGGTCAACCCGGTGGCAGCGTGGAGTTTCGACCAGCTGGTGCAGTACTCCGACGACAACCTCCTTCCCGTCAACCCGCTGCTTTCACAGGGCTACCCGTCCATTGGCTGCCAGCCCTGCACACGCAAGGTAGCGCCCGGCGATGACCCCCGCGCCGGCCGCTGGGCAGGAACCGACAAGACAGAATGCGGACTACACGTATGAGCACTTTCCTAACTGAGGAGCCCACCCAGGTGACTGACGCTGCTGCCTCCACGCGCCTCTCCAGCCTGGACACCCTTGAGTCCGAGGCCATCCACATCATCCGCGAAGTCGTGGCCGAGTTCGAGAAGCCTGCGCTGCTGTTCTCCGGCGGCAAGGACTCCGTGGTGATGCTGCACCTTGCCACCAAGGCGTTCTGGCCGGGCAAGGTCCCCTTCCCCGTGCTGCACGTGGACACCGGCCACAACTTTCCCGAGGTCATCGACTTCCGAGACCGCACGGTCGAACGCCTGGGCCTGAAGCTGGTTGTCGGCTCCGTGCAGGAGTTCATCGACAGCGGCGAACTGGCCGAGCGTGCCGACGGCACCCGCAACCCGCTGCAGACCGTCCCGCTGCTGGACGCGATCCAGCGCAACAAGTTCGACGCCGTCTTCGGCGGCGGCCGCCGCGACGAGGACAAGGCCCGCGCCAAGGAGCGCATCCTGAGCCTCCGCGACGAATTCGGCCAGTGGGACCCGCGCAACCAGCGCCCCGAGCTCTGGAACCTGTACAACGGCCGCCACACCGTGGGCCAGCACGTCCGCGCGTTCCCCATCAGCAACTGGACCGAGCTGGATGTGTGGCGCTACATCGAGCGCGAAAACATTGAACTGCCCGGCCTGTACTACGCCCACGACCGCGAGGTCTTTGCCCGCGACGGCATGTGGCGCGCCGTGGGCGAGGTCTCCCAGCCCCGCCCCGACGAGGAAGTCATCACCAAGACCGTCCGCTACCGGACCGTCGGCGACATGTCCTGCACCGGCGCCGTTGAGTCGGCCGCCGCCACGGTGCGCGACGTCGTCATTGAAGTTGCCGCCTCCACCATCACCGAACGTGGCGCCACCCGTGCGGATGACCGCATCTCCGAGGCAGCCATGGAAGACCGCAAGAAGGATGGCTATTTCTAATGAGCACCGAAATCGATACAGCCCGCGCGGCCGCCCTTCTTGACGAGGCCCCCCTCGCGCACGCGTCGCTGTTCCGCTTCGCCACCGCAGGATCGGTCGACGACGGCAAGTCCACTTTGGTGGGCCGCCTCCTGCACGACTCCAAGGCAATCCTCGCCGACCAGCTCGACGCCGTCGCCCGCACCTCCGCGGACCGCGGATTTGGCGGCGCCGGGGCCACCGGCACGAAAGCGATCGACCTCGCCCTCCTGACCGACGGCCTGCGTGCCGAGCGCGAGCAGGGCATCACCATCGACGTCGCCTACCGCTACTTCGCCACCGACCGCCGCAGCTTCATCCTGGCTGACTGCCCCGGGCACGTGCAGTACACCAAGAACACGGTGACCGGCGCGTCCACCGCGGATGCCGTCGTCGTACTCATTGACGCCCGCAAGGGTGTCCTGGAGCAGACCCGCCGGCACCTCTCCGTGCTGCAGCTGCTGCGCGTGGCCCACGTGATCGTGGCCGTGAACAAGATCGACCTGGTGGACTTCAGCGAGGACGTGTTCCGCGGGATCGAGGCCGACGTGCAGAAGGTTGGCCGCGAACTGGGCCTCGGAGCCGATGGCATCACCGACCTGCTGGTGGTTCCGGTTTCCGCGCTCGACGGCGACAACGTGGTGGAGCGCTCGGAGCGCACCCCCTGGTACACGGGCCCGGCACTGCTCGAAGTCCTCGAAACCCTTCCTGCCGCGGACGAACTGGAAAGCCACCTGGAGAGCTTCCGTTTCCCGGTGCAGCTCGTCATCCGGCCGCAGGGCGCGCTGGCTCCCGACGCGGTTGCCGGCGGACTCGACGTCGAGAAATACCGTGACTACCGTGCCTACGCCGGGCAGATCACCGAAGGCTCGGTGCAGGTGGGGGACAAGGTCAGCGTGCTGACCCCCGGCCAGGACCCGCGCACCACCACGGTGACGGGCATCGACTTCGCGGGCGCCGAGCTCACCGAAGCCGTGGCACCGCAGTCGGTGGCAATCCGCCTCGCTGACGAATTCGATGTGGCTCGCGGTGACACGATCGCCGCCGCAGGCACCGTCCGTGAAGCCTCCGCCGACCTCTACGCCGCGCTTTGCTGGCTGTCCCCAAAGCCGCTCCGCGAGGGCGCCAAGGTGCTGGTCAAGCACGGCACGCGCACCGTGCAGGCGCTGGTCCGCAGCGTCAGCGGGAAACTGGACCTCGCCACCTTCAAGCTTGAGGGCGCGTCCAGCCTGGAGCTCAACGACATCGGCCACGCGCAGCTCCGGCTCGCCGCCCCGCTGCCGCTGGAAAACTACCTCCACCACCGCCGTACCGGCGCGTTCCTGGTGATCGATCCGCTCGACGGCAACACCCTGGCCGCCGGCCTGGTCAATGACCACCCGGGCGACCACGAGGACGAGCGCTACAGCATCTGATCCCTGCACTACGAAACCGCGGCTTGTTCGCAGATCCGGACCTTCACCGACCGGTTCGGCGAACAGGCCGCGGTTTTTTCGGTAGCACCTGAAGATCCGGCAGTAGCTGAAAGCGGCCGGCTTGGATACCCTGCTGGTAGATGCGCTGCGCGATGATCTGAGGGGGACCGGTTGGAAGATCATGAGTCAGTTGTAGCCAGCTCCCTGGAGCAATACAGTGCGCTGCTGCCCCGGCTGAATGCGGCATCGGACGCCATCGGGCACGCCATCCGTGCCCGGCTCCGCGACGACGGCCTCAACCATCACACCGTCCAGGCCCGGGTCAAGGATCCCGGCTCGGTCAAAGGAAAGCTGGACCGGCTCACCGCCGATGGCAGATTCAAGTATGAACGTGGACTCGAACAGCTCGACGACCTCATCGGCGTCAGGGTCATCATGTTCCTGGAGCCCGATATTGCCGACGTTGCAACAGCCCTGAAGGGGCAATTCAGTGCCGCGAGGACGACGACAAAACGAGCTCCCAGCGGCGGAACGGCCAGATCGGCTACGCCGGCCGGCACCTGGTCCTGGAAGTCCCTGCCGAGAACGTTCCCGTGGGCTGCCAGACGTTCATCGGGGAGCGCTTCGAGGTCCAGATCCGGACTGTGCTGCAGCACGCGTGGGCCGCCTTCGAACATGACATCCGCTACAAGGGCCTGGCCGAGGCCAACGCGGAAGTGGACCGCGCGTTCACCATGGCGTCAACCCTGATCGAACTCGCGGACGCCCAGTTCTCCGCCATCAACGACATCGTCAAGCGCCGCCAGGCCGAAAGCACAGCCGAGTTCGCGGCGAACCCTGCCGCTACCGAGCTCACCGGGGACATCCTCCAGGACATGCTCGCCCGGTTGCTGTCCGAACACCCCAGGAGCCAGGCCCGGCAATACGGCTGGCTGGGGGACCTGCTGGCGGCAAACGGCGTGCGGACCGTGGCCGACGCCGAGGAACTCTTCGGTGCCGCCGACTGGTCCGGCGTGGCCAAGCGGATGGACTACAAATTCCCCGCCGGCCACGTCCGCATTGCCGACGACTTCCTGCTGAAGACGTGGGGCGTGGACTACATTGCGCGCACCAAATCCTTGGGGGACGACCCCAAACGGGAAGCGAAGCTGACGTACCGGCTGGAGCGCATGCAGGACTGAGGCCCTTTATGGATCCATTCCTCAGGTGCCGGGACGCCGGTACTTGATTTGATCGGCCTTGCGAAGCGCCTCCAGTGTTTCGTCGACGCTCAGGAGCACCGTCGTTTCGAATGAGCTGAGTGCGCCGCCTCCGCTGATCGCGAGTGCAACCGCGGCCATGGACACGTTGTCCGGTGCCTCCCACAAGTTATAGCCGTCGTGCGAGCCGAAGGCGTACCAGAAGCCGTGGAGCTTGCCGCCGACGGATTCAATGTAGGTCTGGGCGGCCTTCCTGCGGTCTTCGGGATTGCTGATCAGTTTGGCCCAGGTGTCCGGTGTGTAGCTGAACCTCGACAGGTAGAGCGGCATCGCCTCGTCCTTTCCTCTTGGTGGGGCTGGTGGCCCGGTGACTGGTGGTGGGTGTGCCGGGGGCGCCGGTCCAGCAAGGATGGCAGTCCGCCGCCCGGTCAGCAATGGCTGCCGGGTTCCGCATGGCTGCCGCGGGGTGTTGACACGGCAGCCCTGCGGCCTTACTTTCGCCCTATCCCGGCGGGAGGGCAGATCGTGGAACGCATCAACAGCCGGCTCATCAACTGGGCTTCCATCCTGGACGCCGAGACGCGGGAGCAGGCCGTCAGAACGTCCCGGCTGCCCTTCATTTATCCGCATCTGGCGCTGATGCCGGACGCCCATCTGGGAAAGGGCGCCACGGTGGGGTCCGTCATCCCCACCCTGGGCGCGGTGATTCCGGCGGCGGTGGGCGTGGACATCGGCTGCGGCATGATTGCAGTCAGGACGCAGTACTTCCTCACGGATCTGCCGCCGGACCGGAAACGGCTGCGGGAGGCCATTGAACGCGTTATCCCGCTGTCGGCCGGACACAACAACCGCAGGATCACGGCCACGGCCGAAGCGCGAATCGCCGAGCTGGGGAGGCTGGCCGCCAAGGCCAGGTTTGATCCGGGCCAGTACGTAGCGAAGTGGGAGCTCCAGCTTGGCTCGCTCGGATCAGGCAACCATTTCATCGAGGTCTGCGCGGACGAGACGGATGCCATTTGGTTGTTCCTGCACTCCGGCTCCCGAGGTATTGGCAACAAGATCGCGCAGCACCACATCAGCGTCGCGCAGCGCATGACGCGGGAGAAACGGATCGCGCTTCCCGACGACGACCTCGCCTACCTGGAAGAGGGCACGGCCGAGTTCAGCCGGTACATCGACGAGCTGCACTGGGCCCAGCGGTTCGCCCTGCTGAACCGTGAGGAAATGATGGACCGCGTGATCAGCCAGTTCGGCACCTGGACAGGCGGAAAGGTTCAGGAACGGGAACGGATCAACTGCCACCACAACTTCACCCGCCGGGAAACCCATTACGGGAAGGCGGTGTGGGTTTCGCGCAAGGGAGCCATCCGGGCCGAGACAGGGGACCCGGGCCTGATCCCGGGGTCCATGGGCACAGCCTCGTATGTGGTGGCCGGCCGTGGCAACCGCATGTCGCTGAATTCCTCGCCGCATGGTGCGGGCCGCGAGTATTCGCGCACAGCGGCGCGAAAGGCGTTCTCCCTGGCCGAGCTGAAGAAGGCGATGCAAGGGATTGAGTTTCGTGCCTCGGAGGCCTTCATCGACGAGATTCCCGCGGCGTACAAGCCCATTGACGTCGTCATGCGCGATGCGGAGGACCTGGTGAAGGTCCGCCACAGGCTGCGGCAGCTCGTCAACGTCAAAGGCGACTGAACCTGGTCAGTCCAAAGAATAGAAACGGAGGATGTCATGAATCTCGACGATCTGGTCTTCCACCCCTGGGTAGTGCAAGGGCCGCGCGACGTGCCTACCTTGGTCGGTGGCTCCGGAAGCTATGTCACCGACGTCAACGGACGGCGCTACCTGGACTTCAGTTCGCAACTGGTTTTCACCAACCTTGGCCACCAACATCCGCGCATCGTTGCCGCGATCAAGGAGCAGGCAGACCGCCTGTGCGCGCTCGCACCCGGCAATGCGTCCGATATCCGAGGCGAGGCGGCGCGGCTGATTGTGGAGGTCGCGCCCAAGGGCCTGGGGCACGTGCTCTTCACCACCGGCGGAACGGAAGCCATCGAGCATGCGGTCCGGATGTCGCGCCTGTACACAGGACGGCCGAAAGTGCTCGCCGCCTACCGCTCATACCATGGCTCGACGGCGGCCTCAATCCACCTCACCGGGGACCCGCGCCGCTGGGCCTCGGACACCGGGGCGGCAGCCGCCGTCCACTTCTTCGGTCCCTTCCTGTACCGGACGGCGTTCGGGTCGCGGACCCCGGAGGAGGAATCCGAACGGGCGCTCGCACATCTCGAGCAGGTAATCCTCCTGGAGGGCCCGTCGACCATCGCCGGCCTGGTCCTGGAGTCCGTGACCGGCAGCTCGGGCGTCATCGTGCCACCGCCCGGCTACCTGCGCGGGGTCCGTGACCTGTGCACCCGCCACGGCATCGTCTATATCGCCGACGAAGTGATGGTCGGCTTCGGGCGCACGGGAGCCTGGTTCGGGGTTGAGCACGGCGGCGTGGCTCCCGACCTGATGGCGTTTGCGAAGGGCGTGAACTCCGGGTACGTGCCGCTGGGCGGCGTGCTGGTGGGGGACGCGATCTATGAGATGTTCACCGAGCGCCCGTACCCGGCGGGCCTGACGTACAGCGGACATCCGCTCGCCTGCGCGGCTGCCGTCGGCGCCATCAGGGCAATGCACGAGGAAGACACGGTTGCGGCAGCCGGCCGCCTCGGGGCGGACGTCCTGGGGCCGGGACTCCGGGCGCTCGCAGACAAGCACGAGTCAGTCGGGGACGTTCGCGGCATCGGCGGACTCTGGTCCCTCGAACTGGTCCGCAACCGGCTGACCAAAGAGCCGCTCGTCCCGGCCGGAGCCACCGGCACGGCGAACGCGCCGATGGTCTCCGTCGTCAAGGCCTGCCGGGAACGGGGCCTGCTGCCGCTGGTCCAGGGCAACCGCGTCCACGTCGCCCCTCCGCTCAACGTGAACGACTCCGACGCCGCCGCGGGGCTGGCCATCCTGGATGAGGCCCTGGCGGCAGCAGACACCTACGTGGCCTGAGCCTGGGACGTCCGAATATGACGCTAGATGAACCTGCGTGACCCCCCGTTTCCGCGTCATTGAACGGGTTTATGTCACTCCCTATGGTGAAACAATGACAAGTCCCCAGCCCGGAATGATCCGCATCGTGGCAGGAGAGAGCAACAACCCGAAGCGCAAGCGCGCCGTGGAGGTCCTGGTTGCCCTCGGCCTGGTGCTGCTTATTGCCGCCGGTGCCGTGGTGGCGTCAACCCTTTCCCGCGATTCCTCAGCCCAGGCAGCCGCCCCCGCGCCTGCCGCGGAGTTGAAGCTTGGCTTCTTCAGCAATGTCACGCACGCCCCGGCGCTGGTGGGGGTGAAGGAAGGTTTCATTGCCGGGAGCCTGGGCGGGACGAAGCTGAGCACGCAGGTGTTCAATGCCGGTCCGGCCGCGATCGAGGCGCTGAACGCCGGCGCGATCGACGCCACGTATATCGGCCCGAACCCGGCGATCAACTCCTTCGTGAAGAGCCGGGGCGAGTCCGTGAGCATCATTGCCGGCGCCGCGGCGGGCGGCGCCCAGCTGGTGGTGAAGCCGGAGATCGGCTCGGCCGCGGATTTGAGGGGCAAGACCCTGTCTACGCCGCAGCTGGGCGGGACCCAGGACGTGGCGCTGCGCGCCTGGCTCGCCGGGCAGGGGTACAAGACGAACACGGACGGCAGCGGGGATGTGGCGATCAACCCGACCGAGAACGCGCAGACGCTGAAGCTGTTCCAGGACGGCAAGCTCGACGGCGCGTGGCTGCCGGAACCGTGGGCGTCCCGGCTGGTGCTGCAGGCCGGCGCGAAGGTCCTGGTGGACGAGAAGGATTTGTGGGACGGGTCGCTGACGGGCAAGCCGGGCGAGTTCCCCACCACCATCCTGATCGTGAACAAGAAGTTCGCCGCTGACCACCCGGACACCGTCAAGGCCCTGCTGAAGGGCCACGCCGAGTCCGTGGCCTGGCTCAACTCCGCGGCCGCCGCGGAAAAGGCGGGCGTGCTGAATGCCGCGCTGAAGGAATTCGGAAGCGCCGAACTCCCGGCCGACGTCATTGAGCGGTCCCTGAAGAACATCGTCTTCACCGTGGATCCGCTGGCCGGAACCTACAAAAAGCTGCTTGAGGACGGGGTGAAGGCCGGTACCACCAAGCAGGCGGACATCACCGGCATCTTCGACCTCACCGCCCTGAACAGCGTCACCGCCGAAACAGGCGGCAGCAAGGTCTCCGCCGCCGGACTCGGCAACGACTAAGCGGCCGCACCACCCTAAGCACCTCCTCCTAGCACCATCTCCAGACCCCTCAACGTAAGGACAGGACCATGCCAGTCGTACTGGAAAACCTGGGCAAACGCTTCGGCGACGGCGCCCCGGTGCTGGACGACGTCAACGCCAGCATCGCGCAAGGCGAGTTCGTCGCCCTCCTCGGCGCCTCCGGCTGCGGCAAGTCAACCCTGCTGAACATCATGGCGGGACTGGAGCTCCCGACGTCGGGCGCCCTTGAGGTACCCAGCGACGGCGCAGCCTTTATGTTCCAGGACGCCGCCCTCTTCCCCTGGCTGACGGCCCGGGAAAACATTGAACTCGCCCTGAAGCTTCGCGGCGTGGGCAAGGCCGGGCGGCGCACCAAGGCCAACGAACTCCTGGACCTGGTCCACCTGGGCGGAGCCGGCGACAAGCGTCCGCACGAACTCTCCGGCGGCATGCGCCAGCGCGTCTCGCTGGCCCGTTCGCTGGCCCAGGACCGGCAGTTGCTGCTCATGGACGAGCCGTTCGCCGCCCTGGACGCCATCACCCGCGACCTCCTCCACGACGAACTGGAACGGATCTGGAAGGAAACCGGCCGCACCATCGTCTTTGTGACGCACAACGTCCGCGAAGCCGTCCGGCTGGGCCAGCGGGTGCTCCTGCTGTCCTCCCGCCCCGGCCGGGTGGTCCAGGAATGGAACGTCACCGAGGAACACCGTACCGACGCCGGTCTTGCCGGACAGCTGACCGGGGTCATCACCGCCCGGCTGCGAGAGGAGATCCGCCGCCATGCCAAGTAACCCAACGCCCGTGGCCGAAGCCCCCGTTAACGGCGAGGCATCCAGCGCTGCACCCGAAACCCGCAAGGTGCACGCTGCCCTGACGCGTTCCTCCACCGGCAACGAGGACCTGCGCGAGCTGGAATCCGGACTAGATTCCCTGCAGTCGGACGCAGCCCGTGCGGCGCGCGTCGACTGGAGCCGCGTCCTGCTCCCGGTGGCAGCGCTCGTGGTGCTCGTCCTGGCGTGGCAGTTCTACGTTTCGCTCGGCCTGAAACGGCGTGACCTGGTGCCAGGACCGCTGGACGTGCTCGGCCAGTTCGGCACCCTGTGGGCCGACGGTTCACTGCAGGAAGCAGTCTGGACGTCGCTGCAGCGCGGAATCGTCGGCTTCCTGATCAGCGTGGTCATTGCCACGCCGATCGGACTCCTGCTGGCACAGGTGGCCCCGCTGCGCCGCGCCTTCGGTCCGCTCATCTCCGGGCTGCAGGTGCTGCCGTCCGTGGCCTGGGTGCCCGCAGCCATCATCTGGTTCGGCCTCACCGATGCCACGGTGTACTTCGTGGTGTTCATGGGCGCCATCCCGTCCATCATCAACGGCCTGATTTCCGGCGTGGACCAGATCCCGCCGCAGTACCGCAGCGTGGGCACGGTGCTGGGCGCCAACCGGCTGCAGATGGCCCTCCAGATCGTCCTTCCTGCGGCGTTGCCGGGCTATCTGAGTGGCTTGAAGCAGGGGTGGGCTTTCTCCTGGCGGTCCCTCATGGCCGCGGAAATCATTGCGGTTGGCGGCACGATCGGCTTCGGCTTGGGCTCCATGCTGAACCAGGGCCGTGACCTGGCGGACATGACCATCGTGATGTCGGCCATCCTGCTGATCCTGGCCGTCGGCATCCTGATCGAACTGCTGGTGTTCGCACCGATTGAAAAGCGCCTCCTCCGCCGCCGGGGCCTCCTTGCCGGCAGCACCCGCTAGGGTCGGCCGCACACGCAACAGCAGAGCCCGACGGCGAGTCCCGCCGTCGGGCTCTGCTGTTTCTGTTTCGGTGAGGTGCGCCGGCGGCCTAAATGGGGCACTTCGACACGGACACGCCGCGACTTGGGCCTCCTGCGGGCCGAACCGGCGTCAAAGTGCCCCACGACGGCGGCGACGCGCGCCACCGACTGCGCGAGGGGAGTCTGGCAGACTGGCGCCATGACCGTCAGCTTCGTGTGCCGCACTGAATCCGCCCTGAACAGGGAACAACTGTTCGACCTCGCGCGGAGCATCGACGCGCACCTGGACTCCCAGGCCGACGCAGGAGAGCGGGCCGTGGCGGGCGTAACGTCCGGCTTGATCCGGGAGGGGCAGGAAGTGACCTGGCGGGCCCGGCACTTCGGGCTGCCGGTCCGCATGACCAGCCGCATCACGTCGCTGGAGTACCCCGCACGGTTCGTGGACGAGCAGGTCCGCGGGCCGTTCCAGTCGTTCCGTCACGTCCACGAGTTCGAAGCCACCGCCACGGGCAGCATCATGACGGACAGGGTGGAGTTCACGGCTCCGTTCGGGCCCTTGGGGCGGATCGCGGAGAAGCTGGTGCTGCGCCGGTACCTGGAACGGCTGATCGCAGTCCGGGGGCTGTACCTCGCCGGACAGGTTCCCCCGGCGCCACCCTTGAACCCGGGGACCGCGGCGGTCTAGGTCACTGCTTCGGGAAACCCTGCCGCCCCCAGAAACGGAGGCGGCCCGATGATCTCAATGCCGCCGTTCACACGCCCGGATTCGCGGATCCGATCGAAGTCCGCCACCCGCGCAGCAGCATCATCATCGGGGCCAATGGGCTCGCTCGCGCCGAAGTAGAACGCCTGCGCGCCGCCCGGTGTGTGCAGGCAGAGCACCCGGGTCCCCGCCTGGGTGACTTTGAACGCGTGCGGAACACCCCTGGGCGCGATGGTCACTCCGCCTGCGGCGACCCGGTGCTCCGTGCCGTCCATGTTCATCAGGATCTCTCCGGCCAGGACGTACATGGTCTCGTCCGAGTCGGGATGGGTGTGCAGCGGAGTGACCTTATTCAGGGCCATCTCATCTTCGAAGAGCAGGAACGCGCCCGCGGTGTCCTCCTCCGTGGCTTTCCAGGTCTGCACGCCGCCGCCGAAGAACCAGCGGCGGGCTCCCTCTCCGGGCTGGAGCACTAGGGCGGATGCAACTTTCTTCGTCTCCATGGTGAGTCGCCTCGATACTGGTCGAAAGACTTATGGGACTCATGTCCCATAACAAGACTGGAGTACCATGAAGGACATGTCAAGAGCCTATGCCGACGTCGGGCGCACCGGTCAGAAGCGCCGCACCCGTGAAGCTTTGGTTGCCGCGGCGCGCCAACTCGTCGCGTCCGGTGCGACACCCACCGTGGATGAGGCCGCGCTTGTGGCCGGTGTCGCCCGCAGTACTGCCTACCGCTACTTCCCGGGGCAGCGGGAATTGCTCGCGGCCGCCCATCCGGAGACTGCGCGGACGTCAATGCTGCCTGACAATCCGCCGGCGGACGTGGCCGAGCGCCTGGATGCCGTGGTGCGTGAGTTCACCGGGATGATCATCGAAACGGAGGCGCAGCAGCGCACGATGCTGCGGCTCTCGCTGGAACCCGCGGGCGGCCAGGAACAAAGCCTGCCGCTGCGCCAGGGCCGCGCCATAGCCTGGATCACCGAGGCACTTGCCCCGTTGCAGCCTGAGCTGTCCGATGCGGAGATCCATCGGCTGGTCCTTGCGATCCGCAGCGCCACCGGCATCGAGTCGCTGGTCTGGCTGACCGATGTGGGCGGCCTGAGCAGGGACGCTGCCGTTGCCTCGATGCGGTGGACGGCCAACGCCCTGCTGAACCAGGCTTTGACGCAGGGACCGCCGGCCGCCGAATGAGCGCACAAGCAATGTGACGCAGCGTTACCTCACGTGAACTGGTGTTTCCGCGCCGTTGTTCCGGAATATGACGCGGCCATACCGTTGATCCATGGCAATTCAGGACATCTACCCCACGGCACTGCGCCTGCTGGGCCGCCCCGCACTGGTTGTGGGCGGCGGGCCGGTGGCCACGCGCCGCGCCAAAGGGCTGCTCGACGCCGGTGCCCGGGTAACCGTGGTTGCCCCCGCTGCCTCCGCGGGACTCATGGAAATGGCCGACGCCGGCCTCCTCACCTGGGAGCAGCGCCCCTACCGTTCGTCCGACGTCGACGGCGTCTGGTTCGTTCAGACAGCCACCGGCGATTCCGCCGTGGACGCCCGGGTTTCGGCCGAGGCCGAAGCGCAGCGCGTCTGGTGCGTCAATGCCTCCGACCACGAAGCCTCCGCCGCCTGGACTCCCGCCGTTGCCGTCGTGGATGACGTGCAGATCGCCGTGAACGCCGGGGGAGACCCGCGCCGGGCCATGGCCCTGCGTGACGCCGTGGCCACCGCGCTGGAAACCGGCGACCTCCCGCTGCGCCGCCAGCGGGCGCACCGGGGAAGCGTTGCCCTGGTGGGCGGCGGTCCCGGCGACACCGGGCTCATCACCGTCCGCGGCCGCAGGCTCCTCGGCCAGGCCGACGTCGTGGTGGCGGACCGACTGGGCCCCCGCGAACTGCTGAACGAACTCGCCCCGGACGTCCGCGTCATCGAGGTGGGCAAGACCCCCGGCCACCATCCCGTGCCGCAGGCCGAGATCAACCGGATCCTCGTGGAAGAGGCACTCAAAGGCCACCGGGTGGTCCGGCTCAAGGGTGGCGACCCCTACGTGCTGGGACGCGGCGGCGAAGAAGCCGAGTTCTGCCGCCAGCACGGCGTCGAGGTTGAAGTAGTCTCCGGCGTGACGTCAGCGATATCCGTTCCGGCAGCAGCCGGCATTCCCGTTACGCACCGAGGCCTGGCCAAGGGCTTCAGCGTGGTCACCGGCCACGAGGAACTCTCCGAGGTCCCGGCGCGGGCAGACCACACCATCGTGCTGCTCATGGGAGTGGGCCAGCTCCGCGAATCCACCGCAGCCCTGGCCGCTGCCGGTTTGCCTCAGGACACTCCAGTTGGCATCGTTGAGAACGGCTATTTGCCCAATCAGCGCGTGACCATCGGCACTGTCGGTTCCATCGCTGACCAGGCCGAGGCCGCCGGAGTCGCGAATCCCGCGGTGATCGTGATCGGTGACGTTGTCCGCGTCAGCCCGTTCGCGCCGTCGCACTTCAAGACCGCCGACTACAGCACCACCACCCCGAACCGCCCCCGCGTACTGACCAAGTAGCCCGAAGACTCGTGACAGAAAAAAGGAACACAGCCGTGTCAACTAGCACCACCGTAGGTTCTGCCGCCCGCCCGCTCCGGGTCGCCGTCGTGGGTTCCGGCCCCGCCGGCGTGTACGCCGCAGACATCCTCACCAAGAGCGAAGCCGTCAAGAGCGGCGAGCTGACCGTGAGCATCGACCTCTTTGACCGCTACCCGGCGCCCTACGGCCTGATCCGCTACGGCGTGGCCCCCGACCACCCGCGCATCAAGGGCATCGTCAACGCGCTGCACAAGGTCCTGGACCGGGGCGACATCCGCTTCTTCGGTAACGTGGACTACGGCACGGACCTCTCCATCGAGGACCTCCGCACCCACTACGACGCCGTCATCTTCGCCACCGGCGCCATCAAGGACGCGGACCTGAACATCCCGGGCATCGAACTCGAAGGCTCCTTCGGCGGCGCCGACTTCGTGTCCTGGTACGACGGCCACCCCGACGTGTCCCGCGAATGGCCGCTGGATGCCAAGGAAATCGCCGTGATCGGCAACGGCAACGTGGCACTGGACGTGGCCCGCATGCTCTCCAAGCACGCCGACGACCTCCTGGTCTCCGAGATCCCGGACAACGTCTACGCCGGCCTGAAGTCCTCGCCCGTCACGGATGTTCACGTGTTCGGCCGCCGGGGCCCGGCCCAGGTGAAGTTCACCCCGCTGGAACTGCGCGAACTGGCCCACTCCAAGGACGTGGACATCATCCTGTACCCGGAGGACTTCGAGTTCGACGAGGAATCCGACCGCCAGGTCCAGAGCAACAACCAGACTAAGACCATGGTCGGCACGCTCACCAACTGGATCGCCGAGCAGCCGGAGGACCTTTCCGAGCTCACAGCCTCCCGCCGCCTGCACCTGCACTTCCTGCACAGCCCGGTTGAGGTGTACGACGACGCCGAGACCCCCGGCCGCGTTGCCGGCATCAAGTTCGAGCGCACCGAGCTGGACGGGACGGGCAACGCCCGCGGCACCGGCGAGTTCGTGGACTACCCGGTCCAGGCCGTGTACCGCGCGATCGGCTACTTCGGTTCCGCCCTCCCGGAGGTCGAGTTCGACCACAAGAAGGGTGTTGTACCGAACGACGGCGGCCGCGTCCTGGACGCTGCCGGCACCCACGTGCCGGGCATCTACGCCACCGGCTGGATCAAGCGCGGCCCGGTCGGCCTGATCGGCCACACCAAAGGCGACGCCCTGGAGACCGTGACCTACCTGCTGGAAGACCGTGCGAACCTTCCGCTCGCCGCATCACCGGAGCCGGACGCCGTCGTCGAACTGCTGGAAAACCGCGGCGTGAAGTACACCAGCTGGGAAGGCTGGCTGGCACTGGACGCGCACGAACGCACCCTCGGCGAAAAGGCCACCGAGACCGGATCACACGGCGTGGAGGTTGCGCGCGAACGGGTCAAGGTTGTGCCGCGCGAGGACATGGTGTCCATCTCCCGCGACGGAGTGGCCGCACAGGTCTAGCGCGAACCTTCTCTAGCGCGAACAGGCAGCTACTGACCGCAAACCGCACGGTTGGCGTCAATAGCTGCCTGTTCGCGCTTAGATTGGCTGCCTGAACCTAGTTGCCAGCCCCGCCGGCGGCCATGAGCTCCAGCCGGTTCAACGTCTCCGTGTTCCTGACCGTGATCAGCGGGTCCCGGATGAACTTGGGAATCTTCCGGCCCGGGCCTTTGGTGGCGTCCTCGGCAATGGTCACCTTGCACCCGGTTTCCTCCGGTTCCAGCGTGATCACCACCTTGGCCTCGCCCAGGGGCCAGCCCCGTGCGATCAGCTCGAGGGACTTCCCCGGATCCGACGCCGTCACTGTCGTTTTGTCGTTGATCAGCAGCGGCCACGCCCCGACCGAATGGTGCAGCACCGCGTCGGCAGCAGGCCACAACGCGTCCACATCCCTGATCCTTGACGCGCCCACCACCCAGCCCGAGTACAGCCAGCCGTCGGCGATGACGTTCCAGACGTCGGCCGGAGGTGTCAGGAAACTCTTGGAAACAGTAGCCATCGTGTGCTCGCTTTCTGTGCTCCGTGCTCGGTTGTGCCAGCCTACATGCGGCCAAATCTGGCGCGGACCAAGGCGAACAGTCCGTAGCTAATAAGGCCGGCCGCAATGGCCGCCAGGAGGTAAGGCCCCGCGGGGTGGTCCCGCAGTGCCTTGAGGCTGCCATCCAGCCCGGTTGATTCGCCGGGCCGGTTGGTGGCGGCTGCCACCACGAACAGCAGTCCCGCCAGGATGAGGGCGACGCCCTTCGCCACATGGCCGGTGACGCCCAGCCCGCTGATCACGCGCCCGCGCCTGGTTCCTTCGAAATGACGTAACTCTTCCTTGAACTGCTTCCGGACGCCCTTGACGATGAAATAGATTCCGACGCCGATCACGGTCAGCCCCAGCGCGATGAGCGCCGGAACCCCCAGGGGGCCGCGCACCACAGCCGTGCTGAAGTCCCTCGTGGAATCGCCCGAGTCGCCGCGCATTCCAACCGCGAAACCCGCAAAGGTGAGCCCCACGCTGCCGTACGCTACAGCCAGGAAACCGGATGAGACCAGCTTTCCGAGCCGTTGGCCGGCCGGGAGGTGGCGGGCCCGGAGGGTGGCTTCGCTGAGCTGCCACAACGCCAGGCCCGCGCAGCCGATCAGCCCGGCCCACATCACTGCGGGACCCCACGGATTCGCGGCAAGCTGCTCGATGGCTCCCGTCGGTTCGGCCTGCCCGGGCTTGCCCAATGCCAAGGCGATGGCGATGGCTCCGATCACGATGTGAAGCACGGCCATGACGGCAAAACCGGAACGCGCGACGACGTCCAGGGCCTTGGTGTTCGACACCGCCTCGGCCGCGTCGGCGGCTTCGCCGATGGCCGTGTCTTCGTCCGCCATCACTAGCCGTTCATGGGGCCTTCGGCATGGACCCTGTCGGCGCCCGGGCCGGTAAGTTTCACGGTGCACCGGACAATGAGTTGCTCCGGTGCCGTGTGGACATCCGCGAGGGTTTCGCCCGGGTTGATGACCGTGTAGGTTTCGGTGCCCTCCTCGACGCCGAAGCCGCGCGTGATGGCATCCTGGGTGGCGTTGGCGAGTGCGTCGCGGCGCAGTTCGTCCAGATACGCCTCATCCCCGGACCGTGAGAGTTCGCCAAAAGCCCAACCGAAAAGCGTCCCGGATCCGTTCATGTCGCTGATTCTACGCATCATTCACCCTACCAAGATATTGATAAGTGTGCTTACTATAACTTCGGTATCCGCACTCACGTTAGGAACATCATCATGGCAGGAAATCTCGTTGCCCGATCAATTCACGACCTGACCGCCGGGGCGTGGTTCGGTGGCTCACTCATGGGCGCGATCGGACTTAATGGAGCGGCAGCTGCGGCCAAGGATCCGGCTGAGCGCACCAGGCTCTCCAGCCTGGGCTGGAAGAGATGGGCCCCCGTGCAGGCGGGTGCCTTCGCGGCGCATCTTCTCTCAGGACTGGCCATCACTTGGGAGAACAAGGGCCGGACGGCGGCGCAGGAAGGCGTGGCCACTCTCAACGTCTACAAGACGGCGGTCACCCTGGCTGGCGCCGCGGTCACCTTGTACGCGGGAATTTTGGGCTCCAAGGTGGAGAAGCTCGCCGGTGAAGGTGCGGAAGGTGCAACTGAGCCGAAGCCCGGCGCTTCGGATGAACTGCAGGCGGCCCAGAAGCAGCTGAAAATCCTGCAGTGGGCCATCCCGGTATTTGCCGGCTGGGTTATCGTCCTGGGTGCACAGCATGGCGAAATGCAGCGGCCGAAGAACGTCCTGCAGGGCCTGCTGCACCGTTCCAGCTAGGGCTTACCAGGCCGACCCCGGGCAGTTGCCGGGCCGGCCCCGGGCATCTGCCGGGCCGGACCGGCTGGTGCCCGGGTCTGCCGGTGCCCGGGTCAGGACCTGCTGCCGTCCGCGACAGCAAGGTCCGGGTCCGCGGGCTCCCCTTCGTCACTGCCGCGTTCAGTGGTTGCGGAGCCCGCGGGGGCTTGGTCCTTTTCGTCAGTTGTCCAGACCTGGATGATCGCCCAGACCACGGCGGCCAGGGGCACGGAGAGCACGGCGCCGATGATGCCGGCGAGGATGGTTCCCGCAGTCAAGGCCAACAGGATTACCAAAGCATGCAGTTGCAGGGACTTGCCCATCACCACGGGTTGAAGCAGATTGCCCTCAAGCTGGTTGACGGCGATGACCACGATCACCACAACCAGCGCAACGACGGGTCCGTTGGCCACCAGCGCCACCAGCGCGGCGAGGATGCCCGCTACCGTGGCGCCGACGATCGGGACGAAGGCGCCGATGAAGACGATGATGGCCAGCGGGATGGCCAGCGGAACATTCAGGATCAGCAGCGCAGTGCCGATTGCCAGGGTGTCCACCAGGGCAACGATGGCCGTCCCGCGCACGTAATCGCCCAGGACCTGAATGGTGCGTGCGCCCGAGCGGCGCAGCTTGGCCTCGCGGGCGCCGGTGTAGGGCCGCAGGAAGAAATTCCAGATGCCGGTCCCGTCCTTGAGGAAGAAGAACAGGATCACCACCATCAGGCTGGCCCCGGCAAGGAACTCGGTGATGACGGAAAGTCCGGTGATGGCTCCGGAGCGGACCTGGCTGCTGGCGGCGAAGTCCACGATGGCTGCGCGGGCCTGCTCGATCTGCTCGCCGTCCACGGGAATGGGGCCGTTGAGCAGGAAGGACTGCAGCTCGTCCAGGCCAGACGATGCCTGGCTCACCAGTTCGCCCCACTGGCTGCGGATGGAGGCAACAATAACCGTGGTGACGCCGCTCAGCACGGCGAGGAGGGCCACGAAAGCCACCGCCGTTGCCGCTGCGCCGGGCAGGCCCCGGCGCTTCAGGAGGTTGACGAACGGTGCGATGGCGGCTGCAAGGATCAGGGCGATCAGCACGGGAATGACCAGCAGCCGGATCTGCAGCAGTGCAAAGACGGAGACCACCACAACGGTGAGGATCAGCAGGATCTGGGCCGAGCGAACGCCCACCCTGCCCAGGCCGTCTGCCCAGGGGTCCGGGCGTTTGCCGTCCGCAGGGATGTCGACTGATCTGGCCAAGGGGTACTCCAATTCGTCAGCGTGCAAGAACGGGACGCCCAATCCGGCTGAGGCCGGGACGGGAACTCCCCAAACAGCTAAGCCTACTGATTTACCGGGCCTCCCGCTGAACGGCTGCAGCCCCGGCTACACCCCGAGCCACTCCGCGCAGGAGTTCAGGTTCCGGTTGACGCTGTCCACGGCAGCGGCTTCATCGTGCGCCTCGATGGCGTCCACCAGCTCGCCGTGTCCTTCGTCCGGGAGCCCGTTGAAGCCGCTGCGGCGCTGTTGGCGAAGCAGGTCCGCATGGAACACGCCGCCGAAACTGACGTACAGCTCGTGCAGCAGCGGATTCCCGGATGCCTGAGCCACCAGCACGTGGAAATTCCAGTCGGCACGGGCCCAGGCGGCGTAGTCCTCGGAGTTCCAGGCGTCGCGGCGCTCGGTAAGCAGGGCTTTCATGGCGGCAATGTGTTCCGGTTTGGCGTTGCGGGCTGCCAGCCGCGCCGCCTGTGTGTCCAGGCCGATGCGGACCTCGAGGATGTGTTCCTGGGTGTGGTCCTTGTACATTCGCTGTGCCGCGCCGGAGATCTCGCTGGTTGCCCGGACGTAGGTGCCGTCGCCGCGGCGGACTTCCAGCATTCCGCTGTGGGCCAGTGCCTTGATGGCCTCCCGCAGGGTGCCGCGGGAGACGCCCAGCCGGGCCATCAGCTCCGGCTCGGCGGGGATCTTCTGCTGCAGCTGCCATTCACCCGAGTGGATCATTTCGCGAAGCTTGTCCGTGATTTCGTCGGCTAGTACGGGCCGGTGCGAAGCTGTGAGGGTCATGGCCGGGTCCTTGCCGTCAGTAGGTGCCCCACCACGATCTGGGCCAGGGCGATGGCGAGCAGCAACACCAAGGGTACCGTCCAGCCGCCGGTGGCGCTGTGCAGCAGGCCCATGCCGAACGGGCCTGCCGTGGCGAGCAGGTAGCCCACCGACTGTGCCAGCGTGGACATGGCAGTGGTTTCCGCCGTCGTGCGCCCGCTGCGGCTGATCATCACCATGACCAGCGGGAAGATGCCGAGGCCGAACCCCAGTAGCACTGCCGGGACGGCGGCCAGCGCGGCAGGCAGCAGCATCAGGGCGGCGACGCCAAAGAGCATGGTGACGCTGGCGAGGTAGAAAGCCGGGCGCAGCATCCGCGGCCGGGACCCGATGGCGATCAGCACCATGCCGGCCGGAACGGAGACCAGCTGCATCAGTCCGAACATCAGCCCGCTGTCCGTCGCCGTCAGCCCGGTGGTGGTGAGCATGTACGGGAACCAGCTGAGCACGGCGTAGGCGAGGAGCGCCTGGAGCGTGAAAATTGCGGTGAGCAGTGCGCCCTTCCGGGTCCGCAGGAGCGGCCACGGTGAAATATTGGTGCCCCGGCCAGGTGTGGCGTTCCGGTGTGCGTGGAGTGCTACCGGCAGGAAACCCAGGAAGGCGGCCACGGACAGCAGGCCGATGGCGCCCAGGCCCGCGGGGGCGGAGCCCAGGAGTTGCGCCACCGGAACCACCAGCACGGCGGTGACCGTGGCGCCCGTGGTCATGGTGACCGTGTACAGCGCCGTCATGAGGGAGGTGCGGTGCGCATAGTGCTCACGGATGAACGACGGCATGGCCACGTTGCAGACGGCGAGCCCGGACATCCCTACCACCGTGCCGGCCAGCAGCATGCCCGTGGACGGGATGCCGCGCAGCAGGAGCCCGGCGGCCAGCATTCCCAGCGCGAGCAGGATCGCTTTCTCCACGCCCATCCGGCGCGTCAGCCAGGACGTGGCTGCGCCGGCGACCGCGAAACACAGGGTTGGAACGGAGGGGATGACGGCGGCAATGAACGCCCCGTAGCCCAGGACTTCCTGGAGGTCGTGGAGGAGCGCGGAGGCCCCGGTGATGCCGGCGCGAAGGTTCAGTCCGATCAGCACCACGGCAATGATTCCGAGGACGACGACGGCGCGCGGCCGGGCTGCCCCGGCTGTCGCGGCGGGTGAGGTGTCAGTTCCGGGAGGTGCCGTCGTCGTGGTTGCCATGCTTAAACATTAGACGTTAGACGTTTGATGTTTGTAAAGATGTGGCAAACATCTCCGGAAGACTCAAACGGTGCGCCGGCAAGCGTGCCCCCGACGACACGGCAGCAACATAGCCCGGCGGAGCGGTCACGGGCCGGACCTCCAAGCCGTGGATCTCAGGCCGCCCGGGGCAGACTGCTGTCCGCAAACCGGTTCGGCGGGAGCCGTGGGTCCCGCCGTTGAATGCAAGCGCCACGGATGACGGCTCCACGGCCAGGCCGACACCCGCGGCCTTGAGGACGGCTTCCTTCGCCACCCATAGCAGCATCCGGTCCGTCACGCTCGCCGAGCGCAGCAGGGCCCGTTCGGACGGCGCAGCAGTGAAGTCATCGAAACCGTCGAAGACCTGTTCCGGCAAGCGTTCGATGTCGGCTCCCAGAATGCTCCCCTCAGGACCGGCAGCCACCATCACGGCGCCATGGCTGCGTGAGAGGCTGAGGCAAACGCCCGGGACTGACGGCTTGCCGTGGTCCGTCCCGCCGCAGCCGCCGCAGCGCCGGGCTACAGGGAGAGCGGCGGCTTCCCGGGGGCTCAAACCCAGCGACCAGGCCGCCAGCAGGCGGAATAGCGCATGAGACGCTTGGTAATCCGTCTGGTCTTCCGTCCGCCGGAAACGCCGGGACGCGGCTATTTCGCCTGGACTAAGGAACGCCTGGAGACCCCCGATGGGGCCACAGGCGGAGGCGGCCTCAGCCGATGCAACGGCGAGGAAGGCGACGCTGTCGGCAGTCCCGCCGTCGTGCGCGTTCACCGTGTCCGGATCAGTCACCGCTTGCTGATGCGGCGGTACTGCCCGATGGCCAGCGGCGCAAAGACCCCGATGATGGCCAGGCTGCAGAGGACCGAGTAGAGCACGGCGTTCTCCGCCGGCCACCCGGTGGCCACGCCGAATCCGGCCGGTGCCGTGTTGCCGAAGAGTTCACGGGCGGCCGTGGCTACGGCCGTCACGGGATTCCACTCTGCGATCAACCGCAGCGGGCCGGGCAGAGACGTGACGGACACGAAGGCGCCGGAGACGAATGTGACGGGGAAGAGCCACACCAGGCCCAGGCTTTGGGCTACCTCCACGCTCCTCGCGGTGAGGGCAATGACTGCCCCGATCCAGGACACAGCGAAAGCGAAAAGCAGCAGGATGGCCAGTGCCGCCAGGGCGGGCCCCGGGCCGGTGGTGATCCGCCAGCCGATCGCCAGTCCGCAGAGCAGGGTGACCACCACCGACAGGACACTGGTGGATAGGTCCGAGGTGGTGCGCCCCAGGATCACCGCCACCCGGGACATTGGAAGGGACCGGAACCGGTCGATCAGTCCCAGTTGCAGGTCCTTGGCGAGGTAGACGGCCGTGAAGGATGCATTGAAGGTGAGCGTCTGCGCCAGGATGCCGCCGATCAGGAAGCTGCGGTACTGGTCCCCGCCCAGGGCGCCGCCGAACACAAAGCCCAGCAGGAGGACGAACATGACGGGCTGCACGATGCCTGTGACCAGCGCGCCGGGGGTACGCAAGACGTTGATGAGATTGCGGCGGGCAATGACGGAACTGTCCCGTGCCGCGGCGGTGATTGCGCTCATGCGGAAACCTCCAACTTCCCGGGTGAAGCGTTCGGGGTTGAGTGCTGGCCGGTCAGCTGCAGGAACACGTCGTCCAAGCTGGGGCGGCGCAACGACGCTTCCTCGACCACGAGCGATGCTGCATCGAGTTCGGAAAGGACCTGGACCAGCAAGCGGTGGCCGCTGGGAGCAGCCACGGAAACGGAGCGGTTCTGCGGATCAAGGTCCGGACCGGCTTCCGGACCGGCGGCGCGGGCCATTACCGCGACGGCCGCGGGCAGGTCCGCGGCATGGCGCATGACGACGTCGATGCGTTCCGCGCCGGCGCCCTGCTTCAGTTCCGTCGCCGTTCCCTCCGCGATGACGCGGCCGTGGTTGATGACGGCAATATGGTCGGCAAGCCGGTCCGCTTCCTCCAGGTACTGGGTGGTCAGCAGGACGGTGGTGCCGTCCGCCACGAGGCTGGACACGACGTCCCAGGTATCGAGCCTGCCGCGCGGGTCCAGCCCGGTGGTGGGCTCATCAAGCACCACCACCTTGGGCCTGGCCACGATTGCACCGGCGAGGTCCAGGCGCCGCCGCATGCCGCCGGAGAACGTTCCGGAGCGCTTTCCGGCCACGTCGGTGAGCCTGAAACTGGCGAGCAGCTCGTGGGCCCTGGCCGAGGCATTACGGCGGTTCATGCCGTAGAGGCGCCCCACCATGTGCAGGTTTTCGTAAGCTGTGAGCTTTTCATCAACGGCCGCGTACTGGCCGGACAGGCCCAGGTTCCGGCGAACCAGGTCAGGATGGGTCAGCACCGAATGGCCTGCCACACGCGCGTCCCCGGCGTCCGGCGCCAGCAGGGTGGTGAGGACTTTGACCGTGGTTGTCTTGCCGGAGCCGTTGGGTCCGAGCAGCCCCAGGACAGTCCCTTCGCCTGCCGTCAGGGTGAGGCCGTCCAGTGCCTTGAAGCTACCGAAGCTCTTGCTGACGTTCTCGACGCGGATCAATGCGACGCGGCGAGCTCGGCGACTTTTCGCGGAGCCATGTCGGTCCAGCTCCGGGAAACGTAGTCCAGGCATGCTTCGCGGCTGTCAGGCCCGAACATGGTGACCCACCCCTGCGGTACGGTCGCGAACGTCGGCCAGAGGGAGTGCTGCTGGTACTCGTTGACGAGCACTGAGAACATGGCGGATTTATCATCGAATGGGTTCGTCACGTTGAACTTTCTGGTCGGTTCTGGCGTTCGGAAGGCCTCTCTCGTGGATCGGAGGCATCACTGGTTATTCGGTGGAGACGTCCAGCCGGATTGCTATTTCGGGCACAATCACACTGAGAGCCGCGTCACTTAGCATCTGCGAGTGGCGCTCTTCCACGGCCACATCGGTGACCGCCCCGGTGATGAAGGGCTGCCAGGCATCGGTCCCCGGAGTCCCCTCCGGGACGTCCCGCGTGGCCCGGAAGAACAGCAGGTCGCCGTGGAACACCTCCGGTTCCTGGCCGCGGATCAGGCGGGCAAGGTCCGGGAAGTTCTCCACCATTGCATTCGCCGAATCCAGCGGAACGCTTCCCAGCGGATTGTGGTTCTCCCGGAGTATCTCCAGTGCGCGCACTCCGTCGAGGTTTGCGGCCTCTTCCGGCGTCAGCTCGAAGCCCTGCGCCGCGAGGTAGCTTGCCCACAGGGCAGGTCCGGTCCCGACGTCCGCATTATGTTCCTGGTTGCCAGGGAAGGCATCGAGGATGGCGAGGAAGGCCACCTCGTGGCCCAGCGCCTGAAGCCTGGTGGCCACCCGGTGGACCAAATGTCCGCCGAAGGACCAGCCCATCAGGTGGTACGGGCCTTCGGGCTGGACTGACCTCAGCCGGGCAATGTAGTCGTCCGCGAGTTCCGTCAGGGTGGATGCACCCACACGATGGGTCCGGCCGGGCTCCATTCCCGGCATCTGCAGCCCGATGAGGGGCCGTTCGGGATCCAGCCGGCCCAGCATGGAGGCATATCCCCAGCCAATGCCCGAAGCAGGGTGCACGGCGAAGAGCGGCGGCTTGGAGCCGGCCGTGCGCAGCGGCAACAGCTGCTTCAGGCTGTCCGCCGTGCTCTCCTCCCCGCCTTGCGCGGCTTCACGGAGAAGGCCCTCAACCGTCGGGGAACGGAACAGCGACTGCACCTGGAGCGAGGTCCCCAGCGCGGCGTTGATCCTGGCGATCAGCGGCTGGGCCAGGAAGGAATGCCCGCCCAGTTCGAAGAACGACTCGTCCACTCCGGCGCGGTCCAGGGACAGCACCTCGGCGAAGATCCGCGCCACCGTTTTTTCCTTCGGATTCCGCGGCGCCTTTCCTCCGCTGCGTTCGGTCCGGCCCGGGTCCGGCAGCGCGGACGCGTCCACCTTGCCGTGCTGGGTCAGCGGGATTTTGTCGAGGACGACGACGGCGGACGGCACCATGTAATCGGGCACGAGCCCGCGAACGTGCGTTCTGACGACGTCGGAGAGCTCAGCATCGGCCATGGCCGGACTGTTCGCGGGGACGACGTACGCGACGAGGCGGGTGCCGGCGTCGTTGACCGCTGCGCGAACCACCGCCTCCCGGACGCCTTTGGTGCTGCGCACCGCCCGCTCCACTTCACCCGGCTCCACCCGGAAGCCGCGGATCTTCAGCTGGTCGTCGTTGCGTCCGGCAAACACCAGCCTGCCGTCGGCATGCCGGTACACCACGTCGCCGGTGCGGTACATGCGTTCGCCGCGGCCGGCGAAGGGGTCGGCCACGAATCGTTCGGATGTCAGGTCCGGCCTGCCCCTGTAGCCTCGGGCCAGCTGGGGGCCGGCGACGTACAGTTCGCCCGCCGCGCCGGCCGTGACATGCTGCAACCTGGCGTCGAGGACGTATAGCCGGGTGGCCGCCGTAGGCTGTCCGAGCACAGGCGCGGATGTGTCTCCCACCCTTGCAAGCACCGTGTCCACCGTGGCCTCGGTGGGGCCGTAGAGATTCCACGCCTCAAGGCCCGGGTGAGCGGAAACGGTGCCCCACAGCCCGGCGTCGAACGCTTCTCCGCCCAGGGCGAGGCGGAACGGATCCGCAGCGGCAGCGCGCGCGTCCAGGAGCGCGGTGAAAGCGGGCTCGCCGAGCAGCTGGCGCAGGTAGCCGGGGGTGCTCTCCCAGACTGAGATTCCATGCTCGGCGAAGTAGGCGGCGAGCCGCTCGGAATCCCGGCGCGTTGCGTCGTCGATCAGGTGCAGCTCGTGGCCGTCCACCATCCAGAGGATCGGATCCCAGGATGCGTCGAAGCCCACCCCGGTGGTGTGGGCCACGCGCCGCGGGCCACCGGTGTCTGCCAGCAACGTGTGCCGGTGCGATGCAAGAAGCGACGCGAGGGCGCCATGGCTGATTTCGACACCCTTTGGCCGGCCCGTGGAGCCTGACGTGAACATCACGTATGCCAGGTCGCGGGGGCCGGGCCGGGCAAACACGGCTGCTGACGGTTCGTTGTCGGATCCCTTGGCCGCCTGCGGGGCGCCTGCGAGCTCCTCCAGCAGGACCAGCCGCGGACCGGCCCCGGGGAGTGATGCAATGATCTGCCGGACCCGCCCTGCCACGGCCCTGGTGGTGACGATCACCGGGGGAGCCGCGTCCTCGAAGATGGCGGCCACGCGGTCGTCCGGATATTCCGTGTCGATGGGGTTGTAGGCGGCGCCCGCGGCCATGACGCCGAACATGCTTTCAACAGTGCCCGGGGAGCGGGGGAGCATCACGGAAACCACATCCCCGCTGCCGACGCCCCCGGCTGTCAGGGCAGCGGCGATCCGTGAAGCGGAGGCGGCCAGCTCCGCAAACGTCAGGGTCTTCCCGTCCGCAGACACCGCGGTGGCGGCGGGCGTTGCAGCCACCGTCTGTGCCAGGGCGGACAAGATGCCTTCCGCCTGCTTGCCGGCGGTGACGGCGGGATTGGCGGTGGACGTCATCAGGGCGCGGGCCTCATGGTCCTCAAGCAGGGGCAGCAGCGACAAGGGCGTGTCGGGGGACGCGGCGGCGAGCCCGATGAACCGGCCGAAGCTGTGCACCATTCGCCGGACCGTCGCCTCGTCGAACATGGCCGCGTTGTAATCGAGGGTGCCGGCCAGGCCGTCTCCGGCGTCCGGCCTGAAGGTGAAGGAGAGATCGAACTTGGCCTCGCCCGAGGCCGTCTCCGGCACGGGCGTGACCACGACGCCTGGCAGCTGCGGAACCGCCGGCGCCTCGCTGTCCACGGTGAGCATTGTCTGGAACAGCGGATGGCGGCCCAGTTCGCGGTCCGGATTGACGGCCTCAACAAGCCGCTCGAAGGGTACGTCGTTGTCGAACGCAGCCAGGATGCTTTCCCGGGAGCGCGAGACCATGCTCCGCAGGCTCGGGTCTCCGTCCGCACCGACGCGCAGCGGCAGAGTGTTGACGAAGAAGCCCACCAGATCGTTCAGCGCCGGATCTGTCCGCCCCGCCGTGGGGGAACCAATGACCAGATCGTCACCGCAGCCCGTGCGGTGAAGGAAGGCGGCCAGGCCGGCGTGCAGGGCCATAAACTGGCTCGCATTGACCGACGCCGCCAGGCTGTTGAGCCCGTCCACGGCCGCGGGTTGCAGCCGGAATGACAGCTGGCCTCCGGGCTGGCGCGCTTCGCGGGGACGCCGGCGGTCCGCCGGGAGCAGGAGTTCCGCCGGAATGCCGGCCAGCGTGCGCCGCCAGTGCTCCACCTTGGGTGCCATGGCGGATGCTCCGAAACTGGCGTCCGGGCCGGCGGCAGCTCCTCGGTCCAGCTGCTGCCGCTGCCAGGCGCTGAAGTCCGCGTACTGCAGCGGCAGTGGAGCCAGCGGCGGACCGGAATGTCCGGCAAGGGCGGACTGGTAGGCAACCGACAGGTCCCGGACCAGCGGGGCCAAGGACGCGCCATCGCTTGCAATATGGTGCATCACCAGGTGGAGGACCCATTCGCCTGTTCCGGCCCCGCCGGCGCCGGCGGATCCGGTCCGGATAAGCCGTGCCCGCAGCGGAAGCTCGGACCGGACGTCGAAGCCGCGTTCGGCGTCCTGTCGCAGCAGGGCCGTGACCCCGGCCTCGGAATCCGAGTCGGTGATGTCAAGCAGCCCAACGGCCCGCGGATCGGTATCCGGTTCAAGGATCAGCTGCTCCGGCACGCCATCCGTGGCGGGGTAGAGGGTCCGCAATATCTCGTGCCGGCTGAACAGCATGCTGACAGCAGCAGCCAGGGCCCGTTCGTCCAACTCCCCGCCCAGGCGCGCGGCGAGGGAAATGTTGTAGTCGGAGGATCCCGGATCCAGCTGGTTGAGGAACCACATGCGCTGCTGGGCAAAGGAAAGTTCCAGCCGCTCAGGCCGGACCGCGGCCTCGCTGTCCAGCCACTCCGCCAGTGGTTGCGAGTCTCCTTCGTGGAAAGCGGGCGGGACGCCGTCAGTAGCCGTGACCGGACGCGTTATGACCGGGCCGTCCGCCATGCCGTTCCGCTGGCCGATGGCCGCCAGCAGGCCCCCGGGGGTGGGCCGGTCGAAGAGGGTCCGCAGCGGCAGTTCAGTGCCGAAGGCCTCACGGATCCGGCCCATGATGGTGATGGCCAGCAAGGAGTGCCCGCCGAGCACGAAGAAGTCGTCGCCCATCGTCACGTTGTCGGCACCCAGCACTTCGCCAAAGATTCCGCACATGGTGTGCTCGTCCGCCGTCGCCGGTGCGGCCCCCTGTCCGGTACCCGTGTCCGACGCCGGCGCAGGCAGCGCCTTCCGGTCCAGTTTGCCATGGGCCGTGAGCGGGATGGCGGGCACGTTCATGAACACGGCGGGCACCATGTAGTCCGGCAGTTTTTCACCGGCCACGCCGCGCAATTCCGCCGGGCTGGCCGCACCCGTGTAATAGGCAACCACGCGATGGGCGGGATCACCGTCGGCCACGGCCACGGCCCGGGACACGTCCGGGTGGGACGCCACGGCTGCCTCGATTTCGCCCAGTTCGATCCTGAAGCCTCGGACTTTGACCTGATCGTCGGTACGGGAGAGGAATTCCAACGACCCGTCCGCGGCTCTCCGGACCAGGTCGCCGGTGCGGTACATCCGGCTGCCGTCGGCAACGAAGGGGTTGGCCACGAATCGTGCGGCGGTCTCGCCGGGGCGCTGATCGTAGCCGCGAGCCTCGCCGGGCCCGGCGAGGTACAGCTCGCCTGGCACGCCGGCCGGAACCGGGGCCAGGAACTGGTCCAGCACGTAGGCGTCGGTGTTGCCGATGCCGCGGCCGATAGTGGGTGTTGCCCCGGTGATGCGGGCCGTCACGGAGTCCACCGTGAATTCGGTGGGGCCGTAGAAGTTGTACGCCTCCACGCCCGCTGTGGAGGCCAGCTGCTGCCACAGCTCCGGGCTGACCGCTTCACCGCCCAGGGCAAGAAGCAGGGGGTGTGCCCGCGGCGCATCCAGCAGGCCGCATTGCAGCAGCTGGGCTGCGTAGGAGGGAGTGGTTTCCAGTACGTCGATTCCGTGGGAAACGCAGTACCGGGCGAGGGCTTCGGCATCGCTGCGGATGTCGTCGCCCACCACATGCAGCTCGGCGCCGGCGATCATCCAGAGCATCGGATCCCACGCGGCGTCGAAGCCGAGCCCGGCGATGTGGGCCACCGCCACCGGTTCTGCACCGGACGCCGCCAATCGCGGGGCAAAGAGGGTCCGGTGGTGGTGGCCGAAGAGGTTGGCAAGGGCGCTGTGCGCCACGGCAACCCCCTTGGGCCGGCCGGTGGAACCGGAGGTGTAGAGCACGTAGGCGAGATCATCGGCGTCGGGGTACCGCCCGGCCAGCGTGGCATCCGGGACTCCCGCGCCGGCCTGCAGGAGGGCGTCGACGTCGAGAATCCGGGGGCCTTCCGCGCCTTTGCCGTGAAACTCAGCGGCGTGGTCCCCGGCAGCAGCAATGACGACGGCGGGTCCGCCGTCTTCGAGGATGATGCGGATCCGTGCAGCCGGATAGGAGAGATCGACGGGGAGGTACACGGCGCCGGCGGCCAGTACGGCCAGGGCGGCAGCAACGACGTCGGACGATCGCGGCAGGGCCACCGCCACCCGGTCTCCGGGCTCCACGCCGGACGCCACCAGGCCCTTGGCCAGTGACTTCACCCGTGAGTGCAGCTGGCTGAACGTGGCAGCCGGTCCGCAGCCGTCCGTGAGGGCCGGCGCGTCCGGTGTCCGTTCAAGGGTGTCCTGGAAGGCGTCCAGGACCGTATTCCACGGGGAGGCTGCCTGGACGCCGCGACTCTGCTCCATCACGCGTGCTAGCTGGCCGGGTGACTGGACCTGCAATCGGTCCAAGGTGATGCCGGGATTAGCGGCGAACTGCTCCGCAACCGCCCGGAAACCGGCCGCAAGCTGTTCGGCAGTGGCCCGGGCGAACAGCGCCGGGTTGTACGCGAGTGCACCCCGGATGCTGCAGTCGTGCGCTTCCTCAGCAAGGTCCAGCAGAAGGTCGAACTTCGCCCCGCCCGGCTCGTGGCTGGCGTCTGCGCTGGCCTCGAGGCCGTCCATGGACAACCCCGCAGGCGCATTGTTCTGCAGCGTGAGCATCACCTGGAACAGCGGGTGCCGGTGCTGGGATCTGGCGGGGTTGAGTTCTTCCACCACGCGTTCAAACGGTGCGTCCTGGTTGGCGTACGCGTGCAGGTTGGTGTACCTGACGCTTTCCACCAGCTCCGCCGCCGTGGGGTTCCCGGACGTGGTGGTCCGCAGCACCAGCGTGTTCACGAAGAAGCCCACGAGTTCGTTGAGCTGCGTGTCCGTCCGTCCGGCAACGGGGGTGCCCAGGGGAATGTCCTCGCCGGCGCCTGCCTTGGTGAGCAGTGCTGCCAGCGCTGCCTGCAGCACCATGAACAGGCTGGCATTGTGTTCCCGGGCCAGCTGGTTGAGCCGGTTTGCTGTTTCGGCTGACAGCGCTAGCGGAACCGACGAAGCCGGTTCGCCCGCGGGCTGCGCGCCGCGGGCGAAGTCGAAGGGAAGCCGGAGTTCCTCCGGTGCGCCTTTGAGCTCCCTGGCCCAGAATTCCAGCTGCCGGGAGATGGGGCTGTCCGGGTCTTCTTCGCTGCCAAGTTCGTCGCGCTGCCAGAGCGTGTAGTCGGCATACTGGACCGGGAGCGGCGGGAGCGGCGGGAGCGGCGGGAGCGGCGGGAGCAGGGCGCCGTGACCGGACACATGGCCGTTGTAGGCCACGGAGAGGCTTCGCGCCAACGGCGCCAGGGACCAGCCATCCGCGGCGATGTGGTGGAGCGTAATGGCCAGCACGTGATGGTCCGGGGCCAGCTGGAAGAGGACCGCCCGGATGGGCAGCTCCCGGGCCACGTCGAAGCCACGGCGGGTTTCGGCCGCCACGGCGTCGGCGAGTGCCCCGGCGGTGCACTGGACACCCAGCAGGTCCACTGGCCGCTCGCCGGCGGGAAGGACCTGCTGGACGGGTTCGCCGTCGGCAAGGGGGAAGAGCGTTCGGAGGGTTTCATGCTGGGCCGCAACATCGTTGATTGCCCGGTGGAGCGCGGAGACCTCCAGCCGGCCCTTCAGGTCGAGGACAACCGGGATGTTGTAGGCGCCGGACTCGGGATCGAAGCGGTTCAGGAACCACAGCCGGCGCTGGGCAAAGGACAGCGGCATTGCTGCGGGACGTTCCGTTGGCGTGAGCGGGTGGGCGTTGGCTGCTGCCAGTTCCAGCGTCTCCGCCAGTGAAGTGACCGTGGGATGCTCAAACACCGTGCGCAGCGCCGGCGCCACGCCTGCGGTATCACGCAGGTGGGCCACGAGCCTGGTGGCCAGCAAGGAGTGGCCGCCGAGTTCAAAGAAGTCGTCATCCAGCCCGACGGCGTCGAGTCCCAGAACTTCCTTGAAGGCGTCCGCCACGAGCCGCTCACGTTCGTTGCGGGGCGAGCTGACGGCTGTTTCCCGGGCCGGGGCCGGCAGGGCGCGGGTGTCCAGTTTGCCGTTGGGGGTCAGCGGTATGGCAGTGATCTGCACGATGGAGGCGGGCACCATGTAATCGGGAAGCTGCCTGCGGACCTGGCGCCGGAGTTCCGCCACGTCCAGTTCATCCTCCAGGCCGCCGGCCGGCGTGACGAAGCCCAGCAGCTGGTCGTAGCCCGCCCGGTTCTTGGACACAGTGACCGCAGCCTGATCAACGCCGGCTAGGCCGCGCAGGGCTTCCTCGATTTCGGCGAGCTCGATCCGGAATCCCCGGATCTTCACCTGCGCATCCATGCGGCCCCTAAACTCAAGGGTTCCGTCAGGGAGCCGCCGGACGACGTCGCCGGTGCGGTACATCCGGGAGCCGTCCGGCACGAAGGGGTCAGCCACGAAGCGTTCGGCGCTCAGGCCCGGCTGGTCAACGTAGCCGCGTGCCAGGTTGATGCCTGCCACATACAGCTCGCCGATGGCGTTCACGGGCACCGGGTTCAGGCCCGAGTCAAGGATGTAGTGGCGGCTGTTGGCCACAGAATCACCCAAAGTGGGTTCGGTGCCGGGTTCCATGACCGCGGTGAGTGAGTCCACGGTGGTCTCGGTGGGGCCGTAGAAGTTGTAGGCCACCACGCCGTTCTTTTCCGCCAGCGTGCTCCACAGCGACGCGTCCACGGCTTCGCCGCCAAGGGCCACCACCGTCGGGTGGGTCCCCTGGTCGAAGAGGCCGCCGGAAAGCAGCACCTTGGCGAAGGACGGGGTGGTTTCGATCGAGTCGATGCCGGTGGCCGACAGGTACCGGCTGAGGTCCTCCGGGTCGCGGCGGGTGAGGTTGTCCACCACATGGAGTTCATGGCCGGCGATGAGCCACAGGATGGGGTCCCACGAGGCGTCGAAGGACAAACCGGCGGTGTGCGAAACCTTCAGTTTCCGGCCTAGCCGCTGCTCCGCCGGCGCAAAGATGTTGTCCCGGTGGGAGGTGTAAAGGTTCAGGAGCGCAAGATGTCCCACGCCGACGCCCTTTGGCCGCCCGGTGGAGCCCGAAGTGAAGATGACGTAGGCAAGGTCGTGCTGCCCGGCCGAGGGCTCCGGCGCTGACGGGTCTTTGCCGTCGAGGCAGGACACCATCAGGGCCGAGTCCAGGACGGTGACCGGAACGCTGGTCTCCAGCTCTTCATGGCTCGCGGCGCTTCCCGTGAAGGCGGCCGAGGTCAGCAGGCGGACCGGCGATGCGTCCTCCAGCATCCCCTCAACACGTCCCGCGGGATAGTCGGGGTCCAGGGGGAGGTAGGCCGCGCCGGACTTGAGGACTGCAAGGAGCGCGACCGGAAGGAGCACGCTGCGGTCCAGCCGCACGGCCACGGTTTTGCCGGGGCCGGCCCCGTGCCCTTTCAGGAACCTGGCCAGCTGGTTGGAGCGACGCTCCAGCTCAGCGAAGGTCAGCTCGCCGTCGGGAGCCACGACGGCGGTCCGGTCTCCGGAGTTCCGGGCGTTGAGCTGGAACTCTTCCACGATCGTATGGCCTGGGAGGGCGGCGTCCCCGGCGTCGCCGGCCGCGAGGAGCAAGCGCTCCTCCTCGGCGGTGGTGACCGGCATCGACGCCATGGTCGCGTGGGGCAGGGTGGCCACGGCCCCGAGTATCCGAACGAAGCGGTCGAGGTGCTGTTCCAGCTGCGGCGCAGTGTAGAGCTCGGCATTGGCCTCGAACTGTACCGTCACTCCGCCTCCCTGGCCGAGGCCGTGAACGATGATGGAGAGGTCGTCGATGGGGCCGGTGGAGAGGATGTTCATGGTTCCGCGGGCGGGGCCAAAGGAAATGGCATCCAATGCCGGAAGAATGTTCACCGACGGGCCAACATAGCCGGACTGTGCCGCAAGGTTCTCGTAGCGGAATCGCTGGTGGATGAGTGCCCCGCGCAGTTTGGCGCCCATGGCGGTGATGGTTTCTCCGACGCTGGCGCCGGGCGCGATGCCCATCCGGATCGGAACGATGTTGGACAGCATGGACGGCGTCGATTTCGCCAGCTTGCCGCGCCGTGCGGTCACCGGCAGTGCCAGGGACACATCGCGCTCGCCGGTGATGCGGTGCACGTAGAGCGAGGCTGCGGTGAGTACCAGTGCCGGTGCCGAGGCAGCGGCAGCCTCCACCGCCGCAGCGGTTTCCCGGGGGAGGGCCCTGACGGCGCGAATCAGCGAGCGTGCGGTTCCTTGGGGCTGGCCGGCCAGGCCCGCCGGGACGGCAGCGCCACGCAACTGCTCTTCCCAGTAGCTGCGGTCGCCGTCTGCAGCCGGGGACCCGGCATACCCGCTCTCTGTGTCCACCAGCTCAGACAACGACCCGAAGATGGCGGGGGCGGTAGCCTCGCTGTCCCGACCGAGGAGGCTGTTGTACAGCTCTGCCACCCGCTTGAGGACCAGCACCGCGGAGTATCCGTCCAGCAGCAGGTGGTGGACACGCTGGTAGAAGAAGTGCTTGGTCTCCGAGAGTGTGATGAGCTCCGTGTGCAGCAGTTCGTCGGCCGCAACGTCCCTCGGCATGGCAAGGTCAGAGTCCATAAGTTCCCGGGCGGCGCTCGCGCCGCGGTTGCCGCCGGACCGGTTGCCGCCGTCGTTCGTCCCGCTCAAGTCGGTGACCACCAGGCCGGAACGGTTGGAGCGCGGATACTGGAAAGGGCCGGAAGAGTCCTCGCCGAATGCCACGTTGAGGGCGTCGGTTTCACTGACCGCGCACGCTACCGCCCTGGCCAGGACGTCCGCCTCCAACGGCCCTTCGATTTCGACGAACTGGCCGATCTGGTACATCGGATTCTGCGGCGCCAGTTTCTGCGCGTACCAGATGCCGCGCTGCGCCGCCGTCAGGTCCAGCCTTCCTTCAGCAGCGGATGACCGGGCATTCAAGGAGTTCGGGTTCATGTTCCTTCTCGGTGTCTCGAGGGGCCGCGCGACCGAATCAGGGCACGCCGATAGGACCCCGGCTGTGAGCACAGGCAGGGGGATTTTCAGGAGGGGTGGTGGAACGGGGTAAGGATGGCCGGGGGCAGGCCGGCAGTCGGGCCGCCCTACCCCCGCGTCAGGGGAAGGCTACTGGAACTGCCCGAATTGGAACGGGCCGGTCTGGCCGAACTGGAAGGGACTCGTCTCGCCGGTCTCCACGAGCGGACCGTCAACCAGCGGGCCGTTGATGAGGGTGCCCTCGACGAGGGGGCCGTCGATCAGCGCGGCCTGGGCCGGCATGGCAGCGAAGGTGAAGGCCGCAATGGCAAGGGCCGATCCTGCGGCGATCCGGGTTGAAGTCCTGAGGTTCTTGTTCACGTGTCATCTCCAGTTAGATAGCTGTCCAGTTTCCACGCGCCAAAAGGCGCCATGAAGCAATTCGGATCTAAACGGCCCCCGGATGGGGGCGTGCCGCCCGTCACAAGGTTCCGCTGCGGCGGGACCGGCGCTTCCTACCGCTGCTGGCGATGGTTCAGCCGCTGGACCGCGAGGGCCAGCCAGAGCTGCACCCGGTCCTGGGTCTGGGCGGGGTCGTAGCCGGTCAGTTCGGTGATCTGGGCCAGCCGGTACCGGACGGTGTTGCGGTGCAGCGTCAGCGCTTCGGCCACGGCGGCCACCGAGCCGTTGTTGTTCAGGTAGCTCTCCAGCGTGGTCATCAGCTCGGCTCCGTGCAGGGCGTCGAAGTTCCGAAGCGGGTTGAGGGACTCGTTCGCCATGTCCGCCAGCGGCACATCTTCGCTGGCCAGGAGCAGCGACGTCAGGCTGAGCCGTTCGGGCTCGTTGACGGGCAGGCCGTGGCTCGCCGCATCCCGGGCCTCGAAGTAGCTCCAGCGCAGCCCGTTGGGTTTGGTGTAGGCGCCGCCGATGCCGATCGTGGCATGGATGCCCGCCTCGGCAAGATGGTCGCTGAGGCTCCTGGCGAGCGCGCTGGCGCCGCTGCCGTCGTCCGTGACAACAACCACCAGGTCCTTCCCGACGACGGCAGTCACCCCGTGCTCGAGCGGCCGGGGCATCGAGGAACTCACCAGCTGCTTGGGGTGGGCTGCGGACTCGGCCAGCAGGACAACGTTCTTCCGGGTGCTGTTGACGCCGATGCCGGCGAGCCGCCGGGACGCCTCGCTGGCCTCCAACGTCCCGTGGATCACGTCCTCCAGGACCTGCCCTGACAGTGCCCGCTGCGCCTGCCGTTGCTTGACCATGTTGTTCAGTTCCACGCTGATCAGGTTCTGCGCGTACCCCACGATGCCGGTGTCCTCGAAAGGCTGCCGGACCCAAAGGGTGCACGCGTCACGCCGGCCGGTGGGGATGGGATAGGACGCCCACGTGTCCGCCGTGGGCGCGGGGTTGCCGGGCACGCTGTTGTAGAGCTGCGCCGTGAACTGGGTCAGCACAATGTCCGTGCGCAGCATGGAGCCCAGGTTCTTGAGGAGCTCGGCCAGGCCGCCGCCGGTGAGCAGGGCGCGGGCCAGGATCTGATGGCCCGCAATGAGCCGTTCCAGCTTGGCGTAGTGGTCCGCCGACTGGGCGTCCGCCACCAGCTTGGTGATCGCGATGAAGGGCGTCTCGTAGGGGACCTCCACGACGGGAAGGCCCCAGCGGTTGGCCTCGGCGATCAGTGCCGGCGGAACGGCCTCGTGCGTCAGCCCGACCCCGAAGCCGATCCCCACCGCGCCCGCCCGCTGCACCTGCCGCACGAAGCGGCGCTGCTCCGGGGCGGACTTCAGCCGCATGCCCGTGGTGAGCACCAGCTCGCCGCCGTTGAGGAAACGCTGCGGGTCCTCCTGCTCCGTGACGGCAACCCACTGGATGTCCTGGTGCCACGTGGTCTCGGCGAGGCCTGATTTCACGAGCTGGAGCGACTGGACGCCCAGCAGGGCGGCGAGGGAAATTGCCATGGAATCAGGATAGCCGCGTGCTGGGCAACCGCACTAAAGGATTCCGGGGATGGTGTGCAGGTGGCTATTCCCTGCCTACCTGCCCTGGCATAGGCTCATGAGCAGTCGCAATACTGCGCCGGTTGCAGAACCGGTTCCAGAAACCCGCATGAAAGAGGTTGAACACCGTGGTCCAAACCTTGCAGAACTTCATAAACGGCGAGTTCGTCACGCCCGCCGGCACCGGACTGCTGGACATCGTGAACCCCGCCAACGGTGAGGTGGTGGCGAAGTCGCCCATCTCCGTGCAGGCCGACGTCGACGCCGCCATGACGGCAGCCAGCGAGGCGTTCAAATCCTGGAAGCACGTCACCCCGGGCCAGAGGCAGCTGATGCTCCTCAAGCTTGCCGACGCCGTCGAGGCCAACAGCGACGAACTCGTTGAAGCCCAGCACCGCAACACCGGCCAGGTCCGCAGCCTCATCGCCTCCGAGGAAGTCGCCGCCGGGGCAGACCAGCTCCGCTTCTTCGCCGGCGCCGCCCGCATCATGGAGGGCAAGTCCGCCGGCGAGTACTTCGAAGGCCACACCTCCTACGTGCGCCGCGAACCCATCGGCGTCGTGGCCCAGGTTGCCCCCTGGAACTATCCGTTCCTGATGGCCATCTGGAAGATCGGCCCCGCGCTCGCCGCCGGCAACACCGTGGTGCTCAAGCCCTCGGACACCACGCCGGAATCCACCCTGGTCCTGGCCCGCCTGGCCGGTGGGATCTTCCCGGCAGGCGTCCTGAACGTCGTCCTCGGCACCGGCGAAACCGGCGCCATGATGGTGGAGCACAAGGTCCCCGGCCTCGTTTCCATCACCGGATCCGTCCGTGCGGGCATCGCAGTGGCTTCGGGAGCGGCCAAGGGCCTCAAGCGGGCGCACCTGGAGCTCGGCGGCAAAGCCCCGGCCATCGTCTTCAAGGATGCCGACATCAAGAAGAGTGCAGCGGCCATCGCCGAGTTCGCCTTCTTCAACGCGGGCCAGGACTGCACGGCCATCACCCGGGTGCTGGTCGAGGACTCAGTCCACGACGACGTCGTGGCAGCCATGGTGGAACACACCAAGACCCTGCACACCGGCTCGCAGAACGACGAAGACAACTACTTCGGCCCGCTGAACAACGTGAACCACTTCAACGCCGTGACGTCTGTGGTGGAGCACCTGCCGGAGAACTGCAAGATTGTCACCGGCGGCCACCGCGCGGGGGAGAAGGGCTTCTTCTTCGAACCCACCATCATCACCGGGGCCAAGCAGACCGATGACGTCGTCCAGAAAGAAACCTTCGGGCCCGTCATTACCGTCCAGAAGTTCAGCACCGAGGCGGAAGCCGTGGAGCTGGCCAACGACGTCGACTACGCCCTGGCCTCCAGCGTCTGGACCACGGACCACGGCACGGCCATGCGCGTCAGCCGCGACCTGGACTTCGGCGCGGTGTGGATCAACACCCACATCCTGCTGACCGCGGAAATGCCGCACGGCGGCTTCAAACAGTCCGGCTACGGCAAGGACCTCTCCATGTACGGCGTCGAGGACTACACGCGCATCAAGCACGTGATGAGCGCACTCGACGCGTAACCCGCACCCCCTGAACCCATCCCACCCGGTGGTCGAGCTAGTCGAGACCCGGACCGGCACCCACCAGAAAGGCATTCCCATGACTGCAACCGCCCCTGACATCACCTACCGTCTCGAGCAGAAGCGCCGCGTCCAGGCGGACTTCCCGGGCCCCAAGTCCGTCGCCCTGACCGAGCGCCGCAAGGCCGTCGTGGCTGCCGGCGTCGCCTCCAGCGTCCCCGTCTTTGTTTCCGACGCAGACGGCGGCATCATCCACGACGTCGACGGCAACTCCTTCATCGACCTCGGCTCCGGCATCGCCGTAACGAGCGTCGGTGCGTCCGATCCCGCCGTCGTCGGCGCCGTGAAGGAAGCCGTGGAGCACTTCACCCACACCTGCTTCATGGTTACCCCGTACGAGGGCTATGTGGCCGTCGCCGAGCAGCTGAACCGCCTCACCCCGGGCGACCACGAGAAGCGCACGGTGCTGTTCAACTCCGGCGCCGAGGCCGTGGAAAACGCCGTCAAGGTGGCCCGCCTGGCCACCGGCCGCGATGCCGTCGTCGCCTTTGACCACGCCTACCACGGGCGCACCAACCTGACCATGGCACTCACCGCTAAGGCCATGCCGTACAAGACCAACTTCGGCCCGTTTGCGCCCGAGGTCTACCGCATGCCGATGAGCTACCCGTTCCGCGAGGAAAACCCGGCGATCACCGGTGCCGAGGCCGCCAAGCGCGCCATCACCGCGATTGAGAAGCAGATCGGCGGCGAGCAGGTTGCTGCCATCATCATCGAACCGATCCAGGGCGAGGGCGGCTTCATTGTCCCGGCCGACGGCTTCCTTCCGGCACTGGCGGCCTGGGCCAAAGAGAAGGGCATCGTCTTCATTGCGGACGAGGTCCAGTCCGGCTTCTGCCGCACGGGCGAATGGTTCGCCGTCAACCACGAGGGTGTAGTCCCGGACATCATCACCATGGCCAAGGGCATCGCCGGCGGTATGCCGCTGTCCGCGATCACCGGCCGCGCCGACCTGCTCGACGCCGTCCACCCGGGCGGCCTCGGCGGTACCTACGGCGGCAACCCGGTTGCCTGCGCCGCGGCACTGGCGTCCATCGGCTCCATGGAAGAATACGACCTCAACGCCCGCGCCAAGCACATTGAAGAACTGGCCACCGGCCGGCTCCGCGAACTGCAGGGTGAAGTGTCCGTCATAGGCGACATCCGCGGCCGCGGCGCCATGCTGGCCATCGAGCTCGTCCAGGCCGGCTCCAAGGAACCGAACCCGGAACTGACCAAGGCCGTTGCCGCCGCCTGCCTCAAGGAGGGCGTCATCATCCTCACCTGCGGCACCTACGGCAACGTCATCCGGCTGCTGCCGCCGCTGGTCATCGGCGATGAGCTGCTGCTGGACGGCCTCGAGGTGCTGGCCGCCGCCATCAAGGCACACGCCTAACACCCCACCAAGACCCGGGACCCCACCAGGGCCCAACCACTGGGACTCCACCCGGGTGCCTGATCCGGGCACCCGGGCGCCAACCGAAGAGCCGCGGACCGACCGTCCGCGGCTCTTCCGTTTGTGCCGCCGGTGCGGGTGTCCATGGATTGTTTTTCGGGCCGAATGTCACCTCTGATTTGAGCCGCTGTGGGCTAGAGTCAGCAGTACCACTGCAGGAACGCAGACCGGCCGACGTCGCCCGGAAACCCCGAGCGAGGCTGGATTCTGCCCCAGACCCAAAAAGGGGTATCACCCATGCGATACGTAGTTGGCTACACACCAAACGAGCGCGGCGCCGATGCAGTTGCCCTGGCGTCCGCGTTGGCCAAGGCACAGGGCGCGCAGCTCGACCTCGTCTATGTGGTGGACAGGGGCCTGCACGTTGCGCACGAGGTGGCAAGCGGCCATGACCTCGCCCGCGAGAAGGCTGTGCAGGACGCGCAGCGCGAAGGGCTTGGCCTGGTCCCGGCCGACGTGCCCGTCGAATTCCACGTTCGCCACGCCGAGTCGTTCGCCGCGGGACTGATCGAGGCCGCGGTCGATATCGAAGCCGGACTCATCGTGGTGGGCGCGGCAAGCAACGGGCTGTTCAAACGCCACACCGTGGGCAGCGTGGCGAACGCGCTCCTGCACGCCTCGCCGGTGCCTGTGGCGCTGGCCCCGCGCGGGTACCGCCGGACCGAGGCCATATCCCGGCTGACACTCGCCGTCGGACAGCGGCCCGGGGCGGATGCCGCCATCGACGTCGCCATCGGATCCGCCGAGCGACGTGGCGTTCCGCTGCGCATGGTCTCCCTGGTGGAGCTGGACGCAGAAGGGGATCCGGGAGAAGTGGTCAACGCGGCCCACATCCACGCCAACACCGTGCTCACCGAAGCCTCGCGCAGGCTCCCCGAAGGACACAAGGTCACGGTGGAAGTGGCCCACGGCCGCACCATCGAGGAGTGCATCGACGACCTCGAGTGGGATGACGGGGAGATCCTGATCGTCGGCTCCTCGCGCCTGGCCGAGCGGAACAAGCTGTTCATCGGCAGCACGGCCAACAAAGTGCTCCGGGCGCTGCCGGTGCCCATGGTGGTTATTCCGCGCGAGTACGAGCGGGTGGACACCGCCATGGCTCCCTGACCCGGCCTGCTCACCACCCAGCTGAGCGGCCCAGTGGCGGGGCTTAGCTGCCCGTTCGCGCTCCGGCCAGGGCACGCTTCCGCGCCACGGAGTTCCGGCGGGTCGCTGCCAGCATGTCCACGGTCAACACCACCAGCGCAAGCCAGACCACACCGAAGCCGATCCAGCGGTCCAGGGTCATGGTTTCCCTGAACACCACCAGGGCAACGATGAACTGCAGCACCGGGGCAAAGTACTGCAGCAGCCCGATGGTGGTCATGGGCAGGCGGCGCGCGGAGGCTCCGAAGAACAGCAGCGGCACGGCCGTGATCACGCCCGAAGCAACCAGCAGCCAGAAGTGCCCGGGGCCCTGCGTCCCAAGCGTGTTGGTGCCGCTGACTGCCAGGTAGATCATCGTGGCGGCCGCCAAGGGAGTCAGCACCACGGTCTCCATCGTCAGGCTGGTGACGGCATCCGCCCTGGGCCCGATCCGTTTCTTCACGAACCCGTACAGCCCGAAGCTGAAGGCCAGCGTCAGCGCGATCCACGGGAGCTTGCCGTAGGAAATCGTCAGGACCACCACGGCAACAAAGCCGATTCCGACGGCGGCCCATTGGAGCGGACGCAGCGTTTCCTTCAGCACGAACACGCCCAGCAGGACTGAGACGAGCGGGTTGATGAAGTAACCCAGGGACGCCTCCACGGCCTGGCCGGTGGTCACGCCGTAGGTGTACGTCAGCCAGTTGACGGCGATAAGGGCCGCGGCGATGGACAACGGGCCGAGGACGGTCCGGTCCCGGAAGGCAGCCGCCAGGACACGCCATGAACGGGTGACCGTGATCAGCAGTGTGCAGAACACCAGCGACCACACCACCCGGTTGGCCACGATTTCCACCGCCCCGGCGGGCTGCAGGACGAAGAAGTACAGGGGCAGAAGCCCCCAGAGCCCGTAAGCGCCGATCCCGAAGAGGACACCCGCCGTCGTGTCCTTGTCCACCGCCTTAAGAACGACGCCCGGGCGGGGCGGCAGTCCGCCGGATGTGCCACCGGAATGCCCGCCGGGAGCGGGCGCACCCGTGGTGGTCAGGGCAGATGCTGGGGCGGTTCCGTCGGGTATAGGCACACGATCCATAACACCACCTCCGTGGACGGTATTCCGCCAACACGGTACAGATTCCCCGCACGCGGTGTCCCGGGGACTTGCGGTACTCAGTACGCTTACCACTATGAATTCGCATCCTGAGCGGGCCGCACGATGAGGCTCCGCCACAGCAACGCCTCGGGCAGGGGCTACCGGCGCCTGGCCGCGGGAACCGGCTTTACGTACCGCGACCTTGACGGTTCCACGCTTCCGCCGGGTCCCGTGCGGGAGCGGCTGGAAAGCATCGGCATCCCGCCGGCCTGGACCGATGTGTGGATCGCGCCCTACGACAACGGCCACATCCAGGCGACGGGGCTCGACGCCGTGGGCCGCCGGCAGTACATCTACCATCCGGCCTGGCGGGAAAAGAAGGACCGGCTCAAGTTCGACCGTGCCCTTCAGCTCGCCGAATCCCTGCCGACCGCACGCAGGCTGGTCACCCTGGACCTCCGGAGCGAGGGGTTCTCGCGCGAGCGTGTCCTGGCGGGTGCCTTCAGGATGCTGGACAGCGGTTCACTGCGGGTGGGATCGGAGCGGTACACCAACGAGAACGGCAGCCACGGCCTGGCCACCCTGCTGTGCGCCCACGTGAAGGTCAAGCAGGACAGCCTCCGGCTCAGTTTCCCCGCGAAGAGCGGCAAGACCTGGGATTCGGAGATCGACGACGCCGACCTCGCCGCCCTGGTCCGCTCGCTGAAGCGCCGCGGCGGGAACGCCAGGCTGCTGGCGTACAGGAACGGGCGCAGCTGGCACCCTGTAGGCAGCGCGGAAATCAACGAGTACGTCAAGGAACGCACGGGCGCGGACTTCACCGCCAAGGACTTCCGCACCCTCCGCGGCACCGTGGCGGCAGCCGTCAGCCTGGCCCGCACCGGGCCGCAGGCGACGGTGGCTGCGAAGAAGCGCGCCATCAGCCTTGCGATGCAGGACGCTGCCGCGGTGCTGGGGAACACGCCGTCGATCGCCCGGAAGAGCTACGTGGATCCGCGGCTGTTGGACCACTTTTCCGCGGGGGAGACCATCGACCCCCGCCGGACCGGTTCGGCGGAAGCGGAACTGCGCGCCATGCTGTACCGCGAAGGCGACGTCGTATCCATCAACAGCTCCCCGAAGAAAGCCGGCTGAGCAATTAGAATGGGGGAATTGTGCGCTAAGTGACCTGGCGCCGTCTCTCAGTTCCAGAAGGGCTCCCGGTGTCCAATTCGGCCGAAACCACTCCCAAACGTCCCCTCCGCGTCGCGATCGTCGGCGCCGGACCGGCCGGCGTCTATGCCGCGGACATCCTGACCAAGTCCAATGAAGTCAAAGACGGCGACTTCGAGGTCAGCATCGACCTCTTCGAGGCCTATCCCGCCCCGTACGGCCTGATCCGCTACGGCGTGGCCCCGGACCACCCGCGCATCAAGGGCATCGTCAACGCCCTGCACAAGGTCCTGGACCGCGGCGACATCCGCTTCCTCGGCAATGTGACGTACGGCCGCGACCTGAAACTCCACGATTTCCGCGCCTTCTATGATGCCGTGATCTTCTCCACGGGAGCCATCAAGGACGCCGACCTCAACGTTCCCGGCGTCGAGCTTGAAGGCTCCTTCGGCGGCGCGGACTTCGTCTCCTGGTACGACGGCCACCCCGACGTGCCGCGCGAATGGCCGCTGGATGCCAAGGAAATCGCCGTGATCGGCAACGGCAACGTGGCCCTGGACGTGGCCCGCATGCTGGTCAAGCACGCCGACGAGCTGCTGTCCACGGAAATCCCGGACAACGTCTACCAGGCGCTGAAGAAGTCCCCGGTTACCGACGTCCACGTCTTCGGCCGCCGCGGCCCCGCCCAGGTGAAGTTCACCCCGCTGGAACTGCGCGAACTGAGCCATGCCAAGGACGTTGACATTGTGCTCTACCCGGAGGACTTCGAGTTCGACGAAGCCTCCGAGGAAGCCATCCGGACCAACAACCAGACCAAGACCATGGTCAATACGATGACCAACTGGCTGGTCGAGGAGCACACCGAGGCCGAGGTGCCTTCCTCCCGCCGGCTCCACCTGCACTTCCTGCACAGCCCGGTGGAGATTTACGACGCCGCGGGCAACTCCGCGGGCACGGGCAAGGTTGCGGGCATCAAGTTTGAACGGATGCAGCTGGACGGCACGGGCAACGTCAAAGGCACCGGGGAGTACATTGACTACCCCGTCCAGGCTGTCTACCGGGCCATCGGGTACCACGGTTCCCCGCTGGATGAACTGGAATACGACGCCAAGGCAGGTGTGATCCCCAACGAGGGCGGCCGCGTGCTGGATGAAGCGGGGAACCCCGTCCCGGGGATCTATGCCACCGGCTGGATCAAGCGCGGGCCGGTGGGCCTGATCGGGCACACGAAGGGGGATGCCCTGGAGACCATAGGCTGCCTGCTCGAAGACCGGCTGACCCTGCCGCCCGCGCAGAACCCGGACCCGCACGCCATCATCGCCCTGCTCGAGGAGCGCGGCGTGGAGTACACCACCTGGGAAGGCTGGAACAGGCTCGACGCGCACGAAGCAGCCCTCGGGAAGGCGTGGACCGAAGCGGAAGCGGACACCGGCGTCGTGCGTGAACGCATCAAGGTTGTGCCGCGTGAAGAAATGATCCGCATTTCCCGCAGCGCCGAAGACTAATTCCTGTGGCGGCGGGGCCGGGCGGGAACTAGACTGTCCGGACCAAGCCACTTCGGCATGCCGTCACGCCTGGCACACTGTTGTGCAGGCAGGGGAGTCCAATGAGGAAGATCATGCAGCCGGCTGTCGCGGGCACCGCAGACAGGTACGACGCTGCGGCTCTGCTCCAGCGCGATGCCCTGGCAGGCCACGAGCTGCTGGCCGGACCGGGACCGCTGGGTGCGGGCAGCGCGGGCGGCCCTGCGGGTGTGCGCGTGCCCGGACTGCGCAGCCTGGTGGAGGAATCCTGGCAGCGGTCCGTCCAGTTCCGGGCGAACCCGGACAACCCCGAGGCGCCCCTGGCACTGGACCAGGAAGAGCTCGAGGAATACCGCAGGCAGCACCCCCTGGCCACCATCATGCCCGTCATCCATAAACTCCTGGTCCTCCCCAGCCACGACAGCGGCCTGCTGGTTGCCGTGGGCGACGAAGTGGGCCGGCTCCTGTGGGTGGAGGGCGACGCCGTGATGCAGCGCCGGGCAGAGGGCATGATGTTCGTGGCCGGCGCTGACTGGTCCGAGGCCAGTGTGGGCACCAGTGCCCCGGGCACCGCCCTGGCCGTGGGCCGCAGCATCCAGATTGCCGGCGCCGAACACTACAAGCGTTCCGTCCACCCGTGGAGTTGCACGGCAGTGCCGTTCCACGACCCCGATTCCGGCGCCCTGCTGGGTGTTGTGGACATCACCGGCACCGAGTCAGCCGTCGCGCCCCACACGCTGTCATTAGTCGAGGCAACCGTTGCGGCGGCCCAGGCCCAGTTGCGCGTGGAGCGGCTCCAGCTGGCGGCGGCGCGCCAGGCAGCGCCGGCACGACGGCGGACCCAGGCTTCGGCGGCACGGACCGCATCCGCTGCGGAAGGCAGCCTTTACCGCAACAGCCTCCAGCTCCTGGGCCGCGACCAGGCCCTGCTCAGCATCGAGGGCCGCACCGTGGCGCTTTCGGCCCGGCACAGCGAAATCCTGGCACTCCTCAGCGTCCATCCGGACGGGCTCAGCGCGGAGGAACTCTGCACCCTGCTCTACCCGGGGGACGGCTCTTCCATGACGCTGCGCCCCGAGATGGTGCGGCTGCGCAAGGTCCTGCAACAGCTCAGCCCGGAAGCCGTCCCCGGCTCGCGCCCGTACCGGCTGCCCATGGACCTCATGCCCGATTCCAGCCAGGTCCTGAACTGCCTGCAGCGCGGGGCGCACCGCATCGCCTTGGAGATCTACCGCGGCGCTGTGCTGCCGCGGTCCGAAGCTCCGGGCATCGTGGAACTCCGGGACCGCGTTTCCTCGCTGCTGCGCGAAGCGGTGTTGACCGACGGCAGCGCTGATGCGCTGCTGAAGTACGCGGAACTCCCGGAAGCAAAGGACGACGTCGGCGTCCGCCTCGCCGCGCTGAAGCTCCTGCCGCCGCGCTCACCCAAGCGGGCCGCTGTCGTCGCCGATCTCGAACGGCTGGAAACGGAACTCAGCGCCTGACCCGCCAACGTGAGCTGCGTCACTCGGGTTGCAACCTGACTGCAACCTCCCTGCTCCTACGCTGAATGCAACGGCGGCCGCCAGCACAGGCCGCTCATCATCTGCACAGCAAAGGAGCTAGCAATGACTGTCTACGCACAGCCCGGTACCGAAGGTTCGAAGGTTACGTTCAAGGACCGCTACGAGAACTGGATCGGCGGCGAATGGGTGGCTCCCGTCAAGGGCCAGTACTTCGAGAACATCACCCCGGTCACCGGCAAGGCATTCTGCGAGGTGGCCCGCGGCACGGCCGAAGACATCGAGCTGGCCCTGGACGCCGCGCACAAGATCGCACCCTCGTGGGGCAAGACCTCCGTTGCCGAGCGCGCAGCCATCCTGAACAAGATCGCCGACCGCATCGACGAGAACCTCGAGATGCTCGCCGTGGCCGAGTCCTGGGACAACGGCAAGCCGATCCGCGAAACCCTCAACGCGGACATTCCGCTGGCTGCCGACCACTTCCGCTACTTCGCCTCCGCGGTCCGCGCCCAGGAAGGCCGCCTGTCACAGCTTGACGATGACACCACGGCCTACCACTACCACGAGCCGCTCGGCGTCGTGGGCCAGATCATTCCGTGGAACTTCCCCATCCTCATGGCCGTCTGGAAGCTCGCCCCGGCCCTGGCCGCCGGCAACGCCGTGGTCCTCAAGCCGGCCGAGCAGACGCCGTCGTCCATCCTGGTCCTGATGGAGCTCATCGGCGACATCCTTCCCGCCGGTGTCATCAACGTGGTCAACGGCTTCGGCGTCGAAGCCGGCAAGCCGCTGGCCTCCAGCCCCCGGATCCGCAAGATCGCGTTCACCGGTGAAACCACCACCGGCCGCCTGATCAGCCAGTACGCCAGCCAGAACCTGATCCCGGTCACCCTCGAGCTGGGCGGCAAGAGCCCGAACATCTTCTTCAACGACGTTGCCGACAAGGACGACGCGTTCTACGACAAGGCGCAGGAGGGCTTCGCGCTGTTTGCGTTCAACCAGGGCGAAGTCTGCACCTGCCCGTCCCGCGCCCTGGTCCAGGAGGACATCTACGACTCCTTCATGGCCGATGCCGTGGCGCGCGTGGAGAAGATGATCCAGGGCAACCCGCTGGACACCGAAACCCAGGTGGGCGCCCAGGCCTCCAATGACCAGCTCGAGAAGATCCTCTCCTACATCGACATCGGAAAGCAGGAGGGTGCCAAGGTGCTCACCGGCGGCGCCCGCGCCGAGCTTCCCGGCGACCTGGCCGGCGGCTTCTACGTCCAGCCCACCGTCTTCGAAGGCCACAACAAGATGCGGATCTTCCAGGAGGAGATCTTCGGTCCGGTGGTGTCCGTGACGCGCTTCAGCGACTACAACGACGCCATGGGCATCGCCAACGACACCCTCTACGGCCTCGGCGCCGGCGTCTGGTCCCGCAACGGCAACGTGGCGTACCGCGCCGGGCGTGAAATCCAGGCGGGCCGTGTCTGGGTCAACAACTACCACGCCTACCCGGCCGGTGCCGCGTTCGGCGGCTACAAGTCCTCCGGCATCGGACGTGAGAACCACTCCATGATGCTGGACCACTACCAGCAGACCAAGAACCTCCTGGTCAGCTACAACGAAAACAAACTCGGCTTCTTCTAAGCCGCACTGAACCCGGGCGGGGACGGATTAGCACTGATCCGTCCCCGCCCGCGCCACCCAAGCAATGCTTCAACGACGCAAGGATTTCGCCAATGACGACGACAATGCAAGCAGCCGTAGTAACTGAATTCGGAAAAGACCTCCAGATCCAATCCCTCCCCGTTCCCACTCCGGGCCGTGGCGAGGCGCTGGTCAAGGTCATCACCACCGGGGTCTGCCATACCGACCTTCACGCCGCGGAGGGTGACTGGCCGGTCAAGCCGACACCGCCCTTCATCCCGGGCCACGAAGGCGTGGGCGAAGTGGTCGCCCTCGGCGAGGGTGTCACCGACCTGGCCGTCGGGGACCTAGTGGGCAACGCCTGGCTCTGGTCCGCCTGCGGCGACTGCCAGTACTGCCGCACGGGCTGGGAAACCCTCTGCGAAGCGCAAAAGAACGCCGGCTATAGCGTGGACGGCTCGTTCGGCGAGTACATGCTCGTTGACACCCGCTTCGCCGCCCGGATTCCGGCGGGCTCCGACCCCGTGGAGGTCGCCCCGGTGCTCTGTGCCGGCGTCACGGTCTACAAGGGACTGAAGATGACCGAGGCCAAGCCGGGCCAGTGGGTCACCATTTCGGGTATCGGCGGCCTGGGCCACATCGCCGTGCAGTACGCCGTGGCCATGGGCCTGCGGGTGGCCGCCGTGGATATCGCGGACGACAAACTCGCCCTGGCCAAGAAACACGGCGCTGAGCTCACCGTCAACGCGTTGCACGAAGATCCGGCGGAAGTCATCCAGCGCGAAACCGGAGGTTGCCATGGAGTCCTGGTCACGGCGGTGCACCCGTCAGCTTTCGGACAGGCCATCGGGATGGCCCGCCGCGGCGGGACGATTGTGTTCAACGGCCTGCCGCCGGGCGACTTCCCGGCACCGATCTTCGAGATTGTGCTCAAGGGCCTGACCGTCCGCGGCTCGATCGTGGGCACCCGGCAGGACCTGGAGGAGGCCCTGGATTTCTACGCCCAGGGCAAGATCCACCCCACGGTATCCACCCGTGAACTCTCGGAAGTCAATGCGGTTCTTGACGAGATGAAGCACGCCAAGATCGACGGCCGCGTGGTCATCAAATACTGATGGCAAAGACGAGGCTTGACGCCGCGGTGACGCTGCCCGGGGAGGACTTCTCCCGGGTGGCGCTCACCGAACCGGCTGTGGATCTGCTCAGGAAACTCTGGATCCAGCACGGGCCGCTGATGTTCCACCAGTCCGGCGGCTGCTGTGACGGCTCCTCGCCCATGTGCTATCCGGCGGGGGACTTCATCACCGCCGAAGCGGATGTGCTCCTGGGGCTGTTCGACATCGCCGACGGCGTGGAGCCGAAGACGCTCGAGTTTTGGATGTCCCGGGAGCAGTTCAACTACTGGAGCCACACGCACCTGACTGTGGACGTGGTCCAGGGCCGGGGGAGCGGCTTCTCGGTGGAGGCACCGGAAGGCAAGCGGTTCCTGATCCGGTCAACGCTGATGGACTGGCCGGTCTGAGGGCCTGAGTCCACTAGCGCGGACGTACCGTTGGGGCCCCTCCTGCGAGGGGTCCCAACTGTCCGTCCGCGCTTTTCGCCGTCTCACTATCCGGGATAAATGTGACCGTCCACTGGATGGACACTACTCTTGATAAGTCTGTTTCCAGCAAGCTATCGAGATTGTGGACTTTCCTATGAACCTTTTCCGGACGAAATCCATCGAGCAGTCGATCGCCGACGCCGATGAACCCGGACGCAAGCTGAAGCGTTCCCTGAGCACGTGGGACCTCATGATCATGGGTGTCGCCGTTGCTGTCGGCGCGGGGATCTTTTCCGTCGGAGCCAAGGCCGCTGCGAACTTCGCCGGCCCCGCTGTGACGATCTCCTTCGCCATTGCTGCGGTCACGTGCGCGTTGGCCATCATGTGCTACGCAGAATTTGCCACGGCCATTCCGGTCGCGGGTTCCGCCTACGTCTTCACGTACGCCACCATGGGGGAACTGCTGGCCTGGATTATCGGCTGGAACCTCATCCTGGAGCTCTTCACGGCAGGTGCCGTGATCGCCAAGTACTGGGGCATTTACCTCAGCAAGGTCTTTGCCCTCATGGGCGTGGACATTCCGCCCTCCATCTCGCTCGGCGGAATCGACCTCTACTGGGGCGCATTCCTGATCGTGGCCGTCTTCACCGTCCTGCTGGTGCTCGGGACAAAGCTGTCCGCCCGCGTGGGCAACATCTTCACCCTCATCAAGATCGCCGTGGTGCTGTTCGTGATCGTGGTGGGCTTCAGCTACGTGAAGTTCGAGAACTACTCGCCCTTCGTTCCCGCCTCCGAACCGACTGCAGCCTCCGGCACCGCCGACGTGCTCAAGCAGTCCTTCTTCGGCTTCCTGACCGGAGCCGTCCCGGCGCAATACGGCACGCTGGGCATCTTTGCCGGCGCGGCGCTCGTGTTCTTCGCCTTCATCGGATTCGACGTTGTTGCCACCTCGGCCGAAGAGGTCAAGAACCCGCAGAAGACCCTGCCTCGCGGCATCTTCGGCGGCCTGGCCATTGTCACCGTTCTCTACATCCTCGTGTCGCTCGCCCTGACCGGCATGGTGTCCTACACGCAGCTGGCGGAGGCCAAGAACCCAACCCTCACCACCGCGTTCGAAGCCGTAGGCAACACCGACGCCGCCAAGGTCATCGCCTTCGGCTCCCTGGTGGGCCTCACCACGGTGATCATGGTCCTGCTCATGGGCCTGTCCCGGGTGGTCCTGGCGATGAGCCGCGACGGCCTGCTGCCGCGCTCGCTGTCCAAGACCAGCACCATCCGTGCGACGCCGGTCCGCCTCCAGGTGATCTGCGGCGCGGCAGTGGCCGTCGTGGCCGGCCTGACCAACGTGGATCTGCTCGAGGAAATGATCAACATCGGCACGTTGTCCGCCTTTGTGATGGTGAGCCTGGGCATCCTGGTCCTGCGGAAGAAGCGCCCGGACCTGAAGCCGGCGTTCCGCGTGCCGTTCGGCAAGGTTATCCCGGTGGTGTCCGCCCTCCTGTGCCTGTACCTGATGACAAACCTCGCGGTGGAGACCTGGATTTTCTTCGCCATCTGGCTCGTCATCGGTGTAGCCATCTACTTCGCCTACGGCCAGCGGCACTCCCGGTTGAACGAGAAGTTCGCTGAGGCCAAGGCCGCCGTCAATGGCGTCCCGCAGGCAGTGGCGGATAAGGATGAGGACGCGCTTACCCGCCCCTGACCTCCGGCCCCGGAATTAGCTCTGGCCATGACTCCATAAGATGGAGTCATGGCCAGAGCTGTTAAACCGCAACGCAAGGTGGAGCTGTTGTCTGCCATTCAGGACTACCTGATGGACAAGACCCTGGCCGAGCTCACCTTCCGGAGCCTCGCGGAGGGCCTGGGCATCAGCTCGTACGTGCTGGTCTACCACTTCGGCAACCGGGAACAACTGGTCAATGAGATCATCCGCTCCATCGAATCCAGGCTGGACAGCATGCGCAGTACCGACGTGCGTGACATCGACCGGGAAGCGTGGCGGTCCTTCCTGATGGAGTCCTGGCAGTGGACCATGGCCCAGCGCAACCGCCACCTCGCAAGGCTTGAGTTCGAGGCCACGGCGCAGGACGTTGTGGCGGCCTCGCCCCGCGGGACAGCCCAGGACCACTTCCGCATGCTCCACGAAAAAGCACGCGACTGGTTGGTGGTGCAGGGCATCCGGCCGGAGTATGCAGACACCGACGCCCGCCTCTTCACCTCCACTTTCTACGGCTTACAGTTCGATTTTGTGGTGATGAACCAGCCAGAGGAAGCCACCAAGGCCTTCGAACTGATGGTGGCCGTGTTCTTCTCGAACCTTGAACACCGCCTGGCCACGGACGGCCAGCACGTCTGACCTCCCAACAGGGGCAGCCGGCCCTTACCCCGCCGTCTCAGAGCTGTAACAATGAGCCCTAAGTAGATGTGGTTGACCTCACATTCGCTTAGATCCGATTGTTGAACAGCTGTTCGAATGGCGAATGGCTGTGGCTTGGAGTCAGCGCTCCCGGTCAGTGGGCACAAAGGAGTGAACATGAAACGTCGATTTATTGCCGTTCTGGCAGCCGCGTCTGTTCTGGGATTGTCGGCCTGCGGAAGTGGCTCGCCCAGTTCCACGGGAGGCGGAACTGCCTCGGGCACCGCCGGTGGAGGTTCGGACCTGACGAAGGTCAGCGTCGGTGTCATTCCCATCGTCGACTGCGCCCCCATCTACCTCGGAGACAAGCAGGGCTTCTTCAAGGAAGAGGGCCTCCAGCTGGACATCCAGACCGCAACCGGCGGTGCGGCGATCGTCCCCGGTGTCGTCAGTGGCAGTTTCGACTTCGCGTTCTCAAATCTGATCTCGGTGATGGTCGCCAAGGACAAGGGCCTTGACCTGAAATTCGTCGCCAACGGTGCGTCCACCACCGGGGAAAAGGGCAAGGACATCGGCGGCGTCGTCGTGCCGGCAGGCTCAAGCATCCAGTCCGGGAAAGACCTCGCAGGCAAGACCGTTTCGGTGAACAACCTCTCCAACATCGGCGACACCACCATCAAGTCGGTCGTCGAAAAGGACGGTGGTGACCCCAAGAGCGTGAAGTTCGTCGAGGTGGCCTTCCCGGACGCCCCGGCGGCCCTGGCCAACAAGCAGGTGGATGCGGCGTGGATCCTTGAGCCCTTCCTGTCCAAGGCCGTGGCTGAAGGCGGCAAAGTGGTTTCCTGGAACTTCGTCGAGATGAGCCCGGAGCTGGACATCGCCGGCTACTTCACCAAGGGAGACACCATCAAGGGCAAGGCTGAGCTCACGCAGAAGTTCACCCGTGCCATGAACAAATCGCTTGAATATGCGCAGCAGCACCCGCAGGAGGTCCGCGACATCGTGGGCACCTACACGAAGATCGACGAGGCTGCCCGGGCCAAGATCGTGCTGCCGCGGTACCGGGTCGACTTCAACAAGGATGCGTTCAAGACCCTCGGCGACGCCGCCGCCAGCTACGGCACGCTGACCAAGGCTCCGAACGCAGACGAACTCCTCCCGTGAGTTCACAGGCTCCAACCTCCGGTAGTGCCGCTCCCGGCGCGGAGCGGCACTACCGGCGGGTCCGTAAGGTACCAACACAACAACTGCTCGGGGTCGCTGGGATCCTGGGGTTCCTGGGCACCTGGGAGCTGATTCCCCGGCTCGGCATCATCGATGAGCGCTATCTGCCGCCCGCGAGTGAGGTCATCGCCGCGCTCGTTGCCGACTTCGGACTCACCGCCTTCTGGGTTGCGGTCGGCGAGACCATGAAGGCCTGGTTCCTGGGCCTCCTGATAGCCGTGGCGGCGGCCGTGCTGCTCGGCTTCATTATCGGCTCCAGCAACTTCCTCCGGAAGGCCACCAATTCGACCGTTGAATTCCTCCGCCCGATCCCCTCGGTGGCCCTGATCCCGCTGGCCGTTCTGCTCTTCGGCGTGAAGATCGAGTCGTCGCTGCTGCTGATTGTGTACGCGTCCTTCTGGCAGGTCCTGATACAGGTCCTCTACGGCGTGGCCGACGTCGACATGGTCGCCAACAATACGGCCAAGACGTACGGCCTGGGCAGGATGGCCCGCATCCGCTACGTCGTCTTTCCCACGGCCCTGCCATACCTGATGACCGGGGTGCGGCTGGCGGGCGCGGTGGCGCTGGTCCTGGCCATCACGGCCGAACTTGTGATCGGATCCCCGGGACTCGGCCGGGAGATCGCCCTTGCCCAGTCCGGCGGCGCAATCTCCGGCATGTACGCCCTGGTGCTCGCCACCGGGCTGATCGGCGTGCTGATCAACATCCTGATGCGTTTCATTGAGAAGAAGACCCTTGCCTGGCACTCGTCGGTCCGTTCCGAGGTGATCGTATGAAGGTCTTGAAGAACTTCGGCTTCCTGCTGGGACTGCCGGTATTGCTGGTCCTGGTCTGGTGGTCCTCCACCCTGGGGCCGGTCAACTTCTTTGTCCCCACGCCGGCCAGCCTGGTCGGAACGTTTGGCAAGGTCTGGTTCGGCGAGCGTTTCCTCACGGACGTGCTGCCCAGCATAGGGCGGCTCGCCGTGGGCGTGATCGCGGCGATCGTGATCGGCGTCGTCGGCGGGGTCCTGATCGGATCGGTCAGATGGCTCCGCGCGCTGCTGGAACCGACGCTGGAGTTTTTCCGCGCCATCCCCCCTCCGGTCCTGGTGCCGGTGCTGATGCTGCTGATGGGCATCACCGACTCCATGAAAGTTGTCGTCATCATCTCCGGGTGCGTCTGGCCGGTCCTGCTGAACACCATTGAGGGCGTCCGCGCCGTCGACCCGGTGCTCTCCGATTCCAGCCACACCTACGGCATCGACGGCTGGGCCCGGGTCCGTTACCTGGTCCTGCCTTCGGCCAGCCCGCAAATCATGGCCGGCGTCCGCCAGTCGATGTCCCTCGGGCTGATCCTGATGGTGATTTCCGAGATGTTCGCCTCGTCCTCGGGCCTGGGTTTCACCATCGTCCAGTTCCAGCGCTCGTTCGCCATTCCGGAGATGTGGTCCGGCATTGTGGTCCTGGGCCTGCTGGGTGTTGGCATGTCATTCATCTTCCAGTGGGCTGAGCGGAACATCCTGCGCTGGTACCACGGCCAGAAAGAGGTAGAAAATGCAGCCTGACTCAACTCAAACGGCCCAGGAAGCGATGCTGTCCGTCCGCGGGGTGAAGAAGGTGTACCAGACCGACGGCGGCGACATCGAGGCCGTGCGGAACCTCACTTTCGACCTGCGCGCCGGCGAGTTGGCGTGCCTCGTTGGCCCCTCGGGCTCCGGCAAGACCACGCTCCTGAAATGCATTTCCGGCCTGATGGCCCCGACTGAGGGAGAAGTCCTGCTCGACGGCAAGCGGGTGACCGGTCCTCCGAAAAAGATGGCCGTGGTGTTCCAGGAATACGGACGCTCGCTGTTCCCGTGGATGCGGGTTCGCGACAACGTGGAACTTCCGCTGAAGAACCAGGGGATGCCGAAGGCCGAGCGCGACAGGCTGGTGGATGAGGCCCTCGAGGCCGTGGGCCTGTCCGGCGTTCCGCGGTCCTACCCCTGGCAGCTCTCCGGCGGCATGCAGCAGCGCGTGGCGATCGCCCGGGCCATTGCCTACCAGCCGGAGGTCCTGCTGATGGACGAACCGTTCGCCGCCGTGGATGCCCAGACCCGGGCCGACCTGGAAGACCTGATCCGGGTCGTATGGAAGAAGCTCGGCGTAACGGTGCTCTTCGTGACGCACGACATCGATGAATCGGTCTACCTGGGGGAGCGGGTCATCATCCTTTCCAGCTCTCCGACGGTCATCCAGGAAGACATCGTGATCGACCTTCCGGCAGAGCGTGACCAGCTGAACACCCGTTCGCTGCCACGCTTTACCGAGCTGCGGCACCACGTCTATGAGCAGATCCAACTGGCCAAGAGAGGCCACCGCCCGGCGGCTGCCTCATCAGCGGCGCAGGCTCCAACGACAGCGACCTCCGCCTCCGACACTCCGTAGCCCGCCCGGCGTCGCAAGGCCCGCACAGCCCGCCGTCACAAAGCTCAGGGTGCGGCGTGGCGGCCCACCCATTCAACGAGCGGCCGGAGCTGTTCCCAGAGCCGGGAAACTTCCTCCGCGGCTGCGGGCGTGGCGAGCCAGTCAGGCTCACCGAGCGCCTTGGCCGCGGACAGCGACTTGTATTTGAGGAGCTCCGCCCGGGGATGGTCCCGCGGAAAGCCCCTTGGCACGGTCTTGAGCCGTTCACCCTCCACAGTGAATCCCGCTTCGCTGACCCTGCGCACAATCTGCGCCAGGGACTCTCCGGTCCCGGTGGCGTCCACCGAGTTCCGGAAGCGGGCCAGCTGGGCGGGCGAGCTCGAATGGCAGCCGCCTCCCACCAGGAGGCCGTCGGCGCTTAGCTGTACGTAGTACCCCACGCCTTCCTGGAAGGACGCGAGCGCTCCCTGGGCCGTCTTGTAGGGGGATTTGTCGGGGGAGAATCGGACGTCCCGGTTCGGCCGGAAGATTTTCGCAGGGCCGAACCTTGGCTCCAGCTGGGCCAGCAGGGCCGCCAGCGGTTCCCGGACGAGCGATTCGTACCGGGGTTTGTGTCCGAGCCACCACTCCCGGTTGTTGTTCTGCTCAAGTTCGGCATAGAAGCCGAATGCTGCGGCGGGGATGCCCTGGAATGTGGTCATGCAGTGAGCCTAGGGCGGCTCCGGCGGCCCGGCCAGTGGCCCGTGGCGCGTATGTGGAAAACAGGGGTAAGAGCCGCACAACGGAAAGAGCAGAACACCCCGCCGCGGATGTCCGCAGCGGGGTGTTCCCATGAATCACAGCCGGGGGCGCCCGGGGCGCCGCCGGAGGAGGCTACAGCTTGTTGGCTGCCTCGGCGTCGGATTCGGTCTGGCCGGCGCCCAGGTTGGCGCGCAGCTTGGCGCCGAGGTCGGCGTCAACGTTGGTCCAGTACTGGATGGCGCGTTCCTTGATTCCGGCGTTCTTCACGCCGCCCACCGCACCGGTGATGGTGTCCAGCAGACGGGCCTTGGCGCCGTCGTCGAACACTTCGCGGTACAGCGTGCCGGCCTGGCCGAAGTCGTTGTCCTCAGCGTGCAGGGAGTGGGCGGAGAGCGTCAGCTCGCCGTCGTTCTCCCAGCCGCCGGCAGGGTTCTGCGGCTCAACAGCAGCGGGGCCGCCAACCGAGTTCGGGGCGTAGACCGGAACGGACGGGGCGTTGAAGTGGTAACGCCCGGCGCCGTCCTGGCTGTAGTTGTTGACCTGGTTCTTCGGCTGGTTCACCGGGATCTGGGCGTGGTTGGTGCCCACGCGGTAGCGGTGTGCATCGGCGTAGGAGAAGATGCGGGCCTGCAGCATCTTGTCCGGGGAAGCGGCGATGCCCGGAACGAAGTTCGACGGCGCGAAGGTGGCCTGCTCGATCTGCGCGAAGTAGTTCTCCGGGTTGCGGTTCAGCTCCATGGTGCCCACCTTGATCAGCGGGTAGTCCGAGTGCGGCCACACCTTGGTGAGGTCGAACGGGTTGAAGCGGTAGGTCTTGGCGTCCTCGTACGGCATGACCTGGACGTGCAGGTCCCAGGAGGGGAAGTTGCCGGCGGCAATGTTCTCCTGGAGGTCGCGGATGTAGAAGTCCGCGTCCGAGCCGGCCAGCTCTTCGGCGCGGTCGCCCGTGATGGTCTTGACGCCCTGGTTGGACTTGAAGTGGTACTTGACCCAGAAGCGCTCGCCCTCGGCGTTGATCCACTGGTAGGTGTGCGAGCCATAGCCCTGCATTTCACGCCAGGAAGCCGGCAGGCCGCGGTCGCCCATGAGCCAGGTCACCTGGTGTGCGGACTCGGGGGACAGGGTCCAGAAATCCCACTGCATGTCGGCGTCGCGCAGGTGGGTGCCCGGCAGGCGCTTCTGGGAGTGGATGAAGTCCGGGAACTTGATGCCGTCGCGGATGAAGAAGACGGGGGTGTTGTTGCCCACGAGGTCGTAGTTGCCCTCGGAGGTGTAGAACTTCACGGCGAAGCCGCGGGGATCGCGCCAGGTGTCGGGGGAGCCGTTCTCGCCGGCCACCGAGGAGAAGCGGATCAGCATTTCGGTTTCCACGCCCGGCTGCAGGAAGGCGGCCTTGGTGTACTTGGAGATGTCCTCGGTGGTGGTGAACTTACCGAACGCGCCGCCGCCCTTGGCGTGGACTACGCGCTCCGGGACACGCTCGCGGTTGAACTGGGCGAGCTTCTCGACCAGGTAGTGGTCGGTCAGGATGATGGCGCCGTCAGCGCCGACAGCCTTCGAGTGAGCATCGGAAGTGACGGGAGCACCGGACTGTGTGGTGGACACAGCGGGCGCAGAGATGTTCAGAGTCATCTTTCTCCTTTGGTTGGGTTTCTTGCTTAGTTTCGTTCGGCGGGTAGCTTTTGGGTGCGCTGGCAGTCCTGGCAGATGCCCTGGTACATGACGTCAGCGATCTGGATGGTCATCGGCTCGGAATTTTCATCCCAGTGCGGCGTGAGGCAGGGCGCATGGCCCACGGCGCAGTCCACGTCCTCCACCCGTCCGCAACTGATGCAGATGGCGTGGTGGTGGTTGTCGCCCACCCGCGTCTCGTACAGCGCGGGGGAATGGGGCGGTTCGAACCGGCGCAGCATATGCAGGTCCGTGAGGTCACCGAGGACCACGTAAACGGACTGTGCGGTCATTTCAGGCAGTTCTTCACGCGCGGCGGCGAGGATGCTTTCGGCCGGCGAGTGCGGGTGGCGTTCGACGGCGGTGAGGACCGCCAGCCGCTGCTTGGTCACCCGGCGGCCGTGGGCGCGCAGGGCGGCTGCCCATGCATCCTGGCCTGCCTCGTGAACTGTCATAGCCCCATTCAAGCACTTATTATGACTAAATCACAATAAGGCTGGGCTAATCTCCGGAGACCGCAGCAACATTTCAAACGGGTTGACGGCTTCACCGGCAGAGCGGCCCAGCGCGTGCAGTTCGAGCCGGCCGGCCGTGACGGCAGTGTCAGGAACCAGGCAGCTGAGGCCGGTCACAGCCTGCCGGAGCGCCAGAGCTTCCAGCGCCGCGGCCAGGGCGAGCAGTTCCCGCGGGGTCACATCCTCCACGGAACCGATGGTCCGTTCCGGTGCGAGGACCGTGTGGTCCGAGCCCGCAGGGGACGACGGCGCCCAGGCCCGGATGGCGGGAAGCGGCGCTTCCTGTTCCTGGGCGGCTTCCGTATCGCCTTCCGCGATGTCTGCCGAACCGGCACCGTCAGCCGCGAAGTCCGGTGTCCCGTGCGCCGTCCCGTCCACCGAGGCAGTTGCCGCTTTCAGCAGCGCGGTGCGGAGCCCGGCGTCGTACTTGTCCAGTTCCTGGTCCGGCGCCGGCTTCCGGCGCTGCGCCGGCAGGGACAGCTGCCCGGCGGGGGTGACCGGTTCGCCGTCCCAGCGGCCGAACAGGTGGAACGTGGGGGTGGATGACTCCGCGGCAGGTTCGCCGATAGCGGCGCCGAGCGCATGCCAGCGATGCGCAAAAAGCAGGGTGCAGGTGTCTGCCCCGAGAACATCGGCCAGTGCCCTTCGGGCAGCGTTGTGGCAGCGCAGCCAGTCGGCCGCCGACCTGTGGTCCAGGGTCGTTGCCGGATTGCTCAGGCGGATCATCAGGTGGCCGGCCGTCAGCGGAGTGCGCGGCCGGGTGACCTCCCAGACCGCCGAGCCGAAAAGCAGCCGTCTGGACAACTGCATGTGCATTCCTTCCGCCATAGTGTTTCCCCGCCCGAGACTATCAAGGCCGCGTCCGGCATTCAGGGGCGCCGCAGCATGCAGGCCCCTGAATGGCCCGGATCCCGCTGCCTCCGCCGCTAGAGTTGCCCGGTGGGAAGATTCCTGGCTGACATCACTCCGCTGCGCGAGAGCCCTGACTTCCGCCGGCTCTGGCTTGGATCCGCCGTCTCCAACCTTGGCAGCCAGCTGACCCTGGTGGCGGTGAGCCTTGAGGTGTACCGGCTGACGCAGGACAGCCTCTACGTTGGCTTGCTGAGTATCTTCGCGCTGGTGCCCCTGGTGCTCGGAGGCCTGCTGGGCGGCTCCATCGCCGATGCCCACGACCGCCGCAAGGTTGCCCTGCTGGCGACCACCATGCTGTGGCTTACCACCGCCGGGCTGGCGGCGCAGGCCTGGCTCGGGCTGGGCAACGTGTGGCTGCTCTACGTGCTGGTGGCCGTGCAGAGCGGCGCCCAGGCCATCAACCAGCCCGCCCGCAGCGCCATCATCCCGGCACTGGTCCGCAAGGAACTCCTGCCGGCCGCCAACGCGCTGAGCATGATCACGTTCGGCCTGGGCATGACAGCCGGTCCGCTGCTGGCCGGCGTGCTGGTGGCCTGGGTGGGCTTCGGCTGGACCTACACGCTGGACGTGGCAAGCTTCGCCTTTGCGTTCTGGGCCCTGCTGAGGCTCCCTCCGATGCCGCCGGGGAAGACCACGCACCGGGCCGGGCTGCGTTCGGTGGTGGAGGGTTTCCGCTTCCTGGGTACCAGACCAAATCTGCGCATGACGTTTGTGATCGACCTCGTGGCCATGATCTTCGCGCAGCCGCGGGCCCTGATGCCGGCGATCGGTGCGGTGATGATCGGCGGCGGCGAGGCCACCGTGGGCGTGCTGCTGGCGTCTACAGCAGTGGGCGCGTTCCTGGCCGGGCTCTTCTCCGGACCGCTGGGCGGCATCCGCCGGCAAGGGAGCGCCGTGGTGTGGTCCGTCATGGGGTGGGGTGCCTCCATCGCCGGCTTCGGACTGGTGGTGGTGCTGGCCGGGCGTTCCGGCGCCGACGGTGTGACGTGGTGGCTGCTGCCCGCGGCGCTCTGCTGTGCCCTAGCCGGCATCGCGGACTCCGTGAGTGCCGTTTTCCGGACCACCATCCTCCAGGCGGCGACACCGGACCACCTGCGCGGGCGGCTCCAGGGAGTGTTTGTGGTGGTGGTTGCCGGCGGTCCGCGGATCGGGGACATGCTGGCCGGCGGCGGCACTAAACTTTTGAGTGAAGGTTGGGTTTTGCTGCTGGGCGGGTTGTTGTGCATCGCCGTGGCGTGGACGGTGGCGCGATGGCAGTCGGGATTCCTGAAGTACGACGCGCGGAATCCCGTTGCGTAGCGGCGCCGCCCAGGCCGTCATTCGAGGGTAGGAACGTCGTGAGGAGGCACAGTGCATAATCACCACAACGGACTGAAGACCGCGGCTCTGTTCGGGGTGCTCTGGGCGGTGCTGCTGGGGCTGGGTGCCGTGATCGGCAGCAGCATGCGGAGCACCACCCCCATCTGGATCATGGCGCTGGTGGGCGTGGGCACCACAGCCTACGGGTACTGGAACAGCGACAAACTCGCGCTCCGCTCCATGCAGGCGTACCCCGTCACCGAGGAGCAGGCGCCCCAGCTCTACCAGATCGTCCGGGAGCTCTCCGCTAAGGCGAACCAGCCCATGCCGCGGATTTACGTCTCGCCCACGCCGGCGCCGAATGCTTTTGCCACCGGCAGGAACCCGCAGAACGCCGCCGTCTGCTGCACGGAAGGCATCCTGCGGCTCCTGAGCCTCAGGGAGCTTCGGGGGGTGCTGGGCCACGAGCTCATGCACGTTTACAACAGGGACATCCTGACCTCGTCCGTGGCCGCGGCAGTAGCGGGCGTGATCACCTCGGTGGGCCAGATGCTGCTGATCTTCGGCGGAGGGGACCGCCGCAATTCAAACCCGCTCGCGGTGATGGCGATGGCGCTTCTCGCTCCGCTCGCGGCGGTGGTGATCCAGTCGGCTATTTCCCGGACCAGAGAGTACGACGCCGACGAGGACGGTTCCGCGCTCACGGGCGATCCGCTGGCGCTCGCCTCAGCCCTGCGCAAGATCCATCAGGGCGTGCAGATGGTGCCGCTCCCGCCGGACCAGAAGCTGGTGAACACCTCGCACCTGATGATCGCCAACCCGTTCCGTGCCGGCGGTGTGACCCGGATGTTTGCAACGCACCCGCCGATGCAGGACCGCATCACCCGCCTGGAACTGATGGCGGGCGGCCCGGCCAGCTGAGTTGCCGCCGTCGTACTTCTGACGCGCAAAGTGGTTTCCGACGCGCAAAAAGGCTGGCGACACCCATATACCGGTGTCGCCAGCCTTTTTGAGTAGCGTGTGGATTTTTGCGCGTCGAAAACGGCGGCTCGGTTCAGCTGCGGAAGTTGACGAACTGCAGGTCGGCTTCGTCAAAGTCCTTCAGGAGGGCCATGGTGGCCTGCAGATCGTCGCGGGACTTGGACGTCACGCGAAGTTCATCGCCCTGGATCTGGGATTTGACGGACTTGGGCGCCTCGTCGCGGATCAGCTTGTTGATCTTCTTTGCAAGGTCCTGGGCGATGCCCTCCTTGATGGACGCCTCCAGCCGATATTCCTTGCCGGATGCGTAGGGCTCGCCGGTGTCCAGCGACTTCAGCGAGATTCCGCGGCGGATGAGCTTGGACTGCAGTACGTCCAGGACTGCCAGCACCCGCTCTTCGGAGTTGGCCTTCATTAGGATCTTTTCACCGCTGAAATCGACCTCGGCGCCAACGCCCTTGAAGTCGTAGCGCTGGGCCAGTTCCTTCTGCGCCTGGTTCAGGGCATTGGCAACTTCCTGCTTGTCTACCTTGCTGACGACGTCGAATGTGGATTCGCCTGCCATAACTGTCCTCCTGCTGATCGCCTGGGTACCCCTTCGGGGGCAGTGTTGTCTGCATTCCAGCCTAGTACGGATGGCGGCGAAGTGAAGGCTCAGGGCCCGGGCCGGGCCCGAAGCGAAAACGGCCGCAGCAGACGCGTTCCGGTCGATTCACAGTTACTTCAAAGCGGACGCACGGCGGGAACGAAGTCTTGGCCCCCAGGGTTGGAGGTGTTGGAAGAGTTGTCCCGGAAGGAAAGCACATGCACCAGAAGGCCGTCCGCTACGTCACGCGCTCCACTGCCGCTGCGGCCACCTCCCTCGCCGCTGCGGCCACCTCTGTGGCAGCCGCGGCCGTGGCTGCCTCGATCATCCTTAGCCCCGTGGCCGAGGCTTCCTCCCGCCTGGACGGTGTGCACTCGGATCTAATGCGGGCGGTGCAGTTGAACCAGATCACCGAGGAGCAGGCAGCGAAGTTCGAAGCGAAACTGGCCGGACGCATTCTTGGCGAAGCCTGATTTTTGGCGGATTTCCGGGGTATTCGGAGGCCTTGGCGGCTCGATTCGATTCTTCGGCAGAAGTTCTGTAAAGTTGTCTTGCCCGCGGTTGCTGGAAGCGGAACGGACTGGAAACAGTAGTTCTGACCAAGGAAACCGCGAGTGATCTTCTTTTGAAGTTCGGCAGATTACCCGAGCGGCCAAAGGGGGCTGACTGTAAATCAGCTGGCAACGCCTACGGGGGTTCGAATCCCTCATCTGCCACCCAAAGGAAAAGTCTCCGGAACCATCAGGTTCCGGAGACTTTTTCGTTGTCCGGGACATTCGCCGCCTTTCGCCTGGGCCTTGTGTGCCGTCCCTGGCCTTGCAGGTTCGGCACCTCGGACCAGCTCGGGAACGTCAGTTGAGGCCAATCACCAGCATCTGGTTGGTCCCCGGGATGCAGGTCTGCAGGATGACCCGCGGGAAGCCGCCGAAGATCGCGGAGACATTATTGGTGGTGCCGGGGTTTGGCACCTGCCCCCGTCCGACCACCGTGTAGGTCCCGTAGCCGGGAATGCTGACGGTCTCGCCGACGCCGATCCCCGAGAACCGGGCCCATCCTCCGCAGAAGTCATGCTCCGTGATGAAGAGGGCATAGGCATCGGTGGGTGTGAAGTGGATGGGGCCGATGCAGGCGTCCACCATCGACTGTCCGCCGGCACCCGCTACATAGATTGTGCGGACCGCCGGAGCGGGCGCCGGGGCGGGAGCCGCAGCAGGCACCGGTGCCGGAGCAGGCGCCGGTGCCGGGTCGGGTGCCGGAGCGGCGGGTGCCGGGGCGGCGACGGCCGGTCCCGTCAGTTTCAGGACCTGCCCCGGTACGATCGGCGAGTACAGGCCCAGGCCGTTCGCGGCCAGCATGGCGTTCATGTCCACCCCGAAGCGAGCAGCTATTGCCCCCACAGTGTCCCCGGCGACCACCGTGTATAGGTTGGACGCCTCAGGTGCCGGGGCAGGCGCCGGGGCAGGGGCCGGCGCAGGAGCGGGTTCTGCGGCCGGCGCAGGGGCCGGTGCGGCGGGCTCGGGGATGGCGGCTACGGCCGCCTCCGGCGTGCCGGCTCCGGCCGTTGCAGAAGCGGGAGTGTCTGCGGACTTGTCGGCCTCGGGCGCAGGTGCCGGTACCGCCTGTGTGTCGGTGATGCTGGGCGTCTGCGCGGAGGCGGAGTAGCCCACCGCGGCCACGGCGACTGCCGTAACCACAGCTCCCGCGGCCAGGATGGTCCTTAGCCTGGTTCTTCCATTGCGGACCGTTGCAGGTGCCGGGACAGGTGTTCTGTCCTCAAGGTCAAGCTCTTTTTGATCCATCGGTTCCCCCCGAGAGTCAATGCCTTGGGGTCGACAGGACAGCAGGCCCCAGGGCGGCGGTGCGCCGGCATCGGGCGGCATTGAGGAGCAGCCCGTGGCACGGAGACGCATGAAGTGAACTGCCGAAATGATGAGTAATTTCGGTAGCCCGAATGATTAGACCCGTGCCCATTTAGTGGCCACGGATAATTCCGGAATGCTGCTTGCCCTAGGAATATCGAGTCTATGAATCGGGAGGTAATCACCGCACGAGTAGGAATTACCCGAATATTCGTACATGGCACCCGCGCCTCCGCAGGGTGTACGCAACAGCTTCTTTCCTGGACCGCGGGGACACTCGAAAAAGTGCGGTGGCCTACTCGGCTGGAAGCAGGTAAGAGCCCCAATTTTCGGGTTGGACCGGGCCGGCAGGAGCGCCGCATACGTGGAGATTGGGGACGGTAGTTAATTACGTCATTTCGGAGAAATCCGGGATATTGAGCAAATCTTGATGCTTTTTATAATTCACTCATGTGGATTAATTCCACAAAAAAGGCAGCCATCCGGATGTAACGACCGGATGGCTGCCTTTTCGAAAATTCTCTTGGGGCTTTGGGGAAGTTTATGGCTCACGTTGGCGGCGCAGCGCCGCCAACTCCTGCCGCAGGGCGGCCACCTCTGCCAGCAGTTCCCGGATGTCCGCGCGAACCGGGACTTCAGCCGACTCGACAGCCGCTTCCGTGTTCTCTTCGACCCTTTGCACCAGCCAGGATGCGATGGACGCCGTGACGACACCCAGGACTGCGATGCCGCTCATCATCAGGGCGGCGGCAACCATCCGGCCAATGGGCGTGACAGGAAAGAGATCCCCATAGCCCACGGTGGTGATGGTGGTGATGGCCCACCACGCGGCGTCGCCGAAGGTGATGATCTTGGCGTCGGGCGCATTTTGTTCGACGTCCAGGACGGCCAGGGCGCCCACAAACACCAGCAGGACGGCCGAGCCGGCCACATAGGTGACCACGCGGCCGCGGAGTGTCTCGCCCACGGTCCGGTGCAGCACGGACAGCAGGGTGACCAGCCGGAGCAGCCTCAGCGGTCGGAAAAACGGCAGGGCAACAATCAGCAGCTCGTGCAGGTTGCGAATGAACCAGCGCTTCCTGTTGTCCGCGAGCCACAGGTTCGCCGCGTAGTCGGCAACGAAGACAGCCCAGGTGATCCACATGACGCTTTCGAGGAATTCGGCCTGCCGTCCTTCGATGTGGCCAATCACCTGCCATGCGTAAGCTGCCAGGAAAATCAGCGCTGTTCCCATCAGAGGCCATTCGGCGATGTCCCTGTAGCGTTGCTGTGTCATGGGGAAATCCTAAAGGGGGCGACCCTTGGCGCTGATGTTACTCGCGGGTAACATGATGGCATGCACCTGCTTTTGCGAACGCTCCTGCTCCTGTTCACGTCCTCGCGCCGGCCACCCCTGAGTATCTGGGACACGTCCTCCCTGCCGCTCCGCGTACTGCCGACCGACATCGACATCGCCATGCATGTCAACAACGGGATGTACTTCTCGCTGATGGACCTGGGCCGGTTTGATCTCATGGCACGGAGCGGGACCTGGAAGAAGATGCGCCGGCAGGGGTGGTCGCCGGTGGCCGCAGGGGAGACCATCGCCTTCCGGAAGTCCCTTCAGCTGTGGCAGCGATACACCATCGAATCCCGGATCATCGGGCTCGACACCAAGGCCATCTATTTCGAGCAGCGCATGGTGGTGGACGGTGAAATCTATGCCCGCGCCCACATCGCAACGCGGCTGGTCAGCAAGGGCAAGCCGGTGAGCCAGGAGGAGATTTTCCGGGAGTTCGGCGAGCCGCCGGCCGGGCTCGAACTGCCGGACTGGATCCATGAGTGGCGCGAGACCAATGCGCTGCCGGGGGCCCGCCGGCCGGCGCCGCACCTCTGGCATTAAGCCGCGGATGCCGGACGGCAAAAGGTGTGCCAAGAGCGAAACGCGCGGGACATCACCGGGCGGCTCGCGTACCGTTGACCCATGGCTACCGTAGACATTACAGGTGAACAGTTCGCATCAACCGTCGAGAACAACGACATCGTCCTCGTTGATTTCTGGGCCGAATGGTGTGGTCCCTGCAAGCAGTTTGGACCCACGTATTCCGCAGTTTCAGAGAAGCACCCGGACGTCGTGTTCTCCAAGGTGGACACCGAGGCCGAGCAGCAGCTGGCCGCCGAAGCAGGCATCACCTCCATCCCCACGCTGATGGCGTTCCGCGAGAAGGTGCTGGTGTTCTCGCAGCCCGGCGCGCTCAATGCCCAGCAGCTCGAGCAGGTGGTTGACGCCGTCAAGGCACTGGACATGGAAGAAGTCCATGCGCATGTGGCCAGGTCCCAGGCCGAGGCAGCCGCGGCGCCAGGCACGCAGGACGGCACGCAGATCCCGGAGGCCTAAGGGTCCGCCAGGCGCCCGTCGCATTAAGCACCAACGCGGGGCCACTTCCGCCGACGAACCCAGGTTCGTTCGGGCGGAAGTGGCCCCGCGTCGTTGGTCGGAAAGGGGCTACAGGCGTTCGAGCTGGACGGGTTCGGCCAGCAGCGCGCTCAGCGACTCATTGAGGTCCTGCACGGCGGTGCCCTTGGAATGCTTGTCCAGGTCCTCTTCGGAAGCCCACTGTTCCGTCAGCACCAGTTTTTCCTCGGTGGCCTCCGTCAGTTCGTACCGGATGCAGCCTGGTTCGTTGACCACCTCGTCGATCGCGATTTCGAGGGCGAGCTTCACGCGGAAGAATTCGCCGTCGTTGGGGATGAACGTTGCCTTCAGGTCAATGGGTGCAGTCATGCGTTTCACAATACCGGCCCGGCCGCCTGCCTCCCCGAATATTTTGTAGGACTTCCTAGTTTTAGGCTTCTATTGCCGGGGCTCTGTTGGTAGCGTGCCAGCATGCGCGCTTATACAGCCGGGGACACTGACGTCCCGCTGCTTGACGAGACAATCGGCCAGAATTTCGAGCGGATGGTGGCCAGGTTCCCGGTCCATGACGCCCTGATAGAGGCGGCTTTGGTACCCGGAGCGGACGCCCGCCGCTGGAGCTACACCAAGCTGAACGACGACGTCGACAGGTTGGCCCGGGCGCTGATCGCCCGCGGCGTCGCCACCGGGGACCGGATCGGCATCTGGAGTCCCAACTGTGCGGAGTGGACCATCCTGCAGTACGCCACGGCCAAGATCGGAGCGATCCTGGTCAACGTGAACCCGTCCTACCGGAGCCACGAACTGGAGTTCGTGGTCAAGCAGAACGGCATGAGGATGCTGGTGGCGGCGCCGTCGGACCGGAGCAGCGACTACACGGCGATGGCCAGGCAGGCCCTCGCCGCATGCCCGGAGTTAAAGGAGCTGGTCTTCCTGCCCGATGGCGGCCAGCCGCAGCTGCAGGCGGGTGATCCTGAAACTGCTGCGGAAATGACTTACGCCGAGCTTCTCAAGCGGGCGGACGACGTCGGGCATTCCGTTCTGAAGGCCCGCCTGGCGGGGCTGGACCCGCAGGACCCCATCAACCTGCAGTACACGTCGGGCACCACAGGGTTCCCCAAAGGTGCCACCCTGACCCACCGCAACATCCTGAACAACGGCTATTCCATCGGCGAGCTGCTGGGCTACACGGAGCATGACCGCGTGGTGATTCCGGTGCCGTTCTACCATTGCTTCGGGATGGTGATCGGGAACCTGAATGCCCTCAGCCACGGCGCCGCGACCATCATTCCGGGACGCACCTTCACTCCGGCGGCAGCGCTCGAAGCGGTCCAGGACTTTGGCGGTACATCGCTGTACGGCGTGCCCACGATGTTCATTGCCGAGCTCGCGCTGCCGGACTTCGCATCCTATGACTTGTCCACGCTGCGCACCGGTGTGATGGCCGGATCCCTGTGCCCTATCGAGGTGATGAACCGGGTCATCTCCGACATGAACATGAAGGATGTGGCCATCTGCTACGGCATGACGGAAACATCCCCGGTATCCACCATGACCCGCGCCGACGACACCCTGCAGCAGCGCACTGAAACCGTGGGACGTACCATGCCGCAGCTGGAGAGCCAGGTGGTGGACCCGGCGACAGGCGAGGTGCTGGAGCGGGGGGAAATCGGCGAGCTGTGCACCCGCGGGTATGCCGTGATGAAGGGATATTGGAACCAGCCGGACAAGACCGCCGAGGCGATCGACCCGGACGGCTGGATGCACACCGGGGATCTTGCCCGGATGGACGCGGACGGCTACGTGGTGATCGAAGGCCGCATCAAGGACATGGTGATCCGCGGCGGCGAGAACATCTACCCGCGGGAGATCGAGGAGTTCCTGTACACCCACCCGTCCATCCAGGACGTGCAAGTGATCGGGGTGCCGGACGCCAAGTACGGCGAGGAGCTTATGGCCTGCATCATCGTCAAACCCGGCGCGGATCCGCTGGACGCGGCCGACGTCGCCGAGTTCTGCCGCGGCAAGCTGGCGCATTACAAGATCCCGCGCTACGTGGAGGTCCGGGACAGCTTCCCGATGACGGTGTCAGGGAAGATCCGGAAAGTGGAGATGCGGCAGGAGGCCGTGGCCCGGCTGGGACTGTAGCCTTCGGGCGTGCCGTGGCCGCACGGGCTTCGCGTGCCCCGGGTGTCCGTTCGCGCTTCCCGCCTAGTGCCGGCGGTGGTCCTGGATGGTCATGCGGGGGCCGAACGTGGGTTTCCGGAAACCGCTGAGGCCGATCATCCGCACCACCCGCTGCCGGTGACCCTGCCACGGCGCGAGCAGCCGCAGCATCCCGGCGTCGTCAGTCCTCCGGCCGGTCAGCGCGGCCCCGACGTAGGCCGCGAGGTGGTAGTCGCCCACCGCGATGGAGTCCGGGCAGCCGTGCGTCCTCTGCACCACCTCCGCCGTGGTCCAGACGCCGATGCCCGGAATGGTCTGCATCCCCGCGGCCGCCTCCGCCGCCGGCGCCGCAGCCAGGCGTTCAAGGGCGACGGCGGAACGCAGCGCACGCATGACGGTGGCGGAACGCTGGGGGCCCACGCCGGCCTTGTGCCACTCCCATGACGGGATGCGCAGCCACTGCTCAGGTGTGGGCTGCAGCCGCAGTCCGGCCGGAGCGGCCGAACCGGCAGCCGGAGCCGGCGCGCCGAAGCGGTACATCAGGTAGCGGTAGCCACGCCGGGCTTCGATGACGGTGACCTTCTGCTCAAGAATGGTGGGCACCAGGGAGTCCATCATCCGGCCGGTGGCGGGGAGCCGCAGCGCCAGGTTCCGACGTCGGGCTTCCACCACCATCCGGGGGAGCGTTGAGTGGAACTCGGGGTGGTCGAACGCGGACCAGTCGTCCCCGCTGCCCAGCAGCCGCGGCGCGCCGGCCACGGCCTCCTCCGACCCCGGTCCCCAGGCCTGAATGTCCACCGCCGGTTCGCCGGGATCCCCGGCGACGGTGAGGCGCAGGGTGGCAGGCCCGCACGGTGTGGTGAAGGCCATCCAGAGCCCGTCCGGTGCGGCAGCGAACGCCGGATCGCCATTGCCGCGCATGAGTGTGCCGAGCGTCTGCAGGAGGTTGAACGGGCCGCCGGGATGCCACCGCAGGGAGGCATCCGCCGCGGCGGCGAGGCCGGCGGGGACGTCTGTGATGGTCATGCCACCATCGTCCCACGCGGGGCTGACAGGTCCGGAAACCGGCAAGGCCGAACGGCCCTGCCGGTCACGGACACCCCGGCCTAGACTCCAGGTGTGGCGTGGACCGCCCGCGCCGGGCCGATTGCGGCCAGAGTGTGGAATGCCAGGTGAAGACAATGGCCGGAGGAGTAGTCCACTTCGAGATCCCTGCCGACGACGAAAACCGCGCGCGGGATTTTTACAGTTCGGCGTTTGGCTGGGAGATGAATCCGCTGCCGGAGATGAGCTACACGCTGATCATGACGACGCCGGTCGATGAAACCGGCATGCCGTCCGCGGCCGGTTCCATCAACGGAGGCATGTTCCGCCGGGAGGGGGAGATGGCGGCACCGGTGGTCACTGTTGACGTGGAGGACATTGACGCCGCCTTGGAGAAGATTGCCGCCGTGGGAGGTTCAGTCTTCCGGGGCAAAATGGAGGTTCCGGGCATGGGGTGGAACGCCTATTTCAAGGACAGTGAAGGGAATATCGTGGGCTTGTGGCAGAACGCCGAACCAGGCCCCGTCGTCAGCCCGGACGCCGCCGAGAACGACATCGGCGCGTAACGACTCAATGCATGCCTGAAGCCACCCACAACGCCACGACGGCCAGGGGAACCGTCAGCGCTGCAGCCACCAGCCCCGCCAGGGCGAATCCGCCCCACCGGATCCGGACGTTCAGCGCCCGCAGCCGCTCGTGCCAAAGCAAGGTCGCCAAGGACGCCCACGGACTCACCAGCGGGCCAAGGTTCACGCCGATAAGTAGGGCGGCCAGCCGGGCCGGCGAGCCCGCCACAGGTTCCAAGGCCAGGTAGGCGGGGAGGTTGTTCGCAGCGTTTGCGGCCCCTGCCCCTAGCCCCGCCAACTGCAGGAGGGCGGGCAGGCTGTCGCCTGATCCGGCCACGCCGGCCAGGAGCAAGGTCAGGCCGTTGGCGTGCAGGGCCTCCACGATCATGAACAGGCCCACCGTCAGCATTAACGGACGCCACGGAACCATGGACCACCGCAGCGCGGCTGGGCGGCGCCGCAGGAAGACCGCCAGCAGGAACGCGGCGGCTGCCATCGCGGGATATTGCACCGGCACTCCGGACACCAAAGCAGGCAGCAGCACCAGCAGCGTGCCGGCTGCGATTATCAGCAGGCCGCGGTCCCGCACGCGGTGGACGGGCTGCGGCCCGTAGGTCCCGCGCAGTTCCCGCCTGAATGCCAGCCACAACAGGGCCAGCGGGACCGCCAATCCCACCAGGGCGGGCGCCCAGACCAAAGCTGCAAAGCCGAGCGGGCTGAGCCCGAGCCTGTCCTGAGCCAAAAGGTTCGTCAGGTTGGACACCGGAAGCAGCAGGGAGGCCGTGTTGGCGAGCCAGATGCTGGTCAGGGCGAACGGCAGGGGCGGAATCCGGGCATGGACGGCCAGGAGCACCACCACGGGAGTCACCAGCACTGCCGTTGTGTCCAGGGACAGGAACACGGTGGAGACAGTGGCCACCGCGATGACCAGGAGCCACAAGGAGAAGACCCGGCCCCGGCCCAGGGCAGCCAGGCGGTCGGTCACCACGCGGAACAGCCCCGCCTCGTCCAGGAGCTCAGTGACCAGTGACATGGCCAGCACGAAGGACAGGATCGGAATGGTGCGGGCCGCCAGATCCCCGAAAGCGGGCCCCGGGAGCGCACCAGCCGCCAGCGCGGCCACGCCTGCCGCGAGCATGGCCCCCGGCAGGAGGTAACTCCGTATCTTCATCAGCCACGCGAACCGCTCCACTGCCCAATCGTCCCATCCGCCGCCGTGTGAGTGCGCAAGCGACGCTCGGGTACCTGCACGCAAGGACTTCCGCCGAGGCAAGGGGAACACGCCGGAGACGGTAACTTTGTACCTATGAAGTACGCCCAGTCCGTCCTGGACCTCATCGGCAACACGCCGCTCGTCAAGCTCAACCACGTTACCGATGGCATCAAAGCCACCGTCCTGGCGAAGGTGGAATACCTGAACCCCGGCGGGTCCATCAAGGACCGGATCGCGGCGAAGATGATCGAGGAGGCCGAGCGGGACGGCAAACTGCTCCCCGGCGGAACCATCGTTGAACCCACCTCGGGGAACACCGGCGTTGGCCTTGCCTTGGTGGCCCAGCAGAAGGGCTACCGCTGCGTTTTCGTGGTGCCGGACAAGGTGGGCGAGGACAAGCGCGCCGTCCTGCAGGCATACGGCGCCGAAGTGGTGGTGACGCCTACCGCCGTCGCACCTGACAGCCCGCAGAGCTACTACAGCGTCTCGGACCGCCTCGTCACCGAGATCCCCGGCGCCTACAAGCCGGACCAGTTCTCCAACCCTGCCGCCCCCGGCAGCCACTACGAAACCACCGGACCCGAAATCTGGCGCGACACCGACGGCCGGATCACGCACTGCGTCATCGGGGCCGGCACCGGCGGCACGATCACCGGAACCGGCCGCTACCTCAAGGAAGTTTCCGCCAACCGCCCCGAAGCCGACGGCGGACGCGTCCGGATCATCGGCGCCGACCCCGAGGGCTCCGTGTACTCCGGCGGAACCGGACGGCCGTATTTCGTCGAGGGCGTCGGCGAGGACATGTGGCCGGCCAACTACGACAAAGCCGTCCCGGACGACGTGATTGCCGTCAGCGACGCCGAGTCCTTCGAGATGACCCGCAGGCTGGCCCGCGAGGAGGGCCTGCTGGTGGGCGGATCCTCCGGCATGGCCGTGGTGGCCGCCCTGAAAGTCGCCAAGGACCTGCCCGAGGACGCCGTGGTGGTGGTGATCCTGCCCGATTCCGGCCGCGGCTACCTGGCGAAGATCTTCAACGACCAGTGGATGCGGTCCTACGGCTTCCTGTCCGGCGGCGAAGAGTCCTCCGTCGGCGAGGTGCTCAAGTCGAAGACCGGTGAGCTCCCCGAACTGGTGCACATCCACCCGAACGAAACCGTCCGCGACGTCATCAACATCATGAACGAGTTCGGCGTCTCCCACATCCCGGTCCTGTCCCAGGAGCCGCCGGTGGTCATGGGCGAGGTGCTGGGCGCCGTGGACGAGCGAAGCCTTACCTCCAAGCTGTTCCGCGGCGAGGCGAAGCTGACGGACAAGATCTCCGAACACATGGGGGAGCGCCTGCCCGTGATCGGATCGCTGGAAACCATCTCCGCCGCCCGCGAGCTGCTCTCCGACGTCGACACCGTAATGGTCACGTTCGTCGGCGCCCCCGTGGGCATCCTGACCCGCCACGACCTGCTCGCCTACCTCAGCAACTGACCCGGTGGTTGAGCCTGGGCCGGACCAGGACCTCGACAGGCTCGATCACCGGACACCAGCCGAAAGGAACGTCATGTCCAGAGAAAACCAAGGCTTCAACACCCGCGCCGTGCACGCCGGCCAGGCCTTTGAGCCGCGCACCGGCGCCGTGGTGCCGCCCGTGCACTTCTCCACCACGTACGCCCAGGAAGCAATCGGGGTGCTCCGTGCCGGCTATGAATACGGCCGCGGCACGAACCCCACCCGGGACTCCCTGCAGGAACAGCTCGCAGCCCTCGAAGGCGGCTCACACGCGTACTCCTTCAGCTCAGGCCTGGCCGCCGAGGACTCCCTCATCCGGGCCCTCACCCGCCCCGGGGACCACATCGTGCTGGGCAACGACGCCTACGGCGGAACCTACCGCCTGATCAGCCGGGTCCTGGGCGAATGGGGGATCGGCAACACCCCAGTGGACATGGCGGACCTCGAGGCCGTCGGCGCCGCGGTGGCAGCCCACAAGACCCGCCTCGTCTGGGTGGAGACCCCGTCCAACCCGATGATGAAGATCACTGACATCGCGGCCCTCGCCAAGGTCGCGCACGACGCCGGCGCCCTCCTGGTGGTGGACAACACCTTCGCGTCGCCTTATTTGCAGACTCCGCTGGCCCTTGGCGCCGACATCGTGGTGCACTCCACCACCAAGTACATCGGCGGCCACTCCGACGTCGTCGGCGGGGCGATCGTGGTCAACGACGCGGACCTCGCCGAGAAGATCGGCTTCGTCCAGTTCGCCGTTGGCGCCGTCTCCGGGCCAATGGACGCCTTCCTAACCACCCGCGGGCTCAAGACCCTCGGCGTCCGGATGGACCGGCACAGCGACAACGCCCAGGCCGTGGCCGAGTGGCTGCTGCAGCGCCCCGAAGTGGAGGCGGTGCTGTACCCGGGCCTGCCGTCGCACCCGGGCCACGAGCTGGCCAAAAAGCAGATGAAGAAGTTCGGCGGCATGATTTCCGTGCAGTTCAGGGGCGGCGAGACCGCGGCCCGTACCGTTGCGGAGAACACCTCGGTGTTCACCCTGGCCGAGTCCCTCGGCGGCATTGAATCGCTGATGAACTACCCGTCCGAAATGACGCACGCTTCGGTCAAGGGGACGGAACTGGCAGTGCCGGTCAATCTGATCCGGCTCTCCTGCGGCATCGAGGACGTCGAGGACCTGATTGCGGACCTCGAGCACGCTTTCACCTTCATTGGTACGGGCAGCTAGCAGCCGGTGACCATTTCGCTTCGGGCTATTTCGCCCACCACCCGCGGCTGGCTCGCGACGGCGGCCGGTGCAGTAGTCCTGGCCCTGGCAGTGTGGTTCCTGTACACGGACTACAAACCGTTTCTGAACGATTTCGAGGTCTACTACTACGGCGGCGGCCGTGTCCTGGCAACAGGTGAAGGCGGCGCCCACGAGCTCTACGCACCGCGTGACGGCCTTCCGTTCACGTACCCGCCGTTTGCTGCCCTGCTCTTTGCGTTGCTGGCGACGATGGACTTTGAGGCAAGCAGCCTGGTCTTCATCGTTGCTGCCCTGGCCGGTGCAGCGGTGGTGGCTGGCTGGCTGGCCAGGCACTACTTCGGCATGAAGTCGTGGCGCGCAGCCTTCGCGGATTACCGCTTCCGGACCACTGCCTTGGTGGGAACCGGCGCAATCCTGCTCCTGGGGCCGTGGCGGGACACGTTCGTATTCGGCCAGATCAACATCATCCTGATGGGCGTGATCCTCGCGGACTTCGCCCTGTACGGGAAGTCACGTGCGGGCGAAATCCGGTGGCCCGCCGGCCTGCTGATCGGACTGGCCGCCGGAGTGAAGCTCACCCCGCTCGCGTTCGGCCTGTATTTCCTGGTGCGCCGCGACTTCAAGGCGCTTGGCTGGATGGCCGCAGGCTTCTTCGGTTCCATTGCGCTGTCCTGGGCGATCCTGCCGCAGGCGTCATTGGCTTTCTGGACCAAGATCCTGCCGGACACCGGCCGGATCGGCGGACCGGCTTACGTGGACAACCTTTCCCTGAAAGGGCTGCTGCTGCACGTCGGCATGCCGGACTCGTCCGTAACCAACCTGGCGTGGCTGGTCCTGTCGCTGGCGCTGGTAGTACTCGCTGCGCTGGTCATCAAATGGGCGGTGGACGTGGACGAGAACTTCATTGCCGTGTCCGCCACTGCCGTGCTCATGCTGCTGATCAGCCCGGTTTCCTGGTCCCACCACTGGGTCTGGGTGGCTGTTGCGCTGCCCAGCATGGCTTTTGCGATGCACCGCGTGCCGTCACGCAACGGCAGGATGCGGACTGCCGGCTGGGTCATCGTGGCTTTCTCCACCATCGCCTTCTACATGACGCCGAAGAACCTGGCGGTCTGGGCCGGAGCGGCCGAATGGGGCAAGGACCCGCAGACGCAGTGGCAGCTAACGGTGTCCAGCCTGGGCGTGGTGTGTGGCATCGCGATGCTGGCCTACTGGGCCCTCGCGTACCGTCCTTCGAGGGCCTCGCTCCGCGCGGTTCCGGCCAGGCAATCCGGTATCCGGGCCACCTAGCTTTCTTGAAGAAAGTCAGCTACGGTTGCCTGCATGGCACTCCGCTCTGACTGGTCCCAACGCACCTGCGCCATGGCGCGCGGCCTGGACATCCTCGGCGATCCCTGGAGCATGCTGGTGCTCCGCGAGGTCTTCTTCGGCAACGGCCGCTTCGATGCCATGAAACAGCGGCTGATGGTGGCAGACTCCGTGCTCACCAAACGCCTGGCCGGCCTCGTGGACGACGGGCTGCTGGAGCGGAAACCGTACGACGACGGCGGCCGCACCCGCCAGGAGTACGTCCTCACCGGGAAAGGCGAAGACGCGCTGCCGGTGCTGAACGCCGTCGTGATCTGGGCTGAAAAGCATCTCCCGGCGCCGTCCGAGAAAGCGCACATGTTCGTCATCCACTCCACCTGCGGCCAGCGGACGTCTTCCGCGGACACCTGCACGGCCTGCGGTGAACGCCTCACCGCGGACAACACCAGCTGGCACAGCCTCGCCCGCACCCCGGAACCGGTCCCGCTGGCCACGGCAGCCGCACAGAACGGAACCGCGGCATGAGCGCCCCCAAGACCACCCTGCCTTCCGCTCCCGGGAAAGGGACCCGCCGCCGGCTGCATCCCGCGTGGATCGTAGCCGCCGTCGCCTTCCTTGCCCTGGTGGGCGCAGCCGGCTTCCGTGCGGCCCCAGGGGTCCTGATGGTTCCGCTTCAGAACGAATTCGGCTGGTCCACCACCGTCCTGTCCGCCGCCGTCAGCATCAACCTGGTGCTCTTTGGCCTCACCGCACCGTTTGCGGCGGCGCTCATGGAACGGTTCGGCATCCGCGCCGTGACCTCGGTGGCGCTGGTCCTGATCGGCGCCGGCAGTGCCCTGACCGTGCTGGTGAACCAGTCCTGGCAGATCCTGCTGACCTGGGGTCTGCTGATCGGACTGGGCACAGGTTCCATGGCACTGGTCTTCGCCGCCACGATCGCCAACACCTGGTTCGCCAAGAGCCGCGGCCTGGTGATTGGCATCCTGACGGCCGGGAGTGCCGCCGGGCAGCTGGTCTTCCTGCCCTTCATCGCCATGCTGGCGCAGGATCCCGGCTGGCGGCAGGCCTCCCTGCTCATCGCCGCCGGAGCGCTGGCCGTGGTGCCGCTGGTGCTTAAATTCCTCAAGAACTCACCCGCCGACGCCGGAGTGCTGCCCTATGGCGCCGACGCCGCAGCTCCGGACGGGAACGCAGCGCCTGGTGGGAACGCCGCCGTCCGGGCGCTGCAGGTGCTCAAGCGAGCCAGCAAGGTCCGGACGTTCTGGGCGCTGGTGGCCGGGTTCGCGATCTGCGGGGCCACCACCAACGGGCTCATCGGCACCCACTTCATCCCCTCCGCGCACGACCACGGCATGGCCGAAACCACCGCCGCTGGGCTGCTCGCCGTCGTCGGGATCTTCGACATCGTGGGCACCATCGCGTCCGGCTGGCTGACGGACCGTTTCAACCCGCGGATCCTGCTGGCGGTGTACTACCAGTTCCGCGGCATCGGACTGCTGGTGCTGCCGCTTCTGCTGAGCGCCACGGTCCAGCCCAGCATGATCGTGTTCGTGGTGATCTACGGACTGGACTGGGTGGCCACCGTCCCGCCCACCGCTGCCATCTGCCGCCAGGTGTTCGGCGCCGACGGCAGCGTGGTGTTCGGCTGGGTCTTCGCGGCCCACCAGCTCGGCGCGGCCGCCGCCGCCCTGGCCGCCGGCGCCATCCGTGACGCCACCGGCCAGTACACCTATGCCTGGTTCGGGGCAGCCGCCATGTGCACCATCGCCGCCGTCATCAGCGCCACCATCCGCAAGGACGCCGCGGCACGGGAGCCCGTCTTCGTGGAGGCCAGGGCCGCCGAAGGCTGAGCGCAGCCGCGTGCGGCGCCGGACGTGTGCAGCCTGGCAGCTGGTTCCGGGCGGGCTTGTGGTGCCACGCCGGGGGCGCGCAGCAGGGGACAAGGCCGCTGTTTCAGTAGGATGTGAGGACGATGCGCCGGATCCGGCGCGAGTCAGCCGGCACAACTTCGCGATACGCGCGCACCGCGCCTTCAGTGGCGCCGCTCTGCAGGAACAACGTTTGGGGACACGGGATGGCACTGCTCGACGCCGAAAGGGAGCTCGACGCCGGAACGCGCCTACGCGCCGGGACGGAACCACAGCCCGGGGCCGGGACCGCTGGAGCGTGGTACCGCAGCCGGCTGGCGCTAGGCATCTTCGGCGAAATGGTGACGCTGCTGGCCGTCCTCGCCGCAGCCTGGTTCGTCGCCCAACGTCTTGACGCCTGGGCCGGGCACGGCCTCGATTTCAGCGTCTACTGGCACGGCGGCAAGATCCTCAACGACGCCGGCCAGTCGCCGTCGGACCTGTACAGCCTGACCGTGGGCTGGGCCGGAGGACCGGAGTTGCCGTTCACGTACCCTCCGTTCGCCGCGGTGCTGTTCAGCCTGCTGGCCAGGCTGCCGGAGAAATCCGCGCTGATGCTGTTCAACGCCGCCGGGGCGGCCGTTGCCGTGTGGGTCGCCGTGCGCGGCGTGCGCTACTGGAGTGCGAAACAGGACTGGCGCTCCACCTTCGGGACCTCCGGGTTCCACGCAACACGGAACAAATGGGGCGCCGTGATCCTCCTGCTTGCCGTCCTGAACCTGGGTCCGTGGCGCGAGACCCTGGCGTTTGGCCAGATCAACATCCTGCTGATGGGGATCATGGCGGCCGACCTCCTGGCTCGGAACCAGCGCTGGAACCAGGGTTTTCCGGGCCGGGGCTTCCTGGTGGGAATGGCCGCCGGCATCAAACTGACACCGCTGGTTTTCGGCCTGTACTTCCTGATGCGCAAGGACTGGCGCGGACTGTTCAACATGGCCGGCGGGTTCGCCTTCACTGTGCTGCTGGGCTGGCTGGTCCGCCCGCCGGAATCGTTCCGCTTCTGGCTCGAGATCCTCCCGGACACGTCCAGGATCGGCGGCGCAGGCTACGTGGACAACCTCTCACTCAAAGGTGCGCTACTGCATTTCGGTGTTCCCGAAGCCGGCGTCACCGTTCCCTGGCTGCTATTGAGCCTGCTGGTTACAGGCACCGGCGCCATGGTGATCAAGGCCGCCAGCGACCAGGGCGCCCGGGTGGTGGCCATTTCGGCCACAGCCCTCACCATGCTGCTCATCAGCCCCGTTTCGTGGTCCCACCACTGGGTCTGGATGGCGGCAGTCCTCCCCGCCTTCGCCTGGACCCTGCGTGAGACACCGCACCGCCATCGCGCCACCCGCTGGCTGATGGGCGGAGTACTGGGGGCCTCGATCATCGTGTTCTTCTTTTCCCCCAAGAGCATCGGAGAGGCCCTGGGCGCGGAGAACCTGGACTTCCAGACGCCCGAGCCCTGGCTGATGGCCTCCAGCGCCGGAGTGTTCTGCGCGGTGGCCATCCTGGCGTGCTGGCTCGTGGTGCTCCGGCGGGGGTCCCTGGCCGAGGTGCCTGCATGAGCAGGACAGCGCTGGTGACCGGCGTGGGCCGCCTTGCCGGAATCGGTGCCGGCATTGCCCGCCGCCTGGCCGCCGATGGATGGGACCTGGTGCTGACGTACTGGCAGGACTACGACTCCCGGATGCCCTGGGGGATCCAGCCGGAGGACGTTGAACGCCTCACGGCGGAACTTGAAGCAACCGGCGCCCGCGTCTTTGCCGTGCCGGCGGACCTGGAGGATCCGCTGGCCGTGGACCGGCTCATGGCGGAAGTGGCGGAGCAGGCCGGACCGTTGCAGGGGCTGGTGCTCAGCCACGCCGAGTCCGTGGACTCCGGCATCCTGGACACCACCCTGGCCAGCTGGGAACGGCACTTCGCCGTCAACACCCGGGCCAGCTGGCAGCTGATCGCTGCCTTTGCCCGGCAGGCGGCGGACGACGGCGGCGCGATCGTGGCGCTGACCAGTGACCACACGGCGTTCAACCTGCCGTACGGCGCGTCCAAGGGAGCGCTGGACCGGACCGTCATTGCCGCGGCACGGGAGCTGGGGCCGATCGGCATCACCGCGAATGTGCTGAACCCCGGGCCGGTGGACACGGGCTGGATGGACAGGGCCCTGCGGGAGGACCTCACCCGGCAGCAACCCGGCGGAAGGCTCGGCACGCCCGCGGACGTGGCCGGAACCGTGGCGTTCCTGCTCTCACCGGAGGGCCGCTGGGTGTCAGGGCAGCTGATCAAGGCCGACGGCGGCTTCTCGGCCTAGGTTCACCCATCCGCCCGCCTACCGGAAGGCGCCGATGCCGGTGATGTGCTGGCCCAGGATGAGGGTGTGGACCTCGTCGGTCCCCTCATAGGTGCGGACCGACTCGAGGTTTGAGGCGTGCCGCAGCGGCGAGTAGTCCAGGGTGATCCCGTTGCCGCCCAGGATGGTGCGGGCCTCACGGGCAATGGCCAGGGCCTCGCGTACGTTGTTCAGCTTGCCGAGTGAAATCTGTTCCGGCCGCAGGGTGCCTGCGTCCTTGAGCCGGCCCAGGTGGAGCGCCAGCATGGTCCCCTTCTGGATCTCCAGGAGCATGTTCACCAGCTTCTCCTGGGTGAGCTGGTACCCGGCCAGCGGCCGGCCGAACTGGAGGCGGTCCTGCGAGTACTTCAGGGCGGCCTCGTAGGAATCGCGGGCGGCACCCATGGCACCCCAGGCAATCCCGTACCGCGCTTCGTTGAGGCAGGTGAAGGGGCCACGCAGGCCGCGGGCGCCCGGCAGCAGGGCCTCCGGACCCAGCCGCACGCCGTCGAACGCCACGTCGCACTGGATCGAGGCGCGCATCGAAAGTTTCCGGTTGATCGGTGTCGCGGTGACCCCGGGAGTTCCGGCCGGCACCAGGAAACCGCGGACGCCGTCGTCGGTCATGGCCCACACCACCATCACCCCGGCCACGGAAGCCAGCCCGATCCAGCGCTTGACGCCGTCGAGCACCCACCCGGCGTCGTCCCCGGATCCGTCGCGGCGGGCCACCGTGGTCATGGAGGACGGATCTGACCCGGCAGTGGGTTCGGTCAGGGCGAAACAGCCGATTACCTCGCCAGCGGCCATCCGGGGGAGCCACTCCTGTTTCTGGTCCTCGGAACCCCATTTGTGGATGGCGGTCATGGCCAGCGAACCCTGCACCGAAACAAAGGTGCGGATTCCGGAGTCCCCGGCCTCCAGCTCCATGGCCGCCAGACCGTACTCCACTGCGGAGCGTCCGGGACACCGGTAGCCCTCCAGGTGCATGCCGAGCACGCCCAGTTCACCCAGTTCCGGGGCAAGATCGAGCGGAAAGACGGCGTCGTCGTACCAGCGGGCAATGTCCGGTTTGATCCGCTGTTCCGTGAAATCGCGGATCCGCTCCCGGACGGCCAGCTCCTCAGCCGTCAGCAGGGCGTCGAGGCCCAGGACATCGGAGGCGTCGGAGATGGCGGGAAGGTCAGCGGCGTTGCTCATTGGAGCATCCTACGGCGTGCCTGCCCGGACTGCCTGTACCCGTTGTTCCTACAGTTCGCTGGGCTGCGCTTGCCGTGCCATGAAGTAGTCCCGGGTGGCGGGGGAGAAGCGGCACACCACGGCCAGCACCACGCCCAGCGCCAGCAGCACCACACCGCTGACGAAGGCGCCACCCACGCCGAAGATCTCCGTATCGCCGTAGGCGGGGTCCCACATCTGAACGGCGGAGATGAAGAACGCCGCGGTCAGCATCAGTGCCCCGAGCAGCGGCAGGATGCCCCGGAACCAGAGATTGCGGGCGGAAACGCGCAAGGTGCCCCGGAAGAACCAGACGCACGCGAAGCCGGTCAGCGCATAGTAGAAAGCAATGAACAGGCTGATGGCGCTGATGGAATCCGAAAGCAGGTTCTGGCTCAGGAAGCTCATGGCCACGTAGTACACGACGGCGGCAGCCCCCATCACCTGCGTGGAGAACCCCGGAGTCTGGTTTCGCGGGTGGACTTCGCCGAACTTGGCCGGCAGGGCGCCGTGGACGCCCATGGACAGCGTCCCGCGGGCGGTGGGCAGGATGGTGGTCTGGGTGGAGGACAGCACCGAGGCCAGCACGGCCACCACGATCAGCCAGCCCCACGGGCCGAGCACAACATCCTTCATGGCCAGGAAGACGTCATCCTGATTTTCCGCATTGCCGAGGCCGATGCCGTCCGTGCCCACGGTGGCATACATCATCACCAAGAGCGCCACGGAAACGTAGATTGCCATCAGGACGAAGGCGGAGATGACGGCCCCGCGGCCGGGCGTCTTGGACGGGTTCTCGGTTTCCTCGTTCACGGCCAGGCAAGTGTCCCAGCCCCAATAGATGAACAGGGCCAATAGGGCACCGTGAACCACTGCGCCGGGATCGGCGAAGGCACCCGCGGGGTTGAACCATTCGAAGTCGAACGCCTGGCCCTCCGGTGCTCCGCCCGTAATCCGGAACACGATGGCCAGCGCGAATATGCCCAGCGAGACATACTGCACGTAGGTCAGCACCCGCTGGACGTGCTCGCCGAGCCGGATGCCGCGGTAATTCACCAGGGTCATGAAAATGATGAACACGACGCCGGTGGCCGTCACCAAAAGGTCGTTTTCGGCCAGCGAACCGTCGCCAACCAGCAGCCACAGGTATTGCCCTGCCACTTGGGCCAGGTTGGCGAGCACCACGATGCCGGCCAGGGCGACGCCCCAGCCGCCCAGCCAGCCCGCCCATGGCCCGAATGCCCGGCGTGCCCAGATGAAGGTGGTGCCGCAGTCCGGCATGGCGGTGTTCAGTTCCCGGAAGGCGTAGGCGATGAAGAGCACCGGCACAAAGCCCAGGAGAAGGATCAGCGGGGTGTAGTTGCCATTGACCGCCACGATCAGGCCCAGCGTGGCGGCGAGTGAATAGACGGGGGCGGTGGACGCGAGCCCCAGCATGACCGAGTCGCCCAGGTCCAGGATGCCGGCGCGCAGCCCCTTGGACGGGACCTCCGGTCCCGGGCCGCCGGAGCTTCCCCCGGGTCCTCCCGCCGTCGTCGTCCCTGTGCTCATAGTGCGATACCTGCTTTGCTGGAGGAGGCCGAGGCGGCCTGGACTGAAAGAGGAGCCGGGGCGTCGATTGTGTTGGGGACGAACCGGCAGAAATAGTCGGTGATGGGGCCGTCGGATTCGCGGATGCCGCAGCCCACGGACTCGCCATCCACCACCCAGAGGCCCAGCACGGGGTGGTTGCCGTCGAAATCGGGCAGGGAATGGAACTGCTGGTAGCACCAGCCTTCGCGCCCGTAGCCGCCCGGCTGCTCCATGTTGACGCCGGCGGCGTGGATCTTGATGTTGTCCCCCTCACGGCCGTGCAGCGGCTTCGCCACCCATTCCTTCAGCGGCCCGGGCTCGTTGAGGTAGGCCGGGAGGAGGTTGGGGTGGTCAGGGTACAGGTGCCACAACGCGGCCAGGAGTGCCTTGTTGGACAGGAGCATCTTCCAGGCCGGCTCCACCCAGCGCGGGTTGTGGGCACGCTGCAGCAGCCGCTGGCCGAAGGGTTCCTTCATCATCAGCTCCCACGGATAGAGCTTGAAGATGGTGCTGATCATGAAGTTGTCCAGGTCCACGAAGCGGTTCAGGTTGGGGTCCCAGCCGATGTCGGACATGTTGATGCCGATGGTGGTCCAGCCGCCCTGGCCGGCGACGTCCCGCATGTAGGCCGCCGTCATCCAGTCCTCGCCGGACTGTTCGGCTTCCGAGTGCGCAATGTGCAGGGTGCTCATGCCGGTGCGGTACTGGAGTTTCTTCCACTGCCGGATCAGGGCCTCATGGATGCCGTTCCACTGGTCCTTTTCCGGGAACACGTCCTGCAGCCAGAACCACTGCGCCACGGAGGCCTCGATCAGCCCGGTGGGCGTGTCCGCGTTGTACTCGAGCATCTTGGCGGGGCCGCCGCGCCCGTCGTAGACGAAGTCGAAACGGCCGTAGACGTCCATGTCCCCGGCCTGCAGTGATTCCGCCGCCAGCTCCAGCGCCTGCGGACCGATCCCGATGTTGCCCATGGCCCCGGTGGCCAAGTACTTGGCCGCCTCAAGGCACATCAGGTGCATGTCCTCGGCGGTCTTCTCGAGGGTTTCCACCTCGTCCATGGTGAATTCGTAGTATGCGGACTCGTTCCAGTACTCGATCTTCTTGCCGTCAGGCATGGTGGTGGTGGAAAAGACCAGCCCCTGCTCCTCGATCTTCTGCTTCCAGTCGGGCCTGGGGGTTGCAGTCAGTCTCTTCATGCCTAGCCTCCCGTGCTTCCGCCCTTGGAGCTGCTGCCGAAGCCGCCCCTGCTGACCGTACCGCCCTTGGTGCTGTAGCCCTTGGACGTTTTCGCCCCCTGCGGCACGGTCTTGGTGAAGCCGGTGTATTGCGAGCGGTTCTGCCCAACCGGCGGAACACTGGCGCCGCGCGAGTAGAAGTACCAGGCGTAGATGCCGGAGCTCCGCCCGGCACTGCTGCTGTTGTCGCACCGGGTGTCGTCCACGCGCTCGCCGGTTTCATCGTTGAAGCAGACCTGGGCGTAGTCGGCCTCCGCCTCGTTGCTGGCCACGATGGCGGTGATGGTGCCTGCCAGCAGGGCAGTGACGCCGAGGCCGACGACGATGGTACGGCGCTGCGAGCGCTTCTTCCGTGCCGCTGCCTCCCTCTCGCGTTCGCGTTCGAAGGGATCGATGACTGGACCCGGTCCTGCCGCGGGGGACGGAACGGGACCTGCCCCCGGCGCTGCACCCGGCCCGCCGGCCTGGCCCTTCTGCCGCCGTCCGGCCTTCCTGCCCGGGTTCCCCGATTCGGGCGCCCCTCTGTCCGCGGCCGAGTCGTTGAGCAGGTCCGGGCGAAGCTCCGGTTTCGGGACCTGCCAGGGCGGCAGCTGCCCCGTCGCCGGATCGTGGGGCTGCGGCGTGAAGTCTTCGGGTGCGGTCATCCACCCGGGTTCGGAGGCGCCGGGACCACCGGCGCCGGCCGGCCCGCCATCCGGGCGCTGTTGGCCGGGGCGGCTGTCCTTTGGATCCTTCTTTGGATCCTTTGTAGGGTCCTGGTTCGGGTCCTGCGGTTCCATGGGTCCCCCTTGGTTGTCCATGCTCAAACTGTGATCCTCCACGCGCACGCCTGAGGCCGCGCGGCGACGCCGACGCGGCAAGACACTGGTGCGTAAACCTGAAGTCAGCCTAGTGCCTGACAGCAGGAGCTGTTAACGGAAAACGGGGGAGAACTGCCCATGCCAAGATGGAGCCATGGCAGCAGTTGAATCCGCCCGTGGCGGCGCCGCCCGATCCGGACCCGGGCGGTCGGGGACGGCACGCCCGGAGCTCCAGGGCATCGGGCGGAGCCGCTTTATCGTCGGCATGGTGCTTGCCGTCGTCCTGCCGCCCGCAGTGGAAGTACTAGTGACCCTGGCGGGCTACCGGAACTTCGCAATCATCATGCTGCTCCATCTCGCCGTCGCTGTGGCGGTGGCTGCCATCGGGGGATTCTGGCCGGCCGTCGTGGCGGCTGTCCTGGGCACAACGCTCCTCAACTACTTCTCAGCCGATCCCGTGGGCACGCTGTCCATCGCCGATCCCTCCACCCTGTTCACCCTGCTCGTGTTCCTGGCTGTGGCCTGCAGCGTGGCACTGGCCGTGGGCCTGGCCACCCGCCGGGCGCAGGAAGCCGCCAGGTCCGGGGCCGAAGCCACGGCCTTGAGCGAGCTCTCCCTGCGGATCCTCAGTTCCGACGGCAGCCTGGAGACGTTCCTCGAGAAGGTCCGCAGCAGGTTGGGAGTCGAAGCCGTAACCCTGGTGGCCGGCAGCTCACCTGGCAGCCCGCACGCTGCGGGATCTGCTGCCGGAAGCGGTCCGGGGCGGGCCCCCGGCAGCAACCCCGGGTGGGTCGCGCTGGCGAGTGCCGGGACGAGCGCGCCGGTGACGCACTCGGCCGCCGACCACGCCGTCGTCGTCGATTCCCGCTACACGCTGCTGATCAACGGCGGACCGCCCGCCGGTCAGCCGTTTTCCGGCCAGCACCAGCGCATGCTGGCCGCTTTCGGGGCGTTCCTGGTGGCGATCCTGGAGCGGCGCCAATTGGCGGCGAGCATGGAGGACAACCAGCGGCTTTCCGAGGGCAACAAGATGCGCACGTCCATCCTGAGGGCCGTCAGCCATGACCTGCGCACCCCGCTGGCCGGGATCAAGCTGGCCGTCAGCAGCCTGCGCCAGGAGGATGTGCGGTTCTCCCCGGAGGACGAACGCGAACTGCTCGCCACCATCGAGGACTCGGCCGACCGGCTGGACCACCTGATCGGCAACCTGCTGGACATGTCCCGGATCACGGCTGACTCGGTCAACCCGCTCCTGCGCGGGCTGGGCTGGGCGGACGTGCTGCCCGATGCGCTCAAAGGGCTGCCCGCGGCGCGGATCCGCGTGGAACTGCCGCCCAACCTGCCCCGCGTGGAGGCCGACGCCGGGATGCTGGAGCGCGTGGTGGCGAACCTGGTGGAGAACGCACTCAAATACGCGCGCGAAGCCGATGTGGTGCTGACAGCGCGGGCGGGGGAGGGAATCGCGCTGGCCGGCCGGCCTGCCAGCGAATTCCGCGTGGTGGACCATGGCTCCGGGGTTGCCCCGGCGGCGGTGCTGGACATGTTTCAGCCGTTCCAGCGGCTCAACGATTCCCAGCGCACCGGCGGCGGCCGCACCGTGGGGATCGGGCTGGGCCTGGCCGTTGCCAACGGCTTCACCGAAGCCATGGGAGGAACCCTTGCGGCCGAGCCGACGCCGGGCGGCGGGCTGACGATGGTGGTCACCCTGCCGCTGTGGGAGGGACCGCTGCCGTGACCCTGGTTCTGATTATCGAAGACGAGGCCCAGCTGGCCCGGGCCATGCAGATCAACCTCCGCGCCCACGGCTACCAGGCAATCACCGCGGGCCTGGGAGCGGACGGGCTGAAACTGGCCGCCCAGCATCCGGTGGACATCGTGGTGCTGGACCTCGGACTGCCGGACATGGACGGAGTGGAGGTGATCCGGGGGATCCGCGGCTGGAGCTCCGTTCCCGTCATCGTGCTTTCCGCCCGACACGCCTCGGAGGACAAAGTGGAAGCGCTCGACGCCGGGGCTGACGACTACGTGACCAAGCCGTTCGGCCTCGACGAGCTGCTGGCGCGGCTGCGCGCAGCCTCCCGGCGCTCGCCGGCCCAACGTGAGGCTCCTACCGTGGAAACTGCCGACTTCGTGGTGGACCTGGCGGCCCGCAAGGTGGTCCGGGACGGACATGAAATCCGCCTCACCCCCACCGAATGGAACATCCTCGAACTGCTGGTGCGCAACCAGGGGAAGCTGGTCAGCCAGCAACAGCTGCTCACCCAGGTCTGGGGCCAGGCGTACGCCAAAGAGACCCAGTACCTGCGCGTCTACCTGGCCCAGCTGCGGCGCAAGCTGGAGCAGGACCCGGCGAGGCCGCGCCACCTGCACACGGAAGCCGGCATGGGGTACCGCTTCGACCCCTGAGGCTGCCCGCCGGAGGTGGGCGGGCAAATCGGCCGCGGAAGTTGCCCGGGGAAGTTGCCCGGGCAATCAGGGCCGAAGAACCTAGACTGTAGCCATGGAAACCGCATCTGTGCTTGCCGTATGCCGGGTACACCAGCTTCTGAGCGATGAAGGGAGCGTGGGCGTCACGGCCATCGATAAGCGTGCCGTCGATGGTCCGGTCAAGGTCCATAAACTCGGGCTCCACGGCGACGTCCAGGCGAACCGCATCCACCACGGCGGTGCGGACCAGGCGCTGTACGCCTACTCGCAGGACGACGCCGACTACTGGGTGGGGGAGCTGCAGCGGGAACTGCCGCCTGGAGTTTTCGGCGAGAACCTGCGGGTCGCCGGAATAGGAACCACCACTGCGGTGATCGGCGAACGGTGGAAGATCGGCCTCGACGTAGAAGTCGAAGTGACATCGCCCCGCGTTCCCTGCGCCACCTTCCAGCGGCGTATGGACGAGGCCCGGTGGGTCAAGCGGTTCACCGAGGCAGGTCGGGTGGGCACCTACCTTCGCGTCATCAAGACGGGGACCATCCAGGCCGGCGACCATATCCACCGGCTGTTCGTTCCGAACCATGGCGTGACGATCGGCAGCTGGTTCAGCGCTCCCACCATCGAGGACATGGACGCGTTGCGGGACGCGGACGCGGACGGCGAGATCCGCCTGCAGCCGGAGTACCACGAGGAATTCGAGAAGATCCAGCGGCGCCTGGGCGTCTAGCGACACGGGGCCCCGGGCGGCCGCAGAGGCTCGCAAGTGCTGTCCCGAGGGGCCGGTGTGCGCAACGTCACCGCCGGCTTGCGGCCGGCGGGTTAGTGCAGGGAGGAACCATGCCTTACACTTGAAATATCCCCCACTCCGGAAATCCCTTATTCCTGCCCAATTTTTGAGGCAGGACTGGCAAGTGTTGGGGCCCGCACAAGCGATGCGGGCATTTTCATAGGGAGAGCCGGCTAAAGAAAACGCTGTACAGACTGCTGGGATAGCAGCCAAGAGATGCAGCGGGAAGTCCTGCCACGGGATTGCGAAAGCGCCGGACTTCTACGTGACCGGCCGGTCAATGTCTGCCCGGCGTCCAAACGGCACATGCACTGCGGCTCCGCTCACCTCGGGTTGTGCCGCCTGGCCCCCTATGGATGAGGAAAACTTCCCTATGCCCGAAAATCACAACGACGCCACCAACGAAACGGCAGCTGCCGAGACCACCGAGATGGCCGTAGAAACCCCCGAGACCGCCGCTCCCGTAGCAGGCTCCGCCCCCGTTTTCACCGAGGCACCGGCACCCGCTGAGGCGCCCGCCGCTGAAGAACGTCCGGCCGCCGAGGCGTCCGCCACTGAAGCCCCGAAGACTGAAGCGCCGAAGACCGAAGCCCCCAAGGCCGATCCCACCAGCGGCGAGGCTGACACTGAAGCTGAAGGCATCCGTTTCGCCGATCTCGGCATCGACGGCCGCGTCCTGGCCGCACTGCAGGACGTCGGCTACGAGAAGCCGTCCCCCATCCAGGCAGCAACCATCCCGCTGCTGCTCGAAGGCCGCGACGTCGTGGGCCTGGCCCAGACCGGCACCGGTAAGACTGCAGCATTCGCAGTACCGGCACTGTCCCGCCTGGCCGAGCTCCACGACCTCAACGGCCCGTCCCGCAAGACGCAGGCCCTTGTCCTCGCCCCGACCCGCGAACTGGCGCTCCAGGTTGCCGAGGCCTTCACCTCGTATGCCAAGCACATTGACGACTTCACGGTCCTCCCGGTCTACGGCGGCTCCGCCTACGGCCCCCAGCTCGCCGGCCTGCGCCGCGGTGCCCAGGTTGTCGTCGGTACCCCCGGCCGTGTGATCGACCACATCTCCAAGGGTTCCCTGGACCTGTCCGAACTCCAGTACCTGGTACTGGACGAGGCCGACGAAATGCTGCGCATGGGCTTCGCCGAAGACGTCGAACAGATCTTCCAGCAGACTCCTTCGGACCGTCAGGTTGCGCTGTTCTCGGCCACCATGCCGAGCCAGATCCGCCGGATGTCCAAGCAGTACCTGAACAACCCGGCCGAGATCTCGGTGAAATCCAAGACCACCACCGGTGCGAACACCCGCCAGCGCTACTTGCAGGTCATGGGCCCGCACAAGCTCGACGCGCTGACCCGCATCCTCGAGGTTGAAGAGTTCGACGGCGTCATCGCCTTCGTACGCACCAAGATGGCCACCGAGGACCTCGCTGACAAGCTGAAGTCCCGCGGCTTCCAGGCTGCCGCGATCAACGGTGACATCCCGCAGCAGCAGCGTGAACGCACCGTGGACGCGCTGAAGGAAGGCCGCATCGACATCCTGGTGGCCACCGACGTCGCCGCCCGTGGCCTTGACGTGGAGCGCATCAGCCACGTGGTCAACTACGACATCCCCCACGACACCGAGTCCTACGTCCACCGCATCGGCCGCACCGGCCGTGCAGGCCGTTCCGGCGACGCCATCCTGTTCATGACGCCGCGCGAGAAGTACCTGCTGCGTTCCATCGAGAAGGCCACCCGCCAGCCGGTGGAGCAGATGCACCTCCCCACGGCCGAGACCGTGAACACGCTGCGCCTGGGCAAGTTTGCCGAGCGCATCACCGAGACCCTCGCGTCCGAGGATGTTGCACCGTTCCGCGACCTGATCTCCTCCTACGAGGAAGAGCACAACGTCCCGGCCTCGGAGATCGCTGCAGCACTGGCCATCATGGCGCAGGGCGGCCAGCCACTCCTGGTCAAGGAACTGCCCGCAGCTCCCGAGTTCCAGAAGCGCGAACGGTCCAAGGACGGCTTTGGCTCACGCGGCCCGACCCGCACACTGACCGAGGGCAACGCCACCTACCGGATCGCCGTCGGACGCCGCCAGCGCGTCATGCCGGGTTCCATCGTTGGCGCCATTGCCAACGAGGGCGGTATTTCCTCGGCCCAGATCGGCGGCATCGACATCCGCTCGGACCACTCCCTCGTGGAGCTTCCGGCGGACCTCAGCCCCGAGCAGCTGCGTGCACTGTCCCGCACCCGGATCGGCGGCGAGCTGATCCACCTCGAGCTGGACAACGGCCGCAAGCCCTCCGGTGGCGCCGGTGAGCGTGGCGGTTACCAGGGAAACCGTGGCGGCGACCGCGGCGGGTACTCCGGCGGCGGAGACCGTGGCGGCAACTTCAAGGGCAACGGCGGGTTCAAGAAGGAATTCCGCAAGAACGACGGCGAGCGGTCCTCCGCTGACCGTGGCGGCCGCTCCTTCAGCGACCGTTCGGAGCGCAGCGTAGGCGCTGACAGCGGCGCCAGCCGCGGCCAGGCCAGCGACTCCCGCTTCGGCGGCCACGGCGACGGTGCACGTAAGCCGCGCCATGGCAACGAAGGCGGACACCGCGACTTCAACCGCAAGGGCAAGTGGTAAGCCCTAGCAGCATCAGGCACTGAAAACGGGCCGGCTTTCGAGCCGGCCCGTTTTCGTTTAACCCGTCCATCCGCACGCGGCCCCATGTATGCTTCGTCACACGGAGCCTGCAACGCTGCTGCAGGAGCTTCTGCCAAGGCGTTCGGCGGCGTTTTTAGACCCGGTTTTCCGGGGTTTTTGGCCAGTTGGGACCTATCCTGCCGTCGATTTGTTGGGAGCGGAATCTTCCGGTAGAGTATTTACTCGTTGCCCCCCTAGCTCAGTGGTAGAGCGCGTTCTTGGTAAGAACGAGGTCACCGGATCGATTCCGGTGGGGGGCTCTGAATGAGAGCCTGTGTCAAGGCGGTTTTTGACCGGCTTGATGCAGGTTTTCTCATTCGTGGCGGTGTAGCTCAGTTGGTTAGAGCGCACGACTCATAATCGTGAGGTCGGGAGATCGAGCCTCCCCACCGCTACCAAAACCGCAGGTCAGAGGCATGTTGCCTCTGACCTGCTTTTGTTTGTGCACACGGTCCAAGGGAAACCCAACTAATTCGACTTCAGTTGGTATCGCCCACCCGGTTCTGGCTTAGGCGTACCGGCTCAGGCGTGCCACCCGGTTGCCGGGACGGCATGGCAGTCAGCACAGGCATAGGGGGCCTGGTGTTCACGGTTGTTGTCCAGATCGGCGCCCCGGAGCGCTGACGCCGCCCTGCTTGATTGCGCTGGCAGGGCGTCTTTAGTGGCGGTGAGACCTTGCGCGGACCGTGGCCGCAGCAAGACCTGCGGCGGCTATCAGGGATCCAACCATGATGGCAACGCCTGAGAGGTATTCAGTGAAAGTCATTTCGGCACACCTTCCATCTAGTAGTGCACCGAAGCTACCCGCCCAGGCGGGGTGTTAGTGGAGGATCGCCGTGTCGGTTGCTCACGATTAGGTATCGGCGTATCGGCGCATCGGAAACACAACCCGGAGCCACTGCTAGTGGATCGCCAGCGTGACGGCATCAAGTGTGGCCACGGTCGGGTTGGTGGCCCCTGACGCATGCGGGGACCGTGACAAGGGCCGCCATCCGCAGTAGCTTGGCAGCAACTGGTGGATGGGGATCTCAGTGGACTTCTTTGAAGCAATCATGCTTCCGTTCAAGTGGCTGGTCTCCACCATCATGGTGGGCTTCCACGACGGACTGGCCGCCATGGGCATGCCGGCCGCCGACGGATGGACCTGGACGCTGTCCATCATCGGGCTGGTGCTGGTCATCCGTGCCGCCCTGATCCCTGTGTTCCTGCAGCAGGTCAACGCCCAGCGCCGAATGCGCCGCCTGCAGCCGGACCTGAAGAGCCTGCAGGACAAGTACAAGGGCAAGGCCGACCAACTGTCCCGCCAGGCCATGGCTCAGGAGCAAATGGCCCTCTACAAGAAGCATGGAACCAGCCCGTTCTCCGCCTGCCTGCCCCTGCTGATCCAGGCACCCTTCTTCCTGGCCCTCTTCCAAGTGCTCTCCGGCATCTCCTCCGCGGCCGGGCGCGGCCAGGGCATCGGGACCATGAGTCACGAGCAGGTGGTGCAGTTCGATCAGTCGAGCATCTTCGGAGCCCCGCTGTCCGCGTCGCTGCTGCACGGCTCCGGCGGCGGCGATGCTCTTGCGGTGACGGTGCTGGCCATCGTGATGATCCTGGCCATGACGGCTGCGCAGTTCCTTACCCAGAAGCTGATCATGGCCAGATTCGCGTCCGGAGAGGCCGAGGCCGGTCCGGCGATGATCCAGCAGAAGATGATCCTCTACGTCCTGCCGGTTATCTTCGGAGCCGGCGGCATCGTGTTTCCCATTGGCGTCCTGATCTACTGGACCGTTTCCAACCTGTGGACGCTGGCGCAGCAATTCGTGGTGAGGGACCGGGCAGTCGGCCCCGGCAGGGTGCCTTAATCAACGCCGGGACGGGCATGCGCCGAAAATTTCCCGGGATGTGAGTAACGCCTGGCGGCGGGCCGGAAACAATACAGATAGAACGCGACTCAGGACTACTCATCAGGGGGATATCGTGCTTTCCGAGCGTGAACTGGAGTTTATAGCCCTACACAAGGACAACTATCCGGCGGTCTTCCGGTATGTGCGCCGAAGGGTGGAATCACCGGAGGTGGCAGAGGAAATCGCCGCCGACGTCTTCCGGGTGGTGTGGCAGAAGTGGGGCGACCAGCCGAGGACCGATATCGCCTGGCTGGTCACCGTAGCGCGGAACATGATCGGCAATGCGTATCGGAGCCGAGACCGCCAGCGCGCGCTGCAGGAGAAGCTGCGCGCCGCGGCCGTCCTCAACTTCGGAGACGGATCCGAAAACCTGGCCGTGCATGATGCCATGGACGGTCTGCGGGAGAAAGACCGGGACATCCTCCAGCTCGCCTACTGGGACGGGCTGGACGCGGCGGAAATCGCTGATGTGCTCCAGTGCAGCGAGTCCGCAGCGAAGGTTCGGCTGCACCGGGCGCGGGCTGCGTTCCGGAAGCAAATGCCTGCAGGAGCAGAAACGATCGCACAGAGGATGGGTGCCTGAAATGGATCAGATCAAGAACATGATTTCCGCGACGGATCCCGTGCGCAACGATCCGTCCACGCCCGACGGCGAAGCGGCCCTTCGCCGGATGCTGTCCGAACCGGCCGCGTTCAGCGACCGGCTCCCGGCCGGTGCAACCTCGCTCGAGGAGCGAAGGCTGCGGCGTGCCCGGCTCGCCGGCGTGATCACCTTGGCCGCTGCGGCCGTTACCGCCGGAGTTCTGGCGGCCACCAACCTCGGCCCGCTGGCGTCCGCGCCAGGTCCGGCCACCACCGTCACCGGATCGATTTCGCCAGCGCCGACGACAACAGCGCCGAGGACAACAGCGCCGCCTACAACGGCGCCGCCCCTGGCCGCTTCGGTGCAGACTTTTGTCTTCCCCGACGGACATCTCTCCTTCGCTTACCCCGAAGGGTGGAGCGTCCGGACGGAACAGGGCCCGTACCTGTCTGAAGAGGCGAAGGCCGGATCCGTCGTCGCGGTGGTGGCTGACGACTCCGGCTCCGAGGTGGCCCGGGTCCTCAGCGGGATGTACGGTGACGGGGCGGCGGGCAGCGTCAAACGCACCGTCCTTGACCACACGCCCGTGCCGGGGATCACCGACGCGTCGGGGAACCCCGCGGAGTTCGGTTTCGCCGCAGACCAGATCCTTCCCGTCTCCTACCCGGGAATGCCGGCGCCCACCGAGCCGGCCGACGGCACCGCGCTCTACTATTTCATGGACGTCAGGCTGGCCCAGGAGTTCCTGCCGACGCAGGCCACTTCGGGGACCAACCAGATCCGCCTGCCGAACGGGGTGATGTCGGCCTATGCCGTGTTCGACCTCGAAAAGCAGCCGGCCTTCGCCACACCCGATGCGGCGAGGGACTGGATGGCAAGCGAACGGTACGCGCAGCTGAAGGCTCTCCTCCTCAGCCTGCGCTACTCGTAGCCCGGCCCAGGCTCCGTGCACAAGGTCCTCCCGCCCGCGCAGGGCGGGAGGACCTTGTTGCCGGTTAAGCCAAGCGCGAGCGCGGGTGCGGCCACGCCGCCCGTGGGACAGAATGGGTCAATGACGCGCATCGCAATCATCGGCGGCCACGGCAAAGTGGCTTTGGAACTGGCCAGAATCCTCGCGGCGGACGGTGAGGACGTCACGTCCTTCTTCCGCAACCCGGACCACACGGATGACGTGGCAGCGACCGGCGCCACGCCGTCGGTCCTGGATGTCGAACACTCGACGACGGCGGAACTCGCCGCCGCCCTCAGCGGCCACGACGCCGTGGTGTGGTCCGCGGGTGCCGGCGGCGGCAGCCCCGAACGCACCTATGCCGTGGACCGGGATGCAGCCATCCGTTCCATGGACGCAGCAGCTGAGGCCGGCGTCGGGCGCTATGTCATGGTGTCCTACTTCGGTGCAGGACCGGACCACGGAGTCCCGGCGGACAACAGCTTCCACGCCTATGCCGAGGCGAAGGCCGCCGCGGACCAGTACCTCCGCGGAACGGACCTGGCCTGGACCATCCTGGGGCCGGGAACCTTGACGGACGGCCCCGGCAACGGCCTCATCGACGTCAATCCGGCGGACACGTCGGCTGGCACCGCCACCTCACGGGCCAACGTGGCACTCGTGACGGCCGCCGTCCTGGGCCTGCCGGACACCGCCGGACGGACCATCGAGTTCCGGGACGGCAGCCTGCCGGTCGCAGCGGCCCTGCAGCCCGCCCGATAGGCAGGCTGCCCCGGCGCAACCCGATAATGTGGGGGAGGCGCGGGCGCATGACCGCGGCGCCTCCGCTTCGGGGAAAGTGAGCCTATGGACCAGCTGGCGCTGATTATCGGACTCCTGCTTGCCACAGTCGTGGCGGTGGGTCTGGGGGATAGGCTCCGGCTGCCCTATCCCGTGCTCATGCTGATCCTGGCGGCATCCCTGACGTTCATCCCCGGCTTTCCGGCGATGGATATCTCACCGGAGCTGATCTTGCCCATCTTCCTGCCGCCGCTGCTGTTCGCGACGGCCCAGCGCAGTTCCTGGGCCGTGTTCCGGGTCCGCTGGCGCACGCTGGTCATGCTCGCCGTGGCCCTGGTGGTGGTATCCACGGCAGCAGTCGCCGGGGCGGCCTGGCTCATGATCCCGGGAATCGGGATCCCCGCCGCCATCGCCCTGGGCGCCATGGTGGCTCCGCCGGACCCCGTGGCCGTGGAGTCCGTGGCCGGCCGGGTGCATATGCCGCGGCGGCTCATTACGGTCCTGCAGAGCGAGGGCCTCTTCAACGATGCCGCCGCTATCGTCATCTTCCAGGCTGCCGTGGCGGCGGCCGTCTCCGGCAGCAGGATAGGGCCCGACGTCGTCCTCAAGTTCCTCGTGGGGGCTGCGGTTGCGGTGCTGGTGGGCGTCGCCATGGGCTGGGTCACGGCGCTGATCACCCGGTTGGTGACCTCCATGGTGGCCCGCAGCGCGGTCACCCTGGTTGTACCGTTTGCCGCCTACATCCTCGCCGAGGAAGTGCACGCCTCAGGCGTGATCGCCGTCGTCGTTACCGCCCTGGAGATGCAGCGCCACTCGCGTCCGCAGGACGCCGCCGAACGGGTCACCCGGACGGCCTTCTGGGACGTGGTGGAACTTCTGGTGACCGGCCTGGCCTTCGGGCTGGTGGGGCTGGAAATCCGCCAGGTCATCCACGATGAAGGCACTGAGATCTACGGCATGATCGGCACCGCCGTGGTGGTGTGCGTCATCGTGTTCGCGGTCCGGTTCCTGTGGCTCGGCCTCCTGGCGGCCTCGGCACGCAAACGGGAGAACCTGCTGCAGCCCACCTCGGCCAAGGAAGTCCTGATCCTGACCTGGTGCGGGATGCGCGGCCTCGCCACCCTGGCGCTTGCGCTGGCACTGCCCCTCACGCTGGATGACGGAACGCCGTTCCCGGCGCGCGACCACCTGCTGGTCATCGCCTGCGCGGTGCTGCTGGCCACGCTGGTGCTGCCGGGCCTGACACTGCCCTGGCTGATGAAGGTCCTTAAAGCCACCGGAGACGGTTCGGAGGAACGCGACGCCGCCCGGGTGCTCGCCAAGCGGGCGCAGCAGGCTGCCGTCGCCGCGCTGAAGGACAACGACCTCATGAAAGAGCTCCCGCCGGAGAAGGTGGCGCTGGTCAAAGAGAAGATGACGCGCCTGCATGCGGAGCTCCTAGACGGAAGCCTGAAGAATGAATCGGTGGGGGAGAAACGCAAGCGCGGCCGCGAACTCGCCATTGCCGTGCAGACCATCGCGCTCGACGCCGCCCGCCAGGAAGTCGTGGCGGCCCGGAACGAACCGGACATGGACCCGGAAGTCGCGGACCGGGTGCTCCGCCAGCTGGACCTCCGCACCATGATCATGCCGGAGTAGGAACAGTACGCACGGACAGTTGCGGCCCCTGATTCCAGTGCCCCAAGTGTCCGTTCGCGTTCTGGGACGCGGCACCCTAGGCCGAGGCCGCGAGCTCCAGGTCAAGGGTGTTCTTCTCCACGTAGTCCAAGGCGCACCGGACCGCACCCACGGTCACGATTGAGTCACCCAGGGGGGAAGCCGCCACGGTCGGGGGAGTGGCGGTGAACCCGGGAAGCCGTTCTGCGATGGGCTCAAGCAGCACGCCTGCCGAGTTTGCCACGGCGCCTCCGATGACCACCAGCTCAGGGTTAATGATGGTGGCCACGGCCCCGATGACCCTGGCCATGCGGTCAGCCAGCCGCTCCAGGATCTTCAGGGCAACAGCATCCCCGGCGGCGGCAGCGGCGAAAACATGTTCTGCCTCGACGGCGCCGGCCGTGTGCTCCCGGAGCGAGGTTCTGGCCTTCCCGGCCAGGGCCTCCGCAGCCCAGGTGCGGGCCAGGTAGGCGATGCCGAAGGTGTCCCCCACACCCTCCACCATGTCAAGGAACGCCAGCTCGCCGGCGCCGCCGCCCCGGCCGTGCAGCAGCCGCCCGCCGTCGATCACTCCCGAGCCGAGGCGTTCACTGGCGAGGATAACGACGACGTCGTCCACGCCGGCCGCCGCACCGCGCCAGCGCTCGCCCAGGGCGGCAAGGTTGGCATCGTTTTCCAGCAGCACCGTCCACCCGCGCAGGTCCCGCAGCGCCGCCTTCAGGCCGACGTCGAACAGTCCCCAGAAGTGCTGGGTCACCAGCACTTCGCCGTTGCGGTCCACAGGGGCCGCGATTCCGGCGCAGACAGCGAGCACCGCGTCAGGGGAGGCCCCCACGCTGTGCAGGGCCATCATGGCGGTCCGGTCAACCACGGCGACGCGTTCTTCCGCGGTGATCTCGGCGCCGGCGAACGGCTGGCTGGACCGGCCCAGGGCTTTGCCGCGGAGATCGGACACCACCACAGTGGCCTTGGAGATACCTACGTCCATGCCCAAGACGTATCCGGCGCGCTCGTCGAGCTCGAACCGGCGCGCCGGCCTGCCTTTCTGGTAGCCGCCAAAGGCCCGCTGGTTTTCCAGTTCGCGGATCCATCCGCGCTCCATGAGGTCCTCGCAGACGGAAATGGCCGTTGCCCGGGTCAGCCCGGTGGCTTCCATGACTTCCGTGACCGTCACCGCCTGGGAAGCGCGCATGAAATCGAGCACTGCCCCGGCGCTCACCCGGCGCAGCAGCTGGGGCGTTGCAGCAGTCATTTCCGACATGGTGTTGACCTCTCTGTGCTTTGCACCACATAATACTTGAGGAACTAAATTTAGATTCCAAATAAACGTTGATTGCATATTCACGCAGAGCCTGGCGGGTCGGACGCCCGCCGAACGCCGGCTCTTCTTCCAGCCCTTCACCCGCCTTTTGCAAAGGAGCAACTGTGAACCGCATCCTGAAGCACTGCCCGCCCGCACTGCAGGCACAGCCCCGTCACTCCCGCACGTCAGCCCCTGCCCAGTGAACGCGGCTGTGCCCGCAGCACTGCCCAGCAGGCGTTCCCTGCTCCGGGCCGCCGGACTGGCCGGAGCGGCATTCATGGTTCCCCTTTCCGGCTGTGGCGCCGGGCCCGCTGCACAGGACGGGGTCACCACGCTCCGGTTCATGCAGAACAAACCCGAAGTAGTGGACTACTTCAACCAGGTGATCAAGGACTTTGAGGCGCTGAACCCGGACATCCGGGTGGTCCAGGACTTCAACGAGGGCAACTTTGTTCCGGGCCTCGTCCGCAATGATCCGCCGGATGTGGTGACCCGCGGTTTCGCGCAGGCCACCGCCGACTTCGTCAAGAAGGGCATCTTCGCCGACCTCTCGGACATGCCCGTGGCAAACACCATCGACCCGAAGATGCAGGAGCTCATCAACTCCTGGGGCCAGTACAACGGCACCGAGATCAGTGCCCTGCCGTTCTCGCTTGCGGCAGCCGGCGTCATCTACAACCGTGACATCTTCGAGGCCCAGGGGGTCCCTGTTCCCACCACCTGGGACGGATTCGTTGCGGCCTGCGAGAAGTTCAAGGCGGCCGGCATCGCTCCGATCTACGGAACGTACAAGGACCCCTGGACCCTCGCCCAGGGCATGTTCGATTACGCGTCCGGCGGCACGCTGGACGTTGCGGAATTCTTCATGAAGCTCAAGGCCAGGGGTGCCGGCATCACCAAGGACTCCGCAGAGTCGTTTGCCAACAACTTCGGCCCTGCCCTCCCCAAGATGCTCCAGCTTGCCTCGTTCTCGCAGAACGGAGCGGCCAGCAAGAACTACGCGGATGGCAATGCCGCGTTCGCCAAGGGGCAGGCAGCCATGTATCTGCAGGGCCCGTGGGCGCTATCGCAGCTCGTGGCAGCCAACAAGAACATCAGGCTGGGAACGTTCCCGCTGCCGGTGACGAACAACCCGGCGGAGACCAAGGCGCGCGTGAACGTGGATATGGCGCTCTCCATCACCCGCAACACGCCCAACATGGCTGCGGCTCGGCGGTTCGTCAACTACCTGCTGGAACCGTCCGTGGTGAACACGTACAACGAGAAGAATGCTGCGTTCTCGCCGCTCAAGGACGCACCCGCCGTCAGCAATCCGCAGATCACCGGGTTGAATGCTGCGGTCCAAGAGGCCCGCTACTTCCAGGGCGCCGTTACCTACTTCCCGCCGTCGGTCCCCGTAAACAACTACATCCAGTCCTTCGTGTACGGCAAGAACGGCGACCAGTTCCTTTCCGCGCTCGACGACGAATGGCGCCGGGTCGCCGAGCGTACCGCGGTCTAACCCTCACCCCGAATGCAGGAGCCTCAATGACTACAACATCCCGGGTGGCACAGACAGCCCGTCCCGCAGCCCCCAAGAACCCGACGTCCGCCCCCGCCGGCACGGCCCGGACCAGGAACAGGATCGACCCCACGTATTACTGGATGGTGGTTCCCGTCCTCGCGCTGTTCGCCTTTTTCATCACCCTGCCGGCGCTCGTGGGCGTCTTCTTCAGCCTCACGAACTACGCCGGCTACGGTGACTGGAAATTCATCGGACTGATGAACTACGTCAACATCTTCAAAGACCCGGCAATTCTCCAGTCCTACATCTTCACGTTCGTGTTCGCCCTCACCACCACGGTGGTGGTCAACATCGTGGCGCTCTCCATCGCCCTGGGCCTCAACGCGAAGATCAAATGGCGCACCGGCATCCGCACCGTGTTCTTCATCCCCATGGTGCTCTCCGCCCTGATCGTCTCGTTCGTGTTCAACTACCTGTTCTCCAACACCCTTCCGGTGCTGGCTGAACGGTTCGGCGTCACTCCGTTGGCCACGAGCATCCTCGCCAACGAAAACCTTGCCTGGCTCGCCATCGTGCTCGTCACGGTGTGGCAGGCGGCGCCGGGCGCCACCATCATCTACCTGGCAGGCCTCCAGAGCGTGCCGTCCGAGGTCTACGAAGCCGCGGACCTCGATGGTGCGGGCAGTTTCCGGCAGTTCGTCAGCCTGACGCTGCCGTTGATCATGGGGTATCTCGTGATCAACATCATCCTCGGATTCAAAGGCTTCCTGGGTACCTACGAGATCATCGTGGGCCTTACCGGCGGCGGACCCGGCATGGCAACCCAGTCCGTGGCGATGCGCATCTTCTCCGGCTTCACGGGCGGGGACTATTCCTACCAGATGGCCAACGCCGTCATCTACTTCCTGATCACCTTGCTGATCTCCGTCATCCAGCTGCGCCTTATCCAGCGCCGGGGGGTTTCACTCTAATGACCGCATCCACACTTGCCGCGCCGAAAGCTTCCGGACCGAAGGCCCGTGCCGCCACGACCCGCCGGTCCAACAGCGAAGGCTTCAAGATCAACTGGTGGCTCACCGCGCTAATGCTGGCCGCGTCGCTGACCGTCCTGCTGCCGCTGTACTTCACCGTGGCCATGGCATTGAAGTCCCCGGACCAGATCGGCACCGGCACTGGACTCGCCTGGCCGAACCCGATGAACTGGGAGAACTTTGCCGCCGCCTACGTGGCCACCAACTTTCCGAGGGCCTTCATGTCCACGGCGTTTGTTACCGTGTTGAGCGTCCTGGGCTCGCTGGCCAGCAGCTCCCTGGTGGCCTATGCCATCGCACGGAACTGGAACCACCGTTTCTTCCGGGGATCGTTCGTCTACCTGCTCTCGGCAATGTTCATCCCGTTCCCCGTGATCATCCTGCCCCTGATCAAGCAGACGGCACTGCTCGGCCTGGACAATCCCGCCGGCGTCGTGTTCCTGCACGTCCTCGGCGGGATCTCCTTCAACACCCTGCTTTACATCGCCTTTGTCCGCTCCATCCCGGTGGAGCTCGAGGAATCGGCCCGCATGGACGGCGCCACCACATGGCAGGTATTCCGGAAGATCATCTTCCCGCTGCTGGCCCCCATGAACGCCACCGTGGGGATCTTCGCCTTCCTCGGCTCCTGGAACGACTTCCTGCTGCCGCAGATGATGATTGCCGATCCCGCGCTGCAGACCCTGCCCGTGGTGCAGATGCTCTTCCAGGGCGAATTCAACACCAACTACAGCCTCGCCTTCGCGTCCTACCTGATGGCCATGGCCCCCACCCTGGTGGTTTACATCCTGGCGCAACGTTGGGTACTGTCCGGAGTCATGCGCGGCGCAGTGAAATAGGACCCGTGAAATAGGACGCAGTGAAGCAGGCGCACCAACCGGACGCCTCAGCATTTTTCCAATACCCAAGAACACCCGACACAAGAAAAGGAATCTCCTTTGTCCACCACCGCCACTCTGGCAACCCTGTCCGACTCAAACCTCGCAGCCGATCCCAACTGGTGGCGCCAGGCCTCCGTGTACCAGATCTATCCGCGCAGCTTCTCGGATTCGAACGGTGACGGCCTGGGCGACATCAAGGGCATCACCGCCAAAGTGCCCTACCTGAAGGAACTGGGGATCGACGCCGTGTGGCTCAGCCCGTTCTACCCCTCCGCGCTCGCAGACGGCGGTTACGACGTCGACGACTACCGCAACGTTGACCCCAAGCTGGGCACCCTGGAGGACTTCGCCGAAATGTCCGCCGCGCTGCACGAAGCCGGCATCAAGCTCATCGCGGACATCGTCCCCAACCACTCCTCGAACCGGCACGAATGGTTCAAGGAAGCACTCGCCGCACCGCGGGGCTCCGCCGCCCGCGAACGCTACATCTTCCGTGACGGCCTGGGCGAGAACGGCGAGCTGCCGCCGTCGGACTGGGACTCCGTCTTCGGCGGTCCCGCCTGGGAGCGCATCACCGAACCGGACGGCACGCCGGGCCAGTGGTACATGCACATCTTCGCCAAGGAGCAGCCGGACCTGAACTGGTCCAACCGCGAAATCCGCGATGACTTCCTGAAGACCTTGCGCTTCTGGTCCGACCGCGGCGTGGACGGCTTCCGCGTGGACGTGGCACACGCCCTCACCAAGGACCTCACCGAGCCCCTTCTCTCCAAGGTCGAACTCAGCGAGGCAAACACCGGCACTGACGGTTTCGCCGATGGCTCGCACCCCTTCTGGGACCGCGACGAAGTCCACGAGATCTACGCCGAATGGCGTGAGGTGTTCAACGAGTACAACCCGCCGCGCACCGCCGTCGCCGAAGCCTGGGTGCACGCCACCCGGCGCGCCCGCTACGCCAGCCCGCAGGGCCTGGGCCAGGCGTTCAACTTCGACCTCCTGCAGGCCGATTTTGATGCCGAGGAGTTCCAGGAAATCATCACCCGGAACCTCGCCGAGGCAACGGCTACCGGCGCATCCTCGACGTGGGTCTTCTCCAACCACGACGTCGTCCGGCACGCCACCCGCTATGGCCTCCCGATGGGCGGCGGAGTCCACGCCAAGGGCCAGGACGGCAAGGGCTGGCTGCTGGCCGGCGCGCCGGCTGAGGAACTGGATGTCGAGCTCGGCCTGCGCCGCGCCCGTGCGGCCAGCCTGCTGATGCTTGCCCTCCCGGGCTCGGCCTACCTGTACCAGGGCGAGGAACTTGGCCTGCAGGAAGTGGCCGAGATCCCGGACTCGGAGCGCCAGGACCCGTCCTTCTTCCGCAACAAGGGCGTGGAGATCGGCCGTGACGGCTGCCGCGTGCCGCTGCCGTGGTCCACGGATGGAACGTCCTTCGGCTTCGGCGCCGGCGATGCCCACCTGCCCCAGCCGGCATGGTTCGCCCGCTACGCAGTGGACGCCCAGGACGGCGTGGAGGGCTCCACCCTGGAGCTGTACCGCAAGGCGCTGAAACTGCGTCGCGAGCTGCAGACGGCCGAAGAGCTGGAATGGGTGGAGACCGGCAACCCCGAGGTCCTGCACTTCAGTCGCCACGGCGGCTGGCAGTCGGTGACCAACTTCGGTGCGGAGCCGGTGGAACTCCCGGCAGGCGAGGTCCTGCTCAGCAGCGCCCCGCTGGACGGAAAGCTGCTGCCCGGCAACACCACTGTCTGGCTGCGGTGAGCGCTCCTTTGAAAGGAAAGGCTGGCCGGGTGCAGGGGGAAACCCCGGCGCCCGGCCAGTCCGGCCTGCCCGGTCAGTCCGGCCAGGAACTGATCTACGGCTGCATGGGCCTGGGCGGCAGCTGGTCCGCCGAGCCGTACGCCACTGCGCACGTGGAGCAGGCTGCCGCTGCGATTGACGCCGCCCTGGACTCAGGCATCTCTTTGTTCGACCACGCGGACATCTACCGCAGCGGCAAGTCCGAGGCCGTCTTCGGTGAAGTCCTCGCGATCACGCCGGGGCTGCGGGAACGGATCCGGCTCCAGACCAAGTGCGGCATCAGGCTCAACGAGCAGGGACTGGAAACCCACTACGACCTGAGCCGCGACAGCATCCTCGAGAGGGTTAATGGCAGCCTGAAACGGCTGAAGACGGACTACGTGGATGTCCTCCTGCTGCACCGCCCCGACCCGCTGGCGGACCCCGCCGAGGTGGCGTCCGCCGTCGGGCAGCTGATGCAGGAAGGCAAAGTGCGGCAGGTGGGCGTGTCCAACATGTCCGCACCGCAGATCGAGATGCTGCAGGACTACCTGGAAACCCCGGTGGTGGCCAACCAGCTGGAGATGAGCCTGCTGAAACGGGCCTGGCTGGAAAGCACCGTGCTGGTGAACCACGCGGAGGGGCTGGATTACAGCTTCCCGCACGGCACCGTGGAGTACTGCAGCCGACAGGGGATCACCCTGCAGGCATACGGGGCGCTGGCCCGGGGACACTACAGCGGAGCTCCGCCGGAAAGCCCGACGCCGGCCGAGGCCGCCACTGCGGCGCTTGTTGCCGGCATGGCGAAGGCCAAGGGAACCACGCGTGAGGCCATCCTCCTCGGCTGGCTCATGCGGCACCCGGCCGGGATCGCACCGGTGATCGGAACCGCCAACCCGGACCGCATCCGCGCGTGCGCCGGAGCGGCTCGGGTTGCCGCGGCCATGACCCGCGCCGAGTGGTACCGGCTCTGGGTGACGGCCCGGGGGAGCAACATCCCCTAAGAACTAGAGCGGCGCCACCACCGAGTAGGTGGAGGAGTCGCCCTGCAGGGCCTGGCTCGGCTTGCCGTCGATGCCCACGGGGATGTCGCCGGCAATGGTCACGCGGTTGAGCTTGCGCGGCTGGCCGTCATAGTTGTCCGGGGCGTAGTGCTGGGTGATGCGGTTGTCGAAGAGCACCAGCTGGTTCGGCTCCCAGTTCACCCGCACCACGTTCTCCGGACGCGTGACGTAGGCCTGCAGCAGCCGGATGATGTCCTTCGACTCCGTGTTGGACAGCCCCACGATCCGCAGCCGCTGCGCGAAGCCGCCAATGAACAATCCGCGCTCGCCGGTCAGCGGGTGGACCCGGACCACCGGGTGGGCCGTCTCGAACTTCAGCCGGGTGAACTCCTTCCGGCGCTCCTCAGCGTTTTCGTGCTCCAGGTTCTTCGGCACCGAGTAGTCGTAGTCGTTCGTGTGGATGGCCCAGAGGGTGTCCGCGAAGTTCCGCAGCTCCTCGGGCAGGTCGCGGTAGGCGCCGGCCGAGGACGCGATCAGCGTTTCGCCGCCGTACGCGGGGAGGTCGATGCTGCGCAGGGTGGAGGCCTGCGGCGGGTTGACCACGAACGTGACATCCGTGTGCCAGTTGTTGGCGGAGCCGTTCTCGCTGTCCACCGGCAGGACGCTTTCCTTGCCTTCCACGGAGGCCACGGTGGGGTGCGCCTTCGTGAGCGGACCGAAGTGGCCGGCGAACTTTACCTGGGCCTCGTCCGTGAGGATGTTGGCCTCGCGGAACACCAGCGCCTTGTGTTCGTTGAGCGCGGCCCGGATCTGTGCGACGGTCTCGGCGGAGAGGTCTCCGCCCAGGTCCAGGCCACGGATTTCAGCCCCGATGCGGGAACCCAGTTTGGCGAATTCGAGCTTGGTTTCGGTGATGGTGGTCATTGCTGTTCCTTACGGGTTGATGGTGCGGATGGATAACGTGGCTGGAAGCGGTTAGTTGCCGGATCCGACGGCGGTGCGCCAGCGGGAGAAGTGCCGTTCCAGGGCGACGAGCAGGATGTTGACCGCCAGCCCCAGGACGGAGACTGTGAGGATGCCGGCGTACATGTCGGGAATGAGGAAGCTCATCTGCGAATTCACGATCAGGTAGCCCAGCCCGGCCTTGGCGCCCACCATTTCGGCGGCAATCAGCACCAGGATGGAGGACGTGCCCGCCATCCGGATGCCGGTGAAGATGGTGGGGACCGCGGAAGGCAGGATGACCTTCTGGAAGAGCCGGAAGCTGTTCAGGCCCAGCGACCGCGCAGCCCGGATGAGCAGCGGATCCACGGTCCGGACACCGGCGATGGTGTTCAGGAGCACCGGGAAGAATGCCGCGTAGGCCACGATGGTGATCTTCGATTCCTCGCCGATGCCCAGCAGCAGCGTGAAGACCGGAAGCAGCGCCAGCGTGGCCGTGTTCCGGAACAGCTCCAGCAGCGGGTTCAGGAAGGAACTCAGCCAGCCGTACCAGGCGATCAGCAGCCCCAGCACGACGGCGGACACCACCGCGATGCTGAAACCGGACACAGAGCGGGTGAGGCTCGCCTGCAGGTGGCTCTGCAGCTGCCCGTTCTCCAGCAGCTTCCCGCCGGCCGCGATGACGTCGTGCAGCGGCGGCAGGAACACCCGGGTGGACGGGCTGGCAAGGTACGTCGGGCCCAGTTCCCAGAGAGCGAGGAACAGCAGCACGGCGAGGGACTTCCAGCCCGCCCGTCCTGCGATCCCGGCCAGGGCAGCGAACCTGCCCGCCGGCGTCGGGCGCTGTCCGTCTTCCGGAGCGGGTCCGGTCTGCCCGGAACGTCCGACGGCGGCGGCCGCCTCGGGCGGCCGGGTCAACACTGCGCTCATCAGGCAGCGCTCCTTTCCTGGGGTTGTTCGTCGGGGGCCGTGCCGTCAGGGAGGATCTTGCGGTGTCCGGAGTCCTGGGCGAGCTTGACCTCATCGTGCAGGAGCGACCAGACCTGGTGCCGGTGTTCCACGAACGCCGGGTGCGAGCGGACGTCGCCGACACCCCCGCGGTCCGGGATGTTGATGTCCACGAACTCCTTGAGCCGGCCCGGGCGTGCGCTGAGGACGGCCACGCGCTGGCCCAGGTAGACGGCCTCGTCGATTCCGTGGGTGATGAAGACGATGGTCTTGCCCGTGGCCTTCCAGATCCGCAGTAGTTCGTCCTGGAGCTGCTCGCGGGTCTGCGCGTCCAGGGCCGCGAAAGGTTCGTCCATGAGCAGGATGTCCGGCTCATAGGCGAGGCTCCTGGCGATGGCCACGCGCTGTTTCATACCACCGGACAGTTCGTGCGGGTAGCGATCCTCGAACCCGGCCAGCCCCACGAGGTCCAGGAACTCGCTGGCCTTCGCGGCCCGTTCCTTCCGGGACAGGCCCGAGTTTTCGAGCCCGATGGAGACGTTGGCCGACGCGGTCCGCCAGGGGAAGAGCGCGTACTGCTGAAAGACCACGGCGCGGTCCTGGCCCGGGCCGGTCACTTCCTTGCCGTCCACCAGCACGCTGCCGGAGGTGGGGCGGGACAGGCCCGCCAGCAGGTCAAGCAGTGTGGTCTTGCCGGAACCGCTGGGGCCCACCAGTGTAAGGAATTCACCGGGGGCGACGTCCAGGCTGAGGTCATCCAAGGCGGTCAGCACGGACGGACCTGCCTGCTTCCGGGTGCCCTTGCCCTGGCGCACCGCGAATTCCTTGGTGACGTTCCGGAGGCTGATTTTCGGCGTCATGGTTGTCCTTTCACGTTGCTGGTGCTGCCGTTGATACGGGCGCTCATCCGGTCACCAGGGCGTTGAACTCGTTGGTGTAGAGCTTCTTCGGGTCCAGTTCGCCCTTGATGATTCCGGTGTCCTTGAGCCACTTGCCCCAGCGGGTGAAATCCTCATCCTTGATCTCGCCCTTGGCGGGTACGCCCACGCTCTTCCAGTACTGCAGCGCTGCCGGGTTCTCGTTGCGGCCGCGTTCCTGCAGGATCCTGGTAAAGCGGGCGATCACTTCCTCGCGGGGCGTGGTCCGCTCCCATTCGATGGCCTTGGCCACCCCGGTGGTGAATGTGCGGGTGGTGTTTGGGTTCTTCGCGATGAAGTCGGTGCGCAGCACGTAGGGGCCGCCGGCGAAGGTGCCGAAAAGTTCCGCGTCACTGAACACCGACCGCAGGCCGCCGTTTGCGATCGCCCTGTCCTGCAGGATGCTGCCCAGCGAACCGGCATCCACCTGGCCGCGGCGGATGGCCTCCTCGGTGTCGTTGGGCGGCACCACCACCAGCTGCACCTGCTTGATTTCCTCGGCGCTCAGACCGTTCTTCTGCAGGTAGGTGTTGATGACGGCGTCCGCGTGTGCTCCGAGGGTGTTCACTGCGATCTTCTTGCCGATGAAGTCCCGGGCCGTGCGGATGGGACTGTCTTCCTTGACGTAGAAGCCGTTGAAGGTCTTCTCGTCTTCGCCGTAGTAGTTGATGACGGCCTTGACCGGGGCGCCGGCTTCCACCAGCTTCACCACCGCTCCGGCGAACGCGCCACCAAAATCCGTCTGCCCGGTGGCCGCGGACTGGATGTCCTGCGGGCCGCTGATGGTGTTGCCCACCCAGTTGAGCTTGACGTCGCCGAAGTAGCCGAGGTCCTGGGCAAGTTCCGGCAGCGTTACCGTGTTGGCCCAGCCCTGGTAGCGGAGCTCCTTCACCTCGGTGGCGCCGCCGGCACTTCCGCCGGCCGAGGTTGCCCCTGCGGCGCCGCCGCCGCAGCCCGACACCGTCATCGCGATGACGACGGCGGCCGCGGCACTCATGATGGTCAGGTGTCGTTTCATTCGGGGTTCCTTTGTGATGCATTGGGGATGTCTTGGACTGAAGCGGCGATGGCCGGTTGCCTGCTGCTGGAACGATGTAAGCGCACGTTCCGGGGCGAGGGGAAGCGTTGCTGTCACGCCGGGACACCCGCGGAAATGCGGGGAAACAGGGCGAAACGACGGGTCACAAGACGTCCCGTTTCGCCCGGTAACGGCCCGTGAAGGGAGTTTGACGCGCCTGCCGTGTCGGATTTTGGTCGTATTGTTCGCCGTATTGTTCTCCCGTTGGGAAGCTGTTACTTAGCGTTGGGGGGCTCCGGGCGGATACGGTAGGAGTATGACCACCTCTACCTCCGCTGCCGTCGACACCGTACGGCCCGAACGAAACATCCCCGCCGAAATTGCCCGTTCGTGGCTTTTGGTGAACGCAATGAAGCCTGAGCTTTTTGACGTCTCGGCCGTGTCGCGCGCGGACTCGATCATTCTCGACATCGAAGACGCGGTGGACCCCTCGCAGAAGGACGCCGCCCGCGAACACGTCATCAACTGGCTGACTGCCGGCGGCCAGGCCTGGGTGCGCATCAACGACGCAACCAGCCCGTTCTGGGCTGCTGACCTCGCTGGCCTTCGTGGAACCCCGGGCCTGCTCGGCGTCATGCTGGCTAAGACCGAGTCCGCTGACCAGGTCACCGAGAGCTACCACCGCATGGACGGCAAGACCCCCGTGATTCCGCTGGTGGAATCCGCCGTCGGCATCGAGGAAGCCAACAACATCGCCAAGGCCCAGGGCGCGTTCCGCCTGGCGTTCGGTTCCGGCGATTTCCGCCGCGACACCGGCATGGCGGCCACTCCCGAGGCCATGGCATACCCGCGCGCCAAGCTGGTTGTTGCCAGCCGGGTGGGCAACCTCCCGGGCCCCATCGACGGCCCCACGGTGGGAACCAACCACCCGATCCTGCGCGAACAGACCGGCATCACCGTGATGATGGGCATGACCGGCAAGCTCTGCCTGGCCATCGACCAGACCAACGTCATCAACGAAGTCATCAGCCCCACGCCGTCGGACGTCGCCTGGGCCACGGACTTCATGGCCGACTTCGAAGCCAATGGCCGCGTCATCCGCGACGGCTCCGATCTGCCGCGCCTGGGCCGCGCCGAGAAGATCATGAAACTCGCCGTCGCCTTTGGGGTGCAGCCGGCACTCTAGCGCCGCCGCAGCCCCAGCCAAGAGGAGACCCCGTGACCGATACCCGCTATCTGGTCCACGGGGTCTTTTGGGATGGTGCGCCGCCCGGTTCCCTGGCTGGTCCCGGGTCAGGAAAGCACGACGGCGGAACTCCGGTCATGCGCCTGCAGGACCCTTCCGGCGGTTTCCGGGAGGTGGGGCTCGACGCCGGCCGCCGGCTGGGTTTCCGGGTCGCCGCCGAAGGCAAGTTCTGCCTTGGACATCACAAGGTGTACGGCCCGGCTGACCGGGACCACGTCCTCTGCCCGGCCAAGGCGCCGGCCGTCAGGGGGAGCCAGTGCGAGCGCTGCTTCGTGGTGGACGATTCCCGGCTCATCCACGACTTCCACCGCGGCGGAGGTGTCCCGCCGGGGCTTCGCGCCTACCTGATGCAGCAGCACTGGCTGTACGTGGCAACGTTCGCCAACGGCGCCAGCAAGGTCGGCACCGCCTCGGACCCACGGAAATGGAACCGGCTGGCCGAGCAGGGAGCCGTGGTGGCACGCTACGTGGCGCGAGCGGACGACGGCCGGGTGGTCCGGATCCTTGAAGACATGCTGACCCGCGACGCCGGGCTCCCGCAACAGGTCCGGTCGGCAGCCAAGGCCGCCGCCCTGGCGGCACCGGCACCCGCCGTCGAACTTGATGCGCTGAACCGGCAGCTGGCCGGTGATGCACGCGCACTGCTGGTCCGCGGCGGCGGGGAGGGGTTCGGGGTGGTGGACGAACAGTGGGTCCGGCCGGTCCTTGCAGACCGGGCGTGCGCGGCCGCGGTCCGGCACGCTTACCCGCAGGACCTGGGCCGTGGAGCACACGGATTCCGGATTGCCGCGCTGAGCGGAAGTATCGCCGTGGCTGCCCTGGAAGGCACCGAACTTGAGTTCGTGGTGAACCTAGGGCAGCTGAAGGCCCGGAGCGTGGATTTCGGAGACCACCATTCTTCGGAAGTTCCGGCCGTGCAGGAATCGTTGTTCTGAGGCCGGCACATAGAATGGGACGGTGCTGAACGAATTCTGGGCCACCGCATCCACCTCCTACAAGGTGCTCGTTTTCAGCGCCATGGGCCTGATCGCCGTCGGCATTGTCCTCAACCTGGTGGGCAACACTTCCGGCAACCAGGGCCTCGCCGTCGCGTCACTGCCGGTGATCGGCGCTGGCCTGGTCCTGCACGTTGTGGGGATCGTGGTGCGGGGCCAGCAGATCCGGAAGAACCTCAAGCGCTAGCAGCGGCATTCCGCAGCACATGGCTGCGGGCGTGGTCCACGGCCGCCGGCAGTGTGCTGAACAGGTGCTTGTGGTGCCGGAGGGAACGGATCACACCCACGTTGGTCACAAGTTCCAGGTGCTCCGGCTGGACCCCCTTCAGCAGAACGGTGATTCCGCGGAGTTCCAGCGCCGAGATGACTTCCACAAGGGCGTGTGCGCCCGTGGCGTCCAGCATGCGCACCTGGGACAAACGGATGATGGCCACCTGGATGTCCTTTACCTCGTTGATTTCCTGCAGGATCCGTTCCGCCGCCCCGAAGAACATGGCGCCGTCGAGCCTGAAGATGGCGATGTGGGAATCTCCTTCGGCGGGCGCGCCCGTTAGGGCCTCCCGGCGGACGCCGCTCAGTGAGGCAAACTTCCGCAGCGTCAGCAGGGCGGCAGCGGCCAGTCCGATCTGGATGGCGATGATCAGGTCGAAAGCCACGGTGATCAGGGCAGTGAGAATGAAGACTGCCGCATCAGACCGGGTGGAACGGAGAATGGCGCTGACCGTCTGGGTCGAGACCATTCGCGTGGCCGTGACCATCAGGACTCCGCCCAGCACGGCCAGCGGAATCCGTCCGACCAATCCGGCCGCGAGGTAGATGATTGCCAACAACACCAGGGCGTGGACCACGGCCGCCAGCCGTGTCTTCGCTCCGGACCGGACGTTGACGGCGGACCGGGCGATGGCGCCGGTTGCGGGCATTCCGCCGAACAGTCCGGCCGCAATGGACGCCAGCCCCTGTCCGGTCAGTTCGCGGTCCGGGCTGTAGCGGCCGCCGGGCCTGCCGTCCGGGCCCACCATTCCCGCCGCCACCCGGGCGGAGAGCAGTGACTCAATGGCCGCCAGCGCGGCGATGGACAGTGCCGGCATCATGAGGTCGCCAAGAGCTGTGGGGTCGATCATGGGCACGGCAGGGGCGGGCAGGGAATGTGGCAGCGCGCCGATCCGGGGAATGTCGAGGCGGAGCAGCTCCGCGGCCACGGTGACCAGCAGCACGGCGGTCAGGCTGGCAGGCAGCGACTTGTGAACCTTGGGTACCACAAACATGATGGCCGCGACTGCAACCACTACGGCAAGGGTCTGGATGACGGTGGGAAACGCGGCTCCCGAGGCGGCTTCGATCGCCGCAACGAGGGTGTTGTGACCCGGGATGCCCGCTGTTCCAGTGGCCAGGGGCACCTGCTGGAGGAAGATGATGGCGGCAATGCCGAGGGTAAATCCTTCCACCACAGGCCAGGGGATGAAAGCAACGGCGCGGCCCAGTCCGCTGATGCCGAGTGCGCAGACAATGAGCCCTGCCAGCAGCGAAACAATCGGAATGCTGCCGGCGCCGTGGCTGGCCACCACAGGGGCGAGGACCACCACCATGGCGCCGGTGGGGCCGGAGACCTGGACGTTGGAGCCGCCCATGATGGCCGCCACCAGGCCGGCAACCACAGCGGTGATCAGTCCGGCTTCGGCGCCCACTCCGGAGCTGACGCCGAACGCCAGCGCCAGGGGAAGTGCAACGATCCCCACCGTGATGCCCGCAGTGAGGTCCGTCTTCCACGAGGAGCGCAGCCCGTCGTAATCGCGGCGGGACGGCAGGAATGCCCGCAGCGTCCGCATCCGGCTCACGAGGACGGGCCGGAGAGATGGGCGACCGGCAATTCCTGCGCCAGGCGGAGCTGCTCGTTGGAGTCTGCCAAGGTATCCAGCAGGAACGTCCGGGAAATGGCCAGGAGCTCTGCGATTTTGGGGTGCGCCAGGCGGTACGTCACGGCATTCGCCGACCGCACGGAGGTCACCACCTTGTGCCGGCGCAGCGTTGCCAGGTGCTGGGAGAGGTGGGAAGCCTCCAGCCCGGTTTCGGCCAGGAGGAAGCTGACCGGTGCTGTCGTGTCCGGCGCAGCAGCCAGCAGTTCGAGGATCCTGATGCGCGCCGGGTGGGCGAGGGCCTTGAAGAGGTTGGCCTTGATTTCGTACAAAGGGGCCTGCGCCGCTGAGAGCATGGGGACCTGCTGTCGCCTGGTTCGCGCAGCAGCCGTGCGAAGGGCCGCCGCATGAATTGATGGGATGATGAATCCATCATACCGCGTAGGGGTGTAACCCGCCAGACCCCGCTGCGTAACAGGCCGTGAACCGGCCCGCCTCCCTCCTCGTAACCTGCCGCTGGCCTGACGGCGGGGAGCGATAGGCTTGAGGCCATGACTATCAATCCGGATCTGCAGGGCCGTAGCTACCCTGCCGCAGAGGTGTACGACGTCGGCCGCGAGAAGATCCGCGAGTTCGCCAGGGCGGTCAAGGCAACCCATCCCGCGCACTTCGACCTGGAAGCAGCCCGGGCCCTTGGCCACAGCGACCTCGTGGCCCCTCCCACTTTCGCCATCATCATTGCCCAGCGCGCCGATGCCCAGCTGATCGAGGATCCGGAGTCCGGCATCGACTTCTCCCGCGTGGTTCACGCTGACCAGCGCTTTATCCACCACAGGCCCATCTTCGCCGGTGACCGCCTGGTGGCGGAGCTGCACGTGGACGGCGTCCGTGCCATGGGCGGCGGTGCGATGATCACCACGCGCTCGGAAATCTTCGCCCTCACCGGCGCCGACGACTCCGGTGCTTCCCGGGAGGCCGTCTCCACCACCACCTCGTCCATCCTGGTCCGCGGAGAGGGACAGTAACCATGAGCACTGCATCCATTGCCCCCGTTTTTTCCGATCTTGCCGTCGGCCAGGACCTTGGCAGCCGCAGCATCGCCGTCACCCGCCAGGACCTGGTGAAATATGCCGGCGCGTCCGGCGACTTCAACCCGATCCACTGGAACGAGGCTTTCGCTTCCGGAGTCGGCCTGCCCGGCGTTATTGCCCATGGCATGTTCACGATGGGGGCAGCAGTCCAGCTGGTGACCGACTGGGCGGGCGACCCCGCCGCCGTCGTGGATTTCCAGACCCGCTTCACCAAGCCGGTCCTGGTCGCCGACACCACCGGCACGGACGAGCCTGGGGCCGTCATCGAGGTCAGTGGCGCCATTGGCGCGCTTGACGCGGATGCCGGCACCGCCCGCGTGGACCTCACCGTCGTCTCCGCAGGACAGAAGGTCCTGATGAAGGCCCAGGCTGTCGTCAGGCTTGCGTGACAACGATGCTTCCGTGATCAGGAACGTCTTCACCCCGTCCGCCGAGGTCACGCACTGGCGCAATGCCGTGGTGGTGGCCTACGGGGCAAGTGGAGTCGCGTTTTCCACCTGGGTGTCCCGGCTGCCGGCCATCAGGGACGGGCTGGACCTGACCCCCGGCACGGTAGGACTTCTCCTGCTCTGCATGACGGCCGGTTCGTTTCTTTCCGTCTCCGCCTCGGGGCTGATCGTCCTCCGGCTGGGATCCAAGAGGACCATCCGGATCGGCAGCATCATGGTGGGTGTCGGGCTGTTACTGGCCGGATTCGGCACCTCGGTGCTCGCCAGCCCGGTGGCGGTTGCCGTCGGCCTGGCCGTCATCGGGCTCGGCACCGCCAGCTGGAACACCGCATCCAATGTCGAAGGCGCGGCGGTGGAACGCGCCGTCCGCCGGCACATCATGCCCCGGCTGCACGGCTCCTTCAGCCTGGGAACGGTCGCCGGAGCCGGGCTTGGTGCCTGGGCTGCCGGTGCCGGCATCCCCGTGTTCTGGCATCTTGCGGCGGGAGGGCTTGTGGTGGCCGGCTCGGTGGCAACCGCCGCTTCCTGGTTCCGTGCGGACATTACGCCGGTGCAGGGGGCACGCCCGTTCAAAGCGTCCGGTACAGACACGTTCGAGGACCCGTCCACGGGACCCATTCCCATCGTCCGGCAGACGGACGCCGTCCCGGAACAGCCGCTGGACAACAAGCGTCTGATCGCCCAGGCCTGGCGTGACAAGCGCACGCTGCTGCTGGGCGTCATGGTCCTTGGGCTTGCCCTCGCAGAAGGGGCTGCAGGCGACTGGGTGGCGCTGGCCCTGGCCGACGGCCACGGCCAGACGGATGCTGCCGGGGCGGCGGGCTACGGCCTGTTCGTCACCTTCATGACCATTGGCCGCTTTGCCGGCACCCTGGTCCTGGACCGTTTTGGCAGGGTCCCGGTCATGCGCTGGTGCGCCGCGCTGGCAGTAGCCGGCCTGGGGCTGTTCGTGTTCGCCCCCGTTCCGTGGCTGGCATTCGTGGCGCTGGCTGTCTGGGGCCTCGGTGCTTCGCTGGGGTTCCCGGTTGGCATGTCCGCCGCGGCAGACGATCCGGTCAAGGCAGCCGCCCGCGTGTCCGTGGTGTCCACCATCGGGTACGGTGCGTTCCTGTGCGGTCCGCCGCTGCTGGGGCTGCTGGCCGAACACGTCGGCATCCTCCACTCGCTCCTTGCCGTGATGGTGATGCTCGTGGTCAGCTTCCTGCTGTCCCCGGTGGCCCGGAAGCTCTCCTGATCCGCTCCGATGCCAATGACAGATAGGCTGGACAGGTGACCCAGACATTGCTTTCCGACCTGACCACTGCCGCCGTCGGCGGTCCCGCCGGCAACTACATCGAGGCCCGCACGGAGGCGGAAATCATCGACGCCGTCCGTTCAGCGGACGCCGCCGGTGAGAAGCTGCTGATCGTCGCGGGCGGGTCCAACCTGCTGATTTCAGATGCCGGTTACCCCGGCACCGTGCTCCGGATCGCCTCTGAAGGGTTCGCCGTCAACTCCGAGGACACCTGCGGCGGCGTCGCCGTGGTGGTCCAGGCAGGGCACAACTGGGATGCCCTCGTGGAACACGCTGTGCGCCACGCGTGGTCCGGAATCGAAGCGCTCTCCGGCATCCCGGGATCCACCGGCGCCACTCCGGTGCAGAACGTGGGAGCCTATGGCGCCGACGTTTCCCAGACCATTGCGGCGGTGCGGACCTGGGACCGGGAAAAGAACGCCGTCCGCACCTTCACGAATTCCGAACTGAAGTTTGGCTACCGGGACTCGATCCTTAAACAGACCACCGTCCAGGGCTCCCCGCGCTTCGTTGTGCTCACTGTCGAGTTCCAGCTGCCGCTGGGCCGGATGAGTGCGCCCATCCGCTATGCCGAGTTGGCGAAGTGCCTGGGCGTCGAAGCCGGCGAAAGGGCGTACGCCAACGATGTGCGCCGTGAGGTCCTGCGGCTCCGTGCCTCCAAGGGCATGGTCCTGGACCCGGAAGACCGTGACACCTATTCCACAGGGTCCTTCTTCACGAATCCGATCGTACCGGCGGAGGCGGCAGGACGGCTCCCCGAAGACGCTCCCCGCTACCCGGCCGGGGCGGACGGGCTCGTCAAGCTGTCTGCCGCCTGGCTGATCGACCATGCCGGCTTCGGTAAGGGATACGGGCTGGATGCCGGGAGTGTCTCCGGCGGGCGGGCGTCGCTGTCCACCAAGCACACGCTGGCCATCACCAACCGGGGTGCAGCGAGTGCGGCAGACATGGTGGCCGTGGCGCGCGAGGTGAGGCGCGGCGTCGTCGAGCGCTTTGGTATTGAACTGCACCCGGAGCCGCTGCTCATCGGCGTCGAGCTCTAGCCGCTCCGATGTCCAGGCGCCGCCCCGGCTAATTCCGGCGGTGCCGCGGAGTGACCTTGCTGAACAGCATGAACGTGAACCCGGAAGCCGCTGCACCCAGCAGGAAGACCTGGCAAAAGGCCACGGACTGTGCGCTGGGGCCGTTGCGGAGGACCAGCCCGGCACAGGCGAACACCACGGCCCCCGCCAGCAGCGCGAAGGCGGCCAGCAGGAAGCTCTTGATCGTAGGCGGCATGTCGCCGCCTGGATCCTGGGCAGCACGGTTGGCGTCATGGTCAACAGCCCGCCAGCCGCCGTGCCGGGGCTGCAGCAGGGAGGCTGCGAGGAAACTGAGGACAGCCACCCCCATGCTGACCGCCGAAAAGAACTGCAGGGCCTCCACGGTGGGGGAGAGGCTCGTGCCGCCGGCAACCGCGATGGAGAGTCCTGCGGCCATTCCGGCAGCGCTTGTGGCCCAGCCCAGCAGGGCAAGGGCCCGGCACAGGGGCCGCAGGTGCGGCCAGAGCTCTCCGACAGTCATTCAACCAGCGTAGGGACCCCGGCTGTAAACCGGCTGGGAGCATGCCGTGCACTCCCCGTACGGCACTGCCCGGGACTGCGGACCCGCATGGCGGGGGTGCAACCTACGATGGGGGTATGCGAACAGGCGCACGGCCCCGGATCACACGGCACGTCATCGGACGGCTGCGCCTCGCCGCGCAGGGGCTGCTGGCGCCGGCGTTCGATTCTGCGTCGGACGCCGTACGGTGGATGACCGCCATGCAGGCCCAGGACATGCAGGCGGTACTTTGGGCCGTGGGGCTGAGGGTCCGCACCGCCGGCGTTGACACCGTCCGGTCCGCGCTGGATGAAGGGCTGGTTGTCCGCTCGTGGCCCATGCGCGGAACCCTGCACCTGCTGGCTCCGGAGGACCTTCGCTGGATCCTGAACATCACGGCCGACCGCCAGCTCCAGGGAATGGGCGGCCGACACCGGGAGCTGGAGATTGATGCCCGGGACGTGGACGCTGCCCGTGACGCGGCCCTGGAACTGGTCTCGGGCGGCGGCTCGGCCACGCGGCAGCAGCTTTTCGAGGCCTTTGAAGCCGCGGGCCAGTCCACGGTAGGACAGCGCGGCATCCACCTGCTGGGGATCCTGTGCCAGCGGGCCTGGCTCGTGCAGGGACCGCTCGCGGGAAACCAGCAGCTCATCAAGGCCTTTGACGAGTGGATTCCGAAATCCCGCGAGCTGGACCGCGCGGAGGGCATAGCCGAGCTGGTGCTGAGGTACATGACCAGTCACGGCCCTGCGACGGAACGTGACTTTGCATGGTGGTCCAGCACGCGCGTGACGGAGGTCCGCAGCGCCCTGGCCCAGGTGTCGGACCAGCTCGTTGAGCTGGAATTTGAAGGAGCCGGTTACTGGATGTCTCCGGCCACCGCGGCGCTGCTCGACGACGGCGTGCCCGGCCAGCGCTCGCTGTTGGCGCTGCCGGGGTTCGATGAGTTCCTGCTCGGCTACACGGACCGTTCCCTCGTGCTTCCGCCCGAGCACGCCCAGAAAGTGGTTCCGGGCGGCAACGGGATGTTCAAGAAGACAATCGTGGCCGGCGGCGAAGTGATAGGCACCTGGGCACTCAAAGGCGCCGGGTGGACGGCCGCCGTCGTGCCTGAACCCTTTGACACGGTTAACGGACTGCGGCCTGCCGCCCAAAGGTCATTTGAGCTGCAGGCCGCGAGGTACCTGAAGTTCCTCGGCCAGGCGCCGTAGCGCCCGGTGCCTGGAACGGGAACGTCCTTAGAGCGTGCCGGTGGCGATGTTGAGCATGCGGCGCAGCGGTTCGGCGGCGCCCCAGAGGAGCTGGTCACCCACAGTGAAGGCGCTGATGTAAGCCGGGCCCATTTCGAGCTTGCGGATACGGCCCACCGGGATGTCCAGCGTCCCTGAGGCGGCCACCGGGGTCAGGCTCGCCATGGAGTCTTCCTTGGTGTTGGGCACCACCTTGGCCCATTCGTTGTCCGCGTCCAGGAGCTTCTCGATCTCGGCCACGGAGAGGTCTTCGCGGAGCTTGAGCGTGAGGGCCTGGGAGTGCGAACGCATCGCACCGATCCGGATGCACAGGCCGTCCATGATGATGTGGTTTTCGCCGGAGGTTCCGAGGATCTTGTTGGTCTCGACCCCGGCCTTCCACTCTTCCTTGGACTGGCCGTTGCCGAGGTCCGCGTCGATCCAAGGGATCAGCGAGCCGGCCAGCGGGACGCCGAACTGCGTCGCGTCGATGTCGGTGCGCTGGTGTGCCAGGACCTTGCGGTCAATTTCCAGGATGGCCGACGCCGGGTCGTCCAGTTCCGAGCTGACCTCCGCGTTGAGCGTACCGAACTGGCTGAGCAGCTCGCGCATGTGGCGGGCGCCGCCGCCGGAGGCAGCCTGGTAGGTCATGGAGGTGCCCCACTCGACGAGGCCGTTCTTGAACAGGCCGCCCAGGCCCATCAGCATGCAGGACACGGTGCAGTTTCCGCCGATGAAGTCCTTGGTGCCGTTGGCGAGGCCCTTGTCGATGACGTCGCGGTTGATGGGGTCCAGCACGATGATCGAGTCGTCATTCATTCGCAGGGTGGAGGCGGCGTCGATCCAGAGGCCGTCCCAGCCGCGGCTGCGCAGCTCACCGTGGACCTGCTTGGTGTAATCGCCGCCCTGGGCGGTAACAATAATCGGCAGCTTAGCCAGCGTGTCGACGTCGAACGCGTCCTCGAGCTTGCCTGCGCCTTCCGCAAAAGATGGCGCCGCACCTCCGGCGTTGGAGGTGGAGAAGAACACCGGGTTGATGCTGGCGAAGTCGCCTTCATCCTGCATGCGCTGCATCAGGACGGAGCCGACCATGCCGCGCCATCCGACCAGGCCGACGGAGGGGGTAGCTGCTGTAGTCATTCGACCAGTTTAGACTTCGGAACCGGCACGGCGCAGTCGGTTACGTCACGCCCGGGATGCACGCCTGCCGAGGCGCGTTGCCTGGCGCTTTTTGAAGTAGTAGGCCCAGGTTGTGGGAACAATCCGCCTGAGCCGCTACTCGGCGTCGCGCTGTTCGAGCACTGCCGCCTTGCGGAGGCGCAGCGCGTACACGGCACCGAACGCGAACGCCTGCGTCACCACGACGAGCACGATCGCGCCGGCGATCTTGTTGCCGCCCAGGATCATGGTCAGTCCCACGATCGCGGAGAGAAGGGCCAGCAGCGGGAGCAGCATGTAGCCCAGGACAAAGAGTGTTTCCGGCTTCTTCAGCATGGTCCTAGGCCTCCGTCCGGCGCCACATCGTGAACCGGTAACGGGTACCGGTGGCAGACGTCAGCCAGCCGGTGGCCGGCTCGCTGGCGGCCAGCTTCCACTCGTAACCGAGCTCGGGCGCGTACGTGTCGCCGTCGGTCTCGGAGTCGATGAATGTCACCACTGCGACGTCGGCGATGTCCAGGGTCTGCGCGAAGATTTCCCCGCCGCCCAGCACCCACACCGTTTCGTGGCCGGGCGCGAACTGTGATTCCAGCAGCGCGTCGTCGAGCGATTTCACCGCGATGGCGCCCCGGGCGTCGGGAGTGTCGCCCCAGCCCTCCTGGCGCGTCACCACAATGTTGGTGCGCCCGGGCAGCGGACGGTACTTGTCCGGGAACGAGAGCCAGGTTTTGCGCCCCATGATCACCGGGTGCCCGGTGGTGAGCCGGGTGAAGTGCTTCATGTCCTCGGGAAGGTGCCACGGCATGTCGCCGTCCTTGCCGATCACACCTGCCGTGGTCTGGGCCCAGACGAGCCCCACTCCGGTGGTTCCGTCGGCAATTTTTTCAGTGAAGGCCAGGGGATCCATGGCGTTGTCGGTGCTCATACTGCGATCGGCGCCTTAATCGTAGGGTGGTGCTGGTATCCGACCACTTCGAAGTCGTCCAGCGTGTAGTCAAAAATGGAGTCCGGCTTGCGGAGGATCTTCAGCTGCGGGTATTCGTACGGCTCCCGCTTCAGCTGCTTGAGCACCTGGTCCATGTGGTTGTCGTAGATGTGCACGTCGCCGCCGGTCCAGACGAACTCGCCGGGCTCCAGGCCCACCTGTTGGGCCAGCATGCAGGTCAGCAGCGCATAGGAAGCGATGTTAAACGGGACGCCAAGGAAGGTGTCCGCGGAGCGCTGGTACAGCTGGCAGGACAGCTTGCCGTCAGCAACGTAGAACTGGAAGAACGCGTGGCACGGCGGCAAGGCCATGTCCTGAAGCTCAGCCACGTTCCAGGCGGAGACGATGTGCCGGCGCGAGTCCGGGTTGGATTTGAGGTTCTCCACCAGCTCGGCGATCTGGTCGATGTGGCCGCCGTCGGGCGTCGGCCAGCTGCGCCACTGCACGCCGTAAACGGGACCCAGTTCGCCGTCGGCGTCGGCCCATTCGTTCCAGATGGTGACGCCCTGGTCCTGCATCCATTTCACGTTGGTTTCGCCGCGCAGGAACCATAGAAGTTCAACTGCCACCGACTTGAAATGAACGCGCTTGGTGGTGATCAGCGGAAAGCTTTGGCTGAGGTCAAAGCGCATCTGCCGCCCGAACACGCTGAGCGTGCCGGTGCCGGTGCGGTCAGATTTGTGCGTGCCGTTGGCAAGGACGTCACGCAGGAGGTCTTCATAGGGCGTTGGAATGCTCACGGTCCCAGTCTACTGAGAATGGAACAGCCGGAGGCGCAGTATGTCCTGGAGCGTGCCGTCGTCCAGGCCCGCCGCGCGGCCTTCGGCGATGTAACGGTCGACGGCGGCGATGAGGTCAGGGGGCACGGAGCCGCCCGTCGGGCGGACGGAGTCGGGCACGCCGACGACGACTGTCCCGTTGCGCCGCCGTGTTTCAATCAGGCCGGCCTGCTCGAGTTCCTTGTAGGCGCGTGCCACCGTCCCCGCTGCGATGCCCAGGTCCGCCGCCAGGCTGCGGACGGTGGGCAGGCGGGTTCCGGCCGCCAGCGAGCCGATGGCGATCAACGAGGAGATCTGGGTGCGGATCTGGTCATAGGGCGGCACGGCCGACCGCAGGTCGACTGCGATCCCGGCCGTCATGTGACGTGGTCCCTGCGGGGCAGGGGAGCGGGCCGGGAACGGGAGCCTGCGAAGGTCCGCACCGGTATCACGGCTGTGGCGACCGCCGCGCAGGCCAGGATCGTGCCCGCGAGGGAAGCGGGCCACCACGGGATGGACGGCAGGAATGCCACGCCGAAGACAGCGGCCCACGCCTGGCTGTTCATCAGCAGGACCATCGCTGCCTGCGCCATGAACATGGCCGAGAGCGTTCGCGCCATCCGGTGGAGGGTGATGGCACGCAGCGCTGCGTCGAGCCCGGGCGGAGCAGCGGGGATGCCTCGCCGCAGGCGCGTTGCCAGCAAAGCCGGGAGCGCCAGCAGCACCCCGGCGGTACTGAGGAGCGCAGCTGGGATCCACCCTCCGTCCCGGCCAAGCAGGGTGTTCCCGGCGGCTGAGACCACGAGGGTTGTGACGAGGACGAGCAGCGCCAGGATCAGTGTGGTGAGAAGGGCCGCGCCCACCGGCTGCCGGGGCCATGTCCGCGGTTCATCCGGGCTCGTGTAGTTGCGCTGCAGCAACAGCTCGCCGGCGGCGAGGACCACAAGGACCAGCCCCGCAACTAGTGTTATGAAAACCGCCGGCCCGGACGGCCCCGCTGCGATGATGGCCGGGACCAGGAACGCTCCCGCAAGCACCGGCAGGGCTGCGGCGACGCCGAGTCCGGCGCCGACCGAGACCACAAGTTTGGATGCCGGGTGCGGTCCGGCGCCGAAGTGCCCGGGCTTCGCGTTCCGGAGGCCGGCGGCCGTTGCGGTTCCCGTTAGTTTCGGCGGCGCCCAGAGCAGCATGGCAAGCAGGACCGCCATGCCCGCAAAGGCCGCGAAATTAGTCCACGACGTGCTGCCCGCAGCCGGGTCCGGGCGGGCCACATAGTTACCGGCGATGACGGCCAGGCCCGACGCCATCGTGGAGACCGTGCGGAGCAATCTGTTCATGGCGATGGTTCGCAGGATCGAATTGTCGTGGTCCGTCAGCTGCTCGAGCTGCCGTCTGCGGCAGATCAGCAGCAGCACCAGCCAGGTGCACGCAGCCAGGGCAACCAGCGCGGCACCCAGCCAGCCGGCCAGTTCAGAACCGGGGATGCGCCCGTCGCCGCCGATGGTCCGGTAGCCCTGCGGGTCCTCCCGGACCGAGCCGTACGCAATTGCTGCGAAGCCCGGGAGCGTAGCGGTCCATGCGGTGAATCCGGCTGCGCCCGTGAAAATGGCCAATGTTGTCCAGGCCAGCGGACGCGGAAGGAAGTCGCGGATTTTCCGGACCTGGAGGCTGGCCTTGCGGCGGGGTCCCCGGGGGCGCGGATAGCTGAGCTGGCCCAGTGCGTGGACTCCGATAGTTCCGAGGATGGGCCATGCCAGGGCCGGGATAATGGTGTCCGGGGTGACCAGGAAAGGGCCGATCGCGGGGCTGGTGGTTCTGCCCGACGGAATGATGCCGATATTCATGGCCCCCTGGAGGGAGCTAGTCATCCATCCGATGACGCCCACCCAGAGCGCGTGCTGCGAAACAGTTTCGGGCGAGGCGCCCATCCGGGGTTCCCATACCACCCACCTCAGGATGAGGTAGATAACGACGGCGGCGGCCAGCGGTCCCAGCAGAAGAGTCGTAGGCAGTTCGAATTGGACCGGCATAATCCCCCCAGATTTTGCATCAATGTACTGAGTATTTGATACAAAGAGGTCCGGGTCAAGCCGGTTCGTGGCCCGGCACGCCGGGCCGGGCAGGCCGGCCGCTTTTAGTCGTCGAAGGGCCTGAACTGTTCAACAGCCACAATCTTGTGGTTGTTGCCGCGGGCTACATGGCACACGATGATCTCTCCGGGCGCCAGGTAGGGGTCGGAGGATGGAAGCAGGGCGCGCAGCCGGCCGTTCATGTGCTCCCCGAGCTGCTTGATGACGGTAGGCAGGGCGGGCCGATGGGTGCACAGGGCGATTGCGCGCTGCTTATCGAAGAGTGCTTCCACAACGGCTGCAGTCTTCTTCGGGCTCCGGGCATGGCGGTGCTCCGTCAGGGCGTCGTGCAGTTTCACCTTGGCGTCGGCGGACTTGGCGTACGGGGCAATCGTGGCCACGCAGCGTTGCCACGGGCTCGAGTGAACGCGAAGCGGCTTCCACACGTGAAGCAACCGTCGGACAGCCTGGGCCTGCCGCAATCCGGTAGCCGCAAGCGGACGGTCCCCTTCCGCCTTGGTCCAGGAGGAGCGCGGCTTGGCCTTTGCGTGGCGCACCACCAGCAGCGGCCACGTGTCCAGCTCCTTGCGGGCGTGGGCTGCCACCAGGTGCTCAAGCGGCGCAATATCACCGGGGTTGCTCAGCAGGGAGGCGGCTTTTTCCGGTGAACACCACATCACGCTGTCCACTTCCTTGCCGTCCGGACGCAGCGTGGCACCGTCCACGTCCACGGCCCAGTAATGGACTACCTTGAGGCCAGCGGACACGTGGTAGTGGATCGGAGGGAGGGGAATGCCCAGGGTGGCCTTGAGTCCGATCTCCTCCTCGATCTCACGGACGGCGCACTCCGGAATGGTCTCGCCGGAGTCGATCTTTCCTTTGGGCCACGACCAGTCGTCATAGCTTGGACGGTGTATCAGCAGGACTTCGAGCTTGTCCTTGCTGACGCGCCACGGCAGGGCGCCGGCAGCGGTGACCGCTACAGGTTCCCCGGGATGGTCTGTCTGGTCCGCAATAAGCGAGTCGTTCGCCGAGTCGTTAGTGACGTCGCTTTTCGCATCCGTTTTCGGGGCCAGGGTCCTACCGCCTAATCGTCGGGCGCTGGCGGGAACGCGAGGCAAGCAGCCATGACTGGACGTCCTCCAGCGGCTTGCCGTCGTCACCGATGTGGTGCCTGGTCCATTCACCCTGGCTGTCCAGGTGCCAGCTGGACGTTCCCGGGTCCATGTAGCGGCGGAGCATGTCCAGCACGTAGGACGTGTCGTCGCCGCTGGTCAGCTGGACCAGTGCTTCCACCCGCCGGTCAAGGTTGCGGTGCATCATGTCGGCGGAGCCGATGTAGACCACAGGGTCCCCGCCGTTGGCGAAGGCAAACACCCGCGAGTGCTCCAGGAAGCGTCCCAGCACGGAACGCACTGTGATGTTTTCGCTGAGCCCGGGGATGCCGGGACGCAGCGAACAGATGCCGCGGACTATCACGTCAACATTCACGCCGGCCTGCGATGCACGGTAGAGAGAATCGATGATTGCCTCGTCCACCATGGAGTTGACCTTGATCTGGACCCTGGCCGAAATGCCCGCCTTGGCGTTGCGGATTTCCTTCTCAATGCGGTCAATGAGCCCCGACCGCACCGAGCGGGGCGCCACCAGAAGCCGCTTGAAAGTGGATTTGGGAGCGTAGCCCGAGAGCTGGTTGAAGAGCCTGGAAAGGTCCTCGCCCACCTGCTCATTGGCCGTCAGCAGCCCGAGGTCCTCGTAATAGCGGGCGGTGCGCGGGTGGTAGTTGCCCGTGCCGATGTGGCAGTAGCGCCGCAGGCCGTCCACTTCCTGGCGGACCACGAGGGAGAGCTTGCAGTGGGTCTTCAGGCCCACGATGCCGTACACAACATGCACGCCGGCCTGTTCCAGTTTCCGTGCCCAGGAGATGTTGGCCTGTTCATCGAACCGGGCCTTGATCTCCACCAGGGCCAGCACCTGCTTGCCTGCCTCTGCCGCGTCAATGAGGGCATCGACGATAGGGGAGTCGCCCGAGGTGCGGTACAGCGTCTGCTTGATGGCCTGCACCTTGGGGTCCGCCGCAGCCTGCTCCAGGAAGGCCTGGACGGACGTGGAGAACGAATCGTACGGGTGGTGCAGCAGGATGTCCCGCCGGCGCATGGCCGCGAACACGTTGGCTGCCTTCGACGTCTCCGATTCGTTCAGGTACCTCGAGGTGTGCGGGACATGCTTCGGGTAGTGCAGGTCCGCACGGTCGATCGCGGCAATGACGGACAGGCCGCGGAGGTCCAACGGCGCTGGTACGGAGTAGACCTCGGACTCTTCCACGCCCAGTTCGCGGATCAGCAGCGCCCGGATGTTCGGGTTGATGTCGTTGGTGACTTCGAGCCGCACCGGCGGGCCGAACCGGCGGCGCAGCAGTTCCTTTTCGAGCGCCTGCAGCAGGTTCTCGGCGTCGTCCTCTTCCACCTCAACGTCCTCGTTGCGCGTGACGCGGAACGTGTGGTGCTCCAGAACCTCCATGCCGGCGAACAGCTGGTCCAGGTGGACGGCGATGACTTCTTCCAGGGCGATGAACCGGGCCACCCGTCCCGGGACCGATCCGGCGCGCGGGCCATCGATGGAAATGAGGCGGGGCAGCTGGTCCGGAACCTTGACGCGGGCGAACAGTTCCTTGTCGCTCACAGGGTTGCGGACCACCACGGCCAGGTTAAGCGACAGCCCCGAAATGTAGGGGAACGGGTGGGCGGGATCCACCGCCAGCGGGGTCAGGATGGGGAAGACCTTTTCCGCGAACATCGCGCTGAGCTGGTCCTTGGCCTGGTCGTCAAGCTCGTCCCAGTGCATGAGGTGGATGTGTTCATACGCCAGGGCCGGCCGGATCTGCTCGGCATAGACCCGGGCGTGGCGCTGCGCAAGGCGGTGGGCAGCTTCGCCGATCTGGTCCAGAACCTGCATGGGGCTCAGGCCTGCCGGCGAGGGAACGGCCAGACCGGTGGCGATCCGGCGCTTCAGCCCGGCCACTCGGACCATGAAGAACTCGTCCAGGTTGGAGGCAAAGATGGAGAGGAAGCTGACACGCTCCAGCAGGTGGAGATTGGGGTCCTCGGCAAGTTCCAGCACCCGGGAGTTAAAAGCCAGCCAGCTCAATTCACGGTCCAGGAACCGGTCCGGGCTGATGTCTCCCTCGGGCTCAAGATTTGGCGCGAACTCGGGAATGTCGATCCGGTCCTGCGTGGCACGGGAAGCCGGGACCTCGGAGGACCCGAAGCGGGCGCGCACCGGAAGCACCTTGGCCTCAGACGTGGCGATTCCGGCTGATTCCGGTTGCATGGTCACTCCTTTTGCTGGCGCGGTTTACCTTCAACCTTACAAGCATTCGATTCGCGGGATACTCAGATTTCCTGAACCGCGGCGCATGCGTCTGCCGATTGGATTAACCGCCGTTTTTGGGTCCGTACATCACGTCCGCATCCCACCGCGTAAAGCCGAGTCGGCGGTACAGCGAAACGGCTGGCGTATTGTCCGCATCCGTGTAGAGCACGACCGCGTGAAGGCCCTTGTCCTGCAGGTACTTGATGCCGGCCACGGTGAGGGCCTTACCCAGTCCCATGCCCTGGGCTTCGGGGGTCACACCCACCACGTAGACCTCACCGATGGCGGGATGGCCGCCGTGGCCCGGGTGCACCTTGGTCCAGTGGAAGCCGAGGATCCGCCCCGACGGGTCGACCGCGAGGAGGAAGCCGGCGGGATCGAACCAGTCCTCGGCCATCCGGGCGGCCAGATCCTGCCGCGTCATATTCCCTTGCTCCGGATGGTGGCTGAAGGCGGCCTTGTTGGCTGCCAGCCACGCCTCCTCGTCCTGCCCGGGGATGAAGGCCCGCAGGCTCACGTTGTCCGGGAGGGCGGCGTCGGGCAGTTCAGCGTCAGATGCTGTGAGCCGCATCTTCCACAACTCCCGGATGGGGGCGTAACCGTACTTGGCCGCAAGGTCCGCTGCTGCCTCATGGTTCCCGTGGGACCACGCCTTGAGCCCGTCGAAACCCCGTGATGCCTTGAGCGTGGCAACCAGCCTGTCTGCCACGCCCTGGTTCCGGTAGCTCGGATGCACCGCCAGTTCCAGCACACCTGTGCCGTCCGCTTCCTCCACCACCACCGCGAAGCCGGCGAGGTCCTGTGCGGTGGCGGGATCCGATTCCTCATCGGGCGCATAGAGCGCCAGGCTCAGGAGCGAATGGGTTCCCGACTCGCCGGCGCGGAGGGTCACGAAAGTCTGCTCGGACAGGGGAGGGTTTCCGTCCGACTCTTCGGCGGCCGCGGCGAGGGCTGTGAAATCCCTGAGCAGTTCATCGTCCACTCCGCCCTTGACGACGAGCACGGGCCAGTTCTCGGGATGCGCAGGACTCATGGTGTACAGGCTATACGGCCCGTCCGGCTGACGGCGGGATTCGGGTCGATTTGATGCGGCCGGATCCGGCACGTATAGTCATTACCTGTTCCGGCTTCCTGAAGCGGGAACTGAGGGGGATCCACCACTGGGGTGGCCTCGATACGTTCGACCCGTATGTCCTCCACTGCAGGCCCAGAAGCCTAAGAAGAAGCCCCGGACCGTTGGTCCGGGGCTTCTTCTTTTCGCTAAGTTTGCGGGAGTGGTTGAGCCTTAGCCTTCTGCGGCGGCTGCGAAAGGCTATGCCTCCGTCAGCTCCTCTTCGGGCTGCCGCACGAGGGTCAGGCGGTAGCCGACATTGCGCACCGTGCTGATCAGGTTTTCGTGGTCGGCGCCGAGCTTGGCCCGCAGCCGCCGGACGTGGACGTCCACCGTGCGGGTGCCGCCGTAGTAGTCATAGCCCCACACCTCTGTGAGGAGCTGCTGCCGGGTAAACACCCGGCCCGGGTGCTGCGCCAGGTACTTCAGGAGTTCGAATTCCTTGAACGTCAGGTTCAGGGGGGCTCCGTTGACCCTGGCCGTGTAGCTTGCTTCGTCGATGACGACGCCGGCGGCGCGGATCTCGGTGGGAAGATCCTCTTTCTCCGGCACGGCGCGCGCGACAGAGAGTCGAATGCGGGCTTCGACTTCAGCCGGACCCGCGGAGTCCAGCAGGATGTCATCCACGGCCCAGGCCGAGGACACGGCTGCCATGCCGCCTTCGGTGAGGATCAGCATCAACGGTGCACTGAGCCCCGTGGCCTTGAGCAGCTGCGTGAGGGACCGCGCACCGACCAGGTCCTTGCGGGCATCCAGCAGGACGACGTCGCAGGGGTCCGTTTCCAGCAGGGCAGTGGGCTCGGCCGGGAGGATATGCACGCGGTGGTTGAGCAATTCCAAGGCAGGCAAAATGTCCACCGATGATCCGGTGCTGTTCGTCAGTAGCAGGATGTGCGACATTGTTCCTCCAAGGGGCTGTCCGCGCATCATCGGGCGTCTGAACCGGGCTTTCACCGGCCGGTACTGGCTGCCCGCGTCGGTCGTGGCCGGCCGAAAATCCGGCCGGGCCCGCATCCTCCGAAGGAAGCGTAGCTGAGCTTTGAGTATACCCAATTGGCCCTTAACAGACACGGATCAGTTCTGTTTCAGTTCGCGTTTTGCGACATAAGCAGGTCACATAAGGCAGGATTGGACGGAGCGAAGAAGATGTCAGCAGAGAGTGAGCGCGGGTAAACAGTGAAGCCGTGGACCATCGGAACCATCGGGCTGGCCGGGCTTGCTGTCTTTATCGGCGGGGCTTACACCTCCCCTGAAGTGCTGCTCGGTGTCGCCATACTCGTCGCCCTGGCCGTCGGTGTCGGCTGGCCCCACTTCCTGGACATCCCCGCCAAGAAGACCCTCGCAGCAATCATCGGACTGCCCGGAGCGGGCTCGGCCGTGGCAGCCACCTACGTCCCGGCGCCCGGCTTCCTCGACTGGACCCCGGCGTTCATTGCGGCAGGCGTGATGGCTGTTTTCCTGATGCAGCTGCTTCGCGGCACGGGCCAGGCGCAGCGCCTGGAATCCACGCTGGGATCGAGCGCAGGTGTGCTGCTGTCCTGTCTTGGTGCAGGGTGGATTGCGGCTTCAAGGTTCAACGGCGTCAAGGAAATGCTCCTCGTGGCCGGTATCAGTGCCGCCTTTGCCCTGCTGGCCGGACTCATCCGCTGGCCGGACCGGATCGTAGCGCCGCTGGGCATCGTGCTGGCAGGCCTCAGTGCTCCGTTGGCAGGGTTGATCTTCTCAAACATCGCCGTAATACCTGCCGCCGTGGTGGGCGTTACGGTGGGCGCAGTTCTCGTGAGCCTGCGCAGACTGGTTATACTCCGCGGGGACCGGATTAACTTTCCAGCCGCGCTCGGTATGGGCCTGGCACCCGTGGCAGCAGTGGGTTCGCTCGCTTACTTCATAGACAAACTACTCATCTACTAACGCGTTAGGATGGCATCATGTCCGTACTTGCATTTGAGATTTTCTTCCTTGTCCTGCTTGGCATTGCCAGCCTTTCCATGGCATGGTTCGCTGGTTTCGTGGTTTACCGCCTCTTCAAGGGCCAGAAGTAATACCAGTCCAGAGCTAGTTGTCTGCGGAGGTAGTTACTGTGCCGATTGAAATTCCTACAGACCTCACGCCCGAGCTCGTCCCGTTGTCCTGGCTCATTGGTGAGTGGGAGGGCAGCGGACGCCTGGGCGCCGGCGAGGAAGATTCCGAGCATTTCTCCCAGCATGTGTCCTTCACGCACAACGGCCTGCCGTACCTCCAGTACCGCGCCGAGAGCTGGCTGACCGACGATGAAGGCACCAGGCTGCGGCCGCTGACGGTGGAGACCGGCTTCTGGGCGTTGGAGCGGAAGCAGCGGGAGGAAGACGGCGGACCGGGGCTGATCCCGGCCGACATCGTCCCGGTGCTGAAAAGCGCCGACGAAGTCGAAGCGTTGCGCAACAGCGACGGCGGCTTCGACATCTCCGTTTCCATCTCACACCCCGGCGGCATCTCCGAGCTGTACTACGGCCAGATCAAGGGCCCCCAGATCCAGCTCAGCACCGACATGGTCATGCGAGGAAGCCACTCCAAGGAGTACACGGCGGCAACCCGGATTTTCGGCCTGGTGGACGGAAAGCTTCTCTGGCGGTGGGACGTGGCCACCGGGGCGGGCTCCACTCAGGGCGGCGGCCTGGAAGCCCACGCTTCGGCCATCCTCAGCAAGATTTCCTAGGCCGGCGGGACTCTGACACCCCGGCCGGCAGGTCTCACTGATTGTTGTTTTTCGCAACGAACGCAGGGAGCAAGACCGTGAACAGCCAGCATCCGGACCCGGGTACGCCAGATCAGGGGACCAAAGCAAACTACGGCGATCTCAAGGCCGTATTCTTCAACGGCACACTCAAGAAATCTCCGGAGACCAGCAACACGGAAGGCCTGATCGAGGTCAGCCGCCTGATCATGGAGAAGCAGGGCGTCGCCACCCGGGTGATCCGGACCGTGGACCACGACATTGCCAGCGGCGTGTATCCGGACATGCGCGAGCACGGCTGGGCAACCGACGAGTGGCCCGAACTCTACCCTGCTGTCCAGGAAGCGGACATCGTAGTGGTGGCCGGCCCCATCTGGCTGGGCGACAATTCCTCCCAGACCAAAAAACTGATCGAACGCCTGTACGCGCACTCCGGGCAATTGAACGACAAAGGCCAGTGGGCCTTCTACCCCAAAGTGGGCGGCTGCCTCATTACCGGCAACGAGGACGGCATTAAGCACTGCTCGATGAACGTCCTTTACAGCCTCCAGCACATCGGCTTCACTATTCCGCCGCAGGCGGACGCCGGCTGGATCGGACCGGTGGGACCGGGTCCGAGCTACCTCGACGAAGGGTCCGGGGGGCCGGAGAGCGACTTTACCAACCGCAACACCACGTTCATGACGTGGAACCTGCTGCACGTGGCACGAATCCTGAAGGACGCCGGCGGGATCCCCGCCTACGGCAACCTGCCGGAGGAATGGAAAGCCGGCACACGGTTCGACTTTGAGAATCCGGAATACCGCTAGCTCGTTAGGACTTCTACTACATATGACTATCAAGAGCCCCCTGTTGTCGCGCCCGGGCGCCGTCGAGGCCGGCGGTGCGGACTCCGGCGTCGCATCGCATTATGGTGAACCGCTGCGGGAGCAGCGGGCGCTGGCAGCCGGCACCGCCGTCGTCGACCTTTCCCACCGCGGCGTGGTCACCGTCTCCGGTCCGGACCGCCTGAACTGGCTCAACACCCTGTCGTCCCAGCAGGTCACCAACCTTGCGCCGGGGGAGTCCAGCGAACTGCTGCTGCTCAGCGTCCAGGGCCGCATTGAGTTTGACGCGCGGGTGATTGACGACGGCGGGACCACCTGGCTGATCGTGGAGGCCGCCGAAGCGGCACCGCTGGCGGAGTGGCTGAACCGGATGAAGTTCATGCTCCGCGTCGAAATTGCGGATGTTTCCGACGACTGGGCCGTCCTCGGGTCCACGCGGCGGGTTGAGGAGTGGTCCGGCCTGAAAGTGTGGGAAGACCCCTGGCCGCATGTGGGAGCCGGTGGCTACGCCTACTCGGTCGTCGCGGAGGAATCACACCCGGGCATGGAGCGGCCATGGTTTGAATACCTGGTGCCGGCTGCGGAACTCGAAGCCACCGTGGGTGACCGCCCGCTGGCCGGGGTTTGGGCCGCCGAAGCGCTGCGCATCGCCGCCTGGCGTCCCCGTCTTGGCGCGGAAACGGATGACAAGACTATTCCGCATGAGCTTGACCTCCTGCGCACCGCCGTCCACCTGGCCAAAGGGTGCTACAAGGGCCAGGAGACGGTCGCCCGTGTGCACAACCTGGGCCATCCGCCGCGCCGGCTGGTCTTCCTCCAGCTGGACGGCTCGCAGCACACCCTCCCGGCCGTGGGCAGCGAAGTACGCCTGGGGGAGCGCAAAGTGGGGACGGTGACCTCCGTGGTGCAGCACTACGAGATGGGTCCGATCGCGCTGGCGGTCATAAAGCGTTCGGTCTCTCCGGATGAAATACTGACGGTCGTAGACGGCGACGAACCCTACACGGCCGCGCAGGAAGTCATTGTGGCTCCCGACGCCGGTCAAGTGGTGGGCCGCCAGACCGGATTCCTGAAGGGAACACACCGATGACTGACAATGCGATGCCTGACAACCCGGGAGACACCACAGGCCCCGACGAAGAAACGCTGGCCCTTGCGCACGCCCTCTTTGACGCGGCACGTCAGGGCGACGCTGCGCTCCTGGGCAGCTACCTCGATGCAGGCGCGCCGGCCAACATGGCCAACGCCTCCGGCGACTCCCTGTTGATGCTGGCTGCATACCACGGCCACGCCCCGGCGGTGCAGCTGCTCCTGCAGCATGGTGCCGATGCCAACGCCATCAACGACCGCGGTCAGACGCCGCTCGCCGGCGCGGCCTTCAAGGGCTACACAGACGTCGCCGAGGCGCTCCTGGGAGCAGGCGCCGATCCGGATGCCGGAACGCCGTCCGCACGCGCAGCGGCAGAGATGTTTGCAAGGACCGATATCCAGGCCCTGCTCGGCTGACCCCGGCCGGCAAACCGGACGGCCGGGAGCCCGCGGGTCCTAGGATGCGCGGGCTTTCTTGCGCCCTAATATTCCATGTGGAATAGTTGGAGCCGAATATTAGCCTAGGTGTCGTCGAAAAGTGGGGAGTGAGGCAGGGGAGTGGCCGGAACAATGCCCCGATCGGCCCCGCTGACGCCGCTCGGCATCTCTGCCCTGTCGCTCCTCGTTGAAGAACCGATGCACCCGTACGAGATGTACCAGCTCCTGATGGCCAGGCACGAAGACCGCCTGGTCAAGGTGCGCCCGGGAACGCTCTATCACGCCGTCGGCAGGCTCGAAGAGCGGGGCCTGGTGGAGGCTGCCGGAACGGACCGGGAGGGCAACCGGCCGGAACGGACCACCTACCGGATCACGCCCGCCGGCCGCGAGGCCCTGACGGCCCGCCTGCAGGACATGCTCGCCGAGCCGGTCAACGAATATCCGTCGTTCCCGCTGGCCGTGGCCGAGGCCTACAACTTGCCCGCCGGCGTCGTCCTGGACCTCCTGGACCGACGGCTGGTCCTGCTGCAGGAACAACTGGAGTTTCTGCAGACAGCCGAATCGGCCGTCCGGACGAAGGACGTTGCACGCAAGTACTGGATTGACCTCCAGTACCAACAGACCATGCTGCGGTCCGAGATGGGCTGGATACGCAGCCTGCAGGACCAGCTCCGCTCCGGGGAACTCCCCTGGTAGCAGACCACACCACAACCACACCTGAAGGATTCACATGGAACACGTAGCTAGGCCGTGGCCGGCCCTCTGGTCCCTGGTGATCGGTTTCTTTATGATCCTGATCGACACCACCATCGTCTCGGTGGCCAACCCCCGGATCATGGAAGGCCTGAACGCTGACATCAATTCCGTCATCTGGGTGACCAGCGCCTACCTGCTGGCCTACGCCGTGCCGCTGCTGATCACCGGCCGGCTGGGCGACCGGTTCGGGCCCAAGAGGCTTTACCTCACGGGCCTGGTGGTGTTCACCCTGGCGTCCCTGTGGTGCGGGTTGTCAGGGGATGTCCAGACCCTCATCCTGGCCCGCGTGGTCCAAGGCTTTGGTGCCGCAATTATGACGCCCCAGACCATGGCGGTGATCACCCGGATCTTCCCGCCGGACAGGCGCGGCGCTGCCATGGGGATCTGGGGTGCCACAGCGGGTGTCGCCACGCTGGTGGGGCCGATCCTGGGCGGCGTCCTGGTGGACGGCCTGGGCTGGGAGTGGATCTTCTTCATCAATGTGCCAGTGGGAATCGTCGGGTTCATCCTGGCACAGCGCTTCGTCCCTACACTGAGCACCCACCCGCACAAGTTCGACATCCCCGGCGTGCTGCTCAGCGCCGTCGGGCTCTTCCTGCTGGTGTTCGGCATCCAGGAAGGCGAGACGTACAACTGGGGCACCATCACCGGCCCCGTTACGGTGTGGAGCCTGATCATCGCCGGGCTTGTGGTCCTGGTGGGTTTTGTGCTGTGGCAGCGGTTCAACAAGGGCGAGCCGCTTCTCCCGCTTTCACTGTTCAAGGACCGAAACTTCTCGCTGGCCAATATAGGTATCACCACCGTGGGCTTCACGGTGACGGCATTCAGCCTCCCGCTGATCTTCTACTACCAGGTGGTCCGGGGCCTGACACCTACGCAGTCGGCCCTGATGATGGTGCCGATGGCACTGATATCGGGTGGGCTGGCGCCGGTTGTCGGACGGATTATTGACCGGGTCAATCCGAAGTACATCACCGCGGCCGGCCTGGTCCTGATGTCCGTGGCGCTGTTCTGGAATTCTTCCCTGATGCATCCCGACACACCCATCTGGCTGTTCCTGCTGCCCAGTGCCGTGCTGGGGTTCGCCAACGCGGGCATCTGGGCGCCGCTGAGCTCCACAGCCACCCGGAACCTGCCGCCGCGCCAGGCAGGCGCCGGCTCGGGCGTCTACAACACCACCCGACAGATCGGCGCGGTGCTGGGCAGCGCGGCCATTGCGGTATTGATCCAGGCGCGCCTCGCGGCGGAGCTTCCGGCGGCACCGGACGGTTCCGGCGAGGCCAGCCCCATGGCATTCGGCGGCACACTGCCCGAGGCGCTGCATGAAGGGTTCTCGACGGCGATGGGCCAGTCCATCCTGCTGCCGGCGGCGGTGATCCTGCTTGGCGCGGCCGTGGCGCTGTTCTTCGCCAAACCCAAGGCGGTTCAGAACTGGGGTGGGTCCGGTGCCCCCGCGCCGGCGGAAGGCTCAGCGTCAACCGAAGCCGAATCAGCGCAGACCAAGTCCGCCTAAGCGTGTGCCGGGCTGATTCCGGTCAGCCCAGCAGCACGCTGGTGTGGATGCCGCCGGTCGAGAATCCGAGGCTGCGCGCTATTGCCAGTGCGCCCTTGTTGCTGACGTCCGAGCGCCACTGCAAGGTGAGCCCCGCCGCCAGGGCCTCATGGGCGGCTATCGATGCCGCCAGGGAGCCGAGCCCCCGGCGCCGCCAGTCGGGATCCACGAGGACCCCCATCTGGGCCAGGATGCCCTCCCACTCGGAGTAGGCGCCACAGGCAACCGGGACTTTGCGGCCGTTGTCATCGCGCAGGATGGTGAACCGGTGTTCGAGATCGGACAATCTCACTTCGTTGACGTCATCCGGCGGACACAAGCCCTCCAGCTCGATGGCTTCGGGATTCCCGTGCGAGACGGTCAGCTCCTCGGCCGGCTGGCGCAGGGGGAGATCGTCGGCGAAGAAGAGGGCGGCTGCGCCCTCGCCGTGGCCGCCATGCTGCCGGGTGATGGTCAGGAGCGTCACGTGTTGGGCGAGGTCCTCGTCCGGGATATCTTTTGCGGCGTCGATTACCCACTGGGGCCCCACGAGGGCCGATGCGCCGAACAACCGCACAAAATCCACTGATTTCCGGGACTCGTCAGCCCGCGTGATCCGTGCGCCCGCTGCCAGCGAGCCCGCCCCGGAAACCGCCGCATCGGCGTCGAGCTTCCGGACCGCCGCAAAGGCGCCGTCATCGAGGCCCAAATGGCGGGCCCATGCCAGCTGGATGATGTCTGCGGAACCGGGGTCGAGAGTCATGACTCAACCCTACCGAGCCGAGGGAAGCGCGAGCGGACACTTGCGGCCTGACTCTTGAAGCGCGAACGGACAGTCAGGGCACCGACGTGGCGGCCTTGACTGTCCGTTCGCGCTGCTGCGGCTGGTCGCCCTAGCCGAAGAGGACGGCGGCCTCGTCGTAGCGGTGCTGCGGAACGCTCTTGAGGTTGCCCAGGGCGGCGTCGAAGCCGACGTGCACAATGTCCGTGCCGTTGAGGGACACCATGGTGCCCCAGCGCTGGTCCACAACGGAGTCGATGGCGGCCATGCCCAGCCGCGTGGCCAGGACTCGGTCGAATGCGGACGGGACGCCGCCGCGCTGGATGTGACCCAGGACGGTGGCCCGGGTCTCAATACCGGTGCGTGCCTCAAGCTCGGGAGCCAGCATTTCGGCGATGCCGCCCAGCCGCGGGCGTCCGAAGGTGTCCAGGCCGCGCTCGGAGTGCGGCGTTTCCTGGCCTTCCGGAACGAAGCCCTCAGCCACAACCACCAAGGGCGCGCGGCCACGGTCATGGGCTTCCTGCACCCACTCGGTGATCTGGTCCATGGAGGCCTTCTGCTCCGGAATGAGGATGGCGTGTGCGCCGGATGCCATGCCCGCGTGCAGGGCAATCCAGCCCACGTGGCGGCCCATGACTTCGGCGATCATGCAACGGTGGTGCGATTCACCGGTGGTGCGGAGGCGGTCTATGGCCTCGGTGGCGATCTGGACAGCTGTGTCGAAGCCGAACGTGTAGTCCGTCGCGTCAAGGTCGTTGTCCACTGTCTTGGGAACGCCGACGATCTTCAGTCCGGCGTCGGTCAGCCGCTTGGCTGCGGCCAGCGTACCTTCGCCGCCGATGGCGATGATCGCGTCGATGCCGAGCCGGTCCATGTGGCCCTTGATGACATCGGGCCCGCCGCCGTTTTCGAACGGGTTGGTCCGGGACGTGCCGAGGATGGTGCCGCCCTGCTTCGCGATGCCGCGGACCATGGTTCGGGGAATGTCGATCACGTCGCCTTCGACGACGCCGCGCCAGCCGTCGAGGAATCCTACGAATTCGTGGCCGTGGATGGCGATTCCTTTGAGGACGGCACCGCGGATAACGGCGTTCAGTCCGGGGCAGTCGCCACCGCTGGTGAGAATTCCAATTTTCATGTCTCGGCTCAAATCCTGGTGAGGGGGTGTACAGGCAGAGCGCCACGCTGAGCTCACCTAGATTCTAGTGGTGAGTGTGGGTTACGACACAAACCGGTTACAAAGGGCAGCTCATCCATGGCGAACGAAAAAGGCCCCCGCTCCGGAGAGCAGGGGCCCTTGGTCCTCGTGGTCAGGATCCGTTAATCGATCGTTTGTCCAGGAAAGACTGCAGGATAATGGCGTTTCGCTGGTCCGGGAGGATGAGCCACGCTGCGAGGTAGAACACGAATGCCGGGCCGGGCAGGAGGCTGAGAAGCAGGAACGCGATCCGGACGAACGCGACGTCCACGTTGAGCTTTGCGGCGATGCCGCCGCACACGCCGCCCAACCAACGCTGCGGTCCGCGTTTCAGGCCAAGGCCCCTGACGATGCTGAAGAACTTATCCATGGCTCAAGACTTCCCTGTTGTGGATTCTTTGTCACGTCCGCGGGCTGAGAGGAGCCCGCCAACCACCAGTGCGGCACCGGCGCCGATCATCAGGCCGATCAGCACGTAGGTTCCGTTCAGGACCACGATGCCGAGCTGGCCGATGATGATCAACGCCGCCAGCGCCAGGACGATGAGGCCCCAGACTACTGTGCCCACCCGAGCCGGCGACTGGCCGCCGTGCCGTGCTCCTGCACTACGTGACGATTCGGCCGGCGAGGCCGCAGGCTGCGGGACAGTGTCCGGGGCAGGTTCGTAGCTGCTCATGTCAGTTTCCTTCCTGGATGGTGATGTTGCTCATAGTGCCGTCGATCTCGAGGATGAGCGCGGCGCCCGGCTTGTCGGTGTTGTAATTGCTCTGCTTGGTGGTCATGCCACCGTGGTTCTGCGAGCCTTCATTGAGGTTGCCCAGGGTCATGTCCGCGCGGATTTCCACGGGAACGGTGTCCGGAATGATGACGGTCAGGTTGCTGGCAGTGACATCCATGGGAATGACGACGTCGGTGCCCAGCGGCGGGGTAATGTTCAGCCGCGTCAGGTCGGCTATTCCGCTGCCCCCGGTGATGTCGAAGCCTTCCCGCGCCTGTTCGATACTGGCCGGGTTCCAGTTGGCGTCCTGGAAGCGGAAGCGGTCTCCGTTGGGCACCACGTTGAAAATTCCGCCAACGATGAGGGCCACTACGGCAAAGAATCCAAGGATGCCGGACGTCCGGCCCCTGAGTCCTGCCACCAGGATGCCGAGGCCCAGGACGGCGGCGCCGCTGGCCCACACCACGGCGTTGGTGGCGTCACCGAGGTTGATGACATTGAGGGCTTCGAGGGCTTTGATGCCGCCGCCCACCAGCAGAGCAAGGCCTGCAGTTACCGCCACTGCAGGGGCACCCGGGCCAAGATTCGGCGCCTTGGGGGCGGGAGCGGACGGGCCGCCGTACCCGCCGCCGTAGGGCGGGGTGGCGCCGTAGCCGCCCGAGCCGGGAGCGCCTCCGTTGTAGGGACCGCCGGCGGAGGGACCGCCGGCGTGGGAGCTGCCGGTATACGGGCCGCCGGAGTAGGCGCCGGGCTCGTAGGGCATGCCCGGGGCAGTGGATGAGGTGCCGGCCGGCGACGTGGCTGCAAAGGCGGTTCCGCCGGCGGCCGCCCCGGTGTCTGATGGGGTGTTCATGATGGGCGCTCCGGTGGTGGCCTTGTCGCGTTGCGAGAGGTAGTAGATGAGATAGATGGCGCCGGCTATCCAGAAGACTGTCCAGAAGAAGCCGCCGAATCCGTTCCGCTCCCAGCCCCAGAATCCGCTGCCCAGGCTGGGAAAGCCGATCACCGTGGTGATAAGGGCCCCGGTCATGCCGGTGGACCAGCGTCCGGCGCCGGCTTCCTGCACATGGATGCGGCCATCGGGCTCCGGCAGTAGGGCCCAGGCGATTCCGTAGAGCAGCACTCCGATGCCTGCGAAAATCGACAGGACAATGAAGACGCCCCGCACGATCAGCGGATCGACGCCCAGCCGGTGTGCGATGCCGCTGGCCACCCCGCCTATCCAGCGGTCCCGTCCGCGGTGGATGCCGTGGCTCCGGACCCAGTAGAAGAAGTTCTGGGGCTGGGACTGGGGCTGGGGGTAAGCGTAGGGGGCACCCGCCGGCGGGGAAGGGGGGAGCTGGTCGCCCGGGTACTGGGTGCCGGGAAACTGGGCGCCGGGATACAGCGGTGGCGGACCGCCGGGGAAGCTGCCCTGCGTGGAGTCCGAGCCGGAACCGGAGACTGAGTCGTAGCCGGAGCCGGCGCCGGAACCTGAGCCGGAACCGTCCTGGACGGAGGGGGCGCCGCCGTCGGAATCGCCTTCAGCTGGCGTGGCGGAACCGGAACCGGGACGGCCGGACGGCAGCGGATCTTCATCTGGGTGTGCATTGTGCGAGTTCATACTTCGATCCTGCCGTCCGCGCCGGCCGCGCTCCATTGGGGAACACCCTGAGCTACCCCTGACTGAACCCCGGTTCCGTCTGGAATCAGGCATCCGGAACCCTGATCCGTGTTTGGATTGACACATGACAACGGCCTTTACCCGCCCTCCGCTGGTCCGCAGCAGCGACCGCGTTATCGCAGGCGTCTGTGCGGGCCTGGCCGCCCACCTGGGCTGGCCGGTACGGATGGTCCGGATCGGCATGGCGGTGGCGGCGCTCGCCGGCGGGGCAGGGCTGGCGTTCTATGCGTGGCTCTGGATCATGGTTCCTACTGCGGACGAGAACGCGAAGCGGACCGCCCGCCGCCCGACGTCGCCCATTGCGCCGGCCGTCAGCGCACCGGGGCAGCTGCCCGTACCAATGGACTTTGTTGCCGCGCCAATGCCCGGCGTAGCCGCCTTCCCGGGCACGGCCACCCTGCCCGGTGCGCCGGATCAGGGCTTAGCCTCCGGATCCGGCCAGGGGGCCAGCGGTGGGACCACGGCTGGCACCAGCCGGGGGCCCGCCGGTGGGACGGCGGCCACAGCTCCGTGGTTCCGCATGCGGAGCATGCCGTACGGCAAGGAAGTGCTCCTGGGCGCCGGCCTGCTGCTGGCGGGCGGAATCCTGATCGCACGCATGCTGGGTGTGGACGTCCCGCTCGGGACGCTCATCCCGGCCGCGGCGATTCTTGGCGGGGCGGCCATCGCGTGGATCCAGCTGGACGAAACGCGCAGGGCCGGACTCCTCGACAAGACCAAGGCAGATCAAGCCGGCGGTTGGGCCAGGCTGGCCGCCGGGCTGGCCCTGGTAGTGGCGGGCGTACTGGTGATGGTGTCCGGCTCCGGTTCCTGGGAACAGACCTGGCTGGCGCTGCTGGCCTCCGTGGCGGTCCTTGGCGGCGTGGCCCTGGTGCTGCTTCCGTGGGGCCTGAAGTTCTGGCGGGACCTTGAAGCCGAGCGCGCAGGCCGCGTCCGGGCGACCGAGCGGGCGGAGATTGCCGCCCACCTGCATGACTCCGTCCTGCAGACGCTCGCGTTGATCCAGCGCCGGGCCGGCAATGAGCACGACGTCTTACGGCTGGCCCGCGCACAGGAACGCGAGTTGCGGGGCTGGCTCTACCGTGATCCCGGCAAGGAGGCCGGGCAGCTCTCGGAGCGCATCAGGGCCGCCGCCGCGGAGGTTGAGGATACCCTGGGCCATGCCGTGGACGTGGTCACCGTGGGAGACACCGCCATGACCCCGAGGCATGAGGCCCTGGTCCAGGCCAGCCGCGAGGCCATGGTGAATGCGTCCCGCCACGGCGGCGGCGCGGTATCCGTGTATCTTGAGGTGGCCGACGGCGGCGCGGAAGTTTACGTGAAGGACCGCGGCCCCGGTTTTGACCCGCAGTCGGTTCCGGAGGACCGCATGGGGGTCCGGGAATCGATTGTCGGTCGGATGAACCGGCACGGTGGAACTGCGGTCATCAGCAGCAGCTCGGACGGCACGGAGGTAAGGCTCAGGCTGCCCTCCGACGCCGCGGACAACGGAGAGGGAAAGTCGTGAACAACGTCGTACCAGGGAGTGCCGAAGCGGGTGGCACCCCGGCGATCCGGGTGGTCATCGTGGACGATCACGCCATTTTCCGGTCGGGGCTCAAAGCGGACCTGGACGCCCGGGTCACCGTGGTGGGCGAAGCCGGAACGGTTGAACAGGCCATCGCCGTGATCGCGCAGACCCGGCCCGAGGTGGTCCTGCTGGACGTGCACCTCCCCGGCGGGCTGGGCGGCGGCGGCCGCGAGGTGATCGCCGGTTCCGCCGCGCTGCTGGGCACCACCCGATTCCTCGCACTTAGCGTCTCGGACGCCGCTGAAGATGTCGTTTCGGTCATCCGCGCCGGCGCCCGCGGATACGTGACCAAGAGCATCTCCGGCACGGAAATCAGTGACGCCGTATTGCGGGTGGCCGGCGGTGACGCCGTCTTTTCGCCCCGTTTGGCGGGTTTCGTGCTGGATGCGTTCGGCACGGCACCGGCAGATATCGCCGGCGACGAACTGGACCGCCTCTCCGCCCGTGAGCTGGAGGTCATGCGGCTGATCGCGAGGGGCTACAGCTACAAGGAAGTGGCCAAGGAGCTGTTCATTTCCATCAAGACCGTGGAAACCCACGTGTCCGCCGTGCTGCGGAAGCTGCAGCTTTCCAGCCGCCACGAACTGACCAAATGGGCGGCCGAACGCCGGCTCCTCTAGCGCGCCCCGGACGCTCTCTCACTTCCTGTCGCCCAAACACAGACGCTCTCTCACTTCCTGTCGCCCAAACACGAACGCTCTCTCACCGGTGACCAGTTTGCCGGTGAGAGAGCGTCCGTGTTTTTGCTGCCAAACGTGAGAGAGCGTGCCTATTTGGCCTTGCCGAGGAAGCCCTGGAGCCGTGCCACTCCGGTGGCGAGATCGTCGTCGCCAAGGGCGTAGGAGAGCCGCAGGTAGCCTGAGGGTCCGAATGCCTCGCCCGGGACAACCGCAACCTCCACCTCATCCAGGATGAGCGCAGCGAGCTCGGCGGAAGTCTGCGGGCGGACGGTTCCGTTCGCCGTCTCGAATTCCTTGCCCAGCAGGCCACGGACGTCCGCGTAGACGTAAAAGGCGCCCTTCGGCGTCGGGCATTCCACGCCGTCGATGGCGTTCAGGCCGGCGACAATCGCCTTCCGGCGGCGGTCGAAGGCCACCTTCATCTCGTCCACCGCGGTGAGCGGGCCGGAGACGGCGGCGAGGGCCGCGATCTGCATGATGTTGGAGACGTTGGACGTGGCGTGGGACTGCAGGTTGGTGGCCGCCTTGATGACGTCGGCCGGACCGATCATCCAGCCCACCCGCCAGCCGGTCATGGCGTAGGTCTTGGCGACGCCGTTGAGGATGACCACCTTGTCGCCGAGTTCGGGAACCGCCGTGGCAATGGATGTGAAGGGAACGCCGTCATAGGTGAGGTGCTCGTAGATTTCGTCGGTGACCACCCACAGTCCCTTGGACGCGGCCCACAAACCGATTTCGCGGACCTGCTCCGGCGAGTACACGGAACCGGTGGGGTTGGACGGCGAGACGAACAGCAGGATTTTGGTGCGCTCGGTCAGGGCCGCTTCCAGCTGCTCCACGGTGACCAGGTAGTCCTGTTCCGGGCCGGCGAAGACCTCCACCGGCACACCGCCGGCCAGCCGGATGGCTTCCGGGTAGGTGGTCCAGAACGGCGTGGGAACAATGATCTCATCGCCCGGATCAACCAGCGTGGCGAAGGTGTTGTAGACGGCCTGCTTGCCGCCGTTGGTGACCAGGATCTGCGACGCCTGGGCCTTGTAGCCGGAGTCCCGGAACGTCTTGTCCGCAATGGCCTGCTTGAGTTCCGGCAGCCCTCCGGCGGGGGAGTAGCGGTGGTACTTCGGCTGGCCGGCGGCCTCAATGGCGGCCTGCACAATGTAGCCAGGGGTCGGGAAGTCGGGTTCCCCGGCGCCGAAGCCGATGACCGGCCGTCCGGCTGCCTTGAGTGCCTTGGCCTTGGCATCGACGGCCAGGGTGGCGGATTCGGCAATAGCGGAAATGCGTTGGGAAACGCGGGCGGCAGGCATGGCGGGGTCCATTCTTCGCTTGCAGCTCGATGGCTGGATGTGGGATTCGACGAGATCTACTCTATGCTGTTCAGCGGATCGTTCAGCGTGACGGCCAGGAATGTGACCGTGTCCCGGTCGGCAGGCACTGGCAGCCGCGAAGAAGGTCCGAAATGAGGCTGGTTCGACGTAAGCGCAGTTGTTGCGTAGACTAGTTCTCCGGTGTTGAAAACACGATGATGCCCTGCGCCCCGTGAAGTCTGCGGGATGTGTGGTGTGTTTGGTTTTCGATCCATAGGGTAGTGGCGCAATTGGTAGCGCAGCGGTCTCCAAAACCGCAGGTTGCAGGTTCGAGTCCTGTCTGCCCTGCGCAAGCGGTTCCGGCGGTTAGCCGGAGCCAGCGCAGCAACCATGGTTCAGTTCAGAGCCGGGTATCCGACATTTGCGAGGATGAGTGAGGACCAGGTGACCGAAACGGCTGCAAGCAGCTCCAAGGGCCGCCCCGCCAAGAATGCCGCCAAATCCGGCTTCTTCGCTCGCATCGCACTCTTCATCCGCCAGGTCATCGGCGAACTGAAGAAGGTCGTAGCACCCACCCGCAAGGAACTGATCAACTACACGCTCGTGGTGCTGGTGTTCGTGATCATCATGATGCTCATTGTTACCGTCCTGGACTTGGCTTTCGGGACCGGAGTGAGCTGGGTCTTCGGCGGCACAGGCCCCACGGACCGCTAAGGCGATCCGTCCGCAGACTGCGTGGCATGCTCCCGATAATCCGGAAGCGTTCACGGGGTGTGCGGAATTGAGCCATTTAAATAGGCATGTTAGGCAATGAGGAAGCAGGAGACCAAGTGTCTGAGCAGGAGCTCGAGGTAACTGAGACTGAGCTGGATGGGTCCACGGACAATACGACAGACGCCGCGGCGGTAGCCGGGGAAGAGTCCGAGGTTGAGTCTGCTGCGCCCGATTCCATCGACGATTCCTCTGAGGCCGACGCTGACGCTGATGCTGACGACGCCGCGCGCGATGAAGTTGCTGACGCCGAAACTGGCGAAGCCGCTGAATCCGACGAAGATGAGGCTGACGCCTTGGCCGCCGCGGCCGCTAAGGCAGAGGTTGATCCGGCTGAGGAATTCAAGGCCAAGCTGCGCCGCCAGGAAGGCGACTGGTACGTCATCCATTCTTACGCAGGTTACGAAAACCGCGTGAAGGCCAACCTTGAAACCCGCATCCAGACCCTGGACATGGAAGATTACATCTTCGAAATCCAGGTTCCCATGGAAGAAGTCGTGGAGATCAAGAACGCCCAGCGCAAGGTCATCAACCGCGTTCGCATCCCCGGCTACGTGCTGGTCCGCATGGACCTTACGGATGCCTCGTGGGGTGCCGTCCGGCACACCCCGGGTGTCACCGGCTTCGTGGGCAACGCCCACAACCCCGTACCGCTCCGCCTCGACGAGGTCTTCTCCATGCTCGCCCCCGTCTTCGAAGAAGAGCAGGCCGAGAAGGGCAAGCCGGTCAAGCACGCTGCGGCTCCCGTGGACGTCGACTTCGAGGTCGGCGAGTCCGTCATCGTCAAGGAAGGTCCGTTCGAGACCCTCCCCGCCACGATCTCCGAGATCAAGGTCGATTCCCAGACCCTCGTGGTACTGGTCTCCATCTTCGAGCGTGAGACCCCGGTCACCCTGGCATTCAACCAGGTCACCAAGATCTAGCAACACCCACAGAATTCGCTCCGGGGCTGCCCGCTTAGCAGCCACGAAGCGGCCGGCCGCCTCGCCATGGCGGCCACCAACCTGAGGCACGCTCCTGTGTCCCAGGACGTAATTGAGAGAAGGACCCTACATTGGCTCCCAAGAAGAAGGTCACCGGCCTCATCAAGCTGCAGATCCAGGCAGGTGCCGCCAACCCGGCCCCGCCGATCGGTCCTGCGCTTGGCCAGCACGGTGTCAACATCATGGAATTCTGCAAGGCGTACAACGCTGCGACGGAAGCCCAGCGCGGCAACGTTATTCCTGTTGAAATCACGGTCTACGAAGACCGCTCGTTCACGTTCATCACCAAGACCCCGCCGGCTGCAGAGCTCATCAAAAAGGCTGCAGGCGTCGCCAAGGGTTCAGCTACCCCGCACACCGTCAAGGTTGCCAAGCTGACCCAGGCCCAGGTCAACGAGATCGCCTCCACCAAGATGGAAGACCTCAACGCCACCAGCCTCGAAGGCGCAGCGAAGATCATCGCCGGCACCGCCCGTTCCATGGGTATCACCGTCGAGGGTTAATTCCCCACCGCTGATGCGGCTCGCGTATTCGGACAACCGACTACGACGCCGGACGGCACCGCCGGGAGACCGGCACCACTGAATCATTGAAATGTTGGAGATCCAGCCCGATCATCCAACTGTGGCAGGGCCCAGCGCGGTCCGCAGACCACAACTGCACAAGGAGAATAAGCAGCATGGCAAAGCGCAGCAAAGCATATGAGGCAGCCGCCGCCAAGATCGACGCGGAGAAGTTCTACGCGCCGTTCGAGGCAGTGACGCTGGCCAAGGACACCAACCCGTCCAAGTTCGACGCCACCGTTGAGGTCGCTTTCCGCCTGGGTGTAGACCCGCGTAAGGCCGACCAGATGGTCCGCGGCACCGTTAACCTGCCCCACGGCACCGGTAAGGTTGCCCGCGTCCTCGTCTTCGCAACGGGCGACAAGGCAGAAGCAGCAATCGCTGCCGGCGCCGACTTCGTTGGTTCCGATGACCTGATCGAAAAGATCGCAGCAGGCTGGACCGACTTCGACGCAGCCGTCGCTACCCCTGACCTCATGGGCAAGGTTGGCCGCCTCGGTAAGGTTCTGGGTCCGCGTAACCTGATGCCGAACCCGAAGACCGGCACCGTGACTCCCGACGTCACCAAGGCTGTCAACGACATCAAGGGCGGCAAGATCGACTTCCGCGTCGACAAGCACTCCAACCTGCACTTCATCATCGGCAAGGTTTCGTTCGACGCCATCAAGCTGGCTGAGAACTACGCAGCCGCACTGGAAGAGGTCCTTCGCCTGAAGCCCTCCGCTTCCAAGGGCCGCTACATCCAGAAGGCCACCGTGGCTACCACGTTCGGCCCGGGTATTTCGGTTGACCCCAACGTCACCAAGGTCCTGACCGAGGTCTAATCCTCGCCGGTTCCGCCAGAAAGACCGTCCCGCAGCTGTGGGACGGTCTTTCTGCGTCCGGGTCCTTTCGTTTGCCGGCACCCGCGTTGGCCGGGACCTTTCGTATGATGCGGTCCGGCAGGCGGTTAGGCTGTCTCCGTGACTGCACTGCCGTACCTCATCGAACCCCTCGTCCTGCCCGCGGCCGTCGACTCTCCGGATGCAGGCGCATTCCGGGAGTTCGGGGAACTCAGCGATGCGCTGGTGCTGGAAACCTGGGGAAATGCGGACCGTTCGTCGCCCCAGGAAGCCCGGCTCCAGTACTGGCGCGACAACCCCTACACGCAGTTGCGGCTCTTCTTCGTGTGGCTGGACGGGCGAATGGTGGCGCGGTCCTGGATCCGCTTCGGGATCCAGGAGAACGTCCACACCGCAGTCCTCCACGTAAACGTCCTGGCGGAGTTCTCCGGACGCGGCATCGGCAGGGCGCTACTGCGCCATGCCGAAGAGCTGGCGGCGGCACGCGGATGCACCACCTTGCAGACGTTCACGGAACACCCGGCGGACTTTGACGCCGGGGGTGCCGGGGTGCTCAAACCCGAAACGGGAACCGGCGGCGTGCCGGCAGCCGCCCGAGGGGTGCGTTTCGCTCTGGCGGCCGGCTACAGGCTGGAACAGGTGGAACGCTTCAGCGCCTTAGAGTTGCCCCTCGCAGGGGATACCCTGGCTGCCCTCGAAACCGAGGCGCTGGAGAAGTCCGGGGAGCAGTACGAACTGCTGCACTGGACAGACCGCTGCCCGGATGGGTTGGCACAACAACTTGCCGTCCTTATGTCGCGTATGAGCACGGACACCCCGGTGGGCGCGCTCAACTACGACGAGGAGTCCTGGGATGTGGCCCGGGTCCGCCATGTGGAGGATACATGGCAGAAGGCGGGCCTGGCATCCCTGGTGGCCGGCGCCCGGCACCGGGCCACGGGAGAACTGGCCGCGTACTCCGTCCTGCAGGTGTCCGACGCGAAGCCGTGGCTGGCAAACCAGGACGATACCCTGGTGGCCAGCCACCACCGGGGGCACCGCCTGGGCATGCTGGTCAAGATACTCAACATCCGCCGTCTGCTCGCCGGCTACCCGGGGGTGGAGCGGATCATCACGTTCAACGCTGCGGAAAACGATCACATGCTGGCCATCAACGTGGCGCTCGGATTCCACCCGGAGGGGTATGACGGCGAATGGCAGAAGGCGCTGTGACCGGAGTCGGTCATTGCATGGAATGCCAGCGCAAACCGGCATATGCTGGCGATAATTATTCGCTTGGTTTCAAGCCCGCCGGCTTTGAAGGTGAGTGGCAGAAACGACTGGAATGACGCCCTCTATGGTTGAAGACGTACGGATCGAACAACTCTGGATTCCCGATTCCCTCGACGGGCCCGATAGCGCCGATTTCCTGGCCGCCGTCGAAGTTGGCCGGAAGGTACGGATGCAAACGTGGGGGAGTGACGATCTCGCCTACACGCCGCTTGAGAAGCTCCTGGAATTTGCCGATCCCTACGAACGCCAGGTCATCCTGGTGGCCAGGGTGGAGGGCAACATTGTGGGCACGGTGGACATCGCCCTGCCCTTGGCCGACAACCTCGACCTAGCGGAGTTTACGCTGGACATCCTGCCGGAATTCCAGCGGCAGGGAGTGGGACGCCAGTTGCTGGAAGCAGCCGAGCAGTTTGCCCGGGCAGAAGGCCGGAGCATGATCCTGATCGACACCAACCACCCCGGCGTTTCATTGAGCAGCTCCGCGGACGACCAGTTGGTCCCCGGCTCCGGGCTTGGCTTTGTTCCGATGGGAAGCCGGGAAGTGGAGTTCGCCCGGAAGACCGGCTACACCCTGCAGCACATTGAGCAGTTCAGCTCGTGCCTGCTGCCGCTGGACACCAAGCTGGTCGCAGAACTCTCGGACGAGGCCGAGCAGGCCAACGCGGGCCGCTACCGCCTGCATCACTGGACGGACAGGTGCCCTGACATCTGGCTCGAGGGCGTAGCCGCCCTGGAGAACCAGGCCGGTGGAGATACCGAACCGTCCACCCGGACCGACGAGCAGATGGTGTTCGACGGCGCCATGATCCGGAAGGCGGAGGACGCCACTATCGCGCAGGGACGGCGAACGGTGGTCACCGCCGTCGAACATATCGCCACCGGCACCCTGGTGGGGCTAACGACGATCAGCGTCCTGTCCCAGCGGCAGGACGTGGTGTTCCAGGACGATACCGTGGTGATGCAGGAACACCGGGGCAACAAGCTGGGCCTCCTGATCAAGGTGGCCAACATGGTGCGCCTCACCGAACAGTTCCCCGACGCCAGGGTCATCTACACCTGGAATGCCCCGGAAAACAGATACCTGCTCAAAGTCAACCAGCAGCTGGGCTTCAACACCGCAGGCGTCACGGGGATATGGCAGAAGGACCTCCCGGACCTCGGACCGAGCAGCAGCTGAACAGCGCCGATTTGGAGTACGGGCGGCGTTGCCCGTAAGCTTGAAGGACCAAAGACCGTCGGTTGTTGGAAATCCACTCTCCTGGGCATCGCTCAATTCTGCAGTTGTGCGCGGGAGAGCCAGTGGATTTCCGGACGAAGGACCCTGAACATAGGGCGGCCAGCGCAGGTGAACGAAGTAAAGCTCCACAGTCATGGACCGTGTCGAGCCAAGCCCCGTGCATCTGCCCGGGGCGTTTTTAGTTTTAGCTCACCTGAGCGGGGACCCGGAACACCGGCACTATCCCCGGAAGGAGGGTTATGGCAACGCCTACCAAGGTTTCAGCAGTAGCTGAGATCACTAACGATTTCAAGGAATCGAACGCCGCTGTCCTGACCGAATACCGTGGGCTCACCGTTGCACAGCTCAAGCAGCTGCGCGTTTCTCTCGGCCAGGACACCAAGTTCGCGGTCGTCAAGAACACCCTGACCGCAATTGCAGCCAAGGAAGCTGGTGTCGAAGCATTCGACGGTCAGCTCGCCGGCCCCACTGCAATCGCGTTCATCAAGGGTGACGCAGTTGCAGCTGCCAAGAGCCTGACGGATTTTGCCAAGACCAACAAGCAGCTGGTTATCAAGACCGGTTACTTCGAGGGCAAGGCACTGAACGCCAGCGAAGTTGCTGCCCTGGCAGCACTCGAGTCCCGCGAGCTGCAGCTCGCCAAGGTTGCAGGCATCCTCAAGGCTCCTGCTGCCGCTGCTGCACGCATCATCGACGCCCTGCGCCTCAAGCTTGAAGAAGAGAACGGTGCACCGGCAGCTGCCGAAGCGCCCGCCGCTGAAGAAGCCCCGGCCGCAGAAGCAGCAGAGACCGAAGCTCCGGCCGAAGCCGCAGCCACCGAAGAGAACTAACTCTCTTTCAAACCAGACTCCGGTGTGAAGGCAACGGCCCAGGCCGCCAAGCACCACCTATAGGAAGGACGCCACACCATGGCGAAGCTCACCAACGAAGAGCTCATTGAAGCTTTCAAGGAACTGACCATCATCGAGCTCTCCGAGTTCGTCAAGCTCTTCGAAGAGACCTTCGAAGTTACCGCTGCTGCCGTTGCCGTTGCCGGCCCGGCTGCCGCTGCTGAAGAAGCTGAAGAGAAGACCGACTTCGACGTCGTCCTCGAAGCTGCTGGCGACAAGAAGATCGCAGTGATCAAGGAAGTTCGCGCCATCACTTCCCTGGGCCTCAAGGAAGCCAAGGACCTGGTTGACAGCGCTCCGAAGGCCGTCCTCGAAGGCGCAACCAAGGAAGCTGCCGAGAAGGCAAAGGAGCAGCTCGAAGCTGCCGGCGCCACCGTTACCCTCAAGTAACACTTCGAGCTCCGGGAAGCGTTCAGCTTTCCTTTCTGCTCCGGGAAACCCCGTCCACTCCGGTGGGCGGGGTTTCCTGCATCCGGGGCATGCACCGACAGCCGGTGGAGTTCTGAAAAAGATGGTGGGCTCTCCTTTTCATGCTCTTCAGACAGCCCTAGACTTTGGATTTGTGCCTACCCCCGCGGCCACCCCGGCCGGAGCCCCCGCTGCCCAGGCCCTGCCGGCGCCACAGTCCGGAGGGAAGAAGCAGTTCACCCTGACAGTGCTCGGCACAACCGACCTGCATAACAACGTCTTCAACTGGGACTACTTCACGGACACCGCCTACGCGGATGCGGCGGGCAACAAAATCGGGATCGCCCAGGCGGCCACGCTGATCAAGGCCATGCGGGCCGAGCGGGGCGAACAATGCACCCTGACCATCGACGCGGGCGACACTATCCAGGGCACGCCGCAGGCCTACTACTTCGCCAAAATCCGCCCTATCTCCGACTCGGTCACACACCCCATGGCCCTCGCCATGAACGCGGTGGGCTACGACGCCGCCGCGCTTGGCAACCACGAGTTCAATTACGGCATCCCGCTGCTTCGCACCTGGGAGAGGCAACTTGGTTTCCCGCTCCTCGGTGCCAATATCCACGATGCCGTGACCGGGAAGCGCGCCTTCACCCCGTACGTGCTCAAGCGCGTGAAGACGGACAACGGCTGGCTGACGGTGGGACTGGTCGGCTTCGTAACACCCGGTTGCGTGCTGTGGGACCGCGACAGCGTCCAGGGAAAACTCGACTTCAACGGGATCGTCGAGGAAGCCGGTATCGTCATCCCGCAAATGAAGGCTGCCGGAGCCGACGTCGTGATCGTCTGCAGCCATTCAGGAGCGACGCCGGGATCCTCCTACGGCGACGCTCTTCCGTTCCCGGAAAACGTCTCCACACAGCTTGCCGAGGACGTGCCGGGGATCGATGCCATCCTGGTCGGTCACGCCCATGTGGAGATCCCGGAACGATTCGTCCGGAACAGGGCCACCGGCAGGCAGGTGCTCCTGACAGAACCACTGAAGTGGGGCATGCGGGTTGCCGTGATGGACCTCCAGGTGGCCAAGGCGAAGGGGCGCTGGAGCGTCACTGCGGCCTCCTCCCAGCTGCTGGACGCGAAGACCGCCGAGGCGGATCCCGCCGTCGTCCGCGCTGTTCAGGCCGGGCACGAGGCCACAGTGGCGTACGTGAACGAGGTGATCGGAACGTCCACGGCCCCGCTCAGTACGGCCACCGCCTGCTGGGAGGACTCCGCGGCCATCGACGCCATCAACTACGTCCAGGCCCGCACCATCAAGGCAGAGCTGGCCACTGGTCCGGCAGCGGGTCTTCCGGTGCTGTCCATTGCCGCGGCGTTTTCCCGCGCCGTGGACGTCAAAGCCGGCCCCCTGACCATCCGTGATGTCGCGGGGCTCTACATTTTCGACAACACGTTGTTGTCCATCAAGGTCACCGGTATGCAGCTGAAGGCCTACCTCGAATGGTCCGCGCAGTACTTCAAGCCGGTCGGTTCCGCTACGGCCCGCGCGGCTGACGTCACCAATGCCAGCACCGCGATGGCACCGAACGGAACCCCGGACTACAACTACGACGTCGTGTACGGCCTTGACGCCCCGCTGACCTATGACATCGACCTGGCACGGCCCGTGGGCGAGCGTATCGTCGGCCTCAGCTACGGGGGAGAGGCGCTGCGGGTGGACCAGGAATTCGCCATGGCCATCAACAACTACCGCCAGAGCGGCGGCGGGAACTTCCCGGCAGTCAGAACAGCACCCGTCCTGTCGAACAGCCAGCAGGAGATCCGGCAGCGCATCATTGACTACGTTGTTGACAACGGCACCCTTGATGCAGCCCTCTTCAGCCGGAATGACTGGCGGCTTGTGGTCAACGGCCAGCCGCTGGCGGTCACACCCTAGGGGTAGCGGCCGGGCGGCGCGGGGAACTAGACGGCGTCGCTGATGTCCGCGACCACGGCGTCCAGCGCCGCGGTCAGGGCATCGGCGTCCACGAACGCACTGTAGCCGTGCTGCCCGGCCCCCATGGAAATCCGCCGCCCTGTGATGGCCACGTCCGCGTAGACCGGCCAGGGCGTGGTGCTGCCCAGCGGGGTGATCGTGCCGCGCTCGTAACCGGTGGCCTCGAGCGCGACGTCGGCGGGCGGCAGGGAAAGTTTGTTGACGCCCAGAAGGCTGCGGAGCTTCGGCCAGGAAATCTGGCGGTCTCCCGGCACCAGGGCGAACAGGAAGCTGCCGTCCTTGTGCTTGACCACCAAGGACTTCACAATGTCCGACGGCTGGATACCCAGGATCCGGGCGGCTTCTTCGAGGCTGTTCGCGGCGAGGCGCTCCACGAGCTGCACCTCCAGCCCGCGGGCGGCGGCATCGGCAAGGAACCGCTCCCTGCCGGTGCCGCTGGTGCCTTTCGTGCCGCCGGTGGCTGTGTCGGCGTTACCAGCCACAGTCGTCAGTCCCGGTAGAGGAGGAGGGCTTCGCCCTGCCCGCCGCCGCCGCACAGGGATACAGCGGCCTTGCCGGAGCCGCGGCGTTTCAGCTCGTGCGCGGCATGTCCGGCCAGGCGGGCGCCTGAGGCCCCGATGGGGTGCCCGAGCGCGATGGCGCCGCCATGGATGTTGCACTTCTCCAGCGGGTACTGGAGGTCCTTGAGCGACTGGACGGCAACGGAACCGAAGGCCTCGTTGATCTCAATGAAGTCGAGGTCCGCGGTGGTCCATCCGGCACGGTCCAAGGCGCTCTTGATTGCATTGGACGGCTGCGAGTGCAGCGAATTGTCCGGGCCCGCAACCTGGCCCGGCTTGCCCACAACTGCGAGGTAGTCCAGGCCGTTGTCTTCCGCGAACTTCCGGGTGGTCAATACCAGGGCGGCAGCGCCGTCGGACAGGGGAGAGGAGTTGCCTGCCGTGATGGTGCCGTCGCTGACGAACGCGGCACGGAGACCGGCCAGCGACTCGACCGACGTGTTCGGGCGCACGCCTTCGTCGGTGGCCACCACCACCGGGTCCCCCCTCCGCTGTTTGACGCTGATCGGGGCGATTTCGTCGTCGAAAACTCCGTTCTTCGCGGCCAGGGCGGCGCGCTGGTGGGACTGGGCTGCCACGTTGTCCTGCGAGGTCCGGTCGATGCCCAGAACCAGGTTCTTGCTTTCCGTGGACAGCCCCATGGATTGTCCGTCGAAGGCGTCGGTCAGGCCGTCATGCGCGGCCACGTCCAGCGCCTGGACAGTCCCGTAGGTCCAACCCTGCCGGGAACCCGGCAGGATGTGCGGCGCCCGGGACATGGATTCCTGACCGCCGGCGACGACGACGGCGGCGTCACCGCTGCGGATCATGCGGGCGGCGTCGATCACGGCCGTGAGGCCGGAAAGGCACACTTTGTTGATAGTGACCGTGGGGACGTTCCAGCCGATGCCGGCGCCGATGGCGCTCTGCCGCGCGGGGTTCTGGCCCGCTCCCGCCTGCAGGACCTGGCCCATGATGACCGCATCCACCTGCTCCGCGGCAACGCCGCTCGCAGCCAGGGCCGCCTTGATGGCGTGCGCCCCGAGCTCCACCGCCGTGAAGCCGGCTAGCTGGCCGTTCAGGCGCCCCTGCGGCGTGCGGGCCGCAGCGAGGATGACAACATCATTGTTGTCTGGGGAGTTGCTCATGGTTATCTCTTCCGATCTGTGACGATGTAGGCCAAGGCTATCGTGAGCCGAATCACCTATCCATTCAAACGCATGCGCGGCAGGCTCCATTCCGCCGCGGATGGGTAGGCCTGCCCATCAAGTGAATGTGCGGCGCCGGACAGGGCTGAGTAGGGTGGATGGCGGATACGCCCGTCCCGGGAAGACGTTGTGGGGAAACAGGAGCTCAGATGAAGAAGATACTTGCAGTCGCGGCCATCGCAGGCCTGGCCGGACTCACGGCCTGCAGCGTTTCCACTCCCGCGCCGGACAGCACCACGTCGACGGCGGCCCCTGCCACGTCCTCTTCCACGCCGTCCCAGGCGTCGCCGTCGCGGTCTTCCGGCAGTTCCACCGCCGCCAGTGCGGGCGTGAAGGAAGCATGCGAGAAGTTCAACACCCTCTACGCCGAATACAAGGCGGCGAGCGGTGACGCCAATGCTTACGAGGACATCTACCTCAAAGCCGAGGACGCCAAAGCTGCCGTTTCCGGAGATCTCGAAGGTCTTTTCGCTGCTCTCAGCCTCATCGCCATCGACCATTCAGCAGCTGGCGGTAACGGCGAGCCGGAGCAGGCTTCCAAGGACGCGGTCCGCGATGCGGTGTTTGCCAATGCCGGCGCCTGCACCGCCGAAGGCGTGACCCTCACGCTGTAGCGGCCCGCCTGTAGCGATGCAGCTGGGGCGGTGCGCAGGCCAACTAGGTGCCCGCGGCAACAGTGCTTGCAATAAGCGGGGAAGTGGGGTAGACACGTACGCCGTTTTGCCGTATCGTAGATATTTGCGTCTTCCCTGTTTACCTTCAGCCTTCATATAGCGGTGGGCTTTGCCTAGCAGCTGATCCATCAACGTGCCGTCAAAGACGTGTCACACCGTGGGCAGCCTGGGTCCCGGGTCATATAGCGGAACCGGACTGGTAGCGCTGCGGAGTCATTCTGCAGGGCTTGCAACGGGGGAGATCTGAAAACGCCTGAAGGTCTGTGGAAGGATCCCTCTTGGTCGCCTCGAGCACCTCTAATGTAAACAACGCTACCGCTATCAATGCCGACAGCACCGATGGTGCCACTCGCCGGCTCTCATTCGCAAAGATTCACGAACCTCTTGACGTTCCGAATCTGCTTGCCCTGCAAACGGACAGCTTCGACTGGCTGGTCGGAAACGAACGCTGGCAGGCACGCGTTGCGAAGGCCGTCGAAGAAGGCGACCTCAGCGTCGCCACTAGCTCCGGTCTGTCTGACATCTTCGAAGAGATCTCCCCGATCGAGGATTTCCAGGGCACCATGTCCCTGAGCTTCTCCGACCCGGAGTTCGCTGATCCCAAATACACCATGGCAGAGTGCAAGGACCGGGACGCTACGTACTCGGCTCCGCTGTACGTTAAAGCCGAATTCATGAACAACAACACGGGCGAAATCAAGCAGCAGACCGTGTTCATGGGTGACTTCCCGCTGATGACCGAGAAGGGCACCTTCGTCGTCAACGGCACCGAGCGTGTCGTTGTCTCCCAGCTGGTCCGTTCTCCGGGCGCATACTTTGAGCGCACTGCCGACAAGACCAGCGACAAGGACATCTTCACTGCGAAGATCATCCCGTCCCGCGGTGCCTGGTTCGAGCTCGAAATCGATAAGCGCGACCAGGTCGGCGTCCGCCTTGACCGCAAGCGCAAGCAGTCCGTCACGGTGCTGCTGAAGGCCCTCGGCTGGACCGAAGGCCAGATCCTCGAAGAGTTCGGTCAGTACGACTCCATGCGCGCAACGCTGGAGAAGGACGCAACTGAAACCCGCGAAGACGCCTTGCTGGACATCTACCGGAAGCTGCGACCGGGCGAGCCGCCCACCGTCGAGGCTGCCCAGTCCCTGCTGGACAACCTGTACTTCAACTCCAAGCGCTACGATCTGGCCAAGGTCGGCCGTTACAAGATCAACCGCAAGCTTGGCATCGACCGCTCCCTTGGCGACAAGGAAGCTTCGGTCCTGCACGTCGAAGACATCGTTGCCATGATCAAGTTCCTGGTTGCACTGCACGCCGGCGAGAAGACCCTCACCGGCAAGCGCGACGGCCAGGACCACGAGCTGCGCGTCGAAATCGATGACATCGACCACTTCGGCAACCGCCGCATCCGCGCCGTCGGCGAGCTCATCGAGAACCAGGTCCGCACCGGCCTGTCCCGTATGGAGCGCGTTGTCCGCGAGCGAATGACCACGCAGGACGTCGAAGCCATCACGCCGCAGACGCTGATCAACATCCGCCCGGTGGTGGCAGCCATCAAGGAGTTCTTCGGAACCTCCCAGCTGTCCCAGTTCATGGACCAGAACAACCCGCTGTCGGGTCTGACCCACAAGCGCCGTCTGTCCGCGCTTGGCCCGGGTGGTCTGTCCCGTGACCGTGCAGGCATGGAAGTCCGAGACGTTCACCCGTCCCACTACGGACGTATGTGCCCCATTGAAACCCCTGAAGGCCCGAACATTGGTCTGATCGGTTCGCTGGCATCCTACGGCCGCATCAACCCCTTCGGTTTCATCGAGACGCCTTACCGCCTCGTATCCGAGGGTGTCGTGTCCGATGAGGTCCAGTACCTGACGGCCGACGACGAAGCAGAGGTCCTGATCGCTCAGGCCAACGCTCCGCTGGACGAGAACAAGAAGTTCGCCGAAGAGACCGTCCTGGTCCGCGCCCGTGGTGGTGGAGGCGAGCCCGTGCTGGTTCCCGCCGCCGACGTCGAGTTCATGGACGTTTCCCCGCGCCAGATGGTGTCCGTGGCTACGGCCCTGATCCCGTTCCTCGAGCATGACGATGCAAACCGCGCACTCATGGGTGCCAACATGCAGCGTCAGGCCGTGCCGCTGGTCCGTTCCGAGGCGCCGTTCGTCGGTACCGGCATGGAGCGCGCCGCTGCAGTCGACGCCGGTGACGTTGTCATCGCCAAGAAGGCCGGTGTGGTCACCGAGGTGTCCGCTGAACTCGTCATCATGCTCAACGACGATGGCACGGAAACCAACTACCGCATCAACAAGTTCGCGCGTTCCAACCAGGGCAACTGCTACAACCACCGTGTCCTGGTGAGCGAGGGCCAGCGCCTGGAGGTCGGCGGCATCATCGCTGACGGCCCGGCAACGGACCAGGGCGAACTTGCCCTCGGTAAGAACCTGCTCGTGGCATTCATGTCATGGGAAGGCCACAACTTCGAGGACGCCATCATCCTCTCGCAGCGCATTGTTGCCGAGGACGTTCTTTCCTCCATCCACATCGAGGAGCACGAGATCGATGCCCGCGACACCAAGCTTGGTGCCGAGGAAATCACCCGTGACATCCCCAACGTGTCCGAGGAAGTCCTGGCAGGCCTGGACGAGCGCGGCATCATCCACATCGGTGCCGAGGTTGAGGCCGGCGACATCCTGGTCGGAAAGGTCACCCCGAAGGGTGAAACCGAACTGACCCCGGAAGAGCGCCTGCTGCGCGCCATCTTCGGCGAGAAGTCCCGTGAAGTCCGCGACACGTCCCTGAAGGTTCCGCACGGCGAGTCCGGCACCGTCATCGGCGTCCGCGTCTTCGACCGCGACAACGACGACGAACTGCCCCCGGGCGTCAACCAGCTGGTCCGCGTTTACGTGGCCGCCAAGCGCAAGATCACCGACGGCGACAAGCTCGCCGGCCGTCACGGCAACAAGGGTGTTATCTCCAAGATCCTTCCGATCGAGGACATGCCCTTCCTTGCCGACGGTACGCCTGTTGATATCGTCCTGAACCCGCTGGGTGTTCCGGGCCGTATGAACGTCGGCCAGGTGCTCGAAACGCACCTCGGCTGGGTTGCCAAGACAGGTTGGAAGATCGAAGGCGAGCCCGAGTGGGTCAAGCAGCTGCCGAACCTGCCGCGCGAGAGTGGTTCAACCACTGTTGCAACTCCGGTCTTCGACGGTGCTCGTGAAGAGGAAATCACGGGCCTGCTCGACTCCACCAACGTGACCCGCGACGGTGACCGCCTGATCAACTCCTCGGGCAAGACCCGCCTGTTCGACGGCCGCTCCGGCGAGCCGTTCCCGGATCCGATCTCGGTCGGCTACATGTACATCCTGAAGCTCCACCACCTGGTGGACGACAAGATCCACGCACGCTCCACCGGCCCGTACTCCATGATCACGCAGCAGCCGCTGGGTGGTAAGGCTCAGTTCGGTGGCCAGCGCTTCGGTGAAATGGAAGTGTGGGCGCTCGAGGCTTACGGCGCTGCCTACACGCTCCAGGAACTGCTCACGATCAAGTCGGATGACATCCATGGTCGTGTGAAGGTCTACGAAGCCATCGTCAAGGGCGAGAACATCCCGGAGCCGGGCGTTCCTGAGTCCTTCAAGGTCTTGATCAAGGAAATGCAGTCGCTGTGCCTGAACGTGGAAGTGCTTTCCACGGACGGAACCACAATTGAAATGCGTGACTCTGATGACGCAGTCTTCACGGCTGCGGAAGAACTGGGCATCGATCTGTCTCGTGCAGAGCCCAGTTCCGTAGAAGAGGTCTAGAGTCCTCCGGAGCAAGGCAGCCGGCCCGCCGCGCTGCCTTGCTCCGGGGCTCCCTCTTCCCGTAACCCAAGACTTCAGAATTTAGAGAACAAGAGAGAACAGGGACCATATGTCCAGCGAATCCTCCTTCGGCCTCATGCAGATCGGCCTCGCCACCGCGGAAGACATCCGTGGCTGGTCTTACGGCGAGGTTAAGAAGCCGGAAACCATCAACTACCGCACGCTCAAGCCCGAGAAGGACGGCCTCTTCTGCGAGAAGATCTTCGGCCCGTCCCGCGACTGGGAATGCTACTGCGGCAAGTACAAGCGCGTGCGCTTCAAGGGCATCATCTGCGAGCGGTGTGGCGTTGAGGTCACCCGCGCCAAGGTCCGCCGTGAGCGCATGGGCCACATCGAACTGGCTGCGCCCGTAACGCACATCTGGTACTTCAAGGGTGTTCCGTCCCGCCTGGGCTACCTCCTTGACCTGGCACCGAAGGACCTTGAGAAGGTCATCTACTTCGCTGCCTACATGATCACGAGCGTCGACACCGACAGCCGCCACGAGGAACTGCCCAACCTGCAGGTTGAGCACGACATCGAGAAGAAGCAGCTGGTTGACAACCGCGACTCCGACATCGCCACGATCGCCCGCGACCTCGAGAACGAGCTTGCCCGTCTCGAAGGCGAAGGCGCCAAGGCTGCCGACAAGAAGAAGGCCCGTGACTCCGCGGACCGCCAGATGGCCAACGTGCGTAAGCGTGCCGACGCCGACATCGAACGCCTTGAGCAGGTCTGGGACCGCTTCAAGAACCTCAAGGTCGCCGACCTCGAAGGCGACGAAGGCCTGTACCGCGAACTGCGTGACCGCTACGGCATGTACTTCGAAGGCTCCATGGGTGCCGAAGCCATCAAGAAGCGCCTTGAGAACTTCGACATGCAGGCCGAGTCGGACCTGCTGCGCGACATCATTGCCAACGGCAAGGGCCAGCGCAAGACCCGCGCACTGAAGCGACTGAAGGTTGTCAACGCATTCCTGACCACCAACAACAGCCCGCTCGGCATGGTGCTGGACGCCGTCCCGGTGATCCCGCCGGAACTGCGCCCGATGGTCCAGCTGGACGGTGGCCGCTTCGCGACCTCCGACCTCAACGACCTCTACCGCCGCGTGATCAACCGCAACAACCGCCTCAAGCGCCTGCTTGACCTGGGTGCTCCGGAGATCATCGTCAACAACGAGAAGCGCATGCTTCAGGAAGCTGTTGACAGCCTCTTCGACAACGGCCGCCGTGGCCGTCCGGTCACCGGACCGGGCAACCGTCCGCTGAAGTCCCTGAGCGACATGCTCAAGGGCAAGCAGGGCCGCTTCCGCCAGAACCTCCTGGGTAAGCGCGTTGACTACTCCGGCCGTTCGGTCATCGTCGTCGGTCCGCAGCTGAAGCTGCACCAGTGCGGCCTGCCCAAGCAGATGGCGCTGGAGCTCTTCAAGCCGTTCGTGATGAAGCGCCTGGTTGACCTCAACCACGCCCAGAACATCAAGTCGGCCAAGCGCATGGTTGAGCGTTACCGTCCGCAGGTCTGGGACGTTCTCGAAGAGATCATCACCGAGCACCCTGTGCTGCTGAACCGTGCACCTACCCTGCACCGCCTCGGCATCCAGGCGTTCGAGCCCCAGCTTGTTGAAGGCAAGGCAATCCAGCTGCACCCGCTGGTTTGTGGCGCCTTCAACGCTGACTTCGACGGCGACCAGATGGCAGTCCACCTGCCGCTGAGCCCCGAGGCCCAGGCTGAGGCACGCATCCTGATGCTGTCCTCGAACAACATCCTGAAGCCGTCTGACGGCCGCCCGGTGACCCTTCCTTCGCAGGATATGATCATCGGCCTCTACCACCTGACCACCAAGCGTGTCGGTTCAGCTGGCGAAGGCCGCATCTTCTCCTCCGTTTCGGAAGCCATCATGGCGTTCGACCTGCACGAGCTGCACCTGAACTCCCAGGTCAAGATCCGTCTTGAGGGCTTTGTCCCTTACGCCGGCTGGGAAGCTCCGGAAGGCTGGGAGCCGGGTCAGACCGCGCTCGTCCAGACCTCCCTGGGCCAGGTCATCTTCAACCAGACCCTGCCCGAGGACTACCCGTGGGTTGAGGCTGTTGCCGACAAGGGCGAACTGTCCCGCATCGTCAACGACCTCGCCGAGCGCTACCCGAAGGTTGTCACCGCGGCAACGCTGGACAACCTGAAGGATGCCGGTTTCTACTGGGCCACCCGCTCAGGCGTCACTGTCGCCATCTCCGACATCGAGGTTCCGGCCGAGAAGCCGGTCATCCTTGCCGGTTACGAAGAGCGCGCCGCGAAGATCCAGGGCCAGTACGACAAGGGCCTGATCGACGACGACGAGCGTCGCCAGGAACTGATCGAGATCTGGAACAAGGCGACCAACGAGATCGCGCAGGTCATGCGTGACAACCTGTCGCCGATGAACACCATCAACCGCATGGTGTCCTCCGGCGCACGTGGTAACTGGATGCAGGTCCGTCAGATCGCGGGTATCCGTGGCCTGGTGGCCAACCCTAAGGGTGAGATCATCCCGCGTCCGATCAAGTCCTCCTACCGCGAGGGCCTGTCGGTGCTGGAATACTTCATCGCGACGCACGGTGCCCGTAAGGGTCTGGCTGACACCGCCCTGCGTACCGCCAACTCGGGTTACCTGACCCGTCGTCTGGTGGACGTCTCGCAGGACGTCATCGTCCGTGAAGAGGACTGCGGCACCGAACGCGGCCTCGTCACCCCGATTGCCGTGGCTGACGCCAACGGCGAGCTGGTCCTGGACGAGAACGTTGAGAACAGCGCGTACGCCCGTACCCTGGCCGTGGACGTCGTTGACTCCAAGGGCAAGGTCCTGGCTGCCGGCGGCACCGACTGCGGCGACGTCGTCATTGCCGAACTGTTCGCAGCCGGTATCACCGAGGTCAAGGTCCGCTCCGTACTCACCTGTGAGTCCAGCGTCGGCACCTGCGCCCTGTGCTACGGCCGTTCGCTGGCCACCGGCAAGACCGTGGACATCGGTGAGGCAGTGGGCATCATCGCTGCACAGTCCATCGGTGAGCCCGGTACCCAGCTGACCATGCGTACGTTCCACACCGGTGGTGCTGTTTCCGCCAGCGGCGGCGACGACATCACCCAGGGTCTGCCCCGTATCCAGGAGCTCTTCGAAGCCCGTACTCCGAAGGGTGTCGCACCGATTGCAGAAGCAGCCGGCCGCATCGCCATCGAAGAGTCCGAGCGCCAGATGCGCCTGGTCATCACTCCGGATGACGGCAGTGAAGAGATCGCCTACCCGGTCCTTCGCCGCTCACGCCTCCTGATTGAAGACGGCCAGCACGTCGCGGTGGGCCAGAAGCTCATCAACGGTCCGGTCGATCCCAAGCAGGTACTTCGCATCATGGGTCCCCGTGCTGCACAGAAGTTCCTGGTGGACGAGGTCCAGGGCGTGTACCGCAGCCAGGGCATCGGTATCCACGACAAGCACGTCGAGGTTATCGTCCGCCAGATGCTGCGCCGCGTCACGGTCATCGAATCGGGTGAATCCGACCTGCTCCCCGGCGAACTCGCCGAGCGCAGCCGCTTCGAAGACGCCAACCGCCGCGTTGTGTCCGAGGGCAAGACTCCGGCTTCCGGACGTCCTGAGCTCATGGGTATCACCAAGGCATCCCTGGCAACCGAGTCCTGGCTGTCGGCAGCTTCCTTCCAGGAGACCACCCGCGTCCTCACGCAGGCGGCCATGGAAGGCAAGAGCGACCCGCTGCTCGGCCTCAAGGAAAACGTCATCATCGGTAAGCTCATCCCGGCCGGCACGGGTCTCCCGCGCTACACGGAGGTCACGGTGGAGCCGACTGAAGAAGCGAAGGCAAACCTGTTCACGGGTCCCAGCGCATTCAGCGACTTCTCCTACGACACCCTGGGCGGTGACGGAGCTCCTGAGTTCCACGCCATCCCGCTGGATGACTACGATCTCGGCAGCGACTTCCGCTAACCGTTAGTTAGTTCGGCGTCGGGCCCCGTCACCTCTCTGTTTTGAACAACGGAGCGGTGGCGGGGCCTTTCCGTTGGCCCGATTAAGGCCTGGCGGCTGTCCATGTTAGACTGGATACCAATTGTTATTGTGGCAGTGGATGAGAGCGCCGGCTGAGCTGAAAGGCAAAGCCAGAGCGACGTTTCCGGTTTGCAGGGTTCTTGTGCAACGTATGCCACATTTTTGCATGCCTAGGGACCAATCGCGACGCGAGTCCGGTCCCGGTCTGCGATCCGACTATTAAGGCTTCGCCTCAGCTGCTCTGGAGATTCTTCAAAGCTCGGGCGGCGGGGCAAAGCAAAAGGAGAGCGGCTGTCAGCGGCCGCTCCGGATAAAACGGAGAACACGAGAGTGCCTACGATTAACCAGCTGGTCCGTAAGGGCCGCACGCCTAAGGTCAAAAAGACCAAGGCTCCCGCGCTTAACGGCAGCCCGATGCGCCGCGGTGTTTGCACCCGCGTCTACACCACCACCCCGAAGAAGCCGAACTCGGCTCTGCGTAAGGTTGCACGTGTGCGCCTTAACGGTGGCGTTGAAGTCACTGCCTACATCCCCGGTGTGGGCCACAACCTCCAGGAGCACTCCATTGTGCTCGTCCGTGGCGGTCGTGTGAAGGACCTTCCGGGTGTCCGCTACAAGATCGTCCGTGGCGCCCTCGATACCCAGGGTGTGAAGAACCGTAAGCAGGCCCGCAGCCGCTACGGCGCAAAGATGGAGAAGAAGTAATATGCCTCGCAAGGGTCCGGCCCCCAAGCGGCCGCTAGTTCTAGATCCCGTATACGGCTCCCCGCTGGTCACGCAGCTGATCAACAAGGTGCTCGTAGACGGCAAGAAGTCCACCGCTGAGCGCATCGTTTACGGTGCACTCGAAGGCGCACGCGCCAAGTCCGGCGGCGACCCCGTTGCTGCCCTCAAGAAGGCCATGGAGAACGTCAAGCCTTCCCTTGAGGTCCGCTCCCGCCGCGTCGGTGGCGCAACCTACCAGGTTCCGGTCGAAGTCAAGCCGGGCCGCTCCACAGCGCTGGCCCTTCGCTGGCTGGTCGGCTACTCCAAGGCCCGCCGCGAGAAGACCATGACCGAGCGCCTCCAGAACGAAATCCTGGATGCCTCCAACGGTCTCGGTGCCGCTGTGAAGCGTCGCGAAGACACCCACAAGATGGCCGAGTCCAACAAGGCCTTCGCACACTACCGCTGGTAATACTTCCCGGACGCCGCCGGCTCGACAGAGCCGGCGGCGAACGTGCAGTCCATCCGAAAGGGAGACACCGTGGCACAGGACGTGCTTACCGACCTTAGCAAGGTCCGCAACATCGGCATCATGGCCCACATCGATGCCGGCAAGACCACTACTACCGAGCGCATCCTGTTCTACACGGGTGTGAACCACAAGATCGGCGAAACGCACGACGGCGCTTCGACGACTGACTGGATGGAACAGGAAAAGGAACGCGGCATCACCATCACGTCTGCCGCCGTGACCTGCTTCTGGGAAAACAACCAGATCAACATCATCGATACCCCCGGGCACGTGGACTTCACGGTTGAGGTTGAGCGCTCCCTGCGCGTCCTCGACGGTGCAGTTGCCGTGTTCGACGGCAAGGAAGGCGTGGAGCCGCAGTCTGAGACTGTGTGGCGCCAGGCTGACAAGTACAACGTCCCGCGTATCTGCTTCGTCAACAAGATGGACAAGCTCGGCGCTGACTTCTACTTCACCGTCGACACCATCATTAGCCGCCTCGGTGCCAAGCCGCTCGTCATGCAGCTGCCGATCGGCGCCGAGAACGACTTCATCGGCGTCGTCGACCTCCTGTACATGCGTGCACTGGTCTGGCCCGGCGACTCCAAGGGTGACGTCACCATGGGTGCCAAGTACGAGATCCAGGAGATCCCGGCTGACCTCAAGGAAAAGGCCGAGGAGTACCGCGCAACGCTCATTGAGACCGTTGCCGAGGCCTCCGAAGAGCTCATGGAGAAGTACCTCGAAGGCGAAGAAATCTCCGTCGACGAGCTCAAGGCCGGCATCCGCAAGATGACGATCAACTCCGAGATCTACCCGGTCTTCTGCGGTTCCGCGTTCAAGAACCGTGGCGTTCAGCCGATGCTGGATGCTGTTGTCGATTACCTGCCGAACCCGCTCGACGTCCCCCCGATGATCGGTCACGATCCTCGCGACGAAGAGAAGGAACTGACTCGTAAGCCGTCTTCCGAAGAGCCGTTCTCCGCGCTGGCCTTCAAGATCGCTGCGCACCCCTTCTTCGGCCAGCTGACCTTCATCCGCGTGTACTCCGGTCACGTGGAAGCAGGCGCCCAGGTGGTTAACTCCACCAAGGGCAAGAAGGAGCGCATCGGCAAGCTGTTCCAGATGCACGCCAACAAGGAAATGCCTGTTGAGGGCGCTACCGCCGGCCACATCTATGCAGCCATCGGTCTGAAGGACACCACCACGGGTGACACCCTGTGCGATTCGGCCAACCAGATCGTTCTCGAGTCCATGAGCTTCCCGGAGCCCGTGATCTCGGTTGCCATCGAGCCGAACACCAAGGGTGACCAGGAGAAGCTCTCCACGGCCATCCAGAAGCTCTCCGCTGAGGACCCGACCTTCCAGGTCTCCCTCAACGAAGACACCGGTCAGACCATCATCGCCGGCATGGGCGAGCTCCACCTGGACATCCTGGTGGACCGCATGCGCCGCGAATTCAAGGTCGAGGCAAACGTTGGCAAGCCCCAGGTTGCTTACCGCGAAACCATCAAGCGTGCTGTAGAGCGTCATGACTACACGCACAAGAAGCAGACCGGTGGCTCGGGTCAGTTCGCAAAGATCCAGATCGCCATCGCGCCGTTGGACACGTCCGACGGCGAGCTGTACGAGTTCGAGAACAAGGTCACTGGTGGCCGTATCCCGCGCGAGTACATTCCGTCTGTTGATGCAGGTATCCAGGATGCACTGAACGATGGCGTCCTGGCCGGCTACCCGGTGGTTGGCATCAAGGCCACGCTGATTGACGGCGCGTACCACGATGTTGACTCCTCGGAAATGGCGTTCAAGATTGCCGGCCGTATGGCTTTCAAGGAAGCCGCACGCAAGGCGAACCCCATCCTGCTCGAACCGCTGATGGATGTTGAGGTCCGCACCCCTGAGGAATACATGGGTGAAGTTATCGGTGACCTCAACTCACGTCGTGGCCAGATGCAGTCTATGGAAGATGCCCAGGGCGTCAAGGTTATCCGCGCACACGTCCCGCTGTCCGGCATGTTCGGTTACATCGGCGACCTGCGTTCAAAGACCCAGGGCCGCGCTGTGTACTCCATGACGTTCCACAGCTACGCCGAGGTCCCGAAGGCATTTGCCGACGAGATCATCCAGAAGAACCGCGGCGAGTAGTCCACCGGACTTTCACCGCGACAAACTCGGGTGCGTTTCCGGTTCCGGAAATAAGCCCGGTGCAGATGGCCGGTTCCCGGTTAGATGCAGTCCGGTCAAGCCGGGCTCCGGCCATCTGCACGAACAGGCTCGAGGGACTAGTATTAGTTCCTGAATCTGCAATTTCACCAATCCAAGCCCCCCAAGTAGACTTACTGAAGTTTCGGCCGCGACAAGCGCAGCCGAAGGGTAAGTCATTTGAAAACGTTCTAGGAGGAACCTGTGGCAAAGGCAAAGTTCGAGCGGACTAAGCCGCACGTTAACATCGGTACCATTGGTCACGTTGACCACGGTAAGACGACGTTGACGGCCGCCATTTCCAAGGTGCTGTACGACAAGTACCCGACTCTCAACGAGAAGCGTGACTTCGCGTCGATTGACTCTGCTCCCGAAGAGCGTCAGCGCGGCATTACCATCAACATCTCCCACGTTGAGTACCAGACCGAGAAGCGCCACTACGCACACGTAGACGCTCCGGGTCACGCTGACTACATCAAGAACATGATCACCGGCGCTGCCCAGATGGATGGTGCAATCCTCGTGGTTGCCGCCACTGACGGCCCGATGGCTCAGACCCGCGAGCACGTTCTGCTCGCCCGCCAGGTTGGTGTTCCCTACCTGCTGGTGGCACTGAACAAGGCTGACATGGTCGACGACGAGGAACTCCTCGACCTCGTTGAAATGGAAGTTCGTGAGCTCCTGAGCTCGCAGGGCTTCGATGGCGACGAAGCACCGGTCGTGCGCGTTTCGGGCCTGAAGGCCCTGGAAGGCGACCCGGAGTGGGTCAAGTCCGTTGAGGACCTGATGGCTGCTGTCGACGAGTCCGTTCCCGACCCGGTACGTGACCGCGACAAGCCGTTCCTGATGCCGATCGAAGACGTCTTCACGATCACCGGCCGTGGCACCGTTGTAACGGGCCGCGCCGAGCGTGGAACCCTCGCGATCAACTCTGAGGTCGAGATCGTCGGCATCCGTCCGGTCCAGAAGACCACGGTTACCGGTATCGAGATGTTCCACAAGCAGCTCGACGAAGCATGGGCCGGCGAGAACTGTGGCCTGCTGCTCCGCGGTCTGAAGCGTGATGACGTAGAGCGTGGCCAGGTTGTCGTCAAGCCGGGTTCCATCACCCCGCACACCGACTTCGAGGCTAACGTCTACATCCTCTCCAAGGACGAAGGCGGACGTCACAACCCGTTCTACTCCAACTACCGCCCGCAGTTCTACTTCCGCACGACGGACGTAACCGGCGTTATCACCCTGCCGGAAGGCACGGAAATGGTTATGCCTGGCGACAACACTGAGATGACCGTTGCGCTCATCCAGCCGATCGCTATGGAAGAGGGCCTCGGCTTCGCAATCCGCGAAGGCGGCCGCACCGTTGGTTCAGGACGTGTCACCAAGATCATCAAGTAGTACTTGACGATCAAGGATCAGGAAGCCGTCTAACGGCCATCTGATACTTATCAACAGCCCCGCTGCGTTTCGACGCGGCGGGGCTGTTTTTTGCTAAAGTTAATCCAGTCGCTGGATAAAATATTGCGCCCACTTGGCGGCGATGACACCGAAAGGAATACCTTGATGTGGTCTGCCCTCATGACGTTTCTGTTCATCACTGCCTCCGTCCTGTTGGTCTCCTCCCGGCGCTCCATCCGAGAGCTGAAAGACACCAACGCCGCGGCCTACCGGAGCGGCTTCATGGCCGGGCACGTCCAGGGGTGGAAGGACTGCGCTACCGCGGCCTCTGTTCAGCGCGCACCCAGTGTGGGGCTCCCCGCCGCTGCTGCCGACGTCCGCGGGACAACCTGGGCCCGCCGCCCCTCGGCCGCGGACGCGCCTGATGATGCCTCCGTTGATCTCTCGGCGTCGCCCTTCGTTCAGCCCGTCGAGCCGTCCCCCCGCCAGCCATACGACGCCGCATATTCCCCGACCGAGGTTGCCGCCGCGTCGGCGGCTGCAGGGCCGGCGACCGATGAGCCACTCGTCACGGAGTCCGCGGAGGAAAAGCAGGCACGCAAGGAGAGGCGCGAACGTCAGAACATCAACGTCACCCTTTATGTAGCGAGCCTGTTGCTTGTGGCAGCCGGTGCCCTCTTTGTGGGCACCAGCCTCCCGGCCGTGCTCCGTTTCGCAGGAGTTTGCCTCATCACGGCGCTCTTCTATGGCGCCGGACTAACACTCCATGCCACGGCTCCGAGGCTACGGCCGGCCGCCGTAGCGTTCGCAGGGACAGGGCTGGCGCTGGTGCCCGTCTCAGGCCTGGCGATGTACAACTTTGCCGTGCAGGACGCACCGCTGGCATGGCTCATAACCTCGCTCGTTGGCACGGCGGCGTACGTGGTTGCCGCCGTCAGGCTCGACAGCAGGGTCCTCGCGTACCTGTCCCTCACTTTCATGGTCTCCACCGCCTGGTCCGGGGTCTCCGTGCTCGGGGCTCCGCTCGTCTGGTACTTCGCGGCCATGATCGGCTTTGCCGTGGCAGCCACTGCGGTGACATTGGTGAAGCCCGGCTGGGCTACTCCTCTGTTCCTGCGGCCCCTCCTGCTTCTCGACCCCTTCGTTGTTCCTGCCGTCGGCCTCGCGGCGCTGTTTCTTCCGTTGCGTCTGGGGCGCGGTGAGTTTGCGCTGATCATGGCGCTCTGCGGAGCCTATTTCGCCGTGACGGCCGTGATGCCCGCCGCCGGGCACCGACTCGTCAAGATCTACGGCGCGCGCCTGGCGCTGACGGTCGCGGCGTCGGCCTGGGCCTGGCATCTCTCCGGCAGTTTCGTCTGGGCCCTTTTCACGGGGGCATCCCTGTTGGCCCTTCAGTCGGTGGCCATAACCGCCGCGGCAGCGCCCCTCCAGCGATGGAGTCCGGCCCGGGCAGGCAGGCGGTACTGGACCGCCGACTCGTTCGTTACGCTTGGCGGGCAGCTGGTGCTGGTCATCATCATGGTCATGCGGGTTTCCGGTAGCACGGAGGACCTGCTGCTCTGGGCGGTTCTTGCCGGCACCGCAACTGGCATGTACACCGCGGTTAGAGCCGGGGGAGCCGCTGAATGGGCGCCTCCGGCAGCTCTGGCAACCGGCCTCGTCGCCACTTTCCAGCTCGGCCCTTGGCTGGCCTTCAATCTGCTTGCGGCAGCAACACTCTTCTGGGCGGTTCGCTCGATGGCATCCCGCCCGGGGCTGCGCCGCCACTTCATCGTTGCGGCGCGCGTAGCCGCAACTTTCGCCGTTCCTGCTTTCGTGACGGCGGTGATGGAGGGAAGCAGTGATGCCCTTGCTGCGGCTGCCTTCGCACTCTCGCTCAGCCTTGTGGTCCAGCAGTTGGCATCGGCCGTGGCGGAACGGGCGGGGGCCGCCGCACTCCTGCCTGTGCCCACCCTCGCCGGGTTTACCGCCGCGGGCGCCCTTTGCCTTATGGCCTTGCCCATCACGGACTCCACGCCCGGCAACCTGCTTTCGGCGGTGGCCCTTGTGGTCCAGTTGCTGGCCTCACTGGCGGCCGGTGCCCTCCTCTTTCCGGGGTCCGCTGCCGGCGCAACCTGGCAGCCTGCGATAGTCGAGTGGCTGCCGCTGGCAATAGCGCTGACCGCCGTCATGACGGCCTATTCCGGGGTCTCGCCAGGCCTCGCCAATGGCCTTCTTGTGCTGGTGGTTCTTTACCTGGGTATGTCGGCGCTTCGCTCTGCTGCGATCAGCCAGCGTTGGGCTTACTGGTGGATGGCGCGGGGAGCTGCAACCCTGCTCCTGGCGATGGCCTACGGAGACCTTCAGGAGCAGTCCGGGCCGTTGGTCGTGGCCGGAGAGGACATCTCGCTGCCCACGATCCTGATCGTTGCACTGGGAGTCCAGCTCGTGTTCCCGCTCGTGACCGCAGTCCGCGACCGCGCCCCGGATGCCGTGGTAGCCGACGTCGCACTGGTCCTGGTGCTGCAAACCGCCACGCTGGCGCTGGCTGTGATCCTGCCCGACGCGGCCGTCGGCGGCGGGGCGGACTGGCAGAGAACCGTGACCATCACCATCATGGCACTCAGCGCCGCCGCGTCCGGCTACGTATTCCGGGACCTGACCGCGGCCGCAGCCTTCGCGCCGTCCATGCTGGCCGTCCTGCTGGTCTGCAGCGCGGCGATTTTGCCCGACGTCGAGCTCCTGCTGGGAATCTTCGCTGTTTACAGCGCGGTCATGGTTGTTGCGGCGGAACCGCGGCAGGCCAAGGGCGCCTACTTTGCTTCGGCGCGCATACTCACTGCCGCGCTGGCAATCGTCTTCAGTTACGATGTCACGGCGTCCGCCACGGCAGTGTCGCTGACCCTCGCAGGAGTGCTGGCTTTCCAGCACGTGCTCCGCTGGTTCATGCGGCACCGACTGGAGCAGGTGCCGTTCCAGGATGCCGCAGTGTGGGTGACCTTGGCGGCGCAGGCGCTCCTGCCGGCCCTGTATGTCATCCAGGGCGGCGGTGCGTCCGCCGTGTACGCTGCCGAGGGCGGGCGCGGCGTCGTCCTGGCCGAGATGTTTCTGCTGCTGCTCAGTGCGGTCGCGGCCCATCGGCTGTTCGCGGCACGCGGTGCGCTTTACCTGACCGTGTATGCAGCCCTGTTCGGTGTTGTCGCGGCGGGACCGGCGCTGCACTTCGGGGCCGGAACCTTCCTCGAAGCGCCACTTCTCAGCCGGACAGGCGTTCCGCTGGCATTGCTTGCTCTGTCACTTGCCTTCAACGCTTTCGGGCTTGTACGTCGTCGGCGCCGGGAGGGGCAGCATGTGCCCGCGGCGGACCGCTGGTTCTGGCTGACCGGGGCGGCTGTTCCTGCAGTCGTTGCCGTCCTCACCGCTACCCAGGCAGCGGGCTGGATCACCGGTGCCTCACTTCTGGTCCTGGCTGCCACCGGGTTCACAGCCTCGCACGTGGAAGGCCTGCCGCTGTTGTACCCGCCGTCCGCAGCACTCGTCCTGACCGGGGCGACACAAATTACCGAAACCCTGTTCCGCGGCACTCCGGGCGTGTGGGGAGCCTATCTGCCATGGCTGGCCGGCTGCGGGCTGGCCGCAGCGGTCCTTTACGGGGTCAGCTTCGCGTTCAGTGCGCAGGACGGATTGCGACGGCGGACGCTGGTGTGCGCAGGAGCGCTTGGTCTGGCCGTCCCCGCCCTGGCCGGATTGGTGCGCGACGCCACCTCCCTGACGGCGTCCCTGCTGGCGGCGGCAACAGTGGCCGTGATCGTTCGGGAAGTTCCGGTCGGGAGGCGGTGGCTGGCCGCCGAAATCGGTACATTCGTGGTGACGGTTGCCGTGCAGCGTGCGCTTCTTGTCACGGAGGGCCACCTCCAGTCGCCGTTCTGGGCCGCGCAGTGGTACGTGCTGCTCGCCGCGGCGACGGCCGCGGCCCGCTATGCAGCCGGATCCGGGAGGGCAGGGCGCATCCGGCTGGCCTCCGGCGCAGCTGTGCTCGGGCTGAGCGGCGTGGGGATACTCTTTGGCGGATCCGGCGGCCAGCAGCTGTGGATCCTCGCACTGCATGCGGTGCTCCTGTTGTCCGGGCTGCTCATCGGTGAGCGGATGTTCGTCTGGTGGGGTGCGGCCGGGGTTTCGTTGTGCCTGATGTGGGCCCTTCGGTCCTACACGTTCGCCCTGCTGGCGCTGATCGCCGTCGGGCTCATTGTCTTTGCCCTGTGGAAGCTGTCGCGTGCCAAGCCCGTGGCTCCGGCTGATGCGGCGCCCTTGCCCGAACCGCAGCCAACACCGGACGGACGGCAGGATCGTTCTTCCTGATGCCTTGGTAAGGTTGCTGACAACGAAAGGACAGCAACATGGAATGGTTAGTTTTCCTCTTGGTCGCCGCTGCGGTCGTCGTCGGCGTCTTCTGGGCGAAGAAGCACTTCCGCCAGGAGATCGACCGCGCCAAGCGCATCAACCGCGCCAACAAGAACCAGTAGGGCCGCGCTCAGGCTTTCCGTGCCCGGCTCAGCGCCTGGAGCCAATAGAAGGACTCCTTGGGTGTCCGCTCCAGCGTGTCAAAGTCCACGTGGATCAGGCCGAAACGCTGCGAGTACCCAGCGGCCCACTCGAAGTTGTCCAGCAGCGTCCATACGTAGTAGCCCAGGAGTTTCACGTCCTCGGCCAGGCCGCCGGGTGACGTGGCCGCCAGCGCATGGCCGAGGTGGCTGGCCAGGTATTCGATTCTGTTGGAGTCGGCAATCGGACCGGTCACATGCTCCGGTTCCGGGAAGCTCGCTCCGCTCTCGGTGATGTACAGCGGCGGCAAAGCATCCCCGTAGCGGTCCTTCATTTCGCGGAGCAGGATGCCGATGTGTTTAGGTGCCACAGGCCAGCCGAAGCCGGTTGTCTCGTACTCCGGATAGCCCACTTCGTGGAATGGCAACTGGGCCAGCGCTCCGGAATTGTTTGCCGGTACGCTGACGGGCCCCCGGCCCATGGCAACTTTAACGGGGTAGTAGTAATTGAGCCCGTAGAAGTCCAGGGGCTGGTGGATGGTCCGGAGGTCGGCGTCGGAGATCTTGCCCATGGAGCGGAACCACGGACGGACCACCAGCGGCAGTTTCGGGTAGCGGCCCAGCAGAACGGGGTCCGCGTAGATGCGGTTCATCAAAATATCGAAGATTCGCGCCACCATCCTGTCGCCGGGCTTGCGGGTTGCCGGCCGGACAGGGGAGTGCAGGTTGGTGACGCCGACGGCCCCGGTGACGCCCGCGGCCCGGAGGGCCTGGACGGCGAGTCCGTGCCCTAGTAGTTGATGGTGAATTGAGGGCAAGGCGTTGAAGAGGAGATTGTGCCCCGGGGCATGGACGCCCAGTGCATACCCGTTCAGTGTCACCGACACTGGCTCGTTCAGTGTGACCCATTGCGCCACGCGGTCCCCGAACCGTTCTCCGGCTGCTGCGCTGTATTCGGCGAAGCGCTCCGCAGTGGATCGGTTCAGCCAGCCGCCGCCGTGCTCGAGCGGCAGGGGAGTGTCCCAGTGATACAGCGTGGCCATCGGTGAGATGCCGGCGTCGAGCAACTGGTCGATCAGCCGGTCGTAGAAATCCAGGCCCTGACTGTTGAAGGAGCCGCGGCCGTCGGGCTGGATGCGGGGCCAGGAAATGGAGAACCGGTAGGAGTTGATGCCCAGTTCGCGCATCAGGGCCACATCTTCGCCGGAACGGTTGTAATGGTCGCAGGCGATGGCAGGGGAGTGGCCGTCCATAATGCTGCCGGGTTTCTCGGCGAAGGCGTCCCAGCCGGACGGGCCACGCCCGTCAGCCTTGAGGGATCCTTCGATCTGGAACGCGGCGGCGGCCACACCCAGGACGAACTCGGGGTCCAGCCGCTCGGCCAGGCTCTGCAACGCCGCAGAGTTCTGCACAGTCATGCCCCTATCATCCATTCGACGGTTGCTGAAGGCAATGACCCCGCATCTCCGGGTACTGACGGGCCCCGGCACATCCTGATTCGCTTCTGCCTGCAAAATCCGGCATACTAGATGAGTTGTTCAAGCGCTCCTTCGCGTCCCGATCCGGATAATGCCGGGTGTCAGGGTCCAGGTAGGAGACCAAACATAACCCCTCCCCATGGAATTGCGGACGAGTACGCGTGCACAGCGCGACACGCCCGACCGCGGGGGTCGGTTACGCCGGCAGGTTGAGGAACCCGGATTCTTCCGGATTCAGCTTGTGCGGCGGGTGGTAGTTACGACTTCAAATGCTTCGGCAGCCGCACAACGCGTAAGTAAACAGGGCAGCCCCAAACAGGGGAAGCACAGACTGAAAGAGAGTCAGGCGACATGGCGGGACAAAAAATCCGCATCCGGCTGAAGTCATACGACCACGAGGTCATTGACGTTTCAGCACGGAAGATCGTTGAGACGGTCACGCGCGCAGGCGCAACGGTAGTCGGCCCCGTGCCGCTGCCGACGGAGAAGAACGTGTACTGCGTTATCCGCTCTCCGCACAAGTACAAGGACAGCCGCGAGCACTTTGAAATGCGCACGCACAAGCGTCTGATCGACATCATCGACCCCACGCCGAAGGCAGTTGACTCGCTTATGCGTCTCGACCTGCCGGCTGACGTGAACATCGAAATCAAGCTGTAGGGAGGTGCTGAGAGACTATGACCGCAACCCGTAACGTAAAGGGCCTGCTGGGCACGAAGCTCGGCATGACCCAGGTCTGGGACGAGAACAACAAGCTCATCCCCGTCACTGTTGTCCAGGCTGACTCAAACGTCATCACCCAGCTGCGCAATGCAGACGTTGATGGCTACGTCGCCGTTCAGATCGGCTACGGCCAGATCGATCCCCGCAAGGTCACCAAGCCGCTGGCTGGTCACTTTGAAAAGGCAGGCGTCACGCCTCGCCGCCACGTTGTCGAACTCCGTACCGCAGATGCTGCCGAGTACGAGCTGGGCCAGGAGCTCTCTGTTGAGGTCTTCGAAGCCGGCCAGAAGATCGACGTCGTTGGCACCACCAAGGGTAAGGGCTTCGCCGGTGTTATGAAGCGTCACGGCTTCCACGGCGTTGGTGCTTCCCACGGTGCACACAAGAACCACCGTAAGCCCGGTTCAATCGGTGGCGCATCCACCCCGAGCCGCGTCTTCAAGGGCATGAAAATGGCCGGCCGCATGGGCGCCGTTCGTCACACCACGCTGAACCTCACGGTTCACGCAGTTGACGTCGAGAAGTCGCTGCTCCTCATCAAGGGCGCCGTTCCCGGTGCCCGCGGCCAGGTCGTCCTCGTACGCACCGCCGTGAAGGGAGCCTAGTTCAATGACTAGCACTGTCAAGGTTGACCTGCCTGCAGAGATCTTCGACGTACAGACCAACGTGCCGCTGCTGCACCAGGTCGTCGTTGCACAGCTCGCTGCTGCTCGCCAGGGTACCCACAAGACCAAGACCCGCGCTGAAGTTTCCGGTGCAGGCCGCAAGCCGTTCAAGCAGAAGGGCACCGGCCGCGCCCGTCAGGGTTCAATCCGTGCTCCTCACATGACCGGTGGTGGCGTTGTCCACGGCCCGACCCCGCGCGACTACAGCCAGCGGACCCCCAAGAAGATGATTGCTGCTGCACTTCGCGGCGCACTGTCTGACCGCGCCCGCAACGGCCGCATCCACGTTGTCGCTGAACTGGTAGCCGGCACCAAGCCGTCCGCCAAGGAAGCACTGGCAACGCTGCGCGGAGTTTCCGAGCGCAAGAACCTGCTCGTTGTCATCGAGCGCGCCAACGATGTTGCCGCACTGTCCGTGCGCAACCTCGCAGATGTTCACGTTCTGTACGCAGACCAGCTGAACACCTACGACGTGCTCGTCTCTGACGACGTAGTCTTCACCAAGGCTGCCTACGAGGCATTCGTTGCCGCCAAGGCAAAGAACGAGGAGGATGCCAAGTGAGCGCAGCCACCATCAAGGACCCGCGCGACGTCGTGCTTGCACCCGTCGTATCGGAAAAGAGCTACGGCCTGATCGATGAGGGAAAGTACACCTTCCTGGTGGACCCCCGCTCGAACAAGACCGAGATCAAGCTGGCCGTGGAGAAGATTTTCTCCGTCAAGGTCGAATCGATCAACACCATCAACCGTGCCGGTAAGCGTAAGCGCACCAAATTCGGCTGGGGAACCCGCAAGAACACCAAGCGTGCGATTGTGACCCTCAAAGAAGGCACGATCGACATCTTCGGCGGTCCGCTCGCGTAGCGGAGACCACTTTAACGAGGAAATGAATTATGGGAATCCGTAAATATAAGCCGACTACCCCGGGCCGTCGCGGCTCGAGCGTAGCGGACTTCACTGAAATCACGCGGTCGACGCCGGAAAAGTCGTTGGTACGTCCGCTGCCCAAAAAGGGTGGCCGTAACAACACCGGTAAGATCACGACCCGTCACAAGGGTGGTGGCCACAAGCGCCAGTACCGTCTGATCGACTTCCGTCGCCACGACAAAGACGGCGTTGACGCCCGCGTTGCCGAAATTGAGTACGATCCGAACCGTACGGCTCGCATCGCCCTCCTGCACTACGTTGATGGCACCAAGCGTTACATCATCGCCCCGAACAAGCTGTCCCAGGGTGACTTCGTAGAGGCAGGTGCCAACGCTGATATCAAGCCTGGCAACAACCTGCCCCTGCGCAACATCCCGGTGGGTACCGTCATCCACGCAGTTGAACTGCGTCCGGGTGGCGGCGCCAAGATGGGCCGCTCCGCCGGCGCGTCGATCCAGCTCGTTGCCAAGGAAGGCCGCTTCGCCCAGCTGCGTCTGCCTTCCGGCGAAATCCGCAACGTTGACGTGCGCTGCCGCGCAACGGTCGGCGAGGTCGGCAACGCCGAGCAGTCGAACATCAACTGGGGCAAGGCCGGCCGCATGCGCTGGAAGGGCGTTCGCCCGACCGTCCGTGGTGTCGCGATGAACCCGGTCGACCACCCGCACGGTGGTGGCGAGGGTAAGACGTCCGGTGGACGTCACCCCGTCAACCCCAACGGTAAGCGCGAAGGTCGCACCCGCCGTCCCAACAAAGAGAGCGACAAGCTTATTGTTCGTCGCCGTCGTACTGGCAAGAACAAGCGATAGGAGCCTGGACACATGCCACGCAGCCTGAAAAAAGGTCCTTTCGTTGACCAGCACCTCTTTGTAAAGGTGGACAGGGAAAACGAAAAGGGCACCAAGAACGTCATCAAGACCTGGTCCCGCCGCTCGATGATCATCCCCGACATGCTCGGGCACACGATCGCCGTGCACGACGGACGCAAGCACATTCCGGTGTTTGTCACCGAGTCGATGGTCGGGCACAAGCTCGGCGAATTCGCTCCCACGCGGACATTCCGCGGCCATGTCAAGGACGACCGTAAGGGCAAGCGCCGCTAGGCGCCTGCACTTACGTCAAAGACGAGAGAAGGAAAGCAATGGAAGCCAAGGCAATTGCGCGTCACATCCGCGTAACGCCTATGAAGGCCCGGCGCGTCGTCAACCTTGTTCGTGGTAAGCAAGCGAACGAGGCTCTGGCAATTCTGAAGTTTGCCCCCCAGGCAGCTTCTGAGCCGGTATTCAAGGTAGTTCAGTCGGCAATCTCCAACGCCCGGGTCCTCGCGGACCGCGACGGCGTGGCGTTTGACGAAGGTGACCTCATCATCAGCGAAGCGTTTGTTGATGAAGGCCCGACCATGAAGCGGTTCCAGCCGCGTGCCCAGGGTCGTGCATTTCAGATCAAGAAGCGCACGAGCCACATCACCGTGGTAGTCGCTACCCCGGAGAAAGAGGAGGCTCGCTAAGTGGGACAGAAAGTTAACCCGCACGGGTTCCGACTCGGCATCACCACCGATCACGTATCGCACTGGTTTGCTGACAGCACCAAGGCCGGCCAGCGGTACAAGGACTTCGTTCGCGAAGACATCCGTATCCGCCAGCTCATGTCCACGGGCATGGAGCGCGCCGGTATCGCCAAGGTTGAAATCGAGCGCACCCGCGACCGTGTCCGTGTGGATATCCACACGGCACGTCCGGGCATCGTTATCGGCCGCCGCGGTGCTGAAGCAGACCGCATCCGCGGCGAGCTCGAAAAGCTCACCGGCAAGCAGGTTCAGCTGAACATTCTCGAGGTCAAGAACCCCGAGATGGAAGCACAGCTTGTTGCCCAGGGCGTTGCGGAGCAGCTGACTTCCCGCGTGGCATTCCGCCGTGCAATGAAGAAGGCAATGCAGTCCGCACAGCGTGCAGGTGCCAAGGGCATCCGTATCGCTTGCTCCGGTCGACTGGGTGGCGCTGAAATGTCCCGCTCGGAGTTCTACCGCGAAGGCCGTGTGCCCCTGCACACCCTCCGTGCGAACATCGACTACGGCTTCTACGAAGCCAAGACCACCTTTGGCCGCATCGGCGTGAAGGTCTGGATCTACAAGGGTGACGTCACCTCCAAGGAACTGGCTCAGCAGGCAGCTGCTGCTCCGTCCCGCGGCCGTGGTGCCAGCGATCGTCCGGGCCGCCCGGGTGGCGCTGACCGTGGTGACCGCCGTCGTCGTACCGACCGCCCGGCAGCCGAAGCAGCACCTGCTGCTGAAGCTCCTGCGGTTGAGGCAGCTGCACCGGCAGTAGAAGGAGGACAGGCTTAAATGCTTATCCCACGTCGAGTCAAGCACCGTAAGCAGCACCACCCGGGTCGTTCCGGCGCTGCTACGGGCGGCACCAAGGTCTCCTTCGGTGAGTGGGGCATCCAGGCTCTGAGCCCGGCATACGTCACGAACCGTCAGATCGAATCCGCCCGTATCGCGATGACCCGCCACATCAAGCGTGGCGGCAAGGTCTGGATCAACATTTACCCGGACCGTCCGCTGACGAAGAAGCCTGCTGAAACCCGTATGGGTTCCGGTAAGGGTTCTCCGGAATGGTGGGTCTCAAACGTCAAGCCGGGCCGGGTTCTCTTCGAACTCTCCGGTGTCAGTGAAGAGGTAGCTCGCGAGGCACTGCGCCTGGCAATCCACAAGCTGCCGTTGAAGGCACGCATTGTGCGTCGCGAAGGTGGTGAGTAGAAATGGCAGTAGGATCCAAGGAACTTGCATCCGCACAGCTGGACGGTTTCGACAACGAGCGTCTCGTTGAAGAACTCCGCAAGGCCAAGGAAGAGCTGTTCAACCTGCGTTTCCAGTCCGCCACCGGTCAGCTGGAGAACCACGGTCGTCTGCGCGCGGTAAAGAAGGACATCGCCCGCATCTACACCGTTCTTCGTGAGCGCGAGCTGGGCATTCGTGCCGAGGTTGCCGCACCGGTTGTGGAAGCCAAGGAAGAAAAGAAATCCAAGAAGGCTGCAACCAAGAAGGCCGACAAGGCTGAAACGGTTGAGACCGAGGAGGATGCCAAGTGAGTGAAAAGGACGAGAACGTGACGGAAACTGTTTCCGGCGCAGCCAAGGCTGACGAGCGCGGTTACCGTAAGACGAAGCGCGGCTACGTCGTCTCGGACAAGATGGAAAAGACCATCGTTGTCCAGGTTGAAGACCGCGTGAAGCACGCCCTCTACGGCAAGGTCATCCGCCGCAACACGAAGATCAAGGCTCACGACGAAGAGAACACCGCCGGCATCGGCGACCTCGTTCTCCTCGCCGAGACCCGCCCGCTCTCCGCTACCAAGCGGTGGCGTCTGGTGGAGATCCTCGAGAAGGCTAAGTAACACCTGCAGAAATGCCGAGAAGCCCTCGTTCCCCTTGCGGGAGCGGGGGCTTTTCCGTGTCCGCGGCGCACACCGGGGGAGCGCTTCCGGGCCACTGCCGTGCCCTGCCCCGGCACCAAAGCTGTGATATGGGAATTGGCCCAAAACGTGCTAAGATTTTGAGTTTGTATGGCGCCGTTCGTGCGCCGTCATCAACCTCGTAAACAATCGTGCCACGGCATAGTGCCCCCTTGCGCCCCGATCCGTCGGAATCGCCTGGGAAGCAAATGTTTTTGGCACGGGAGTTTAGGCCTGGTCTGGCAAAATCCAGGCAGGTCAAGAGACACCCCGATCAACCGTTCCGCAAGGCTCATTCCGTAGGAAGATTTTCGGTCTGAGAACCAGCGCGACGCAAGGAGTAAATAGTGATTCAGCAGGAGTCGCGACTCAAGGTCGCCGACAACACGGGTGCTAAGGAAATCCTTACCATTCGCGTTCTCGGTGGATCTGGCCGTCGCTACGCAGGCATTGGCGACGTCATCGTCGCTACCGTCAAGGACGCAATTCCGGGCGGCAACGTAAAGAAGGGCGATGTCGTCAAGGCTGTCATCGTCCGTACCAAGAAGGAACGCCGCCGTGCGGATGGTTCCTACATCAAGTTTGACGAGAACGCAGCTGTGATCCTGAAGAACGACGGTGACCCCCGCGGTACCCGTATCTTCGGACCGGTTGGTCGTGAACTCCGTGACAAGAAGTTCATGAAGATCGTTTCTCTGGCTCCGGAGGTGCTCTAGTCCATGGCTAAGATCAAAAAGGGTGACCTCGTTCAGGTCATCACTGGCGCCAAGGCTGAGCGCGGCGGCGACCGTGGCAAGCAGGGCAAGGTTCTGCGCGTATTCCCGGATACCAACCGCGTGTTGGTTGAAGGCATTAACCGCGTAACCAAGCACACCAAGGTCGGTCAGTCGCAGCGCGGCACCAAGACCGGTGGCATCGAGGTCGTCGAGGCTTCCATCCACATCTCCAACGTGGCCCTGGTTGACCCCTCCACCAAGAAGCCCACTCGCGTCGGTTTCCGTACCGAGACCGTTGAGCGTAACGGCAAGAAGCGTGAAGTGCGCGTACGCGTGGCCAAGAGCTCCGGGAAGGACATCTAATGACTGAGACTCTCGAGACTCCGGCAAGCAAGATCGTTCCTCGTCTGAAGACCAAGTACGCGGATTCCATCAAGAGCACGCTCATCGAGGAATTCAAGTACGAAAACGTCAACCAGGTTCCCCGTCTGGTCAAGGTCGTTGTGAACATGGGTGTTGGAGATGCCGCTAAGGACTCCAAGCTGATCGACGGCGCTGTCCGCGATCTGACCCTGATCACCGGTCAGAAGCCGCAGGTAACCAAGGCCCGCAAGTCGATCGCACAGTTCAAGCTGCGCGAAGGCATGCCCATCGGTGCACACGCAACTCTGCGTGGAGACCGCATGTGGGAATTCCTGGACCGTCTGGTCACGCTGGCTCTGCCGCGTATCCGTGACTTCCGGGGCCTCAGTGGCAAGCAGTTTGACGGCAACGGCAACTACACCTTCGGTCTGACCGAGCAGGTTATGTTCCACGAGATCGACCAGGATTCCATCGACCGCGTTCGCGGTATGGACATCACCGTCGTGACCACTGCCAAGACCGACGACGAAGGCCGCGCGCTGCTCAAGGCGCTTGGTTTCCCGTTCAAGACCGAAGCTTAATCTAGCTACATAGAAGGTCCGGCCTTGCCGCTTCCCCCCGGGGATGGCAGGGCGGAAACCGTTATGAGGAAGGGCAAGAGCCCAACATGACCATGACAGATCCCGTCGCAGACATGCTTACGCGTCTGCGCAACGCAAACTCGGCATACCACGACACCGTGACTATGCCGTACAGCAAGCTCAAGGCACGCGTTGCCGACATCCTGAAGGCTGAAGGTTACATCGCCTCCTGGAAAGAAGAAGACGCTGAGGTTGGCAAGAAGCTGACCCTCGAGCTCAAGTTCGGTCCGAACCGCGAGCGTTCAATCGCTGGCGTTCGTCGTATTTCCAAGCCGGGACTCCGCGTTTACGCGAAGTCCACCAACCTGCCGCACGTGCTCGGTGGCCTGGGTGTCGCAATCCTGTCCACCTCTTCCGGCCTCTTGACTGACAAGCAGGCCGGCAAGAAGGGCGTGGGCGGCGAAGTCCTCGCTTACGTCTGGTAACGGGAAAGGAAGAGAATAATGTCACGTATTGGACGTCTCCCCATCACCGTTCCTGCCGGCGTTGAGGTCAAGGTTGACGGCTCTGTCGTCAGCGTCAAGGGTTCCAAAGGCGAGCTGAGCCACACTGTGGCCAGCCCGATCGAGGTCTCCCTGGAAGATGGCACCCTGACTGTCGCCCGCCCGAACGACGAGCGCGCCTCACGTTCGCTGCACGGCCTGACCCGCACCCTGATCGCCAACATGATCCAGGGCGTCACCGCAGGCTACGAGAAGAAGCTTGAGATTGTCGGTACCGGTTACCGCGTCCAGGCCAAGGGTTCTGACCTGGAGTTCGCTCTGGGCTACAGCCACCCGGTCAACGTCTCGGCACCGAACGGTATCACCTTTGCAGTAGAGACCCCGACCAAGCTCTCTGTTTCAGGTATCTCCAAGCAGCAGGTCGGCGAGGTTGCTGCCAACATTCGCAAGCTGCGGAAGCCGGACCCCTATAAGGGCAAGGGCATCCGCTACGCCGGCGAAGTCATCCGCCGCAAGGTCGGAAAGGCTGGTAAGTAACCATGGCCATTGCAATTAACAAGAAGCGTACGAACAAGAGCAAGTCTGCTTCACGCAGCCGTCGCCAGCTTCGTATCCGCAAGCGCATCTCCGGAACGGCTGTACGCCCTCGTCTGGTCGTCAACCGCTCCGCACGCCACGTATTCGTCCAGGTTGTCGATGACACCAAGGGCCTGACCGTAGCGAGCGCGTCCACACTGGAAGCCGACCTTCGTGCATTCGACGGTGACAAGACCGCCAAGGCCAAGCGCGTTGGCGAACTGGTCGCCGAGCGTGCCAAGGCTGCCGGTATCGAAGCTGTTGTCTTCGACCGCGGTGGTAACAAGTACCACGGCCGGATCGCCGCCGTCGCTGACGGCGCACGTGAAGGTGGGCTGTCACTGTGACCGAAAATAACGAAAAGGACATTCAGGTGACTGAAGCTGTAGCTGCTCCGGCAACTGAGACCGCTGCGCCTGCTACCACTGACGACCGCCGTGGTGGCGCTCGTCGTGGCGAGCGTGGCGACCGCGGCCAGGGCCGTGGCGACCGTGGTGGCCGTGGTGGCCGCGATGGCGGCCGCGAAGCCGAAAAGAGCCAGTTCGTAGAGCGCGTTGTAACCATCAACCGCGTTTCCAAGGTCGTCAAGGGTGGTCGTCGCTTCAGCTTCACCGCCCTCGTCGTCGTCGGTGACGGCAACGGTATGGTCGGCGTTGGCTACGGCAAGGCTAAGGAAGTTCCTGCCGCAATCGCAAAGGGCGTCGAAGAGGCCAAGAAGTCCTTCTTCCGCGTTCCCCGCATCGGCAGCACCATCCCGCACCGTGTTCAGGGTGAGGCCGCTGCAGGCGTCGTAATGCTGCGTCCGGCTTCCGCCGGTACCGGTGTTATCGCCGGCGGTCCGGTCCGTGCAGTACTGGAGTGCGTGGGCATCCATGACATCCTCTCCAAGTCGCTCGGTTCCTCCAACGCCATCAACATCGTTCACGCGACCGTTGATGCACTGAAGCGCCTCGAAGAGCCGGCAGCAGTGGCAGCACGCCGCGGCCTCCCGCTCGACGAGATCGCTCCGGCCGCAATGGTGAAGGCGCTCATGAACCAGAAGGCAGGTGTCTGAGTCATGGCTAAGAACCTGATTCCCTCTGACGTTCAGTTGGAGATCACTCAGATCAAGTCCGCCATTGGCGGCAAGCAGAACCAGCGCGACACTCTGCGGTCCCTCGGCCTCAAGCGGATCGGACACACCGTTGTCCGCACCGCTGACGCCGTGACCGTGGGTATGCTCAACACGGTTCCGCACCTGGTAAAGGTAGAGGAGGCGAAGTAAATGGCAGAGAAGAACACCGCCGAAAAGGCACAGGGCGCCGCTGCTGAGAAGCAGAACGCACTGAAGGTTCACCACCTGCGTCCCGCCCCGGGTGCCAAGACCGCCAAGACCCGTGTTGGTCGTGGTGAAGGTTCCAAGGGTAAGACCGCCGGTCGCGGTACCAAGGGTACGAAGGCCCGCTACCAGATCAAGGCTGGCTTTGCCGGCGGCCAGCTGCCGCTGCACATGCGCCTGCCGAAGCTGCGCGGCTTCAAGAACCCGTTCCGGGTTGAGTACCAGGTTGTAAACCTGGACAAGCTCAACGAGCTGTTCCCGGAAGGTGGCGCAGTCACCGTGGAGAACCTGGTCGAAAAGGGTGCCGTTCGCAAGAACCAGCCCGTCAAGGTGCTGGGCACCGGAGACATCACCGTCAAGGTTGACGTCACGGTCCACGCATTCTCGGCCAGCGCCGCAGAAAAGATTGCAGCAGCAGGCGGCAGCACCACCGCCCTCTAATAGAGGACGGCGGGGCAGACGCCCGTTGTGAACTCCCGGTACGCGGGGCCCAGGCCCTGCGTACCGGGAGTTTTTCTCATTTGGGACCTCACCGATTGTTCGCGGGGCGCATCAACCCGTTAGACTCGGTTGTTGGGTTTTATTGACCTATCTCACACGACTTTATTAACACAACAGGAGGACGCTTGCTTAGCGCATTTGGCCGGGCCTTTCGCACGCCTGATCTGCGACGCAAGTTGTTGTTCACGCTGGGAATCATCACAATCTTCCGCTTGGGTGCCTTCATCCCCTCGCCTGGTGTGAGCTACCAGAATGTCCAGCAATGCTTGCAGAACGGTCAGACCTCGGGCGGGATCTACCAGCTCGTCAACCTGTTCAGTGGCGGTGCATTGCTGCAGGTGTCCATCTTCGCGTTGGGCATCATGCCGTACATCACGGCCAGCATTATTGTGCAGCTGCTCCGGGTGGTCATTCCCCGGTTCCAGCAGCTCTATGAAGAAGGCGCATCGGGGCAGTCCAAGCTGACCCAGTACACGCGTTACCTGACAATTGCCCTGGGCCTGCTAAACGCCACGACGCTGGTGTCGCTGGCGCGTTCCGGCCAGTTGCTGCCCAACTGCCAGCTGGACATCATCCCCGACGCAAGCGTCATCACCACGATCCTCATCATCATCACCCTGACGGCCGGTACCGGCCTGATCATGTGGATGGGCGAGCTCGTGACGGAGAAGGGCGTGGGCAACGGCATGTCGCTGCTCATCTTCACCTCCATCGCAGCCGGCTTCCCGACCTCCCTGGGTGCCATCTGGAAGGCCCAGGGGCCTGGCACCTTCTTCATGGTGCTGGTCATCGGACTGCTCACCGTCGCGCTCGTGGTCTTCGTGGAGCAATCCCAGCGCAGGATTCCCGTGCAGTACGCCAAGCGCATGATCGGGCGGCGGACCGTGGGAGGCACCAGCACGTACATTCCCATCAAGGTGAACATGGCCGGCGTCGTGCCCGTCATCTTCGCGTCCTCGATGCTGTACCTGCCGGGCCTGATCTCGCAGTTCAACCAGCCCAAGCAGGGCGAACAGATGCAGCCCTGGGTTGAGTGGATCAACAACAACCTCACGAAGGGTGACCACCCTATCTACATGGCGCTTTATTTCGCCATGATCGTCTTCTTTACCTACTTCTATGTCGCAATCACTTTCAATCCTGAAGAGGTTTCCGACAACATGAAGAAGTACGGCGGCTTCATCCCGGGCATCCGGGCCGGCAAGCCGACGGCGGACTATCTGCAGTACGTCCTTTCCAGGATCACCCTGCCCGGCGCCCTCTACCTGGGCTTCGTGGCATTGATCCCGCTGGTCGCCCTGGTCCTGATCAATGCCAACCAGAACTTCCCGTTCGGCGGCACCTCGATCCTGATCATGGTGGGCGTGGGCCTGGAAACGGTCAAGCAGATTGACGCGCAGCTACAACAACGTCACTACGAAGGGCTTTTGCGATGACGAGAATGTTGATTATCGGACCTCCCGGGTCCGGCAAGGGAACGCAGGCGGATCGGATCTCCGAGCGCCTCGGCGTCGTTGCGATCTCCACCGGCGATATCTTCCGCGCCAACGTCAAGGGTGAGACGCCGCTGGGCGTCGAGGCCAAGAAGTACATGGATGCCGGCGATTTCGTGCCGGACAGCGTCACCAACAAGATGGTGCGCGACCGCCTGAGCGAGGACGACGTCGAGAACGGCTTCCTCCTCGACGGTTACCCGCGCACCACGGCGCAGGTGGACTATCTCGATGAGATCCTTGCCAACGGTGAGCAGAAGCTGGACGTGGTCCTGCAGCTGACCGCCGATGACGAGGAACTAGTGCACCGCCTCCTGGGCCGTGCCAAGGAAACCGGCCGCAGCGACGACAATGAAGCCGTCATCCGCCACCGGCTGGATCTCTACCACGAGCAGACCGAGGCTGTTGTGGCCAAGTACGCCGAGCGCGGCATCCTGACCCAGGTTGACGGCATAGGCGGCATCGACGAGGTCACCGACCGCGTGATGCAGGCCATCAAGGCAGCACAGGCGGCCTGATCCAGGATTAGCCGTGCACCGAGGCCGCCGAACCCGGCTTGCCTCCAGTGCCAGCAAGGGCGCGTCCCGTACCATCGTGTACGGGACGCGCCCTTTTTTGTGCGGGGTGCCGTTGCCCAGGTGTCTCGTTCGGTGGCGCCGCCGGCGGATGCCGGCAAACGATCAGTACCGGAGCCGGAAGATGACCGGACGCATTGTCTGTGGGGAGATACTGCATGAACCAGACCCTTCCGGGGGCGGCGAGGATCGCCGGCCTCGAAGTCTATGTGCCGCCGGGCCGGATGGGTACCGGGCAGTTGGAGGAGCAGCTCGCTGCCGCCAGCCCCGGCTTCCGTGTCCCAAAGGGCCTGATCGGCAGACTGACAGGGATCCGGACACGGTCCGTGATGGCCGGGACCGAGCAGGCGTCCGACCTTGCGGCTGTGGCAGCCGCGAAGCTGCTGGCCCACCGCGGACTCCAGCCCGCCGACGTCGACCTCCTACTCTTTGCTTCGGCGAGCCAGGACATGGTGGAGCCGGCCACCGGCCACATGGTGGCCGCAAAACTGGGCGTGGGCTGCCCGGTGATGGATATCAAGAACGCCTGCAACAGCATTCTTAACGGCCTGGAAGTGGCCGATGCGCTGATCGGCGCCGGCCGCTACCGGCGCGTGCTCCTGGTCAGCGGAGAATCGCCGTCCCGGGCCGTGCGCTGGTCCGTTCCGGACCAGGAGACTTTCGCCGCTGCCTTTCCGGGCTACACCATGAGCGACGCCGGCTGTGCCGTCCTGCTGGAACCGGCGGATCCCGACGACGACGCCGGGCCCCGGGTCCTGGGGACGGGTTTCACCGCGAAGAGCAGCCACTGGGCAGTGGGAACACTTCCCACCGGCGGTTCCGTTGCTCCCCGGGACCCCGAAGCGACGTACTTCAACATGGACGGCGAAAAACTCAAGGACGCGTTCCTGGACCTGGGGCGGGGAATTCTGGACGAGACCCTGGAACGGCTGGGCCTGTCGTGGGCGGACTTCGCCGTCGTCTGCGTCCACCAGGTCAGTGCGCCCTACCGGGACATCTTTGCCCGCGGGGCCGGTGTGCCTCCGGACAAGCTCGTCAGGACGGTCGAGGAATACGGCAACATGGCCTCGGTAAGCCTGCCCCTGCAGCTGAAGGTGGCACAGGACCTGGGCCGGTGCGGCCCCGGGGACCTGGTGGCGCTGGTGGGGCTCGCCGGCGGCGTCAGCCTGGGCATCGCCGTGGTGCGACTGTGACGCCGCCTGTCCCCGGCAGCGAGCCGCCGGTGCCCGGCAGCGAGCCGCCGGTGCGGGCGCTGTGCGTCGCGATGCCGGCCCTGAATGAGGAGAAGCTGATCCTGCAGTCATTGCAGGCGCTGGCCGTTCAGGTGCACAAGGATTTCACGCTCGTGGTGGTGGACAACGGGTCCACGGACGCTACCTTGGCAATCGTGGCGGGTTTTGCCCGGCTGCACCCGGCAATGGACATCCGGCTGGTTCACGAGGCGCAAAAGGGAACGGGCGCAGCTGCCGATACCGGCATGCGTTTCGGCGCCCTGAACGGTGCCCGGTGGTTGGCCCGCACCGACGCGGACTGCCTCCCTGCCGCTGACTGGACCCGGCGCATCATGGAAGCGTTTGATGACGGCCTGGAAATGATTGCCGGGCAGCTCAACCCGCGGCTGGACGAAGGGCTGGGCCGGGGCAGCCGCTGGCTCATGTTGCTGGCCGTGGAGGTCGCTTCGTTTTTTGGCCGCATCCGGCCGGGCAACAAGGGGGAGGGGTATCTGGGCCCGTACCAGATGCTGCCCGGCTGCAACATGGCCATCACCGCGGAGCTGTACCTTCGGGCAGGCGGTTTTCCCCGCACCAGCATCGAGGACTTGCACGAGGACCGGGCACTCTCCAACCGCGTCCGCAAGCTCACGCGTGCCTATGCGCTCCGGCGCAACGTGGTGGTGTTTGGATCCTCCCGGCGGGTCCGGGCCTGGGGCCTGCCCAACACGCTGGCCTGGTACGCGGATCACCGGTTCCGCCCGGACCACGTGGACATCCGGTGAGCGCCGCGGCGGCGCGGGACACCGCCACGGGCGGTGCGGCTATGTGGGAGCGGCGGCTGCACACTGCGGCCCATCCGGTGGCCTACCCGCTGATCCGCGGGCTGGGGAAGCTCCGGCACGTTGTTCGGCTGCCGGGCCTGGGGGTACTGGTCAGTGAAGCCTCGCTGGTCAGGGAGGTCCTGATGGATGCCAGCTATTCGAAGTCCGGAGCCAGGGCTTCCGGCGCGCTGTGGACCCCCGTGGTGGGACCCCGCGTCCTGCTGAACATGCATGGCGAGGAGCACTTGGAGCTGCGGCGCCGCCTCAATGGCCTGTTCACCCCCCGCGCCGTTCAAGCCATCGTGGCCCCGGCGGGGGAACGGCTCCGCAGCCGACTGGCTACTGGGCTGGAGAACGGCGGCTCGGTGGAGTTCGTAGGACTGGTGAAAGAATTGTCCGGCGGAGTGATCAGCCGGCTGCTGGGTGTCCGGGACGACGCGCCCGGCCGCCTCCCGGACACCGAACTCTTCAACCTGGGCACCTCCATCACCTCGCTGGTGCGGCTGGGCCGGCCCCGGCTGACGCCGCCGCAGGTCACCAGGGCGAAGGCCGCCGTCGAAATACTGGCCGGACCCGTGCGCAGCGCCTACCGCAGCGACGACCCGTCCAGCTTTCCGGGCCGGCTCCGGGTCCTGGGGCTCAGCGAGGACGAAGCGGTGGGGATCGTCAGCGCCTTTGTGATCGCCGGGACTGAAACCTTGGTCTCCTACGTCCCGCGGCTCGCAGCGATGCTGTTCGACGACGGCAGGCTGCCCGGGCTGGCAGCTGACCGCAGCGGCCTCCCGGACGCCGTCAATGAGGGCCTTCGGTACACCGCGCCGTCGCCGATGATGCTCCGTGAGGCGACGACGGACGGGCAGCTGGGCGGCGTCCGGATCAGGCCAGGGGACCGGATCCTGCTATCCACCGTGCACGCCGTCAAAAGCCTGGGCGGTTTTGACCCGCGGAGGCCCATCCCGCCCGCGGCCCGCCAGCTGTGGTTCGGGGCGGGAGCCCACTTCTGCATCGGTATGCCGCTAGCCATGGCCGAAATCAACTCCGCCATGGCCGTCCTCCTGGACGAGTACCGCCGCGATCCGTGGCGCGTCCGCTCCCGAAGCGTCAGCCGGAACGTGCTCATCCCGCACTACAAAACGTTGGAGCTGGCCCGTGCAAACTGACCTGCCGGACGACCTCATTGCCGCCGTGTATGAGGCCGCCTCGAAGTACCCGGACCATCCGGCCATCACGGCACCCGGCAGGCGCAGCGGCAGGCCGGGAAAGACCATCAGCTACCGGGACCTTGCCGCCGGGATCGAATCCACCGCCGCAGGCCTGCGGCGTGAGGGCTTCGGTCCGGGCGAACGGCTGTTGTTTTCGGTGCGGCCGGGTCCGGCCGCATTCACGCTCGCGCTGGCTGCCGTCCGGGCCGGCGGGGCCATTGTGTTCATCGATCCCGGGGTCGGCCCCGAACTGTTCCGGAACAGGACGGCTCTGGCGTCCCCGCGGTGGGCGGCTTCCGAGTCGCTGCTCTATGCGCTCAGCGCGCGCGGCCCGCTGCGGCCCCTGGCCAGGCGGCGCGGACTGCTGCTTCCGGACTACGGGGCCTTGGAGGTCCGGCACTTCCACTCCGGTCCGTGGCTTCCGGGTGTCCCGCTGAAGTCCACCAACATCCGTACCCTCGCCCGCAGTGCTGCTCACCGCGGCGGTAAGGACGACGGCGGCACTCACGACGCCGGCACTCAGTACGCAGACGGCGACTGGCCGGACGGGACGCCGGCGGTGCAGGAGGTACCGTCCGCGCCGGGGCAGGAAGCGGTCATCATCTTCACGTCGGGCACCACCGGAAATCCCAAGGGGGTGGTGCACAGCCGCGGAACCCTGGCGGCAGGATTCGGCCAATTGAGCACACGCTGCACGTTCGCGGCCGGCGACCGCATCCACTCGGAACAGCTGATGATGGGGCTGCCGGCCCTGATCGCCGGCGCCCACTGGACAATGCCGGCGTACGGGTTGTCCGCTGCGATCGATCCGCTGCGGTTCGCGGCCGAACTGGGATCCTCACCCGGCCAGCAGGCGGCAACGCATGTGTTCCTGGTGCCCTCGCAGCTGGCGCCGATCCTCGACGCCGTGCAATCAGGACAGCTGGTGTGGCCGGACGCACTGAAAACGGTGATGCTGGGCGCCGCCCCGGTGCTGGCACCGTTCCTGGAGCGGGCTGCGGGGTTACTGCCCGGCGTGCGCTTCCACTGCATCTATGGGATGACGGAAGTGCTGCCCATCGCAGTTGCTGACGGGCGCGAGAAACTGGACTTCGCTTCCGGACGCACCGCGGAGTTCCGGACCCCGGACGGCTCCGGCGCGGGCGACTACCTCGGCGAACCGCTGCCTGGTGTGCGAATCCGGGTGGCGGCCGACCACGAACTTATGGTCTCCGGGCCGAACATGTGCCTGGGCTACCTTGGCGAGGACGCCATGGATGAGCACGCCACCGGCGACCTCGTGAGGGTGGACCGCGGCCGGCTGGTAATGCTGGGGCGCAAAAAGGACATGATCATCCGCGGCAAGACCAACATCTACCCCGGCCTGTATGAGCCCGTTATTGCCGCCATCGACGGTGTCGGCCAGGCCGTGATGGTCGGCGTCCCGGACGGCATCGGCGACGAAACGGTGTGGCTCGCCGTCGAACCGCAACACGGACGGAGCCCGGACGCGATCCAGCAGACGCTGCGCCGGCAGCTGCCGAAACTCATCGACGAATCAGCGCTCCCTGACCGAATAGAAGTCATGCCCCGGCTGCCGGTTGCCGGCCGGCACCGCAAACCGGACCGGATTGCCCTGCGGGCTCTTTTCGACGACCTGCGGTCACGAGGCAGGCCGCCGGAGGGCACATCATGAGGATCGCCGTGACCGGGGCCAGCGGCTTCGTCGGCGGAGCTGTTGCCCAAGCTGCGGAGGACCGCGGCTGGGAAGTGATCCGGTACGGCCGCCGCCTTCTCCCCGGACTCAGCGTCTGGGACCTTAGCGGCGGGCCACTGTCCAACCCGCCGGAAGTCGACGCCGTCGTGCATGCCGGCGCGCACGTGGCTGACTGGGGTCCGCCCCAGCTCTTCCACCGCGTCAACGTCCTCGGGACCGAGGCCGTGGCCGCGACCTTCCCGGGGGCGCGGCTGGTCCACATTTCAAGCTCCAGCATCTACCCGTGGTGGCAGCCTTGCGTGGACCGGGCGGAAGATCCGGTCGCCGGACGGTACCTGAACGCCTACTCCGGTTCGAAAGCCATGGCGGAGGCCGCGGCAGCGCGCCACGGCAATGCGCTGATCCTCCGGCCCCACGGGGTGTACGGTCCGGGGGACCGGACGCTTCTGCCCCGCCTCATCAGCAACGTGAACCATAACCGGCTGCTGAGCGTCGGCGGACCGGACGTCCGGCACCAGCTGACGTCCATCGGGAACCTGGCCCGGGCGGCGCTCGCCGCCTGTACCTCGGAGGCGGCCGGCCCCGTCAACGTCGCCGACCACCGGCCCGTGGCACTCGGCCAGGTCCTGCGGGAGGTACTGGACAACACCGGCCGTTCCGGCGTCGAACTCGCCTTCATCCCGATGCGCGCGGCGATGACGCTGGCGGCATCCCTCGAGGCGGTGGCAGGCGTGACGCGCAAGCCGCCGCGGCTCACACGGTACGCCGTGAGCCAGCTCGGCTTCGAGCGCACCTACTCCACGAGCCGCCTGCGGGAGGAGCTGGGTGTTGTCCCTGTCCCGAGCAGCTTCGCAGGTGCGGGAGAATGGATCAGAGACCTGGGATGAAAGCATCCCGCCAGCGAGACGAAGCACTGAGGTATAAATGGCATTCGGACAGCCCCGGATCGAATACAAAACCAACGCCCAAATGCGCATCATGCACGAGGCCGGCCTGGTCCTGAGCCGCGCCTTGGACGCTGCGGTGGCGGCAGCTGTACCCGGCGCCACCACGGCGCAGCTGGACGCCGTCTTCCGCGCAGTCCTGGACGAGGCGGGCGCCAAGTCCAACTTCCTCGGCTACCACGGGTTCCCGGCCACCATCTGCACCTCGGTCAACGAGGAAGTGGTCCACGGGATCCCTGGCGCCCGCGTACTGAACGACGGCGACATCATCTCGATCGACGGCGGCGCGATTGTTAACGGCTGGCACTCCGACTCCGCCCGCACCGTGATTGTGGGCACCCCGGACCCCGAAGACGTCCGGTTGTCCGAAGTCACCGAGGAAGCCATGTGGCGCGGCATCGCGGCGCTGGCCACCGGAAAATTCGTCGGGGATATCGGCTGCGCCGTGGACGATTACGTCTCCTCCGTCCCGGGCAAGCCGCTGGGCATCCTCGAAGACTACGTGGGCCACGGCATCGGCTCCGAAATGCACATGGCACCGGATGTGCTGAACTACCGGACCAGCCACCGCGGGCCCAAGATCCGCCCCGGACTGTGCCTGGCCATTGAGCCCATGCTGGTCCGAGGCAGCATTGACACGGCCGTGCTCGAGGACGACTGGACCGTCGTGACCACCGACGGCAAGCGCTCGTGCCAGTGGGAGCACTCAGTGGCCGTCCATGAAAAGGGCATCTGGGTTCTTTCCGCGCCCGACGGCGGTGCGGAGCGCCTTGCGCCGCTGGGCGTGGTCCCCGTCCCGATCCCGTAGGTCCCTGGCAAACGGCGACGCGACCGCGGCGACGCGCAAAATCCCTGCCGACGCGCAAAATCCCTGCCGACGCGCAAAATCCTTGGCGCACCCGAAATAACGGGTGCGCCAAGGATTTTGCGTATCGCGGGACTTTTTGCGCGTCGAGTCCGCGGGTCAGGAAAGGATGCGTCAGCTCTTGAGCTTGGGCTTGACGTCCTTCGTGTAGATGCCCTCCAGCGTGGACTTCAACGCGGTCATGGTGGCCTTCACGTCGCCCTGCTGGGTGAGGATCTTCGCTGCGGCCTTGGCCATTTCCTGGTCTGCGCCGGGCAGGAACACGCGGGCGTTGTCCTGGACCCGGGTGACCGCGAGCTGGTCCATGGCCGTCTTGATCTGCGGCGTCTTGGCCAGTACCGACGTCATGTCGGCCGAAACACGCGTAGGCATGTAGCCCGTTGCCGCAGAGAATTCCGCGGTGCTTTCCGGCTCGGTCATGAACTTCAGGAAGGTGCCCGCAGCCAGCTGCACTTCCTTGCTCACACCGCTGGGAATGCCCAGGCCGGCACCACCGGTGGGGCACACGCCGCTTTCCACCTTGGGGCCGCCCGGCAGGAAGCCCACGCCCACGTTGAACTTGGCGGACTTCAGCACACCGAGCAGGGACCCTGTGGACGAGATGGTGGAGGATGTGATGCCCGCGGCGAAGTCGTCAGCGGCCTCCTTCGAGGAAACACCCGCCCAGCCGTCCTTGTAGATGGAATCCTGGGCCCACTGCAGGGCCTCCACCGATTCCGCCGAGTCGCAGTTGATGGTCCACTCGTTGGACCAGCTGCCGCCCCATCCCCAGAGGTTGTTCTGCAGGGTCCAGCCCGCATAGCCGGCCAGCGCCGGGTAGATGTAGGCGTACTGCGCGCCGGAGCTTGCCTTCAGCTTGGGCGCCCACTCGGCGAATTCCTGCCAGGTTTTCGGTGCCCGGTCCGGGAGGCCGGCCGCCTTGAAGTGGTCCTTGTTGTAGTAGAAGAGCGGCGTCGAACGGCCGTAGGGGAGGGCCCACTGCTTGTCGTCGTACTGGTAGTCGGCCACGAGGGACTTCTGGAAGTCGTCCACCTTGATATCCAGCTGTTTCACCAGTCCGTCCAGCGGAATGATGTTGCCGTTCGTGAAGTAGCGGAACCACCACACATCGGAGAGCACCACAAGGCCCGGCAGTGCCTCCTTGGCGGCCTGCGAGGTCTGGAACTTCTGTGCAATCTCCTCATAGTTGGCACCGGCGGTGACCAGGTTCACCTTGATGTCCGGGAACTTGGCGTGGAACTTGGCGATGATGGATTTTTCGACGTCCTGGGACTTGCCCGGGTGGCTCGTCCAGAAGTCGATGGAGGCGGCAGGCTTGACGCCGCTGAAGTCGATCTCGGCGGCTTCGCTTGCAGGCGTTGTTCCGCCGGTGGACGGGCCGCCGCACGCTGCCAGCGCAGCGGCACCGGCTCCTGCGCCGGCAAGCCCTAGGAAATGCCTGCGGTCAAGATTCATACCCATTGTGGATCCTCTCAAAGGTGATTGCTTGTGCTGACTCGTTGTACGGGTTGGGTGACGGGTGGCGCCGGGGCAACTGTGGTGCACCGGACAGGGAACACGGTCCTAGCCGGTGACGCTGCCTTGGGTGAGGCCGGCCACGATGTAGCGCTGGAGTGCTGCGAACACCACCAGGATGGGGACGATCACCAGCACGGCACCGGCCATGAGGATGCCCCAGCCGGACCCGTTCCCTTCGGAGTTCTGCAGCAGCGTCAGGCCCACGGGAAGGGTCATGGTTTCGGGGCGGTCCGTGATGATGAGCGGCCAGATGTAGTCGTTCCACTCGCTGACCACGGTGACCAGGGCAACGGTGGCTATCGAAGGGACGGACACCGGGACCACGATCCGCCAGAGCCTGCGCCAGTGGCCTGCGCCGTCGATCTCCGCGGATTCCAGGATGGAGGCCGGCAGCGTCATGAAGTGCTGCCGCAGCAGGAAGGTGCCGAAGGCGGTGCCCAGTCCGGGCAGGATGATGCCCCAGAGGGTGTTCTTGCCGCCCATCCCGGCGATGAGGATGTAGTTGGGCAGGATGGACACCTGCGGCGGCACCATCAGGGCGACAAGGATCAGCACGAAGATGGCGTTCTTGAACGGGAAACGCACAAATACCAGGGCGTAGGCGGTGAGGATGGCCAGCAGCACTTTGACGGTGGCGCCCACCAGCGTGACGATGGTGCTGTTAAGGAAGAACTGCGCGAAGGGCACCGTGGTCATGGCGATGTTGTAGTTCTCCAGGTTCACGCTCTCCGGGAGGATTTTCAGGTCCATGGTGATGATCTCGCCGGGCTGCTTGAACGAGCTCAGGATCATCCAGAGCAGCGGCAGGAAGACCACCAGGGTAGCCAGGATCAGCGGGACGTAGCCGCCGGCAATGGTCTGGACAATGTTGGCGCGGGACAGTGGCCGGTGCGTGCTCATGAGTAGTGCACCTTCCGTTCGACGAACCGCAGCTGCAGCACGGTGATGATGAGCAGGATGGCGAAGAGCACCACCGAGATGGATGCCGAATATCCGGCCCTGTTGAAGGCACCGAATGCCTGGAGGTAGGCCTCGTAGATCAGTGTGCTGGTGCCGTTGCCCAGGGGTGTCATGATCCTGATCAGGTCGAACGCCTGCAACGAGCTGAGCATGGTGGTGATCAGCAGGAAGAAGGTGGTGGGGGAGAGCAGCGGGACGGACATGCTCAGGAAGCGCCGGAAGCCGTTGGCGCCGTCCAGGGATGCTGCCTCCATGACGTCCTGCGGGAGCGACTGGAGCCCCGCGAGGTACACCACCGCGCAGTAGCCCAGGTTCTTCCAGATGTACACGATGATCACCATGACCAGCGAGAGCTGCGGATCATTGATCCATTGCGGACTCTGCTGGCCCAGCCCGCGGAGGACCCAGGCCAGGACGCCGTAGCCGGGATCAAAGATGAACAGCCAGACCAGGCCCACGCCCACGCCGCTGAGCACGTAGGGGGCGAAAACCGCGGAACGGGCAAATGTGGTGCCGCGGACCTTGGAATTCAGCGCAAGTGCGATCAACAGGCCCAGCACCATGGAACCGCCGACGGTGACGACGGTGAAGACAGCTGTGGTGCCGAGCACCTTGGCGGCATCGGAGCTGGTGAAGAACGTGACGTAGTTGTCCAGCCCCACCACGGTGGCGGACGCCGATCCCAGCGTCCAGTCCAGGGTGGAGTAGTAAATGTTGTTGATGAGCGGGAGGTACGTGAAAACCCCGATCAGCACCAGGTTGGGCAGTGCGAGGGCCAGGAACACGAAGAAGTCCCGGCGGGTCCGGCCGGACCATTTGGGCCGGCGCCGGAGGGCCGGACCGGCTTCCGCGACGGCGGGTGGCCTGTCGGTCAGTTGTCTTGTCATTCGGTCTCTAACGGATCCGGGCCTGCGTACTGCAGGCCAGTGGGCGTGGGGATTTAGCTTCACTTCACCACATGGTTGGTGGGCAGAACCCCGCACAAGCCCTCGTCCGAGGATTGTTAGTCAAGGCTTCCTTGCCCGTTAACGCCGTGTTGCTTGCAGTATTACATAACGTTTGTTTTGCCTGACGGAGTTGGCCCCGCGGGTCGCGGAATGCCCGGGAGCGTACCCTCAGTTTTGCGCAGGGCGCACAATGGAGCCATGGGAGCGATCACCGACGTCACCGGAATCCGGGTGGGCCATGTGCAAAGAGCCGGGTTTGGACGGGAGTCCGACGGCGCGGAGTCCGACAGCGGCTGGCTCACCGGGGTGACCGTGGTGCTCCCGCCGCCCGGCACCGTCGGCTCAGTTGACGTCCGCGGCGGAGGCCCGGCCACTCACGAAACGGATTCCCTGGATCCCGCCACGCTTTCCCAGCGCGTGGATGCCGTGGTGCTTACCGGCGGGAGCGCTTTCGGGCTCGTTGCCGCGCACGGTGCCAAGCGCTGGTGCGAGGAAAACGGCCGGGGATTCGCCGTGCCCGGGGGACTGGTGCCGATCGTCCCGGCCGCCGCCATCTTCGACCTGGGCCGCGGCGGTGACTTCTCCGCCCGTCCCGACGAGGAGATGGGTTACGCGGCAACTGCCGCCGCTGCCGCCCAAACGGAAGGGCACGACGTCGAACGCGGCAACGTGGGCGCCGGCACCGGAGCCGTCCTCGGAAGAGGGACGTATAAGGGCGGAGTCGGCACGGCCTCGATTACTTTAGACAACGGAGTCGTGATTGGAGCCCTTGCGGTCGTGAATGCAGTGGGACTGCCCTTTGGCACATCGCCGGAGCGGGTGGAAGCCGGGCCCGGCCGGAAGGCCCAGCCGCCGCCCCTCAACACAACCCTCGTCGTCGTCGCTACCAACGCTGCCCTGAACAAGGTGGAGTGCAAGCGCACCGCCTCTGCGTGCCATGCCGGGCTGGCCCGGGCGCTGAATCCGTCCCACACCCTGGCGGACGGCGACACCGTGTTCGCCCTGGCGACGGGCGCCGTCGAACTTGACCGCAGCTCTGACGCTGCCCGGCAGTTCAACCTCATCACGCTGCAGAGCGCGGCAGCGGACGTCGTGACGGAAGCCATCCTGGATGGCGTCTCCCGGGCCGAGGGCATCTCAACGCCGGCGGGGGTATTTGCTGCGTATGGCCCGGTGGTGCGCTACCATGGTCCGATTTAACATTCCCGCCGAGATGGCGTAGTGTTGTCTGTTGGTTGTCTGCCCTGTTTGTGCCCTTTTGCGGTCATAAGGCAGAAGCCAATCAATCAAAAACGTTCGCAGTCATGTCCGGTGCCAATCGGAAGGCTGCGACAACAACAGTTAGCGGAGGGTATGGCCAAGAAGGACGGGGTCATTGAGATCGAGGGCGTTGTGACTGAGGCGCTGCCTAATGCGATGTTTCGCGTTGAGCTCACCAACAAGCACATCGTTCTGGCGCACATCTCTGGAAAAATGCGCCAGCACTACATCAGGATTCTCCCTGAGGACCGGGTAGTGGTGGAGCTGAGCCCGTACGACCTTACACGTGGTCGTATCGTCTACCGCTACAAGTAAACACTGGGCGGCCAGAGCTTTAGCCGAAGGCCGGTCCAGCTGACCAACTGCAACACGCAAAGGAACGCCATGAAGGTCAAGCCGAGCGTCAAGCAGATCTGCGAAAAGTGCAAAGTGATCCGCCGTAATGGCCGGGTCATGGTGATCTGCGAGAACCCGCGCCACAAGCAGCGCCAGGGCTAATTTCCTTCACGGGAAACCCTGGGTTGCTAACCCACGCAAGTAAATAAAGGCAGCACAAGCTGAACTGGGACATTCGCTCGACAGAGCCCGGACAGCTAACCCCCGGTCGGAGGCTGGGGCCGCACTGAAAGTGCGGGTGTACTGCCTACGACCTCCGGTTTATACAAGGAGTACCGCCACTATGGCTCGTCTCGCTGGCGTAGACATTCCCCGCGAAAAGCGGTTGGAAATTGCGCTTACTTACATCTACGGCGTGGGCAAGACCCGTGCACACGAAACCCTGGCTGCTACCGGCATCAGCGCTGACGTTCGGGTCAAGGACCTGACCGACGCACAGCTGGTTGAGCTGCGTGACTACATTGAAGGCAACTACAAGGTTGAGGGTGACCTTCGCCGCGAAGTGGCCGCTGATATCCGCCGCAAGGTTGAAATCGGCAGCTACGAAGGCCTGCGTCACCGCAAGGGCCTGCCCGTACGCGGTCAGCGTACGAAGACCAACGCTCGTACCCGCAAGGGTCCGAAGCGCACCGTCGCCGGCAAGAAGAAAGCCGGCCGCTAGAAATAGCCGCTGACTTTCCCCCGATAACTTTCTGTAGGAGAAATAATGCCCCCGAAGACTCGTGGCGCGGTTCGCAAGCCGCGTAAGAAGGACAAGAAGAATATCGCGCTTGGCCAGGCGCACATCAAGAGCACCTTTAACAACACCATCGTTTCCATCACGGATCCGAACGGTGCTGTCATCTCCTGGGCTTCTGCCGGTGAGGTTGGCTTCAAGGGCTCACGTAAGTCCACCCCGTTCGCTGCCCAGATGGCTGCCGAAGCTGCTGCAAAGCGCGCCCAGGAGCACGGCCTGAAGAAGGTCGACGTGTTCGTCAAGGGACCGGGTTCGGGCCGCGAAACCGCAATCCGCTCGCTGCAGGCCGCCGGCCTGGAGGTTGGCTCCATCCAGGACGTCACCCCCGCCGCGCACAACGGCTGCCGCCCGCCGAAGCGCCGCCGCGTCTAAGACGTTTCCAGCAGCTGGAGCTTGCCCGGACCTTCACGGGTCCGGGCAGGCCCAGCCGCGTTAAGTCTTCAGACCGAATTTCCACCACCTGTGTTGCGTCATATAGCGGATGCTCGCCGAAAGGAAACCTAAGTGCTCATTGCACAGCGCCCCACCCTCTCTGAAGAGGTCGTCTCCGAAAACCGCTCCCGTTTCATCATTGAACCGCTGGAGCCGGGCTTTGGATACACTCTCGGAAACTCCCTCCGCCGTACCCTGCTCTCCTCCATCCCGGGCGCTGCTGTTACCAGCATCCGGATCGATGGCGTGCTGCACGAGTTCACCACGGTTCCGGGTGTCAAGGAAGATGTCACTGAGATCATCCTGAACATCAAGAACCTGTCGGTTTCCTCCGAGCACGACGAGCCGGTTGTTGCTTACCTGCGCAAGCAGGGCCCGGGAGTCGTCACCGCCGCGGACATCGCTCCGCCGGCCGGCGTCGAATTCCACAACCCGGATCTGCACATTGCCACGCTGAACTCGAAGGGCAAGTTCGAACTCGAACTGACCATCGAGCGCGGCCGCGGCTACGTTTCGGCAGCTCAGAACAAGTCCGGCGACTCCGAGATCGGCCGCATTCCGGTCGACTCGATCTACTCGCCGGTGCTGAAGGTTACTTTCCGCGTGGAAGCCACCCGTGTTGAGCAGCGCACTGACTTCGACAAGCTGATTGTCGACGTCGAGACCAAGCAGGCAATCGCCCCGCGCGATGCCGTCGCTTCGGCAGGCACCACCCTGGTGGAGCTGTTCGGTCTGGCCCGCGAGCTGAACACCGCAGCTGAAGGTATCGAGATTGGCCCGTCGCCGACTGACGCTGCCCTGGCAGCTGACATGGCCCTGCCGATCGAGGATCTGGACCTCACCGTCCGTTCCTACAACTGCCTCAAGCGTGAGGGCATCCACACCGTGGGTGAACTCGTTGCCCGCTCCGAGGCCGACCTGATGGACATCCGTAACTTCGGTGCGAAGTCCATCGACGAGGTCAAGGCCAAGCTGGTTGAACTGGGCCTGTCCCTCAAGGACTCGCCTCCCGGTTTCGACCTGGCAGCACGCGCCGCAGCCATCGAAGAGGACGACGCCGCGTTCAGCGACGACGAGCTCTAACAAGCAGATCTTGGCCGGCTGGCTGGATGCACCATGGTGTGCGCAGCCCACCGGCTTCCATATGAGGAGAAACAATTATGCCTACCCCCACTAAGGGTCCGCGCCTCGGAGGCGGCCCGGCTCACGAGCGTCTTATGCTCGCGAACCTGGCAGCAGCACTGTTCGAGCACAAGCGGATCACCACCACGGTGACCAAGGCCAAGCGCCTGAAGCCGTACGCAGAGCGTCTGGTGACCTTCGCCAAGCGCGGCGACCTCGCTTCCCGCCGTCGTGTACTCGGCCTGATCAGCAACAAGGGCGTTGTCCACGAGCTGTTCACCGACATTGCACAGGCAGTGGAGAACCGCGATGGCGGCTACACCCGCATCACCAAGATCGGCAACCGCAAGGGCGACAACGCTCCCATGGCTGTCATCGAGCTCGTCCTTGAGCCGGTTTCCGCCAAGCAGGCCGTCGTAGCTGAGGCTACGTCCGCTGCGAAGCGCGATGCCGACAAGAAGGAAGCTGCTGCTGCTCCGGCCGCCGAGACTGAGGTCGCTGAGACCGAAGCTGCTCCGGAAGCCGAAGCTGCGGAAGCCCCCAAGGCTGAGGCTGCTGAAACCGAAGAGGCCCCGGCCGCTGAGGAAGCTGCTGAGAAGCCGGCTGCTGAGGAAAAGGACGCGAAGTAATTCGCTGAATCCTTGGCTTAGACTTAAGTCTATGAACCACCAGAAACCCGCTGCCCCCGTTTTGGGGGGCGGCGGGTTTTTGCGTATCCGTTTGGATTTGGCGTACGACGGCGGCCCCTTTAGCGGGTGGGCTGTGCAGCCCGGCCTGCGGACAGTCCAGGGCGTCCTGGAGAGCGCGCTGGCGCTCCTGATCAGGCGCAAGGTTCGGGTCACCGTCGCCGGCCGCACCGACGCCGGCGTGCATGCGCGGGGGCAGGTGGTTCACCTGGACCTCACCGAGGAGGAGTGGCAGGGACTGAACCGCGGCGTCGAACTGGATCCCGCCGTCGCCCTGCTGCGGCGCCTGCGCGGGGCACTGAGCCGGGGACTGGGCGACCTGACCGGCGCGATTGAAGTGCACAGCGTTACTGTGGCGCCTGAAGGTTTCGACGCGCGGTTCTCGGCCCTGTGGCGCCGGTACAGCTACCGCATCGCGGACGGTCCGGCGCTGTGGGATCCGTTGGGCAGGTATTCCACGTTGTGGCACAAGGAGCAACTCGATGTGTCGCTATTGAATGAGGGGGCATCCAAGCTCCTGGGGTTGCAGAACTTCCGCTCCTACTGCAAGCCCCGGGAAGGCTCCACCACCATCCGGGAGCTTCAGCGGTTTGAATTCGCGCGGGGGACCGACGGTGTCATCGTGGCCACAGTGCAGGCTGACGCGTTCTGCCACAACATGGTGCGGGCGCTGGTGGGTTCGGCCCTGTACGTCGGGTCCGGGGCCGAGAAACCGGGGTGGCTCTACGAGCGGTTGCTGGAGCAGAAGCGCGACGCCAAATCCGTGCTGTCCGCGCCGCATCCCCTGGTGCTTGAGGAAGTAGCCTATCCCTCGGACAGCGAGCTGCTGGCCCGTGCCGAACTGACCAGGGCGCTGCGGAAATAGATACCGATGCGGCAGCGCATAAAGCGCCCGGCCTTTCCTGGGGACAAAGTTAACGTGAAAGTCACGCTAATTGACATTTTAGAATTTGCTGCGCAAAAACAGCCGACTAAAGGCGAGATTTCTTGTAGCCTAGTCCCTCGGGGGGTGTAACAGGCATTTGCGATGGGCAGGTGCCTGCATGGGGTCTCTGGGGATGTATGGGGTTTGGCCATGAGCGATCTGGGAGTAGCTGTGGTTGTCGAGGATGACAAGGACATACGTAACTTGTTGGAATCGGTCTTCCTTCAAGCGGGTTTTGAGGTGCATACCGCCTCGGACGGCCGCGAAGGCGTGGAATTGGTCCGACATCAGCACGCGAATGTTGTCACTTTGGATGTTGGCCTGCCGGATATCGACGGATACGAGGTGCTGCGGCGCATCAGGCAGTTCAGTGACGCCTACGTGGTGATGCTGACCGGACGGACTGAGGAGCCGGACATGCTGACCGCGCTGCACTCGGGCGCGGACGATTACATCACTAAGCCGTTCCGTCCGCTGGAGCTCCGGGCAAGGGTGGCGGCCATGATGCGGCGGCCGCGGAACGGCCACGCCCAGAGACCGACGCCGGATGCGCCGATACCGCTTGCAGCAACGGGAGCAGGATCAAAGGACGTACTGGAGCACAGGGACCTGCGGCTCAGCCCCCGGACCAGGTCCGCTGAACTGGCGGGCAAGGAACTGGAGCTCACCCGCAGCGAGTTTGTCCTGCTGGAGGAACTCCTGCGGGCTGGCGGGGCAGTATGCACCCGGGCGGACCTGGTGAAGGTGGTTCGGGGGGATTACTACCAGGACAACACCTATATTAGCGAGGCTGACGAGCGGGCCGTGGAAGTCCACATCGGGAACCTTCGAAAGAAACTGCACGAAGACACCCATTCGCCGCAACTGCTGCAGACGGTCCGCGGAGTCGGATACCGGCTCGGAGCGGGCAAACTCTAGCGGCTGGCGGCAGCCTACCCGGCCTGCCGGCCGGCTTGCCCCTGGCCTAGCCGGCCGGCAGGTAGCTTTGGCGGAGCCGGGCAACCGTTTCGTGGCCGAGGTCGGAGACGCAGGCGAGCATTAACTGGCCTTTGTCCCAGCTCCCCGAACGGATCACGCTCTCGATGTCTTCCGCCAGGCGGGCAAGGCGGAGGCCCCCTACCATCGCCGAGCCGATCTTCAGGCTGATGGCGGCGTCCAATGCAGTGGTGAGGTCCTGGCCGGAGATCGCGTTCGTCAGGTTGAGATAGCGCTGTTCCCAGATCTCGATGTAGTCCAGGGCGAACTTCTTCGCGACGGCCGGCTGGGCCAGCTGGGTCTCGAGGTCCTGCAGCACCAGGAGGTCCACCAGGGGAATTTCCTCAAAAGCCACGCCTGCTTCAGTGCCCGCGGCAGCTGCGGCCGGGCACAGGGCGGGGATTTGATGTGTGCCCTCGCCTTCGGTGGAACTGCCTGAAATGGACATATGACAACGCTACTTCCTGAATCTGTCAATTCACTCGACTTCGGCAGATCTTGTGGAAACCTTGAGTCTCTTGGGTTATCAGGGGGTGACGGCTGTCACTTGGGCACCTTACTGCCCGCTGAATGTGACAACGGTGTTGATGACGGCGGGACCGAGAATTGCGATGAACAGGACCGGAAAAATGAAGAACAGGAGCGGGAACAGGATCATCACCGGCAGCTTCATGGCTTTTTCCTCCGCACGTTGCCGTCGCTTCACCCGCATCACTTTGGCCTGGATCCGGAGGACCCGGCTGATGGCAATACCGTAGGTGTCAGCCTGGACGATGGCCTGGACGAAGCTGCGCAGCTCCGGGATGTTCGTTCGTTCGGCAAGCGCGAGGTACGACTCCCGGCGGCTGCGTCCCACCTGCATGTCCTGCAGGGTGCGGATGATTTCTTCGGCCAGCGGCCCTTTGCCGTTTTCCCCTGCACGGGCCATGGCACCCTCGAAGCCCAAGCCCGCTTCCACTGAGATGAGCATCTGGTCCAGGGTATTGGCGAGTTCCAGCTGCATGGCCTTTTGGCGCTCCATGCCCTTGCTGTAGAGGAGCAGGTCAGGGATGAAGTAGCCCAGGAAGAGCAGGAACAGGCCGGCAAGCTTGATGATGGGTTTGGGGCTGCTCATGCTGATAAGGATGAAAAGGGACGCTCCCACCAGGCCGAGGGCGGGCTTTGCCGCGAGGATGCGCCCCAGGGGCCACGCAGCAGGCCGGCCGGCCAGGGAGAGTAACCGGTCGAGTTTCCGGACGTAGGCCGCGGGGGCCAGGCCGTAACCGATCCTGTCGAGGAGGCCGCTCCGTGCTTTGTCGGGGACCTCTACTGCCCTCCTGCCACGCGTCAGGATAGCCACCGTTGCGCTTCGGGCCTTGCGGTCCACGGACAGGACGGACCAGGCCAGGTAGCCGATCGGGAGGCCGACCAGGAGGAGTGAGGACAGCACCACGGGATTCATGGTCGCCTCAGAACTTCAGATCGATGATTTTGCGCATCCACAGGCTGCCGATGGTCATAAAGACCACGGACGCTGCGATCATGGCCCAACCCAGCGGATGGGTGAACATCGCATCCATGTAGCCGGGGTTCACTGCCATGAGCATCAGCACAATGCCGATGGGCATGGCGATCAGGATGTAGGCGGAGAACTTCCCCTCGGCCGCAAGTGCCTTGATGTGTCCCTTGATTTCGGACCGCTCGCGGATCGTCTCATTGACCTGGTCCAGGACCTCAGCCAGGTTGCCGCCCACCTCGCGGTTGATCTGGATAGCCTGCGCGATCCAGACGAAGTCCTCGTTCTTCATGCGTTCCGAGGTGTCCGTCAGGGAGGCCAGCAGGTCGCGGCCCAGGCTTGTTTCGGTGATGACCCGGCGCATCTCTTCCGAGGTGGGGCTTTGTGACTCGGCGGCGGCGGCGTCGATGGCGCGCAGGATGCTGTGGCCTGCCCGCAGCCCTCCGGCGAGGAGCTGGAGGGTGTCGCCGAGCTGCTGGTCGAACCTGGCCCGCCTCTTCCCGGCGAGGAAGCCCAAAACCAGGTGCCCCACGAACGGCGCGAGGATGACAAGCAGGATGGAGACCACGGGCACGCCGATAACCAGGCCCACCAGGGCGCCCACGATGGCACCGGCCATCACCAGGACGATGAACTCGGCCTGGCTGAGCCGGACGCCGGCAGTTTCCAAGGTCTCCCGGTTGTAGAGGCGCAGGTTCCTGGCTGCCAGGAAGCGGTCCAGGGTTCCGACCGTGATGTTTGCCAGGCGCGTCAGCCGTGACGGCGGGTCAGAGTCATAGGGACGGCGGCGGCTGAGGGCGATCTCCGGAGCACCGGGGATCAGCAGCGCCACGCCCAGGAGCAGTGGTGCGAGGAAGAGGAGCGCGGCTCCTACGGTGATGAGCACGGCGGCGTCCCTACGCGATTCCCTGGCCGGAGTGGCCCGCCTGGCCGGAGTGGCCCGCAGGACCGGCCGGGCTGCCGGGCGTGGCGAAAACGGCAGGGGAAACGTGGATTCCGAGGTCCTCGAAGCGGTCGATGAAACGCGGGCGGATCCCGGTGGCAACCGGCCGTCCGAGGAAGCGGCCGTGGGCGTCGACGCCTGCCGAGTAGTCGAAAACGAAGGCGTCCTGCAGGGTGACGATGTCGCCTTCCATGCCCTGCACCTCGGTCACGTGGGTGATGCGGCGGCTGCCGTCCCGCAGCCGTGAAATCTGGACGATCAGGTTCACCGCCGAGGCTATCTGTTCCCGGATGGCCCGCAGCGGCAGGTCCATCCCGGCCATGAGCACCAGGGTTTCAAGGCGCGCCACGGCGTCACGCGGGGAATTGGAGTGCACCGTGGAGAGAGAACCGTCGTGGCCGGTGTTCATCGCCTGGAGCATGTCCAGTGACTCGCCGCCGCGGACCTCGCCCACCACGATGCGGTCGGGGCGCATACGCAGCGAGTTGCGCAGCAGTTCACGGATGGTCACCTCGCCCTTGCCCTCGGTGTTGGGCGGACGGCTCTCCAGCCGGACCACGTGCGCCTGCTGGATCTGCAGTTCCACGGCGTCCTCGATGGTGACGATCCGTTCGTCCGAGGGCAGGAAGGACGAAAGCACGTTGAGCAGGGTGGTTTTACCGGTTCCCGTTCCGCCCGAGACGATGATGTTGAGCTTGGCTTTGACGCACGCGTTCAGGAGCTCCGCCATTTCCGGAGTCAGCGTTCCGAAGTCGATCAGGTTCCGGACGGTGAGGGGAACCTTGCTGAACTTCCGGATGGTCAGTGACGATCCGCCCACGGCCAGTGGCGGGATCACTGCGTTGACGCGGGAGCCGTCCTCCAGCCGGGCATCCACCAGGGGAGAGGACTCGTCAATACGGCGGCCCACCTTGGACACGATGCGCTCGATGACCTTCCGCAGGTGTTCTTCCGAGCTGAAGCGGGAGTCGGCCAGGGTGAGGTGGCCCTTGCGCTCCACGTAGATCTGGTCCATCCGGTTGACCATGATTTCGGTGACGGCGGGGTCGTCCAGCAGCCGCTGCAGGGGGCCGTAGCCCAGCACGTCGTCGGCAACGTCCTGCACCAGGCGCGTGCGTTCCTCCGAGGAGAGCGGCACCTGCTCGGCATCGATGATGCGGGTGAGCTCTTCCCGGGCGGACGTCCGGAGCTCCAGTTCGGTGATGGCAGAGTCGTTGAAACGCGAACCCATGCGTTCGAACAGCGCCGTGGCCGCCCTTCCCTTCAACGCGGCGAACGCGTCCACGGGCTGCTGGACTTTCGGTTTCACCTCATCCGCGTGGTCTGTGACCGCTGGAGGAACGACGACGGCGGCAGCCGGTGCCGCCGTCGTCGTCCGCTTTGACGGTGCTGGCGGTGTCCACGGTTCCGGCTGCCGGGTGGGCAGTTCCGGGCGGTCCATCTCGAGGGTTGCGGTGGCTGTGCGGGAAGCCGGCGACGACGGGGCAATGGTTTGGGTGCGTGAGGGCGACTTGGCCTGGGCTGCGCTGATGCGCTCTGAAAGTTTCATCTAGACCACTACCCTTCGGTGCAGTTTGCGTTGCGATGTGGCCCGCCAGGCGGGGTTGAACCGGTTGACGAGCTGGTTCAGGCCCTTGGTTGCCGGGTCCTTGGCGGACTCCTGGAGGACGGGGATGCCGCGGTTGGTGGACAGGGCCACGGCCCGGGACCGCGGAATGCTGACGTCCACGGGTGCCCCAATGGTCGATTCCAGGTCCTGGACGGTGAGCCCCAGCTTGGAATCGGCCATGTTCAGCACCACGTGGCGGGTCTCCGGGAGGATGTCCAGCTGGCGCAGCACGTCCAGGCCGGAGCGCAGGCCACGGACGCTGGGGATGTCCATGCCGCTGACCCAAACCACATCCGTGCACTGCTCCATGGCCGCCAGCCCTATTTCCGGAAGGCCCGGAGCGGTGTCCACCACCACGTACTGGAACTGTTCGGACAGCTGTTCCAGCAACCGGCTGACCTGTTCCGGGGTGATCTCGTCCGCGTCAACGGGCGTTGGCGGAGCGCACACGGCGTAGATGCTGGCCGGATGGACCGTGAGGAAGGCCTTCAGGACCAGCGAATCCTGGCTAGCCGCGGGGGACACCGCGTCCGTGACGGTGTGCTGGGGGTCCAGGTAGAGGGCGGAAGCGACGTCGCCGAACTGCAGGTCCAAGTCCACGATCACCACGCTCATCGGCGCGATCTTGCCCAGTCCGACGGCGATGTTGGTGGCGATGGTGGTTTTGCCCACTCCTCCTTTGGGGGAGAAGACTCCGATCACCAGGCCTTTGTTGGTGTCCGTCATTGGCGCGGCTGCCTGAACCCGGTACCTGCCGGCGAATTGTTGGCTGGCCCGTTCCAGGAGGACCCGGATCTGCGCCGCGTCGGAGTCGGGGGAGAGGATGTCCCGGATGCCCGCACGCATGGCCTGCAGGATGAAGTCCGGGTCCGGTTCGCTGGCGAGGATGACGCTCAGCTCCGGGAACCGGACATTCATGACGGTGGCGAGCCGCAGCGCTTCCTCCACGGGAACGTCCGGTCCCAGGATGAGTACTTCGGGACGTTCCTGGTCAAGGTGGGCGAACAGGTCGTTGGGGTCAGCGGGGAGCAGGCTGGTGAAGAAGGTCTGTACGCCACCTTGGAGGCCGCCAGCGACGGCCTGGCGGAGGCGACCGTCGAAGCTGACGTCGGGCGTGATCAGGACGAAGCGGCTCATTTGTAGACGTCCGGCCGAATCATGATGCGCGGTCCGTTGTCCTCGGCGTCGAGGGGCTCCCGGCTGAGCCAGATAGACGAGAAGTCGGTCATCTCCGAGGCGAAAACGATCTTTGCCGCGTTGATGTCGTTGACAGCCACGGTGATCATCAGGGATCCAGTGGGAAGGTTCACGTCGCGGGGGTTGGGTTCTGTCCCCGCGCTCGCAGAAGGTGCCGGCTTGGCGGCGGCTCCTTCGGGTGCGCGCTGGACTGCGGTGACCAGGACCTTGTGGATGGAGAGCTGGGTGGTTTCCTTCTCGGGCTTCGGCTCGATGCCGCCGGACCGCATGGTGATGAAGATGCCCACGTGGTCGCCGGGCTGGAGGCGCCCGCCCACCACACGCTGCGGCTCCAGCTGGAAGGATACTTCCTGGAGGCCGGCCGGCACTTTCATTGAACCGGAGGTCTGGAGATCTTCCGGCGCGACGAGCTTCTCCGCCAGCAGCTGTTCGCCCGGGACGAGGTTGGCGGCGGCTACTTTGCCGGCGGATTCGTCGAGGGTGTCCAGCGCGGATTTAGCGACGGCGGTGCCCGGCACCTGTTCCAGGGCCACCGAAGCTTTCACGGTGTCCACTGTTGCGCCGGCCGGTATTGCCTTCGTGACGACGAGTACGCCCACCGGGTCCAGGTCCTTGACTGCCCGCTGGTCGGCGCCCTGGGCGTACGTGACGACGAGGACCGCCCCGACGATGGCCAGCAGGACTGCCACCACTCCTGCCAACAAACGTGACTTCACTGACTGCTCCTGTGCTTGCGGGAATTGTGGGGGTTCATGAGCTAGTTGCTGAGCGCAACGACGGTCGCGCCGTCGGGGTTAATTGGGCCTAGCGTGTAGCCGCTGGCCAAGGAAACGTACTTGACGAAGGTTCCGATGATTCCGCGGCATGGTTCCTTGCACTCAAGGCTGGCCGGGACGTCCGGAGTCCGGTTCCGGAAAGTGTAGGGAAGCCCCGAGCTACCAACTTTCCACCCGGCCACCTTGAACGCGGCGAATGTTGTCAGTCCGTAGATAGCGTTGGTTCCGGTTCCGGTCACTGAATTGAAGATCGGCAGCAGCACGATGACGTCCTTGCCGGCGTTCATGTCCGCCGCCCAGCCGTTGAGCGTGGCCTCGCAATTTGGCGGCGCATTGTTGCCGGTATCTCCGCCGGCGGTGCTCTTTGCGATATCGATGAAGGCGCCGCACTGGCCGGTATCCTGCTTAAGGCCTCCGAAGCCGCCCTCTACGAATGCACCCGACGGCCCGTAATTGCAGTCGAGGTTGGCGTTTTTTCCGTGCAACTGGAGCAACTGCATGATGTTCGTGCTGTTGCGAACCTGGCAGACTGACACGGTGATCGGAAAGGGAGAGGTCCCCTTTTCGGGGCTGCCCCACACAACTGTTGAAGGGGCATTGACTTCGGCTGAGTTCATGCCCAGCACACGGGCGAAGAAGAGCGAAACTTCGTTGGGGGATTTGCCCTTCTCCTGGGCGCCGGCCGTTACGGTGACCTTGCGATTGGTCGTATCAAGAATAATGGACTTGATGTTGCTACGGCCGTCGTTGGCATTTGAGTTGGCAAGGCTTGCGGCCAGCGTGGAAGTGTTGGAGCAGTCTGCATCGCTCGAGCTGGGGGCACTCTTGGCGCACTTTTGGGCAACGGCCAGGGCTGCTGCGTCTGCTCCGTTTCTGAGCTGGGTTCGTTCGGCGTAGAGCATCCCGACGTCCACGGCTACGGCGCCGAAGCCGAGGAGCACCACAAGCATGATGGCCACGATCACGCTCACGGCGCCGCGTTCGCCGTCGTGCTTGTTGTTCTGTTGTCCGTTCCGGGGGTGCCGGGGTGTCAGCCGCCGCATAGCATGGCTCCCTTACCGGTCATCGGGAACGGGCCGGCGATGCCGGTCATGGTGGAGAGGTTGTAGCTGATGGTGATGGTCATGCGGTTACCCGGTGCGCAGCTGGTGGTGCCGGTATCGAGATTTTTGAAGACGATGTTCGTGTCCTTCAGCCCGGGCTGAAGCGATACCGCAGTATCTCTCGCCGCCTTGTTGGCATCGGAAATTTTGTTGGAGATGGCCATGACGCGTACGCCTTCGCGGGCGGCGGCGGAGAGTGAGGCCTGGGCGTTGTAGGCCCGGCTGAATTCCATGATGCCCAGGAGCAGCATGACAAGGACGGGTGCCAGGATCGCAAACTCGACCGCAACGGCCCCGCGCTCGGATGCCCTGGACATGGTGGTGCCTTTCCGTTCAGGCAAATAGGGGTGGTGACAGCCAAAGTGGCGGCGGCTAGTTGCCGCCGCCACTTTGCTGTTTGACGTGCCGGGGCACGTCAGAGGTAGGGGAGGGGTTACGGCATGGTGCAGGTTCCGCCGGCGGACGTTGTATCCGTCTGAGCGACTGCCGCCCATGCGCCGCCACCAACCTGGCACTTAACTTGTTCGAACATGGTGGTCAGCGTCCCGCCGAGGAGGCCGACGGCCACGATGATAACGACGGCGATGAGGGCGACCATGATGCCGTATTCGACGGCAGTCGCTCCCTTTTCGTCGCTGCGAAGGCGGATCATGAGGTTGGTGTAGAGAGAAAGCATGGGGACTCCTGAGCGAGTTTTTGGGTGGCTGGTCCTGCACCAGCTCTGCCAAAAAAATAGCAACCACTTTCCAGCTCACGAACGGATCTTTGAGCATCCTGCGCCAAGCCTGCCCGTCCTGCGCGTCCGCTGCCCTGCGTCTGCGTCTTTCATGCGGATTTGCTGCGGTTAGTCGTGCTGCCGACACGCAAGAGGACCCCCTCGGTTCTGGGTGCCGAGGGGGTCCGGTATTTGGGTTAGAGCTGGCAAGTGAGTGAATTATCATTTTGGGAAACGATGGCTCTCTCCCCATGAAGGCCCTGAACGCACACTCACACGCGGTCAGGGCCTTCTCCCGACCTGAGATCCCGCGACTCGGTCGGGTGGCTTGGGGCGCCAACACCCCAGCTTTTGAAACTCTGGCCGAAGCCGCACCCACCTACGAGAAGGCCTCGATGATGTTAATGACCGCTGGTCCCAGAATTACGATGAAGATGACCGGAAATATGAAGAGCAGTAGCGGGAACAGAACGAGCACTGGCAGCTTCATGGCCTTCTGTTCGGCTCGTTGACGACGTTTTACCCGCATTTCCTTCGCCTGGGCCTTGAGGACCTTGGCGATGGCAATGCCGTATGTGTCCGCCTGAACCACTGCCCGGACGAAGGTTCTCAGGTCCTGCACATTGCTGCGCTCGGCCAAGGCGAGATAGGAATCCCTGCGCGAGCGGCCAACTTGCATGTCCTGCAGCGTCCGGATGAGTTCTTCGGCGAGCGGGCCCTTGCCGTTCTGGCCCGCCCGGGCCATTGCGGACTCGAAGCCGAGGCCGGCCTCAACTGCGATCAGCATCTGGTCCAGAGTGTTGGGCAGTTCTAGCTGGATCTTCTTCTGGCGTTCCTGCCCGCGGCTGTAGATGAGAAGGTCGGGAACGAAATATGCTAGTCCAGTTGCGAAGACCGCCAGGAGAATCATTTGTGCACTGCCATTGCGGCTGAGCATTAGCATCATGAGGACCGCCACAACGAGGGCCAGGGCGGGCTTGGCCACCAGCAGGCGCGGGAGAGGCATGGACGAGGGGCGGCCTGCAAGGGCGAGCAGCCTGTCGAGCTTGGCTTCGTATCCGCTCGGCGTGAGCCTTCGAGCCATCCGCTCCAAATCCATGTTTTGGGGTGCGGTTGCTGCCCCGCTGGCTTCGAGGCCTTTGCTGAGGTTGCCCTGAATGACGAGTCGGGATTTGCGGTCCGCCACAATCAGTGACCAGGCGAGGTACGAGGCAGGTATAACGGTGAGGGCGATGATCCCCCAAGCTATAGGTTGCATTTTGTAATCCCCTTAGAATTTCAGATCGCTGATCTTGCGGATCCACAGACCGCCGATGGTCATCATCACCACGGCAATGCCTAGCATCATCCAGCCGATCGGATGCCCGGTTAGCTGGCCGCTGTATTTGGGATTGGCCAACCCGATGAGGATGAACAGAAGTACTGGTAGCGCCATGAGGATGATTGCGGAAAGCTTTCCTTCTGCACTCAGTGCCTTTACCATTCCCTTGATCTGGGAGCGCTCACGGATTGTTTCGCCGACCTGGTCAAACACTTCAGCGAGGTCTCCGCCGACCTCCCGGTTGATTTCGATGGCCTGGGCCATCCAGTTGAAGTCCTCGCTCTTCATTCGCAGTGATACGTCGTTCAATGAGTCCTGTAGGTCGCGGCCCAGCCTGGTTTCATTGACGACCCGGGAGAACTCCGTGGCCGTGGGTTCGCTGGCTTCCTGCGCCACTGCATCGATTGCACGAAGAACGCTATGACCAGCTCGAAGACCACCGGACACCATGGTCAAGGTGTCACCGAGTTGCGCCTCAAAGCGGGCGCGTCGGCGCTGCGTCAGGAATGACAAATACATCGCAGCCAAGATCGGAGTAAGGCCGGCGAAGAGCACTGCGAACACGGGTCCTTGGAGGATGAGGCCCACGAAGCCGGCCACCACAGCAGTGGCACCCACCAACACGATGAAGTCTGTGCGGGCTATCTTGAGGCCAGCCTGATCCAGTGTGGCCCGCTCACCCGGGGACTTGTTGCCCCCGGCGAGGACCCGTTCCACTGCACCCACTGTTGAGTCAGTGAATTTTGTCAAGGGGGAGCGTTCCGCACCACCGAACGGCCGTCTGCGGCTGAGCGCAACATAGCCGTGTGATGGGCGGAACACCACGAATACAATAACGAATACTGCTCCGACCAGGAGCACCATGCCGACAGCGAATATGGCAGGTGTCATTGCAATCATCGCCTTCCAACCGGCATGGGCCGGCCACCAAAGACAGCTGGGGAGATAGCAATTCCCAGATCTGCAAAGTGGTCAACAAAGCGGGGCCGAATCCCTGTTGAAATAGGCTTGCCGAGAAACCTGCCATTGGCATCGACTCCGGCAGCATAGTCGAAGACGAAGGCGTCCTGAAGCGTGACAATTTCGCCTTCCATGCCTTGCACCTCAGTGATGTGCGTTACACGCCGAGTACCGTCACGCAACCTGGAGAGATGAACGATGAGGTTTACGGCCGAAGATACTTGCTCTCGGATGGCGCGCAGTGGAAGATCCATGCCAGCCATCAGTACCAGCGTCTCCAAGCGGGCAACGGCGTCGCGTGGTGAGTTGGCGTGCACAGTTGAGATCGAGCCGTCGTGACCTGTGTTCATCGCCTGGAGCATGTCCAGACTCTCACCACCTCGAACCTCACCTACAACAATCCGGTCCGGCCGCATGCGTAGGGAGTTCCGAACCAAATCCCGAATAGTGACGGCGCCCTTGCCTTCGATATTGGCCGGGCGGCTTTCCAACCGCACCACATGGCTCTGCTGCAGCTGGAGCTCAACAGCGTCCTCAATTGTGACGATGCGGTCATCGGAAGGGATGAAGGACGACAGCACGTTGAGGAGCGTCGTCTTTCCCGTGCCTGTTCCGCCGGACACGATGATGTTGAGTTTGGCTCGGACACAGGCGTCCAGGAGCTCGGCCATTTCCGGCGTCAGCGTTCCGAAGTCGATCAGGTTCTGGACAGTCAGTGGGATCTTGCTGAATTTTCGAATCGTAAGCGAGGACCCATTGACGGCCAGCGGGGGAATGATCGCGTTGACACGGGATCCGTCCTCTAGGCGGGCGTCCACCAAAGGTGAAGATTCGTCGATCCGGCGTCCCACCTTTGCGACGATCCGCTCGATGACCTTGCGTAGGTGCTCCTCAGAACTGAATCGGCCATCCGTTAGGATCAGGCGCCCGTCGCGTTCCACATAGACCTGATCCGGACGATTCACCATTATTTCTGTGACAGACGGGTCCTCGAGATACCGTTGCAGCGGGCCATAGCCCAGCACGTCGTCTCCCACATCGCGGATGAGGCGACGCCGTTCTTCCGGACTGAGTGGCACCTGCTCCTCGTCGATGACCAGGCTGAGCTCATCGCGGGCAATTTTGCGCAACTCTTCGTCAGTCAGCGATGAGTCGGTTAGCCGCGCGCCAAGCCTCTCAAAAAGGGCTTTCCCAGCGCGTTGTTTTAGACCGGCAAGGGCATCGACCGGGGCTGATCCACCGTTCCCAGCATTAGCGGACGGTGGTGATTGGGCTTCGTATGGAGGTGGGCTTGAAGTGCTGGTAGTAGCAATACCGCCTCGGGCGGCTTCCAGTCGATCTGCGAGGCTCATGAGATCACCATCCGACGGTGTACTTTCTTCTGTGGTTGTGTGGCCCTCTTGGGGTCGAAGCGCTCCACCAATTTGGCGAAGGCGCGAGCAGCACCGTCATGTGACGAGTCCTGCAGCAAGGGCACACCCTTGTTGGTAGAAAACGGGACTGCCCGTGAGCGCGGAACCACAGTGTCAACGGGGACCCCAATGGTCGCCTCAACATCCTGGACAGTAAGACCACTCCGCCTGTCAGCGAAGTTGAGTACAACGTGCCGGCCCTGCGGTAGCAGCTGGAGCTCCCGTAGTACTTCGAAGCTCGTGTGCAATCCACGGATGCTGGGAATGTCCATACCGCAGACCCACACTGCGTCCGTTGCCTGCTCGAGGGTTGCGAGCACGTGCTCGCCCAGACCCGGGGTGGTATCCACCACCACATACTGGAATTCGGCAGCCATCTGGTTCAGAAGATGGCTGACGGCTTCGCCGCTAATATGGTCGGCCTCGCCGGGCGTATTTGGTGCACATAGGGCATAGATCCCGCTGGGATGAACGGTGAGGAAAGCCTTGAGAACCATTGAATCCTGGAAAGCAGCGCCCCCAACAGCGTCACGGAGAGTGTGCTCGGGCTCCAGTTGGAGCCCGGTTGCGACATCGCCGAATTGAACATCGAGATCAACGATCACGACGCCCATGGGAGCAATCTTGCCCAGCCCAATCGCCAGGTTTGTGGCCACCGTAGTCTTGCCAACACCACCCTTTGGCGACATTACGGCGATGACCCGACCCGCCGGCCGTTCAGGGCCGGCGGCTGCAACTAATCCCCGTCGGCGCCCTGCCGAGGCCAGGCACGCCCGCTCCAGCAAGATGCGCAGTTCAGACACCTCCGCGCTGGGACTGACGATGTCCCGTATGCCGGCCCGCATTGCATTGATGACTTGCTCTGAGGCCATGTCCTCCACGAGCACCAAGCTGATTTCCGGATACTGGAGGTCGAACACCGTGGCCAGCTTGAGGGCCTCGTCGCCCGGAAGTCCCGGGCCCAAGACAAGAACTTCCGGAGGTTCGCCGGAGAGTCGGCCGAAGAGCTCCTGAGGGCCGCCGAGCATCACTGACGGTGGAAGAATCTGCACAGTGCCGTGGAGTGCACCGCGCACCGCCGACTGTACCTTGCGCTGAAAATCCTGCGCGGCGGTGATGACCACGAAGCGGCTCATTGTGCGACCTTCCCCAAGGTCACCAAGCCAGGCTTGGAATCCTTCGACTCGTTGGTCTCCTTGGAGAGCCAGATCTTTCCAAACTCGGCACCAAAAACGATTTCGGCGGCGTCAACGTCTTCACGGGCAAGCGTCACGTAAACAGAACCTGAAGGCAACGCCGGGCCGTCAGCGGAGCTTGCATCCTTGGTGGTCTCCGGGGGAGCCTGCTGAACGCTGGTGACGAGCACCTTGTGGAAAGCCTTCCCGGTAAACTCCTTGAAACCCTTGATGTCATTACTGACCGGTGCGTCCGCGCCAGCTTTGTCGTCCATCTTGTATGAGATGTAAACACCTACGGTGTCCCCTGCAGCCAAGCGGCCACCAATCACGCGCTGCGGTTCCAGCAGCACCGAGATCTCCTCCATGCCGGCCGGAACAGGAACAGTGCCAGGCGCCGCCAAGGCGTTCGGATCAACGAGACGGGCTTTCAGGAGTTGTTCCCCAGGCTGGAGGTCAACTGCGGTGACTTTGTCGGAGAAATCGCTTAGGGACTTCACTGCATCGGCAGGAACAGCAGTCCCTGGAATGGACGTTAACTTAACGGATTCGGAAAGCTTGGACACCGGGGTGCCCGCCGTAACGGCTTTCTGAACAACAAGAACTTCAACGGGCTCTAAGCCTTGCTGAGCTCGGCTGTCGGCTGCCTGTGCGTAATTGAACATCAGTACAGATCCGACAATTGCCAAGAGCAATGCTGCTAGGCCCCCCAGCAGCCTGGATTTCACGGGATTCTCCTTTGGTTCTTATTTGGTGAGCTCTACGACGGTTCCGCCGTAGGTGGTGGGTCCGCCGACATCAAATGCTTCGTCCAGGGCTACATAGCGGACGAACTTTCCGACGATGCCCAAATCGCTGCTCTTCCATCCACCGGCGTCCTTGAAGGCCTGGGCGGTTGAAGGCATGTAATGGAAAGGATCTTGGTTGGCCAAGTCCCAGCCCATGAGATCTATGGCAGCGAATGCTTTGAGATGAAATTCAGCACCGGAACCGGTGCCTCGGGTACTGTCGAATACGGGAAGCAGCGCCACGACTTTTTGTCCGGCAATAAGCCTGTCCTTCCAGCCTTGGAGGATTCCGCCGCAACCGGTTTCGGGGTTGTTTCCTGTGTTGCTGGCCACCCATGGGGAGGCAAGGTCAACTTTCGTCGTGCAAGAGCCGCCAGTGACTAGCCAGCCGAAGCCTCCAGGAATTTCAAGGCCCGAGGCAGTGCTGTGGCAGGTGTCTTTCTTGCCGGCCCCCGTGCCGTGGGACAGCAGGAATTGAGTCGAGCCGTCCCCCGCAACGCTGAGGTCCACTTCGCATTCTGAGAAGGCAATGGGGAATACGTTTCCGGACTGCGCGCCGCCCCATTTTGCTTCGGCGACTGCTCCAATAGTCGTAGTATCAGTCCCGAAGATACGGGCAAAGAAGGTGGAAAAATGCACACCGGTGGAATCTTGGGCATTTGTAGTGACCGTCACCTTGCCAGCGGTCTTGTCCACGATGGTCGAGGCCACATTCGTGAGGTTGTCCTTGGCATTGGCGTTGGCCAGTGTGCCCGACAGGGTGGATCCCGTGATGCAAGTGGGATCAGCGGTGTTCTTTGCGCATTTCTGGGCCACAGCCAGGGCAGCGGCGTCAGCACCGTTCTGCGTCACCGATTTCTCGGCGTACATTGCACCGACGTCAACAGCGATTGCACCAAAGCTAAGCAGCATCACCATCATCACAGCCACGACTACGGCGGTAGCGCCGCGTTCATTCTCCGATTTTTTGATCAGCCGCCGCATTGCATTGTTCCTTTTCCTGTGAGAACGATGGTGCCGGTGAAGGCGTCCAGGAATCCTGTGACAGTGGTCAGTGTGTAACTTGTGGTTGCGGTCACTTGCTTTCCCGCTGCACAGGTTGTACCGCCGCCTGTGACAGCGAAAGTCGTGGTAACCGTGCTGGGAGCCAGGCGCCCTGCGGCATTGGCTGCCGCGGTCGCAGCAGTGCTCGTGCTGTTGTGGATCGCCATGCTGCGCGCCCCTTCTCGAGCGGCTTGGTTGAGGGATAGCTGCGCGTTGAAAGCAAGGGAGAATTCGATAATGCCGATCAATATGAGAAGCAAGACCGGCAATATCAAAGCAAATTCAACTGCGGCAGCACCATTTTCGTTATTCCTACGCATTTTTCGATCCTCATGTCTCGAAAAGCCAATGGCGGCTCCCAGATGGCCTGGAAGCCGCCATCAATGGGCGCTTGATTGAACCGAACCCTAGAGCTTGAGGGAGATATCGTTGAACAGCGTCTGAAGGCTGGTACCTACAGCCGTGATACCGAGGATCGCGGCGATAACGATGAGTGCAACCATCAGGCCGTATTCAACGGCCGTTGCGCCCTTTTCTTCACCCGTGAGGCGGTTCTTGACGCCGGCGACAAAAGCGATCATGGAGACCAGTGCTGAGTTCATTTTCGTGTTCCTTTTGTGAGTGCTGAATTGGTTTCGAATTTCCAGCTCCCCCCAACTTGGCGTTGCTAGAAGTTCGATGCACTAAGGAATACAGGAGTAACAAATGGCCCCACAATGAGTGGATGTACTCGTCTTTTTGACACGAGAATCAGTCGTCTACTTGCTGTAACACAACTTAATGGGGGCTCCCCGAGTACGCGACTACTTGGTGTACTCGGAAACGGCTAGCGGGGGAAGACCGTCGGTAAGAGAACCCGCCCTATCTCGGTGCCCCACAGCACTGTCAGGACGCAGCCCGCGAACATCGACGGCCCGAACGGCACTGAGGTCTTCCGCCCCGCGAATCCGCCTGTAACAAGGAGCACACTGGTCACAGCGCCCACAACAAAGCCAAGAGCAACACCCAGTATCAAGTGCCCCACGGAGAGGTAGCCCAAGTACAAACCAAGTGGTGCTGAGAGCTTTACGTCGCCCATCCCCATTCCGCGGGGAGAAATTAGCGCCAAAAGTAGGTAGATCACGAACGTTACGGCACATCCGATTGCTGCCACGAGCAGATTTCCCCATCGCTGGTTCATGCTGGCGTCCAAAAGCAGCAGCAGGAGGCCGATTCCGAGCATGGGAACAATAATCCTGTTGGGCAATAGTTTGTGTTGGAGGTCAATCCGCGAGAGCACAAGACCAGCTGCACAGAGAAATAGGAAGGCCGGCAGCACCCAGGTCGAGCCGAAGCGCCAAGCCATCGCCCCAAACAGCGCTGCTGTGGCGACAGAGCCGGCAACAGCATGCCAGCGCACGCGCCCCAGCTCGGTGCCGGGCAGCAACCGCCGCGTGACTGCAAGGGCGGCGGGTGCTGCGGCCAGGCCCAAAAGGGCGCAGGCGGTAACCAACAAAGCAATCGGCAGTTCAGTCAACGGGGCACCTAAGCTCGGAGTTGTTCGTGGTCCTCGCCGCAGCCCCGGCAAGGACCGGCGCAGGCTGGCTACCTAGAGCCTATTTTGACCAGCGGCCTCTGTACCCGCTATTCTTGATAGTCGTTGTGCGTGTCCTTTCTCGATGATGCGTGCCCGCTGAGAATCCGGTTGCAGGATAACTACTCCTCGGGCATATTCGAGACTTCTGGACCACTGGATTCATAGAGCCCTCACCTCTGTTCCGGTAGCGCATAGATAGTAGGTGCACACCCTTAAGTGACACCTAAACAAGAACGCCAGAACAAGAACGAGGCAAACACCGTGCGTACGTACACCCCGAAGCCCGGCGATATCAACCGCCAGTGGCACGTCATTGACGCCACCGACGTTGTCCTTGGTCGTCTCGCCAGCCAGACCGCAATCCTGCTGCGCGGCAAGCATAAGGCCACCTTTGCTCCCCACATGGACATGGGCGACTTCGTCATCATCATCAACGCTGAGAAGGTTGCCCTGACCGGCGCCAAGCTCGAGCAGAAGCGCGCTTACCGCCACTCCGGCTACCCGGGCGGCCTGACCTCCGTCAACTACGCGGAACTGCTGGAATCCAACCCGGTCCGCGCCGTGGAGAAGGCCATCAAGGGCATGCTCCCGAAGAACTCCCTCGCTGCACAGCAGCTGGGCAAGCTGAAGGTTTACCGCGGTGCAGAGCACCCGCACGCCGCCCAGCAGCCCAAGACTTTCGAAATTTCCCAGGTCGCCCAGTAGTCCTGGCCACCAAACAACTTATCTATACAAGGAGAACCGTGGCTCAGAACGAAGAGACCACCGAAGCCGTTGAGGCCGAGGAAACCCTGACCAGCTACACCTCGGAAAGCGGAGCTGCTGAAGCTGCTGCGCCGAAGAAGGAGCGCCCGGCACTGACCGTTGCCGGCGCAGCTGTTGGCCGCCGCAAGGAAGCCGTTGCACGCGTTCGCGTTGTGCCGGGTTCCGGCAAGTGGATCATCAACGGCCGCGAGCTGGCGAACTACTTCCCGAACAAGCTGCACCAGCAGGACGTCAACGAGCCCTTCAAGATCCTCGATCTTGACGGCGCCTACGACGTCATTGCCCGCATCCACGGCGGTGGCCCTTCCGGCCAGGCCGGTGCGCTGCGTCTCGGCATCGCCCGTTCACTGAACGAGATCGACATCGAGAACAACCGCGCCATCCTGAAGAAGGCCGGCTACCTGACTCGTGACGCACGCGTCATCGAGCGCAAGAAGGCCGGTCTCAAGAAGGCCCGCAAGGCTCAGCAGTACTCCAAGCGCTAAATCCGCTTGCAGGCGCCTATGGCGCTTACCGAAGCCCGCCCCGCCGCTCGGCGGGGCGGGCTTCGGCCGTTAAGGGCTTCCGCCGTAAAACACGGTGCGGCCGGGGCCGCGAAGCCGCCCGCGCAGCGGAGGCGGCCATCGCCCGGACGCGAGCCAAAGACGGCCCCCGCCGGTCCATCGTCTAAACTTGACCCGATGTCTAGATTATTTGGAACAGATGGTGTCCGGGGCCTGGCTAACGGCCTGCTCACAGCAGAGCTGGCGATGCAGTTGGCGCAAGCGGCCGCCGTCGTCCTCGGCCACGAACGCAGCACCAATGGCGCCCGGCCGCGCGCCGTGGTGGCCCGCGATCCGCGTGCCAGTGGCGAGTTCATCTCCGCAGCCGTCTCGGCGGGGCTGTCCAGTTCCGGTATCGACGTCTACGATGCCGGCGTCCTCCCCACTCCTGCCGCCGCCTACCTGGTGGCCGACCTCCACGCCGACTTCGGCGTCATGATCTCCGCCTCCCATAACCCTGCGCCGGACAACGGCATCAAATTCTTCGCCAAGGGCGGCCAGAAGCTCCCCGACGAGGTGGAGGATGCCATCGAAGCCCAGATGGCCAAGGATCCCGTCAGGCCCACAGGCAGCGACGTAGGCCGTATTCAGACGTTCTCAGACGCCGAGGACCGCTACATCGTCCACCTGCTCGGGACCCTGCCGCACCGCCTGGACGGGCTGAAGGTTGTCCTCGACTGCGCCCACGGTGCGGCCAGCGGCTGTTCACCGCAGCTCTTCAACGACGCCGGTGCCGAGATCGTGGTTATCGGCGCTGAGCCCGACGGCCTGAACATCAACGACGGCGTGGGCTCAACCCACCTCGGCGCCCTCCAGCGGGCAGTGGTGGAACACGGTGCCGACCTCGGCATCGCCCACGACGGCGACGCCGACCGGTGCCTTGCCATCGACCATGAAGGCAACGAGGTGGACGGTGACCAGATCATGGCCATCCTCGCCCTGGCGCTGAAGGAATCCGGGAAGCTCAAGGACAACGTCCTGGTGGCCACCGTCATGAGCAACCTCGGGCTGAAGATCGCCCTCCGCAACGCCGGGATCAGCATCCGGGAGACCGCAGTGGGGGACCGCTACGTTCTTGAGGAAATGCGCGACGGCGGCTACAACCTCGGCGGCGAACAGTCCGGCCACGTGATCTTCGCAGACCACGCCACCACCGGCGACGGACTCCTGACCGGCCTGCAACTGGCCGCCCAGGTGGCGCTCACGGGCAAGTCATTGAAAGAACTCGCCACGGTGATGACCAAGCTTCCGCAGCTGATGATCAACGTCAAGAAGGTGGACAAGGCCCGCGCCGGCACCGACGAGGGTGTCCTGGCCGCTGTGGCTGAGGCTTCCGCGGAACTTGGCGAAACCGGCCGTGTGCTGCTGCGGCCGTCCGGAACCGAGGCTTTGGTCCGGGTGATGGTGGAGGCGGCCGACATGCCCACCGCCGAACGCATCTGCAAGCACCTTGCCGCCGTGGTGGAGGAACGCCTGGCCGTCGCGCCGGCGGTCTAACCACGCCCGCAAACAGCAAAGTGGTCCGCCCCCATCCGGAGGCGGACCACTTTTGTGTCCTCAGGAACCTAGGCCCGTGTGCTGCCGCTCCGGAGTGAGTCGCGGATTTCAGTGAGGAGTGCGATTTGTGGGTCCTCGGCGGCCTCTTCCTTGACCTCGGTACCAATTCCGAGCCTGCGGTTGCGGCGTTCGATCATGTGGTTCATCGGCAGGACGACCACGAAATAGATGGAAGCGCCGACGAGCAGGAACGAAATGACGGAGGAGATGACGGAGCCATACATGAACCCCTCCCACTGCATGTCCTCAATGCCCTTGGCATTGAACAAGCGGCCGATCAGCGGGGTCAGCAGACCTTCAACGATTGAGGTCACGACGGCGCTGAAAGCCGCACCCATGACCACGGCCACGGCAAGGTCTACGACGTTGCCCTTCATGATGAAATTCTTGAATCCGGTCAACATGCGACCCAGACTAGCGCGGCTCTGTGAACACGATGTGACGGCAGGGTAATTTCGCAGAGCCGTGTCGCCGGTCAACCCGACGGCGAAGCAGCCCTACAGATACCCCGGGGCCGCTTCCAGTCCGAAGTACTCCTCCAGCGTCGCAATGCCCTTGGCTGACATGTCCGCTGCCGCCTCCACGCCGATGAACCGCAGATGCCAGGACTCGTAGTAGTAACCCGTGACCTCGTGGAACATCCACGGATACCGCACCACAAAACCAAAGCGGTGCGCGTTGGCCTTGGCCCACACCGCCGCCGGCTGTTCGGCGAAACACGGCTGGAAGCTGCACGCCCCGCCGCCGTCGCCGATGTCAAAGGCCCACCCGGTCTGGTGTTCCGAGAAGCCCGGCCTGGCCGAGGCCGTGTCCGCTTCTGCCTGCCCGCGGGACGCCACATAGCTGTTGTACGTCGCCACCTGTGTGCCGTAGGAGCGGTAGCCGCTCGCCAGGGTCATGGTGACGCCGTCGCCGGCCGCCGCGGCGAACATCTGCTCCGCGGCGGCCGCCGTCGTGCTGTTCAGTTGGGCTGCCTCGCCGGAAACTGCCAGAGCGATGTTCGGCTGGACGAGGTCCGCCGGGACATAGTCGGCGGGGGAGAGCGGGCGGTGCTTGTTGACTACCAGCCACGGACTGGCGGGGTCCGTCAGGGAATGCTGTTGAGCCAGGCCGGCCGCAGGCGAAGTGGGCGTCGGTGCGGAGGTGGGAACCGCCGGCGGCGTCGTGCCCGGTTCCGTGACCGTGGGGGAAGTCGCCGGCCCTGCAGTCGACGGCGCTGCCGCCTGCGAGGCGGAGGCGGACGTTGCAGACGCGGAGGACGACGACGGCGGCCGGGTCCCGGCGTCGGGCGTGCAGGCTGCCAGGGCGGTCAGTCCTGCGCCGGCGGCCAGGAACCTGGCGACGGACCGCCTGCTCGGCGCCGCGGTGGCGACAGCGGGGTAACAGTTGTGGCACACGTGTGCTAGACCTTCCGCAGCAGCATGCGGCGGATCGAATGATCTGCTTCCTTGGTGAGCACCAGTTGTGCCCGGCCCCGCGTGGGGAGCACGTTTTCCTCGAGGTTGGGCTCGTTGATGCGCTTCCAGATATCGCGGGCGGTGCTTTCGGCTTCCTCATCGGACAGAGTGGCATAGCGGTGGAAGTAGGACTCCGGCTGGGCAAACGCGGTGGTGCGCAGTTTGCGGAACCGGTCCACGTACCATTCCTCGATGTAGGAGGTCTTGGCGTCCACGTAAATGGAGAAATCGAAGAAATCGCTCAGCGCCAGCCCCTGCTTGCCGTCGTGGCGGGGACGGGCCGGGGCCAGGACGTTCAGCCCCTCCACGATCAGCACGTCGGGCCGGCGGACCACCACTTCCTTGCCCGGCACGATGTCGTACGTGACGTGGGAGTACCACGGAGCCCGGACCTCTTCCGCGCCGCCCTTGATCTCACTCACAAAGCGGAGGAGTGCGCGGCGGTCATACGACTCCGGAAAGCCCTTCCGCTCCAGGAGGTGCCGGCGCTTGAGCTCGGCCAGGGGATACAGGAAACCGTCAGTGGTAATGAGCTCCACGTTGGGCGTGCCGGGCCAGCGGCGGAGCATCTCGCGGAGCACGCGGGCGATGGTGGACTTGCCCACAGCTACGGAACCGGCCACGCCGATCACAAAGGGCGTGCGCTGCGTCTGTTCGCCGAGGAACGTGGTGGTGGCTGCGTGCAGCTGGCCCGCAGCCTCCACATAGAGGTGAAGCAGCCGGGAGAGCGGCAAATAGACTTCGCGGACTTCCTTCATGTCCAGCGGATCGCCGAGCCCTCTGAGACGGACCACGTCCTCTTCGTTCAGAGGCTGTTCCATCTGGGCTGCGAGCCGGGACCAGGTCTGCCTGTCCAGCTCCACGAACGGGGAGACACCCTCTCCATTCGCTTCATTGCGTTGCAAAGTCACGTTAGAGATTCTGCCCTCCGCGACGCTGAGAGCGAAATGGAGCCCGACGCATCCGCTGTCAGGGGCCCGGGCGCTGCCCCGCCGCGGCCGCAACGAACGTCAGCGGACCGCTCCTCCATATAAGCTTGGCTCTATGTGTGGAATCGTAGGATACGTAGGCCATTCGTCAGGCCGGGTAAATGTTGGCCACAGCGCGTTGGACGTTGTCCTGGAGGGACTCCGCCGCCTGGAATACCGGGGGTATGACTCCGCAGGTGTCGCTGTGGTGGCGGACGGAACGATTTCGTCCCGCAAGAAGTCCGGAAAGCTGAGCAACCTGCTCGCAGAACTGGAAGAGTCACCGCTCCCTGATTCCGTCACCGGAATCGGACACACCCGCTGGGCCACGCACGGCGGGCCCACGGACCAGAATGCGCACCCGCACCTGTCCGACGGCGGCAAGCTGGCACTGATCCACAACGGCATCATCGAAAACTTCGCCGAGCTCAAGCTCGAACTGCTCGAAAAGGGCACCGTGTTCACGTCGGAGACGGACACCGAGGTGGCCGCCGCGCTGCTGGGCGACATCTTCCGGAACCAGCTGAACGGCGACGCCGCCAACGGCGGCATGACCAAGGCCATGCAGCTTGCCTGCCAGCGCCTCGAAGGCGCCTTCACGCTGCTGGCCGTGCACGCGGACCAGCCCGACGTCGTCGTCGCCGCCCGGCGTAACTCACCGCTCGTGGTGGGCCTGGGCGAAGGGGAGAACTTCCTCGGCTCGGACGTCTCCGGCTTTATCGACTACACGCGCCGCGCCGTGGAGCTGGGCCAGGACCAGATCGTGACGATCACCGCGGACAGTGTGGAGATCACCGACTTCTTCGGCGCCCCCGCCCACGGCAAGGAATACCACGTGGACTGGGATCCGGCGTCGGCGGAGAAGGGCGGCTTCCCGTCCTTCATGGAGAAGGAAATCCATGACCAGCCGGACGCCGTGGCCAAGACCCTGCTGGGCCGCTACGACCTCGACGGCAAGCTCACGCTCGATGAAATGCGCATCGACCCCGAGCACCTGAAGAACATCACCAAAATCATCGTGCTCGCGTGCGGCACCTCCGCGTACGCCGGCCAGGTGGCCAAGTACGCCATTGAGCACTGGTGCCGGATCGCCACGGAGGTGGAGCTCTCCCATGAGTTCCGCTACCGCGACCCCATCGTGGACGAGAACACTCTGGTGGTGTCCATCTCCCAGTCCGGCGAGACCATGGACACCCTGATGGCCGTGCGGTACGCCAAGGAGCAGGGCGCCAAGACCCTCTCCATCTGCAACACCAACGGCTCCACCATCCCGCGTGAATCAGACGCCGTGCTCTACACGCACGCCGGTCCGGAGATCGCGGTGGCTTCCACCAAGGCGTTCCTGGCGCAGATCGCGGCCGCGTACCTGCTGGGCCTGTATTTGGCACAGCTGCGCGGTAACAAGTTCCAGGGCGAGATCAAGGACATTCTGGCCGATCTCGGCAAGATCCCGGCCAAGATCCAGGAGATCCTGGACCACGAGGGCGAGATCAAGGAACTTGCCCGCTCCATGGCCGGCGCCAAGTCGGTGCTGTTCCTGGGCCGCCACGTCGGGTTCCCCGTTGCCATGGAGGGCGCGCTCAAGCTCAAGGAGCTCGCCTACATCCACGCCGAAGGCTTCGCGGCCGGCGAGCTGAAGCACGGCCCGATCGCGCTGATTGAGGAAGGCCAGCCGGTGTTCGTGGTGGTTCCCTCTCCGCGCGGCCGGAACTCGCTGCACGCCAAGGTGGTCTCCAACATCCAGGAGGTCCGGGCCCGCGGCGCGAAGACCATCGTGATCGCCGAAGAGGGTGACGAGGCCGTGAAGGCGTACGCCGAGCACGTCTTCTACATCCCCGAAACCCCCACGCTCCTGGCGCCCCTGCTGGCCACCGTGCCGCTGCAGATCTTCGCCCTCGAACTTGCCACGGCCAAGGGATATGACGTGGACCAGCCACGCAACCTGGCCAAGAGCGTGACCGTAGAATAAGCCGCATGATTGTTGGTATTGGCGTAGACGTCGTAGACATTGAACGGTTTGGCCGGCAGCTGGAACGGACCCCAGGGCTCCGGGACAGGCTGTTCGTCCCTGCCGAGCGCGAGCTGAACACGCGCTCCTTGGCCGCGCGCTTTGCGGCCAAGGAAGCCGTGGCCAAGGTCCTGGGCGCTCCCGCCGGCATGAACTGGCAGGACTGCTGGATCGGCCTTGACCAGAACGGACCCACCATCCAGGTCAAGGGCACCGTGCTGGCCGTCGCCGAGTCCAAGGGCGTCAAGCGCTGGCACTTGTCGATGAGCCACGACGGCGGAATCGCCACGGCGACCGTCCTCGCGGAGGGGTAAGCGCGCACTCTCCACCCGACGGCCCGCAGCGGACCCAGCACCGATTGGACTGAACCAATGATCAGCGCCTACACCGGCACCCAGATTCGTGAGGCCGAAAAGCCCCTTCTTCTTTCCGGGGCAGGCGCTGTTCTGATGCAGCGGGCCGCCTACGGCCTGGCCAACGCCGTTGTCCGTGAACTCGTTGCCCGGGGGATCCGTCCCTACGGGGCCAGCGTGGCGGTTCTTACCGGCAAAGGTAACAACGGGGGAGACGGGCTCTTCGCCGCGGCCTTCCTGGCCGCCCGGGGACTGCGTACGACGGCGGTGCTCACCGCCGGTGAGGCCCACCCGGACGGGCTGGCCGCCTTTGAACGGGCCGGCGGGCGCGCCCGGACCCTCACCGACCACAACGCCGGTGAGCTGGCAGCGGCAGCCGCCAGCGCCGACGTCGTGATCGACGCGGTACTGGGGACCGGAGCCCAAGGCGGGCTCCACGGCGCCACGGCATCCCTCATCGGGAAGCTGCGCGCCGCCGCCCACGGGTTTGTGGTGGCCTGCGACATTCCCAGCGGCGTGAACGCCGACACCGGCGAGGCCTATGATCCGGTCCTTCCGGCCGACCTCACCGTGACGTTCGGCGGAGCGAAAGCCGGGCTGCTCGCCGATCCCGGCGCCGACCATGCCGGGCGCGTCCTGGTCATCCCCATCGGCATTGAAACCGAACTGCCGTCGCCGGTGCTGAGGCGCCTGGAATCCGCCGACCTTGCCCGGTTGCTGCCCCCGCCGACGCGCCGCTCCCACAAATACACCCGGGGCGTCCTGGGCGTCGTGGCGGGATCGCAACAGTATCCGGGAGCTGCCGTCCTCGCCTGCCGCGGCGCCCTCGCAGCGGGCGCCGGGATGGTCCGGTACCTTGGCCCGCCCGAGCCGACCCGCCTGGTGCGCCAGGCCTGCCCGGAGGTGGTGTGCGGACCGGACAACGTGGCAGACGCGCACGTCCAGGCGTGGCTGGTCGGTTCAGGGATCGCCGAAGGCGACCGCGAACAGCTGCAGCGGGTCCGCGACGCCGTGGAGACGGGACTGCCAGTGGCCGCCGACGCCGGTGCGCTGCCTGCCCTTCCTGATGCCCTGCCTCCGCACGTGGTGCTGACACCGCACGGCGGCGAGCTGGCGCGCGTCCTGCAGCGGTACGGGATCGACCTGGGCCGGCAGGGAGTTGACGGTGCCACCCTCGACGCCGTGCGCCAGGCGGCTGAAAGGACCGGAGCCACAGTCCTGCTCAAGGGCGCCACCACGCTGGTGGCTGCGCCGTACGGCCCCGTTTTCAGCCAGGCTGAAGCCACGCCGTGGATGGCAACTGCCGGAAGCGGTGACGTGCTGGCCGGGGTGCTCGGGTCCCTGCTGGCCCAGCATTCGGATGACGAGGAAAGATTTGCGGCCTGCGGGATCTCCGCGGACCAGCGCTGGGCGGCCATCGGCGCCATGGCGGCGAGCCTGCACGGCCGCGCAGGGACCCTTGCCTCAGCCGGCGGCCCCGTGACCGCCGGTGCCATCGCTCAATCCCTGCCCGAGGTGATGCGGACCTTGTAATCATTCTGCGTAAACCGCGGCAACAAACAATTACTAAACCTACTTACTAGTAGTCTGTCTAGAGATTTATTCGTTACGCACGAGGAGAACACATGGAAGTCTGGCCCGGATCGGCATACCCGCTGGGAGCCACCTTTAACGGCACTGGCACGAACTTTGCGCTTTTTAGCGAAAGGGCCGAAAAGGTTGAACTGTGCCTCTTCGACGACGAAGGCGGGGAGACGCGGATCGAACTCCTGGAAGTCGACGGTTACGTCTGGCACTGCTACCTGCCGCACATCCAGCCCGGACAGAAATACGGTTACCGCGTCCACGGTCCCTACGACCCCGACTCCGGCAACCGGTTCAATCCGAACAAGCTGCTTCTGGATCCCTACGCGAAGGCCGTGCATGGCCAGATCGACTGGGACCCCGCGCTCTTCTCCTACAACATGGGCGACCCCGATTCCCGTAACGACGCCGATTCGGCCCCGCACATGATGATGGGCGTGGTGATCAACCCGTTCTTCGACTGGGACGGGGACCACCTGCCCCGCGTGCCGTACCACAAGTCGGTCATCTACGAGGCCCACGTCAAGGGCCTGACCCAGCTGCACCCCGAGGTTCCGGAAGACCAGCGCGGCACCTACGCCGGCGTTGCACACCCCTCGGTTATCTCCCACCTGCAAAAGCTGGGCATCACCGCGATCGAACTCATGCCTGTACACCAGTTCGTCAACGACGGCATCCTCGAAGACAAGGGCCTGAACAACTACTGGGGCTACAACACCATCGGCTTCTTCGCCCCGCACAACAGCTACAGTTCCACCGGCGACACCGGCCAGCAGGTCCAGGACTTCAAGGCCATGGTCCGCTCGCTGCACCAGGCAGGCATCGAAGTGATCCTCGACGTCGTCTACAACCACACGGCCGAAGGAAACCACCTGGGGCCCACCCTGTCCTTCAAGGGCATCGACAACGCCGCCTACTACCGGCTCATGGACGGCGACGAGAAGCACTACATGGACTACACGGGCACAGGAAACTCGCTCAACGTCCGGCACCCCCACTCCCTGCAGCTCCTGATGGACTCCCTGCGCTACTGGGTCACCGAAATGCACGTGGACGGCTTCAGGTTCGACCTCGCCTCCACCCTGGCCCGGGAATTCTATGACGTGGACAAGCTGTCCACCTTCTTCGAACTCATCCAGCAGGACCCGGTTGTGTCCCAGGTCAAGCTGATTGCGGAGCCGTGGGACGTTGGCCCCGGCGGCTACCAGGTGGGGAACTTCCCGCCGCAGTGGACGGAATGGAACGGAAAGTACCGCGACACCGTCCGCGATTTCTGGCGTGGGGAACCGGCCACCTTGGGTGAATTTGCTTCCAGGATCACCGGCTCTGCCGACCTGTACGAGCACTCCGGCCGCCGTCCGGTCGCCTCGATCAACTTCGTTACCGCCCACGACGGCTTTACGCTCCACGACCTGGTGTCCTACAACGAGAAGCACAACGAGGCCAACGGCGAGGACAACAACGACGGCGAATCGCACAACCGCTCCTGGAACTGCGGCGCCGAAGGCCCCACCGACGACCCCAAGGTCCTGGGCCTCCGCGCCCGGCAGCAGCGCAACTTCATCGCCTCTCTGTTGCTCTCGCAGGGCGTGCCGATGATCCTGCACGGCGACGAGATGGGCCGCACCCAGCAGGGCAACAACAACGGCTACTGCCAGGATTCCGAACTGACCTGGATCAACTGGGACGCGGTGGACCAGCCGCTGGTGGAATTCACCGCCGCCGTCAACGCCCTCCGGCACAAGCACCCCACCTTCCGCCGCAGCCGCTTTTTCGATGGCAGGCCGGTCCTGCGAGGCGAAGGTGAACGGCTTCCGGACATCGAATGGCTGGACGTGGACGGCTCCACCATGAAACCCGAAGACTGGGACAGCGGCTTCGGCCGCTCGGTGGGCATGTTCCTCAACGGCGACGGCATCCGTGGCCGCGACGAACGCGGCCGCCGCATCACGGACGTCAACTTCGTGCTCTACTTCAATGCGCACGACGACGAAGTAAAGTTCACGCTGCCCTCCGACGAATATGCTCCGGCCTGGGACATCATCATCGACACCGCAGGACATAACGCCGACACTGAACCAGTGGAGGCGGGAGGATCGCTGCCCGTCGATGCGAAGTCCCTCGTGGTCCTGCGGGCCCACAGCACCCCCGAAGTGGAACCGGATCATTCAGTGGCCGCTTCGCTCGCTGCCTTGTCCCAGACGACTACCAGTGAAACCGAGGCGCTGACTACGCCGATTGTCCCTGAGCCGCCGCACACCAAGAAGGTCAGGTCGAAGGGGCAGGAGGATTCATGAGGACCCCTGTCTCCACATACCGCCTCCAGATCCGCCCGTCCTTCACGCTCCAGGACGCTGCCGCCGAGGTCCCTTACCTGAAATCGCTGGGCGTGGACTGGATCTACCTGTCCCCGATCCTGACGGCGGAAAAAGGATCAGACCACGGCTACGACGTCACCGACCCGTCCACGGTGGACGCCGACCGCGGCGGCCCCGAGGGCCTCGCAGCGGTGTCCCGGGCGGCCCGCGCCGCCGGCATGGGCGTCCTCGTGGACATTGTGCCCAACCACGTCGGGGTCGCGTCGCCATACCAGAACCCCTGGTGGTGGTCCCTGCTCAAGGAGGGCCGGAAGTCCCCTTACGCCGAGGCGTTCGACGTCGACTGGGACTTCGGCGGCGGACGGGTCCGGCTCCCAGTGCTGGGGAGCGATGACGACCTGGACAAGCTGGAGATCCGCGACGGCGAACTCCGCTACTACGACCACCGGTTCCCGCTTGCCGAGGGCAGCTTTGGCGACGGCGATGACCCCCGTGACGTCCACGCCCGCCAGAACTACGAACTGGTGGGCTGGCGCCGCGCGGATACGGACCTCAACTACCGACGTTTCTTCGCCGTGAATACTCTGGCCGGCGTCCGGGTGGAAGTTCCCCGGGTGTTCGACGAAGCCCATGCTGAAGTGATCCGCTGGTTCCGCGAAGGTCTGGCGGACGGGCTGCGGATCGACCACCCGGACGGGCTCGCTGACCCCGAGGGCTACCTCCGGCGGCTCCGCGAAGCCACCGGCGGCAGCTACTTGCTGATCGAGAAGATCCTGGAACCGGGGGAGGAGCTGCCGGCTTCCTTCGAATGCGAAGGCACCACCGGCTACGACGCCTTGGCTGACGTGGACCGCCTCTTCGTCGACGCCTCGGCGCAGACGGCCCTGGACCAGCTCGACGGCAGGCTCCGCGGCGGAGAACCCGCAGACTATGAGGAAATGATCCGCGGAACCAAACGCCGGATCACCGACGGCATCCTGCACTCCGAGATCCTCCGGCTGGGAAGGCTCATTCCGGCCGGGACAGAACTAGCCGGGACGGCGCTGGATACCGAACTCGCAGCCGACGCGATCTCCGAGATCATCGCTTCCTTTCCCGTCTATCGGACCTACCTGCCGTACGGCGAGGAAGTCCTCAGGGAAGCCTGCAGCCTCGCCGCACGGAACCGGCCGGACCTCGCTGCGGCCATCGAACTGCTGCAGCCGCTGCTGCTGGACGCCGGCTCGGCGCTGGCACAGCGGTTCCAGCAGACCTCCGGCATGGTGATGGCCAAGGGCGTGGAGGACACAGCGTTCTTCCGCTACACCCGGCTGGGCACACTGACGGAGGTGGGCGCCGACCCCACCGAGTTCGCCCTCGACCCGGCCGAGTTCCACCAGCGGATGGCGCGGCGGGAAGCCGAACTGCCGTTGTCCATGACCACGCTGAGCACTCACGACACCAAACGCAGCGAGGACACCCGGGCCCGGATCTCCGTGATTTCCGAGTTCGTGGCGGAATGGGACAAGGTGCTGACCAAGCTGCAGGAACTTGTGCCGCTGCCCGACGGGCCGCTGGCCAGCCTCCTGTGGCAGGCCATCGCCGGCGCGTGGCCGGCGTCCCGTGAGCGACTCCAGCAGTACGCCACCAAGGCCGCCCGGGAGGCCGGCAATTCGACCGACTGGCTGGACCCGAACGAAGCGTTCGAGCAGAAGCTGGCCGCCGCCGTCGACGCCGCGTTCGACAACCCGGAAGTCCGTGCGGAACTGGAGGCCTTCGTGGCGCTCCTGGAACCGTACGGCGCGGCGAACGCGCTGTCCGCGAAACTCGTGCAGCTGACCATGCCGGGCGTACCGGACGTGTACCAGGGCACCGAGTTCTGGGACCGTTCCCTCACCGACCCTGACAACCGCCGGACTGTCGACTTTGCCGAGCGGCGTAAGTCGCTGGCGGCACTCGACTCCGGCGAGCGTCCGGCGTCGTACCAGGACGACGCCGCCAAGCTGCTGGTGACTTCGCGGGCACTCCGGCTCAGGCGCGACCGGCCCGAGCTTTTCACCGCCTACACGGCGGTCACCGCGTCCGGGCCGGCCGCGGCGCACCTCGTGGCGTTCAGCCGCGGAGCCGGTGAGGCTGCGGGCGCTCTGACGCTGGCCACGAGGCTGCCGCGCCGGCTGGAACAGTCCGGCGGGTGGCGGGACACGTCGGTGGCATTGCCGGCGGAAATGACGGACGAACTCACGGGCACCAGCTTCGGACCCGGGCCGGTACCGGTCGCGGACATCCTGGCAAGCTACCCGGTTGCACTGCTTGTTCCAGCTGGCCCGGCTGGCACCGACGGAACGGAGAACCACGGATGACCCACCCCGCAAGCGGAAGCGGACGCTTCGACATCTGGGCCCCGGAGGTCACTGCCATCACGTTGTTGGCCGACGGCTCTGAATACCCCATGAGCCAGCGCGGCGACGGCTGGTGGACGGCCTCGGACGCCCCGGCCGGGGGAGAGGTGGACTACGGCTACCTGCCGGGGACGGACACCACCCCCTTGCCGGATCCCCGGTCCCGCCGCCAGCCGGCCGGCGTGCACTCTCTGTCCCGCACCTTCGACCCCGCCGCCCACGCGTGGGCCGACGGGAACTGGGCGGGCCGGGAGCTGCAGGGTGCCGTCATCTACGAACTGCACATTGGCACGTTCACGCCGGAGGGCACCCTGGAAGCCGCAGCCGGAAAGCTGGGCTACCTCAAGGACCTCGGCGTCGACTTCGTGGAACTCCTGCCCGTCAACGGCTTCAACGGCACCCACAACTGGGGCTACGACGGGGTCCTCTGGTACACCGTCCATGAGGGCTACGGCGGCCCTGCCGCTTACCAGCGTTTCGTGGACGCCGCCCACGGCGCAGGCCTGGGCGTCATCCAGGACGTCGTGTACAACCACCTCGGTCCCAGCGGAAACTATCTGCCGAAGTTCGGGCCCTACTTGAAGTCCGGCGAAGGGAACACCTGGGGCGACTCGGTGAACCTGGACGGCAACGGATCAGACGAGGTCCGCCGCTACATCCTGGACAACGCAGCCATGTGGCTCAGGGACTACCACGTCGACGGGCTGCGGATCGACGCCGTGCACGCCTTCAAGGACGAGCGGGCGGTCCACCTCCTGGAGGAGTTCGGTGCCCTGGGCGACACTGTGGCCGCGGAAACCGGCCGCCCGATCACCATGATCGCGGAGTCGGACCTCAACAACCCCCGCCTGCTGTACCCCCGCGACGTCAACGGGTACGGACTGGAGGGCCAGTGGAGCGACGACTTCCACCACGCCGTCCACGTGAACATCAGCGGCGAGACGGAGGGGTACTACAGCGACTTCGATTCGCTGGGCGCCCTGGCCAAGGTGCTGCGCGACGGGTTCTTCCACGACGGCAGCTACTCCAGCTTCCGCGGCCGGCACCACGGGCGGCCCATTAACACCGGGCTGGTGCACCCCGCAGCCCTGGTGGTGTGCAGCCAGAACCACGACCAGATCGGCAACCGCGCCACCGGCGACAGGCTTTCCCAGTCGCTGTCCTACGGCCGGTTGGCCGTGGCGGCCGTCCTCACGCTGACGTCCCCGTTCACGCCCATGCTCTTTATGGGGGAGGAATACGGCGCCACCACGCCGTGGCAGTTCTTCACCTCCCACCCCGAGCCGGAGCTGGGCAAGGCGACGGCGGAAGGCCGTATCAAGGAGTTCGAACGCATGGGGTGGGATCCCGCCGTCGTACCTGATCCCCAGGATCCGGAGACCTTCAACCGTTCGAAACTGAACTGGGCCGAGGCCACCGAGGGTGACCATGCCCGCCTCCTGGACCTCTACCGGACCCTGACGGCGCTCCGCCGTTCCACCCCGGAACTTGCGGGGCTGGGCTTCACGGACACCGCGGTGGACTACAGCGAAGAGGAGGGGTGGCTGCGGTTCCGGCGTGGAGACGTGCTGGTGGCGCTGAACTTCTCCGAACAGACGGTAAAGCTCGAAGATGCGGCCGGATCAGTGTTGCTTTCCACCGACGAGGCATCAGTGCCCGACGGCGGCTCGCTCTTGCTGGCGCCGTGGAGTGCCGTCATCGTGAGGGCCTGACCCGCTTGATTGCTGTTGCTGCGCCGCGGGCTATTTGTGTCAGCCCGCGGCGTAACAACGGATTTGTTGGCTGTAGCCTGCGTCACAGCTGGCAGGATTGCAGGTATGACTTATTCTGCAGCGGAGAACCGCTATGAATCCATGCCCTACCGCCGCGTCGGACGCAGCGGCCTGAAGCTTCCGGCGATCTCCCTGGGGCTCTGGCACAACTTCGGCGACGATAAGCGCTTCGACGAGCAGCGCGCCATCCTCCGCCGCGCCTTCGACCTGGGCGTCAACCACTTTGACCTGGCGAACAACTACGGCCCGCCGGACGGCTCCGCAGAAACTAACTTCGGCCGCCACCTGCAGGACGACTTCAAGCCGTACCGCGACGAGCTGGTCATCTCCACGAAGGCCGGTTACTACATGTGGCCGGGCCCGTACGGCGAGTGGGGCTCCCGCAAATACCTGATCTCCAGCCTGGACCAGTCGCTGCAGCGCATGGGCCTGGACTACGTGGACATCTTCTACAGCCACCGCCCGGACCCTGAAACGCCCATGGAAGAGACCATGGGTGCGCTGGACTACGCCGTCCGCTCCGGGAAGGCACTCTATGCAGGCATCTCCTCCTACACCCCGGAACAGACCATCGAGGCCGCCCGGATCCTGAAGGAGCTCGGCACCCCGCTGCTCATCCACCAGCCCAGCTACTCCATGCTGAACCGCTGGACCGAAGACGGCGCACCGAACCTCTACGAGGCGCTGGACCAGGTGGGCGCGGGTTCCATTGCGTTCTCCCCGCTGGCACAGGGCATGCTGACGGACCGCTACCTGAACGGCGTCCCGGCCGATTCGCGTGCAGCCAAGGAACGGTTCCTGTCTGAATCGGCGCTCACCGAGGACAAGCTGGACCGGGTGCGCGCGCTCAACAATATCGCCGCAGGCCGCGGCCAGTCGCTCGCGCAGATGGCCATCGCCTGGATCCTCCGCGACCAGCCCAAGGGCTCACCCGTGACGTCCGCGCTGGTGGGCGCGTCCAGCGTCAAACAGTTGGAGGACACCCTGTCCGCCATCAACAACCTGGCGTTCTCGCAGGAGGAGCTGAAGGCGATCGACGAGTTCGCCGTCGAATCCGACATCAACCTCTGGGCGCAGAAGTAGCGCGCCCTAACAGGGCCGACGCGTATCAGGGCCGCGTAACAGAACCGTCCATGTCATAAAGCCGGGGCCGGGAACAACTCCGGCCCCGGCGGGGTTGGCTACAATGCAAGGGCGCCCAATGGCGCCGTGCCCATCAGCCGCCGTCGCTCATCAGAGCGCTGCCGCGCCGGGCACTGAAGTTTGTTCTCAAAGGAGTTCCGTGTCTTCAAATCCGATTCGTGTTGCCATCGTCGGTGTGGGTAACTGCGCCGCGTCCCTGGTCCAGGGTGTCCACTACTACCGGGATGCCGACCCCCAGGCCACGATTCCCGGTCTGATGCACGTGGAGTTCGGCAAGTACCACGTCAACGATGTTGAATTCGTTGCAGCCTTCGATGTCGACGGCAAGAAGGTCGGCGTTGACCTGGCCGACGCCATCCTGGCCAGCGAAAACAACACCATCAAGATCGCCGACGTCCCGCCCACCGGCGTAACGGTCCAGCGCGGCCCCACCCTGGACGGCCTCGGCAAGTACTACCTTGAGACCATTGAGCAGTCCCCGTCAGAGCCGGTCGATGTTGTCCAGGCACTGAAGGACGCCAAGGTTGACGTCATGGTCTGCTACCTGCCCGTTGGATCGCAGGAAGCCGCCGAATTCTACGCACAGGCCGCAATCGACGCCGGCGTGGCCTTCGTCAACGCCCTGCCCGTCTTCATCGCCGGAACCAAGGAGTGGGCGGACAAGTTCACGGCCGCCGGTGTCCCGATCGTGGGCGACGACATCAAGAGCCAGATCGGTGCCACCATCACGCACCGCGTCATGGCCAAGCTCTTCGAAGACCGCGGCGTCACGCTGGACCGCACCTACCAGCTGAACGTCGGCGGCAACATGGACTTCAAGAACATGCTGGAGCGCGACCGCCTCGAGTCCAAGAAGATCTCCAAGACCCAGGCCGTCACGTCCAACGTCGAAGCTGAACTGGCCGCCAAGGACGTGCACATCGGCCCGTCCGACTACGTCCAGTGGCTCGATGACCGCAAGTGGGCCTTCGTGCGCCTCGAAGGACGCAACTTCGGTGACGCCCCGGTGTCGCTCGAATACAAGCTGGAGGTCTGGGACTCACCCAACTCCGCCGGCGTGATCATCGACGCCATCCGCGCGGCCAAGATCGGCCTGGACCGCGGTATCGGCGGCCCGCTGCTCTCGGCGTCCAGCTACTTCATGAAGTCCCCGCCGGAACAGTTCAACGACGACCTCGCCCGTGAAAAGGTTGAGGCCTTCATCCGCGGAGACCTGGAGCGCTAAGCCCTCCCGCTTTCCCCGCGACGCTCTCTCACTTTTGGTGGGTTTTGGCGCGACGCTCTCTCACTTTTGGTGGGTTTTGGCGCCGCTCTCTCACTTTTGGTGGGTTTTGGCGCGACGCTCTCTCACTTCCGGTGGGGGAGCGTCGCGCTTAAACGTCATTTTCATATCTGCGGATGGCGTGGCTGGCCTGTGCAAGCGCCAGGAGCCTGAGCAGCAGCCGGCTGTGCATGTGCATCCCGACTGCGGCAGTGAGAATAAGCTGGTCGACGCTGTCCGGCGCCGTCGTGGCCGCGATATCGATCCCGGCGACGTCATCCATAGCCTTGCTGTACGTGTCCAGCACCTCAGGTGAGACACGGATGTTGAGGCTTTCCATCAACTCGACATGCGCATTGAGCGCGTTCCGGGCGTCGCTCTGGGCATCGGGCCAGCCCCGAAGACGTACGACGGCGTCAGCCGCCGGTGTGCCGACGCCGCCACCCGTTGTGGCGTAGCTGTCCAGCTCCAGCACCACGCGCTGGACTGCCGCCAACAGGTCAAGCCGCGGTGCGCCGTCGTCGGCCATTCTGAGCAGACCGCGGATCTGTTCGATGGTCAGTCCGACTATCCGGCGGAGCGCCTGGATCAATTCGAGTCGCTCGACGTGCCGCGCTGAATACTGCGCGCGGGTTGGGTGGACGGCCGCCCCGGCGGGCAACAGGCCCTCACGCAGGTAATACTTGATGCTGGCGGCCGAGACCCCCGACCGCTCACTGAGTTCCTTGAGCTGCATCCGCGCCTTCTTGGGTTCGAGGCTTGGGTCCATTGGATAGTGGATCCGGCGCCGACTATCCTGATGTACATGCCTGGATAGTGGCTCTATCCTAAGGCTATGGAGCACTGGAATGTACTGCTTGTCAGTCATGTGATCGCAGCGTTGTTCGTCCTCGTCATTGGCCCCTTTCAAATACTTCGCCGTCGACGCGACCGCATCCACCGCACGATGGGCTACCTGTGGGTGGCAGCCATGTACTACGTCTGCTTCAGCAGTTTCTGGATTGTGACCGCCGGACATTTCACCTGGCTGCACGGGCTGTCCGCCTTCACCATCGTGACCGTTACCCTCGGCCTTGTGAGTGCAATTCGCGGCAACGTTCCGTCGCACCTGGGAAACATGGTGGGTAGCTATATCGGTATCTCCGTGGCGTTCATTTTCGCCGTCGCGGTGCCGGGACGGGCCATCCCGCAACTTCTTGCCGAGGACCCGGCCTCCGCGGCGTACGTTGCCGGGCTGGTGGTGCTGAGCGTGGCGGTGATGTTCGTTTCACTCAAGCGCGGTGGCAGTACCGGGGTGGCAGCCAAAGCAAAGGACCAGACGCTCTCTCATTCCCTACAGGTTTAAGACTGATCCTCTCTCACTTTTGGCGGGTTTTGGCGCAACGCTCTCTCACCCGGCGTCGGCAAAACCGGACGCTTGGGGATGATCGAGCCATGCGGTGCGCAGCAGTCGTTTGATCTTGCTGACGGCCGGCCGGCAACCATCAGCAAGATCGTCCTTGCCGAGGATCAGGACCGTCCAGCCAGCCGACTCAAATGCTTTGTCCCGCCGTCTGTCGCTGAAGATCTGGGCGTCGAGAAGGTGATGTTCGCCGTCGTACTGGATGGCGAGACGCCGGTGACGGTAGCCCAGATCAGCCGTGGGCGACACGGCATCCGTTGGGCGCAACGCCAACTGGAGCTCCGGCTCAGGGAGGCCGGCGTCGGCCATTGCCAGGCGGAGAAGCGATTCGGGCGCGGAATCCGCACCGACCCGCATGAGGTGCAGCGCCTCCCGGGCACGGACTACACCCTGCAGGTTTGGGTGGCGGCCAACCAAGGTGCGGAGACCGTCCAAAGTGTCATAAGGCCGGGTGCGTCCCTCGAACGCCACTCGCGGGACACGGATCAGCTGATCCCCCATGCACACCAGATCGCTCACCGGCAGCCGTCGCGCCAGATCCAGCCAGGTCCGCGAACGGGTACTGACGCGGAGGCCATCGATCGATTCAATCTCGTCCTCGAGGGCCACCACCGTGTGGCCGATAACGCCGCTGCGGCGCACAGAGGGCAGGGCCCGGGGCTTGCTCAAGTGCAACTCCGTCGAGTCAGCTAGCCAGGGTGGCAGGAGTTGGCAGTGAAGCCGGGCTGCCGTGACGTGGGATATCCAAGCCCCTGGCGACGCGGTAGACAACGCCCTTGCAGCGGCCTCCAGTTCGAAGTTCCAGTCTGACGGCCGGTAGAGTCCGCGGCCCACATGAACCACATCTTTCCGCCGCAGCCTGGCCCTGGAAACTCCGGACGCCCGCGCTGAATCCAACGTGAATGGAGCCACCGCCAGATGGCCGGGCAATTCGTTGCGCTTTTGCATGCTGGCATTGTTACCCGAAAACCACTCGCGCTGCAGAAGTTATCCACAGGCAGCTGTTTGGTCGGCAGGAAGTGAGAGAGGGTCTGGGAAAAATCGGCAGGAAGTGAGAGAGGGTCTGGGAAAAACCGGCAGGAAGTGAGAGAGCGTCTGGGAAAAACAGGCTGGAAGTGAGAGAGCGTCTGGGAAAAACAGGCTGGAAGTGAGAGAGCGTTTGGGAAAAACCGGCAGGAAGTGAGAGAGGGTCTGGGAAAAACCGGCAGGAGGTGAGAGAGCGTCTAGAAGAGGCCGAGGGGCTTGCCGGTGTCGTCCACGTCCATCCGCAGGGCTGCCGGAACCTTGGGCAGACCCGGCATCGTCATCACCGCGCCGGTCAGGGCCACGATGAAACCCGCCCCGGTCTTGGGGATGAGGTCCCGTACATGGACCGTGAAGCCTTTCGGTGCGCCCAGGCGGGTGGCGTCGTCACTGAAGGAGTACTGGGTCTTGGCCATGCAGACGGGCATGCCGGCCCAGCCGTTCTTCTCGATTTCGGCAAGGCGCTTGAGGGCGGGAACGGAGAAGTCCACGCCGTCGGCCCCGTACATTTCCTGCACGATGGTGCGGATCTTGTCCTCCACAGACAGCTCCAGCGGGTAGAGGTGCCGGAAGCTGTGCGGCGCCTCGAGCGCCGCGAGCACCTTGGCCGCGAGCTCGTCGCCGCCGTCGCCGCCGCCGCCGCGACCCCAGACGTCTGCCACCGCGGCCTGCACCCCTTCGCCGGCGCACCACTCCAGCAGCCAGTCCAACTCCTCCGGGGTGTCAGTGGCGAACTTGTTGACGGCCACCACGGGAGTGATTCCGAACTTCTCCACGTTGCGGATGTGCCGCCGGAGATTTGCCGATCCGGCGGCCAGCGCCTCCACGTTGGGCTCCTGCAGCCGGTCCTTGGCCACACCGCCGTGCATCTTCAGCGCCCGTACGGTTGCCACGAGCACGACGGCGGACGGCGCCACGCCTGCCACCCTCGCCTTGATGTCCATGAACTTTTCCGCGCCCAGGTCTGCGCCGAAGCCGGCTTCGGTGACCACGATGTCCGCGAGCCGGCGGGCGGTCTGGGTGGCGATCAGCGAGTTGCAGCCGTGTGCGATGTTGGCAAACGGGCCGCCGTGCACCAGGGCCGGAGTGCCGGCGATGGTCTGCACGAGGTTGGGCTTGATCGCATCCCTGAGCAGCATGGTCAGTGCACCCTGGACCCCGAGGTCCGCCACCGTGACGGGTTCGCGGTCATAGGTATAGCCGAAGGTGATGCGGCCCAGCCGGGCACGGAGATCGGCGATGTCCGTGGCCAGGCAGAAGACCGCCATGATCTCCGAAGCCACGGTGATGTCGAAGCCGTCCTGCCGCGGGACGCCCTGGGCCGGACCGCCGAGGCCGATGATCACTTCGCGGAGGGAGCGGTCGTTCATGTCGAGGACCCGTTTGAAGGTCATCCTGCGGGGATCGATGTTGAGTTCGTTGCCCTGGAAAATATGGTTGTCCACCAGGGCCATGAGCGCGTTGTTCGCCGAGGTGATGGCGTGGAAGTCGCCCGTGAAGTGCAGGTTGATTTCCTCCATGGGCAGCACCTGGGAGTAGCCTCCGCCGGTGGCCCCGCCCTTCATCCCAAGAACGGGACCCAGGGACGGCTCACGCAGCGCAATCATCACGTTCCGGCCCGCCCGGGCGAGGGAATCCGCCAGACCCACCGTGGTGGTGGACTTCCCCTCGCCCGCCGGAGTGGGGGACATCGCGGAGACGAGCACCACCTTGCCCGGCAGGCGCTTCGGTGCCCCTGCCGGATCTATAAGCTTCGCCGGATCGATTTTCGCCTTGTACCGGCCATAGAGTTCCACGGCGTCGGCGTTGATGCCTGCCGCGGCGGCGATGTCACCGATGGGGCGCATGGTGGCGCGCTGGGCGATTTCCAGGTCACTCATGACGTTGTTGTCAGACATCGTTGTCCTTCAGTTCGTGGCTTCAGGGAAAACCGTTCGGGGGTCCCGCCCGGCGCTGCCCGGCTCAAGGCGAGTGGCCCACCGGAATTCTGTGACTATCAATGTACTGGTCTACGGCGGCGTGGTAGCTCTCCAGCGTGATGGCGGCAGTGCGCTGCCAGCCGAAACCCTGGGCGTGCAGGGCTGCAGCCCGCCCCATGTCCCCGCGGGTGGCGGGGTCGTCATAGAGCGCTTCCAGAACGTCGGCCCAGTCAGCGGCTTTGTGCCCGTCCACCAGCAGCCCGGTCCGTCCGTCGAAAATGGCCCGGGACAGTCCGCCCACCCGGGTTGCCACCACCGGAGTCCCGCATGCCTGGGCTTCCAACGCCACCAAGCCGAAGGATTCACTGTAGGACGGCATCACCACGACGTCGGCGGAGCGGAACCAGCCGGCCAGCTCCGGTGCGTTCACCGGCGGGTGGTGGGTGACGACGTCGTCCATTCCGGCAGCGCTGATCAGCGACTTCAGGTCGAAGTCCTTGGCCCCGCTCAGTGCGCCCAGGATGGTCACCTGCAGGTCGATGTCCGGGCGGCGCGAGCGGAGCAGGGCAGCTGCCTTGACGAGGACCTGCGGGCCCTTGAGCCGTTGGATGCGTCCGGCGAACAGTAGGTGGAACTTGCCGGCAGGTACGCCGAGCTGTGCCCGGGACCTGGGGCGGAAGGCCGGCGTAAAAACAGTCAGGTCCACACCCGGGGGAGCCACATCGATGTGGTCGAAGTCGGCGTTGTAATGCGACACGAGTTCGGCGGCTTCGGCGGGGGTGTTCGCGATCAGCCGGGTGGCGCCGTCGACGATCCGGAGTTCGCCGTCCTCGCGCCGCCGCGGTTCGGGCTTCTCGCCGGACTGCAGGAGGAGGTTCTTGACCTTGGCCATGGTGTGCATGGTGTGCACCAGCGGCACGCCCCACAGCCGGGAAAGCTCCAGCCCGGCCACGCCGGACACCCAGTAGTGCGAATGGATGAGGTCGTACCGGCCGTGCGGCTGGCGCTGCCGGATGCGCTCAATTTCCGCCACCATGCTGTGCAGCAGCTCCGGAAGCTCCTCTTTGGGCAGCTTCCGCGGCGGTCCGGAGATCACGTTGTGGACGCACACGCCGGGATCCGGGTGTTCGACGGCGGGTTGTCCCGACGACGTGGACCGGGTGAAGATTTCCACCTCAACGCCGCTGGCAGCCAGCGCCGACGCCAGTGCCCGCACGTATACGTTCATGCCGCCGGCGTCGCCGGAACCGGGTTGTTCCATGGGCGAGGTGTGCAGGGAAAGGAACGCGACACGGCGGATCAGAGTCACGGCTCTCCCTTCGGCTTGCGGAACTGCATCCGATAAAACACTACTCCTCAAGTGCCCCGGCCTTCACAGTGTCCCGAACACGCTCCCGAACACCGGAAGCACTCCTGCTAACGTGGCGGCTGTGAGCGCAACCGCAGACGCAGCAGCAGATTCAAACCAGCACCCGGCCGGCATCGAAATCCGCCCCGCCACCGCAGCCGACTGGGCCGGTATGTGGGCCATCCTGGAGCCGGTCATCCGGGCCGGGGAGACCTTCACCTGGGACCGCGGCACCACGGAGGACGAGGCCCGCGCGCGCTGGTTCAAGGACGCCCCGGGCCAGGCATTCGTGGCTGTCCAGGACGGGGCGGTGCTGGGGACGGGAGAACTGCACGCCAACCAGGGCGGGGGAGGGAGCCACGTGGCCAACGCAGGCTACATGGTCCACCCGGACCACGCCGGCAAGGGACTCGCCAAGGCCCTCTGCGCCTACTCGCTGGACGCGGCCCGGGCGGCAGGATTCCGTGCCATGCAGTTCAACGCCGTGGTGGAGAGCAACGTCCGCGCCGTCGCGGCCTGGCAGGCCATGGGTTTTGAGGTCCTGGCCACCATCCCGGAGGCCTTCAACCACCCGACGCTGGGATACGTGGGCCTGAAGGTGCTGTACCGCAAGCTGTAGAGGCCGTCGGCATCAACATCCGGACTCAGGCCCCGCCGCGCCACAGCTGCCCGAGCGCCGGAAACGCCGCCTCGTAGCCGGCCAGGAGTTTCACAGCCAGTTCCTCGGAGTCGATCAGCGGATGGAGCCCGAAAGCCCGCAGAGCGTCGGACCGTCGTCCCTGCACCACGGACGACACCGTGAGCCGCTCCACCTCCTTGACCCGCTGCATGAGGGCAAGCTGCGCGTCTCCGGGCCGGTCCTGCGGCAGCGGCATGGCGCCGTCGGGCGTCACCTGGCAGGGTACCTCGACGACAGCGTCCGCCGGCAGCCCGGGAACCGCACCTTCGTTGGGGGTGTTCAGGATGAGCTCCGTGATCCCGGCAGCAATGCCACCGCTGAGGGGCGCTGCATCGTCCGGCGCACCGCCGGCCAGGGCGCGCATAACCGCGAGGGCAACGCGCTCATACCCGCCGCCCGCGAGGTCCTCCTCGTCCCGTTGTTCGCCGCCGGCGCGTGCCTCGGCGAGGTAGCCTTCCTCGCGCGAACGGCGGGCCGCGTCCCACAGTTCGTAGGCGCGGGATCCGGCCGCGGCCAGCGCCGGGTAGAGCCCCGACTGCTGCTCGTGGATCGACTCGCCGCGTGTCTGCCGCATGGCGCGGATGGCGCCGACGGCCCGGGCGGTGTCGTAGTAGTAATAGAGGTACTCGTTGGGCAGGCAGCCGAGTGCCTGGAGGAACGGCTGCGGAAAGAGCCGGCCCTCCTCGAAGCCGGACAGGGCCTGCGCGTCCGCCAGCAGTCCGGGCAGCAGGTCCTTTCCGCCGGATTCCAGCCGGTACAGCCAGCCCAGGTGGTTGAGCCCGTAGTAGCCCACGCCGTCGAGCCTTCCCTCCGGCAAGGCGGCGCCGGCCGCCCGGGCCGCCCGGTGGACCAGGCCGCCGGCCGAGTCGCAGATGCCGATCACCCGGTTTCCCAGCACGGGCACCAGCGCCTCGGTGACCATCCCGGCCGGGTTGGTGAAGTTAACCAACCATGCCCCGGGGCATCGCTGCTTCATTTCTCGGGCCAAGGCCAGCATCCCGGGGATGGATCGCAGCGCGTAGGAGATTCCGCCGGCGCCCGTGGTCTCCTGGCCCAGCAGGCCCAGGCCGATTGCCACGCGTTCGTCAGCGGTGCGGCCAGCTGTTCCTCCGGGCCGGATGGCCGCGAACACCATGGCGGTGCCTTCGAGCCCCTCGGCCAGCGAGGTGGTGGTGCTGACTGCAGGGCCGCGTGCACCGTTGGAAGGGGCCATCGACGCCAGGACGGCCTTGATGGCGGCCAGCCGCAGGGGATCGACGTCGTAGAGCACAAGCTCGCGCACCAGCCCCGCGAAGGGGCCGGAGGTGAGCGCCCGGTACACGAGCGGGACACGGAATCCGCCGCCACCGGCAATCATGAGCCGCATACCACGCAGTCTATTCGGCTACGGCGGGCCCCTCACGGGGACACGTGTCCAAGCGCTTCCGGCGACCCGCGACGGGGACCTTTGCAGGGGTGGCGCGAGGGCGTAGTCTGCCGAACATGGACGCGATACCAGAGCGCCGGTTCGATCCGCTCTCCGCCGTCCGCACTCCCGCGGACGGGAGCTTTGACCTGCTCCTGACGGGGACTGTCTTCCAGGACATCATCTTCACCGGGCTGCCCCACGCACCGGAGCCAGGCACTGAAATCTGGAGCGAGGGAATGGGCAGCTGCCCGGGCGGGGTGGCCAACCAGGCCATTGCCGCCGCGCGCCTGGGACTGCGCACCGGGCTGGCGGCTGCCTTCGGCGATGACGGCTACGGGGATTACAACTGGAAGATCCTGGCCGCCCAGGAGCATGTGGACCTGTCCCTCTCCAAGCGGGTACCCGGCTGGCACTCGCCCGTGACCGTCTCGCTGAGCGTGCAGCACGACCGCTCCATGGTGACCCACGGCCACCCGGCCCCGGTCACGTCCTCGGAACTGATCGGCACGCCGCCGGCCGCACTCGCCGCCGTCGCCGACCTGGACGAAGAACTCGCCCCGTGGGCGGTTGCTGCCCACGGCGCGGGAGTCAAACTTTTCGGCGACGTCGGCTGGGACGCCACCGGCAAATGGTCCTCCACCAGGCTGGACAACCTCGAGTACTTCCACGCTTTTATGCCCAACCAGCGCGAGGCCATGGCGTTCACCGGCCGGGACACACCCTGGGCGGCGCTGTACGCGCTCGCCGACCGGGTTCCGGTGGCCGTGGTGACCCTGGGGCCGCAGGGTGCGATGGCCGTGGATTCCGAAACGGGCGAGGAGGAATGGGTGCCGTCGCTGCCAGTCTCGGCCTTTGACCCCACCGGCGCCGGGGACTGCTTCGGTGCGGCCTTCATTGTGGGCAGCCTGGCGCGCTGGCCGCTGGCGGACCGGCTCCGGTTCGCCAACCTGTGCGCGTCGCTGGCAGTCCAGGAAGTGGGCGGTTCACTCGCAGCACCCGGCTGGGGCGACATCGCCGACTGGTGGAAACGGGCCAACGCCAGGCCGGAACGGCAAAGCAGCCAGTGGCTGCGGCGCTTCAGCTTCCTTGAGGAAATTGTCCGCGATGTTCCGCCGCAGGCCCTGCGCCGGGCCACGGCAACCATCGCCCACCTCTCCGACGCCTAGCTGAATTAAGCCACCCGCCGCGCCGCCACTAGAATCACTAGGGTGACTTACCCAGCAGCAACCGGTGACTCCCGGCCCGTCCCGGACGCAACATCTGGCCCCGCCATTGAACGTTCCGCGAGCGGGCGTTCCGCTGGCGAACGTTCAGCAGTGATCGACCTCGACGCCATCCGGCACAACGTGCGCCATCTGGCCGCTGTTGCCTCGCCGGCGCAGGTCATGGCCGTGGTGAAGGCGGATGCCTACGGGCACGGTGCCGTTCCGGTGGCACGCGCTGCGCTGGAAGCCGGGGCGCGCTGGCTTGGCGTTGCACACATTTCAGAGGCTCTCGCCCTGCGGGCTGCGGGAATCGAGGCGCCGCTGCTCGCTTGGCTGCACACGCCGGACAGCAACTTCGGTGCCGCCGTCGCAGCCGGAATCGACATTGGCTGCTCCGGCTGGGAGCTGGAAAAGATCGTCCTGGCGGCCCGGGAACAGGAACGCCCCGCGCGCGTCCACCTGAAGGTGGACACCGGCCTGGGCCGCAACGGCGCCACTCTTGAAGCATGGGACAGCCTGGTGGGCGAAGCGATGGAATACCAGGACGAAGGCCTGCTCCGCGTGGTGGGCATTTTCTCCCACCTTGCCGTGGCGGATGAACCGCACCGTCCGGAAACGGACCTGCAGCTGCAGGCCTTCCGCGAAGTCCTGGCCATCGCGGAGGACGCCGGCGTGGATCCCGAAGTGCGGCATCTGGCCAACACCCCCGCCACGCTGTCCCGTCCGGACACGCACTTCGACCTGGTCCGCGTGGGACTCGGCATCTATGGGCTCTCGCCGTTCGAGGGCCAGTCGCCGGCCGAGCTGGGCCTTCGCCCGGCGATGACCGTCCGCACCAAGGTGTCCCACTGCAAGGACGTCCCCGCCGGCCAGGGCGTGTCCTACGGGCTCAACTACCGCACCGCCGGCGCCAGCACCCTGGGACTGATCCCGCTCGGTTATGCCGACGGGGTGCCCCGCGTGGCCACAGGCGGCCCCGTCCGGGTGGAGGGCCGTAACTACCCGGTGGTGGGCAGGATCGCGATGGACCAGATGGTGATCGACCTCGGACCCCGCGGGGTGTCGTCCGGCGGGGCCAGCGTGCTGGGTGCCGAGGCCGTCCTCTTCGGCGACGGAACGGACGGCGGCCCGACGGCGGACGACTGGGCCCGCGCGGCGGGCACCATCAACTACGAGATCGTGACGCGGATCAGCCCGCGGGTACCGAGGCGGTATATGAACGAAAGCCACACGGACGGACCGGGTGAGGCGCAATGAGTGATCCGCAGTGGGAGCTGTCCCTGACGGTGCAGAGCGCCGAGGAAACCCATGCCCTTGGGGCCGCCCTTGGCGCCGTTCTTGACTCGGGCGACCTCGTCATCCTGACCGGAGAGCTCGGAGCCGGCAAGACCACCTTTACCCAGGGACTCGGCGAGGGCCTGGGGGTGCGGGCGGGCATTATTTCCCCCACGTTCGTCCTGGTCCGCATCCATCCCAACCTTCCGGACGGCCCGCGTCCCGGCGGCCCCGACCTGGTGCACGTGGATGCCTATCGGCTGGAGAGTGCGGCGGAGATCGATGACATCGACCTCGAAAACACCATGGACAGCACCGTCACGGTGGTGGAGTGGGGGCGCGGACGGGTGGAACACCTCAGCGACAGCGTGCTCGACGTCGAACTGCACCGTCCGCTGGGCTCCTTATCCGGCGCCGCGGGAGCCTCCGCGCCGGGCGCCGCTGACGGCGTGCTGGACTTCGATACGGACGACGACGACGAACCCCGCACCATTATGATCCGGGGCTACGGCCCGCGCTGGGCCGAGCAGCCCCTGCTGCCGGCCGCCCTGAAAGGGAATTCCTGATGCTCATCCTTGCCATCGACACCTCAGCCGTGGCCAGTGCGGCGCTGGTTTCGGACGATGCGCCGGAGGGCGTGCTGGCGAGTTTCTCCACCGAGGACACCCGCAGCCATGCCGAAGTGCTGGCCCCGGGCATCGACGCCCTGCTCGCCGATGCCGGGGTCACGGGGGCGGACATCGACGCGATCGTGACCGGTGTGGGCCCGGGGCCGTTCACCGGGCTGCGGTCCGGGATCGCCACGGCTCGGACCCTGTCCTACGTCTGGGGTAAACCGCTGTACGGCCTGATGAGCCTGGACGCCATGGCGCTGGAAGTGGCCGAATCGACTGCTGCCGTGCCGGAATTCCTGGTGGCAACGGATGCCCGGCGCAAAGAGGTCTATTGGGCGCGCTATTCACTCACCGACGGCCAGCTGCCCCTGCTCGTTGACGGACCGCACGTGGGCTTCGCGGCCGATCTTCCCGACCTCCCGGCCTACGGCGCCGGAGCGGGCATCTACGAGGACGTCCTGAAAGCCGACCCGGATTTCAGCACCGAGCAGCCGGACGCCCTGTATCTTGGCCAGTTCGCCCTGGCGAGGCTGGCTGCGGGGGAGCAGCTGCTGGATTCCACGCCGCTGTACCTCCGCGAGTCCGATGCCCAGGTTCCCGGGCCCCGGAAGCGTGCGCTGTGACCGGGATGGCGGCCGGCGCCGCGCCGGCAGGGGTGACGTTGCGCAGCATGAACGGGACGGACATCCCCGCCGTGCACACCCTCGAATGCAGGCTGTTCCCGGTGGACGCGTGGCCGCTCCAGATGTTCCATGAAGAACTGGCACAGACCGGGACCCGCCACTACGTTGTGGCCGAAGCTGCCGGCGAAATTGTGGGTTACGCCGGACTGATGTGCATCGAACCCATCGCGGATGTGCAGACCATCGCCGTGGTACCCGAGTGCGAAGGCAAGGGGATCGGCTCGGCCCTGCTGACCGAGCTCATCGCCGAAAGCCGGCGGCGCCGCGCGGCGGATGTGCTGCTGGAGGTCAGGGCTGACAACCCCCGGGCCCAGGACCTCTACCGCCGCTTCGGCTTCGAGCAGATCCATGTCCGGCCAAGGTATTACCGGGACGGCGTTGACGCCCTGATCATGCGGCTCCAGCTTCAGGATGCCAGCCCGCCACCCAGGCCCGCGGCCATGGATGCGACCCCAGACCAACCGCCGGCCACGGAGGCAGACACACCATGAACCGAACACAGCCCCTAGTCCTGGGCATCGAGTCCTCCTGCGATGAGACAGGTGTGGGAATCGTGCGCGGAACTGCGCTGCTCAGCAACACTGTGTCATCCTCCATGGAAGAGCATGTCCGCTTCGGCGGAGTCATCCCCGAGATCGCCTCCCGTGCACACCTGGACGCCTTCGTGCCCACCCTCCAGGAAGCCCTCGCGGACGCGGGAGTCCAGCTTGACGACGTGGACGCGATCGCCGTCACTTCCGGTCCCGGGCTGGCCGGGGCTTTGATGGTGGGCGTGTGCGCCGCCAAGGCGCTCGCGGTGGCCACGGGCAAACCGCTATATGCCATCAACCACCTGGTGGCCCACGTCGGTGTCGGCCTGCTGCAGGAGGAGAACACCCTGCCTGAACACCTGGGCGCCCTGCTGGTTTCCGGCGGCCACACCGAGATCCTCCGGATCAGGAGCATCACCGACGACGTCGAGCTGCTGGGCTCCACGATTGACGACGCTGCCGGGGAAGCCTACGACAAAGTGGCACGGCTCCTGGGGCTCGGCTACCCGGGCGGCCCGGCCATCGACAAACTAGCCCGGACAGGCAACGCCAAGGCCATCCGGTTCCCGCGCGGACTGACGCAGCCCAAGTACATGGGCACCGCGGACGAACCCGGCCCGCACCGCTACGACTGGTCCTTCAGCGGATTGAAGACCGCCGTCGCCCGTTGCGTGGAGCAGTTCGAAGCCCGGGGCGACGAAGTGCCGGTCGCGGACATCGCGGCCGCCTTCCAGGAGGCCGTTGTGGACGTCATCACGTCCAAGGCGGTGCTCGCCTGCACGGAAAACGGCATCACCGAGCTCCTGCTGGGCGGCGGGGTAGCCGCGAACTCGCGGCTGCGCCAGCTCACCGAACAGCGGTGCAGGGCGGCCGGAATCCGGCTGACTGTTCCGCCGCTTGAGCTGTGCACAGACAACGGTGCCATGGTGGCCGCCCTCGGTGCCCAGCTGGTCATGGCCGGCATCGAGCCCAGCGGCATCAGCTTCGCCCCGGATTCGTCCATGCCGGTCACGACGGTTTCGGCGTAGCCCGCACGGCGCCGCGGCCCCCGGCCCGGCGCTGCAGCCAAGGAGTTCAGGCGGTGGGGCCGTTCCGCATCTGCTTGACGAGGTCCAGCACCACGGCCCGGAGGTCTCCGCCGTGTTCCGCGGCCACGCGGCGCTGCCGCTGGTATCCGGCACCGCGGCTGATGATCTTTTCGACGTCGGCAAGCTCGTCGGAGCAGCCGAGCTTCGCGGCCACGGGCTCGAGCCGGTTCAGGGTTTCCAGCAGGTGGTCGGTGACCAGCTGCTCGTTGCCCTCGGCATCGAGGATGATGATCGCCTCGAGGCCGTACCGGGCGGCACGCCATTTGTTCTCCTGGACGTGCCAGGGAGGCATGGTGGGAATGGTACCGCCGTTGTCCAGGATGGTGGAGAACTCGTCCACCAGGCACTGGGTCAGGGCCGCGATCGCACCGACCTCTTCCAGCGTGGCCAGGCCGTCGCAAATGCGCATCTCGATGGTGCCCAGGTTGGGGACCGGGCGGATATCCCAGCGGATCTCCGAGATTGTGTCGATCACTCCGGTGGTAAACATGTCCTGGACGTAGGACTCGTACTCCGCCCAGGTGGAGAACTGGAACGGCAGCCCGGCGGTCGGCAATTGCTGGAACATCAGCGCGCGCTGGGAAGCGTAGCCGGTGTCCTCGCCGCCCCAGAACGGACTCGACGCGGAGAGCGCCTGGAAGTGCGGGAAGTAGTTCACCAGGCCGTCCAGCACCGGAAGGACTTTGTCGCGGCTGTCCAGGCCCACATGGACGTGGACTCCGTAGATCACCATCTGGCGGCCCCACCACTGGGTGCGGTCGATGAGCTTGGCGTAGCGGGCCTTGTCCGTGACCGGCTGCAGCTGGGGAGGACTGAAAGGATGGCTTCCGGCGCAGAAGACCTCAACGCCCATGGGGTCTGTGACTTCCCGCACTGCGGCAAGGGAACTGCTGAGATCGGCCTTGGCCTGCGCCACCGTTTCGCAGATGCCGGTGACAAGCTCCACTGTGTTGAGCAGGAGTTCCTGCTTGATGTGGGGGTGTTCGTCGTCCTCGTTGAGTTCGGGATGGTTGGCCGAGACGCCGCGCAGCACTTCATTGGCCACGGACGCCAGTTCGCCGGTTTGCGCATTGACCAGCGCCAGCTCCCATTCCACACCAAGAGTTGATTGCCTGGATGAAGCGAAATCAATCTTCATGTGGTCCCTTCACTGTTCCGCCGTCCGTTGCCGAAGCCGCCTGCGGGCGGGCAACGGGTGGTTCAAGTCTAGTGCAGGGGTAGCATCGAGTTGATGGCTTGGTTTCGAGGACGCAGTGACAGTTCCCACAAAAAGACGCCCCACAAAAAGACGCCGCACAAAAAGACGCCGCACAAAAAGACGCCGCACACAAAGACTTTCCACAAGTCAGCGCCGGCCCTCGCGATGACTGCGGCCATGCTCGCGACCGCAGCCTGCACCGGTGTGCCTTCTCCGCCCACCTCGGGAACGCCGTCGGGAACGTCCCCCGGCACGGCATCACCGTCCGGCGGAGCCGTGCGGTCCGAACCCGGTGCTTCGGGAGCCCCGCGATCCTCCGGGCCTCCCACCCCGGCACCTGGGGAGCGCCAGCTGGGCTGGGGGCCGCAGCAGCAGGATGAAGACTCGGCCCGCGCCGCTGTCGCAGCAATGAGCCTTGAACAGAAGGCCGGGCAGGTGATGATGCCGTTCTTTACCGGAACGGATTTTGCTTCGCACGCGGCAACCATGGAACGGCTGCACCTGGGCGGCGCGATCATCATGGGTGACAACGTGCCCCTCTCCGCCGACGGAACCGTGGACACCGCCGCCATGGCGGCAGGCATCAGCCGCCTCCGGAACGCGGCCAAGGCGGACGGACGCACCTGGCCTGCACTGGTCGGGGTGGACCAGGAGGGCGGGGTCGTGGCGAGGCTGCGCGCTCCGTTGACGGAATGGCCGGCACCCATGAGCTTCGGCGCCGCAGGGAACGTCGGGCTGGCAACCGACGCCGGCAAGGCGCTCGCGGCGGAGCTGGCCGGGCTGGGCTTCACTGCGGATTTCGCGCCGGACACGGATGTCACAGCGGGGCCGCAGGATCCGACGATCGGCGCCAGGGCCATGTCCGGCGACCCGGACGCGGCAGCAAGCCTGGGCGTCGGCTTTGCCCAGGGAATGCTGGCGGCCGGGATCCTGCCTTCCGCCAAGCACTTCCCGGGGCACGGCTCCGTTGCCGTCGACTCGCACGAGAACCTGCCGGTGCAGAAAGCAACGGTGGCGCAGCTCCGCGCGAAGGACTGGAAACCTTTCCAGGCCGCCATCGATGCCGGGCTGCCCATGATCATGACCGGCCACATCTCCGTGCCGGCCCTGGAACCGGGGGTTCCGGCGTCGTTGTCCAAACAGAGCTACGCCACCCTCCGCGGCATGGGTTTCAAGGGCGTTGCCGTGACCGATGCACTCAACATGGGTGCGATCACGAAGCAATACCCCGGGGAGTCCGCCGCACCGCTGGCCCTGGCAGCGGGGGCGGATCTGCTGCTCATGCCCGGGGACGTGGCCGCCGCCCACGCGGCAGTGGTCAGCGCCGTCAAGACCGGCGCGCTCCCGGCGTCGCGCCTCAACGACGCGGCACAGCGGGTGGTGACCATGATGATTTGGCGCGCACGGACCCCTGCTCCACAGGGTGCAGCCCCGGGAAGCGGCTCTGCCCTCTCCGAACGTATTTCCGCGGCCGCGGTGACCGTCCTGGCCGGACCGTGCCACGGGCCGGTGGTGCCCGGCAGCGTCCGCGTTGCCGGCGGCAGTGAACAGGACCGTGCCCGGTTTGCCCGGGCTGCCCGGGCTGCCGGCATTACCCTCGGCGCCGGGCCGCTCGTGACGCTGATCGGCTATGAAGGGCCGCCCGCCACGGGCGACGTCGTGGTGGCCCTTGATGCGCCGTGGCCGCTGGCCGGCTCGACGGCACCCGCCAAGGTGGCCCTCTACGGGCGGAGCCAGGAGGCCTTCAACGCCCTGGTTGCCGTTCTGGCGGGCAAGGCGCCGGCACCCGGAAAGCTGCCTGCCGCCGTCGGCCCCCACGCCCCCGGAAGCGGGTGCTGACGCCCCTGCCGTGTGGCGTAACAGTGCTGCCCGGGCTCCGGGGGCGTTTAATGGACGAGTGCCAATTCTGAATAAAGACATGACCCTGTGCATCTCGCTCTCGGCCCGGCCGAGCAACAACGGGACCCGCTTCCACAACCATCTTTACGAGCAGCTGGGCCTGAACTGGATCTACAAGGCGTTCGCGCCAACGGACCTGGCCCAAGCCATCGCCGGCGTCAGGGGCCTGGGCATCCGGGGCTGCGCTGTGTCCATGCCGTACAAGGAAGACGTCATCGCGCTGGTCGACGTCATGGACCCCTCCGCCAAGGCCATCGATTCCGTTAACACGATCGTGAATGACGGAGGCCGGCTCACGGCGTACAACACCGACTACACGGCCATCGAGCAGCTGCTGCAGCGTAACGCCGTCCCCACCAACTATTCAGTGCTGCTCAAGGGTTCCGGGGGCATGGCCAAAGCCACCGCCGCCGCCCTCCGTGACGCAGGCTTCACGGACGTCACCATCGTGGCCCGGAACGAGGCATCCGGTAAGCCGCTGGCGGACCTCTACGGATTCAAGTGGAGGCCCGAGCTCCCGGCGGCGGACGCCGGCGGCACGGCGGACATGATCATCAACGTCACGCCCGTCGGCATGGCGGGAGGGCCGGATGCTGACTCGCTGTCCTTCCCGCAGGAGGCCGTGGACGCCGCGAAAGTGGTGTTCGACGTCGTTGCGCTGCCCGCCGAGACGCCGCTCATCAAGGCGGCCCGCGCTGCCGGCAAGACCGTGATCACCGGAGCGGAAGTGGCCACCATCCAGGCCCTGGAGCAGTTTGTGCTGTACACCGGTGTCCGGCCCACGGACGAGCAGGTCCGGGCGGCGGAAGAGTTCATGCGGGCCCAGTAGCTTTGGGCCGCAGCTAGACCCGGGGCTGCACAGGCTCCACCGAGATGGCCACCCGGTCCTCGCCGATCCTGGTGAGGACCAGGGTGGCTGTCTTTTTGCCCTTCGAACCCTTGCCGCCGTTTTTTCCTCCGGCAAAGAGCTGCTTGCGGAGTTCTTCCGGGGTGACGGACGTGCCGCGCTTCTTGATGTCCAGCACGCCGATGTTGTTCTGCTTCACCCAGGCCTTGAGGGCCTTGACGTTGAACGGCATGACCTCAAGGACCTTATAGGCCCTGGCAAACGGGGTGTCCACGAGCTCGGGGGCACAGATGTAGGCAATGTGCTCATCCAGGAGGTGGCCGCCCAGCCGGGCAGCGACATCCGCCACGAGCCCGGCCCGGATGACGGCTCCGTCCGGTTCGTACAGGTATCCCTCCACAGGACCCACGGGCGCCACCGGGCCGCCGTCGAACTCTTCCGCGCTGGTGATTTCCGCCGCGCCCTGCGGGCCCAGCAGCAGCGCCGCCCGCCGGATGCCGGGCCGGCTGACCGCGTTGAACCACAGCGTCACTTCGGTGACGTCGCCGCCCACGGACACCCACTGCGCTTCGCAGCCGGCGGGGACGGAATCATGCGGGATGCCGGGACCCATCTTTACGCCCACGGCCCGCCCGGACTCAGCGAGGGACTTCACGAAGGACAGCGGCGGGGAGAATTCCTCCGGATCCCAGATCCGCCGCGTGCCGGACGTCGAGGTGGTGCGGCGGGCCGGATCCAGCCAGACGCCGCCCACGCCCTCGAGCGGGACGGAGGTCGCATCGGAGTGGACCACGCTGGCGTGCGGGAAAGGAATCAGGTTCATGGTGGCGCAGGCAGCGGTGGTCTCATCCATTTCCACGGCGGTAACCCTGATGTCCATGGAGGCCAGGGCCATCGAATCGGCACCCAGCCCGCAGCCGAGATCGGCCACATGCTCGATCCCGGCGGACGCGAACCGTTCTGCGTGCCGGGCGGCGACGTTGAGGCGGGTGGCCTGCTCCAGCCCGGCGGGCGTGAAGATCATCTGCCGGGCGAATTCGCCGAATTTGGCCTCGGCCTTGGTCCGCAGCCTGGACTGGGTGAGGACGGCGGACACCAGTGCGGGGGAGTGGCCGGCCTTCCGGAGCGACTCGTTGAGCCGGAACGCGTCGTCCTCCCGGTAGGGCCCCAGCGACGCCAGCAGCTCCCAGCCTTCGCTGGTCAGGAGCGGGGCGATCAGGTCCTGCAATGCGTCAGCCATGTCATCAAGCCTAATCGAGGAGCCCTGCACCCGCGGTGCGGCTAGGGTTGAAGGCATGGAAGACAGCGCAGTGCAGCAGCCACCCGTCGATGACCAGGGCAATGACCGCCCGCAGCACACCGGACTTGCCAAATATGCCCGGACTGCGCTGATCGCCGGTTCCGCCATCGCCGTGGTCTGCCTGGCACTTCTGGTCATCATCTTCTTCCTGGATTCCTTCAACGCAACGGTGTACTCGGTGGGCGGCAAGAACATCCAGGACGCCACCGACGAGGCTCGGGAAATCCGCGAGTCCTATGCGGCAGTCCGAACGGGCGGCCTCGTGTTCCTCATTGCCTCTGTGGTTACGGCGCTCGCCGCCGCCGTCCTGCTTTACCGGAACCGCAACGTTACGAACGACGACGACACGGACGACGGTGACGACGTCGATTTTGAGGACCTGGCAGGGCGCTAGCCGTTCACCGGGGACGAAATTCTGGCACTCGCCTTGACCGAGTGCTAACCACTTACATAGAGTCATCATTAGCACTCTCCCTAGGAGGGTGCTAACACATGAAGAACTGCCAGCCACGCTGCTGCCGGCACCGCGACGACGGTTTGTATGCTCAGGCGCAACAGTTTTCCAGTCCATAAATTTGCTGACGTAAAGGAGAGGTCCGAGTGTCGGTCTCTATTAAGCCTCTTGAGGATCGTATTGTTGTCCGCCCGCTCGAAGCAGAGCAGACCACGGCTTCCGGCCTGGTTATCCCGGACTCCGCGCAGGAGAAGCCGCAGGAAGGTGAAGTTGTTGCAGTCGGCCCCGGCCGCTTTGAAGATGGCAACCGCGTTCCGGTCGACGTAGCCGTTGGCGACGTCGTTATCTACTCCAAGTACGGTGGAACCGAAGTCAAGACCGGCGGCACCGAGTACCTCGTGCTGTCCGCCCGCGACGTTCTGGCGATCGTCGTAAAGTAACTCTTGGACCCCCGCGCAGCCGTTTCGTCGTTAGCGATGAATCTGCTGCGCGGGGTTTCTGTCTTGAAAGGACAAAACCATGGCAAAGCAGCTTGCGTTTAACGACGCTGCCCGCCGGTCGCTTGAAGCCGGCATCGATAAGCTCGCCAACACTGTCAAGGTGACGCTTGGCCCGCGCGGCCGCAACGTCGTGCTGGACAAGAAGTGGGGCGCTCCCACCATTACGAACGACGGCGTGACCATCGCCCGCGAAGTCGAACTGGATGACCCGTTCGAGAACCTCGGCGCGCAGCTGGCCAAGGAAGTCGCCACCAAGACCAACGATGTTGCCGGCGACGGCACCACCACCGCCACCGTGCTGGCACAGGCACTGGTCAAGGAAGGCCTGCGCAACGTGGCGGCTGGCGCCGCCCCGGGCCAGATCAAGCGCGGCATCGAGGTTTCCGTCGAAGCCGTCGCAGCACGCCTGCTGGAGAACGCCCGCCCTGTCGAAGGCTCCCAGGTTGCGAACGTTGCAGCCATCTCCGCCCAGAGCGACGAGATCGGCGAGCTCCTGGCCGAGGCTTTCGGCAAGGTCGGCAAGGATGGTGTGATCACCATCGAGGAGTCCTCCACCACGCAGACCGAGCTCGTCCTCACCGAGGGCATGCAGTTCGACAAGGGCTACCTTTCCCCGTACTTCGTCACCGACGCGGAACGCCAGGAGGCAGTCCTCGAAGACGCCCTTATCCTGATCAACCAGGGCAAGATCTCCTCGGTGCAGGAATTCCTGCCCCTCCTGGAGAAAGCGCTGCAGAGCTCCAAGCCGCTGTTCATCATTGCCGAGGACGTCGAGGGCGAGGCCCTGTCCACGCTCATCGTCAACCGCATCCGCGGCACCCTGAACGTCGTTGCCGTCAAGGCTCCGGGCTTCGGTGACCGCCGCAAGGCCATGCTGCAGGACATCGCCACCCTCACCGGTGCGCAGGTTGTCTCCCCGGAACTGGGCCTCAGCCTTGATTCCGTTGGCCTCGAGGTGCTGGGCACGGCCCGCCGCATCACGGTGACCAAGGACAACACCACCATTGTTGACGGCGCCGGCACGGCCGAGGACGTAGCGGCACGCGTTGCCCAGCTGCGCGCCGAGCTGACCCGCACCGACTCCGACTGGGACAAGGAAAAGCTCCAGGAGCGCCTGGCCAAGCTGGCCGGCGGCATCGGTGTGATCAAGGTTGGCGCAGCCACCGAGGTGGAGCTGAAGGAAAAGAAGCACCGCATCGAGGACGCAGTCTCCTCCACCCGCGCTGCCCTCGAAGAAGGCATCGTTGCCGGTGGCGGTTCGGCCCTCATCCACGCCCTGAAGGCGCTGGACGAGGACCCTGCAGTCACCGCACTCGAAGGCGATGCAGCCTCGGCTGTGGGCATCGTTCGCCGGGCACTCGTCCAGCCGCTGCGCTGGATCGCCCAGAACGCCGGTTTCGACGGCTACGTCGTTGCCGCCAAGGTTGCCGAGTCGGCTGTCAACCAGGGCTTCAACGCCAAGAGCGGCGATTACGAAGACCTGATCGCTGCAGGCGTCATCGACCCCGTGAAGGTGACGCGCGCAGCCCTCCGCAACGCCGCTTCCATCGCAGCGCTGGTTCTCACCACAGAGACCCTCGTTGTCGAGAAGCCGGCCGACGAGGACGAGCACGCTGGCCACAAGCACTAGCTTGCAGCCAACGCCCTAAAGGCCGGCCCGGCCGGACGGTTTCCAGAAACCGCCCGCGCCGGGCCGGCTTTTTCGTGCCCTTTTGCATCCCGCTCCCTGGCCCTTCGCCGGTGCTTGTGCCCCCGGCGACACCCGGCGTACCGTGGCGCTTAGAGCAACCGCGGGCGCTTAGGGACGGGCCCGGCCACAGGGCCGCCGGATCCGCGGGGAGGCATCATGGCAACGTCTGAAGCCGGTCTTGACCGGGGCCGTTCCGCCTTCGAAGGGCATCGGTGGACCGAGGCCGTCGAACAGTTCCTTGACGCCGACCGGCGTGGCGGGCTCACCGCGCCCGATCTCGAACGCCTGGCCACAGTGGAAATCCTGACGGGCAAGACTGACACGGGAATCGACAACCTCACCCGCGCGCACGAGGAGTACCTCGTCGTCGGCGACGTGCCCGGTGCGGCGCGCTGCGCCGGATGGATCGGCATGCATCTGATGAACACAGGCCAGATGGCCCGCAGCACCGGCTGGTTTGCACGCGCCGGACGGCTGGTGGCTGAACTGAACGAGCCCTGCGTGGTGGAGGGCCTGCTGCTGCTTCCGACGGCTCTGGGCATGCTATACGGCGGCGACCCTGACGGTGCCAACCGGGTCTTCGCGGACGCCCTGGCCGTCGGGGAACGGTTCCAGGACCGGGACCTCATCTCCCTCTCCTTACTGGGCAGGGGGCAGGCCAGCCTGATGCTCGGTGACATCAGCAGCGGCGTTCGGCTCTTTGACGAGGTGATGGTGGCAGTGACCGCGGGGGAGGTTTCGCCGGTGCCCTCGGGCATCATCTACTGCGCCGTCATCGGCAACTGCCACCTGGCCTTCGACCTGCGCCGCGCCCTGGAGTGGACGACTGCGCTGGACCGCTGGTGCGCGGGACGGCCGGACATGGTCCTGTTCAGCGGCCAGTGCCAGGCCCACCGCGCCGAACTGTACCGGCTGCACGGGGCCTGGGATGACGCCATCAGCGCGGCCAAGGACGCGCAGCGCCTGGCTGCGGCAGGGGACTATCATGCGTTCTACGGCGGCTTCTACCAGGAGGGCGAAGTAGAGCGCCTGAGGGGGGACTTCGCTGCGGCGGAGGAATGCTACCGTCACGCCGGACGCAGTGGCTACGAGCCCCAGCCAGGACTTGCCCTGCTGAAGCTGGCCCTTGGCGATATCCCTGCCGCGCGCGCCCTCATCCGGAGGGCGGCCGATTCCGCCGACGTCGCCACCCGCCGCCACCTGCTGCCGGCGCTTGTGGAAATAGAGCTGGCCGCGGGGGACACCGCCGCGGCCAGGCGGTCCGCGGACGAGCTGGCCGCCGTTGCGCAGGACTGCGCGATGCCGATGGTGCAGGCCGCCTCCTGCCAGGCCGGGGGCGCCGTCCTCCTAGCCGAAGGAGAGCCCGCCCGGGCGCAGCCGGTCCTGCGACGCGCGTGGATGCTCTGGCGGGAACTGGGCGTTCCGTTCGAGGCAGCACGCTGCCGAACCCTTGTGGGCCGTGCCTGCCGTGCATCCGGCGACGAGGATGCGGCGGAGATGGACTTCGAGGCGGCGCGGGCCGAGTTCCTCGCCCTCGGCGCAGCCCCGGCGGCTGCCTGGACCTCACTCGAACACACGCCGGTGCAGGAGAAGGACGCCGGACCCCTCACGCCGCGCGAGATCGAAGTGCTCCGGCTCGTTGCGGCGGGAAAGGCCAACCGTGTGATCGCCGGTGAGCTTTACCTGAGTGAAAAGACTGTTGCCCGGCATATCAGCAACATCTTCCTCAAACTTGGACTCCGGTCCAGGGTAGCCGCCACCAGGTACGCCTTCGAGCACGGGCTCGCCGGGTAGGTATCAGGCTGCATACAACTACCCACCCGTGGCCCGGGCAAAATGCATAATTCTGCCGACGCGGACCGTGCGGATGCCGACCTAGTGTCGAACTATGAACCTTCCCGTCCTGGCCGGTACGTGCTCCACCGTACTGTTCGCCCTTGGCATGCTGCCGATGCTTCTCAAAGCGGCGCGGACCAAGGATCTGGCGTCCTATAGCCTCAGCAGCCTGGTCCTGAGCAATGTGGCCAACGCTGTCCACTCCGTGTACGTCTTCCACCTGCCGGCCGGTCCGATCTGGCTGCTCCATGTGGTGTACGTTCTGGCGTCCGCGCTGATGCTCGTGTGGTGGCTGCGCTACAGGAGCGAATCGCACGGTCGGGATACAGGGCGGCCGGGAACCAGCCGGGACGGTTCATCCGATCAATCCGCAGCGGCTGAACAGGAGGCAGCGCAATGAACAACATACGAGAAGAAGGCGGGTCCGGTGACATGCTTGACACGCTGGTGATCGGAGGGGGACAGGCCGGCCTGGCCATCGGCCACTACCTCAAGCGCCAAGGCCGGAGATTCCTGATCCTGGACGCGAATCCGAGGATCGGAGATGCCTGGCGGCAGCGGTGGGACACGCTGAGGCTGTTCACTCCGGCAAAGTACGACGGCCTGCCCGGCATGCGTTTTCCGGGGGACGGGTTGTCCTTCCCGACCAAGGACGAGCTGGCGGACTACCTGGAAGCCTATGCCGCCACTTTTGCGCTCCCGGTCCGCACCGGCACCCGGGTGGAGAAGTTGTGGCGCGAGCAAGGACGGTACGTTGCCGTTTCGGACGGAAAGCGATGGGAAGCAGGCAACGTCGTTGTGGCGACCGGTTGCACGCAGGCGCCCAGGCTGCCGGACTTTGCGACAGACCTCGCGCCGTCGACCGTGCAGCTCCACTCCAGCGAATACCGGAACCCGGACCAGCTCCGGGCCGGCCGTGTCCTGGTGGTGGGGCTGGGCAACTCGGGAGCGGAAATTGCCCTTGAAGTGAGCCGGACGCACCACACAGTGGTAGCAGGCAAGCCGGGCGGCGAGCTGCCAGTGCGGCACGGAAGGGCCGCGGCCCGCTTCGTCCTGCCCGTGGTGCGGTTCGTGGGGCTCCACGTGCTGACACTTGACTCGCCAATTGGCCGTAAAGCCGCACCGCTAAAACTAGGGCACGCGGACCCGCTGATCAGGACCAAAAGCAAGGACCTCGCTGCCGCCGGCGTCGAACGTGTGCCGCGGGTGACCGGCGTGCAGGATGGCCTGCCTGTGGTGGCGGGAAGACCCCTCGATGACGTGTCCAACGTGATCTGGTGCACCGGCTACCGGGAGTCATTCGACTGGATCGCAATGCCAGTGTTCGACGGCGACGGACGGCCAAGGCAGCACCGCGGCGTGGCGCTCGATAAGCCCGGGCTGTTCTTCCTGGGAGAGGAATTCATGTACTCAGCGGCTTCGGCCACCCTTCCCGGTGTATGCAGGGACGCCCGATACGTGGCCGGGAAGATCCCGGCCGTGGTGTCGCCGGTGAAAGCGGTGGCGCGGGGCTAGCTCCGGGCGCGCAAGGCCTGTCGCCTCAGCCGCCGGGCCATGCCCTCCGGCAGTCGCTTGGTGATGATCCGGTAGAAAATGAGGACCGCAACCGCAGAAACCACGATACCCAGGAGGTTCAGCAGCAGCTGAAGCGCAGACCCCGCCGCTTTCTGGTACTCGCCCAGGACCAGCGCGACGGCGACGAACCCTGCGGCGGGAACGGTGGTCACCGAAATGAAGACCCCGATCAGGGCCGCGGAGCGCCGGCTGATCACGGAGAGCATCCCTGCTGCACCGGCCAGCACCGCAACGATCAGCGAGTAGGGCCCTGGATGATAAATGAATTCCACGGCTGACCCGGTGTCGAGGGTGTCGGCAGGGAAGAGCCCCAATGGAACTGACAACCAGGCCGTCAAGGCTGCCAGGAGCATTGCTACGGGAAAACCGACACCCAGAGCCAGCGCGGCGCTGCGTCCCAGCTTCCATTTGCGCTGCGCCAGCGCGACAGCCAGGGCAGCCAGCGGCCCGAACTCCGGCCCGACGGCCATGGCCCCGACGATGGCGATGGTTGAATCCGTGACGATCCCGATTGCGGCCAGTTGCGTGGCCAGGACGAGGAAGGCCAGATAGCTCCAGGTGAGCCGCGAATCCTCGCCTGTCTGGCGCGTCACCTCGTCCCAGATCATGGCGTCGGCCCCGTCGCCGGGCGCCGCTGCTTCAGCCCGGTCGGCACGCCGGGAGAGCATGAGCTCCGGCATTGAAATGGCGATGGAGCCGACCTCCTGGAGGTTCAGGGCATGCAGCTTTTCCAGCAGCTCCTCGACTGATTCCCTGGCCACGTGGACCACCACCACATCCCCGGGCGGCTGGATGGACGCTCCCTTATGCACGGCCACTTCCGCCGCGCCGGTTTGCTGTGTGCAGCTTTCCACCACCAGGTCGGAGAGCTCCGCGGGTGTGCATATCCGTACCTGAACGATCACTATGGCCACTCCTCCGTGTTTTCCGGTTCCGCGATCCGGCGTCGGCACCAGCCTAGTTTCCCGGCCGGCCCGTAGCCGCCGCACGCCTCTGGAAACTCCCAGCTTGCGGTGCCTTAATGGGAGGCGGGGGTTCTTCCCGAATGCGCCGGCGATTGGCGATGAAAATTACGATTCGGTAACATGGATGCTTTGGTTGTCCGCCTGAGGGGTTTTTCTATGTCCATAGCGAGAGCCCTGGCCTCGCCGCGCCGTAGTGGCGCCGGAACTGAAGCGAGCCGAAAATCGAAGTTCAGGCCGGAAATCCAGGGCCTGCGCTCGCTGGCCGTGCTGATGGTGGTCAGCTACCACGTCTGGTTTGGCCGGGTGTCCGGCGGCGTTGACGTATTCCTGCTGATCTCGGCCTTCCTCATGACGCTGCAGTTCGTGGGCAAATATGAGCAGGGCCGCCCAATGGCACTGTTCAAGCATTGGCTGCACCTCTTCCGGCGACTGTTGCCCGCCGCGGTCACAGTGATAGTTGCCATCCTCGCCGCGAGCTTCATCTTCCTGCCGAGCACCCGCTGGCTGGACGTGATCGCGCAGGGCTGGGCATCCCTGTTCTACATGGAAAACCGGCTCCTGCAGACGCAGGCCGTCGACTACTATGCCACCGACCACAGCCTGGCCAGCCCGTTCCAGCACTTCTGGTCGCTGTCCATCCAGGGACAGGTTTTCATTCTGTGGCCGCTGATCTTTGCCGCGGCCGCGCTGCTGGCGAAGCGTTACCGGCTGCACTACCGGATCCTGCTGTGCTACATCTTCGTCGGCGTGTTCCTGGTGTCACTGACGTACTCGATTATCTTCACCCTGACCAACCAGGCGCAGGCCTACTTCGACACCGGCGCCCGGCTGTGGGAATTCGCCCTCGGAACACTGGTGGCGCTGATCCTTCCCGGCCTCCGGATACCCCGGACAGGGCGCATAGCCCTTGGCTGGCTGGGCATTGTCGCCATGTTGAGTTGCGGGATCCTGCTCAACGTCCAGGCGGCGTTCCCGGGAGTGGCGGCCCTGTGGCCCACACTTGCAGCCGCCTGCGTCATCGCTGCCGGCCAGACGGGGAGCAGGTTCGGCGTTGACCGGATCCTGAGCGCCGGACCACTGGTCCGGTTGGGGGACAACTCCTACGCCCTGTATCTGTGGCACTGGCCGATCCTTGTCATTGCCCTCGCGGCGACGGGCCGCGACCACGCCGGGCCGTTGTCCGGCACGGTCATCATCGTGGCGTCGATGGGCCTCGCCTACCTCACCACCAGATTCATCGAGAAACCCTGGCGTGAATGGACATGGCCCGAGGTCAACCGCCGTCGCGCACTGATTGCCGTCGCCGCCGCAGTGGCCACCGCTTCCGTTCCCCTCGCCGGGTGGCAGTTCCAGATCAGCAGCGCCACTGCTGCCGCCGCAAGCCAGGCCTGGGCCAATAACCCGGGTGCACGGGTGCTTGATCCCGGCTACGTCGACGCCGCCGACAAGTCCGCGCCGCTGCTCCCCAGCCTCACCACGGTGGCGGAGGACTGGCCGAAGTTTCAGGGCGGCTGCACCACCAACGACGCCGAGCTCATCAACCTTTGCTCCAACGGCAAGGACGATGCGGAGAAATCCATTGTGGTCATTGGTAGCTCGCACGCCCATGTCTGGGCCACGCCACTGCTGAACCTCGCCGACAAGCACGGCTGGAAAGTGGAGACCATCACCAAGGGCTATTGCCCGGTGACTGATACCGCCGCCCCTGAGCTGTCCGAAGGTTGCCTCGACTTCAACAAGGACACGGCCAGGAAGGTCCTGGAGATGAAACCGGACCTCGTGGTCACCACCAGCACGCGGACAGACCCGAATCCGAACAAGACGGAATTCATGGACCCGGCGTGGGTTCCGGAGATCAAGGAAATCAACGGCGCCGGCATCCCTGTCGTTGCGCTCCGGGACACGCCCCGAATGCCCGAGGCCGTCCCGGACTGCCTCGAGCGCAACAAGGACAACTATTCGGCGTGCGCCGCCAAGGCGGCTGACAGTTATCAGCCGGCTTCGCCGGACGCCGAAATTGCCGCCCAGGTGCCGGACACAAAGTTCCTCGACCTCAGCCGCTTCTTCTGCCAGGGCGACACCTGTCCGGCGGTCATCGGCAACGTCATGGTCTACAAAGACGACAACCACGTCACCCGCACCTATATGGACAGCATCACCCCCTACTTCGAGAAGGAGTTTCTGGCAGCGACCGGCTGGAACACGGAATGACGACGACTCCCGCGACGACATCTACGAACAAGGCGGCCAGGAAGGGGTACCGCCCCGAGGTCCAAGGCCTCCGGGCACTGGCAGTACTGATGGTGGTCACGTACCACGTCTGGCTGGGCCGGGTATCCGGCGGCGTGGACATCTTCCTGCTCATCTCCGCGTTCCTGCTCACCCTCTCCTTCGTGCGGAAAGTGGAAAGCGGCAGCCCGCTTAAGCTGGTCAGCCACTGGCTGCACCTGTTCAAGCGGCTGCTGCCTGCCGCCGTCGTCGTTATCCTGGGTGTGCTGGCCGGCACCTGGGCACTTCTTCCGCAAAGCCGCTGGCCGGACGTCCTGGACCAGGCGTGGGCCTCACTGCTCTACCGGCAGAACTGGCTGCTTGCGGACTCGGCCGTTGACTACTACGCGCAGGACCACTCCGGCGCGAGCCCGCTGCAGCATTTCTGGTCACTGTCCATCCAGGGGCAGGTCTTTATCCTGTGGCCCCTGGTGTTTGCGGGAATCGCCCTGCTGCACCGGGTCCTGCGCCGGCCCGGGATCAGTTACCGCATGCTTTTGGCCGTTGCCTTCGGCGTGGTTTTTGCGGCGTCGCTGGCCTTTTCCATTGACCAGACGGCCACCAACCAGGCCTACGCCTACTTTGATACCAGGACCAGGCTGTGGGAGTTTGCATTGGGCTCCCTGCTGGCTCTCGCACTTCCTTACCTGAAGCCGGGAAAGGTCCTTCGGATCATCCTGGGCTGGGCGGGCGTGGTGGCCATGGTGTCCTGCGGCCTGCTGCTGACGGTGGACCGGTCCTTCCCGGGTTTCGTGGCGCTCTGGCCCACGCTGTCGGCGGCGGCAATCATTGTGGCCGGCCAGAGCGGCAGCCGCTTTGGTGCCGACCGCCTCCTGAGCTGGAAACCCCTCGTGTCACTCGGTGACAACTCCTACGCGCTGTACTTGTGGCACTGGCCGCTGCTGGTCCTGGCCCTCGCGGGCACGGGTGTTGTCTCGCCGAACCTCGTCCAGGGCCTTGCCATCGTGGCAGCCTCCGTGGCGATGGCAGTCCTCACCACCCGGTTCGTGGAAAAACCGCTGCGCGAATGGCACTGGCCGCAACGGCGGATCTGGCGGAACGCCGTCGTAATCGTGGCGTGCGGAGCCCTGCTCGCGGGCCCGGTGTCACTGTGGCAGACCAAACTGACGGCCGAGGAAGCAGCCGCCGCGGCGCAGCCCAGGGAACTGACGCCGGGTGCCGCCGCACTGACTCCCGAAAACGCGGGAAAGCCGACGCCGGAAGCCAGGATCATTCCGGCGCCGGCTGCCATGAAGAACGAGTGGGCGGATATCGACGGCCTCTGCACCGACGGCAATGTGCCCGGTGACCCGCTGCTCTCGGGCTGTCTGCAGAACAGCAAGCCGGACGTTGTCACCAAGCGGATCGTGGTGCTGGGCGACTCGCACGCGCAGCAGTACATGGCCGCGCTGGGTCCGATCGCCAAGGAGCACGGCTGGGAGGTGGTCACGCTCCTCAAGGGCAGCTGCCGCTTCGGCGCGGAGTCGGCCGAGCGTGATGCTGAGTGCAATGCCTTCAATAAGGCCAGCGCTGCATATGTGCTTGAACACAAGCCGGACGCCGTGTTCACCGTGGCATCCCTGACGCATGTCGAAGCGCCGTTCGAAACGGAAGTGCCTGGTTACCTGGAGGGCATCAAGCCGTTCACGGACGCCGGGATGGACGTCGTGGGCGTCCGCGACAATCCGCGGTTTGGGTTCAACATGCCGGAGTGCGTGCAAAAGAGGGGGGCCGCCGCGGAGGAGTGCAATCCGCCGCTCGGTGAAGCGCTCGCCGACTCGTCACCGCTGGACCAGTACCGCGGCAAGGTGGCCGGCCTCCACCTGATGGATATGAGCGACTTCATCTGCGCCGACGGAATCTGCCCGGCAGTGGTGGGCAACATCTATGTCTACAAGGACGACAACCACCTGACGAAAACGTATGTGCAGAGCATGATTCCCATGTTCGAACAGCGGCTGCTGGCCGCCACCGGCTGGACCTGAGCCGGCGTGACCTGCGGGCACGTGCGGTTGCTCACATTACCGCCGCGGAATATGGGGATCGCCGCAGAGGTTCTAGAATTTATTCAACACTTCCGCACCAAGGCACCACCATCTGCACAGGCCAGTCCCGTAATGACGGGCTGGTCATCAGCTGCAACCCCTACCCGTGAACCCCGGAATTAAGGTAAGAGGCGCACTCATGACCCAGCCCGAACACAACCCGTTCGGCTTTATCGGCCTGACCTACGACGACGTCCTGCTCCTGCCCGGGCACACCGACGTCATCCCGTCAGAAGCAGACACGTCCTCACGTATCTCCAAGCGCATCACCGTCCAGACGCCGCTGTTGTCAGCTGCCATGGACACCGTCACCGAGTCCCGCATGGCTATCGCCATGGCCCGCCAGGGCGGCCTGGGCGTGGTCCACCGCAACCTGTCCATCCAGGACCAGGCCGACCAGGTGGACCGTGTGAAGCGCAGCGAATCCGGGATGATCACCAACCCGCTGACCATCGGGCCGGAAGCTACCCTGGCTGAACTGGACGAGATCTGCTCGCACTACCGCGTGTCCGGCCTGCCGGTGGTGGACGAGGGCATGCGGCTCCTCGGTATTGTCACCAACCGCGACACCCGCTTCGTGCCGGAAGCGGATTTCCCCATCCGCCTTGTCAGCGACGTTATGACCAAGATGCCCCTGGTCACCGGGCATGTGGGCATCAGCCGCGAGGAAGCGTCGCACAAGCTCGCCACCAACAAGATCGAAAAGCTTCCGCTGGTTGACGACCAGGGCCGGCTCAAGGGCCTCATCACCACCAAGGACTTCACGAAGGCCGAGCAATACCCGCTTGCCACCAAGGACGACGAAGGCCGGCTGCGCGTCGGGGCCGCCATCGGATTCTTCGGTGACGGCTGGGAGCGTGCCATGACCCTCGTTGACGCCGGTGTGGACGCTTTGTTCGTTGACACCGCCAACGGACACTCCCAGGGTGTGCTGGACATGATCCGCCGGCTGAAGTCCGATCCCGTGGCCGCGCATGTGGACATCATCGGCGGCCAGGCTGCCACCCGCGAAGGCGCCCAGGCGCTCATCGACGCCGGCGCCGACGGCATCAAGGTGGGCGTTGGGCCGGGCTCCATCTGCACCACGCGTGTTGTGGCCGGCGTCGGCGTTCCGCAGATCACCGCCATTTACGAGTCCGCCAAGGCGGCCATCCCGGCCGGCGTCCCGCTGATTGCCGACGGCGGCCTGCAGTACTCGGGCGACATCGGCAAGGCGCTGGTTGCCGGCGCCGACACCGTCATGCTCGGTTCCCTGCTGGCCGGTTGTGACGAATCACCGGGCGAGCTCATCTTCGTGAACGGCAAGCAGTTCAAGAGCTACCGCGGCATGGGTTCCCTTGGGGCCATGCAGACCCGCGGAAAGAACACGTCCTACTCCAAGGACCGCTACTTCCAGGCCGACGTCTCCGGCGACGACAAGCTGATTCCGGAAGGCATCGAAGGCCGCGTGGCCTACCGCGGCCCGCTGGCGTCCGTTGCGTACCAGCTGGTGGGCGGCCTCCGCCAGACCATGTTCTACACCGGTGCTCCCACGGTTGCCGAGCTGAAGGCACGGGGCAAGTTCGTCCGCATCACGCCGGCCGGCCTCAAGGAATCCCACCCGCACGACATCCAGATGACCGTGGAAGCCCCGAACTACGGCTCACGCTAAGTCCGCCGGTCCGAAGGGGATGGGGAGTCTTCCCCATCCCCTTCGGGCTGCCGAGTCTGTATATTCGATGGAGTAAATACTTCACCGGCCTTGGGGGATGGTTTGGCAGGCGGATTCCATGGGGCCGATGTGGCGCAGCTGAGGCAGCTCGCCGCCACGATGCGGTCGGCCGGTCGAATGCTGGACGGGCAGCGGCTTTCCTTCAATGCCGGCGTGGCCGGAACCCCGTGGCCCGGCCCTGATGCAGAGAGGTTCCGCCAGGACTGGAGAGGAACCCATAGCCGCTCGATGAGGGCAGCAGCCCTTTTCCTTGACCAGGCCGCGGACACGCTGCTGCACCAGGCAAACGAGCAGGAATCGGCTAGCTCGGCCGCCGGAGGTGCGGCTGTGTCCGGGCCGTCCGGCGGCAGCTCCGGAACGCCCGGCCCGGGGAATATCGCCGGCAAGTCCGCCCCCGAGGTCCGGGACTGGTGGCTGAGCCTCACCGACGCCCAGCATCAGGACTTCATCCGGGACCACCCGGACCTGGCAGGGAACACGAACGGCATACCGTTCAATGTGCGGGTCGAGGCCAACCGACTGAACGCCCAGGAACGGATTGCCTGGCTCCAAACAAAGGATCCGGAACCGGAATTCAACCCCTGGAACATGGATTCGACCTATCCGGTGCGTTTCGCCGCCGAGCACGAGGCCTGGCGGGAACGGCAGTCCGGACTGGCGTATCTCCAGCGGGCGGTCGACGGGAAAATCCAGCTCGCCGCCTATGATCCCGGTGAACAGTCCATCGTGGAACTCATCGGCAGCTATGACGGGCACACGACGTCCATGATCACGTATGTTCCCGGCACCACCACCAACGAAGCGTCGTTCTATGGCGGCGGCCCGCAACAGCTGGCCAACCGCTTGGTTGAGGCGGACAAGTCGGGCGGGACCGCGGCGTTTGTGTACAAGGGATCGGAGTTTCCCGACGGTGGCTTTGTTGAGGCATTCCTGGTGGAGGCCAAGAGCGATGAGTTCGTGGCCGATTCGGCTCCAGTCCTGCGGGCCTTCCAGGCCGCTGTCGACCTTGAGTTGCCGTCCGGGGCCCAGTCGGTGGGCATAGGCCACAGCTGGGGACTTCGGAACCTCACCGGGGCGGAGATCGAAGGAGCCCACTTTGACAAGCTCGTAGCCCTGTCCGGCGCTGCCATGCCTCCTGGCTGGGAGCCTGACCCCGGCACCGACTATTCCAGTTTCACCTACCCCGATATCCTGCTGACCGCCGAAGCAAACGGAGTTGTAGGGGAGAATTACCCGATGAAGGAGCCCGCCTTTGAAAAGCACGTTTATGAGCCGCCGGGGGGCTTCGAATGGACACAGGCCTACAGCATCGACAACCACAGCCTCATCGCCACCACGGATCCCTGGAATGAAAAGGCCATCAACGACGTCCGTACGGAACTCCGTGATCGGTAGGGCCGGACACGGGTGGACAACCGCCTGGCGGGTAGCCGGGGCAATAGCATTCACTGCAATGGTGGCCTCATGCGGGCAGGCCGGAAACGGAAAAGACATGGACATCAGCCTCGAATCAGCCAAATCCAAGGTCATGTCGATGGAAAAGGAAATCGTGGCGCTGCTGCCCGAAGACGCGGTCGTGTCAACGTGGGCAAACGACACCTCAAGCCTGCTGCGTTGCGACGGCGAGCGGAAGAAATGGGCCGGTGATGCCGAAGCCGAATTGATGCCGGGAGTGGACCGCGACGGGTTCCTGGATGAGGTGGCCGCTGCAGTGTCCGGCCGGGCAGGGTGGAAGGTTTCAGAAGACAAGACCCTCAACGGGGATCGGTCGCTCGATCTCCTGCACGAGGACGGCACCCACCTGTTGGTCTCTTTCGAGGAGCCACCGGAAACGCTTCGGATTGCGGGCTACAGTGCATGCTTTGATCTCCCTGAATACCAGTACGGTGAGAAGTACTGACCCTGCCGCCAGGCCGGTTCCGCAGCACTAGGCTGGATGCATGTCCCAACCACGCCATCCCGCCGAACTGAACCCAAAAAGGGACCCTCAGCGGCGGCTTGCCGTGCGGCCGTACGCGCGGGCTGTGGCGCAGGTTCTGCGGGTCAGCTTCCGGGCCTCTCCTGCCGCCGTCGTGATGAAGGTGGTCGGCTCGCTGATCTCGGCGCTGCTGCCCCTGGTCACCACCTACTTTGCCGCCCTGACCACCACGGCCTTGGCGGCCGCGTACGCCGGCGACGCCGCCGAGGGCCAGCGGGCGATCGTCTACGTCATCATCACCGCCGCGCTGGGTCTGTTCTGGGGTGCCTTCAGCAGTGTGGACCGCTACATCCAGCAGCTCATGAGCTTCAGGGTGGGGGCCATTGTGGGGGACCTCATGTACGAGCGGTTCCTGGCCCTCGATTTCTGGCGCTATGACGACAAGGAGACGGTGGACCTGTACGACCGCGCCAAGCGGTTCTCCGATTCCTATGCCCGGGTCCTGGACCGGATCGCCGCGATCTTTACCCAGCTGGTCTCCGTGATCCTGGCCGTGGGAGCCCTTCTGCTTGTGAGCTGGTGGATCGCCGTGATCGTCCTGGTGGCCATCGTTCCCAGCGTGTACCTGCAATTCAAGCTGTCCCGGGAACAGATCGCCCACTGGAATACGCAGGTGGATTCCCGCCGGCAACGCCGGATGATCGAAACCAACCTGCTGCGGCCGCAGCACATTGCCGAGATGCGGCTGTACGGAATCGTCGGCTACCTCATGGGGTTGCGCTCCCGGCTCCGGGACGCCGACGAGAAGCGGCGGCTTGATTTCCAGAAGCGCTACATTCCCAAGCAGCTGGCAGCGGACGCCCTGCAGTACGGCGCCGAGGTTGTTTCGCTGATCTGGGTGGTGGGCCAGATCATCGCCCGTGCCCAGCCGGTGGGCCAGTTCCTGTACGTCCAGCAGATCGTCAGCCGGGCGCTGTCCACGGCCAACAACCTCGTCTCTTCGCTCAGCTCCATCGACGAGGACCTGGCGAACCTTAAGGACTACGAGCTATTCATGGCGCTGCCCGTGCACTCCGAGCACGCTCCGCCGCTCCTGCAGGCTCCGAAGACCGTGGAGTTGAGGGACATCCGGTTCACGTACACGGGCAGCGACATCGAGGTTATCCGCGGCATCACCATGACCATCCGCGAGGGCCAGCACATCGCCATCGTGGGGGAGAACGGCGCCGGGAAGTCCACCCTGATCCGGATTCTCGCCGGCCTCTACCGCCCCGATTCGGGGCAGGTGATGCTCGACGGCGTCGACCTCGCCGCCGTCGACGTCAAGTCCTGGCACCGCCATCTGGCGGTGCTGAGCCAAGAATTCCTCAAATATGAGTTCGCCACGGCAGCGGAGAATATTCTCTTTGGCGACGTCGATTCGCCGCGGGACGATGAGCGGATCCGGCGTGCGGCCTCCGATGCCGAGGCCCTCGAATTCATCAACAAACTGCCCAACGGCCTGGACAACCACGTCAGCAACTGGATGGAAGACCCGCGCGGGCGCAAGGGCAGCGGACTGAGCGGCGGCCAGTGGCAGCGGCTCGCCATGGCACGGAACTTCTACCGGAACGCCTCCTTCATGGTGATGGACGAGCCGACGTCGGCGATCGACGCGCTCGCCGAACACCGGATCTTCACCCGCCTCTTCGCCGACCGAAGCAGCACCATCATCGCCATCAGCCACCGGCTCGCAACGATCGAGAAGGCGGACATCGTTTACATGCTGGAAGACGGCAGGGTCGTGGAACAGGGAACCCACCGCGAACTGGTGGCTCTCCGTGGCCGGTACTTCAGGATGTTCGAATCGCAGCTCACGGTGGACGAGGCCGAGGGGATCTGACCTTTCCGCCGGGGCGTAGTCAGCGGTGTTCGAGCTTTGTCCAAGGACCGGACCGCCGGCCGCGCAGGAGCGCGCGGCCGGCGGTTCGGTCTTTATTGGAGTGGAGAGCTAGGACGTGGTCACGGACGTGTCATCAAGGTAGAAGTACGTCGACAGCGATGAATCCTCGACACCCAGGAAGCGCAAGGTCACGCTCTTGCCCTTGTAGGCGGAAAGATCCAGCTGCTTCTGCACGTAGCCGGTGGACTCGTTGAGGTTGGAGTACGTGGCCAACGTGGTGGTGGTGCCGCCGCTGATCATCTGGACTTTGAGGGTGTCATAGGCCGAGCTGGCAGTCGTTTCGTCGGACTGCACTTTCAAGTAGAAGGACAGCGACGCGGCGGACACGGTGGAGGGGACTGCGAAAGCCTGGTCCAGCTTGTAGGACGTCGCCTGGCCCCAGCCGTTGAGTCCGGCGAAGCGGGAACCGGTCCGGGCATTTGTACCGGTTTCGAAGGTATCGGCGTGGTCAGAGGTCCATGAGGCGGCGCCCTCTTCGAAGCCGGGGTTCAGGAGGAGGTTGCCTGACGGCGGGGGAGTGGTCCCGCCCAGCAGTCCCATGGTCTTGGTGGCGTCAGAGAGGCCGGCGCCGCAGCCGGTGGTGCAGCCGCCCGGCATCGCGCGGGTTCCCTGCTTGAGCGTGGACTCGACCTGGGCCGGGGTGAGGGAGGAGGTTTTGGATTTCATAAGTGCAGCTAGCCCGGCCACGTGCGGGGCCGCCATGGATGTCCCTTGGTAGTTGGCGTAGCCCGCCGAAGACGGCGTGGTGGTGCCGGTATTGATGGTGGAGAGGATCCCGCCGCCGGTCACCCTGACGTCTCCGCCCGGTGCGGTCAGGTCAACCGTGGCGCCGTAGTTGGAGTAGTAGGAGAGGCTGCCGCCCGGGTTGCTCGCGGCCACACTCACAACGTTGTTGCAGTTCGCCGGGCGGAAACCGGAAGCATCCTGGTTGCTGTTGCCGGCGGCAACCACCACGGTGGCTCCCCGCGAAACTGCGGAATCGATGGCCGCTTGGTAGGTGGTGCCGCAGGAGCCGGATCCGCCCAGGCTCATGTTGATGACCTTTGCCGGGTTGGCGTTGGCCGGGATGCCCGAGACGGTTCCGCCGGCTGACCAGATGATCGCGTCGGCGATGTCGGACAGGGAACCGCCGCACTTGGCGAGGACGCGGACCGGGACCACTTTGGCATTGGGTGCCACGCCGGCCACTCCGGTCGCGTTGCCGGTCACGGCTGCCACGGTGCCGGCCACGTGGGTGCCGTGCCAGGAGCTGTTGCCGGCCGTTGTCTGGCCGCACTCGCCGGCGGCGTACCAGTCGCCCTGGTCCTGCGCGTTGGCATCGCGGCCGTTGCCGTCCCGTGCAGCGGTGGCGTCCGAGACAAAGTCGTAACCGGGGAGCACGTTGGCGTCCAGGTCGGGGTGGGCAGTGATGCCGGTGTCGATGACGGCCACTGTCACGCCGGTGCCGGTGGCGACGTCCCACGCACCGGGAATCCGCATGCCGTTCGTGGCGGTGAAGTCCCACTGCTCGCCATAGCGCGGGTCGTTGGGTGTGAGCGCCACTGTCATCCGCGCGTCGGGCTCTACGGATTCGACCGACCCCGAGGCCGCAATCCCGGCCATGAAGTCCTTGGCCGCCTGCCCGGCCAGGGCCTTGTCCGCCTCGATCAGCGTTCCGCCGGTGGCCAGGGTGCGGACTTCCTTGACTGTCACGCCCTGCGCGTTGGCTGCCTTGCCCCAGGCGTTGGCGCGGCCGTTAGGCGTGGAGTTGGCCGCACTTTCCTTGTAGTCCACGATGAACTTTGTATAGGCCTCGCCTGCGGCCACAGCCTGCCCCTGGGGGCTTTGGGCCGCGGCGGCTCCTGGGGAGGAACCGTCTCCGGTTCCGGTGGTGGCGAAGACCGGTGAACTCGCGAAGGCCAGGGTGCCGACTGCTGCCGCGAGCGACAGCGCCAATATGCGATGGCGCCTGATTGGTGCCCTTGCTGCTTTTGCCAAAAGGAGCTTCTTTCTCGGATCGGGCATAGGTGTGGCCCGGATGGTGGAGTGATGGACGGTCACGTGGTGTATCAGGTGGTAACCGAGAGTAAACGTAAAGGTATTTTCACAACTTGTAAATGGTTGACAAATCGTGTCAATAAAGTGTGGACTATCAGTTTTCCTGGCGACGGCGGGGAGTCGCCCCGCCGTATCCGGCGTGGTCAAGTAAAGTGGTGACGTGACTTATGAGATTGAGCTTGGCCGTGGCAAGCGTGGGCGTCGTGCCTACTCCCTGGATGACATCGCGATCGTCCCCAACCGTCGGACGCGTGATCCCAAGGACGTTTCGGTCTCGTGGCAGATAGATGCCTACAAGTTCGACATGCCGGTCATCGCGGCGCCCATGGATTCAGCGATGTCCCCCGAGACCGCCATTGCCCTGGGCCGCCTTGGCGGACTGGGCGTGCTCGACCTCGAGGGACTGTGGACCCGCTATGAGGACCCCCAGTCGGTACTCGACCAGATCGGGGCGCTGGATGACGAGACCAACAGTCCCGCCGTCACCCGCCGGATGCAGGAGCTCTACCAGGCTCCCATCCAGCCGGAACTGATCACGTCCCGCCTGGCCGAAATCCGTGCCGCCGGTGTGACCGTTGCCGGCTCGCTGACTCCGCAGCGCACCCAGGAACACTACAAGACCGTCGTCGCCGCCGGCGTGGACATCTTCGTGATCCGCGGAACCACGGTGTCCGCCGAGCACGTCTCCAAGGACCATGAACCGCTGAACCTCAAGCAGTTCATCTACGAGCTCGATGTTCCGGTGATCGTGGGCGGCGCGGCCGGCTACACGCCTGCCCTGCACCTCATGCGCACCGGCGCCGCCGGCGTTCTGGTGGGATTCGGTGGCGGTGCGACCACCACAACCCGGCGTGCCCTGGGAATCCACTCGCCCATGGCTTCGGCGATTTCCGACGTCGCCGCCGCACGCCGCGACTACATGGACGAGTCCGGCGGCCGTTACGTTCACGTGATAGCCGACGGCGGCATGGGATCCTCCGGCGATATCGTCAAGGCCATCGCCATGGGCGCTGACGCCGTGATGCTCGGCAGTGCGCTGGCGCGCGCCGAAGAAGCGCCGGGCAAGGGCTGGCACTGGGGCCAGGAGGCGCACCACCTGGAGCTGCCGCGTGGCGACAGGGTCAACGTCGGCACCGTGGGTCCGCTGGAGGAGGTCCTCTTCGGCCCCGGGCACCACACCAACGGCACGTCCAACCTGATCGGCGCCCTCCGCCGCTCCATGGCGACCACTGGCTATTCGGACCTGAAAGAGTTCCAGCGGGTCGACGTCGTCGTTTCCCCCTACTCCGGAAACTGACGGGCACCCGGAACTAGGCCGGTCCCGGCCCCCGGGACCGGCAGAAATTGAGCCCTGCCCATCCGCATGCCTAGGAAGTAGTCTGGTCACCTACGAGGTTTGATGCGGATGGAGGCGTGAAATGAACAGTTCTTCCGGAGGTTCGTCCTTTCAACAGGGGGCACTCGGCCCCGCCGCGAGGGAAGCGTCGCTGGCGGCCCTCAAGGCGACAATGGAGCCTGGCAAGGAACTCGACATCCTCATTGTCGGCGGTGGCATCGTAGGCACCGGCGCTGCCCTGGACGCTGTGACCCGCGGCCTGAGCGTGGGCATCGTGGAGGCCAATGACTGGGCGGCAGGTACGTCCTCACGCTCCTCCAAGCTCATTCACGGCGGACTTCGCTACCTTGAAATGCTCGATTTCGGGCTGGTGAAGGAAGCGCTTCACGAACGCGGACTGCTTCTTTCGGAGATCGCACCCCACCTGGCCCGGCCCGTTCCCTTCCTCTACCCACTGACCAAGCCTTTCTTCGAACGGCCCTATGTCGGCGCGGGAATTGCCCTCTACGACGTCATGTCCATTTCCAGCGGCCACCAGCGGGGCGTTCCGTTCCACAAGCACCTGTCCCGCCGCGGCACGCTGCGGGCTGCGCCAAGCCTGAAGGACGACGCCTTCGTCGGGGCCATCCGCTACTACGACGGCCAGGTGGACGACGCCAAGTATGTGGCCAACCTGATCCGCACGGCCGCGTACTACGGGGCCCATGCAGTCAACCAAACGGCCGTGGTGGACTTCCTGCGCGAAGGCGAGCGCGTGGTCGGCGCCAAGGTGGTCAACCGCGAGGACGGCTCCACGTTCAGCATCCGGGCCAAGCAGGTTATCAACGCAACCGGAGTCTGGACCGACGAAACGCAAGCCATGGTGACGGACCGCGGGCAGCTGAAGGTGCGCGCCTCCAAGGGCATCCACCTCGTGGTGCCGCGCGACCGGTTCCAGTCAACCGTCGGCCTGATTCTGCGGACTGAAAAATCAGTGCTGTTCGTCATTCCGTGGGGCCGACACTGGATCATCGGCACCACGGACACTGACTGGCATCTGGACAAAGCTCATCCGGCAGCGTCCAGCAAGGACATCGACTACATCCTTGAACACGTCAACAAGGTGCTCAAGCGGCCCCTGACCAGGGAGGACGTCGAGGGCGTCTACGCCGGGCTCCGTCCGCTCCTGGCGGGAGAGAACGACTCCACGGCCAAGCTTTCGCGTGAACACGTGGTGGCCCACCCGGTGCCGGGCCTCGTGGTGGTGGCCGGCGGAAAATGGACCACCTACCGGGTCATGGCCAAGGACGCCGTCGATGAAGCGACGCGCAGCATGGACGAGCGGGTGGCGCCCAGCTGTACGGATTCCATTCCCCTGCTGGGAGCCAGCGGGTTCAAAGCGGCTTGGAACCGGCGTAACCGGACCGCTGAAGAGTCCGGCGTGCACGTAGCCCGGATTGAGCACCTGCTCAACCGGTACGGGTCGATGGCCACGGAGGTCCTGGCGCTCATCAAGGAGAACCCGGCCCTGGCCGAACCGCTGCCGGGCGCCGACGACTACCTTCAAGCCGAGGCGGTTTACGCGGCCACCCACGAAGGCGCACGTCACGTACACGACGTATTGACGCGCAGAACCCGGATTTCCATCGAGTCCTGGGACCGTGGTGTGTCCGCTGTCCCGGTAGTCGCTAAGCTGATGGGAGAAATTCTTGGCTGGAGCGACGCGCAGCGCGAAAGCGAAATCAAGCACTACCTTGCCCGGGTGGAAGCCGAACGGCTGAGCCAGGAGCAGCCGGACGATGAATCTGCCGACGCCGCACGCCTGGGCGTCGAGGACATCGTTCCGTTGCGCTGAGGCAAGGCGGATGCCTGACGCGCACCTCCTGCCTCACTGAAGGGACAACTCTTGGCGGAACCACTGGACCGGTACGATGCCGAACTCACCACGCCGGAAATGGTGATTCTTGAACTTGATGCCAAGGACAAGACCGACGCGGCGACCCAGTTGGCTGAACGGCTCTATGCGGCGGGGCGGGTCTCGGACCTCGAAGGCTTCCTGAAGCACGTCAACGCCCGGGAGCACCAGCTGGCCACCGGCCTGCCCGGGGGAGTCGGGCTGCCGCACGCCCGCAGTGAGTTCGTTTCGCGGACGTCAATTGCGGTGGGGATCACCAAGTACGGCAAGGCCCTGGACTTCGGGGCAGCTGACGGTCCGGCGACTGTCATTATCCTGATTGCGACGCCGGCAAGTTCATTTTCGGACCACCTCGAAGTCCTTGCCACCCTGGCCCGTTCGCTGTCAAAGGAATCGTTCAGGGAGTCCCTTCGCAGGGCTTACGACCCCGAAGTGATCGCTGAGCTCATCAACTCCAGCCTGGTGTTCTTCGACCACTAGGCACAGCGCCCGTTTCGTTGTTCTACGCGAGGACGAAGTACGGTTAAGGTGTGTTGAAAACTGCCCTCAAACCCCGCTGGATCGCAGGACTGGTGTTTGCGATCGTCATTTCCGGGGTTTTTGTGCTGCTCAGCCAATGGCAGTTCGGGCGCTCCACCCAGCCGGAAGCACCGGTTTCGTCCGGCACGGAAGACACCAAGCCGCTGGTCAAAGTGCTGCAGCCGGGTGAATTCTTCCATGGCTCCGTGGCGGACCAGATGGTCACCGCCAAGGGATCCTACGATCCCGACAAGCAGGTGCTGGTCCCGGGCCGCCTTCATGATGGTGCCACCGGGTTCTGGGTCGTATCTGCGTTTTCGGTTCAGGACGCTCCTGTCCTCAGCGGCGTCGGAGCGACGCCCCGGACATGGATTCCGGTCGCCCGCGGATGGGTGGCCGACGCCGCGAAAGCCGCTGCGCCGCCGTCGGGCACCATTGAACTCACCGGACGGCTCCTGCCGTCCGAAGCCCCGCTGCCCGGCATTGCTCCCGAACCCGGTCGCGCCACGGCAGTGTCCGTGGCGGAACTGATCAACGCCTGGGAAGTCAGCAGCTACCCGGGATTCGTGGCGGCAACCTCCGAAATGGCCGCCGGTACCGACGTCAGCGCCGCGGCCGTCAACGGTAACCTGAAGCCCCTGAACATCGGCCCGCAGCCCCCGGCCCAGCAGGTGAACTGGCTCAATCTCTTCTACTCGGTGGAGTGGATAGTCTTCGCCGGTTTCGCGCTGTTCATCTGGTGGCGGATGGTGAAGGACGACTACCGCCGGGACCTCGAGGACGAGCTCGACGACGAACACGACGAACACGGTGCACACCGCGAAGGCGCAGCAGAACCTCCGCACGCCGGCCCGCACCCCGGCTCATCAGAAACCCCCAGCCCGACCGAACAAAAGGTACAGCCATGATCGATCCCAAGCCGGCCATCCAGCCCCAGCCGTCCCAGACCGGCGGATCGGGCACCGTCAAGAAGCGCAGGTTCGGCGGGACTGAAGCCCAGATCCGGTCCGCCCTGAAGTTCTACAAAGTCATGGCATACCTGACGGGCGGAATGCTCCTCCTGCTCTGCGCCGAACTGGTTGCGCGCTACGCCTTCGGCCAGTACCTGTTCGCAGGCGGCACCAACGCGGTGACAGGCCAGCCGTTTGGCTTCGGGTTCGCAGACGCCGAGCCGCAGGGCGTCCTCGGGGGAGTGAACGTCTCCGTCACGGTGCTGATTGTGCACGGCTGGATGTATGTCGTGTACCTGATGTCCAACTTCCGGCTGTGGTCGCTGATGCGGTGGCCGTTCGCCAAACTGATCCTCCTGGCCCTGGGCGGTGTGATCCCGTTCCTGTCCTTCATCGTGGAGAAGAAGTTCCACGCCGAGGTGGAGGCGGAACTCGCCGCGAATCCGCAGGCGTCCAAGCGCTACTGAGCGGGCGGTTCGCATCCTGTGAGTTCGCTTACCCGGAGCTTCTCAATGTGCGGCCGGACGGCGGTGCCAAGTAGGCTAGTACGGTGACTACTCCCACTGCATCCCAGACTTCCCAGAAGCCGGTGCTGGTTGTTGACTACGGTGCCCAGTACGCGCAGCTGATTGCCCGCCGCGTCCGGGAAGCAAATGTGTATTCGGAAGTGGTTCCGCATACCTACAGCACCGAACAACTGCTGGCCAAGAACCCCGCCGCCATCATCCTTTCGGGTGGCCCTTCCAGCGTGTACGCGGAAGGTGCACCGAGTGTGGGTGCCGACCTCTTTGAAGCCGGGATCCCGGTCTTCGGCATCTGCTACGGCTTCCAGGCGATGGCCAACGCACTGGGCGGCACGGTCGCCCAGACAGGCCTGCGCGAATACGGCGCCACGGAAGCCACCACAGTAGGGGAGGCCCGGTCCATCCTGGACGGCCTGCCGCACCACCAGAACACCTGGATGAGCCATGGCGATTCCGTGCAGGAAGCACCGGAAGGCTTTGAAGTCCTGGCCACCACCGCCGGTGCTCCCGTGGCGGCATTCGCCAACGAGGAGAAGTGCCTTTACGGCGTGCAGTGGCACCCGGAGGTAAAACACTCCGCGTACGGCCAGCAGGTGCTCGAGAACTTCCTGTTCAAGGGCGCCAAGCTCGAACCCAACTGGACCACGGGGAACATCCTCGAGGAACAGGTGGACCGCATCCGCAAGCAGATCGGAGACGCCAGGGTCATTTGCGGCCTTTCCGGCGGAGTCGACTCTGCGGTTGCGGCTGCCCTGGTCCAGCGCGCCGTGGGCGATCAGCTGACCTGTGTGTTCGTGGACCACGGACTGCTCCGCGAAGGCGAGGCGGAGCAGGTTGAACGCGACTTCGTGGCAGCCACGGGCGTCAAGCTGTACGTTGCCAACGAGCAGGAGAGGTTCCAGGCGGCACTGGCCGGGGTCAGCGATCCCGAGACCAAGCGCAAGATCATCGGCCGCGAATTCATCCGTGCATTCGAGGAAGCGGAGCTTGCCATCATCGCCGAGGCGGCTGCCCACGGTGAGAAGATCAAGTTCCTGGTCCAGGGGACCCTGTACCCGGACGTCGTCGAATCCGGCGGCGGCGAAGGTGCGGCCAACATCAAGAGCCACCACAACGTGGGCGGCCTGCCGGAGGACCTGCAGTTCGAACTCGTCGAGCCGCTTCGTGCGCTGTTCAAGGACGAAGTCCGTGCGGTGGGCGCCCAGCTGGGGCTGCCGCAGGAGATCGTGGGCCGCCAGCCCTTCCCGGGGCCAGGCCTCGGCATCCGCATCGTCGGCGAAGTGACCAAGGAACGCCTGGACCTGCTCCGCAAGGCCGACGCGATAGCCCGTGCCGAGCTCACTGCGGCCGGCCTTGACAACGAGGTGTGGCAGATGCCGGTCGTGCTGCTGGCGGATGTCCGCAGCGTCGGTGTCCAGGGTGATGGCCGGACCTACGGCCATCCGATCGTCCTGCGTCCCGTTTCGTCCGAGGACGCCATGACCGCCGACTGGTCACGGCTTCCGTACGAGTTGCTGGCAAAGATCTCCAACCGCATCACCAATGAGGTGGAAGGCGTCAACCGGGTGGTGCTGGACGTGACCAGCAAGCCGCCGGGAACCATCGAGTGGGAATAGCACTTTGAGTGGCCGGCCTCAGCGATGAGGCCGGCCACTTTGTTTTATTCTCCCCAAATCCGGCGCAATTTTGGCCCGCTCCAGTGTTGCGGTCTCTCACTGGGCCCCGATACGGGCTACGCTCGAAAGTATGCCGGTATGGTCCAGGGCGTCACGTGCAAACGCAGAAAAGAAGGCAGAAGTGTCAGTTGTTCAAGGCCTCCCAGAGGGCTCCGAGGAGCTCAGGAAGTGGCTGTCGGGGCTTAAGCCGGTCACCGGAGCAGACACGATGCTGCGTTTCACCAAAACGCCGGAAGGTTCCATCGACATCACGCATGCGCATCCGTCCGGATTGGCGCAGCTTATGGCGGGGCGGCGCACGCGCCTGTCCACGCTGATCCGCGACCACGATCAGTACGTCGTTGCGGCGAGGGCTTCGCGCAACCTCCGCTCCAAGATTTTTGAGCTCAGCAACGACCGCGGCATCGACGCCGGGTATTTTTCGGCCGGAACGGTGTCTTGGACGTCCGCTGTGGGCGGAAAGCCCCAGCGCGTGTCTGCGCCGGTAATGCTGACCGCCATTTCCCTCACCGTCCGTCCTGGCGAAGACGACTACGAACTCCAGCTGACGGAGCAGGCCCAGATCAATCCTGCTCTTATCAGGCACCTGAAGACCATCCACGGCATAGTTTTCGATGTCAACGCTGTGACCCGGATGGCCTACAGCACGGCACGGTTCGATCCCCAGCCCGTCCTGGACCGCCTGGGGACGCTCATCAAGCCCATCCACGGCGCCGAGGTGGAGCACAACCTCCTCGTTTCCACGTTCGCGGACCTTTCCGGCAACCTCGATGATCCGTGGATCAACCAGAACAACCCCATCGTGGCGGCCCTGGCCCGTGCTGCGGCCGGGGATGCCGTGGAAGTGGCCCAGCTCGCCGAGGACCGCTTCCAGGATATTGACCAGCGGGACCCCGCTGATGAGCTCTTGCTTCTCGACGCCGACGCCGACCAGCAGTATGTGGTGGACGCCGTGCGCGCCGGCGACTCCCTCCTCGTCAGCAGCCCGCCAGGCACAGGGCAGACCCAGACTGCCATCAACACCATCGGGGCCCTGGTGGACGAAGGAAAGACCGTGCTGGTGGTGGGCGACCGCCGGGCAAGCCTCAGCGAGATCGGGGGCCAGCTGGAGACGCTGGGCCTGGAGTCCATCTTGTTTGCGCTCTCCGGTACGGCGACGCCCCTGCAGCTCAAGGGCCAGCTGGTGCGCGCCATTGTCCGGAATGAGAAGTCGCTTCAGCCCCAGCTCGACAACCTGCACACCACGCTGGCGGAGCACCGGCATGCCCTCATGGACCACGTGGCGTCGCTCCACAACGTCCGCCAGCGGTGGGGCTGCTCGCCCTATCAGGCCATGCAGTCGCTGGCCGAGCTGACCTCCATCCAGCCGACGCCGCCCGCCACCACTGTGCGCCTGAAGCGTAGTGTGCTGGACAATATCCGCGACCGCGAGGAACTGGCCGGACGCCTTCGCCGTGCAGCTGAACTGGGCAGTTTCAGCCGGGCTTCCACGGCCAGCCCCTGGCACGGCGCGCGGCTCCTGACCCGCAAGGAGACCGAAGAGGCGCAGGACGTTGCGCGCTCGGTTGAGAAGAACCTGCCAGTGCTGCGCCACCGCATGAACGAAGTAGCCGAGCACGCCCAGATCCGCCTTGGTACCACCTTCCACGAATGGGGTGCCCAGCTCGAGTTGCTGATGGCAGTCAGGGAGAGCCTGGACAAGTTCACCCCGGACATCTTCGACCGGCCGGTCCACGACCTCATCTCCGCGACAGCCACCTCCCCGTGGCGCCGCGAACGCAACATCGACATGCCATCCATGCAGCGGTCCCGGCTGCGCCGCGTGGCGAAGGAATACGTCCGTCCCGGCGTGCACATCGCCGACCTCCACAGTTCGCTGGTGCTCGTCCAGGAGCAGCGGGCTCTGTGGGCGGACTACGCCACAACGCAGCGGCACCCCGCAGTGCCGTCCGGCCTGGGCGAAGTGAACGTGATGTACCGCAGCCTGGACCGTGAACTTGCCCAGCTGGGTGCGGCCATTAAGCACACCGAGGCGGGCGGAGACCTTCAGCACACGCCCTACGAGGAACTGATGGAACGCCTGGAGCGGCTGGTTGCCGACACCCGGACGCTCAAGACGCTACCGGAGCGGACGCTTCTCATCGAGAACATGCGTGAGCACGGACTCGGGGAACTGCTCGCGGACCTGGCGGAGCGGGAAGTGCCCGCCGAATCAGTCGCGGCAGAGCTGGATCTTGCCTGGTGGCAGTCAGCCCTTGAAGCGATGATCAGCGGGGACGACTACCTGGCGATGTCCGACGGCGATGCCCTGCGCCAGCTCGAAGCCGAATACCGCCTGGCTGACAACGCCCACATCGCCAGCGGCGCGGCACGGCTGCGGTGGACGCTGTCCGAACGGTGGCGTGCCGGCATTGCCGAGAACCCGCGGCAGGCGGACCTGCTCCGGAGCCTCCTGAAGGACGGCCGGGTTACCCTTGCCGCCCTGACGGCGCAGGCGCCGGCCCTGGTCCCCATGCTGGTGCCGGTGTGGTCGGTGAGCCCCTACCTCATGACCGGCCTGCTGCCGGCTGAGCAGAAGTTCGATGCCGTAGTAATCCTCGACGCCGAAGCGACCTCCCTTCAGGCAGTCCTTCCGGCCATTGCCCGGGCCAGGCAGGTGATCGCCTTCGGCGACGACAAGATCGCCAGCCCCCGCACGTTTACGGTCGGCGTCGAGCGGTTGGCTGCCGGCGAGACCGCCCACCAAAGCGTGGAGAGTGCCTACACGGCGCTGTCCTCGGTGTTGCCGACCCGGCGCCTGACTTGCGCGTACCGGGCAGTCGACGAGGACCTCGTGCTGCAGCTGAGCAAGAGTTTCTATGACGGCCAACTGCACCGGCTCCCCGAGGGGCAGACTGCCACCGGGCTGGACCGTGCGCTGCTGGTGGAGTACCTGCCGGACGGCACCGGTCTGCCGAGCGCCGATCAGGAAGGCGTGGAGTCCGCCGTGGCCGAGGTCAACCGGGTGGTTGACCTCGTGTTCGAGCATGCCCGCTTGCGGCCAAGAACCTCCCTCGCCGTGGTCACGGCCAGCCTCCGCCACGCCGCACGCATCGGCGAGGCCATTCGGTTGCAGCTGCCCAACTACCCGCTGCTGGCAAGTTTCTTCACAGCCGGCCCCGAATCCTTCCGGGTGGTTGACCTGGAACGGGCCCAGGGCCTGGTCCGCGACCATGTGATCTTCTCCCCGGGTTACGGCCGCACGCCGCACGGCCGCGCGCTACACAACTTCGGGCCGCTGTCCGCCGAAGGCGGCCGGGCGAAGTTTGCGCTGGCCATGACCCGTGCCCGGCGTTCGCTGCATGTGCTCAGCTGCTTTACACCCGAAGACCTGGACGTCAGCCGCCTCAGCCACGGCGCCCTCGACTTCTATGAACTGCTCGACCGCGAGATTGCCGGCAACACCGACCTGGGCACGCCCGCGTCCCGCGCCGCGGCGAGCGAGCAGGCGCTTGGGGCCGACCCCCTCGTGGCAGACCTGGCTGACAGGCTGCGTGCCCGCGGAGCCCGGGTCTGGCATCAGTATGACGGCGTGCTTGACGTTGCCGCTGCCGCCGATCCGGTGAATTCAATTGGCCATGATGACGCCGAAATCCCCCGGCCCGTGGCAATCGAGTCCGACGGAACTGAGCAGTACCGGCGCATGAGCGTCCGGGAACGGAGCAGGCTCCGGCCACAACTGCTGGAACGGCTTGGCTGGCGCTACATGCCGCTGTGGACGATCGAGGTCTTCACCGACCCGTCCGCCTGCGCCGACCGCATCGGCGGATACCTCGGGCTGGAGAAGCCGGTTGTCACCGGCTACTCGTCCACCTCACAGGCGTTCTTCGAGGACGACGTCGACAACCTGACGCTGAACAGCGCCGACCGTGGCAACAACGGGTCAATCGGAGGAGCCGAATCCGAAAGTGGCGACTCCGGCAGTGTGGCTGACGGGGACACGCACTCGGTATCCTTGGAGCAGCGCGACGCATCGCCGGATAAGCCCCGCGGCGGCGGCACTGAAGCATCGGAAGGCATCAACGAAAACGTCATGGATACAAACAGCAGTGCAGCGGACCGGCAGGAGGCCCCCCACAGCGGGGCTGACGATTTAGCCGCGGACAGGTCCCGTCAGCCGGCCAGTGTCGGCGCTCCATCAGGAGTGCTGCCGAACAAGGCCGCCGAGGATGACCCGAAGCGCTGGGGCGATCACGCTTCTGACTACGACCACGACGCCTGGCTTCAGGAGCAGAAGCCGCCGCACTGGGGCTGAGCAGCCCGCAGCGGGATGGCGACGGGGCGGCCGGGCAATCAAGCCAGGTGCCCCTAGCCCGGTGACCCCACCAACACAAAGAAGAGCTTTCCCTGGGTTGAGGAGCCGGCGAGGCGGCGCGCCTGGTCCGGATCCGCTGCGACCACTATGAGCCCCTCGGTTTCTCCGGTTCCCAGCCATTGTCCGGTTTGGCCGCCCTGACCCGAGGTCCAGAGGACCGGCACGGCAGCTGCGAGTACTTGCGATTCCGCAGTCTTGCCAAAGTCGGTTCCGTTGGTCATCACGATGTTGACCAGCTGGCCCGGCGCCACGAGCTGGATGGACGACGGATCCGCCATCCTCAGGGGCACCGCTGCAGACCCGGGTTTCGTGCCTGCGAGCAGCCCCGGTCCGAGTAGCTGCGTGTCGGAGATCAACTGGCCCTTGCGCAGCGGGGCTGCCAGCTGTTTGCCCTGGATGGAGGAGACGTCCGCGACGGCTCCGGAGGGCACCATTCCCGGCGGCACCTTCACCGGTACCACCTCATTGCCCGACAGCGCAGTTCCGGCGGCAAGGTCTCGGGCAGTGGCCAGGGCAGTGACGGTGTGGGCCGGCGCCGGTGTCAGTTGCTGCACGGCGATGCCCGCGGCAGCACACAGCAACAGCGCGACGACGAGCCTCCGGTTGCGGTTAAGCCACGATGAAAAGCGCCGCACGCCGGATGGCCCCGGGCGGACCGGGCGTCCGGTCCCAAAGCTCTGCCGGGGCGAGGAAGGTGCGTTGGCGCGAAGGATGGAGGGCATACCGACAGGCTACGGAGGCCCCGCATGGCGGGAAAGCACAGCCAGGTCCTATGTGGAAAACCGGCCATGGCAGGGCACAGCCCTGTTACCGCTACTTCGCTGGAGGAACCTGACTGGAACCGGAAACGCCGGCGTTATTTCAGTTGGCGGCGGCAGTGGCAGGCGCCGGGGCGGCTGCCGGGGCAGGTGAAACACTGCTGCCCTTGGCATCGCGGGAGTCCGTCCGGTAGAAGCCCGAACCCTTGAAGACGACGCCTACGCTGTTGAACTTCTTGCGCAAGGTCCCCTCGCACTCAGGGCAGGAAGTGAGGGAGCTGTCGGTGAACGACTGCACGATCTCGAAGGCGTGGCTGCAGTCCTTGCAGGCATATGCATACGTGGGCACTGGAAATCCTCCTCTGGGACAAACGAGCAGGTCCCGTGCTGCCTGGGGGAAATCACCGCCGAGGTGTCTCGGCAGGTTTCGTCCTTTAGCAGTCGCAGGGCCTGAGTGCTAATTCTATCATCCGCAACGGGCGGGCTTCACATTAGCTGCATGAGGCGTGACGGGGTGACTGCAACCGGGACCTTACGGTCAAAGGACTCTGCTGGGATGGTGCCGGCGGGCAGGATTTCGCCGTCGAAGACCACCGCGGCGGCAGGGACGGGCCGGCCCGCAGCCTCCAGTCCGGCGAGGAACTTGTCATAGTAGCCCCCGCCCTGGCCGATCCTGTTCCCCGACAAGTCGACGGCCGTGGCAGGGACAAAGATCCCGGCAACTCCGTCCATCGCCTCACTGCCGTGCTGTTCCCCCACGGGCTCCTCGATGGGTGCATAACTGCTGCGGACGAATTCGGTTGCCGGAGTCCAGTAGACCCAGGAGAGGGCCCGGTCAGGTCCGCAGACCGGCAACAGCACGCGATGCCCGGTGCCGTGCAACGCGGTAATGAGGGGCAGGGTCGGGGGTTCGAAGCCCACCCCCAAGTACACCGCAAAGGTACTTCGCTCACCGGCTGCAACCATGGCGGCCCACTGGAGTCCGTGCCGGGCGATGCCGGCGCCGGCAGCATCCAGGGCAGCGGGAGAGAAGGTGGCACGCTGGCTTCTGTGGGCCGAGCGGATCTCTTCCTTCGATGGCATCGATGCCGTCCTTCCAAGTCAAGAGGCCGTGACCGGAGGCCCCGTGCGGGGCCAGCCATGGCGGTTCAGGCAATTACCCAATGTTTGGTCCCTGACGTTAGATTAGTCCAGTGACTACCACCAATACCTCCGTCCGCAAGGCTGTCATTCCCGCTGCCGGCCTCGGCACCCGGTTCCTTCCGGCGACCAAGGCCATGCCCAAGGAAATGCTGCCGGTTGTGGACAAGCCCGCGATCCAGTATGTCGTCGAAGAAGCCGTTAACGTAGGCCTCACCGACATCCTGATGATCACCGGCCGGAACAAGCGCGCCCTCGAAGACCACTTCGACCGGGTCCCTTCGCTGGAGGCCACCCTTGAAGCCAAGGGGGACACCGCCAAGCTCGAAGCGATCCAGGCCGCGAGCAACCTCGGCGACATCCACTACGTTCGCCAGGGCGACCCCATGGGCCTCGGCCACGCCGTGCTGCGCGCGAAGCAGCACGTCGGCCATGAGCCCTTTGCGGTGCTGCTTGGCGATGACCTCATCGACGCGCGCGACGAACTGCTCAGCAAGATGATCGAAGTGCAGGCCAAGACCGGTGGCTCCGTGGTGGCACTCATCGAGGTGGAGCCTTCCCAGATCAGTGCCTATGGCTGCGCGGACATCGACGAGACCGACATGAACGGCTTCGTGCGGATCAGGAAGCTCGTGGAAAAGCCGGACGCCGCGGAGGCGCCGTCCAACCTGGCCGTGATCGGCCGCTATGTTCTCCACCCCGCGGTCTTCGATGTCCTCGAACGAACCGAACCGGGCAGGGGCGGGGAAATTCAGCTGACGGACGCCCTCCAGGAACTTGCTGCAGGGGAGGGCGAAGGGTATGGCGTTTACGGCGTTGTGTTCCGCGGCCGCCGCTACGACACCGGCGACAAGCTCAGCTACCTTAAGGCCTGCGTCCAGCTGGCCTGCGACAGCGACGACCTCGGCCCCGGGCTGCGGGAGTGGCTGCCGGAATTCACCTCCTCCCTGGCCAAGTAACGTCCGATGCGGGGCAGCATCTGGCCGGTGACGCTGGAATGCGGCGACATTGTTCTGCGCCCCATCCGTTACCGTGACCGCAAGGAATGGATGGCCGTCCGGTCCCGCAATTCCGAATGGCTGGCACCATGGGAGGCCTCGAACCCGGCCCCGGGAGGGGCGCTGCCGGACTACCGGCAAATGGTCAGGTCCCTCAACGCGCAGGCTGCTCAGGCCACGGCACTGCCCTTTGTGATCACGGAGCGCATGCCGGCACGGCGCGACCCCGTCATCGTTGGGCAGCTCACAGTGTCATCCATCGTCTGGGGCTCGGCGATGATGGCGACGCTTGGATACTGGGTGGACAAGTCCTGTGCCGGCAGGGGGATCGCACCCACGGCTGTGGCCATGGCCACTGATTACTGCTTCGGCACCCTCGGGTTGCACCGGATGGAGATCAACATCAGGCCGGAAAACGGGCCCAGCCTGCGGGTGGTGGAAAAACTCGGATTCCGGGACGAAGGCTACCGGCCGCGGTTCCTGCATATCAACGGCGAATGGGCGGACCACCGGTCTTTCGCCTTGACGTCCGAGGAAGTTCCCGAAGGGCTGCTGGCCAGGTGGCTGCGAAGCCGCCCGGCCTGACCTGCGGCCGGGCTTCGCGGCCACGCCCCGGGTTTCCAATGGTGTGTCTTCCGTCATAAATCCATTGATTTGCCACCTGCCCTGCGACACACCGGAGCTAATGCCAGAGCTGTCGGCCAATTGCTCATACGGTTTTGATTGTGGACTTCCCCCTTAGCAGCTCAGTGATCCTTGTTGTCGCTGTTGCGCTCTGGATTGTGTGGGTGGCCCCTTATGTACTCAGGAACCGCCGTCATCAGCTTCAACCCGCAGCCGAACTGATGGCCGAAATAAACTTTGCCGAACCCGCAGACCCCCAAGCCGGAAACGTCATGAAAATGGCCGCCCAGCAGGAGAAATCAATGGTAACCAAGCAGGCCACCGGATCCGCCCAGGGGTCCGTGACAACCGCAGTCGGCTCCGGGCCGGCGACGGCGCGACCGGGTGCACTGAGGATCCGATACGGACGGTGCGCGATCGCACTCGTTGGAGTGGCAGCCCTGCTCACCGGGGTGGTGGCCGGCCTCTTCCGCGCTTTCGGTATGGGCTCATCCTGGTTGCCCGTTGGTTCATTCCTCGCAGCTGTCGCGGCCGTCGCTTTGCTGCGACGGCTGGCAGTGCGTGACCGGCGAGCCAAAATGAACGCTGCATTCCGTGCTGCCATGACGGCACCGGACCGGCAGATGCGCGCTGCGGTGCCGCGTCCCAACCGGGAACCGGCCGTGGATGCCCCGGATATACCCCTCTTTGACGCCGAAGCGGGAAACAAACCCCAGGTAAAGCCGTTGACGGCCCAGGAGCTGCGTGAAGCGGCCCTCGCAGAGGCAAAAGCCTCCGGAGACACTGCGCTCCGCACCGCCACCGCCCCAGGCTCAGCCGCTGGCGCGGACTCCAGCTGGGAACCCGTCGACGTGCCCAAACCGACCTATGTGGAAGCTGCCAAGGCGGAACGTGCCGCTCCTGATCCGCTTGACCTGCCCGAAGCTCCGAAAGCTGTAGGCAAGCCGTCCCTCAAGCAAGGTCCGGCAGCGGCGCCGGCAGCCGGCGGTGCCGCCCCCAAGCCCCTGACCAAGGCACAGAGTGCCTTGAGCAACCTGGACGACGTATTGCAGCGCCGCCGGGCCTGAGCCTGTAGCCTCTGGAGCATGACCCGCATCTGTGTTGCCGGCGGAACCGGCCAGGTTGGCCGTGAGGTTGTCCGCCAGGCCCTGCAATTGGGCCACGAAGTTTCCGTTGTCAGCCGCAACCCGCCCGCCCCCGGTGCCGAAGGGGCGGACGACGGCGCGGAGTACTACCGCGCGGACGTCACCACGGGTGAAGGGCTGGTCGCCGCCCTGGCCGGTGCCGCCGTCGTGATTGACTGCCTGGAGGGCAGATCTGGAAGGGCCCTCAGAGACTTTGCCGACGGCGGTGCCCGCCTTCTCAGCGCCGCGCACGCCGCGGGTGTACGCAAGGCTGTCCTGCTGTCCATCATCAACTGCGACCAGGTGCCCCTGCGCTTTTACCGGTCGAAGGCGGCTAAGGAAGGCCGCTATGCGGCGTCGGCCCTGGAGACCGTCACGGTGCGCGCCACCCAGTTTCACAGCCTTCTGGTACAGCTGTTCGCAGCCGGTGCGAAGGTGGGACTCGTCCCGGTGATCAAGGGCGCGCGGTTTCAGACCATCGCGCCGGGCGAGGCTGCCTCGGCACTGCTCGAAGCAGCCTTCGAAGAGCCCTCGCAGGAGCTGCACCGACTCCGGACTGTAGGCGGGCCGGAAGTCAACGGAATGGCGGAACTGGCCGAAACCTGGAAGCGCCTTAGCGGATCCCGTGCGCGCCTGGTCCGGTTGCCCTTGCCCGGAGCCGTCGGCAAATACCTGCGGGAAGGCGGGAACCTGGTCCCGGAACACCGGTACGGAAGTGAGACATTCGGAAGCTGGCTGGCGAAGCGCGCCGATAGTTTGTAGCCTAGGGACACCGGTTTGCCTGTTCCAGGAATTCTTCCGAAGGAATGGCAGCAGCCTGGGGGCTATAGCTCAGTTGGTAGAGCGCTTCGTTCGCATCGAAGAGGTCAGGGGTTCGAATCCCCTTAGCTCCACAAGAACAAGCTCCCTCATCCGGCGCCAGCGCCGGGTGGGGGAGCTTTCCCATTGCCGGCCCGGCACTGCGCACCCGTGAACCACCCCTCGAGAGGACAGCAGCAATGAGCCTTGTCCGGCTGCAAGATGTCAGCGTGCGATTCGACAACACCCAGATACTGCGTGAGGCCTTCTTCCGTCTTGAACCGCGCGACAGGGTGGGCCTCATCGGGAAGAACGGTTCCGGCAAGACCACCATGCTCCAGCTGATCCTTGACCGGATTACCCCGGAGTCCGGGACGGTCACAGTGGAGCCGGGAACACGGATCGGCTACTTTTCCCAGTTCTCCGAACTCAACGGGGCATCAACCATTACGGACGTCCTCGACGGGCTGTTCTCGGAGATCAAGGCCGTCGAAGCAGAACTGGCGTCCATCGACACCGCGATCGCCGGGGACCCTGCGGGTGCAGAACTTGACCGGTTGATCGCCCGCCAGGCCGAACTGTTCGAGGACATGGACCGCCTCGACGGCTGGGACTACCCCCGGCGGATCGACAAGGTCCTGACAACGCTGGGTTTCAGCGACGCCCACCGCGTGTGCGCCATCGACGAACTGTCCGGCGGCTGGCGCAACCGGGCCGCGCTGGCAAAGATCCTCCTGGAAGACCCGGACGTGTTGCTCCTGGACGAGCCCACCAACTTCCTGGACGTTGCCGGCGTTGAATGGCTCGAGAGCTGGTTCCGTGACTTCAAGGGCGCCGCGATCATCGTCTCGCACGACCGGAAGTTCCTCGACGCCGTCGTCACCAGAATCATTGAAGTGGAGAACTTCCACCTGCACGAGTACCCAGGAAACTTTGGCGAATACATCGTGCAAAAGCAGTTCCGCCTCAAGTCCCTCGAGCAGCAGTTTGTGCACGAATCCGAACTGCTGGCGTTTGAGGCTGAAGGGATCGCCGACCGCCGTGAAGCCGCCAAGGCCGCAAGCCGCGGTCTGGGAAACCAGCTGGCCAAAATCAAGAAGTCCCGCACACCCCGTCCGGTGGACCAGATCGTCACCGAGATCTACGGCGGCCTGCACGTCAAGGACGTCCTCTGCCGCGTCGAGGGACTGGGCAAGTCGTACGGGGACAAGGCGCTCTTCACCGGACTTGGCTTCGAGATCAGGCGCGGCAACCGGATCGTGGTCCTGGGAGCCAACGGCAGCGGCAAGTCCACGCTTTTGAAGGTGTTGACCGGGGAAGAGGAAGCAGACGCCGGCGTCGTCTCCTGGGCCAAGGGGCCCGGCTTCGTGTCGTACAACCGGATGCTTGAGGAGCTCGACGACGCCGACACTGTTTCGCATGCAGTCAACGCGCTGCCGGACAGCCTGGCCTTTAGCGCCACCCGGAAGTCAGTCAACAGGTTCCTGGCGATGTTCCAGTTCTCCGAAGCGGACCTCAAACAGAAAATCGGAAACCTCTCCGGCGGCCAAAAAGCGCGCGTGGCCATGGCACAGTGCCTGCTGTCCGGCGCGTCGGTCCTGTTGCTGGACGAGCCCACCAACCACCTTGACTTGTCCAGCACGCAGGTCATGGAACGGGCGCTTATGCACTTCCCTGGCGCCGTGGTAGTGGTCAGCCACGACAGGTTCTTCAGTGAGAAGATCGCTAACCGATACCTGGTCTTCGGTGCCGATGCGGCCCTGCCCGGTGAGGTCGAGGTACGCGCCGCCTGACCGCCGCCGCCTGGCTGCTGGCCGCCGGCGCCCTGCCGCTGCCCGGGACCTGCCCGCCTGCATGCAACATGCCTTGACGGCCGCACGCGCGGAGGAGCAGAGTTATGGTGCTGCGACTGGGGGCAGATGTGTGATCCCCGGGAACCCGGTACGTCATGGTTCCTCCACCACATCCGCGATATATCTTCAGGCAATGATGAGGAGCACCCTCATGCGCAAAAGAATCCCCCCGCAGACCACGGCCCGCACCGGAGAAGGAATCTCCTCACGCTTCGGGCGCCGGCGCCGGCGATTAATGTCGCCGCTGCTGTCGGCGCTCTTCGCGGCAGTCCTTGCGGCATCCTCAGCCGCTCCGGCGCTGGCCGTCTATAACGGGAGCAGGGCGGACTCCGACGAGTACGCGTGGGCCGTCAGGTTGGAACTGGCCTACCCGGAAGGAATTGCTTCCTGCACCGGATCTTTGATCGCGGAAGACACCGTGGTCACGGCGGCGCACTGCATCCGCAACAACGGACGCAGCCCGTCCGCCATCGCCGTGACATTCCACTATGGCCAGAAACGCTCCGAGTACACCATCGGGGTGGCGACAGCCGTTCCCATGCCGCACTACGACCCCGCCAGGATCAAGGACGATATAGCCTTGCTCTTCCTCGAGTCGGCCGTGTCCGAGCCCACCATCGAGTTGGCGTCCAAGCCGGCTCCCGTCGGGGCAGAGGTCACCGTGGCCGGTTATGGCTGTACAGGCGACCCGTTCAACCTCGCGGTACAGTGCGATCCCGCGCCCCGGCTGGTTGAAACCACCCTCACAGCAGTCCCTGCTGAGGCGTGCCCGGATATCGCCGGACCCTGGCAGTTCTGCACGTATTCGCCGCACACGTCAGCGAACCGCGGCGACAGCGGCGGCCCCGTCATCTGGTCAGACCACGGCGACCAGAAGCTGATCGGGGTGACGAATGCGATAGAGCTGCCGCCGGCCCCCACCTACCTGAACCTGTCGGCTTCCGTTCCCTACGAACTGGAGTGGATCAGGGCTACCGCCGGCTTGCGGTGACCGCCTTGAGCACGCCGCGAACGGACATTCCCACGGCGCACACCACCGGGACCAGCCCCACCAGAACCGCCAGCGTATTGGCGCGGAACACCACCCGGCCCTGCCCGTTCGTCAGGTAGGCGCCGAGCGGAAGCACGAAGCCCCCGCCCCCGCCGCCTTCCGCGGACGCGTTTGCGCCCTCCGGACCGGAGTCACCCCCGCCGCCGAAGCCGAAGGAGACCAGCGCCACGGGAATCAATTCCTCGCCCCCGATCTGCACCGGGGCGCCGTAAGCCCGCGCCACACCCACGTTCCTGAACGTCTCCACGAGGGAGGAAAATGCGTCAGCCATGGGACCCACACTAGGGACCCGGGCGTGGTGGCGGAAGGGTCTTAGGACAGGTCCGGCACTGGAAAAGCCCGGCGTGGCCTGATGCCGGCGCGCGTGCCAGTATGTTGTGAATCAGGGGCTGCCGGGAAGGCCCGGCCGGATAGGAGGCACCGCGGTCATGGTTTACATCAATGATTTCAGCGAGGTCGGCCGGGAGGACGTCGCGACGGCGGGCGGCAAGGGTGCCGGGCTGGGCGAACTCGTTCGGGCGGGCGCGCCGGTACCCCCGGGATTCCTGATCAACACCGGTGCCTACGAGCTGTTCGTCCGGGACAACCAGCTGGCCGGGCGCATCCAGGAGTACGCCGCCTTGCCGGCGGCCGCCACGTCCCGCGACTACGAGGAAGCTTCCGGGCAGATCCGCGCACTCTTTGCTGCTGGCACAATGCCGGAGGCGGTAGCCGCCGAAACTCGGGATGCATACCGCCGGCTGGGCTCAGTCGCGGGCACCGGTCCTGGTCCAGGCACGGAGACAGCGGTGGCGGTGCGTTCCTCCGCCACCGCCGAAGACCTTGCCTCGGCCAGCTTCGCGGGCCAGCAGGACACCTACCTCAACGTCCGTGGCGCCGAGGCCCTCCTGGATGCGGTCATCAACTGCTGGGGCTCCCTCTGGACCTCCCGGGCGATGGCCTACCGTGCCCGGGAGGGCATCCGCCCGGACCAGGTCCGGCTGGCAGTGGTGGTCCAGCACATGGTGGCCGCGGACGCCGCCGGAGTTATGTTCACCGCCAACCCGGCCTCCGGCCGCCGCGACCAGATTGTCCTCGCTGCCGCATGGGGGCTTGGCGAATCCGTGGTCAGCGGAGCTGTCTCCACCGACGACGTCGTGGTCGAGGCTGCCACCGGTAAGGTGGTTTCCCGCCGGACAGCCGACAAAGCGGTCATGACGGCCTACGCTGACCGAGGCACGCGCGAGGAACCCGTCCCCGAATCCCGCAGGCATCAACCCGTGCTGGACGACGCTGCGGCGGCAACGCTGGCCGGCTACGGAACCCGCATCGCCCGGCACTTTGGCTCCCCGCAGGACATCGAGTGGGCACGGGCCGGCGGCGAATTCTTCATCCTGCAGTCACGACCCATCACTGCATTGCCCGAGCCCGCGGGGGAAACCCCGCGCGACTGGAGCGTGCCGTACCCCAAGGGGATGTACTTCCGGGCCAGCATCGTGGAGCAACTTCCCGATCCGCTTTCACCCTTGTTTGCCGACCTCATTGACGGTTCGGTGTCGCGGTCCCTGAACGCCCTGATGGACCAGGCGTTCGGTAAAAGCAGCCTCCGGGACGGCGATCTCGGGCTGCCTGCCATCAACGGATACGCCTATTACTACTACCGCACGGCCGCGTTGTGGCGGCTGATGGGAAAGACGCCCGCCGCTGTCCGCGCCCTCATCCGGGGCGAAGCGCACATGGGGGTCAAGGGCTGGCGGGACTATTCGCATCCGCGCTATGTGCACGTGGTGGAATCCTGGTCGGCGAAGCCGGTGGCAGACCTGACCGGAGAGGAGCTTCTGGAGGGGGTGTCTGCCCTGCTCGATGCCGGCACGGTGTACTACACCGCCGTCCAGTCGATCATTCCGGTCGCGACGTCGAGCGAACTCGCCTTCCAGAAGTTCTATGACAAGTTTGTCCGGCAGGACGGCGACCCGCCGGCTGCCACGTTCCTGCTCGGCTATGAAAGCGAACCGATCCGGGCGGAAAAATCCCTCTTCGACCTGGCCGGGTGGTCCCGCGGAATCCCGGGACTCGCCGAGGCCATCCTGGCGACGCCGACAGAATCGCTGGCCCGGGCCCAGCTGTCAGGGACGCTTCCGAACGGGATGGATCAAAGCTTGTGGCAGCAGTGGGAACACCGGTTCCAGCTCCACCTGGACCGCTTCGGCCACACCGTATACAACCTGGACTTCATTAATCCCGTGCCGGCAGACGACCCGTCCCCGCTGCTGGACACGCTGAAGTTCTACCTGCGCGGGCAGGGCAACGACCCGCACCGGCGGCAGGAGCTTGCTGCCGCCCGCCGTGAGGACGCCACCGCCAAGGTACTGGCCCGGCTGCACCCGGCCCGCAGGGCGGCCTTTACGCGTCTGCTCCGGTGGGCGCAGGACCCGGCGCCGATCCGCGAAGACGCGCTCGCCGACGTCGGGCTCGGGTGGCCCCTCATGCGGCGGATGCTGCGAGAACTGGGCGAGCGGCTGCTCGCGGCCGGACTCATCGCGGACTCCAGCGATGTGTTCTGGCTTCGACACCAGGAAATCAGCAGCGCCGTCGAATTCGGCCTTGCGGCCCCGAACGGTCCGGCGGCAATTACAGGTGCCGGCCGGCCGGTCCTGGCGGAGGCAGTCGCTGAGCGACAGTTGCGCTGGCGGGGCCAGCGCAACGCCACCGCCCCGCAGATGCTGCCGGAGATCCGGTGGCTCCAGCGGGCGCTCGCCGGAATGATGCCGGAGGGGTCCCAGGACCAGCAGGGGAACACGATCAAGGGAGTGGGCGCCAGCCAGGGACGGGTCAGCGCGCCGGCCCGGGTGCTGTCCGGTCCCGAGGACTTCTACCGGATGCAGCCGGGGGAAGTGCTGGTGGCCCGCATCACCACTCCCGCGTGGACACCGCTGTTCGCCATGGCGTCGGCCGTGGTCACTGATGTTGGCGGCCCGCTGAGCCACGGCTCCATTGTGGCCAGGGAATACGGCATCCCCGCCGTGCTGGGCACCGGCGTGGCGACGCGCCGGATCGTGAGCGGGCAGCGGGTAGAGGTCGACGGCGCCGCCGGCACTGTAACCATTCTCCAGTCAGGGCGGGACTAGCTTCCGGACCTGTGCTCCGCCGGAAGCTCTTCGTCGGATTCAACACGGAGCAATCGGGATAACGGGCTCTCCCGACCGAACTCCGGCAGCGCCGGACCGATGACGAACAAGGTGACGTCCGCGGCAAACAGCAGGTCCACGACGTCCAGGAACTGCTGCCACTCCGGATAACCGGTGGCACCGGACCGGGACGGGAGCCCGTCCACCACCCACTCCCTGTACCGGCCGGCCAGGGAGGCGAAGTCCCGGGCGGGCGCTGCTGCGCCGGTGAGTTCGCGGAAACCTACCCACAAAAGGTCTCCTTCGGCGCTTTTGACCTCCAACGGCCTTCCGGCCACGTCCACGGTCCGTCGCTGGCCGGGGGCCGGGGCGAACAATCCGAACGTACCAAGCTGCCGGGCGGTGCCGGGGGTGATGATCCGGCCCGGCCGGAGGGGCCGCTGCGGACCGCCGGGCAGGGAAGCAGCCATGCCGGCGGCTCCTAGAGCCAGCCCTTCCGCTTGAAGATGGTGTACATCAGTGCTGCCGTCGCGGCCATCATGGCAATCGCCAGCGGATAGCCGAAAGCCCAGTGCAGTTCGGGCATGTGGTCGAAATTCATGCCGTAGACCCCGGCTACGAAGGACGGGGCGAAGAAGATGGCCGCCCAGGAGGAGATCTTCTTGACCTGCTCGTTCTGCTCGGCGCTCGCCTCGTTCTGCCGGTTGGCGGTGAGGGTGCCGTCGAGGGTGAGCGCATTCTGGAGGATGTCGCGGAAAGAGTCGGCGCGGGAGATCAGCCGCTCCACATGGTCTTCGACGTCACGGAGGTGGTGTTGCAGGTCAGTATCCACATCGTATTTGTCGAAGCCGCGCTTGAGCAGCTGCATCATTCCAGGCAGCGGATGGATGGCGCGCTGGAACTGGATCACTTCGCGGGCCAGCTCATAAATCCGGCGCGAGACCGCGGAATCCCCGCTGAATAGCTGGTCCTCGATTTCATCGATGTCGTTTTCGAGGCCGGCAACAACCGGCACATAGTCGTCCACCACCTGGTCCATCAGGGCATAGAGCACGGCTTCGGGGCCGTGGCGCAGGAGTTCGGGGCGGCCTTCCAGCCGTTGACGTACCTGCGCCACGCCGGCTGTCTCCGCGTGCCGGACAGTGACCACGAAGTTCGTGCCGGTGAAGACGTGCAGTTCGCCGAACTCCACCGTTTCCGTTTCGTCCAGGTACCGGGCCGGTCGCAGCACGGTGAAGAGGACGTCGTCATAGCGTTCCAGCTTGGGCCGCTGGTGGGCCGAGATGGCGTCCTCCACCGCCAGGAGGTGGAGTCCGAACTCCCGGGCCACTGCCGACATTTCAGCCTCGGTTGGCCGGTACAGCCCGATCCAGGCCATGCCGCCGTGGTCCGCGAGGGTCTCAAAGGTCTGCTCAAGATTGTGCGGTTCGGCGGTCCGGCGGCCGTTCACGTACACGGCGTTGTCGATAATGGTCACGCGCCATTATCCCAGTCACTGGCGTGTTGCCGTCGGCGCCCCGCTTTGGGCTAGCCGGCTGATGAGCGGCTCGGTGCGGTAGGGGATGTGCGTGTGCAGCGCGAGGACAGTCTCCGTCCGGATGACGCCCTTGATCCTGAGGATTGATCGCAGGGCGGCCTGCAGGTTGTGGGTATCGGTTGCCACCACCCGGCACCAGACGTCGCCACGCCCGGAGATCTCGTGGACCTCCAGGACCTGCGGGATGAGGCGCAAGGCGCCCACCACACCGTCAAGCTCCCGGTGGCTGACCTCGATCGTCACGAAAGCGACGACGTCGTACCCCACCGCCTCGAGGTCAATTTCCCGTCCGCCGTCGTGCAGCAGGCCTGACCGGAGCATCCGGCGGATCCGTGACTGCGCGGTGTTGCGGGCGATGCCGAGCGCGTCGCTGAGTTCACCGATCTGGACCCGGGGATCCCGGATCAGTTCCAGCAGGATTTTGAGGTCCGTGTTGTCCAGGCTGTTCAAATCGTCACTCCGGTTCATATTTGCATGGCAGCATTGACTGTTTTGCTCAATTTTGGCACGAAACTTGGTCCTTGAGGTCAGAAGTGCCCCATTCTGTTAATACCAAATTCTTTCGCTTGGCCCGCCGCGTTCCCACAAGGAACGGAAGCGGGCCGGCTCTGCAGGCAAAGGCACGCACATGACTGTCTTCAGTGAACTCCGCATGCGTCCGGCTACCGCCGGCGGCTGGGCATGGGACGCTTCCACCACGGCACGGCTGGTAATGGCCGGCGTGGTGATTTTCACGCTCCTTGTCGGTGCGAACCTGGCAACCCCGCTGTACCCGCTGCTCCAGGCGAACCTGGGCATCGGGCCATTCGGAATCACTGTGGCGTTTTCCGCCTATGTCCTGGCGCTGGTGTCCACGCTCATGCTGGCCGGACACTGGTCCGATCACATCGGCCGCCGGGCGGCGCTGCTCCTCGCCGTCGTCGTGGGCCTAATCGGCGGGATGATCTTTGCCAACGCGGACAGCCTGGCGATGCTGTCCGCCGGGCGCGCCCTTCAAGGCATCGCGGTGGCCCTGGCCACCGGAGCCAGCTCCGCTGCCCTGCGCGAACTGCTGCCCGCCCGTCCCGACTGGGCCTCGCGCTTCACCCTGCTGGCGTCCGCCGGGGGAGTCGCCGCCGGTCCGGCCATCGGCGGAATCCTTTCCCTCCTGCCGGGCGCAACCTCCACGCCGTACTACGTTCACTCAGTGGTTCTCATCGCCATGCTGGTTCCCCTCTACCTGCTCAAGGCGCGTCCGGCCATCACCTCCGTCGCCGGCCCGCAGCCCCTGAAGGTCCTGGCCCCCCGCCGTCCCTCCATCTCGAGTGAAGCCAGGGGCGCCTTCTGGCTGGCGTCCGCCGTCGGGTTCCTGAGCTTCACCGTCTTCGGTTTCTGCCTTTCCCTGGCCCCCGGCTACTTTGCCCAGATCGTCGGTGCCGATTCCCGCCCCCTCATCGGAGTGCTCGCCGGATTGACGCTAGGAGCTTCGGCCCTCAGCCAGTTGCTGGCCGTCCGCGGGAGGTTTGTGGTGCCTGCCGGCCTGGCCGTGCTGGCTGTATCGGTGCTCCTGATTGCCGCTGCCGCCGCCTGGAGGAGCCCGTGGCTGCTCATCGCTGCGAGCCTGGCCGCAGGTGTCGGTCAGGGAGTGTCCTTCCGGACCGTGTTCAACGATGTGGCCGGAAAAGTCGAAGCGTCGCGGCATGCGCAGATCATCAGCACCGTCTACGTGATCACCTACCTTGGCAGCGCACTACCGGTGATCGGCCTGGGAATTGCGACGGCGGTGTTCGGGCTGCAGGCGGCAGTGGCCGGATTCGTGGCGCTCTGCGCCCTCCTGGCGTTTGTTCTGGCCGCCGTGACGCTGGCCGCTGCCTTCCGCCAGCCGGACTGAGCGGCCCCGACGCGACGTCGGCATGCAAAGAAACTATTGCAAACAAATCATTGCAAAGAAACGCTTGCAAAGGTTTCTTTGCAAGCGTATTTTTGATGCATGGACAGTTCACCGGACACCGCACCAACCCGGCCCCCTGGGGGTTCAGTGGCCCCGGCCCCCCAGGCTAAGCAGGATGCGCCATTTCCGGTTCGCCGGGTCGATACCGCGTCACTGAAGGCGCTTGCGCACCCGCTGCGTGTGCAGATCCTCGAGATGCTCTCCCGCTACGGGGCGCAAACGGCCTGCAGCTTGGGCGAACTGCTTAACGAATCCAGCGGATCCACCAGCTATCACCTTCGGCAGCTGGCAAAGCATGACTTCGTCCGGGAGGTTGAGGGCAAGGGCACCGCCCGGGAGCGCTGGTGGGAACGCCCGCGCGGAGCCATCCAGATCACCTCCCCGGAACTGGCAACATCTCCGGCCACGGAGGAAGCCTCCCGGCTGGTCACCCGCGAGTTTGAACACAGCAGGCAGGCAGTCCTGGCGGACTTCATGGCACACGGCAGCGACAGCCTTGATGCCGCATGGCTCCACGCGGCCCTGATCAGCACTGCGAATGCGCGGCTCACGGCGGACCAGTTGGCGAGGTACACCACCGCCCTGGAAACCTACGGCCACCGCCTGCTGGAGGACATCAGGAATGAAGGCGAGCAGGAAGGCGCCCGCCCGGTCCAGATCCACCTGAACGCCTTTCCCATCCTCGGCGTTCCCGCATCAGCGGGAGGCCGGGCCCGCACGTCGCGGAACCCTGAACCTCAGAACACACAACCGGAAAGTCCTGAAAGGAAAGTGCCATGAGCACAGTATCCGCCACCGGATCAGCTGCCTGCAGCCTGTACCGCAGGCCCACCTTCGCCGAGTCGGCTGCGGCAGGATTGGGTACGGCGCTGGTCCGCTGGGCTGAACGCCGGCGGGTCATTCTCTCCGACTGGGCCGAACGTGAACGCGCTGCCACGCTCCGCCGGGAGCAGCTGGATGTCCTTCGCAGCGACGTCATGGGCGCCGCGCACTCGGGGCTCTACATCTGGCGCTAGCGGCGAGTCCCGCCGCCGGACCATGAGACCCGGCCGGACTGCCCGCTCGACGCGTTCAGTCGGGCAGCGGCCCGTGGTTGCCGGGGATGTGTTCGAACACCAATGTGGTTTCGGTGTGGCCCACAACGGGATCGGTCGCCAGGTTGTCCAGGACCCAGTCGCGAAGGTCCTCGGTAGTGGCCACGGCAATGTGCAGCAGGTAGTCCACTGACCCGGACGTGTGGAAGGTGGACAGTACGGCCGGGAGCCGGGGCACCCGTGACGTGAACCGGTCGATTTGTTCACGGTCGTGGGCGCGGAGCCGGACGGCGATGAGTGCCTGGACGGACCGTCCGATGGCGGACAGGCTCAGTTTCGCTTCGAAGCCCTGGATGATGCCGCGTTCGGACAGTGCGCGCGTGCGCATGAGGGCCGTGGACGGGGCAATGCCCACGAGCTCGGCCAGCTGCTTGTTTGAGATCCGGGCGTCGTCCACGAGGGCCGCCAGCAACCGCTCGTCGATGGCGTCCAGCGGTTCGGTTCCCGTGCCCAGCCGAATATTCTTCGCACCGCTACTCACAGCGCCTCCTCATATTGTTATGCGTTCATCATAAACTCCAGTTTCCGGCAGTTCCATTCGTAAGCCCTATGAAACTCCGAATTATTGCCAGAGACTTGCCGGATTCAATGGCGAATAATTCAAAGGAGTCTCGTGCTTTCTCCCGATTCACTGGCTGTCCATGCAGGCCGGGCCGGCCTCACCGAACAAGGCGTGCATGCCGTGCCGATTGACCTCTCCACCACTGCGCCGCTTCCGTCGGTCCACGACGGCGGCCTGGCCTATGAACAAATGGCCACCGGCGGGATGCCCCTGGAAGGCCAGAGCACCGTCTACCAGCGTTTGTGGAATCCCACGGTGGCCCGCTTCGAGGAGGGCGTGGCCGTCCTGGAGGGTGCGCCCGAGGCGGTGGCCTTCGCCACCGGGATGGCGGCCCTTTCGGCTGTCCTGCTCGCGACTGTGGCTGCCGGCAGGAAGCACGTGGTGGCAGTCCGCCCGTTGTATGGCGGGAGTGACCACATCCTCGCCTCGGGCGTCCTGGGCACCGAAGTGACGTTCACGACGGCGGACGGTGTTCGCGATGCCCTGCGTCCGGACACGGGACTGGTGATTGTGGAGACGCCCGCCAACCCCAGCCTGGAGCTTGTGGACATTGCGCAGCTCGCCCGTGACGCTGACGGCGTCCCGCTCCTGGTGGACAACACCTTCGCAAGCCCGGTGCTCCAACAGCCCCTCGCTCACGGGGCCACGCTCGTGTTGCACAGCGCCACCAAATTCCTCGGCGGCCACGGGGATGCGATGGGCGGTGTGGTTGCGGCTCCGGTGGAGTGGACCACCAGGCTCCGCCAGGTCCGTGCCGTGACAGGCGGAATCCTGACTCCCTGGCCGGCCTATCTGCTCCACCGCGGGCTGGCCACCTTGCCGGTGCGCGTCCGGGCGCAGCAGGCAACCGCCCACAAGGTTGCTGCTGCCCTGGCCGGACACGGGCTCGTGAAAGCCGTCCACTACCCGGGGCTTCCGGAGTGCGACCCGCTGGGTCTGGTGGGGACGCAGATGTCCGGCCCCGGCTCGCTGCTCGCGTTTGAACTGGCCAGCGCCGAGCACGCCGAACGGGTGCCGGCGGCGGTCCGGATGATCACCCACGCCGTGTCCCTGGGCGGCATCGATACCCTCATTCAGCACCCGGCCGGACTGACCCACCGGCCCGTTGCCGCCGGGGCCAGGCCGCGTGCGAGCCTGCTTCGATTGTCCGTGGGGCTGGAGGACGTCACGGACATTGTGGCGGACCTTCTGCAGGCAGTCGAAGGAACGCGCTAGCCGGCCGGATTCCCCTGCCCGGAGGCCGGCTGACCGGGGCCTGACGCAGGATGCACGACGGCGGTGATCACAGCCGTCGTGCATCCCAGCCCGATGACCGTCAGGGCGAGCGCCGTCCAGCCGAAGGACTGGAAGACCAGGCCGCCCGCCCACCCGATTGCACTGGAGCCAAGGTAGTAGGCAAGGTTGTACAGCGAGGCGGCCTGAGCCCGGCCGGTGGTGGCGATCCCTCCGGTCCAGCCCGCCCCGATGCTGTGCGCCGCAAAGAATCCTCCGGTGAAGACCACAAGGCCGGCCAGGATCAGGATCAGCAGTTGCGTCAATGTCAGCGCCAGGCCAATGACCATCAGCAGGATTCCGGCCAGCAGAATGGTCCGGCGTCCGAACTTAAGCGTGAGGGCGCCGGCCAGCCTGGAGGTCACCGTCCCGGACAGGTATGCCACGAAGATAAGGCTGATCACGGTGGCCGGCAGCCCGAACGGATCACCGGACAGCCGGAAGCCGAGGTAGTTGTACACGGCCACGAAGCCGCCCATCAGCAGGAACGCCTGCACATAGAGGGCCAGCAGGCGGGGACTGCGCAGGTGGCCCGCCAGTATCCTTGCGGCCCCGCCGAATCCGCTGGCTGGTGCGGGCGTGAAGCCGCGGGCCTTGGGCACCAGGACCAGGAACAGGACGGCAGCGACGGCGGCCAGGACGGAGACGGCCAATGTGGCCGCCCGCCATCCCCACAGCTCCGCGACGGGGCCCGCAACCAGCCGTCCCGCAAGGCCGCCCAGCGTGGTTCCCGCGACGTAGCTTCCGGCGGCCATGGCGGCGTGCGCCTTGTGCACTTCCTCATTCAGGTAGGCAATGGCGATCGCCGGTATCCCGCCGAGCGCCATGCCCTCGAGCAAGCGGAGCCCCAGGAGCATGGGAAACGTGGCGGCCAGGGGAACCACCAGGCCCAGGACGGTCGCGGCCGAGATGCCCAGGGTCATGGCCCGGACCCTGCCGATCCGGTCAGCCAGGAAGGACCACGGGATGACCGTGACGGCCAACCCCACCGTCGCCAGCGAGATGGTCAGCGCGGCTTCGGCCGCCGAGATCTGCAGGTCCGTGGCCATGATGGGCAGCACGGCCTGGGTGGAGTAGAGCTGGGCGAATGTCGCCACCCCGGCGAAGGCCAGCCCCGCGAGCAGCCTTCCGTAGGCGGCCGAGCCCTTCGGATGGCCTGCCCACGGTCCGGTTTGTGGCGTGTCCTGCGTTGACATCATGTGCACTAAGCCAGCGTAGGTCGCCGAATGGCATGCTTCCAATGCATGATTTACATAGAACAAATGCTGAAAACGGATCAATCTCAGGGAGGCCGCGATGGATATCGAGCACAAGCAGCTGGCTCAGTTGCTGCCGTTGCTTCCCGTCCTGTCCGAACTTGGCCGGACGCAGCACGTGACGGAAACGGCGGAACTGCTGGGCATGCCCCAGTCCACCGTCAGCCGGGCTCTCGCCCGCGCCAGTGCCGTGGTGGGCACTGAACTCCTGATCCGGGACGGCAGGGGAGTGCGGCTGACGCCGGCAGCCAAGGCGCTGCTGCCCTACATCGATGCGGCACTTAACGAATTCCGGACCGGGCTGGACCTGGTGCGGCACGAATCCGAGGTGGTGCGGGGAAGGATCGCCGTGGCGTTCCAGCACACCTTTGGCGAGGCGACGCTGCCGCTCCTGATCAATGCGTTCCACCACCGCCACCCGCAGACCGCCTTCGACCTCAGCCAGGGAGCCCGGGACGGCTGCCTGGCGGAACTCGCGGCGGGAACCGCTGATCTCGCCTTGACGGCGCCCGTCGCCCCCGCGGGCCGCAACATCGGCTCGGCCGCCCTGTATCGGGAGCCCCTGAGGCTGGTGGTGCACCATGAACACCGCCTGGCCAGGCGGAAGAGCGCCCGGCTTGCGGACATCAGACAGGACCCGTTCGTGGCCATGGGGCACGGATACGGCATGCGCTCACTGACGGACGCACTGTTCCGCGAGGCCGGTTTCCGCCCGCGCATCGCCTTCGAAAGCCAGGATTCCCACACCGTCCGAGGGCTGGTGTCTGCCGGACTGGGTGTCAGCATCCTCCCTCCGGGAGGCCAGGCTCCGGGCCGGACAGTGACTGAGCACACCGGCAACCTTGGCTGGGTGGAGGTGCCGTTGACATCAGGACTGGCATTCCGTGAAATCGGCCTGGCATGGCGTGAACGGCGCGGCGGCCACGAGGCCGAGGCCGATCAGGTCAGGCTGTTCAGGGAAATGGTCCTGACCGAGGGGCCGGGGCTGCTGGCGGGACTTATCCGCGCGCGTTCAGGGGGCTGATCTGATCCGCCCGCTTCTGAGGGGCCGATCAGTTCAGGAAAGGGCCGAACCCGCAAGTATCCCGTTGATGACGTCCGAGACCGGACCGGCGCCAGCCTTCCGCCATCCGGTTCCCGCCCACAGGTTCAGCCTTTCCGGATCACCCGCCGCGGCGGCTGCTGCACGGATCGGAGCGGTGAGATGGTGGAGGGCCGGGTACCCTTCCGGTGCGTCATCGTGGTCGCGGACGAACGAATTGACCAGGGCACGCGCCTGCCTGCCGGTGAACGCACGGGTCAGTCGTGTTTCCGTGAAGCTTTGGCTGGCGAGGGCGTCCTTGTGGAGCTGGCGGGCGCCGCTTTCGTCGCTGCGCAGAAATGCCGTACCCAGCTGGGCTGCCGTTGCGCCGGCGGCCAACACCGAGTCGAGGCCGGCGGAATCCATGATTCCGCCGGCCGCCACGAGGGGTACGCCGACGGCGGTGCGCACAGCGGCGAGCAGCTCCGCCGTCGTCGCGGGGCCGGGGGAGCCCGTGGTGCTTTCCCGGGCCAGGAAGGCGGCGCTGTGGCCGCCGGCGCTGCCGTGCTGGACCACAAGGATGTCCGCTCCGCGCTCCACGGCCAGCGAGGCTTCCGCCGGGCTGGTGACCGTGGCAATGATCGTGGAACCGGCGCGCTGGAGCGCGCGCACTTCGGCCTGCTCGGGGAACCCGAACGTGAAGCTGACAAACTCCACGGGATCCGCCAGCAGGGCGTCGATCTTGCCCTGCCACTCGTCGTCGTCGTCGAGGCGCAGCCCGGGAAGGGCCACCCCGTACCGCCGGGCGTCCGGCTCGAGGCTCTGCCGGTAGTTCTCCAACTGTTCCCTGACAGCTTGCGGGGAATTGAGCTGCGTCCGGTCGGGAACGAAGAGGTTCATGCCGAAGCGCGCCCCTGCGGAGCGCACCTCGCTGATGTCGGACTGCATGGCAGCCACGGTTTTGTAGCCCGCGGCCAGGAAGCCCAACCCGCCTGCCCGGTGCGCGGCCCGCACAAACCGGGGCGTCGATGTTCCCCCTGCCATGGGTGCGGCGATGATCCGTGTACCGAAAATGGTGCCCGTCATTCCTGCTCCTTGTGGTGACTCAGTAGTCTGTTCACGTGACTAATTCTGACAACCTGCCGGCAACGGATTCTGTTCCTTCCCCCGGCGGGCTCCCCGCCGCGACGTCCGCGGCACCTCCCGCTACGATCCCCGGCGCCGTAATCGGCCTGGACATCGGCGGCACCAAAACGCGCGGCGTCCGCTTCGAGGACGGGAAGGCCGTGGCCGATGAAAGCGTTGGCAGCTCGAACGTGCAGAACGTCAGCCGTGAGGAAGCGGCACTGCACTTGGCGGAGCTGTTCGCAAAGATCGGCGGAGGCGCGGTGTCCCAGGTCTACGCCGGGGCCGGCGGCATCGACACGGACGAGGACGCGGCCGCACTCTCGGCTCTGATCGCGCCCCATGTGCCCGGCGCCAGGATCACAGTGGTCCATGACTCCCGGCTGCTGCTGGCGGCCGGCGGGGCGAGCACCGGGGTAGCTGTCATCGCGGGGACCGGCTCTGCCGCCTGGGGAAAGAACGACCAGGGCGAGGAAGCGCGGGCAGGCGGCTGGGGCTACCTGCTCGGAGACGAAGGCAGCGGCTACTGGCTGGGCCGTGAAGCTGTCCGGCACAGCCTCCGCCGCATGAACCAGGGCTTGGAACCCGACGAACTCACCACTGCCCTGCTGCGGTCGTGCAACATAGACGACCCCAACAAGCTCATTGCGCTTTTCCACTCACCGGAGACCGGCCGGCGCTACTGGGCGCAACGAGCCCGGCTCGTGGTGGAGGCGGCGGACGCGGGCCACGCCGCCAGCCAGGCGCTTGTCGAGCAGGCAGGCAGGGACCTCGCCGGACTGGCCGCCCAGGCATTGCGGAAGCTGGGCATCCGGGGCCCGGTGATCCTGGGGAGCGGCCTCGGCATGAACGTGGCCAGGCTGCAGGATTCCTTTAAGCGGAGCCTGGCCGCCGATGGCGTCACGGATGTGCGGGTCCTGGAGCAGGATCCCGTCTTCGGTGTCCTGCAACTTGTGGCTGAACAGGGATAGCCCCTGCCCTCAGGGTTCAGTGCGCCCGTCAGGCGGGTCCGTCACGTGCATGGGGGCGTCACGAACGGGTGCGGGGCCGGAGCCGGACACCCGGCAGGGGAGGCGCCGGGATGCGCCCGGCCTCGACCCCCGCATCGGGTCCGTGACCGCGGACCAGTCCGAACCGGGAGCCCTCGGCTAACGCGTCCGGAAGGTCTGCCTGGTTCTCCCAGTCCTGGCGGGCCTGTGCAACCTCATCATGGGTCCTGCCCACGAAATTCCACCACATCAGCAACTCTTCCTGGAGCGGCTCCCCGCCCAGCAGGATGAAGCGCGTGTCGGGCAGGGCCTCGACTTCCAGCAGGCGGCGGCCGATCCCGAGGTAACCCAGTGGGCCGGGTGGCACATCCTGCCCGTCGAGGGTGAGGCGGCCGTCAAGGACCAGCACCGCGTGCTCGAACTCCGGGTCGAGCGGCAGGGCGACGGGTCCGGAGCAGCTGACGTCCACGCCGACAATCGGGGAATACATCGTGGCCGGCGAGGACTCTCCCGCGAAATTTCCCACCATTACCGTTGCGGTGAATCCGTCTCCGGTGACTTCCGGGAGATCGCGGTGCTGCTCGAAGGCCGGGTCCCTGTGGCGTTCGCCGTCCGGAAGGGCGACCCACAACTGGAGGCCGCGCTGAAGGGGCAGTTCCGCCCCGGCGCCGGAATCTCCCGCCGCAACGGTCCCGGCGCCGGACGGCCCGGCGCCCATCGTTTCACCGGGGGAAGGCCGGTGCGGCAGTACGGCGAACTCGGAGTGCGAGACGCCCCGGCCGGCGGTCATGATGTTGAGCTCTCCCGGACGCACGATCACATCGCTGCCCACGCTATCGCGGTGCCTGATGTTGCCGGCCAGCGGCCACGTCACAGTCTGCAGGCCGGTGTGCGGGTGCGGCAGCACGGACATGGCCACCCGGTCCGGGCCGAAGCTGTCCAGGAAGCACCAGGCGCCGACGGTGGGCAGGCCCCGTTGCGGAAGCGTCCGGAAGACGTTCATGGCCCGGACTCCGCCGAGCGGAACCTCCCGTGCGGGCCACAACTGGAGGCACGGACCGTTTCCGGCGGATCCTCCGGGCAGTCCCGGCGGGCACACTTCTTCAATGGGGCTTACTTCAAGGTTCGTCACAGACCAACTCTAGGCCGAACAACCGGTTGCCGGCAGGCGGGCAGGCAACCGTAGATGAACGCGGGACGGCCTGACCCCTAGCCAAGCCGGGCTGGACGGTTTAGCCTTGAAAAGCCGCCGGCAGATGCGCCCGGCGAAGCACACGGCATGACATCAAGAGTCATGACCGCGGACACTGGGAGGTGGAGACGATGACTGCATTAATCCTGCGCGCCAAGAGCGCCAGCAACGTCATTATTCCTGCCCCGGACACAAGCACGTCCTGACCCGCAGCAGCTGATTCAAGCAGCGGAGTCCGTGCCAACGGGGCCTCACCAGAGGTTCTTTAGTGAAAACAACTCCAGGTCACCTGCTGACCGCAAAAGATTCAACACCCACCCACTCAGTTTCAACGCTGGCCGGTCCCGTGCATTACGGTTTCACAGCTCGGACGGCAGCACTTTTCGACGCCCATCCCGCCCCCGGCGGGGAGAGCCCCGGACGGGTGGTCCGCGTTGACCGGAACCGGGTCCTTGTTGCCGGGGCTGCGGAGCTCCTGCACCTGCCCTACCCGGCCCACGGCGAGATCCCTGCCACCGGCGACTGGGTGTGGCTCGGCTCCAACACGGCGGGGGAGCCGGCCGTCATCGCTGTGCTGCCGCGTCAGTCGGCGCTGAGCCGCAAGCGCGCCTTCGAAGCGTCGTCGGAGGCCCAGGTCCTGGGCGCCAACGTCGATGTGGTGGGAGTCGTGGTCCCGGTGGACCGGCCGCTCACCCACAACCGGCTGGAGCGGACGCTGGTGGCGGCCTGGGACTCGGGGGCCACCCCGCTGGTGATTGTCACCAAAGCGGACCTTGCCGACATCGCGGACGACGTCGTCGGAAAGGTCATCCTGCAGGCCGCCGGCGTAGCTGTGGTCACCACCTCGGCGGAACAGGGCGACGGCCTCGACGAACTGCTCGGACACGTGCCCGCCGGCGGGACGCTGGTTCTCCTGGGGCCCTCCGGCGCCGGGAAGTCCACGCTGATCAACGCCCTCGCCGGGCACCACGCGCAGGACGTTGGGCCCGTCCGGTCCGGCGACGGCAAAGGCAGGCACACCACCACCTCCCGCGAACTTGTGCCGCTGCCCGGGGGAGCTGTGCTCATGGACACCCCCGGCGTGCGCGGCTTCGCGCTTTTCGACGCCGACGACGGAATGGGGGAGATGTTCGGTGACCTCGAGGAGCTGTTCGGCCGGTGCCGCTTCGCCGACTGCGCTCATGATCGGGAGCCCGGCTGTGCTGTCCAGGCAGCGCTCGCCGACGGGACGCTGGAGATCCGCCGATGGGAGAGCTACCTCAAACTCCAACGCGAACTGGCGGCGCTCAACCGCCGGCACGACGCGGCAGCCCGGCGGGCGTACCAGCGGGAATGGCACCAGAAGGTGGTAGTTGCCGGCAAGAGCCAACGGGCGGCCGAGCGCTACGGGCACGAAAAGGGCGCAGACCGCGCCGGCGGCGAGGGAAAACGGGGTAAACGGAAGCGCAGCTGACGCGCGGACGAGGGTCGACGGCGGTGCCGGGTCGCGGCGGATCGAGCAAGCCGGCGCCGCCACCCATCCAAAAGGCGCAGGTCACCGAATGCTTACGGTAGCCGCGGCACCGCTGACTTTGTCCGGGCCGCTGGTTACGCTGTGTATTACCTGCTTTACAGCCGAAAATCAGCAAGCTTATGATCTTCCGGCTTGACCGTCCGATGTTGCCGCCAACAGTTAGGTAAGCCCGGAAATGGCTGAAGCCATGATCGAATTCCAGAGCGTCACCAAGCAGTACCAGAGCGGGCAGCCGGCCGTGGACAACCTCACCATGTCCATTGACAAGGGCTCAATCACGGTCTTCGTCGGGCCCTCAGGCTGCGGCAAGACCACCTCCCTGCGGATGATCAACCGCATGGTGGAGCCCACCTCCGGCACCATCACCGTGGACGGTAAAGACGTCACCTTAGTGCCCGCCGCGCAGCTGAGGCGGTCCATGGGCTATGTCATGCAGTCCTCCGGGCTCATGCCGCACCGCTCGGTTCTGGATAACATCGCCACGGTCCCGCGGTTGAATGGCGTCCCCAAGGCCGAGGCTCGCAGGCGCGCCGAAGAACTGCTCGACGTCGTCGGGCTGGCGTCGGTGCTCGGCAGTCGCTACCCCTCACAGCTGTCCGGCGGACAGCAGCAGCGGGTCGGAGTGGCGAGGGCGCTGGCGGCTGACCCGCCCGTGCTGCTAATGGACGAACCGTTCAGCGCGGTGGACCCAGTGGTGCGGGACGAACTGCAGCAGGAGCTCCTGCGGCTGCAGCGCGACCTCGCCAAAACCATCGTTTTCGTCACCCATGACATTGACGAAGCCACCGTGCTTGGGGACAAGGTTGCTGTTTTCGCCACCGGAGGAAAACTGGCTCAGTATGCCACCCCTGAGGAGATCCTCAGGGCTCCGGCCAACGACTTTGTGGCCTCGTTCGTGGGCAAGGACCGCGGGTTCCGTCACCTGGCGTTCAGCCCCTCCGACGCCGTCACCCTCCATGACGTTCCGACGGTCAGCCGCAGGGAACTGGAGGCCGGTGCTGCCGGATTGGGCGGCGACTGGCTGCTGGTACTGGATGCGGAGTCCCGCCCGCTCGGCTGGACAAGCCCCGGTGCCGGCTCCGTGCTGATACCCGGCGGTTCGCTTTTCCGGAAGGGGGACACGCTCCGGCGCGCCCTTGACGCAGCGTTGTCCTCACCCTCGGGTTTGGGCGTCGCCGTGGACGCGGACGGCAGGCTCGCCGGAGTCCTTAAGGCGGACGAGGTGCTCGCTGTCATCGAATCGGCCCGGCTGGTCCGGCAGGGTGCCCTCTGATGGAATGGTTCCTGGCCAACAGCGGACGGGTGTTCGAGCTCGCCGGCCAGCACCTCGTGCTTGCCATCGTGCCCATGGTCCTTGGCCTGGCGCTCTCGATTCCGCTGGCCCAGTTCGCCCGGCGAAACAGGACGCTGCGCTCCGTGGTGGTCACGGCCACGTCCCTGCTCTACACGGTCCCGTCCCTTGCCCTGTTCATCATTCTGCCGTCAATCCTGGGGACCAGGGTCCTTGACCCTGTCAACGTGATCGTGGCCCTCACCATCTATGCCGTGGCGCTGCTGGTGCGCGCCGCGCTCGACGCCTTCGATTCCGTGGACGAAGATCTCCGGCAGGCCGCCGTCGCCATGGGGTTCAAGCCGGGCGCGCGCTTCCTCCAGATCGATCTCCCGCTCTCCCTGCCGGTGCTGTTCGCCGGGCTGCGGGTGGTGTCCGTCAGCAACATCTCCCTGGTGAGCGTGGCGGCCCTCCTGGGAATCGGCAACCTCGGCATGCTCTTCACCTCGGGCCTCCAACGGGGCTTCATTACCGAAGTCGTGGTTGGGATCATTGCCATCCTGGTGCTGGCACTTTTGATGGATGCGCTCCTTGTGCTCCTGGAACGGCTGCTGACGCCGTGGACGAGGGCCGCCGGCAGAACGGACAAGGCTGCCCTCCCTTCGGCGGCCGAGCGGCTGTCCGACGTCCGGGCGGGAGGTGCGGCGGCATGAGCAACGTTTTCACGGACACCTTCGCCTGGCTGGGCGACCCCCTGCACTGGGCAGGAAGCTCAGGCATTCCGGCAAGGCTGGCTGAGCACCTGCAGTACACGGGACTGGTGATGCTGATTGCCACCGCCATAGCCGTCCCCATCGGCCTCTATGTCGGCCACACCGGGCGCGGCCGGGTGGCGGTGGTTGCCTTGGCCGGCGCTCTGCGGGCATTGCCCACCCTGGGCCTGCTGACCCTTTTCGTGCTCCTGGCCGGCATCGGCCTGATGCCTCCTATCTGGGCCCTAGTGATCCTCACGGTCCCCCCGCTGCTCGCGGGCACCTACGCCGGGATTGCCAGTGTGGACCGGAACGTCGTGGACGCAGCCCGGGCCATGGGCATGACCGAACTGCAGGTGCTGTTCCGGGCGGAATTTCCCAACGCACTGACGGTGATGTTCGGCGGATTCAGGACCGGTGTGCTCCAGGTGATCGCCACCGTCTCAGTGGTGGCCTACATCAACCTCGGGGGACTGGGCCGGTATCTCTTTGACGGACTGGTGTTGTCTGATTTTCCGCAGATGCTGGGCGGCTCGCTGCTGATAGCAGCGCTGGCCATCACCGTCGATCTGCTGCTCGCTGTTTTCCAGAGGCTGTTCCTGTTCCGGGGAGCCTCTGCCATGCCAGGCCGGAGCCAGCAGGCCCCGGTTGATCTCACAGGCCCCGTGCCCGCGGAGCCTGTTGTTCAAGGAGGTACATCATGAAGGAAACCAACCCTAGTATCCTGGGCCGCCGCGCTTTCGGCGGCCTGGCCGCCGGCGTCGGGCTGGCCCTGGCCCTGTCCGCGTGCGGCGGCGGTTCTGATCCGCTCGGAAGCGCTCCGGCCACGGGCGGTTCCGGCTCGGGTTCAGCGCTGGTGATCGGATCTGCTGACTTCCCCGAGAGCCAGATCATTGCTGAAATCTATGCCGGTGCCCTGAACGCGGCCGGCGTGACCGCAAGCACCAAGCCAAACATCGGCTCGCGCGAGGTGTACTTCAAGGCTGTCCAGGACGGCTCCGTGGACGTTATTCCCGACTACAGCGGTAACCTGCTGCTGCATGTGAACAAGGAAGCCACCGAGGTTTCGGCGGAGGACATTTACAAGGCGCTCCCGGCCAAGCTCCCGGAGGGACTGGCCGTCCTGGAAGCGTCCAAGGCCGAGGACAAGGACGCCATGGTGGTGACCAAGGCTACGGCGGAGAAGTACCAGCTCAAATCGATCGAAGACCTCGCGAAGGTCTGCAGCGAGCTTGTCGTAGGAGCTCCGGCCACCTTCGCAGAGCGCGCCTATGGCCTGCCGGGATTGAAGAAGAACTATAGCTGCGAACCCAAGAAGCTGGAACCGTTCAGCGACGGCGGCGGCCCGATCACCGTCAAGGCGCTGCTCGAGGACAAGGTGCAGGTCGCTGACATCTACACCACCACGCCGGCCATTGCCGACAACGACCTGGTGGTCCTGGATGACCCCAAGAACAACTTCATCGCCCAGCAGGTCCTGCCGCTGTACAACAAGGCCAAGATGACTGACAAGGCCAAGGAAGCGCTCAATTCCGTTTCCAAGATCCTCACCACGGAGGACCTGATCAACCTCAACCGCGCAGTCAGCGGCACGCAGAAGCAGAATCCGAAGGACGCAGCGGCGGCCTGGCTCAAGGACAAGGGCCTGGTTAAGTAGCTCAAACCAGCCAACACGAGTCCGACGGCGCCTGCCGGACCTCACAGGGTCCGGCAGGCGCCGTCGCCGTTCTCCGTGTGAGTCAAGTCTCAGCGGAAGTACATCCTCCATATGGCATATTTGATGGATGGCAGAATTCAAGCAGTCCACCAAGCTTCATAATGTCCTCTACGACATCCGTGGACCGATTCTTCAGGCCGCCCAGCAGATGGAGGCAGAGGGTCACCGGATCCTCAAACTGAACATCGGAAACCCGGCACCGTTTGGTTTTGAAGCGCCGGACGCGATCCTGGTGGACATGATCCGCCATCTGCCGCACGCCCAGGGCTACAGTGACTCCCGGGGCATATTCTCCGCCCGGACGGCAGTGTCGCAGTACTACCAGACCCGCGGTATCCAGAACATTCACGTGGACGACATTTACCTCGGCAACGGCGTCAGCGAGCTCATCACCATGTCGCTCATGGCGCTCCTCGACGACGGCGACGAGGTTCTGATCCCCACGCCCGACTACCCGCTCTGGACCGCCTCCGTCGCCCTCGCAAGCGGTCGCCCGGTGCACTACCTCTGTGATGAGGAGTCCGGCTGGCAGCCGGACCTGGAGGACCTCGAATCCAAGATCACCCCGCGAACCAAGGGAATCGTGGTGATCAACCCGAACAACCCCACCGGTGCGGTGTATCCCGAGGAGACCCTCAAGAAGATTGTGGCCCTGGCTGAGAAGCACGGCCTGGTCCTTTTTGCGGATGAAATCTACGAGAAGATCCTGTACGAGGACGCTGTCCACGTGAACCTGGCCGGACTCACCGGCGACGACGTCCTGTGCCTGACCTTCAGCGGGTTGTCCAAGGCATACCGCGTGTGCGGGTACCGGGCCGGCTGGATGGCGATCTCCGGGCCAAAGAAGGACGCGGCCGACTACCTCGAAGGCATCAGTCTCCTTGCAAACATGCGCCTGTGTGCCAACGTGCCTGCCCAGCATGCCATCCAGACGGCATTGGGCGGATACCAGAGCATCAATGATCTGATCCTGCCAGGGGGCCGCCTGCTGGAACAGCGGAACAAGGCCTACGACCTGCTCAACGCCATCCCCGGCGTCAGCACGCAGCAGGCCAGGGGAGCGCTGTACCTGTTCCCGAAACTGGACCCCGAGGTCTTCCACATCCGGGACGACGAAAAGTTCGTCCTGGACCTGCTCCGTGAGCAGAAGATCCTCGTTTCCCACGGCCGCGCCTTTAACTGGGTCCGTCCGGATCACTTCCGGATGGTCACCCTGCCCAACGTGAAGGATATAGAAGAAGCAATCGGCCGTATGGGGGACTTCCTGAGCCGGTACCAGGGGAACTAGCCTGATGGCAGCAGCGCCGCCCGGGTTTCCCGGGCGGCGGCAGCCGGACGCGGCCGCGAGGAAGCGGAGCTCCGGACTGGCGGAACATCGGCGGAAGGCTTCACATGTCAGGACTCGAAACGTTCAACGAACACCCGTCAGGAACCCTCGCGGCCGGTGACGGATTCAGGCTGTCCGACGTCGATCCGGATTCCACGCCGGGGTACCCTGGCGGCAAATCCGACGGACAGGCCCTCCTGGCCGAACTCGACGGCAAACTTGCCACCCTCCAGGAGCAGTTGTTCGCCGAAGCTAAGTTCGGCGGCACCAAGCGCGTCCTGCTGATCCTCCAGGCCATGGACACCGCAGGGAAGGGCGGCATTGTGGCTCACGTGGTCGGCGCCATGGACCCGCAGGGTGTGCAGCTCAAGGCGTTCAAGGCGCCCACCGATGAGGAAAAGTCTTACGATTTCCTCTGGCGGATCGAAAAGGAAGTACCCGCGGCCGGCATGGTGGGCGTCTTTGACCGCTCCCACTATGAAGATGTGCTCATCCACCGCGTCCACGGCTGGGCCTCCCCGGAAGAGCTGGAGCGGCGCTACACGGCGATCAACGAATTTGAAGCCAGGCTTACGGCCAGCGGAGCCCGAATAGTCAAGGTGATGTTGAACATCAGCCGGGACGAACAGAAATCCCGCTTGCTGGCCCGGCTGGACGATCCTTCGAAGCACTGGAAGTACAGCAGCGGTGACCTGAAGGAGCGTGCCTTCTGGGATGACTACATGGCCGCATACCAGGCGGCATTCGACAAGACGCATACCGAAGTGGCGCCCTGGCATGTGGTCCCGGCGAACAAAAAATGGTACGCGCGCATCGCCGTGCAACAGCTGCTGCTCCAGGCCATGGAAGACCTCCACCTTGAATGGCCCGTTGCGGAATTCGACGTCGCGCTCGAGCGCAGCCTCGTGGAAAGGTCCTGACGGACCACGCCCGGGACCCGGATCCTAGGACTCCGGACTTAGGACTCCGGACCGGCCTGGTTCCGGGCGGCGGCCAGCCGTTTGCGCGCGCCTTCCAGCCACTCCTCACATCGTCTGGCAAGGGCCTCGCCCCGCTCCCACAGCGCGAGGGAGTCCTCCAGGCTGGCGCCGCCGGCTTCCAACTTGCCCACCACGGCCACGAGCTGCTCGCGGGCCTCTTCGTAGCTCAGCGCTTCGATGTCTGCGTTCGGGTTGTGTTCTGCTGCCAATGTGTTTGCTCCCTGCTGGTGATGAGTGGATGGGCGCTGCCGGGATGTCCGGAGCTGGGCTAGTTTCAGCTATCTGAAATCCGTTGACCGCCCGTGGACCGGGCGGAAAAGGACCCGCCGGCAACGCGTACGAAAAGATCCGAGCCCTCCGGAGCCTGCGAAGGGTGCCGAACGACTGCAAGCGGCTCGTCCTCGGCCCGGGCCGTCCCCGAAACCTGCACCACGGCGTAGCCCCGATCCAGAGTCTGCTGCGGCGAGAGGGAGCGCACCTGGCTGCGGAGATGGAGGATCTGGTCAGCCCCTCTCAGCACTGCCGTGCTAATGGCTGCACGGGAGCGGCTGCTGAGCCGTGCCACGTCTTCGGCACGGGCGCTGACCATGACCTCCGGCGCGGCGAGCACGGGCCTTGAATGCAGGGAAGCCAGCCGGTCGGACTCCCGCTCCACCAGGCGGTGCACTCCGCGCCGGAGCTGGTCACGTGCCTGCCGTACCCGGTCAAGTTCCTCAACGACGTCAGGAACAATCCTCTTGGCGGCGTCCGTGGGCGTGGAAGCCCGGAGGTCAGCGACGTCGTCGAGGATGGGACGGTCCGCTTCGTGGCCGATCGCGCTGACCACCGGCGTCGAGGCGTTGGACACTGCCCTGATCAGATCCTCATTGCTGAAGGGGAGGAGGTCCTCAAGCGCACCGCCGCCCCGGGCAATCACAATGACGTCAACATGCGCGTCGGCATCGAGGTCCCGCAACGCACCCATAATCTGGGAAACAGCGGTGTTTCCCTGCACGGCAACTTCCCGGATCTCAAATTCGACCGCGGGCCACCGGAGGGCGGCATTGCGCAGCACGTCCTTCTTGGCGTCGGAATCACGTCCGGTGATCAGACCGATCCGATGGGGGAGGAGCGGGAGGCGTTTTTTCCGGGAGTCCGCAAAGAGCCCTTCCATGGAAAGCGCGTGGCGGAGCCGCTCAATCCGCGCCAACAGGTCTCCCAGCCCCAATGGCCGGATGTCCTTCACCGACATGTTGAGGCGTCCGGTCTTCAGCCAGAACTCGGCTTTCAGGAGGGCCACAACCCTGGAACCCCGTTCCAGGGGAACGTCCTGGCGATCCAGCACATTAGACCAGATGGACGCAGGCAGCGAAATTTCGGCGTCTACGTCCCTAAGTGTCATGAACGCGCTGCCGCCGCGGCGGTTCAATTCAATGACCTGGCCTTCGACCCAGGCGGAGGGAGTCCGGTCGATGTGGGCCTTGAGCTTCTGGGACAGTAGCTGCAGGGGCCAGGGATTATCCGGGCTCGTCTCAGCAGCCGTGGCAGGAACCGTGGTGGCCGCGGGCACGTTGTCAGGCACGGTCGGACCCTGACGGGAAGGGAGCCTTGGGCATGGGAATCCTTTGCGGGTGGCAGTGCATCAAAAACGGACTGGCATCAAACCGAATCAACTCTATCCATAGCTCTACCACTGTCGGCCGACATTTTTTCTTCCCCGCCGGCACCCCTAGGATGGCAGTACCGCCAACCACAACCGAGGACTCCCTTGCGCACCTTTGTCTCCGCTGCCGCCGTTATCCTTGGGCTGCTGCTGGCCGCCGTCGCCGTTCCAGCGATCTGGGTTGACCGGAACATTGTGCAGGAGGACGGCTTCGTTTCCCTCGCCGCTCCCTTGGGCAAGGACACCGTCTTCCAGGAACGGCTGGCTTCGGCAGCAGTTGGCAGCATCGATCCGGCCGGCCGCATTCCTGAGCCGTTCACGGAACTGGTGCAGCCGATCCTCGACTCTGCCGCCAAATCCCTGACGGCGCTCCCCGGCTATCCGGCAGCCTGGGAGGAGACGCTGAGGAAGAGCCACCGGCTTAATTTCCCGTCTTCCGGGGCCGCCTCGCCCGAGACGGAACCTTCCACGTCCCTCACCCTGGATGTGGCGCCCCTGGTTGGCCTGCTGACCAAACAGATCTCGGAAGCAATGAATGTTCCGTTGGACGCGCCGGATCAGACGCTGATCAACATAGGACAGCCGAGCCAGCGTCAACTCGTGGACCAGGTTTCGGCGTACGCACCGATGGGCTGGCCGGTGGCTGCAGGCTCCGCCATCGCCTTCCTGCTGGGCCTCATTGCCGCACGCCGCCGCTGGACTGTGCTGGTGGGCACGGGAGCCGGGGCGTTGGTGCTCGCGGCATTTTGGAAACTCGGCTCGGACGCGGCCGGACTCGCGGTGGGCGGAACAGCCAGCGGTAACGAGGTGGCGGACATCTTCAAAAGCGAATTCGTGGCGGCATCCTCCGAACGGTTCGGGCAGTGGATCTTGGCGGCACTCATTGCCGGCGCAGTCCTCATCGTGGCGGGTGTCATTCTCCGCGTCGTTGCTGGTGCCGTCGGAGCGGGCACCGGACGCGACCAGCGTTCCCGGTAGCATTGAACAATGACCACCTCAGCTGTCTCCATCCCCATGCCGTCAATTCCACGCAGGCGCCGATCGCCTGAGGACGTGCTGGCTGCGGCCCCGGTGCCCGGACCCAAAAAAGTGCTTCTCGCAGCTCCGCGCGGCTACTGCGCCGGAGTTGACCGGGCAGTCATTGCAGTTGAGAAGGCACTGGAACACTATGGTCCGCCCGTGTACGTCCGTAAGCAGATCGTTCACAACGTTCACGTCGTGAGCTCGCTTGAGGAGAAGGGCGCCATCTTCGTTGATGAGACCGATGAGGTCCCCGAAGGTGCGCTGGTCATCTTTTCGGCCCACGGGGTATCGCCCGCAGTGGTGCAGTCGGCAGAAGACCGTGGCCTGCGGACCATTGATGCTACCTGTCCGCTGGTCACCAAGGTCCACCGGGAAGCCGTCCGATTCGCCAAGGACGACTTTGACATCCTCCTCATCGGCCACGACGGCCACGAGGAAGTTGAGGGCACGGCCGGTGAAGCTCCTGAGCACATCCAGATCATCAACGGACCGCACGAAGTGGATAAGGTGACGGTCAGGGATCCTGAAAAGGTCATCTGGCTGTCGCAGACCACACTGAGCGTGGATGAAACGATGGAAACAGTCCGGCTGCTGAAGGAACGCTTCCCGACGCTGCAGGACCCGCCCAGCGACGACATCTGCTACGCCACCACCAACCGCCAGGTGGCTATTAAGAAGATCTCCCCGCAGGCCGACCTGGTCATCGTGGTGGGTTCGGCCAATTCCTCCAACTCCGTCCGGCTCGTGGAAGTTGCACTGGAATACGGTGCCAAGGCGTCCTACCGCGTCGACTTCGCCAACGAAGTGGATGAGGCCTGGTTCGAGGGCGTCGCCACGGTTGGCGTCACCTCCGGCGCATCGGTTCCGGAGGTGCTGGTCAAGGATGTGCTCCGGCTCCTTGCGGACTACGGCTACGGCACCGTGGAGGAAGTGGTCACAGCGGAGGAAGACCTGCTCTTCTCCTTGCCCAAGGAGCTTCGCGCAACGCTCAAGAAGTCCGGCGACGTGACCCGCGCCCTCGGCGGACGAGGCGCGCGGGCCTGACGCACTCCCGGCTGGTTCCTGTCCGGCTGCCGACTAGGCGGCGGACTCCTCCGACTGGAGTTCCGGTGCTGCCACGGAGCGGGGAGTCACCTCGATCGGAGGCGGCGTCGTCAGTCCTTCGGCCTCGAGGGCGTTGAGTTTCCGTGCGGTGGGGAGGACACGGGCTTCGAGCGTTCCGACCATGGAGTTGTAGCGGTCAACGGAAGTCTTCAGCGAGGACCCTAGCTTGGTGACGTTTTCACCGAGCGTTCCCATCCGCTCGTAGAGCTGCCGTGCCAGCTCGAAGAGCTCGCGGGCACTGTCTGTCAGGACATCCTGGCGCCAGGTGAACGCCACTGACTTCAGGACGGCCAGGAGGGTGCCGGGGGACGCGAGCACCACGTTCTTGTTCAGGGCGTAGTCCAAGAGGGCGGGATCCGCCGCAAGCGCGGCTGCCAGGATGGATTCCGCCGGCAGGAAGCAGATCACGAGTTCCGGCGAGTTGCCCGGAATGTCCCAGTACTTCTTGGTGCTCAGGGCGTCCACGTGTGATTTCAACGCCTTGGCGTGTGCCGCCAGCAGCGCGTTCTGGCCGGTGAGCGCCGGCCCGGTCTGCTGTTGCCCCGCCGAGGAGCCCAGGTCCTGGGCCTCCAAGTACGACGCCAGGGGCACCTTGGCGTCCACCACAAGCTGCTTCCCGCCCGGAAGCTGGACCACGAGGTCGGGCCGGACGGCGTTCCCCGCACCGGCGCTGTGCTGCTGCTCGTGGAAGTCCACATGGCGGAGCATGCCTGCGGCTTCCACGACGCGGCGGAGCTGGACTTCGCCCCACTGACCGCGGGCGCTGTTGGAGCGCAGGGCGGATTCAAGGGCGTGGGTTGAGCGAAGAAGCTGTTGGTCGGAGAGGCGGGCCTCCTGCAGCTGCTGTGCCAGCTGCCCGTATTGCTCCAGCCGGTCACGTTCAAGCAGGGACACCTGCTGCTGCACCGCCGTAAGTTTTTCTGCCACCGGCGCCAGGGCGCGGAGGACGCTGCCGTCCTGGTTGCGTGACTCGCCCAGCTCCCGGTTCTGCGCTGACAAAAGGCGCCGCTCGGCGTCGGCCGCCGCGAACTGGGCGCTGACCTCCGAGAGACGCGCCGAAACGCCGTCGAAGTCCTGCTCCAGGGCCACGCTGCGCCGCCGGAACACCACGTAGGTGCAGGCCGCGCCAATCACGGCGCCGAGAATCAGCATCAGCAGGGCAAGTATCAGTGCAAAAGCGTCCATGTGTTCACTTTGGCACGGGCCCCTGACATTTTTGGCGCAGACGCACGCGCCCGTCATGGTCCGGGGCGATCAGAACCAACGGACGCAGGGCTCCGGCCCGATTGCCGGTAGAATTAGTGCTCGTGGCTCTTACTATTGGCATCGTCGGACTGCCCAACGTCGGCAAATCAACTCTTTTCAACGCACTGACCCGCAACCAGGTGCTCGCGGCGAACTACCCGTTCGCCACGATCGAGCCGAACGTCGGTGTGGTCAACCTGCCGGACCCGCGGCTCGCAAAGCTGGCCGCCGTCTTCGGATCCCAGCGCCTATTGCCCGCTCCGGTGTCGTTCGTCGACATCGCCGGGATCGTCAAGGGTGCGTCGGAGGGCGAAGGCCTGGGCAACAAGTTCCTCGCCAACATCCGTGAGGCCGAGGCCATTGCCCAGGTTGTCCGCGTGTTCGATGATCCCGACGTCATCCACGTCGACGGCAAGGTGGATCCCCGCTCGGACATGGAGACGATCAACACCGAACTGATCCTGGCCGACCTTCAGACCATCGAAAATGCCATTCCGCGGATCGAAAAAGAAGTCAAGATCAAGAAGCGCGAAGCCGCCGAGCTTGCTGCCATTAAGGCGGCGCAGGCCGTACTCGAACGAGGCGACACGATCTTCTCATCGGTCAAGAGCGACAAACTCGAGATGGAACACCTCAAGGAGCTCAGCCTCCTGACCGCCAAGCCCTTCATCTACGTCTTCAATGCTGACGAAGGAATCCTCGGCAACCCCGAGAAGCAGGAAGAACTGCGGGCCATGGTTGCCCCGGCGGACGCCGTCTTCCTCGACGCAAAGCTGGAATCCGACCTCGTGGAACTGGATGAGGAAGAAGCCCGCGAGATGCTGGAAATGAACGGCCAGGACGAATCGGGCCTTGACCAGCTGGCGCGCGTCGGCTTCCACACCCTCGGGCTGCAGACCTACCTGACGGCAGGACCCAAAGAGACACGCGCCTGGACCATCCACCAGGGCGACACGGCACCGCAAGCCGCCGGTGTGATCCACTCCGACTTCCAGCGCGGCTTCATCAAGGCCGAAGTCGTCTCCTTCGACGACCTCATGGAGGCCGGTTCCATGGCCGAGGCAAAGGCCCGCGGCAAAGTCCGCATCGAAGGCAAGGAATATGTCATGGCCGACGGCGACGTGGTTGAATTTAGGTTCAATGTGTAGTTCCTGATCCCCCTGTGAGACCTTTTGCGATAGCCGCCAAGAACACGTGCTCTTGGCGGCTATGTGCTTTTTTGCGAGCCGTTTCCTGGTCAGAAGGGACGCCGCCGGCATTTGCGGACTAAGGAATGACCGGCCACTGTTCGAGCGGTTCGCCGGGCGCGACACCGTCGAGCGCCAGGAAGCCCAGCCATTTCTTGGGTTACAGGGGAATGCCGGAGAGTTGCTGTGGCACCTACCCGATGAGGCGGCGAGGGCACGTACCCGATGAGGCGGCGAGCCTCAAGCTTGTGCCGGGCCACCTCAATGCCCATCCCCTCGATCGAGCGGATGTGAGCGGGCCGGCCCGGGCGCGGCCAATCCCCCGCAGCAGTCAGCATGTCGGGTTTTGCCGTGCTTGCCGCTGTAGCGGTCTCGTCCGCCCTTGCGGAGTGGACATCTGCGTCGGAGGGGCGTGAGACCCGCTGTCCGGGCCGTTGAGAAATGGACGGACTTAGCGGGCGGAGGATGGGCCTTGCGCCGGAACGGCGAGGCCGGAAGCTTCCGCCTTGGCGGGCTTGTGCGGGTTTCCTGCTTCCTTGGCGCAGTGGATGCAGCAGTACACGCCCGATTCACTGTCGACCGGATGCCCCACGATCCGGCAGCCGCAGTTTTCACACGCCGGCGCCATCATATGTATGGCGCATTCGAAGCTGTCGAAAGTTCCAGTCTGGTTGCCCATGGAGACGGTGAACGTCTTTCCGTCGGGGCTACCGCAAACATCGCATGCTCCCATTATCCGTCTCCTCTTTCGCGCATGGTCTAGACCCAGTTAATCGCTTGTATGAGTTTCTTGAATAGGGGCGAAGGTCCTTGCAGTGCACCAGGCCCCAGCCCGCCGAGGGTCCAATGTGCCTGGGGCATCATGTCGCATCCCTCCCCGACGCAGCCAAAATGTTGGGGTCTAGTGTGAGGACCTGCCTGGTCGTGGGCCGCGTGAGCGTCTAGCGGGAGAGGCTGGTGGGCTTGGGCGAGGTTCATCCCGCAGCGGTGTAGGGCCCTCTTCAGCGATTCGCTAACAGCGCCTTCGAGTCAAAGGCGGCGACAGATTGGAACAGCAATGATGGCTGACCCGAAACCCGGTGCGTCCGAGGGGGCTCAAGGCGGGGGAGTCCGGGTCAGCGCGGGAGGCGTCTCGGCGGATTCCTGCTCTACGACCGGTGATGGCGGTTCTTGATGATGATCTTCCGGACGGTTCCGGTGTGGATGTGTGCCGGGCCGTCGCCGCGGCGGACCCTCCTATTTCGCTGTGTTCTGATGACCGGCGACGACGACGAGTCCTGCTGATTGAATCTGTCCTGGCCAGTGCGTGGGGTTGCTTGTCCAGGCTGGATGACAGCAGCGAGCATCTCAGCTGAGTCCGCCGGGTACCGGCCGGACAGACCACTTACAGCAGTCGGTTCCTTCCAGGGCTTTTGGGCCAGGTGTCGGGGGAGCTGACCGTCCGGAGGAGACGCTCCTGCGTCTGTCGAACCGGCAAGCCTCCGTCGCCCTCGGTCTGGCCAGAGGTTGGAGCCACCGCCAGATCAGCCGGGAGATGTTTCTTGCGAAAAGACCGTGAAGAATATGGTCGCGTCGATGCTGATGAAGCTCGGCATGGCGCGCGGGACGGAGGTCGCTGAGCTGGTCATCGGTGCGCTGAATCGTCCCGAGGTCTCCGCCTGTGCCGGTTACCGGTCCGGCCGGTCCCCGGACTGGTCGCTGAAGTCACCGCTGCCCTGGCGGACTGCACCAGCCAGGACCGCACAGGGCCGCAGACAGCCCTGCGTACCGGCGCTGCGGCCCGGCTCGCCGCTGCCCTTGACGCGACCCGGACGCAGCCGATGGGGCATGGCTCGATGCTGAACCGGCGCCGCGGATCGAGGCCTGGATCCGAAGGGTTCCTGCCCAGCCGGTGAGCGGGGGTCCTGGGCCCGGGCCTGGAAAGCCCCAATGTTCTTTTGGGGGAAACATCGGGGCGCCGTATTGAAAACACATTTTCGGCCGTTTTGCAGGTCAAATCGTGGTGGCCGGATGCGGCGCTCCGGTGCGGCCCGCATAATTTTGGGGGCACGCCGTACCGGTTGTCGGTTCCCCCGCACTTGTCTGCGGAGTTCGTGGTCCGGGGGAGGGGTCCACGCCTTCGGGCCCCCGGACCCCGAGTGCACGCGGCTGCGGGCGCCTGCGGCCCCGACGGCTGCAGTCTGAGTTCGTCCCAACGCCGGCCCGGGCGGCCTCCTTTTCCGGACCGCCCCGCCCTAGAGTGAATCATGGACACTTCGGCCGGACCGGACGGATCCCGGACCTCACTGTTTACTGATCACTATGAGCTGACCATGTTCCAGGCGGCGCTCCAATCCGGGGCCGCACACCGCCGGTCCGTCTTCCAGGCCTTTGCCCGCGGGCTCCCTGCCGGGCGCCGGTACGGGATCGTGGCCGGCACCGGCCGACTCCTTGAAGGCATCGTGGACTTCCGCTTTAACCAGGACGACCTCGATTTCCTGGCCGGCACCGGTGTGGTTAATCAGGACACGCTGGAACACCTGTCCGCCTTCCGGTTCTCCGGTGACATCTGGGGCTACCCGGAGGGCGAGGCCTACTTTCCGCACTCCCCCGTCTTGATCGTGGAATCGACCTTCGCCGAGGCCTGCGTCCTGGAGACCTACGTCCTGTCGGTGCTGAACCACGACAGCGCCATCGCCTCGGCCGCGTCCCGAATGACCAGTGCCGCCGGCGGCAGGCCCTGCATTGAGATGGGTTCCCGCCGCACGCATGAGGAAGCCGCCGCGGCGGCGGCCCGCGCGGCCGTGATCGCGGGCTTTTCCGGCACGTCCAACCTGGCCGCCGGCCGGCGCTACGGCCTTCAGACCGTCGGCACCGCGGCCCACTCCTTCACGCTGGTCCACGACTCCGAGCGCGACGCCTTCGCGGCGCAACTTGCCTCGCTGGGGGCAAGCACCACACTGCTCGTGGACACGTACGACGTCGAAGCGGCTGTCCGCACCGCCGTCGACCTCGCCGGCGACAAGCTCGGGGCCATCCGGCTCGACTCTGGAGACCTCGTGGCGCAGGCACGCTGGGTCCGCGAACTTCTGGACAGCCTTGGCAATGTGCACACCAGGATCGTGGTGACCTCGGACCTGGACGAGTTCTCCGTCGCCGCGCTCCGGGCAGCGCCGGCGGATTCCTACGGGATCGGCACGTCGCTGGTGACGGGTTCCGGGGCGCCCACCGCCGGCATGGTCTACAAGCTGGTGAGCCGGGCCGGCGACTCCGGCGGGCTCGTTGCCGTCGCCAAGACTTCGAAGGACAAGATCAACGTGGGCGGCCGCAAGTTCGCGGTGCGCCGCCTGGATGACCGCGGCACGGCCACCCATGAGGTCCTGGGCGTGGAGCATCCCCCAGCGGTCGGCAAGAACGGCCGACCGCTCCTGCAGCAATTCATGATGGACGGCGAACTCCTGCCCGGCTGGACCGGGCCGGACGCGGTGAGGCGGGCGCGGGAGCGGCACACGGCCTCCATGGCGGAGTTGCCCCGGGTCGTGGACCGGCTGCAGCCCGGCGAACCGGCCATCCCGACCATCTACGAGTGAAGCGTTCGACCTACGGCCCGGGATGGCGGAACACTATTTCCCGGAGGCTGATATCAGTGAGCTCGCCCAGCTCATCCACGGCACACTTTCCTCAAGCGCCGCCAGAGGCGCCGGGGCCGGCTTCGACGACGCCGGCCGGCCGTTGCGTCTCGCGGCCTGGCCTGGGTGACACTGGCAGGTGTCCTGACACTGATCCAGTCCTTGTGACCCCGTCGGAACGGGAATGTGGTACCGAACGAAGAGAATAGGCTTACGGCCTGCGACCGCTGAGCAAAGGGAATTCCGTGACGGAACGTGTGGAGCTCCGCTTCAACATGTAGTAGCAGCAGCCAGAAGTCAGTGATTGAGCATTAACGGTGATGGCCCCGATTCCACAGAATCGGGGCTTTCGTTGTGATTGGACCCGCCCGCGGGCTGGTTTTCCGCTCCCGCCTTCTTTAGGAATTGAAACGGCTCTGCCTGTCCATTGTTGCAGCTCGGTAACAACCTTTACTCACGGGCAACTTTGGTCCCATGCGCATTCTATTCGGGTCTAGGCTACTGCTCATGTGAGGCTAGCCACATTCTCACTGGGGGAATGGGCGGTCTGGCCGGCGCCTACAGCGGCGGTCTTTTCAACACCACAGAAACATAGGAGGCGGAATGCGCTTAGGTCGTATTTCCAAAGCGATAGGCGTCGCGGCTGCTGCTGCGCTAGCTCTCAGCGCCTGCGCCGGCAACAGCGGCGGGACAACCCCGTCAAGCGCTACTGCCGGCAAACAGGGTGGTTCAGCCACTGTGGTTGAAGTGAACGCGTTCAACACTTTCAACCCCAACACTGCCGACGGCAACACTGACATCAACTCGAAGATCAGCTACGCCACCCACTCGGGTTTCTACTACATCGATAACCAGCTGAACGTTGTTCGCAACGAAAAGTTCGGCAAGATGGAAAAGACTTCCGATGACCCCCTGACGGTGAAGTACACCATCAACGAGGGAGTCAAATGGTCCGACGGCACTCCGGTGACGGCAGCCGACCTCCTGCTGCAGTGGGCTGCTTTCTCGGGTTACTACGACGATGCCGACTCGGAAGCGAAGACCGGCACGTCCTACTTCTCCTACGCGGGTGATCCCACCGGACTCAAGCTCACTGACTTCCCGGAGCTGGGCGACGGCAACCGTTCCATGACCATCAAGTACTCCAAGCCTTTCGCCGACTGGGAAACCATCCTTGGCGGTCCCGGGATCGACATCGCAGCCCACGTCCTGGCCAAGAAAGCCGGACTGGCCGACGCCAAGGCGCTGGTGGACTACCTTAAGGAAAAGCCGAAGGGCGATCCGAAGGCCCCGAAGCCGGCCGATGAGAAGCTGAAGGCCATGGCGGATCTTTGGAACACCGGTTTTGACACCAAGACCCTGCCGTCCGATCCGAGCCTCTTCCTCTCCAACGGCCCGTACATCGTCAAGAGCGTCACCCAGGACCAGTCCCTGACCATGGTCCGCAACAAGGACTACAACTGGGGCCCGGAGGCCAGCCTGGACGAAATCACGGTCCGCTACATCGGTTCCGCTCCGGCGCAGGTGCAGGCACTCAAGAACGGCGAAGCGGACATCATTGCGCCGCAGGCCTCGGCAGATACCATCGAGCAGCTCAAGGCGCTTGAAAGCCAGGGAGTCACCGTGGAACAGGGCAACCAGCTCTCCTACGACCACATCGACCTGAACTACTCGGGTCCGCTGGCCGAAAAGAGCGTCCGTGAGGCGTTCATGAAGACCGTTCCGCGCAAGGACATTGTGGACAAGATCGTGAAGAAGCTTGACCCGGAGGCCAAGCCGCTGGACTCGCAGCTATTCGTTCCGGCCCAGGCGGCCTACGCTGATTCGGTCAAGAACAACGGTTCTTCCGCTTACCAGGACGTGGACATCGACGGTGCCAAGGCGCTCCTCGCCGGCAAGACGCCTGAGATCCGCATCATGTACAACAAGGACAACCCCAACCGCGTTGACGCTTTCTCCCTGATCCGCGAGTCGGCCACCAAGGCTGGCTTCAAGATCGTTGACGGCGGCCTGGGCAAGTCTGACTGGGGCAAGGCCCTCGGCGACGGCAGCTACGACGCCACCATCTTCGGCTGGATCAACCCCGGTGTCGGCGTTTCCGGCGTCCCGCAGATCTTCCGCACCGGCAACGGATCCAACTTCAACCAGTTCAGCGATCCGGAAGCCGACAAGCTGATGGACGAGCTGATCGTCACCACGGACCGCAGCAAGCAGGATGAGCTGAGCAAGGAGATTGACAAGAAGATCTGGGAATCCGCTTACGGCCTTCCGCTCTTCCAGTCCGTCGGAGTGGACGCCTACAGCGACCGGATCACGGGCGTGAAGTTCATGCCGAACCAGACCGGTGTTTGGTGGAACTTCTGGGAGTGGGCTGAGAAGTAAAGCCCCGCTCAGCGAGCAACAGCAGGTGAAGGCGCCGGGACAAATGCACCAACGTCCCGGCGCCTTCTCCGGCACCACCGGCACTCGCCGGCTTTCCGCCCACCTCAATCGGAAAGCCGGACTGATTCTGCGATGGGCCCGGTCAGATCCCGGCCCGGATATCGAGGCTTTGCACCATGGTGACGTACATCGTCCGGCGACTGATTACGGCCGCACTCATACTTCTCGGGGCATCATTCCTCGTGTATCTCCTGACAGCGTCGTCAGGGGATCCGCTGGAGGAGTTCCGCGCCAGCAGCGCTCCGAACAAACAACAGCTCATGGACTCGCGCAGCCAACTCCTTGACCTGGATACCCCGGCACCCCTCAGGTACTTCAAATGGCTCAGCGGAGCAGCCAGGTGCCTGGTCCCTTTCGGCAGCTCCTGCGACCTTGGAAAGAACATCGCCGGACAGCCGATTACCGATGCGCTCGGATTTGCGCTGGTGCAAACCCTGACACTTGTCACCGGCGCCACGATTCTGGCAATCCTTATCGGCATTGCCCTGGGCATCATCACGGCGCTTCGGCAGTACAGTGCACTGGACTACGGCGTGACGTTCATGGCCTTCCTCTTCTTCTCGCTCCCTATTTTCTGGGTTGCGGTGCTGTTGAAGGAATACGGGGCCATCGGCTTCAACGACTTTCTCCGCAATCCTGAGATTCCGCTCCCGGTGGCACTCGGGATCGGTGCCGTCGCCGGCCTGATCGTTGCCGTTGCCGTCGGCGGGGCCGCCCGCCGCCGCATCGTTTCAGGCGGTACCGTGTTCCTCGCGGTCAGCCTCATCCTGGTCTATTTCTCCGTTGTCCAATGGTTCCGGAACCCCGGTCTTGGACCAGTGGTCATAGCGATTGCCGGGGTGGGCCTGGCGTTCGCCGTCACCCTCCTGGTAGCGGGGCTCAAGAACCGGAAGGCCCTGCAGGCGTCGCTGATCGTTGTGGCACTTGGAGTGGTGGCCTACTTCGCGGTCCAGCCGCTCCTGAACCAGGCGACGGCCATCATGATCGTCCTGCTGGGAATCGCGACAATCGGCGTGGGCGTAGCCGTGGGCTACCTGATGGGCGGCTACGACCGGGGCCAGTCAATGCGCGCCGCCGGCATCACTTCCTTCCTGGTGGGCGGTCTGGTGCTCATGGACCGCTTCATGCAGGCCTGGCCCAGCTACTTCAGCAACAGCAGGGTCCGGGGCAGGCCGATCGCCACCATCGGTGCAGGCACCCCCAACATTCAGGGCGACTTCTGGATCCTGACACTGGACACCTTCACCCACCTGATTCTTCCGACCATGGCCCTCATCCTCGTTTCGCTGGCAAGCTACACGCGGTTCACCCGGTCGTCCATGCTGGAGATCATGAACATGGACTACATCAGGACAGCCCGTGCCAAGGGCCTCTCCGAAAGGTCCGTGGTGATGGGGCACGCGTTCCGCAACGCACTGATTCCCATTGCCACCATCGTTGCTTTTGATATCGGGGCGCTCATTGGCGGGGCCGTCATCACGGAGACCGTGTTCTCCGTCCGGGGCATGGGGTTCCTCTTCCTGGACGGCATCATGCATACGGACCCCAACCCCGTCATGGGCGTATTCGTTTGCGTGGCAGTGACCGCGATGGTGTTCAACCTGATCGCAGACCTTGCGTATTCCGCACTCGATCCCCGCGTAAGGATTAAGGCATGAGCCAGCCAACCCAGCAGGAAGAATTCCTCGCCGAGCACTCACACCCCAGGCCGCCTGGTGCGTCCCTGGAGCCGGACGCGAAGGGGCTCAGCCAGGGACAAATAGTCCGTAAGCGGTTCCTGGGCCACAGCGGAGCCATCGCGGGCCTGTTCATTTTTGCCATCATCTTCCTGATGGCGTTCACGTCAGTGGGCTGGGCCGGGATTCCGGGCTGGTGGAAATACAACCACCTGGATGTCTCACCACTCGTCAATGACGGCGTTCCGACCGCGTCCCTGTGGCCGCCGGCCTGGGGCGAACACCCGTTCGGCCAGGACCGGATCGGACGCGACCTCTTCGCCATGACCATGCGTGGAGCCCAGCAGTCCATCATCATCATGCTCCTCATCGGGACCATCGCCGGCCTGCTCGGCACCGTGGTGGGTGGCCTGTCGGGCTATTTCCGCGGGTGGGTCGAGGCCGTGCTGATGCGGATCACCGATGTCATCATTATCATCCCCGTGCTGCTGCTCGCCGCGGTTGTCGCCCAGAGCGTCAACCGCCGGGACCAGGGAGGCTGGTTCTCGGGTTTCGCGGCCAGCAACGGAATCCTGATCCTGGGAATCTTCCTGGGCCTCGTCAGCTGGGTTGGCCTCGCCCGGCTGATGCGCGGGGAGTTCCTCACCCTGCGTGAACGGGAGTTTGTCGATGCGGCACGCATCTCGGGAGCCAGCAATTCACGGATCATCTTCAAGCACATCCTGCCCAATGCCATCGGTGTGCTGATCGTTAACGTGACCCTGACCATGTCCGCTGCCATCCTGCTGGAAACAGCCCTGAGCTACCTCGGCGTCGGTGTGAAATCACCGGACACTTCACTGGGCCTGCTTATCTCACAAAATCAGGAAGCATTTGCCACCCGGCCATGGCTGTTCTGGTTCCCAGGCCTCTTCATTGTCCTGATCTGCCTCAGCATCAACTTCATTGGCGACGGACTTCGCGATGCGTTCGATCCGAGGCAGAAGAAGTTCAACGCCAAGAAGGCCAAGGACGTGAAGCCTGCTGGGGCGCCGAATGCCCCGGCTGCAGCAGCCGACGGGTCAGCGGGCGACTGAATGCGCCCTGTCCGGGCATCCGCCCTACGGAACTGCCACGCCCCAGTAGCTGGCCGCCAGGAGCACGGCAGTGGCGGCTACGGCCGTCCAGCGGAAGGTCACCCTGACAGCCGTCGATTCGGCCTTTCCCGCATCCAGGGCGCCCGTCTCGACCAGCTCTTCCCAGCGCCCGCGAACCAGCCGGGCTGCCTGGCCGGAATCGGTGGTCTTCAGGTCCCCGGGACGCACGGACTTTCCCGGTCCGTAGGTCGCGGAAGGAAGACCCTTGAGATCCTCGGGACGGGCGTTGCGCCCGCCCCAGATGCCCGGAGCAGGCGCAGCCCACGAGACATAGTTCCGTGCGGGCGTGACCAGCGTCAGTGCGTACCGGGTGTCGACGTTCACGAGCGCGCTCCATGGGACTTCAACGGAGCGGAACGGATTCTCCAGCGTGATGCCGCCGTCGTGAATCACCACAGCGGGCATCCAGAACAGCAGCCAGCCCAGAAAGCCGATCAGCAGCAGCGGGCCTGTGCCCAGAAGCGCGGCCGGCCCTCCGGCCGCCGCAGTCACTGCAAGGCCAAGTGCTGCGACCAGCCAGGACAGCCAGGCGAACCACTTGTTGGTGCGGGCTTTGAAGACTTCAACATTTCCGGCGTGCGGCACACTGCTCATGCCCCTAATAATTCAGGATTCCAGGCCACAGCACTAATCTCGGTGCAGTCGTGGCTTGGGCGGAAGGGAACGCGTCATGACTGACAACATCACCCCGAACCAGGACACCGCCCCGGCTCAGGATCCCGCCAAAGGCGCAGTTGTCCTTGAGGTCCGCGATCTCAGCGTCGACTTCGGCGTGGACAAGAAGTGGGTGCCCGCGGCCATCGGCCTGAACTACGAGGTCAGGGCAGGCGAAGTCCTGGCCATCGTGGGGGAGTCCGGTTCCGGCAAGAGCGCCAGTTCCATGGCCCTCCTGGGCCTCCTGCCCAGCAACAGCCGGGTGTCCGGCAGCGTCCGGCTCTCCGGTAAGGAACTGCTCGGAGCCAACGCAGCCAACATACGCGAGGTCCGCGGCAAGGATGTCGCCGTGATCTTCCAGGAGCCGATGACCGCCCTCAACCCCGTGTACACCGTGGGGGCGCAGATCGTGGAGACGGTGCGGCTCCACAACGAAGTTTCACCTGAGCAGGCCAAGGAGCGTGCCCTGCGGATGCTGGAACTGGTGGAGCTCCCGGATCCGGAGAAGGCCTTCAGGTCCTACCCGCACCAGCTGTCCGGCGGCCAGCGGCAACGGGCCATGATCGCGCAGTCACTGTCCTGCGACCCCAAACTCCTGATTGCCGACGAGCCCACCACGGCCCTGGACGTGACGGTCCAGGCCGAAATCCTTGACCTCATGCGCAACCTGCGGAACAAGCTGGACAGCGCCATTGTGCTGATTACCCATGACATGGGGGTGGTGGCGGACCTTGCCGACCGGATCGCCGTGATGCGGCAGGGGCTGATTGTTGAGACCGGAACGGCCGAGCAGATCTTCCGCAACCCCCGGCATGAGTACACCCAGGCACTGCTGGCGGCCGTGCCGCACCTCGGCCAAGGAGGTGCGGAGCCGGGCGAAGGGGTGGACGTCACTGCCGCACTGGCTGCCGCGACCCATGCCGAACTGGAATCGGTGGACCACGCCGAACTGGTCAGGCGCGAACGCGAGAACGCTGCGGCGCTTGCTGCTGCTGCGGCCGCCGAACGGCCCCAGGGCGAGCCGGTCCTTGAACTGACCGATGTGGCGATCGAGTACCCCAAGCAGGGCCGTGTGCCCGCCTTCAGGGCCGTCGAAGGCGCAAGCCTCGTGATCTACCCGGGCCAGGTGGTCGGGCTGGTCGGCGAATCAGGTTCGGGCAAGACCACCATCGGGCGGGCGGCCGTGGGGCTGCTTCCGGTCGCCGCCGGCACCATGCGGGTGGTGGGCCAGGACATTTCCGCCGCCAAGAAAAACGGCAAACAGCTGCACCAGGTCCGGCGGCACATCGGGATGGTGTTCCAGGACCCGTCGTCGTCGCTGAACCCGCGTCTTCCGATCGGCGAGAGCATCGGCGAACCGATGTTCCTAGCCGGGGAAGCCAAGGGAAGCGGGCTGCAGAAGCGGATCGAGGCACTGCTTGACCAGGTTGAGCTGCCGAGGAGTTATCGCAACCGGTACCCGCATGAACTGTCCGGCGGGCAAAAGCAGCGCGTGGGCATTGCCCGGGCGCTTTCGCTCAAGCCGAAGCTGATGGTGGCGGATGAGCCGACGTCGGCTCTTGACGTCTCTGTGCAGGCCAAAGTGCTTGAACTGTTCCAAAACCTCCAAAAGGACCTCGGCTTCGCCTGCCTGTTCGTGACCCACGACCTGGCAGTGGTCGACGTATTGGCCGACCGGATCTGTGTGATGCAGCGGGGCAGGATCGTCGAGCAGGGCACCCGGGACCAGATCCTGCGCAATCCGCAGGAGCCCTACACCCAGCGGCTGCTCGCCGCGGTGCCCCTTCCGGACCCCGAAAAACAGCGTGAGCGGAGGGAGTTGCGGGCACAGCTGCTGGCGAGTGGAGTGGAGTAGCGTCCGTCACATCAGGGGTAGCATACCAGTGAGTAACATGTGACTTGAAATGCGCCAGTGTTGACGCTAGTGGTCAAATTGTGACCCGGTTACAGTTTGGCAACAGAGTTCCAATATTTGGACATTTTGAGGTTAGGCTTCTCACTTATGTATGCCACGTCACAGTACATCTCTGTGCCCGGCCTGCGGGGAAGCACAAGACTTCCCTACTCAACTCCCACAACTCATAGGAGGCGGAATGCGTTTTTCGCGCACTTCCAAAGCACTGGGCATGGTTGCCATCGCGGCCCTGGCCCTGACCGGATGCGGAGCCGGAGACGGCTCCACCACCGGTAGCGGCAGTACCGGTGGCGACACCAGCAAAGTAATCCTGGCCGACGGCTCCGAGCCCCAGCGTCCCCTCATGCCGGCCGACACCAACGAGGTCGGCGGCGGCAAGGTCATCGACATGATCTTCGCCGGCCTTGTCAGCTATGACCCCAGCGGCAAGCCCGTCAACGAACTGGCCGAGTCCATTGAAGGCAAAGACGGCCAGCACTTCACCATCAAGATCAAGAAGGACCAGAAGTTCACGAACGGCGAGGCCATCACGGCCAAGTCATTCGTCGATTCCTGGAACTTCGGGGCTGCTGCCAAGAATGCCCAGTTGAGCGGGGGCTTCTTTGAAAGCATTGCCGGCTACGACGAGGCCAGTGCAGAAGGCTCCACCGTGGAGACCATGTCCGGCCTCAAGGTCGTTGACGACCAGACGTTCACGGTTGAACTGAAGCAGCCCGAATCCGACTGGCCGCTTCGACTCGGCTACACCGCCTTCGTTCCGGTTCCCTCCGGCGCGCTGAAGGACCCGAAGGGTTTCGGCGAGAAGCCGGTCGGCAACGGCCCGTACAAGCTGGCGGACGGCGGTTGGCAGCACAACGTGCAGATCCAGCTCGTGCCGAACCCGGACTACAACGGCCCGCGCAAGGCCAAGAACGCCGGCGTGACCTTCAAGATCTTCCAGAACGACGACGCCGCGTACCAGGACCTGCTGTCCAACAATCTGGACATCCTGCAGACTATCCCCACCAGCGCCTTGAAGAACTTCAAGACCGACCTGGGTGACCGCACCATCAACAAGCCGTACGCCGGCAACCAGACCATTGCCATCCCGGAATACCTGCCGGAATGGAGCGGTGAGGCAGGCAAGCTTCGTCGCCAGGCCATCTCCATGGCCATCAACCGGGAAGAGATCACCAAGGTGATCTTCAGCGGTGCACGCCAGCCCGCCAAGGACTTCACTGCTCCCGTCCTTGACGGCTACAGCGACTCGATCACGGGTTCCGAGAACCTGACGTTCGACGCCACGAAGGCAAAAGAAGCCTGGGCCAAGGCCGACGCCATCCAGAAGTGGGACTCCAACGAGACCTTCACTATTGCCTACAACGCCGACAAGGGCGGACACAAGGCCTGGGTCGAAGCCGTAGTGAACCAGCTCAAGAACACGCTCGGCATCAAGGTTGAGGGCAAGCCGTACGCCACCTTCAAGGAAGCCCGCAACGACGCCACCGCCAAGACGCTGACCGGCTCCATCCGCGCCGGCTGGCAGGCGGATTACCCGTCGCTGTACAACTTCCTCGGACCGATCTACAAGACCGGTGCAGGCTCTAACGACGCCAAGTACGCCAACCCGACGTTCGACAAGGCCATCTCTGAAGGACTGGCCGCTTCCTCCGTCAGCGAAGGCAACAAGGCCATGAACAAGGCCCAGGAAATCCTCCTGGCCGACCTTCCGGCCATCCCCCTGTGGTACCAGGTTGCACAGGGCGGCTGGAGCGACAAGGTCACCAACGTTGACTACGGCTGGGACGGCGTCCCGCTGTACTACAACATCACTGGCAAGTAACAACTGAACAACGGCGGGGGCTGCCTGGACTGGGCCCCCGCCATTGTTTTGCCCCCACCCCCAATTTCTAAGCACCAGCTACGGCCGGTGTACTTTGCAGCCGGGCCTCCGTGACCGCACCGGCGATGGCTGCACCCATAGTGAAAAGGTTCTTTGATGAACAACTCCGCCGCATCCTTGCACAGGATGCCTGCTGACGGGGGTGTCATTCGCTGATGGCGACTTACATCCTCAAGCGTTTCCTGCAGCTGATCCCGGTTTTCCTGGGCGCTACGCTGCTGGTCTACTTCCTGGTCTTCAGCCTGCCTGGTGACCCCATCGTGGCCCTTTTCGGCGACAAACCTGTCAATGAGGCCGTGGCGGCCCAGCTGCGTGCCCAGTACCACCTGGACCAGCCGTTCTGGATCCAGTACCTGCTCTACCTCAAGGGGATCTTCACCTTCGACCTGGGCCAGGACTTCTCCGGTCGGCCGATCGCCACTGTGCTGGGTGAAGTCTTCCCTGTCACGGCCCGGCTGGCCGTCATGGCGCTGATCTTCGAAGCCGTCTTTGGCATCATCTTCGGCCTGATTGCGGGACTCCGGAAAGGCAAGTTCTTCGACGCAACCGTCCTCATCGCCTCCCTGGTCGTGATCGGCATCCCGATCTTCGTCCTCGGCTTCCTGCTGCAGTTCACCATCGGTGTCCAGCTTGGCTGGGCCAAGCCCACCGTCAGTTCGGCCGCGACCGTCCAGGACCTTATCCTGCCAGCGATCGTCCTCGGTCTGGGCTCGTTCGCCTACGTCCTGCGCCTTACCCGGACCAGCGTCATCGAAAATATGAATGCCGACTATGTTCGCACCGCTACCGCCAAGGGGCTGTCCCGCTTTCGCGTTGTCCGCGTGCACATCCTCCGCAACTCGCTGATCCCGGTGATCACCTTCCTCGGCGCCGATCTGGGCGCCCTGATGGGCGGAGCCATCGTCACCGAGGGAATCTTCAACGTGCCCGGCGTCGGCAACCGGCTCTACCGCGCCGTTACGCAGGGTGAAGGCCCCACCGTGGTCTCGATCGTCACGGTGCTCGTGCTGATCTACGTCGTATCCAACCTGCTTGTAGACCTGCTGTACGCCTGGCTTGACCCAAGGATCCGCTATGACGCCTGAGAACATCGCATCATCACAGCTCACTGCCACGCCGGCAAAGCGACACATAGAGCACTTCGTCGCAGACTTTGCAGAAACCCCGCTGCAGACAACCGACAAGGTCAAAGAGGACCAGGCCCCGCTAAGCCTTTGGGGCGAGGCCTGGAAGAACCTGCGCAGGCAGCCGCTCTTCCTGATCTCCGCGTTCCTGATCCTTGTCGTCGTCGCTGTGTCACTTTTTCCCTCGCTCTTTTCCGGTATTGACCCGGCCTCAGAGGCCTGCCAGCTGGCCAATTCCGACGCCGGACCCGCGGCAGGACACCCGCTCGGCTTCACCCAGCAGGGCTGCGACGTGTACGCGCGCGTCATCTTCGGCACCCGCTCCTCGGTGACAGTGGGCCTTTTCACCACCATTGGGGTTCTCCTGATAGGGGGCATCATGGGGGCGCTCGCCGGCTATTACGGGGGGTGGGTGGACTCCATCCTGGCCCGTATCAACGACATCTTCTTCGCACTGCCGCTGATCCTTGGCGCCATTGTGATGATGCAGCTGCCGGTATTCCGGGCCAACCGCACGGCGTGGACGCTCGTGCTGATCCTGGTCACTTTCGGCTGGCCGCAGATCGCCCGCATCACCCGCGGCGCCGTGATCGAAGTCCGCAACGCCGACTTCGTGACCGCTGCCCGGTCGCTCGGTGTTTCCAAGTTCGGGGCACTCATGCGCCACGTGATGCCGAACTCGCTTGCCCCGATCATCGTGGTGGCCACCATTTCGCTCGGCACCTTCATCGTGGCCGAATCCACATTGTCCTTCCTCGGCATCGGCCTCCCGCCGAGCGTCATGTCCTGGGGAAACGACATCCAGGCCGCGCAGGCGTCCTTGCGCTCCAACCCGATGCCGCTGCTCTACCCGGCCATCGCGCTGTCCATCACCGTCCTGAGCTTCATCATGCTGGGCGACGCCCTGCGTGATGCGCTCGATCCCAAAGCGCGCAAGCGATGAAAGGGGACGCCATGAACGCCTCTGTCGAAATCCACGAAGCCGGCATCATTGCCGAACGCCCGCTCCTTGAAATCAAGGATCTGGCGATCAATTTCAGCACCAGCAACGGCGAGGTCAACGCCGTCCGGAACGCCCACCTCACGGTGATGCCCGGTGAGACGGTTGCCATCGTCGGCGAGTCTGGTTCGGGCAAGTCGACGACGGCGCTTGCCGCCATCGGCCTGCTTCCAGGAAACGGCCGGGTGGCGGCCGGGCAGGTCTTCTTTGACGGTGAGGACATTGCCCACGCCTCCGAGAAGCGCATGATCGAATTGCGCGGCAACAGCATCGGAATGGTGCCTCAGGACCCGATGTCCAACCTCAACCCTGTCTGGAAGATCGGTTACCAGGTCCGCGAAACACTGAAGGCGAACGGGCTGCCCAGCGGACCCGACGACGTCGCGAAGGTGCTTTCCGAAGCAGGGCTTCCCGATGCGGCGCGGCGCGCGAAGCAGTACCCGCACGAGTTTTCCGGTGGCATGCGTCAGCGTGCCCTGATCGCGATTGGCCTCTCCTGCCAGCCGCGCCTGCTGATCGCCGATGAGCCGACGTCGGCCCTGGACGTGACCGTGCAGCGGCAGATCCTGGACCACCTGGACAAGATGACCACCGAACTCGGGACGGCCGTACTGCTGATTACGCACGATCTCGGCCTCGCCGCCGAACGGGCGGACAAGGTGGTGGTGATGTACCGGGGCCAGGTGGTGGAGTCGGGTCCGTCGCTGGAGCTGCTGCAGAACCCGCAGCACCCGTACACGCAGCGCCTGGTTGCCTCGGCGCCGTCTCTCGCTTCACGCCGCATCCAGGTGGCCAAGGAGCTCGGAGTCGAATCCGATGAGCTGCTTGCCCCCACCGACGCCGTGGTTGTCGAGCCCACCCAGCCTGAGGCTGTGCTCCAGATCCAGAACCTCCGCAAGGTGTTCAAGCTCCGTTCCGGCTTCGGTAAGTCCACCGACTTCACCGCCGTGGACGACGTCTCGTTCAGCGTCAAACGCGGGACGACGACGGCGATTGTGGGGGAGTCGGGTTCCGGCAAGTCCACTGTGGCGCAGATGGTGCTTAACCTCCTGCAGCCGACGTCGGGCAAGATCGTGTTCGACGGCGTGGATACGTCCACGCTCAACAACAAGGAGATCTTCGCGTTCCGCCGCCGCGTGCAGCCGATCTTCCAGGATCCGTACGGTTCCCTCGACCCGATGTACAACATCTTCCGGACTATCGAGGAACCGCTGCGCACCCACAAGATCGGGGACAAGGCAAGCCGCGAGAAGAAAGTCCGCGAGCTTCTGGACCAGGTGGCACTGCCGCAGTCCACCATGCAGCGGTACCCGAATGAATTGTCCGGCGGTCAGCGACAGCGTGTTGCCATTGCCCGTGCACTGGCACTCGATCCGGAAGTGATCATCTGCGACGAGGCGGTCTCCGCCCTCGACGTGCTGGTCCAGGCGCAGGTGCTGAACCTGCTCGCTGAGCTCCAGTCCAGGCTGGGCCTGACCTACCTCTTTATCACGCACGACCTCGCCGTGGTCCGGCAGATTGCCGACCACGTCTGCGTGATGGAAAAGGGCAAGCTGGTTGAAACCAGTTCAACGGATGACGTCTTCGACGCGCCGCAGATGGACTACACGAAGGCACTGCTCAACGCCATTCCGGGGGCGCGGCTCATGCTGCCCCCCGAGGTTGCCTAAGCAAGCCGTCGCCTAAGCATTCGCCCATCTGCACAAAGCCAGTTGCATAAAGAAGGAGCCGGTAGCCGCCCCGCTGGGTGGATACCGGCTCCTACTTTGTTCGCTTGCGTCGTGAAGACGTGAGCTCAAGGGCGGGACGCCGCCCTAGCCAACCGGCAGCGCCGATGTGGCTGGCTGAGCCGGGGCCTCAAGGCCCAGTTCCTTCAGCCGTGCGGCCAGAATCGTGCCCAGTGCCTTGTGTCCGACGCTGTTCATGTGCACGCCGTCCGCCAGTTCCTTGGCCAGGTTGTATCTGGTCAGCCAGTCTCCAACGCTGATGAAGGGGATGGTGTGCTTGGCCGCGACGGTGCTGAGCAGTGTATCCACCTGTGACCGGCGCCCGCCGCCGTAGGTGACCCCGCGGGCCAAAGTGCCGATCATGGCGAACTTGGATCCAGGGTAGCGCTGCTTGAGCGACGCGATCAGGCGCTCGGCATTGGCCACGATCTGGGCGTCGGTTGCCCCACGTGCAGCATCGTTTCCACCGCCTTCGATGACAACCAGCGCGGGGGAGCCGTAGGGAAGCTGCCAGTCTCCGCGCTGCAGGGCGTCGATGTAGTTTCCGGTCTTGCCGTTCGAGGCAACATACCCGGTGCCACCGCGGCCGCAGAAGAAGACGTTGTAGCCCATGGCGGCCAGGCCCTGGCGCGGCCAGCCGGATTCCGGCTCGGACTGGGAATCCCCGATCAGGACGGCGGTCCGCCTGATGTTGGCCACGATGACTTCATTGCGGCCGTTCGCAGGGTTCTTGTAGACGGACCCGGGGGCCATGGTAGCCGGGTCAAGTTCCGGGGTGAGCTGTGCCTTCGATGCTGAACCAGCTGCCACGGGTTCACCCGGCGCAGCAGCCACCGGTGCGGCGGCTGACTTCCGGGGAACGGAGGCAGACTTAAGCGGAACGGCTCCGGTTGACGGCTGTGCCGCGGCGCTGGCAGCGGGACCTTTCGATTCCGCGGCGGTGTCCGGTACCTGTGATGCCTGGCCGCAGCCGGATACCAGAACGCCGACCGCGATCATAGGTGCGATGAAGCGGGGCAATGCTGAGGCAATTCGCATCTATGGTCTCCGGGCTGGGCTTGCTGTTACCTCCGCAATCATGCGGCATAGCAGTGGGAATATCCAGTAACTTTACGCACTATTCATCCCATTAAAGTGACGCTTCGGTAACGGGGGCCCGAGGGCGCCGTTTTGGGGTTTTTAGGCCAATAAATGACCTAGCGCTTAGACTTGTAGAAGGCGCCCTGTGCCAAAGGGTCTCGTCCGTCGTGCGTTCCGGTTGGAAATGTCGCGATACCACAGCTGACTTCACCACTGAATCGAGCAATAACGCATGTCTGAAACCACCACCAACACCGCGGTAGCCACTGCATCGCGCAGTGACCTGCGCAACGTCGCGATCGTGGCCCACGTTGACCACGGCAAGACCACCCTGGTCGACGCCATGCTCAAGCAGACCAACTCCTTTGCCGAGCACAACCACCTGGAAGACCGCGTCATGGACTCCGGTGACCTGGAGCGCGAAAAGGGCATCACCATCCTGGCCAAGAACACCACAGTGGCCTACAACGGACCGTCCTCCAAGGGCGAGACCATCACAATCAACGTGATCGACACCCCCGGCCACGCCGACTTCGGCGGCGAGGTGGAGCGCGGCCTGTCCATGGTTGATGGCGTTGTGCTCCTCGTCGACGCTTCTGAGGGCCCCCTGCCCCAGACCCGGTTCGTGCTCCGCAAGGCCCTCGCCGCGCACCTGCCGGTGATCCTGCTGGTCAACAAGACCGACCGCCCCGATGCGCGGATCGAAGAAGTTGTCCACGAGTCCATGGACCTGCTCCTGGGCCTGGCGTCCGACCTTGCCGACGAAGTCCCTGACCTGGACCTGGACAAGATCCTCGAAGTCCCGGTCGTCTACGCCGCCGCCAAGGTTGGCCGCGCCTCCCTCGAGCAGCCGGCCGACGGCACGGCTCCGGAGAACGAGGACCTTGAGCCGCTGTTCAAGACCATCATCGAACACATCCCGGCGCCGACGTACAACCCGAACGGTGTCCTGCAGGCGCACGTCACCAACCTGGACGCCTCCCCGTTCCTCGGCCGCCTGGCTCTGCTCCGCATCTACAACGGCACGCTGCGCAAGGGCCAGACCGTGGCCTGGGCACGCGCCAACGGTGAGCTGAAGAACGTCAAGATCACCGAACTGCTGGCCACCAAGGCCCTGGACCGCGTTCCGACCGAGTCCGCAGGCCCGGGTGAGATCGTCGCCGTCGCCGGCATCGAGGAAATCACCATCGGTGAGACCCTGACCGACGCCGAGAACCCGCAGCCGCTGCCCCTGATCACCGTGGACGATCCCGCGATCTCCATGACCATCGGTATCAACACCTCGCCGCTGGCCGGCAAGGTCAAGGGCGCCAAGGTCACGGCCCGCCAGGTGAAGGACCGCCTGGACAAGGAACTGATCGGTAACGTCTCCATCAAGGTTCTCCCCACCGAGCGTCCCGACGCTTGGGAAGTCCAGGGCCGTGGCGAGCTCGCGCTCGCCATCCTCGTTGAGCAGATGCGACGCGAAGGCTTCGAGCTGACGGTCGGTAAGCCGCAGGTGGTCACCAAGACCATCGACGGCAAGATCCACGAGCCGATGGAGCACATGACCATCGACGTGCCGGAAGAGTACCTCGGCGCCGTCACGCAGCTCATGGCAGCCCGCAAGGGCCGCATGACCAACATGGCCAACCACGGCACCGGCTGGTGCCGCATGGAGTTCATCGTTCCGGCCCGTGGCCTGATCGGTTTCCGCACCAAGTTCCTCACGGACACCCGTGGCGCCGGCATCGCGGCCTCCATCTCCGAGGGCTACGAGCCCTGGGCCGGTCCGATCGAGTACCGTACCAACGGTTCGATGATCGCCGATCGCGCCGGTGTGGTAACGCCATTCGCCATGATCAACCTGCAGGAACGCGGCTCCTTCTTCGTGAAGCCCACCTCAGAGGTCTACGAGGGCATGATCGTCGGCGAGAACTCCCGCGCGGACGACATGGACGTCAACATCACTAAGGAAAAGAAGCTCACCAACATGCGTGCAGCCTCCTCCGACACCTTCGAGAACCTGACGCCGCCGCGCGACCTGACCCTCGAAGAGTCCCTCGAATTCGCCCGCGAGGACGAGTGCGTTGAGGTCACCCCGGAGTCCATCCGTATCCGCAAGGTCATCCTGGACACCAACGAACGTGCCAAGGCCAACCGCGCCCGCGCCAAGGTCTGATCCCGGCACGTTCGGGTCATCACTCTCGTGAACACTAGAGCTGCCGGCATGGCAGGCGGCATTGCCGCCGCCGTGCCGGCAGCTCTTTTTGTTGCCACGGCAGGTACGGTCCTGCACCGCCAGCAGTGGATGCTGGCCGGCGTCGTGCTTCCCTGGGGTGCAGTGGCAGCGCTGGTCCTTCTCGGATCAGTCCAGCTGCTCCTCGGGGCAGCCTTCCGCTCAGTCATCCCGACGGCGGTGTGCGGCGGCCTCGCCTATGTCCTGGCGGGCTGGCTGTCGATGCTGGAGCCCGGCAAACGGCTCATCGTCGGTGACCTTCCGGGGAACACCTGGATCTACGGCATCGCGGGAACAACCGTGCTCATGCTCCTGTGGTGCCGGCGCTACCGGAGGCAGGGGCCGCCGGCCTGACGGTTTCGTCAGCGCCGGCTCAACCGGCTGTGGGGTCCCGGTGGTGGGCGATCATCAGCGAGGTGGCCTCGCCGTCGTCGTCGGCCGGGAGCCGGACGTACTCTTCCATGACCGCTCTCAGCTTGCCGAGCATTTCCTCCCGGCGGGCGGCGTTGAATTTCACCCCGAGGCGCCACACCTCGATGTCTTCCGACGGAAGATCCCTGGTCTCCTGCAGGAACGTCTCGATCAGGATAGGAGCCACGTTGTCGACGGGCGTACGCCAGGACGTGCGGCTTGCCGTGTAGGGAACCTCGACGGCGCCCTTCTTGCCTTTCCGGCGCTCCTCAGGTACCAGGAACCCGGTCCGCACGAGAGTCCGGACGTGGTGCAGGCTTGACGCCGGGTTGAGGCCGAGGAGTTCGGCGATCTCCTTGTTGGTCCGGGACTGGTGCAGGCACATCCGCAGGATCCGAAGCCGCAGCGGCGAGCTGAGGGCACGGCCCTTGGCGGCAACGTCCGCATCAGGGTCCTGCTCCGGCCGGTTCATAGGGAAAGTGTAGCCAAGCCGGTCGGTACGGCTACGGCTGGGGCCAGGGCGCGGTACGCGCGGCACGCCGCGCCGGTGCCGGCGGCACCGGCTTCGCCGCCACCACCATGGCCAACGGAATGACGACGTCTGTCCGCCGGGTCCGCACGGTGCATTCCGCCTGGTTGATCCCCACCAGGTCGCCCAGTGCGTCCGTCAGTCCCTCCGCTATCCTGTAACGCACCACCACCCTCGTGCCCAGGGGGGCGCCTTCAAGGAACTGCCGGGGAGGGGGGATCTGCGAATTCACCACTTCATACTAGGACGCCGGGCTTGTATGACGCAGGGCTTTGTATGACGCGCTAGGTTCGCGGGAACAGGCTGGTAGATAATAGGCTCAGAAGTCAGCAGCCCGGCGCTCAGGCCGGGAGTGATATCCGGCCGAACGCCGGAACCAACGTGGAGAGGCAAGGGACGTGACGTACGTAATCGCGCAGCCGTGTGTAGATGTCAAGGACAAGGCATGTATTGAGGAATGCCCCGTCGACTGCATCTACGAGGGTGAGCGGTCCCTCTACATTCATCCGGACGAATGCGTCGACTGCGGCGCCTGCGAGCCGGTCTGCCCCGTCGAAGCCATCTACTACGAGGATGACACCCCCGATGAGTGGGCCGACTACTACAAGGCCAACGTTGAATTCTTCGACGAGCTGGGTTCTCCCGGCGGCGCCGCTAAGGTGGGCAACACGCACACCGACCACCCGATGATTGCCGCCCTGCCGCCCCAGAACCAGGATCACTGAGGCGTCTGGCGTGACCTCCGCGGTACGCAGCTTCGGACTCAGCCTGCCCGATTACCCGTGGGAAGCCATGGCACCGTATCTTGCCAGGGCCGCGGAGTACCCCGGAGGGGCAGTCAACCTTTCCATCGGCACGCCCGTGGACCATACGCCCGCGCTGATCCAGGAGGCGCTCCAGCGGGCCGCTGACGCTCCGGGGTACCCCACAGTGCATGGAACGCCGGAACTTCGCGCAGCGATCGCCGATTGGTTCGCGCGCCGCCGCGGCGTTCCCGGGCTGGACCCCCGGGACGTGATGCCCACCGTCGGGTCGAAGGAACTTGTGGCCTGGCTGCCGTTCCTCTTGGGCCTGAAGCCCGGAGACGTCGTCGTCCGTCCTACCGTTGCTTACCCCACGTACGACATCGGGGCGTCATTCGCCGGCGCTGAACAGATTGCGGCCGACGACCTTGATGAACTGGATGACGACACACGGCAGCGCGTCCGGCTCGTCTGGGTCAACTCGCCGGCCAACCCCACGGGAAGCGTCCGTGACGCCGCATCGTTGAAGCGGATCGTGGACCAGGCCCGAGGGCTAGGCGCCGTGGTTGCGTCCGACGAATGCTATGCGGAGCTCGGCTGGGGGGAGTGGGACGTCCAGCGCGGCGGCCACCCGGTGCCCAGCATCCTGGACCCCCGCGTTGCCGGAGCATCCCATGACGGCCTGCTCGCGGTGTATTCGCTGAGTAAGCAGTCAAACCTTGCGGGCTACCGCGCCGCGTTCGTCGCGGGCGATCCGGTGATCATGGCCAACCTGGTCAACAGCCGCAAACACGCCGGCATGATCGTTCCCTACCCGGTGCAGGAAGCAATGCGGGTCGCACTCGGGGACGATGCCCACGTAGAGGCCCAGAAAGACCTTTACCGCGGACGGCGGGAACGGATAGTTCCGGCACTCGAGGCCTTCGGGCTGACAATCCACGAGTCCAGGGCCGGGCTCTACCTGTGGTGCACTGCCGGAGAGGCAACGTGGGACACCGTGGGCAGGCTGGCCGAGCTAGGAATCGTGGTGGGGCCCGGCGTCTTCTACGGCGACGCCGGCAACGGGTTCATCCGGGTGGCGCTGACTGCCGCGGACGAGCGGATCGACGCGGCAGTGGCACGGCTGACCGCCGGCACTTAGTGGCTACGGGTCCGTAACAATGATGTGACACGCAACACAACGGGGGCGTTTTAGGGGCATTTAGGCACTACCGGATTAGTGTCACCTTGCCTTGGAGCGGTACTTTTTAACTGACTATCAATGGTGGCTTTCTACAAGAAGGCAGCCCGGCCGTTGGAATCCCTGCCTTGCAGGCTCCTCGGGCGGCTCCACCGGAGGTTGGATCAAGCTTTCTACAGAGAGGCCCTGGCGCCTCATGAGGAGACTCCATGACTGAGACCACCAGCGCAACCCTGCGCCACGCGGGCGGCGAACTCGAACTCCCGCGCATCAAGGTTGTAGAAGGAAACGAAGGCTATGACGTTTCCAAACTGCTGAAGCAGACAGGCGCCGTTGCCTTTGACCCCGGTTTCATGAACACCGCGGCCACCACATCGGCCATTACCTACATCGACGGCGATGCCGGAATCCTGCGGTACCGCGGGTACCCGATCGAGCAGCTGGCCCAGCACTCCAGCTTCCTGGAAGTTTCCTACCTGCTGATCTACGGCAACCTGCCGACGCCCACCGAGCTGGACGCCTTTGACCAGCGGATCCGCCGCCACACCCTGCTGCATGAAGAGCTGAAGGGCTTCTTCGGCGGCTTCCCGCGTGACGCGCACCCGATGCCGGTACTCTCCTCTGCAGTATCCGCCCTCTCCACCTTCTACCAGGATTCCCTGGACCCCTTCAACGCCGAGCATGTGGAAGTGTCCACCTACCGGCTCCTGGCCAAAATGCCGGTCATCGCCGCCTACGCATTGAAGAAGAGCATCGGCCAGCCCATGCTCTACCCGGACAACTCCATGAACCTCGTGGAGAACTTCCTCCGCCTCAGCTTTGGCCTCCCGGCCGAGCAGTACGAGCTGGACCCGGTCATGGTCAAGGCGCTGGACCTGCTCCTGATCCTGCACGCGGACCACGAGCAGAACTGCTCCACGTCGACGGTGCGCCTGGTGGGCTCGTCCAATGCGAACCTCTTTGCCTCCGTATCTGCAGGTATCAACGCACTCTTCGGCCCTGCCCACGGCGGCGCCAACGAGGCAGTACTCAAGATGCTGCGCCAGATCCAGACCGAGGGCATCAAGCCCGAGGACTACATGGAGAAGGTCAAAAACAAGGAAGACGGCGTCCGGCTCATGGGCTTCGGGCACCGCGTCTACAAGAACTACGATCCGCGGGCCAGGATCGTCAAGGACACGGCACACGAAGTGCTCGGCAAGCTTGGCGGCAACGACGAACTGCTGGACATCGCCATGCGCCTCGAAGAGAAGGCCCTGGGTGATGACTACTTCATCCAGCGCAAGCTCTACCCGAACGTGGATTTCTACACCGGCCTGATCTACAAGGCCATGGGCTTCCCGGAGAAGATGTTCACGGTCCTCTTTGCGATCGGCCGCCTGCCGGGCTGGATTGCCCAGTGGCGCGAAATGATCAACGATCCCAGCACCAAGATCGGCCGTCCGCGCCAGCTCTACACAGGAGAGCCGGAGCGCAACTACCCGGTCAGCTAGCCGGGCCGACTATCAACCGGTGACTTAAAGGACGACGCCGGCTGCACACCTTAGGTGCGCAGCCGGCGTCGTGCGTTTTCACCGGTGACCGAGCCTGTCGAGATCGGTTTCGACGGGCTCAACCACCGGACGGTTCTAGGAGTTGTAGCCCAAGGGGTTGTTCTTCTGCCAGCGCCAGTGGTCCTCGCACATCTGGTCCACCGTCTTGGTGGTGGACCAGCTCAGGTCGGCCAGCGCGGACGTGGCATCAGCCCAGAACGCCGGAAGGTCTCCCGCCCGGCGGCCGGTGATCTCGTAGGGGAGCTCGTGGCCCACGGCCTTTTCGAAGGAGCGCAGCACTTCCAGGACGGAAGACCCCTTGCCGGAGCCGAGGTTCCAGCGGAAGACTCCGGTACGGTCAGCTACGTGGTTGAGTGCCGCGACGTGGCCCTCGGCAAGATCCACGACATGGATGTAGTCACGCAGGCAGGTTCCGTCAGGAGTGTCGTAGTCGCCGCCGAAGACCATCAGCTTCTCGCGGCGGCCCACGGCGACCTGTGCGATGAAAGGCACCAGATTGTTGGGGATGCCCTGCGGATCTTCGCCGATCCGGCCGGACGGGTGCGCTCCCACGGGGTTGAAGTACCGCAGGAGTGCGATGTGCCAGCGGGTGTCCGCGGCCCCGAGGTCCGACAGGATGTCCTCGATTTGTTCCTTGGTCCGGCCGTAGGGATTGTTGGCGCCGATCTCCATCTTTTCGACGTAGGGGATGGGATTGTGCTCGCCGTACACGGTGGCGGAGGAGCTGAACACCAGGGAACGGACGTCATGCCGGTCCATGACGCGGATGAGGTTCAGCGTGCCTACGAGGTTGTTGTAGTAGTACTTCAGCGGCTCCCGCACGGATTCGCCCACGGCCTTGAGCCCGGCGAAGTGGATCACTGCATCGATCCGGTCCTGAGCGAAGACGGCATTCACGGCCGCCTCATCCACGAGGTCTACGTTGTGGAACACCGCCTCCTTGCCGCTGAGCTCGGCTACGCGGCGCAGCGACTCTTCGCTTGAATTAACCAGGTTGTCGATGACCACTACCTCATGGCCGGCTTCCTGCAGGGACAGAACAGTGTGGGACCCGATGTAGCCGGTGCCGCCCGTAACCAGAATTCTCATGGACTCAACGCTATCCCAATTCGCCAGGCTTCCGCCCGTGTTGCCCACACCTTGGCGGCACAACTGTGCTAAATAATAAGGGTGCCCAAAATTGTTGATGCCGCAGTCCGGCGCCGGGAAGTTGTCGAAGCAGTCTTCAGGATCATCGCGGCGGACGGACTGGAACGGGCGTCCCTGCGTGAGGTGGCTGACGAAGCCGGACTGGCGGTAGGTTCCGTCCGCCATTACTTCGCCAGCAGCGACGACTTGCTGGCCCATTCCTTTGGCGTCGTGGTTGACAGGATCACCGGCAGGTTGGATGCGGCCCGGGAACACCTCAGCCGCCAGGACCCCGGGACCCCCGGGCACGGGGAGGGCTTGTTAACCCTGCTGGGCCAGTTCCTCCCGCTGGACGAGGAACGGGCAGTGGACGCGTGTGTCTGGATGGCGTTCAAGAATGCCGCCCGGATCAGGCCGTTCCTGGCCGCCGAGGCCGACCGCAGCCACCGCGCTGTTGCCGCCGTCGTGGGGTGGCTGATCATGGAACTCCGCGGACCCGGAGATACAGAGGACGCCGACGGGCACCAGGCCCTGGTCACTGAAGCGGAGAGGCTGCTGGCTACCTTGGACGGATTGACGATGCACGCCCTGCTGCAGCCGGAATGGATGACAGCCGAGATGTGCCGGGACGTCCTGTCATCGCATCTGCGGAGTCTGGGCTAGTCTTCAACCAGCCATTAACGTGGGTAGTCATCAGGAATACACTGGGACAGTAAACATGCCAAGGGAGGCCATTCGGATGCACCAAACAGGCGGTCCTGGCTGGCGAATCACCATGGACACCTCGGGTCCCATGCTCATCGCGCTTTATGTTCGCGACGCCGCAGGCCTCAACTCCGCCGGGCGTCCGGCGCTTAGCCATTTGGCACCGAAAATCCGTCCCGTGGACCACAGCAACCTCACATCCGAAGTAGGCGGAATCAGTGCGCTGAAGACGGAATGGGAGGCCTGGTGGGAGCAGCTGCTCAAGGCGCATCCCCAAATGACCCCGGACGTAACGCCGCCGGATTTCGAGGCCTTTGGCAACTCTCCGGCTCTCCAGCGCGTGCTGCAGGCCCACTTCGGTTCGGCTCTGACCTGGGCACGGGAGCGTCGTGCCGAATATGCGGCGCTCGAAGCCGAACGGGAGGCCAGCGGCGCCCCGCAACTCCTCGGCGACATGGTGGAGGACCGCCTGCTGGAAGTGGGCCGCGGGTCGCGTGACTTCACGCTGACCATTATTGAACTTCCGCTGACGGAACCACGGGCGTGGTACCTGGAGCCGGACAAGATCATCATGAGCAAGGAACTGCTTTCCCAGCCCGAGGTGTTCCGAAGCTACGTCCAACCCGTTGTGGAACTGCTCGTCTGATCGTCAGGGAACCCCGGACCGTCAGGGAACCCCGGCGGCGACGGTGACCGTGACCTGGCCGGGCTGAGCGCCCGAGGGCTGCCAGCCGTTCCTGGACGCCCGGTCCCAGCTGCGTCCGTCCACTCCGACCTCCGTGACCGAAAGGGACTTCGCGTTCGCCACAGCCCACTGCGCAACGGCCCACGCCTCGCTGCCGTCCGCCTGCAGCACGATTGTCCTGCCGTCTGCCGAACCCTGGACGTTCCCGAAGGCCGCGTTGATTTCGGCGAGAACGGCCTGGACATCACCTGCACCCTCCGGAGACTTGAGGGTGCAGTCCAGCGCAGCGGGGGACTGCCCGGTCAGGGCAGAGGCAAAGGCCCGGCCCATGTCCTCATGCTCCGCGTAAGCTGCGGGGTAGGCTGAGCGCTGGACTTGCTGCGCGGCAGCCGTGACTTCCAATGACTCGTAACCCGGGATCTTCACCAAGGCGTCGAAGAAGGCCCCGGTCGAATAATACGGGTCCATCACCTGTTCCTCGGTGCCCCAGCCCTGCGAAGGGCGCTGCTGGAACAGGCCGCGCGAATCCGGCCCGGCCTTGTCTCCGTGCTCGATGTTGCGCAGCTTGGATTCCTGCATGGCAGTGGCCAAAGCGATGCTCGCCGCCCTGGGCGGCAGCCCACGGCGCACGGCGACGGCGGTGATCAGGGCCGCGTTTGCCGCCTGGTCAGTGGCCAGGTCGGCCTTCCGTGACCCGACGGCGGCGGTGCACTTCTCGGCAATGAGCGTTTCCGAGCGCTGGATAAAGGCCACTGCCGTGTAGATGCCGCCGGCAATCAGGGCCAGGGCCAGCCCCAGCACTAGCAGGCGGCGCAGGCCGCGTCTCCGTGACACGGGGCTACTCCCTCAGGCCCTGGACGGGCCGGTTGACTTCTGCGGGCGGGCGGAATTAGTTGGCGTGGAGTGCCTCGTTGAGTTCCACGGTCTGCCCCTTGCGGGGGAGCACCTCAACAGCGCCGCTCGCGGAATTGCGGCGGAACAACAGGTTCGGCACACCGGAGAGCTCAACTGCCTTGACCACCCGGGTGGTGTCCTCGCCGTCGGCGTCCTTCGGCCCGATCACGCGGACGCGGGTACCGGCCGTGACGTACAGGCCGGCTTCCACCACCGAGTCGTCGCCGATGCTGATGCCCACACCGGAGTTTGCGCCCAGCAGGACACGTTCGCCGAGGGAGATCTTCTCCTTGCCGCCGCCGGACAGGGTGCCCATGATCGACGCGCCGCCGCCAACATCGGTACCGTCGCCCGTGACGACACCGGCTGAGATGCGGCCTTCAACCATGGAGGTTCCCAGGGTGCCGGCGTTGAAATTGACGAAGCCTTCGTGCATCACCGTGGTGCCCTCGGCAAGGTAGGCGCCGAGCCGGACGCGGTCGGCGTCGGCGATCCGGACACCTGCAGGCACCACGTAATCCACCATGCGGGGGAACTTGTCCACGCCGTAGACCGTCACGGCGCCGCGCTTGCGCAGCTTTGCACGGGTCAGTTCGAAGCCCTCAACGGCAGCCGGACCGAAGTTCGTCCACACGACGTTGGGGAGCTTGCCGAAGATGCCGTCCAGGTTGATGGTGTTGGGCCGGACCAGCCGGTGCGAGAGCAGGTGCAGCCGCAGGTAGGCATCCGCGGTATCGGCCGGGGCTTCGTCGAGGTGCACCTGGACGAATACAACCTGTTGTTCGGTGCCGCGGTCCGCGTCGGTGCCGGCCGCAGCGATCTCGGCCAGCACCGGATCGGCGCTTTCCACATTCCGGAGGCTGTCCGCTGCGGTTCCAAGGGACGGTGCCGGGAACCAGACGTCGAGCACCGTAGCCTCGCCGTTACGGGTGGAGACGGTGGCCACACCGTAGCCGTAGGCGGAGCGGGTGTCGGCGGAGGCGGAATTGTCAGCGGGCACGGCGGAAGCGGCAGCGGTTTCAGTCATGGTCCCAGTCTATCGAGAGGCGCGGGCAGGTCTCGAACTAGACTGTCATCGTGACTGCTCAAACCGCCTCTGTCCGCCTGGATCTCCGCCAGGACGTCGCCCTCCTCACCGCTGCGCTCATCGACATCAACAGCGTCTCGGCCAACGAAAAGGAACTGGCCGACGCCGTCGAACATGCCCTGCTCAAGATTCCGCAGCTCAAGATCGTCCGGGACGGCGACTCCATCATTGCCCGTACCCAGCTGGGCCGCCCGGAGCGGGTCATCCTGGCCGGGCACCTGGATACGGTGCCCCTGCCGACCACCGAAGGGGCACTGGGCACCGTCCCATCGTTCTGGCCGTCCGGCGCGCCGGGGGAAGGGCTGCTGTACGGCCGCGGCACCACGGACATGAAGGGCGGAGTCGCGGTGCAGCTGGCACTGGCGGCAACAATGTTCGACGGCGGCGCGGAACCGAGCAAGGACGTCACCTTCGTGTTCTACGACCACGAGGAAGTGGAAGCGGTGAAGAGCGGACTCGGGCGCCTGGTCCGCAACCATGGCGAGCTCCTGAACGGCGACTTTGCCATCCTGCTGGAGCCGACACACGGCACTGTGGAGGGCGGATGCAACGGCACCATGCGCTTCGAGGCAACCACCATCGGCGAAGCCGCGCACTCCGCCCGGGCCTGGATGGGCAGCAACGCCATCCATGCTGCGGCCCCTATCCTCGCCAGGCTGGCCGCCTATGAACCGGCCACCATCAGTGTGGACGGCCTGGACTATCGCGAAAGCCTCAATGCTGTGAAGATCAACGGGGGCACGGCAGGCAATGTCATCCCCGACCGTTGCGTGGTGGAGATCAACTACCGCTTTGCCCCGGACAAGTCCCCGGAACAGGCGGAAGCTCACGTACGGGAACTTCTCGACGGCTTCGACGTCGTCAAAACGGACAGCGCCGCCGGCGCGCGGCCCGGTCTGAACCATCCGGCTGCCGCGTCCTTCGTGGCCGCGGTCGGCGCGGAACCGAAACCCAAGTACGGCTGGACTGACGTCGCACGTTTCAGCGAGCTGGGGATCCCTGCCGTTAACTTCGGCCCGGGCGATCCCCTGCTGGCGCACAAGGACGACGAACACGTCGACGCCGACGCGATCCGCGAATGCCTGCGGGCGCTTCGGACGTGGCTGGCCGACTAGGCAGGAAGACGACCCTGGTTGCGAGGAAGGCCCGGATCATGTGATCCGGGCCTTCCTGGTACATCACGTCGTGGTTGCTATGCCACTTCGGCTTCAATCGGCTCAGGCTCAGCCTTGGCCACGCCGCCGGCGGCCTTCTTGGAGCCGCGGCGTTCGATCCAGACCGCGATGCGCGAAACGCAGATGTTGATGGCAATGTAGATCGCAGCCGCCACAAAGAAGACCGGGAACAGGAACTGTGTTCCCAGGAAGTCTGCCATGACCTGGACGGCACGGAGCAGCTCACCGTAGGCGACGATGTAACCCAGGGACGTATCCTTCAGCAGTACCACGAGCTGGGCCACCAGCGAGGGCATCATCCGGCGGACTGCCTGTGGCAGTTCAATGATCATGCGGGACTGGAAGCTTGTCAGTCCAATGGTCAGGCCTGCTTCGCGCTGGCCCTTCGGCAGGGATTGGATACCGGCGCGGATGATTTCCGCGAAAACGGCCGCGTTGTACAGGACAAGGCCTGCCACTACCGCGATGAACTGGTTCGTGCCAAAGACCAGCAGAACGAAAAACATCATTAGAACAACCGGCATGCCACGAAGGAATTCCAGCACGATCCGGGTGGGGATCCGGATGGCGGCGAGGTCGGAAATGCGCATCAGGCAGAGCAGCAGTCCCAAGGGGAACGCGATGACGGCGGCAACAGCTGCAGCGCTGAGGGTTGCGCCGATGCCGTTGCCGAGCAGCGCCCATACATCCGCGCGCGTGAAGATGGCCCAGCGCCGTCCCTCGAAGATGCCTTGCTGAGCCAGCGTGCTGACGATCCATGCCAGCAGGCCAAGAATGAGGAGTGAACCGACAACAGAGCCGATCAGTGAGACCCTTCGGGCTTTTGGCCCCGGGACGTCGTACAGGACTGAGCTCATCGGGCGATCGCCACCTTTCGTTCGACGGTGCTCGCCAGGATGCCCAGCGGAACAGTGATCAGCAGGTAGAAGAAAGCCACTCCGAGGAGAACGGCCAGCACAGCATCACCGTTGGCATTGGCGAGCTGGCGGCCGTAGCCGAACAATTCCAGTACGAAGAACGCGCCGGCAACGGAGGAGTTCTTCACGAGTGCAATCAGGATGTTGATCAACGGCGGGATCACCGTCCGTAAAGCCTGCGGAAGAATGATGAGGGATAGCACCTGGCCGAATTTCATGCCGATGCTGCGTGCAGCCTCGGCCTGCCCGACGGGAACGCTGTTGACGCCCGAGCGCACAGCTTCGGCGATGAAGGCGGCTGTGTAGGCGCTGAGGGCAATAATGGCGGCCACTTCGAACTGCTCGAATTTCACCCCGAGCCTGGGGAGGACGATCGCCGCAAAGAAGAAGGCAATCGTCAGGGGGGTGTTCCGCAGGATTTCCACGTAGGTCATGCTGAAGCCGCGGAGGGCAGCAACGGGGGAGACCCGGGCTGCGGCGAGCACCGTTCCCAGCACCAGGGCGATTACTCCGGATACGGCAGACAGGAACAGGGTTCGGAGAAAGCCCTCCCAGTAAAGTGGCAGGTTTTCAATGATGACGTCCATAACATCCTTCGGCTGTGTGTCGCGGACGGGAGCGAAGATGGGTGGGCGGTTGCCGGAGCCGCGGTGAGCGGACTCGGCAACCGCCCCGAGCTACTTAGTAGCGGTCGATGGCGGGGAGTTCCGGGGCCGTCTTAATGACGGAGCCAGCGGTCGCTTCCCAGGCCTTCTTGTAAGACCCGTCCCTGCTGAACTCTTCCAGCTGGTCGTTGATCCAGTTGCGGAAAACGGTGTCGTCCTTCTTCAGGCCGATGCCGTAAGGCTCCTTGGTGAAGGTTTCATCCGAGGCCAGCTTGAAGGCTTCCGGTTCCTTGTCCACGAAGCCGGCCAGGATCACGTTGTCCGTAGTGATGGCTTCCACCTGCTTGTTGCGCAGAGGTTCCAGGCAGGCCGAGTAGGTGGCTGCGGGAACGAGTTCAGCTCCGTACTTTTCCACGATAGTGGCCGCCGGGGTGGACCCCGTTACGGAGCAGACCTTCTTGCCCTTGACGTCTTCCGGCTTCTTGATGGTGTCGTTGTCCTTGTTCACCATCAGGGCCTGTCCCGCCTCGTAATAAGGTCCGGCGAAGCTGACGACCTGCTTGCGCTTGTCGTTGATGGTGTAGGTGGCGATGACCAGATCCACCTTGCCCTGCTCGATGAAAGGTTCGCGGTTGGCCGAAACAGTCTCAGACCATTCGATCTTGTCCGCAGGGATGCCCAGTTTGGCGGCAATGAGTTTGCCCATCTCGACGTCAAAGCCGATGGGCTTGCCGTCCAGGCCAACCTGGCCGAACAACGGCTGGTCAAACTTGGTGCCGATCTTGATGGAACCGGCCTTGGAGAGCTTCTCCATTGTGCTGCCTGCCGCAAAGGTTGGCTTCTCGGCGACCGACGGATTGCTGGTGGTTCCGCCCCCGCCGCCGCAGGCGCTCAGTGTCAGAGCGAGGGCTGCTGATGCTGCAACCACAAAGGACTTTCGTCGGGTCAAAAATGCCTTCATGACATTACCTTTCATTGGCGGCCACTGTGGTGGCCTAGGTGCGAACTGAGTTGGTGCGGTCTCGGGGGAATCAGTGAGTGAGGAGCTTGGAGAGGAAATCCTTGGCGCGGTTGCTCTGCGGGTTCGTGAAGAATTCCTCGGGCGTCGCGTCCTCGACGATCTGGCCGTCCGCCATGAACACCACGCGGTCAGCGGCTTTACGGGCGAACCCCATTTCGTGGGTGACCACGATCATGGTCATCCCTTCCTTGGCCAGCTGGATCATGACGTCAAGGACTTCGTTGATCATCTCCGGGTCAAGGGCAGAGGTGGGCTCGTCAAAGAGCATGACCTTCGGCTTCATGGCCAGGGCGCGGGCAATTGCCACGCGCTGCTGCTGGCCGCCGGAGAGCTGTGCCGGCAGCTTGGGTGCCTGGTGTCCGACGCCGACGCGTTCCAGCAGTGCCATGGCGTCCTTGTCGGCCTGCGCCTTGGGCACCCCTTTTACCTTGATCGGCCCCAGGGTGACGTTCTCGAGGATCGTCTTGTGGGCAAAGAGATTGAAGGACTGGAACACCATGCCGACGTCGGCCCGCAGCTTGGCGAGTTCCTTGCCTTCTTCCGGGAGTTCCTTACCGTCGATGGCGATCTTGCCGTCATCGATCGTCTCCAGACGGTTGATGGCCCGGCAGAGGGTCGATTTACCGGAACCGGACGGTCCGATGACCACAACAACTTCGCCCTTGCGGACGTTGAGGTTGATGTCCTTCAGTACGTGCAGCTGGCCGTAGTGCTTGTTCACGGCTTTCAGGGAGACGAGCGCATCGCCGGGCACTTGAGTAGTCATAAGAGAGAATCTAGCGAACATTAGCGGGATATGACGGCAATCACTCCAACTTCATACAGATCGTAATTCAAGAGATACCTGCAGGTCAGCGACCCGGATGCCCGCTGGTGCGGGTTCGGACGCGCCGGACGGTGGGGCTTGTCGAACCGCGCTAGCCTTGGTGGATGAGTACCGATCCGCAGCCTTCTCCAACTCCAGTACCTCCCATTGCCACCCGTCACAAGGGTCCGCTGGAGCTGCGACGCAAACAGGCGGCAGTGGAGATGTCGGACCAGCACCTGCTGGACACCAAGGGGCCGGGCCAGTTCGTCCACACCGATCCCTGGCGGGTGCTTAGGATCCAGAGTGAGTTCGTGGAAGGCTTTGGTGCCCTGGCGGACCTGGGGCCGGCCGTCAGCGTGTTTGGATCCGCCCGCACCAAACCGGGATCGGTCTACTACGAGCTGGGCGTTGAAGTGGGCCGCAAACTGGCCGAAGCGGGAGTTGCCGTCATTACCGGCGGCGGTCCGGGCTCCATGGAGGCGGCCAACAAGGGTGCCGTTCAGGGAAACGGTGTTTCCGTGGGGCTTGGCATTGAGCTGCCGTTCGAACAGGGCCTCAACCAGTGGGTGGACCTCGGGATCAACTTCCGCTATTTCTTCGCGCGGAAGACGATGTTCGTGAAGTATGCCCAGGGTTTTATTGTGCTTCCCGGCGGCCTGGGCACCCTGGACGAACTCTTCGAAGCGATGGTCCTGGTCCAGACCCGGAAGGTCACCTCGTTCCCGATCGTGCTCCTCGGCACTGCCTTCTGGGGACCCATGATCGACTGGATCAGGGGCACGCTCGTTGAAGACGGGATGATCTCCGAGAAGGACCTGAGCCTCATCCAGGTTGTGGACGAGCCTGCACATGCCGTGGATCTGGTGATCCACGGTGCCATCCGGCCGTCGCCGGAAACCAGTGCAGGCAACGGAGCGGGCGGGCCGAACGGCAACCAGCGTCCGGAATAAGGGCTGCGCCGGCGTCTGGCACGATGGATCCTGTGAGTTTCTTCCTGATATTCCTCGCCATCGCTTTGATCGGCGCCGCGCTCTTCTTCGGAGCTGATTCCGCATCGGGTATTTTTCGGCGCGGGCGGTCTGCCGAGTCCGCGCTTTTGGACGGTTTCGAGGAGCCCGTGGCGTCGCTGCCCCCGGTGCTGCTTCCTGCCGAGGCAGCGCCTGCCGACGTTGACCGGATCCGTTTTGCCCTGGGACTGCGCGGTTACCGCATGGATCAGGTTGACCAAGTCCTGGACGACCTCCGGGACCAGCTTGCCGCGAAGGACGACGAAATTGAACGGCTGCGTTCCGAACTCCGCGCGCCCGCACAGCCAGGGGAGAGCGGGCCTTGAGCCGGCAGGGCACGTCAGCCGGCCGGGCGGTGCCGGAGGGGAACCAGGGGCTGAATACCCTGCTGCGCAAACGTATGGGGTCCGCTGCTGCGCGCGCCGGCATGTGGCCGTGGTGGGCGCAAGTGGCCTGCGTCTACGCTGCTGCACGGATTGTGAGCGCCTGCATCTTCATGGCGGCCGCCCTTCACCAGGGGGTCAACCCGTGGTTCCCCGCCAAGCCTGATTACTGGAACTTCATCAATATCTGGGACGCCCGCTGGTACGGCGAGGTACTCCGGAACGGCTACCCGAGCCAGCTTCCCGTGGACGACGGCGGCAACGTCCAGGAGAACGCCTGGGCTTTCTATGCCCTCTTTCCGATGCTCGGGCGCGCAGTCTCGGCCATGACGGGAATGGACCCCGCGCTGGCCCTCACATTCATCGCGATGGCTGCCGGGCTGGGTGCCGTGCTGGTGGTGTATCGCCTCTTTCGGCAGAAAGCCGCCCACCGCACGGCGATGTGGGGTGTGGTCTTCTTTTCCACCTTTCCCGTGGCCGCCGTCCTCCAGGTTCCCTATGCCGAGTCGCTGAACCTGTTGCTGCTGGCGTCGGCACTGCTCCTGGTCATGCAGAGGCGATATCTGTGGGCCATGCCGGTAGTTGTCCTGATGTGCCTTTCCCGGCCCACGGGGGTTCCGTTTGCCGCCATGGCTGGGGGGTTGCTTGCCTATCGCCTGTGGGAGCGCACCCGCCCCGCCACGCGGCGCGGCGACGAGACCCTGCCTCCCGGCGGTCGGGACCTCCTGGGCCTGGCGGCTTTGACCGCAGTCAGCGGACTCAGCGCCCTGATGTGGCCGGCCATTGCCTGGGCCGTTACCGGCGATCCCGCGGCGTACACCAAGACGGAAACCGTCTGGCGCGGCCATGACCTGGTGCCCTTTAAGCCGTGGTTCGACACCGGGATCCAGCTTTTCGGCCCAGTATTGGGGGTGCTGGCTCCATTCGTCTTTGTTGCGGCCTTCGGGCTTGTGATGACGTCTTCTCCGGTGGCCGCGCTAGGGCCGGAGCTGCGGCTCTGGTGCGTCTGCTACATGGGTTATCTGCTCGTATTCCTGCATCCCCAGACCAGCACGTTCCGGATGCTCCTGCCGCTCTTTCCGCTGGCGCTGAGCGCAGCCCTCCTGTCGCGTTCCCGCGCCTACCGCGGCACCGTGGTCACCATGTTCGTCCTGCTCCAGATTGTCTGGATCGTGTGGCTCTGGGCCTGGGCGCAGCTGCCGGGTGGTGGAGACTATCCGCCGTGAGCCGGTCCGCGGAACTATGACGCACGACACAGTCGGCCACGATTTTCCAAGTGATGAAGAAAATCCATCAATTAGCTACAGCCGGGTAATTACAGGATAATAGGGGTTAAGCATGAACAAATTGCATTCACAACTGTTCAGCCATGGCGGTAGCTCCTAGGCCGCCATAGCGGCTTGATTGACGACGCGGCCACAGCCCGCCCGGGCTGGTAGGTCCTGGGACTATTGGAGGGGATTTTCCTCATGGCGGCTATGAAACCACGCACCGGCGACGGCCCTATGGAAGTAACCAAAGAGGGCCGCAGCTTGATTATGCGTGTGCCGCTCGAAGGCGGGGGGCGGCTTGTGGTCGAACTTAACGCGGCAGAGGCGGCAAACCTCAAGGAATGCCTCGTCGGCGTTACCGAATAGATTTGCTCGGGTAGGGCCTGCAGCTTGTGGCTGCAGGCCCTTCCTTATTTTTTGACCGCTACCAACAGGCCGTCACCGGTGGGCAGCATGGCCGAGGCCAGCCGTTCGTCGTCGCGAATTGCCTTGCCCACCTGGCGAAGAACCACCGTGGTTGAATCCCGGGCCGCCGGGTTGGCCACGCGGTCCTTATCCAGGGCGTCGTTGATGACCAACAGGCCGCCGCGTTTCAGCAGGCGGATGGCCTGCTCGACATACCCCGGGATGCCCGGCTTGTCCGCGTCGATGAACACCAGATCGTAAGCGCCGTCGGTCAGGCGCGGCAGGACGTCGCCGGCACGGCCGGAAATAGTGCGAGTGCGGTTTGCGGGACTTCCGGCTTCCTGGAAAGCCTCCCGCGCCGCCCTGAGGTGTTCCACGTCCACGTCGATGGTGGTCAGGACCGCCTGGGGGCCAAGGCCCCGGAGCAGGCAGACGCCGGACACGCCGGCACCCGTGCCGATTTCCACAGCAGTCTGGGCTTTCGAAGCTGCCGCCAGTACCGTCAGCACCGCTCCCACGCCCGGTCCGACCGGCGTCACGCCCAGCTCAAAGGAACGCTCCCGAGCATGCAGCAATACTTCATCCTCGGCAGGCAGATCTTCTGCATAGGACCAGCTCGTGGACTTATCGGCGCTCATGAGGATTCGCTTTCTGGGCGGCAGGGGATTGTTCCTAACAGCGTACTGTGTCCGGCGGTGCCCGGCCCGGAGGTGACGGCCCGGCAGGCTGTGGCTGCGGCCCGATGTGACGGGAACCACCATCCCTGGCGCGCCTGCCGCGCGGGATTCCGCCCAAGGCTGAAGCCCATGGATAGTCAGGAAATTCCCAGCCAACTTTGAAATGATTGTTATCCGCTCATCCAGGAGGTGATCGGCGCCGAAGCACTGGTGTCAGCACCGTCCAGGCGTTAGTACCATCCATGAGGGGAGTGGACGATGTCAGCATCAGTTGTGGCACCTGTCCCGGCAATTGAAGATTCAGTGGCCCAGTCAGAAGCGGAGTGGGTCAGGCCAACCTGGGAAGAAGTGGTAACTAACCACTCCGCCAAGGTCTACCGCCTTGCCTACCGTTTGACCGGCAACAAGTACGACGCCGAGGACCTCACCCAGGAGGTGTTCGTCCGCGTCTTCAGGTCGCTGGAGAACTTCAAGCCCGGTACCCTCGACGGCTGGCTGCACCGGATCACCACCAACCTTTTCCTGGACCAGGCGCGCCGCAAGAGCCGCATCCGCTTTGATGCCCTCGCCGAAGACGCCGAATCCCGGCTGCCCGGCCGCGAACCCGGCCCGGAACAGAGCTTTGAATTCAACAACCTGGACCTCGATGTCCAGGCCGCCCTGGAGGAACTGCCGCCGGACTTCCGCGCCGCCGTCGTCCTGTGCGACCTCGAAGGCCTGTCCTATGACGAGGTGGCCGAGGCGCTGGGAGTGAAACTCGGAACCGTGCGGTCCCGCATACACCGCGGACGCACCATGCTCCGGGAAAAGCTGGCGCACCGCGATCCCCGCACGAGGCAGTCCCTCAAGCCACGGCTTAAGCTGCCCCGCATCGCCGGCATCCTCTGATCGGCTCCATGGGTCAGCTGAGAAACCTGCTGCGTGGCCTTGGCGGCAACTGTACGCGCGGACTCCTGCCGCGCAGCAAGCGCGGACGCGGCGCGGAACACATAAAGTCCTGCCCCGAATGCATGTCGCTGCAGTGGCGTGAACGCCAGTACCTGGAGCGCCTGCGGCGCGCCTCGATCCCGGCCGCCAGCGACGACTTCACGGCCAGGCTCCTGGCGCGGACGCAGCAGCTCGCCACGGCGCCCAAGGCGGCCGAAAACACTGCTGGCTGGCACCCCGCCCCCGGCCACGCCGCTGCCGGATCCCGGGCGCTGAGGAGCCTGGGCCTCGCAGCAGGCGGAGCTGTTGCCGCAGCCGGAGTGGTCACTGCCGCCGCATATTTCATGGCCGGTGTTCCCGGGCCCGAGGCAGGCGGTGCACCCGCACCGTCGGTCCAGCAGGAGGAAGCCACCTTCGGACTGCAGTCGTCGACGGGTTCCGCGTCCCTGGGGACGGCCGGCATGCTGACAAGCGCCGATCTTGCGCAGCTCCGCACGGAGGGATGGTCTTGCCCGGAGCTCCGGCACATGGGCTTCCACATGCTCTGGGCCCGGCGCGAAGCTGTGGCGGGGCTGGGCATCCTGGAAATGAGGCTTACCGACGGGAAGCATTTTGCCACCGTCCTGGAACAGCATCCGCAGCCAGGCCCGGCTGGCGCTGCACCATCCACCGTCCCCGTGTCATCGCCCACGAATATCCTGACGGGCCGTCCTGCAGCGGACGACGGGTTCGTGCCCGCGCCCCAAGGTGCTGCCGGCAGTCCCGCTGGCGGACCCGGGTCGCTCTGGATCAACGCATCAGCCCCGTGGCGAGCCATTTACCAGGCGCCGGGTGTGACGTTTACCTATATGTCGGACCTGCCCGCCGACACGGCCGTCGACGGCGTGGCGGAGTTGGTTCGCTCAGGTTCGGTCAAGCCGGTGCACAGTATCAAGGACGTTGCGGGGCCCGCAGCGGCCGGCAGCACCGCGGCCGCCCCGGAAGACCTGACCGCAAGGCTGCAGCGTGGACTGGGGCGCATTCTGGAGCTTTTCACGCCATGAGCGGGCTGCCTGCCGTGACTGCTATTGTGCGGCACGCGTCAGAATCGTCACCAGTGTCCCGGAGAGGGTAATCTTCCTAGGGTGTTTGGAATCAACGGTCCGGAGTTTCTTCTTCTGCTGATCATCGGCGTCCTGGTGATCGGCCCCAGCCGGCTGCCCGAATACACCCAGAAACTGGCGAACCTGGTCAAGGAAGTCCGCCGGATGGCGTCGGGCGCCCGGGAACAGATCAAGGACGAGGTCGGGATCGACATCGACGAAGTCGACTGGAAGAAATACGACCCGCGCCAGTACGATCCCCGCCGGATCATCAAGGAAGCCCTGCTCGACGACGACACCAAGCCCGTCAGCGCCGGTGCGCCGGCAACGGTTGCGGCCGTTGCCTCGGCCTCTGCCGCGTCCTACGCGGAAGAGCGCCCGGCACGCGTCATTGAACGGCTGGCCGACGGCGAGCGTGCACCGTTCGACTCCGAGGCCACCTAGGCCGGAATTTCGGCAGGCTCACTTGCCGGGCTAACGGCTCAATTGCCGAGGCGGATGTCACCAGGCTCAATCACCGGGGCTGCAGGCCCAGCTTCATTCCCGTCAGGCCCCGCGGCCTTGCTGCGAGCTTTCCCGCAATCCCCGTCAGCGCCTGGGCCGCAGGAGTCTCGGGCCTGCCGAGAACGATCGGCTGGCCGGTGTCACCGCCCTCGCGCAACAGGATGTCCAGTGGTATCTGGCCCAGGAGCGGCACGTCCGCCCCGACCGTCGCGGACAGCCGTTCGGCGAGCACAGCGCCGCCGCCGCTGCCGAACAGTTCCATCCTGCCGCCGTCGGGCATTTCAAGGAACGACATGTTCTCCACAATCCCGGCCACCGACTGGCCTGTCTGCGTGGCGATGGCGCCGGCCCGCTCGGCGACGTCGGCGGCAGCGGTCTGCGGCGTCGTCACCACCAGGATTTCGGCTTTCGGAAGCAGCTGCGCCACGGAGATGGCGATGTCCCCGGTTCCCGGGGGCAGGTCAAGGAAGAGTGCGTCCAGGTCGCCGAAGTAGACGTCGGTGAGGAACTGCTCAAGGGCCCGGTGCAGCATGGGCCCGCGCCATGCCACCGGCTGGTTGCCCTTGACGAACATGCCGATCGAAATGACTTTCACACCGTAAGCCACCGGCGGAAGGATCATGTCGTCGACCCGGGTGGGAGCCTGGTCGATGCCCATGAGGGCCGGGACCGAGAAGCCGTACACGTCGGCGTCGATGATGCCGACGCGCAGGCCCTGGGCTGCCATGGCGCACGCGAGGTTGACCGTCACGGAGGACTTGCCCACTCCGCCCTTGCCGCTGGCCACGGCAAAGACCTTCGTCAGCGACCCGGGCTGGTTGAACGGAACGCCGCGCTGGCCGCCGGGGCCGCGGAGTTGCTCTTTCAACGCGTCCCGCTGCTCCTGCGTCATGACTTTGAGCTCGACGTCGACGGCGGTCACCCCCGGGACCGCGGAGAGCGCGGCCTCGGAGTCCGCGGTGATGGTGCCGCGCAGCGGACACCCCGCAATGGTGAGCAGCACAACGAGGCGGACCCGGCCGTCGTCGTCAATGGCCACCGACTGCACCATGCCGAGTTCGGTGATGGGGCGGCGCAGTTCGGGATCGATGACAGTGGCCAGTGCAGCATCCACTGCCTGGCCCAGGGGGGTGATCATGCGGTCAGTACTCAGCTTTCGGGGGTGTTGAGGTGCGCAGGGTAGCTGGGATGATCCGGCTTCACCCTGGGGATCTGCTGGGTCCGCGGGTTGCGCTGCTTGTCTCGCCGCTCCTTCAACTTCTCCTTGACTTTATCCTTGGGAGATTCGTGGCTTCCCGTACCGGACGGGTCATGCGTGCGAAGTTCTTCCTGCGCCTCCAGCATGTCCTCCAGGAGGCTGCGAAGTTCGGCACGGACGTAGTCACGGGTGGCAACTTCACGTAGCGCGATGCGCAGCGACGCTAGTTCCCTGGTGAGGTATTCGGTGTCCGAGAGATTGCGTTCGGCGCGCTGGCGGTCCTGCTGCAGCGACACGCGGTCACGGTCGTCCTGGCGGTTTTGGGCGAGCAGCAGCAGCGGGGCCGCATAGGAGGCCTGCAGGGAGAGCATCAGCGTCAGCAACGTGAAGCCGAGTTCGCGTGAATCGAACTGCCACTCCAGCGGGGCCCAGGTGTTCCAGACCAGCCAGAAAATGCAGAACACTGTCATGTAGACCAGGAACTGGGGCGTTCCCATAAAGCGGGCAAAGCCCTCGGTCGTCTGGCCGAAGGCATCCGGGTTCGGAGAGAACTTCGGGAGGATCCGCTGACGCCCGCTCAGCGGAGTGTCGAGGCTGCCTTTGCCGCCTCCTTTACCGCCCGGCCGGGCAGTGGAGGTTCTGGGTGTGCTGTTATCAGCCAACGCGGCCTCCAAGTTTCCTTATCGGGGCGTCGTCCTCGTGGGCGCGCCAGTCATCCGGGAGCAAGTGATCCAGCACGTCATCAACAGTCACCGCCCCCACAAGCCGACCGTCGCTGTTGACCACGGGGAGCGAGTTGAGGTTGTAGGTGGCCAGGGTACGGGCCACCTCGCTGATGTGCGCCTGGTCCGAGACCGGTTCCAGGGTTTTGTCCACCAGGTTTCCGAGGGGTTCCGGCGGCGGATAGCGCAACAGCTGCTGGATGTGGACGACGCCGAGGAAACGGCCGGTCGGTGTCTCCAGCGGAGGCCGGGCGATGAAGATCGACGAGGCCAGGGCGGGGGAGAGTTCCTCGCGGCGGACGTGGGCGAGCGCCTCGGCGACGGTGGCCTCGGGCGGGAGGATGACCGGGACCGGAGTCATCAGACCGCCGGCGGTGTCCTCGTCGTACTCCAGCAGGCGGCGGACGTCTTCGGCGCCCTCGGGTTCCATGAGCTGAAGCAGTTCCTCCGCCTGGGCGCTGGGGAGTTCGGCGAGGAGGTCGGCGGCGTCGTCCGGGTCCATCTCTTCAAGGACGTCAGCGGCGCGGTTGACGTCGAGGGCGGAGAGGATTTCCACCTGGTCACCTTCGGGCATCTCCTGCAGGACGTCGGCGAGGCGCTCGTCCTGGAGTTCGCTGGCGACCTCGAAACGGCGCTTGTCGCTCATTTCCTGGAGGGCCTCGGCGAAGTCGGCAGGCTTTAGGTCCTCGTGGGTCGCAACGAACTGGGTGGCGGCCTGCGGCTCCGTCTTGGCACCCTGCTGCGCATCGGCCCAGTCGATGATCATGGTCTCGTTGCGGCGCAGCCGGCTCAACGGCGAGAGAGAGTGGCCCCGGCGGACAAAGAGCTTGCTGACAAACCAGTCGCCGGAACGGTGCTTGTCCATCGCGATGTCCTCGATGGTGGCGTCGCCGCTGCCATCGGCGAGGGTCACGCGGCGGTCGAACATCTCAGCCACCACGAGGGTTTCCGCGCCGCGCTGTTCGAAGCGGCGCAGGTTGACCAGGCCCGTGCAGATGATCTGGGTCTGGTCGATCGAGGTGATTCGGGTCATCGGCACGAAGACGCGTTTCTTACCGGGGACTTCCACGACGATGCCCACCACATGCGGGGCGCCCCGGGTGCCGCGGGAGAGCACGACGACGTCGCGCAACCTGCCGAGACGGTCGCCCAGGGGGTCGAAGACATCCAGTCCGAGGAGGCGCGCAACAAACACCCGCGAAATATTTGTGCTCACCCCTACAGGCTACCGAGTCTGCTCTCTTTTAGCTGAATTTCAGCCTGCACACAGCCGGATGGGCAAGAATGGATGTATGTCAAACATTTTTGGTGCCCCCAAGGCCGGTGTCCCGAACGGGCCGGACGAGTTCCGCACGGTTCCGGCCGGGGACACCGTCGGTTCGTATACCTCCTACCTGGACGCCCAAAAGGCGGTGGACTACCTCGCAGACCAGCAGTTCCCCGTCCAGCTGGTGTCCATCGTGGGCAACGACCTGAAGATGGTTGAGCGCGTCACCGGCCGGCTGAGCTACCCCCGGGTGGCGTTGTCGGGCGCACTGAGCGGTATGTGGTTTGGCTTATTCGTAGGCGTCATGCTGTCCTTCTTTTCGCCCACCGGCGGCTACTTCTCGATTGTGACCTCGGTGCTCATGGGCGCGGCGTTCTTTATGCTCTTTGGCATCGTGACCTACGCAATGCAACGCGGTAAGCGCGACTTCACCTCAACCAGCCAGGTGGTGGCCACCAACTACGACGTCGTGGTGGCCTTTGAGGCTTCCCATGAGGCACGGCGCATGCTGCAGCAGCTGCCCATGACCACGTCGGATGCCTCCGCCGGGGCCGCATCGTATGGCCAGACCCAGCCGTTCCAACAGCCGGGGCACCAGCCCGGACCCCAGCAGGGTCCCGGGCCTCAGCAGAGCCCTGGACCGCAGCACGGTCCCGGACCCCAGCGCCCTGCGGGCTGGGATGATCCTTACGGCCAGAGGACGCCTGAGGCAGGGAACCAGCCGTCCTACGGCGCGCATGCAGCCGCCGCGCCCGGCCACGGACCGCAGGCCGCTGCCGAGGAACAGCATCAGGCCGCGCCGAAGCCCGCAGTGCGCTACCCGGACCTCCCGGACGGCCGGCCGCAGTACGGTGTCCGCGTGACCGATACCCACAAACCGGAGGACGGACACAAGCAGGAGACCGCTGAGGGCGGCGACCGGCAGTAGTCCCCTTACACAACAAAGGCCTCCGTCCGGTTGATCCGGACGGAGGCCTTTTGTTTAAGCGGCTTACGGCTGTGCGTGCTCTGCTTCCTGGTAGATGCCCGCCATCCAGGACTCGACGTCGTCGGCCTTGCGGGGGAGTGCGGCGCTGAGGTTGACCGGACCGTCGGCAGTCATGAGGATGTCGTCCTCGATCCGGACGCCAATGCCGCGGTATTCCGCCGGAATCGCGAGATCCTCGTTCTTGAAGTACAGGCCCGGCTCGATCGTGAACACCATTCCCGGGGTCAGGACGCCGTCCAGGTAGAGCTCACGCTTGGCCTGGGCGCAGTCGTGCACATCGAGGCCAAGGTGGTGGCTGGTGCCGTGCGGCATCCAGCGGCGGTGCTGCTGGCCCTCGGGGCTGATGGCTTCCTCGACGGACACGGGCAGCAGGCCCCATTCCGCCAGGCGCTCAGCGAGGACAGTGGTGGCGGCCGTGTGGATGTCGCGGAACTTGGTGCCGGGCTGCGCGGCGGCGAAGCCGGCGTCCGCTGCGTCCAGGACAGCCTCGTAGACCTTGCGCTGGACCTCGGTAAACGTGCCGTTGGCGGGCAGGGTACGGGTGATGTCAGCCGTATAGAGGGAATCGGCCTCAACGCCGGCATCCAGCAGCAGGAGCTCGCCGGCGTTGACCGTTCCGGTGTTCCGCGTCCAGTGCAGCACGGTGGCGTTGTTGCCCGAGGCCGCGATGGTGTCGTAGCCCAGCTCATTGCCCTCTTCCCGGGCACGGGCAAAGAAGGCTCCCTCGACGACGCGCTCGCCGCGCCGGTGGGTCAGGGCCCGGGGGAGGGCCTTGACGACCTCGGTGAACCCTTCCACGGTCGCGGCCACGGCGGTCTTCATCTGCTCGATTTCCCACGCATCCTTGACCAGGCGGAGCTCGGAGAGGGCCTCGGTGAGCTTCTCATCAAGGGCATCCAGCACGCCCAGGTCCAGGTTGTCCGGGTCCTTGGCAGTGTTGTAGCGGGCCGTGTCCACCAGGGCGTCGATGTTCTCGTCCACCTTGCGCACCAGCCGGATGGAGATACCGCCGATTTCGGGGGCGCCCACATTCTTGGTGATTGCCAGTTCGAGCTCGTCGATGTGGGCAGTGGCGAGGCCCAGCCTGCGTTCGAATTCTGCCAGCGTGGGGCGGGCACCGATCCAGAATTCGCCGGAGCGGGAGTCTGCATAGAACTGTTCGGTGTCCCGGCCGGCGAGGGGCCGGAAGTAAAGGGTGGCGCGGTGGTTCCCGCCGTCGTCGCCCTTTCCTTCTTCAACCGGTTCGAAAATGAGCACGGCGTCGGGCTCGTGGTCGAGGCCCAGGCCCGTCAGGTGGGCGAAACCGGAGTGGGGGCGGAAGCGGTAGTCGCAGTCGTTGGAGCGGACCTTCAGCGGGCCGGCGGGGACCACCAGGCGTTCGCCCTTGAACAGGCCGGAAATGGTGCGACGCCGGGCGGCGGCGTGATCGGCCACGGCGTCCCGATCGGGGAGCTCTTGTGCCGAGGGCGCCCAGTTGCTGGCCATGAAGGCCTTGAAGGCGTCGGAACTGGGCCGCTGCGAGCGGTTGTTGACGCGCTCTTCGAGGGGCTGGCTTGCTGTATTTTCACCGTTGTAGGTGTTGTCTGCATCGTTCACCGTCCCATAGTCTCACCAGCTGCGTGGCCGGGGCCACCGAACACTGCACCGAAGACTGCACTGGCCATCTACTAGGCTGGGCAGGTGAGGATTGATCTGCATGCCCACTCGAATGTTTCCGACGGCACGGAGGCGCCCGCAGCGGTGATGGCGGCCGCCGCTGCCGCAGGCCTGGACGTAGTGGCCCTGACCGACCACGATTCCACCGACGGCTGGGCGGAAGCGTCGGCGGCGGCCCGGAGCGCGGGGATTGTCCTGGTGCCCGGCATGGAGATTTCCTGCCGTACGGAGGAGGGCATTAGCGTCCACCTGCTCAGTTACCTGCACGATCCTTCGCACCCCGGCCTGCTGGAGGAAATCACCAAGGCCAAGGACGCGCGCCTCATCCGGGCCGAACGCATGGTCACCCTCCTGGCCGAGGACTACCCGCTGACCTGGGACGACGTCATCCACCATGTGGCACCGGGCGCCACGCTGGGGCGGCCGCACATCGCCGACGCCCTGGTGGCTGCCGGGGTGGTCGCGGACCGGACTGAGGCCTTCGCCTCGATCCTGACGTCTCAGTCCCGGTACTTTGTCCAGCATTACGCCCCTGATCCGGCCGTCGCCGTGGCCCTGGTCAGGGAGGCGGGAGGCGTGCCCGTGTTCGCGCACCCGGTGGCGTCGGCCCGCGGCCGGGTGGTGGGCAGGCGCACCTACCTGGAGATGATCGACGCCGGCCTGGCAGGCCTGGAGATCGACCACCGCGACAACCCGGAGAAGGGCCGGGCCTACCTGCGTGCACTCGCCGAGGAACATGGCCTGCTGGTCACCGGCTCCTCCGACTACCACGGCACGGGCAAGCCGAACCTGCTGGGCGAGAACCTCACGGCACCCGAGGTCATGGCGAGGATCGAAGAGCAGGCCAGCGGAACCGCCGTCGTGCGTCCTTGAACTTTGCCGTTACCTCGTGAACCGCGCCCCGGCTGACTGGCAGTTAACGCTCTGGAAACCGCGAATGACGACGAGTTATGCGGGTCAGTTGGGTGGGAACGACGTAAACGATGCCAGGGCACTGAGCCGCTTGGACATGACCTCGATGGCAGGCTGATTCTGGTCGACGCAGACGAACTTCCGGTCCAGCTTGGCGGCCACGGCTCCGAGGGTGCCGGAGCCGGCGAAGAAGTCCAGGCACCAGTCACCCGGCCGGCTGGAGGCAGCCACCACGCGGCGGATCAGGCCCTCGGGCTTCTGCGTCGGGTAGCCGGTTTTCTCCTTGCCGGTGGGGGAGACGATGGTGTGCCACCAGACGTCGGTGGGCAGCTTGCCGAGCTCCCGCTTTTCCGGCGTGACCAGTCCGGGTGCCATGTACGGTTCGCGGTCCACTTCAGCGCTGTTGAAGTGGTACTTGGCAGGGTTCTTGACGTACACCAGGATGTTGTCGTGCTTCGTGGGCCAGCGGAACTTGGCGCGGGCGCCGTAGTCGTAGGCCCAGATAATCTCGTTCAGGAAGCACTCCCGGCCGAAGATGGCGTCCAGCATCACCTTGGCGTAGTGGACTTCCCGATAGTCCAGGTGGAGGTACAGGGTGCCGTCATCAGCCAGCAGCCGCCACGCTTCCACGAGCCTTGGTTCCAGGAAGGACCAGTAGTCGCTGAACGCGTCGTCGTATTTGTGCAGGGCACCCTTGATCGTGTCGTAGGAGCGGCCCTTGAAGCCCACGCGGTCGCCGCCGCCGTCCGCGTTGCGCACCATGGTGGTCTGCTGGCGGCTCTGGGCGCGGCCCGTGTTGAACGGCGGGTCGACGTAGATGAGTGTGAAGGCGCCGTCCGGCAGCGTGGGGAGGTACTCCGCGTTGTCCGCGTGTACCACCAGGTTGCTGCCGTCCGGCGCCCAGACGGTGTCAGTCATTGAGGGGTTTAGGCCTCAGTGTTGCCGTGTTGTGCGCCGTCCTGGGCTGCGTTTCCGCCGCCCACCACTTCGCCGTTGCGGCGGCGCGTGCGGGTGCGGCGGCGGGCGCGGGTTGCCCGGTCGACCTCCGCCGGCGCTGAAGCGGGCGCTGCTGCCACGGGGGCTGCGTCGGCCGCCGGAACGGCTGCCGCAGTGTTGTCGGAAGAACGACGGCGGCGCTCACCTGAACGTGCGCCCTCGCGTCCGGAGCTGTCCCTGCTGCTCCCGGCCTCGCTGCGGCGGGAATCGCGTCCGCCGGAGCGGCCGCTGTCGCGTCCACCGCCGGTGCTTCCGCCGCGGGCGGTGTCGCGGCCGCCGTCCCGTGCGCTGCCGCGCCCGGTCTTCTTGCCGGTCTCGCCCAGGTCCTCCAGGACCTCGGCGTCGACGCCGGCGAGTACGCGCTTGTCGCGGGGCAGGCGGCCCTTGGTGCCTTCCGGAATGTCCAGCTCTTCGTAGAGGTGCGGGGACGAGGAATAGGTCTCCACCGGTTCCGGCACGCTGAGCCCCAGCGCCTTGTTGATCAGGCCCCAGCGGGGCATGTCGTCCCAGTCGACGAAGGTCACGGCGGTACCCTTGTTGCCGGCGCGGCCGGTGCGGCCCACGCGGTGCAGGTAGATCTTTTCGTCTTCGACGCACTGGTAGTTGATCACGTGGGTGACGTCGTCGACGTCGATGCCGCGGGCGGCGACGTCGGTGGCCACCAGGACGTCAACCTTGTTGTTGCGGAAGGCCCGGAGGGCCTGCTCCCGGGCACCCTGGCCAAGGTCGCCGTGAATGGCGGCCGCAGCGAACCCGCGGTCCACCAGTTCTTCGGCCACCTTGGCGGCGGTGCGCTTGGTCTTGGTGAAGATGATGGTGCGGCCACGGCCGCGTGCCTGCAGGATGCGGGCCACCACTTCGATCTTGTCCATGCTGTGGGCGCGGTAGATCAGCTGGCGGATGTCGCGCTTGGTCAGGCCCTCGTCGTCCGGATCAGCCGCACGGATGTGCGTGGGCTGGGTCATGTAGCGGCGGGCCATGGCGATGACCGGGCCGGGCATGGTTGCCGAGAACAGCAGGGTCTGGCGGACGGCGGGGGTCCCTGCAATCAGTGTCTCGACGTCCGGCAGGAAGCCGAGGTCCAACATTTCGTCGGCCTCGTCGAGGATGACGATCTTGACGTTCTTCAAGCTCAGGTGCTTCTGCTTGTACAGGTCGATCAGGCGGCCGGGGGTGCCGACAACGATCTCGACGCCCTTCTGCAGGGAATCCACCTGCGGCTCATAGGCGCGGCCGCCGTAAATGGTGGCAATGCGGGCGTTGCGCTTCCGGGCGGCGTTTTCCAGGTCCTTGGCAACCTGGACGGCGAGCTCGCGGGTGGGCACGATCACCAGCGCCTGCGGAGCGCCCGGGACTGCCAGCTTGTCGAAGCCGGGGTCGTCGCGTCCCACCACGCGTTGCAGCGCGGGGATGCCGAAGCCCAGGGTCTTGCCGGTGCCCGTCTTGGCCTGGCCGATGATGTCGTGGCCGGCGAGGGCCACAGGCAGCGTCATAGCCTGGATGGGGAAGGGGTGGGTGATTCCGGCGTCGGCCAGGGACTCGACGATGTCGGCGCGGACGTTGTAGTCCGCGAACGATTTCTCCTCGATCTCGTGCGGCTTTTCGTCCGAGATGATGGTCTCTTCCGGCTCGATCGTTTCAGTGCCGGTTTCGTCGGTCAGAAGTTGGTGCGTATGCAATTCACTCACAGGGGAGTTTCCTTATTCATTTGGGCATTGGCGCTGCTTGCTCAACGGGGCCGGCCGCGAGGCCGTTCCGGAGCACGCTCGGGCGCGCAAGCAAATCCAGTGGAAGCCGATCGCGGGCTATCTAAATGCTGGCACTGGGGACCAGCGGGTGTATCTCAAGATCGCGTAGGGGCGGGCTTGTTGAATTCAAAAATCATGGAAATCAACGACCGGGCATCCATTACTACCCCCTCAGTCTAGCTGTTGCCCGCAACCATCCCCGACTGACGCCCCGGACGCGGTCCGCAATCTGCCGGCAATCACTCCACCAGCTCAAGCCGGATCACCCGCGTGCGGATGTCTGACGAGATCAGCCTGACCCGGACCGTGGTGCCGGATTCGAGTTCGCCGGGGCACCGGGCCGTCACCGCCGGGTCTGCGATCTGGATGATGCCGGACGGTCCGTTGCCGTTCCCGTTCCCGCCGTTCCCGTTGGGCTTGCCCGGTTTCGACCCGGAGATGACTACGGCGTCAAACTCCTGCCCGATGTGGTTGACGAGCAGGGCGGCCTCCACCGTATCCAGGGCCAGCCGTTCCATCCTGGCCGCCAGCTGGTCCGAGGCGCCCATGATTTCCGGCAGCGAGGGCAGTGCCTCGCGGGCCCAGTCGGGAACCGCGGTCCGGTTGCTCAGCGCCTCACAGATCACCAGGACGAAGCGGTCGATCAGGCGGCGCAGCGGTGCCGTGGTGTGTGCATAGGCGGCCCCGATGGCCGACTGGATGGCGTCCTCCGGCACTGTGCCGTCAAAGGGCGTGTAACCGGCGCCCCGGAACAGCATCCCGGCGGAGTGCAGGATGGCCAGCTGCCGGGGGTCGGTGGGGTCAAGGGAGCGCAGGTACTCGCCGTAGCTCGCCTCGCCGTCCCACGGCTTTCCGAGCGCGTTTGTCTGCCGCTTGAAATGAAGGAGCGACCGTTCGTCGGGGGCGGGCATGGTACGCAGGATCCCGACCTTGCCTTCGAGCATAAGGTCAGCCGCAGCCATGCCGGTCATGAGGGAGATCTGCGCATTCCAGTCCTCCACGGGGAGGGGCGGAGCCGCCACGATGCGGTAGCCGCCGTCGGGCAGCTGTTCGATTTCCTGTTCCGGCATGTTGAGGCTGGCGCCGCCGCGGAGCCGCTCAAGTTCCACGCGCTTGATCCCTACCTCCCTCAGGAGCAGGAGGACGGGGGCGGCACTGCCGGAATCCAGCTCGGCCTGGACTCCCTTATAGGTGAGCTTCGCCCGGCTCCGGATCCTGGCCCGGCGCACCAGCACCGACACCACTTGGGCCGCCGCATCCAGGTCGAACTCCCACACGAAGGCGGCGCACAACTGGCCGGCAAGCAGGCTGCCGGCCTGCTCGCTGATGACCTCCGGGTGCAGCGGAATCCGACCGTCCGGGGCGTAGAACGTCTGCCCCCGGCGGCGCGTCTCGGCGTCGAGCGCACCGCCCGGTGCCACAAAGGACGGCACGTCGGCGATGGCATAGAAAACCTTGTACCCGTCGCCTGACCGTTCGATGAAGAGGGCTTGGTCCAGGTCAGTGGAAGACGGGGGATCGATGGTCACAAAGCCCACATCGGTGAGGTCCAGGTCAGGCATCTTATGTTCCGCGATGGCCGCCAGCGCATCCCGCAGGACATCGTCAGGGAAGGGCCCGGGCAGCTCCAACTCCGTGCGCAGCGCGTTCAGCGCTTCGGCCAGCCGGTTGGTCTGTTCGTGGACATTTGGAGTCAGGTGATGATGTGACACGAAAGTCAGGTTAGCTCCATTTGCGCCATTAGTCTTGGACGATGAGCACATCCCCGGCTGACACCGCTCGCTACAACCGTTTCGTCGCAGACTTGTTCGGAATGATGGCCTACGGCGAGCTGTCAGCTTTCGAGAGGTTCTCCGCTGACGCGCGGTATTCGCCGACCCTTCACGACCGGGCCGTGCTCGGCAGGATTGCCGTGGTGGAGTTCCGGCACTACGAGCTGGTGAGCGCCCGGCTTGAGGCCATGGGGATCGACGCCGAGGATGCCATGCTGCCGTTCCAGGCGGCCGTGGACTATTTCCATTCACGGACGCGCCCGGCCGACTGGTACGAATCACTGATGAAGGCCTACGTGATCGATACGGTTTCTGCAGACTTCTACCGGGCTATCTCCCGCTATGTTGATGCCGGAACGCGGGACGTCATCGAACAGATCCAGGCCTCCGACGAGACAACGGAAGTTCTCCGCGAACGGCTGAGGAGCGCGCTCGCCGATGATCCGAGGCTCGCGTCGAGGCTTGCCCTATGGGGCAGGCGGCTGCTGGGCGAAGCACTGACCCAGGCGCAGCGCGTCAGCTACGAGCATGCGTTCCTGGGAAGCCTGATCGGCGGCGAGGACAGTGCCGCCGCGAAAGAGCTGGTCAGTGGGCTGATCGCCGGGCTGGCAGAGAAGCACTCCAAGCGGATGACGCAGCTCGGCCTGACCGGATAGTCAGGATGCGCCGGCGTCGAGTGCCGCCAGCAGCGACCTCGCGGCCGCGGCGGGGTCGTCGGCCTCGGTGATGGCGCGGACCACCACGATCCGCTCCGCTCCTGCAGCCGCCACCTGTTCTACGTTGCCCAGGTCGATGCCGCCGATGGCGAACCACGGCAGGCGCGGCCCGTCAACCGTTGGCCCCGCAGCGCCGCCAGTTGTTTTGGCGGTCGTTTTGCCGGCGGCTTCCGCCGCATAGCGGACCAGTTCGAGGCCGACGGCGGCACGGCCCGGCTTCGTGGGAGTGGCCCACACCGGCCCGACGCAGAAATAATCCAGGCCTCCCGCACCACGGGATGCGGCGATGGCGGCATCGATCTGCCCGTGGCTGTGCGTGGACAGGCCGATCACGGCTTCACCGCCGAGGAACTTCCGGGCGGACGCCAGGGGGAGGTCCTTCTGCCCTACATGAAGCACCGGGGCGCCGGAGAGCGAGGCGATGTCCGCGCGGTCGTTGACCGACCACAGCCGGCCATGGCGGCGGGCCGCGGTTTCCAGTACTTCGAGCAGCTCGAGCTCCTCGGCCGCTTCCAGGCCCTTGTCGCGGAGCTGGATGATGTCCACGCCGCCTGCGTAGGCGGCATCAACGAAGTCGGCAAAATCGCCGCGGTCCGTGCGGGCATCAGTGCAGAGGTACAGGCGGGCATCAGTAAGGAGAGCTTGCTCGGTCATGGCACAAGCCTAGTTCCCCTAAACTGGGGGAGTACCGCGGGAGCCCGCCGCAGCTGTCACAAAGCTGCAGGGCTGAGAGGGCGTCAGAGCCGACCGCTTGACCTGATCCGGTTAGTACCGGCGTAGGGAAGGATGACAATGACCCCGCAATCCCCGCCCACCCGCCCACCCGCGCGCAGTCGCGACGGGCACGGCGTGCACATCAGCGCAGACGTCGCCGTGATCGGCGGGGGAGTAATCGGCCACGGGATCGCCTGGGAAGCCCGGAAGTCGGGCAGGTCCGTGGTGATCATCGACGACGCACCGGGAACGGGCGCGAGCTGGGCCGCCGCAGGCATGCTGGCGCCGGTCAGCGAACTCCACTACCAGGAGGAAGACCTCCTGGAGCTCATGCTCCACTCCTCGGGACTGTGGCCGGCCTTCGCGGCCGGCCTGGAAACCGGGCGTGCCTCCCATGAACACGGCGGCGACGGCCCGGACACCGGCTACCTTACGACGGCGACCCTCGCCGTGGGTGCCGACGCCGCAGACCGCCGGGCGCTCGCCGACCTGCGCGCCGTCCAGCAGGCCAGCGGCCTAACGGTGGAACCGCTGACGGTCAGGGAAGCCCGGGCACGGGAGCCGCTGCTGAGCCCCGGGATATCCTGCGCCTTCGACATCCCGGCCGACCATCAGGTGGATCCCCGCAAACTCCTCGCCCGGATCGCGGAGCTCCTGCCAGGGGCCGCCGTGCGTGACCGGGCCGCCGGCCTGCTCTGGGACGACGGGCGCGTCAGCGGCGTCAGCCTGGCCGGGGGAGGCACCGTGCACGCTGGCGAAACAATCATTGCCAACGGACTGGAATCCGCGTCCCTGGGCGGAATGCCTCCCGGACTTCAGCTGCCGCTGCGCCCCGTGTACGGCGACATCCTGCGCCTGCGCGTCCCCGCCTACCTGCAGCCCCTGGTGACATCCACGGTCCGAGGAATGGTCCACGGAGTTCCCGTCTACATCGTGCCCCGGCAGGACGGCACCGTGGTTATTGGGGCCACGCAGCGTGAAGATTCGCTGTCAGGAGCGGGCATCGGCACCGCCGTTACGGCGCCTGCAGGGCCCGTAACACCCGCAGGGTCGGCCGTTTCCGCCGGCGGCGTCTACCAGCTGCTCCGCGATGCGCAGGTGCTGGTCCCCGCCGTCGCCGAATTGGAACTGCTCGAAGCCACGGCGAGGGCCCGTCCGGGAACGCCGGACAACGCGCCGCTGCTGGGCCGAGTAGCGGCCGCAGGAACCGGCATGGATATTGAGGGGCTGATCATTGCCACCGGCTTTTTCCGGCATGGCGTCCTGCTCACTCCTGCCGCGGCGTCCATCTGCAGGCAGTTGATGGACGGCGACGCCGATCCACGCTGGACCCCGTTCCGGCCCGACCGGTTTTCCGGCGTTTCGGCCGGACCGGCAACTCCCGCGCACACCGTCACAATTGACCCGAACAAGGAAACAGCATGAACATCACACTGAACGGCACGGCACACGCGGTGGCCGACGGCGCGTCCGTCACCACCCTCGTCAGCCAGGTCACCGGCAGGAACCTCGCGCCAAACGGGCAGGCTGCCGACGGCCAAAAGTTGGGCGTGGCGGTAGCGCGGAATTCCGAGGTGGTGCCGCGCAGCCAATGGTTCGTCACGGCACTGGCCGAGGGCGACGACGTCGAACTTGTTACCGCGGTACAGGGAGGTTGAGCATCATGGCAGGAACAACGGTTGCCGGCACGGCAGGGACCGGGCAGCAGGCTGCGGCGGACGCCTTCATCGTGGACGGCGTGCCGCTAGGATCACGGTTGATCATGGGTACCGGCGGTGCTCCCAGCCTCGATGGGCTGGGGGCCGCCCTGATCGCGTCCGGAACGGAACTGACCACCGTGGCCATGCGCCGCTACTCGCCGGCCGAAACAGGCTCGCTCTTCCAGCTCCTGGTGGACCACAACATCCGGGTCCTGCCCAACACCGCCGGTTGCTTCACCGCACGGGACGCCGTGATGACGGCGGAACTGGCGCGGGAGGCGCTGGAGACTGACTGGGTGAAGCTTGAAGTGATCGCCGACGAACACACCCTGCTGCCGGACGCCGTGGAGCTGGTGGACGCCACCGAGCAGCTGGTAAACCGCGGGTTCAAGGTGTTCGCCTACACGAATGACGACCCCGTGCTGGCGCTTCGGCTGGAGAACCTCGGGGCCACCGCCGTGATGCCCCTCGGGTCCCCGATCGGCACCGGCCTGGGCATCCTGAACCCGCACAACATTGAGCTCATCGTTTCCAGGGCATCCGTTCCCGTGGTGCTGGATGCCGGCATCGGCACGGCGTCCGACGCGGCGCTCGCCATGGAACTGGGGTGCGACGCGGTACTGCTGGCGACAGCAGTGACCCGGGCGCAGAACCCGGCGATGATGGGGGAGGCCTTCAAACACGCAGTCATCGCCGGTAGGCTGGCGAAGGCGGCAGGACGGATTCCGCGCCGCGAGCACGCCCTCGCCTCGTCGGCCATGGAAGGCCGGGCCGAGTTCCTGTAGGCGGACCATCCAAGGAGCCACTGATGACCGGCACGGAAGATATTCTTACCCAAACCCAGATTGACGCCGCACTCACGGAACTTTCCGACTGGCTCTACCAGCCGGGTGCTCTGGTGACCGTCTTCAAGGCGCCGACGGCGGCCGCTGCGCTTGAGCTGATTGCCGCCGTCGGGCGCCTGGCTGAGGAACAAAACCACCACCCCGATCTGGACTGGCGGTACAACAGGGTGTTCATCCGCTTCAGCTCACATGACGCCGGCACACGGGTGACAGGGCGTGACATCGCCGCAGCCGCGGCCGTCAGCCGGGCGGCCGCCGCTGTGTCGGCCTCCGCGGAGCCCGGCAAATACCCCCCGCCCGGCGCCTCACGTAGTTAGAGCCGCAGCGCGGCGGTGAGCTCTTTCGTATCATGCAGGGCACGCTTCCGGCCCAGGTACACCGCGGCGGCGAGAGCCGCCCCGGTGCCCAGGACCATGGGCAGCACCCACGGAATCCACGTCAGGCCGGGCTGGTAACCAAGCCCTGCTGCCATGAAGATGATCCAGCTGAGCATCCCCACCGCAGTGGCCACCCCTGCAGGCATGCCGATGCCGTACTTGGCATGCCGCCTGTCGTTGGCCCAGACAACAAAGCCTGCGGCCACAGTCACGAGGGCCACGATTACCAGGGAAAGCATTCAGCGAACTCCTTGCTGCAGGGCGTTTCGGACAGGTGAAGCGGCGGCCTAGAGTTGGCCGAAACCGACGCGGCGGGCTTCCTCGGCGCCGATCTCCACGTAACCCAGGACGTTGGCGGGAATGATGATCACACGGCCCTTTTCGTCAGTCAGGCGCAGTTCGGCGCCCTTGGTAATGGATTCCTCGACGAGCTTTGCTACCGCGTCAGCATCCTGAGCCGATTCCATCACAATTTCGCGGCCAATATTCTGAATGCCGATCTTTACTTCCACAGCGAGGCCTCCCAGCCAATCAAAGTTCTAAAGGTGTTCTCTATTTGTAGTCTAGGTTTCCTTGGGAAAGCGCGAGATTCCGCGCCAAGCTAAACGATAGATCAGGTCGCTGGCCACATCGAGGTCCAGGTTTCCGTCGGTTTCAAGCCAGTAGCGCGCACTGACCTGCGCCATGCCGGCGAGTCCGCGACCCAGCAACTGGGCCTCCAGCATGGGGAGCTTCGTGTCCTCGGCGATGACCCGCGCGATGGCGTCGGCAAACGTCTTGTTGAATGTTTCGAGCCTGGAACTGACGTCGGCGTCATTGATCAGGTCCGATTCAAACACCAGGCGGTGCGCCTGGTCATCGCTGGCAATGAAGTGATAGTAGGCGCGCATGACCGCCTGGACGCGCTCATCGTTGTCATCGGTGGAATTCAGTGCGCCCATCATAAGCTCGGTCAGGGCACTGAGGTGGCTGTCCAGCAGGGCGAGGTAGAGCTCGCGTTTGGAAGGGAAGTGCTGGTACAGCACCGGTTTGCTGACATGGGCCGTCTCAGCGATCTCGTCCATGGCGGCGCCGTGGTATCCATTGGCCACAAAGACTTCCTGGGCGGCCGCCAGCAACTGGGCGCGTCGTTCGTCACGCGGGAGCCGCGCCGAACGCGCACCGCCGGCCCGCGCTTGTCCCGCGGCTGCCTTCCCGGCCTGTGTCCGATCAACCGGTGCATGATGAACCACTGTTGGCCTTCTTTCCATTGCAGTTACCTACACTTTACGCGCGGGTAATATGACCTTGCGGCATCTTCGGGCATACATTGAAGTATGGCTTCCACGTTCACCGCAACTGCTGTCCCCGCAACCCTGGATCCGCTCGTGGAACCGGCGGATGCCCTGACCGCCGAAGAGGTGGAGCGCTACTCCCGCCACCTCATCATTCCGGAGATCGGCGCGCTGGGCCAACGCAGGCTCAAGAACGCCAAGGTCCTGGTCATCGGTGCCGGCGGCCTGGGCTCGCCGGCCCTCCTCTACCTTGCCGCCGCAGGGGTGGGAACCTTGGGAATCGTCGACGACGACGCCGTTGACCTGAGTAATCTGCAGCGCCAGGTCATCCACGGCGTTGCGGACGTGGGCCGGTCCAAGATCGAGTCGGCACGCGACTCCATTGCCGCGCTGAACCCCTTGGTGGACGTCCGGCTCCACAACGTGCGGCTCGACGCCTCGAACGCGCTGGAGCTGTTCGCGGGCTACGACCTCATCCTGGACGGCGCAGACAATTTCGCCACGCGCTACCTGGTAAACGACGCCGCCGCCATTCTCGGCAAACCCTATGTCTGGGGCTCCATCTTCCGCTTCGACGGCCAGGTGAGCGTGTTCTGGGAAGAGCACGGCCCGACGTACCGCGACCTCTACCCGGAGGCACCGCCGGCCGGCTCGGTGCCGTCCTGCGGCGAAGGCGGCGTGTTCGGGATGCTGTGCGCCGCCGTAGGCTCGCTCATGGTGACCGAAGCGGTCAAACTGATCACCGGCGTCGGGCGGTCCCTGCTGGGCCGCGTCGCGCTGTTCGACGCCCTCGGCGGCAGCTGGCGGGAGATCAAAGTGGCACGGGATCCGGCGGCCGAACGCGTCACGGAACTCACTGACTACGAGGCGTTCTGCGGAATAGTACCGGAGCCGGCCGCGGCCAAAGAGAACACTGTTACGGCCACGCAGCTGGCCACCATGCTGGCTTCGCGCAAAGCGGGGCTGAAGGACTTTGACCTCGTGGACGTCCGGGAGCCGGGTGAGCACGACATCGTCAGGATTGACGGGTCCGTCCTCATCCCGCAGGGGAGGATCCTGGCGGGGGAGGCCTGGGCGGAGCTGCCCCAGGACAAGGACATCGTTTTCCACTGCAAGGCCGGGACACGTTCCGCAGCGGTCCTGGCCGCGGCCCAAAAGGCGGGCTACCAGCGGGTCAGCCATCTCGATGGCGGCATCCTGGCCTGGGTGCGCGAAGTGGAGCCGGGCAAGCCGGTTTACTGAACGGCCGGACCACCGCCCGATCTCCGCCGGTGCCTGTGTCCTGGTGGGGGCGCATAGGGCGGAGCATGCACGTCAGGGGCTGGAGGCGGGCGGGATGGCCGCACCGGAGCGGGGCCCGACGGCGAGGATTGCGACACTGCGGAGCCCACCCGGACGGGAAGCTCCGAAGCCCGGTTCAGGGGAGTGGATGCGCACGCCGTGGATCCCTCGGATGCAGCGCGACGGTGGGCGCTCTCGGCGCGGATGACCGGAGTGAACGCCTTCGGCTGAGTTGCTGCCTGCCGGCGTTCCTGCCTGCCCGGCAGTGTAAGGGAAGCTAGGCGGTTTCCCGCCGGACGTCAGCCGGCGCCTGGCCTGCCCGGCCGTGGTCCACGGGGCATTCGGCGGCCGGAGCCGCGGCCGGCTGCTCAACGGTGATGCCGTACAGCGCATCAAGTGCCGCGATGTACTGCTCCTGCTGTCCGTTGGAGGCCAGCTCACGGGCGCGGACGGTGGGAACGTGCAGCAACTGCTTGACCATCCGGCGCAGTGCGAACTCGACTTCCTCGGCGGCGGCGGTGCAGCCGTGGCGTGCCCGGACCTTCTCCATTTCGGCGTCAAGGACGTTCATGGTGTGGCGGCGCAGGGCGACGATCGCCGAGTCGACGGACCTGGCTTCGCGCTCCTGTTCAAAAGCTGCGGCGGCGCCGGTGACAATGCCGCTGGCCTGCGCCAGCGACTCGGCCTGCTCCTGGGGGGCAGCGAGCCGCACGGATTCGAGCGTCAGCAGCTCCACGCCGTCGAGCTCTCCAACGGCCGGATCGAAATCATGGGTAAGTGCCAGATCGATGGCGATCAGCGTCTGGGCGGACCCGGCCCGCACGCGGGCGAGCTCCTCCGCTTCCACACGGGTGTCAGAGCCGCTGCAGCCGATCATGACATCCGCTGCGGCCACCGCGGCGGGAAGTGTATCGGAGTCGAGGGCCTTGCCTCCGCGCGTTGCCACGAAGCCTTCGGCGCGTCCGGAGGAGGAAAAGACGGAAATGTCCGTGCAGCCGCGTTCACGGAGCAACGACATGGTGGCCCCGGCATAGGCGCCGGTACCGAAGACCACAGCCTTCTTGGCGGACCAGTCGGGGTTCTCGGAAAGGTCGGTGGCCAGATCCAGGGCCACCGAGACGATGGACAGTCCCCGTGATCCCAGCGCAGTCTGGGCGCCGACATCCTTGGCGGTCTTGGACGCGGCCTGGAAGAGGCGGACGAGGCCGGAGCTGGCAGTGCCTTCGTGCTGGGCATTGATGAGAGCGCGGCGAACCTGTCCGGCGATTTCGCGTTCGCCCACCACTGCCGAGTCCAGGCCGGAGCTCACGGCGAAAAGGTGCTGGCTGACCTCGCCGCCTGTGCGGGTATTGAATGAGCGGGAGACCAGCTGCTCGTTGAGCCCGGTGCGTTCACTTATTTGGGCGACAAGGGCGGCCCGTGCCGCTTCCACGTCATCAGGGTGGGGCGCTTCGCCATAGATTTCGAAGCGGTTGCAGGTGGCAAGCACCACCGCACCCTTCACGGCCGGTGACCCGGAGAGTGCGGATGTAGCCAGCTCGGAAGCACCGGTGCTCAGTTGAGCAACGGTCTCGAGGTCGATGTCGGCGTGTGTAGCCACCAATGAAAAAAGAACCACAGCATCACAATCATAGCTTTTGACTCGCGGCGGAGAACAACAAAGCTCCGTGGCAAAGGGCACCAGGGGCTGTGATTCCCGCCACGGAGGTCCGCGGCGGGCCGCGGATGACAGCCTGTCGTTATCTTTTGCGATCGATTTTAGGGACAATCGGAGTCATGACTTCAAGCGCTGCAACGTCCAACGGCACGGTATCCGACGTCCCGTTCTCCGATGCCACCCTGGATGCAGGACACCCGCTGATGGACGGCCGCACGGCTGATTCGCCGCTCATCACCGCCTACCGCGGCGGCAAGCCGACCCGCCGTCCCGTCTGGTTCATGCGGCAGGCAGGACGCTCCCTGCCCGAGTACCTGAAGGTGCGCGAAGGCGTGGCCATGCTGGACTCCTGCCTGCGACCCGAGCTGGCCTCGGAGATCACGCTGCAGCCGGTGCGACGGCACGACGTCGACGCAGCCATCTTCTTTTCGGACATCGTCATTCCGCTGAAGCTCGCCGGCGTGGGAGTGGACATCGTTCCGGGCGTCGGTCCGGTCCTGGACAAGCCGGTCCGCACCGCCGAGGACGTCGCGGCACTCCCGCAGCTGACCTGGGAAGCGCTGGAGCCCATCCGGGAAGCCGTCCGGCTCACCGTGGCCCAGCTGGGCAAGACCCCGCTGATCGGTTTTGCGGGCGCGCCGTTCACCCTCGCCGCATACATGGTGGAAGGCAAGCCTTCCCGCGACCACCTCGGCCCGCGCACCATGATGCACGCAGATCCTGAAACCTGGAATGCGCTGGCCAACTGGGCTGCCGACGCGTCCGGCATGTTCCTGCGCGCCCAGCTTGAAGCCGGCGCTTCCGCGGGCCAGCTGTTCGATTCCTGGGCGGGCTCGCTGGGACTGGCCGATTACAAACGCTTCGTGGCCCCGGCCTCCGCCCGCGCGCTGGACCACGTCCGCCACCTCGGCGCGCCACTGATCCACTTTGGAACCGGTACATCGGAACTGCTGGTGGCGATGCGCGACGTCGGCGTCGACGTGGTGGGGGTCGACTACCGGCTTCCGCTGGACGAAGCCAACCGCCGGCTGGGCGGCACTGTGCCGCTGCAGGGCAATATCGACCCCGCGCTGCTGTCAGCCCCGTGGGCAGTCCTCGAGGCCCACGTCCGGGAAGTCATCAAGGCGGGATCCTTCGCGCCCGGACACGTCCTGAACCTGGGCCACGGCGTGCCGCCGGAGACCGACCCGGACGTCCTGACGCGCGTCGTCGAACTCATTCACTCCATTTCCCCGGAGTAATCCGGTGAGCGGAGCCACGCCGGAACCGTCCGTGACCTCGGCCGCGGTGGTGGGCGGCGGCATTTCGGGTCTGCTCTCGGCCCTGGAGCTTGCCAAAGCAGGCCGGCACGTCACCGTCCTGGAAGCCGGCGAGGCCTGGGGCGGCTGCGTAGGCAGCCACGTGGTGGGAGGCCTGACGCTGGACAGCGGGGCGGAGTCTTTCGCCACCCGCTCGAGTGCCGTGGCGGACCTCGCGGCGGAGCTCGGCATCGCCGGCAAAATTGTTGCGCCCCATCCTGGCGGGGCCTGGGTCCAGCTCCCCGAGGGTGCCCGGGAACTGCCCAAAACCGGTGTCCTGGGTATTCCGGCCAACCCGTGGGACCCCGAAGTCCGGCGGACACTGGGGTTCGCAGGCTCCCTCCGCGCTTCCGTGGACAGGTTCCTCCCGGCTTCGGTGGGGACCCGCGCGGCCATCACCAGCGTGTCGGCCCTGGTCCGGCAGCGGATGGGCCGCCGCGTCCTGGAACGCCTCGTGGAACCTGTGGTGGGCGGCGTCCATTCAGCCGATCCGGCGCTGCTCGACGTTGACATGGTGGCGCCCGGAGTCCGGGCCGGCATACGGACCCATGGCTCCCTGGCAGCCGCCGTTGCCGCCCAGCGCCGTGGAACCGCAGCGCAGGGTGCCAAAGCCGGATCCGCGGTCGCCGGACTGCGGGGCGGCATGCACTCGCTGGTCACCGCGCTGGTAGCCGAACTGCGGCGTCGCGGCGTGACACTCCTCACCGGTACGCGGGCGGACGCTGTGGCCAGGACCGCGGACGGCTGGCGGGTTTCGGCGGGGGAACGGATGTACGACGCCGGCCTGCTGGTAGTGGCGCTTGACGGCCCCTCCGCCGTCGGGCTGCTGCAGGATGCCGTACCCGGCTTGACGGAGCACCGGCCCGACGCCGGTCCCGATGTAAAGCTTGTGACCCTTGTTGTTGACCTCCCGGAACTGGACCGCCGGCCGCGCGGAACCGGCATCCTGGTGGCTCCGCAGACACCCGGCATCCAGGCCAAAGCGCTGACCCACGCCACCGCGAAATGGGACTGGCTGGCGGCGGCGTCGGGGCCCGGCACCCATGTCGTCCGGCTGTCCTACGGCCGGGGAGAGGGGCCGCGGCAGGATGGCAGCCCCGAGGCGCAGGATGCCGCCGCCGGCCCGCCGGGCGGTGCCGGGCCGGGGGCCGGTGACGAGGGGCTTTTTCAGGCTGCTTTACGGGATGCCTCCTCCCTCCTGACGGTGCTTGTCACAGCCGATGACGTGCTCGACTGGGACGTTGTCAGCTGGGGCGGAGTGCTGCCGTTCGCCGCCGTGGGCCACCGCCAGCGGGTGGCGCAGGTCCGCAGGGTCTGCGCCGCTGAAGGAAGCCTCGTGATGGTGGGCGGGTGGCTGGCCGGCAACGGCCTGGCCGCCGTGGTGGATGACACCAAAAGGCAGGTTGCGGACGTTCTACGCTAGCCCGCGAGTAACGTGTGCCGGGCTCCTTTGCAAGTTTCTAATGGCACGTATTTCTGGCTAGGGTCGATGACTATGGTCATTCAGAAGTCCGAAGAAACTCGAACGCTGACTGGTTTCCATGGGGGTCTTCGGCGCGGCACTGCAGCAGCGGCGCTCGGAGCGGTACTAGTCCTTTCCGCAGGTGTTCCTGCATCCAACGCTGTCTCCCTCGTCCCGGCTCCGGACACTACGGACGGCGCCGACGCCGCCGCCACGACGTCCGTGCAAGCGGGCGTTCCTTCGCTGGATGTCTGGGCATCCGTGGTCCTGGGTCCCAAGCCGGATCCCACCCGCCCGTCCGCACCGGGAAACGGCAAGCCGAAACCGCCGGGGCAGCGGACCCAGCCCACGCCGTCGCCGACTCCGACGACCGACCCCGTCACGCCCGCGCCGTCGCCCGTGCCGACGTCACCCACCCCGTCTCCGTCAGTGCCGTCGCCCTCCGGAGGCACCGTTCCGCCGTCGGGAACTCCCGCACCATCGCCCGCCGGCGGAGCTGCAGTTCCGCCGCAGGCGCCTGCGGCACCTGCCCCGGGCACCGGATCGGCACCCGCCGGCATTCCGGCGGCTCCGCCGGTTCTCCCCGGATCTTCCGCACCCGTTGCTCCCGCAACCGGGACAACCACTCCCGGTCCGTCGGCTGGAGTGCCTGCCCCGGCCGGGGCGGCCCGGCCATCAGGCAGCAAGGCCGCGGGGCCCGCTGCGGCTGCTCCGGCGTCCGCATGGAAGACCACGAACATGTTCGGTCCGGCTAACATGGCCGTCCTGACCTCTGCCGGCGTCGTTCCCCTTTCCGGCCCGGGCTACGGCGTGTCCAGCGCCCCGGTGATGCGGTCGGCTGTGAGCGTTTCGCCCGTCGGTGAATTGTCGCCCCAGGTCTGGTGGGGTGCCGGACTTGTGGCACTGGCCTGCGCCGCAGGCGTTGCCTACGTCCGGATGCGTCGGATCTAAGCCGGCCGTCCGCCGTCCTTCCCGGCCCAATCGCCTAAATATGTGAAATAGCACACTTCTACACGTTGTAGAAGTGTGCTGTTTCGACTTACGTGGCATTGAAGGGGCAGACTGGTAACCATGAGCCACACTTCTGCCGAATCTGTCAGTAAAACCGAAAATTCAGTAGCCGAAGAAACAGAGCAGTTCTTCACTCTCTGGACGGTATTCAAGCGCTCCTCCGACGTAACCCGCAGCGGCGATGCTGCCGCGGACTTCGAAGCCCTGCTGGGCCGCCTGGCCGACGGAGGAGTGGTCCACCGGGGCAGCTACGACGTTTCGGCAATGCGTGCGGATGCGGACATTATGGTGTGGCTCCACGGGCCCAAGCCCGAGGCCCTGCAGCAGGCCGTCCGTGACATCCGCCGCAGCACGCTTTTCGCCGGCACCGAGATCGCCTGGTCCGCCATGGGCGTGCACCGCGAGGCGGAATTTGCGAAGAACCACACCCCGGCATTTTCCCGCGGCGTGGAACCGGCCGAATGGCTGTGCGTGTACCCGTTCGTCCGCTCCTACGAGTGGTACCTGCTCCCCGACGCGGAACGCGGCGCCATGCTTCGCGACCACGGACTGCTGGGCCGCGACTTCCCGCAGGTCATCTCAAACACTGTCTCCTCCTTCGCCCTGGGCGACTGGGAATGGATCCTCGGCCTTGAGGCCCCTGAACTGGTGGACCTCGTGGACCTGATGCGCCACCTGCGCGCCACCGAGGCCCGGCACCATGTCCGCGAAGAAATCCCCTTCTACACCGGCCGGCGGGTTACCGCCGGCGAGATCGCCGAGGTCCTCGCATGAGCCCGCTTGAATCACAGGAGGCACCGGCCTCGGTGACGGCCGTCAACCCGGTCACCGAATCCGGGCGTATGGCTCCGAAGGAATACGACGCCGTCCTCCTCGCCTCATTCGGCGGGCCTGAGGGCCAGGATGACGTCATCCCCTTCCTCCGCAATGTCACCCGGGGGCGCGGAATCCCCGACGAACGGCTTGAAGAGGTTTCGCACCACTACCGTGCCAACGGGGGCATCAGCCCGATCAACCAGCAGAATCGCGAGCTCAAGGCCGGGATCGAAGCGGAACTCTCGGCCAGGGGCATCAACCTGCCCGTTTTCTGGGGCAACCGCAACTGGGACCCCTACATTCCGCAGACCCTCCAGGACGTGTACGACGCCGGCCACCGCAAGGTCCTCATGGTCACCACGAGCGCCTACTCCTGCTATTCCAGCTGCCGCCAGTACCGCGAGGACATCGGCATGGCGCTGACCGAGACCGGCCTGGACGGGAAGCTGGAAGTGGACAAAGTCCGCCAGTACTTCGACCACCCGGGCTTCGTGGAGCCCTTCGTGGAAGGGACCGCTGCCGGCCTTGCCGACGTCCGCGCCCAGCTTGCCGCGGTTGGTACTCCGGACGCACCGGTCCACATCCTGTTCGCCACGCACTCCATTCCGACGCGTGACGCTGAAGCTGCCGGACGCTCCGAGGGTGAACCGCGCACCTTCGCTGAAGGCTCGGCCTACGTGGCGCAGCACCTGGCATCCGGCGCCGAGGTCATCCGACGTGTCGAGGAAGAATCGGGCCTGACCGCCCCATGGTCCCTCGTTTACCAGTCCCGTTCCGGTGCTCCGTCCGTTCCGTGGCTCGAACCGGACATCAACGACGCCATCGAGGAGCTTGCCGGCGAGGGTGTCAAGGGAATCGTGATCGTCCCCCTGGGTTTCGTCAGCGACCACATGGAGGTTGTCTGGGACCTGGACACCGAAGCGCTGGAAACGTGCCGCAACCTTGGCCTGTCCGCAACCCGGGTGCCCACCCCCGGCACGCACCGCAAATTCGTGAGCGGCATCGTGGACCTGGTCTGTGAGCGCACTGCCGCGAACAATATTGCCGACCGGCCGCACCTCACCGACCTGGGGCCCTGGTATGACGTCTGCCGCCCCGGCTGCTGCGCCAACTTCCGGGGCGAGAAGCCCACCATCGCAGGAGCTGACACCTCAGTGGGCACAGGCCACGCCTCCTACCCTTCTGGTTCGGCTGACACTCCGGCTGCCCAGGCGGCGGGACAGGACTCACTGTGACGGTCCGCATCGGGACGCGTGCCAGCAAGCTGGCGTTGACCCAGACCCAGCAAACAGCCGACCAGCTCGCCGCCATTGGCGGGTTCCCCGTGGAACTGGTGCACATCAGGACGGACGGGGACGTCCTGACCGGTTCGCTCTCGCAGATGGGCGGCACGGGAGTTTTTGTGGCGGCCTTGCGGGAGGCGCTCCTGCGGGACGACTGCGACGTTGCCGTGCACTCGCTCAAGGACCTGCCCACCGGAGCCGCGCCCGGGCTGAACCTCGCCGCGACGCCGAAGCGCGTCGACGTCCGTGACGTGCTCTGCGCGCGCGACGGTTTCAAGCTGGCCGACCTCCCGCAGGGCGCCCGGGTGGGAACCGGTTCCCCGCGCCGAGCGGCGCAGCTCCGCGCGGCCCGTCCCGACCTTGACGTCGTGGACATCCGTGGCAACGTGGACACCCGCCTGGGTCGTGTTCCCGGCCTGCCGGGCAACACCACGGATGCCGTGGTGTTGGGCAAATCCTGCGACCTCGACGCCGTCGTGTTGGCCGCCGCCGGCCTCGAGCGCATCGGCCGGCTGGACACCGTTAGCGAATATCTCGAAACAGATGTCATGCTTCCGGCCGCCGGCCAGGGGTCGCTTGCCATCGAGTGCCGCACTGCGGACGCTCCGCGAAGAACGGGATCCACCGAAGGGTCCCAGGGGCCGCTGGCCCAGGCGCTGGCAGCCCTGGACGACACGGACACCAGGCTCGCGGTTACGGCCGAACGGGCGCTCCTGGCCCGTCTGGAGGCAGGGTGCGCAGCCCCGGTGGGTGCCTACGCCTTCCGCAAGGGAAGCATGCTCTACCTGGAGGCCGCCGTCTGCGCTGTCGACGGGTCAGCCACCGTCCGCGACAAGCGGGCGACGGACGGGCTCACCGAGGTCGGCGCTACGCTTCTTGGCATCGAACTGGCTGAGGCGCTGCTGGCAGCCGGTGCAGCCGACATCGCGGACCTTGCCGCTTCCTGAACCGGCGGAGCCGGGCAGATGATGGGGCGGCGCAGTGCCCGCGGTGAGGGCCGCCACGGGCTGCGCGTCCTCGAGGGCGCCCGCGTCCTGGTCACACGCAGCCCGGACCGGGCAGGGGCGCTCCTCGCGGCCCTTCGGGAAACCGGCGCCGAACCGCTGCTGCTGCCGCTGATCGACTTCGAACGCGCCCGGGACCTGCACTCCTTGGAAGTCGCCTTCGACGCCCTGGGCGCCGGCGCGTACACCTGGCTGGTGATCAGCAGCGTCACCACCGTGCAGGCCCTCGAGGAGCTCGCCCGTGAACGGGGCTCCACGCTGAGCCGGTGGCTGCCCGGCTCCCTCCAAGTGGCCACCATTGGCCCCGCCACACGTCGCGAACTGGAATTACGCGGAATCACTGTTGACCTGGCCCCGGCCCGGCTCCAGTCCGGCGTCGGACTCCTGGACATCTGGCCGCAAGGCCAGGGCAGCGTATTCCTGCCCCAGGCAGACATAGCAGATGCCCGGCTTGCCGAGGGGCTGGAATCACTAGGCGCCAGGGTTCAGGCTGTCACCGCCTATCACACGGTGGACTATCCGGCCGATCCGGCCCGCAGCTTCACCCCTTCCGTCGGCAACGATGCGTCAGCCGCGCCCCCGGGCACTGGAGTGCTCACCCCTGCCGAAGCAAAAGCCGAGCTCGACGCCGGGCGGCTCCACGCCGTCGTCGCTGCTTCACCCAGCGCTGCCCGCCGCATCCATGCGGGGCTGTCGCCGCTCGGCGAGTGCAGGTTCGTGGCGATCGGACGTTCAACGGCAGCTGAGGCGGAGTCGCTGGGCCTGCCGGTGGCCGCCGTCGCTGAGGAACCAACAACATCCGGCCTGGTGTCCGCCGTCATCGAGGCCCTTGCACCAGGACATGCCACCCCACCGCCCGCCACCGAGACCTACGTGAAGGACAGAACATGAGCTTCCCGACCCACCGCCCCCGCCGGCTCCGCACCACCCCGGCCATGCGCAGGATGACGGCCGAAAACCGACTGGCGGCCCCGGAGCTGATCCTTCCCGCGTTCATCCGCGAGGGGCTCACGGAACCCAACCCCATCGCCTCCATGCCCGGCGTGGTGCAGCACACCACCGATTCGCTCAAGAAGGCAGCGGCCGAGGCCGTGGAACTGGGTGTCGGCGGAATCATGCTTTTCGGCATCCCCGCCGAGCGCGATGCCCGGGGTACCGCGTCGCTGGATCCCGACGGAGTGCTCAACAAGGCCATCCGGGACGTCCGCGCTGAAGTGGGCGATGACCTGGTGGTCATGAGCGACGTGTGCCTGGACGAATTCACCGACCACGGCCACTGCGGCGTCCTCGATGACGAAGGCTACGTGGACAACGACGCGACGCTGGAGATCTACGCGGCGATGGCCGTGGCGCAGGCGGACGCCGGGGCGCACATGCTTGGCCCCTCGGGAATGATGGACGGCCAGATCGGCGTGATCCGGCAGGCGCTGGAAGACGCCGGGCACACCAACACGGCCGTGGTGGCGTACGCCGCAAAGTACGCCTCCGCGTTCTATGGTCCGTTCCGGGAAGCCGTGGATTCCCAGCTCAAGGGCGACCGCCGCACGTACCAGATGGACTCCGCCAACCGCCGCGAGGCCCTCCTCGAAGTGGAGCTGGACCTGGCCGAAGGCGCCGACCTGGTGATGGTGAAACCCGCCATGAGCTACCTGGACATCCTCGCCGACGTCGCGGCCATCAGCACCGTGCCCGTGGCTGCTTACCAGATCTCGGGGGAGTACTCCATGATCGAGGCGGCCGCCGCCAACGGCTGGATCGACCGGCGCGCGGCCATTACCGAATCCGTGCTCGGCATCAAGCGGGCCGGAGCCAACATGGTCCTGACCTACTGGGCGTCCGAGCTCGCCGGCTGGCTGAAGGAGTCCCGATGAGCGAGGCGTCCGGTACCGGAGACGCCGGGCCTTTGGCCCCCGCCGCGGCGCCCGCCCACAGCCCCACCGCTCCCGTCGGCCCCGGGAAGGTGCTGCTCGGCCTGAACACTTTTGGCGACGTCGGGGTGTACCCCGACGGGCACCCGGTGCCGCACGCGCAAGTGCTTCGCCAGCTGCTGGAACAGGCGGAGCTGGCGGACGACGTCGGACTCCATGCCTTTGGCGTGGGGGAGCACCACCGCAAGGACTACGCCGTCTCGGCACCCGAGGTGTTCCTGGCCGCCGCCGCAGCGCGGACCAAGCGCATCCGGCTGGGGTCGGCCGTGACCGTGCTGAGCTCGGATGACCCCATCCGCGTCTTCCAGCGTTTCTCCACGGTGGATGCCATCTCCAGCGGCCGCGCGGAAGTCATGCTGGGCCGCGGGTCCTTCATTGAATCCTTCCCGCTGTTTGGCCTGGACCTTGCCGACTACGAGATCCTCTTCGAGGAAAAGCTCGAGCTCTTTGACAAGGTCCGCGCGCAGAAGCCCGTCCATTGGGAAGGGCGGACCCGTCCGGCCATCAACGGGCTGAGCGTCTATCCGCCGCTGGAGCACCATCTGCTGCCGGCCTGGATCGGCGTAGGCGGAACCCCTGAGTCCGTGCTGCGCTGCGCGCAATACGGCTACCCGATTATTTTCGCGATCATCGGCGGCGAACCGCGATCCTTCGCTCCGCTGGCCAACCTTTACCGCGAGGCCATGGCCAAATACGGACACCCGATGCAGCAGGTGGCCACCCATTCGCCCGGACATGTGGCCGAAACAGACGAGGAAGCGCGCGAGGAGTTCTTCCCGCACTGGCTGGGACTCCGGAACAGGCTCGGAGCCGAACGCGGCTGGGGTCCGGGAAGCCGGCACGAATTCGACGCCATGTGCACCCCCGAGGGCGCCCTCTATGTGGGGTCACCGGAGACGGTTGCGCGCAAGATCGTCCTGCTCAAACGGAACCTGGGCGTGGACCGCTTTGATCTCAAGTACAGCAGCGGCTCCCTGCCCCATACCGCGATGATGCGGTCCATTGAACTGCTTGGTACAGCGGTGGCACCCAGGGTGGCCCAGCTCCTGTCCGGGCACGCATCCGGAAACTGAAAGAATAGGAACCATGACTTCCAGCTCTCCTCGCAATGAGGCACTCTTCGACCGTGCACGCCAGCTCATGCCGGGCGGCGTCAACTCCCCCGTCCGGGCTTTCGGCTCCGTGGGCGGGACCCCCCGGTTCATGGTGTCCGCAAAAGGCGCGTACCTGACCGATGCCGACGGTGCCGAGTATGTGGACCTGGTGTGCTCGTGGGGTCCCGCGCTGCTCGGCCACGCCCACCCGGCCGTGCTCGAGGCGGTCCACGCCGCCGTGGACCGCGGACTCTCGTTCGGTGCCTCTACTCCGGACGAAGCCAACCTGGCTGCGATCGTCAAGGAACGGGTGCCGGCTGCCGAACGCGTCCGGATGGTGTCCACCGGAACTGAAGCCACCATGACCGCCATCCGCCTGGCCCGCGGCTTCACCGGACGCGACCTGGTAATCAAGTTCGCCGGCTGCTACCACGGCCACCTCGACGGGCTCCTGGCCGCGGCCGGGTCCGGTGTGGCCACCCTGGCGCTGCCCGGTTCCGCCGGCGTCACGGCCGCCACCGCCGCCGAGACCCTGGTCCTTCCGTACAACGACCTCGCCGCCGTGGAGGCCGCGTTCGCCGCCCATGGCAGCAACATCGCCGCCGTCATTACGGAGGCGGCACCCGCCAACATGGGTGTGGTTACGCCCGGCGAAGGCTTCAACGCCGGACTTTCGCGGATTACCCGCGAACACGGCGCCCTGCTTATCGTGGACGAAGTCCTCACCGGCTTCCGTACCGGATACTCGGGCTACTGGGGCCTCACCGGCGGTGCGGCAGACGCCGCCGAACCGTGGAGCCCGGACCTCCTCACCTTCGGCAAAGTCATTGGCGGGGGCATGCCGACGGCGGCTCTCGGCGGCCGTGCCGACATCATGGACTACCTTGCGCCGCTCGGTCCCGTCTACCAGGCAGGCACCCTGTCCGGAAACCCCGTCGCCATGGCAGCCGGCGTCGCCACCCTGGCCCATGCCACCCCTGAGGTGTACTCGTTCATCGACGCACGCTCGCTGGAGCTTTCCGCTGCGCTGTCCTCGGCACTGGATGCCGCCGGGGTGGACCATTCCATCCAGCGGGCCGGCAACCTGTTCTCGGTGGCCTTCGGCACCTCGGCGCGGGGCGTCCACAACTACGACGACGCCCAGGGCCAGGAAGTGTTCCGGTACGCGCCGTTCTTCCATTCGATGCTGGACTCCGGGGTCTACTTGCCGCCGTCTGTCTTCGAAGCCTGGTTCCTTTCCGCCGCCCACGACGACGCCGCCATGAACCGGATCTTCGACGCACTTCCCGCCGCAGCCAGGGCTGCAGCGTCGGCAGCGGTGCCGGCCGGGCTGTAACGGCTCACAACAGAAGTCCCCGCCTCCCGCACGAGTCCCCGCTAAAAGCGAAGGGGAAACGTCCGGGAGGCGGGGACTTTTGCTAAAGCTGTGAAACGGAGGCTTAGAAGGCCACCGTCACGTCACCGTTGGGCCATTCCTTCTCGATGAAGGCCTTGACCTCGGGGGAGTGCAGGAGTTCATCCAGCTTCTTGATCCGGACGTCGTCCTTGGAGTCCTCGCGCCAGGCCAGGAAGTTCGCGTAGGGGTTGTTCTCCACGGACTCCACTGCGAGGGCGTCCTTGGTGCTCAGGCCGGCCTTCAGGATGAAGTTGCCGTTGATGAGCGCCAGGTCCACTGACGGGTCCTTGAGGTCGTTGATCAACAGTTCAGGCTGGTTCTCGGAGAACTTCAGCTTCTTGGGGTTCTGCTCGTCAGTCAGGGTCAGCACGGAGGAATCATCCTTGATGTCCTTCACCAGCCCGGCTACCTGGAGGACCTTGAGGGCCCTGACCTGGTTGGAAGGGTCATTCGTGATGGCAACCTTGGCACCCTCCTGGATGTCCTTGATGTCCTTGACCTTTTCCGAGAACGCGGCGTACGGCTCGATGTGGACGCCTTCGCCGTGGCCGAACTTGTAGCCCTTGGTCTTGACCTGGTCCTCAAACCACGGCAGGTGCTGGTAGTAGTTGGCGTCCAGCGAGCCGTCGCTCAGGGCGGTGTTCGGCGTCTGGTAGTCCTCGATTTCCTTGATGTCCAGCTTCAGGCCGGCCTTCGGCGCGAGGTCCTGGTTGATGAACTCCAGGATCTTCGCCTGCGGGACCGGGCTGGCGCCGACGGTCAGGGTGGCGGGCTTGGCGGGGTCAAGGGTCGTGGCCTCGGAGCTGGGGCTGGACGAGCCGCCGCAGGCCGTCAGCGCCAGTGCGGTGACTATACCGGTGGCCAGGAGGGAGAGTGATTTACGCATCGGATGCGTTCCTTTCGAATTGCTGGGAGTTCGACGGCGGGCTTGCGCCCGGCGCCCGCTCCGGCACAGATGCAGCGGGAGGCTACCTGCTGCGGTGAAGATCGCCGTGGCCGTTGGACGACGGCTGATGGTGAGGGTTTAGCGGTGGTAATGGCTTAGCGGTGGTCGAGGCTGCGGGAGATCTGTTCGCCCACGAGCTGGATGACCTGCACCAGGACGATGATCAGCACGATGGTCACGATCATGACCGTGACATCGAAGCGCTGGAAGCCGTAGTTGTACGCCAGCTTCCCCAGTCCTCCGCCGCCCACCAGGCCGGCCATGGCCGAGTACCCCACCAGGGTGACCACGGTGGTGGTCGTGGCGGCTACCAGGGCCGGGAGTGATTCGCGCAGCATCACCTTGTTGATGACCTGCATCTTGGTGGAACCCATGACCTGGGCGGCGTCGATCTTGCCATGGTGGACGTCCCGGAGGCAGGTCTCCACCAGGCGTGCAAAGAACGGAATGGTGCCGATGGACAGCGATACCGAGGCCGCCACCGGTCCCAGGCTCGTGCCGGTCAGCAGGCGGGCCAGCGGGATGAGGGCGACCATCAGGATTGCGAACGGGATGGAGCGGGTGATGTTGACGATCACGTCACTCATGATCCGGTTGGTGACAGGCATCGGACGCAGGCCGCCCGGCGCCGTGACGTGCAGGAAGACGCCCAGGGGAAGCCCAACCAGCACTGTAAAGAAGGCCGAAATTCCGACCATCTGCAGGGTTTCTACGATTGCTTCGGGCAGGGCCTTGGCAAGGACGGGGTTGCTGAAAATGTCGTTCATGGGTTCCTTCCCGTCACGTCGTTCAATTCAGCAGCATCCGCTTCTGCAGGGTCCGAATCGAGGGGGTCGCCGGCTGCTGTGCTGGTCGCGGCCAGTTTTGCGCCTATTCCGCGCTGGTGGAGGTAGTTGAGGACGGCGTCGTAGTCCGCATTTTCAGCGAGCTGCACACGGAGGTGCCCGAACTGCTGGCCGCCCAGGGTCTCGACGCTGCCGGCCAGGACATTCAGGTCGATGTCAAAGTGCCGCGCTACGCCGGTGAGGACAGGTTCCTTTGCATTGTCACCGGCGAACAGGATTTCCAGGACCGGTCCGCCCTGAAGCGCCCCCTTCAGGGGTTCGGACGCCGGCAGGGGCAGGAGCGCCTTGGCCAGTTTGCTCTCGAGGTCTCCGGCCACGTCCTTGAGGGCGCCGTGCTCGATGATCCGGCCCTTGGACAGCAGGGAGACCGAGTCGCAAACGCGCTTCACGACGTTCATTTCGTGCGTGATGATCAGCACCGTCAGCTGCAAGCGCTTGGTGAGGTCCTGGATCAGGTCCAGGATTTCATCAGTGGTCGCGGGGTCCAGGGCCGAGGTCGGCTCATCGCATAAGAGCACATCGGGGTCGGCGGCCAGGGCCCGGGCGATGCCAACGCGCTGGCGCTGGCCACCGGAAAGCTGGGAGGGGTAGGCGTTCTCGAAGCCTTCGAGTCCTACGAGGGACAACAGCTCGGACACCTTGGCCCGGATCTTGTCCTTCGGCGTTTTGACGAGCTCCAGGGGATGGGCCACGTTGCCGGCCGCAGTGCGTGAATCCATGAGGTTGGCATGCTGGAAAACCATGCCGATGCGGCGCCGCGCCGCACGGATTTCGGAGTCCCGGACGGAGCTCAATTCTGTGCCGTCGATGCTGACCGAGCCGGACGTCGGACGATCCAGCAGAGTGAGGCAGCGCACCAGGGTGGACTTTCCGGCGCCTGAATGGCCAATGATTCCATGAATGGAACCTTTGGGAACGGAAAGGGTGACGCCGTCGAGGGCCAAGACTTCCTTTTTCCCCTGGCGGTAGACCTTTCGAAGGTCAGTAACTGTGATCATTTATCCTCAGGAGTTGGCCTCGGGCAGGGCATAGCACAAGCACGCTTTTGAACTTAATTATGTCAGCGGACCCTGAAGCGAGCCACTTCCGCATAATATTCGGCTTGGGGTGCTGCTGCCCGCATAAAAGTGCGCCGAGACCCCCCGGTGGCGCTACTCGTGCGGCCCCACAGGGGCAGGCCAAATTGGAGGGGACGAAGCTGCCGGTAGCTGAACGCGCCGGAGACTGTGATCCTCATCCCAGGGGGCGGGCCTCTCCCGGGTGCCCAGCCCGGGGCAGTGGCTAAAAGTCGCCCTTGCTGGCGTCTTCAGGGGGGAGGACGGGCCATTCGCCCTCTATCACGGCGGCGGGCTTGGTCTTGCGCAGATAGGTCTGGAAGTCTGCGGCCTGGCTGGCCGCCCAGCCGACCTGCAGCTGATGGAGCTGCCCGGCTGCCATTCGCAGCTTGGGAAACTTGCCGGCCATGGCGTCAAGCATCCGGAGCGTCGCGAGGGCGTCCGCGGCGGACGTGTGGGCGTTGTCAAGGTTGACCTTGTATTCCTCGCACAGTGCGGTCAGCGTCCTCTTGCCCTTGCGGAACCGGTCCACCTGCTTGTTCATGATGTAGGGATCCAGCACGGGGAAGCGGTTCAGCTGCGGAATGCCGTAGCGGGCCGATTCGGCAGCCAGCACCGTGAAGTCATAGCTTGCGTTGAACGCAATAACCGGGATCCCGTCGTCGAACAACCCCTGCAGCACCGAGGCCAGTTCGCGGGTCACCTCCGCGGCCGGACGGCCCTCCAGCCGGGCTCTTTCGGTTGTGACGCCGTGGACTTCGCTGGCTTCGGCGGGGATCTCGATTCCAGGATCCGCGAGCCACTCATGTTCCGTGATGACACTTCCGTCCGCGTCCACCACCGTGACCGACGCCGTGACAATCCGCGCGGCGCGCGAGTTGCGGCCGGTGGTCTCCAAGTCGAATGCAGCCCGCGGCCGCTTGTCCCACGTGCCGGTAGCCGTGGTGGCGGTGCTGGTGCTACTCGTGGTGATGGTGTTCCTGCTGCTCATGCTTCAAAACTACCTGCTGCCACCGACAGTTTTGTGCCAGGCCGGTGGCGTGCCGCCACAAGGTACCCGCTACGCTGGATCCATGCGCACGGAGTATGTCGAGGCGGTGCTGGCCCTGGTTCAGCTCGTTCCTCCGGGATCAGCTGTGGCGTATGGGGATGTTGCTGAGCTCCTCGGGTCAGGCGGCGCACGGCAGGTGGGCTCCGTCATGAGCCACCACGGCAGTTCCGTTCCCTGGTGGCGCGTGTTGAGGGCAAACGGCGAAGCACCGCAGGGGCTGGAAACCGAAGCCTTGAACTTCTACATCCAGGAAGGCACTCCGCTTCTTGGCCGCTACCTGGACTTCCTCCGGACCGGGGAAGGCCGGTGGCGCGTTGACCTTACCGAGGCAAGGTGGGCCCCCGTCGACGGTGATTTTGACCTCATTGACCTGATTGCAGAGCGGTTGGAGCGGCGGCTCCATAAAATGTCCGCCCCCGATGATGAAATGACTGTGTGACACTTACCAGCGATTCCCCGGAGGTCCGTTCCGGGCCACGAGTCCAGTCCGGCCGGAGGGCAGATGGGCAGCCCGGCCAGCTAACAGTCGCCAGGCCAGCCGGATCGCCCGCCGGCCTGAGACTCCTCCCTCCCCGCCAGGCCCACAGCGCCGTTCCTGTCCTCACACCGGACCAGCAGGCGGCCGTGGACGTCCCCCACGGGTCCGGCCCGGTGCTGGTTCCGGGTGCTCCCGGGACGGGAAAATCCACTGTGCTCATTGAAGCAGCAGTGCGCCGGGCAGAGCGCGACGGCCTGGATCCGGAAAGAATGCTCGTGCTGGCCCCGAGCCGCCTCGCTGCAGACTCGCTCCGGGACCGTTTCACGGCCCGCCTCAACCGGAGCCTGAGCACGACGCCGGCACGCACCTGGGCATCGTATGCCTTCGACCTGATCCGGCGTGCCAAGGCGGAAGGCATCCTCCCGCTGCCGCGGCCGCCACGTCTGCTGTCCGGACCCGAGCAGGACCTAATTATCAAGGAACTGTTGGAAGGACACACCCTGCCGGGCCTTGAGCTGCCGTGGCCGGACGATCTCGGTGCCGCTCTGGAAACCCGTGGTTTCCGTCAGGAAGTACGCCAGCTCTTTGACCGGATCATCGAATCCGGCCGGACGCCCGCCGACCTGGTGGCTTTGGCCCAGCAGTGCAACCGTCCCGACTGGATCGCTGCGGCCGCACTGTACGCCGAGTACCGCGACGTCCTGGACCTGCGGATGCCGGAGGCATTCGACCCCGCCGGAATCATCACGGCGGCCCGCCAGATCTTCCAGGACGCCCCCGAATTCCTGGCCGCCGAGCGGGAACGCCTCCAGCTGATCCTGGTGGACGACATCCAGGAAGCCAACCCGGCGGTATTCGAACTGTTGGCGGATATCGCGGCAGGCAAGGACGCCTACGTGGCATTCTCCCCGGACACTGTCGTCCAAGGTTTCCGCGGCGCCCGCCCTGACCTCACAGCTGAGTTGCCCCACCTGCTGGCTCCAGCGGACGCAACCGGACGCAGCCCCCGGGATGCCGCCGCACCGGGTACTGCCCTGGAGCGCCCGCTCTGGCGTACGCACCGCCATACTCCCGCCGTCGCCCAGGCCTGGCTTTCGGTGGCGGGACGGATCTCCCAACGGGCAGGCAGCCAGTCGGCGCGCAGGTTGGAGAGCGCCGAACCGCCATCCAACCGTCCCGAGTCCGGCGCGGTCCCGGCATGCGGCGGAGTCGAGGGCCATATCCTTCCGTCGCCGGTCCAAGAGCTGCGCTACGTAGCCCAGCGCATCCTGGACGCGCACCTGAACGACCGTCGTGAGCTCGGCGACATCGCGGTGATCGTGCGTAACGGCGGGCAGCTGAACCAGCTGCAACGGCACTTGGCCGGCCACGGCATTCCCGTCCGCGTTCCTGTAGCGGAGTCCGCCGTCCGGGACGAAGTGGCGGTCCGCCCCCTGCTTGATGCCTATGCTGTGGCGCTGGATCCCGCGGTGCTGACCCCGGAAGCGGCAGTGGCACTGCTGACATCCCGGATCGGCGGAGCGACCTCCATCGAGCTGCGCCGGCTGCGCCAGTCGCTGCGCCGCGAGGAGATCCTCGGCGGCGGTGGCCGCACCAGTGATGCGTTGCTGGTCGAGTCGCTGCTTGAACCGGGCGCCTTGGCCACCACAGGTATCGAGGGCCGCTCCGCGAGGCGTGTGGCGCGGATGATCGAGGCCGGCCGGGAGGCGGCCCGGGCACCGGGGGCAAACGCGGAGACGGTGCTTTGGGCATTGTGGAACTCCACCGGGCTTGCCGCACGCTGGACTGACGCGGCACTGGCCGGCGGAGCGGCGGGGGCGCGGGCAGACCGCGACCTGGACGCCATGATGGCCCTGTTCCACACAGCCGAACGCTATGTTGACCAGTTGCCGGGGTCAGGGCCGGACCAGTTCCTTGAGTACCTGCTCAGCCAGGAGCTGCCCATGGACACCCTGGCGGCGCGCGCGCAGCTGGAGGATGCCGTTGAACTCATGACGCCGGCGAGTGCCGCCGGACGTGAATGGCCTGTGGTCATCATCGCCGGCCTGCAGGAAGGAGTGTGGCCCAACACCAGGCTCCGGGGAGAACTCCTGGGCAGCACGCTGTTCGCCGACGCCGTGGAGCACGGGGTGGACCACGCCCTGCAACTCGGGCCAATCAGTAGGTTGCGGGAAATCCGGTACGACGAACTCCGCAGCTTTTCCACAGCGGTGTCCCGTGCCCGCGAACTGCTAATCTGCACCGCCGTGTCGTCAGAGGACGAACAGCCCTCCTCCTTCCTCGACTACGTCGCACCGCTGCATCCCGGGCAGGACCGGCGGACCTTCACCCCGGTGGAACGTCCCATGACCCTCCGCGCCCTCGTGGCCGAACTTCGGCAGCACGCGCAGCTTGACGGGAGGTTTGCCGCTGAATCCGTCGAAGCAGCCAGGGTCCTGGCAAGGCTCGCCGCTGCCGAGCCTTCCGTTCCCGGCGCCCATCCCGATTCCTGGTGGGGCCTCGCTGCCCTGTCTTCGGAGGAACGGATCGTTCCGCCCGGAGGAACAGTGTTCGTTTCGCCGTCCAAGGTGGAATCCGTCCAAAAGTCGCCCCTTGACTGGTTCATCCAGGCTGTCGGTGGTGAAGCAGCCACCGACTTCGCCAGGAGTCTGGGAACACTGGTCCACGCCATCGCACAGGATCTCCCGGACGCTTCGGGCTCGGAATACCTCGTGGAACTGGTCCGGCGGTGGCCGGCCCTCGGCATGAAGGATAACTGGGAAGGCAAGCTGGATTTCCAGCGTGCCGAGGGAATGGTCCGGAAGCTCGCCCAGTACGTCCTGGTCATGCGCAGCGAAGGCAGGAGCCTTGTCGGCGTCGAGCGGGACTTCGAAGTGAAACTGCCAGACATCGTGGACATCCCGCAGCCGGAAACCTTGGTACCTGCGGCAACCGATGCTGAGCCCGAGGTCAGATCCGCGGTACTCCGCGGTCAGGTGGACCGCCTGGAGATCGATGCCGAAGGACGCCTGGTGATCGTGGACCTCAAAACGGGCAAACGCCAGCCGTCGAAGGCAGACCTGGCCCGCCATCCCCAGCTGGGTGCTTACCAGGCCGCGGTAGTGGCCGGGGGGTTCACCGAACCCGGCACGGCGGAAGGTGACCTTCAGTCCGGCGATAGTCAGCCGGGTGGCGCTGTCCTTGCCCAGCTTGGCACGAGCAGTAAAAGCCCGGGCATCCAGGTCCAGGAGCCGCTGGACGGCTCCGACAACAACTGGGCACTCGACATGGTGAACGATGCCGCACGGCTCATGTCCGGCAGTGTCTTCGAGGCGCGCCACGATCCGGCAAAATCTGGTCACGGCGGCCATGGCTGCCGGCTGCCGGAGGTCTGTCCTCTCTGTCCGCGCGGAAAGCAGGTTACTGAATGACTACGCCACCCGACGTCCCGCCCGCCCGGTTTTCCCCGGAAGAGCTGACTGCCATGCTGGGCGAACGCAACAGCCCCACCGCTGAGCAGTCCGCCATCATTTCCTCGCCGCTCACCCCGCGGCTGGTTATTGCCGGTGCCGGGTCCGGCAAGACCGCCACCATGGCGGATCGTGTGGTGTGGCTTGTTGCCAACGGCTGGGTCCGGCCGGAAGAAGTCCTGGGCGTGACGTTTACGCGCAAGGCGGCCGGGGAACTGGCCAGCCGGATCCGATCCAAGCTCTCGGCCCTGCAACGGATTGCGGCGGAGGACACCGGCCACAGGATATTTCCCGAGGGCCTGCTCAGCGAGGATGCCCTGGAACCTAAAGTTTCCACGTACCACTCCTACGCCAGCGGCATCGTGTCCGACTACGGGCTCCGGCTCGGTGTCGAACGTGATGTTGTCCTCCTGGGCGGGGCGCAGGCCTGGCAGCTGGCTAGCGAAGTTGTTGAGGCTTTCGACGGCGAATACGAACATTTCCGTGCTGCCAAATCGACGCTCGTCAAAGCCGTCATCCAGCTCGCGGGCGAGTGTGCCGAACACCTGCGCGATCCGGCCGAGGTGCAGGAATGGCTGATGGAGCGGGTCGCGGAATTTGAAGGCCTGCCCTACGTGGCCGGGGCCAAAAAGAACCCGACACAGGCTGCCGGAGAACTCGGCGCCATGCTGCGCACCAGGGCGAGCGTCGCCGAAATGGTGGGCAGGTATGCTGACGCGAAGCGGGTCCGCGGGGCGTTGGATTTTGGTGACCTGGTGGCGCTCGCCGCGCGGGTCGCCAGTGAGATTCCGCTGGCCGCCGAAGTGGAACGCCAGCGGTTCAAAGTGGTGCTGCTCGACGAATTCCAGGACACCTCGCATGCCCAGCTAGTGCTGTTTTCCAGGCTATTCGGCGGCGGCCACGCCGTGACAGCCGTGGGCGACCCCAACCAGTCGATCTACGGGTTCCGGGGGGCGTCTGCCGGCCAGCTCTTCCATTTTGTTCGGGAGTTCCCTGCCCTGGCCGGCGATTCGTTTGCCGTGGCACCCACCTCCTACCTGACAACCGCGTGGCGTAACGGGCGCAACATCCTTTCCGCGGCCAACGTTATTTCGGCGCCCCTTAGCGCCGCCGCGCTGCAAGCCGGCCCGGCGGGGGAGCGGCAGTCGGCGGGTTCCGTGGAGGTCCCGCCGCTGCAGCCCAGTCCGGCTGCGGCCGAGGGGAAGGTTGTCATCGGACGCTTTGCGACGGATGAGGATGAGGCCAGGGCCATCGCAGCGGATGTCCTGCGCTACCGCCTCACAGATTTCGAGGAACCCGTCGGCGCCGACCGCGTAGCTCCTGCGATGGCGGTCCTGTGCAGGCGCCGCGCACAGATGGAATGCGTCCGGCGTGAGTTCGAGCTGCGCGGGATCCCCTACGAAATCGTGGGCCTCGGTGGCCTCTTGGACACCCCGGAGATCGTGGATCTGGTCGCCACGCTGCGAGTACTCGCGGATCCGGGACGTTCGGATAGCCTCATGCGGCTTCTGGCCGGAGCGCGCTGGCGCATTGGCCCGGCTGACCTCATGGCATTCCGGGACTGGTCATCATTCCTCGCGCGCCGCCGGGGGAATCCGCGGACGGACGCAGATGAAGCTGACGATCCGGACGCCGCGGTGATCGAGAGCGACATCACCGATTCGCCGAGCCTTGTGGAAGCCTTGGACTGGCTGCCGCGGGAAGGATGGACCTCGGCCCACGGCCGGACGCTGAGCCCTGCAGCCCTCGACCGGCTGCATGCCTTGTCGGCCGAACTCCGGCAGCTCCGCGGATTTATGGGCGATGACCTCACGACGCTTCTGGGCGAAGTGGAACGGGCCATGCTCCTCGACATCGAGGTGGCGGCCCGCCCCGGCGTCAGCATCCACCAGGCCCGGCGAAACCTGGACGCATTCCACGATGCCGCGGCAGGATTCCTCCACACCTCGCACCGCGTCGATGTCCTCGCGTTCCTGGCCTGGCTGGAAGCAGCGGCAACGGAAGAGGGCGGGCTGGACGTCGCGGCCCCGGAGGTCAACCACGAAGCGGTGCAGCTGCTGACGGTGCACGCGTCAAAGGGCCTGGAGTGGGACGTTGTGTTCGTTCCCGGCCTGAACGCCGGAGCGTTTCCGAGCAGCCGGGATTCGCGGTGGAGCAGCGGAAGCGCTGCCTTGCCCTGGCCGTTGCGGGGAGACCGTGCCGACCTGCCCCAGTGGGACACGGACCAGCCGGATCAAAAGGGCTGGCTGGACGCCGAAAAGAACTTCAAAGCCGACGTCCAGGCGCACGGAGAGGCCGAAGAACGCAGGCTCGCCTACGTGGCGTACACCCGGGCTAAGTTCGTGCTGTGGGTTTCGAGCGCGGCCTGGGTCGGTTCCCGGGCCGGTATGGCGGAGATGTCGCCATTCCTCTCGGAGCTGGCGCCCCTTGCAGGGATCGGGGCAGGTGAAGCCGAAACCGTGGCGGCGGAGGGCAGCACCCGCGGGCGGACGGAAGCGGCGGCCGGGACCGCCGCCGTCGTGCATGCCGCATCGGTGGAGGAATCATTAGTGCCGGCAGAAAGTCCGTTGACCCAGGACCTCGAACTGGCCCACTGGCCGTATGACCCGTTGGAAGGACCGGCCGATCCGCGCACCGGTGCCAGGCTCAGGCTGGTTCCGGGACGGCGGGCAGCGATGGAGGCAGCCGCCGGGCGGGTCCGCGAAGCCTTGGCCGCTGGCCCCGATACGGAGCCGGCGGCGGATTCGGACGCAGGGGAGGGGCCCCGGCAGCTCCGGAGCTTCGCGGCCAACTGGGCGAAGGAAGCTGACCTGTTGTTGGAGCGCCGCCATCGCAGGGCCACCGTGCAGGACGTCCACCTGCCGGGCCACATTTCCGCGTCAACGTTCGTGGATCTCGGTGACGATCCTGCAGCAGTGCTTGCGCGGCTGCGGCGGCCGGTTCCCAGGGAACCGGGGATGTCCGCCCGTAAAGGAACGGCTTTCCACGCCTGGGTGGAAGAGCACTTCGGTAAGGCGGGCATGTTGGAGCTGGATGAGGCCCCCGGTTCGGACAGCCACATTGACGAGGCCTACGGGCTGGATTCCATGGTGGAAACATTCAGGAATTCGGAGTGGGCGCACCGTGCTCCCGCCCATGTGGAGGTTCCGGTGGAGACGCGCATAGGGGAGGTTGTGGTGCGTGGCCGGATCGATGCCGTGTTCCGGGACGCCGACGGCGGCTGGGACCTGGTGGACTGGAAGACGGGCCGACGCCCGGCCGCGGGACAGTTGAAGGTGAAGGCTGTCCAGCTGGCCGTCTATCGTCTTGCCTGGGCGCGGCTCAAGGGAGTTCCGCTCGACAGTGTCCGGGCAGCGTTCTACTACGTGGGGGAAAACCAGGTGGTGCGCCCCCACGACCTTGGCACAGCCGAGCAGCTCGAGGACATCGTTACGGCTGCCCTCGGCGGAACGACAGCCCTGCTCAACGCCTCCGGCCCCGCTAGTGGGACTTCGCGTCCACAATCTTGAGGGCAGCGGTGGACGTGTCGTCTGCTGCAGGCGGGGCCGGGGGAGCTGTTTCTCCCGGCCCGTCAGCAGCCCGGCCGGAGTCGCTGTCCGCTGGTGCTGGTCCCGATGCCGGGGCATCGGGTTCGGCGGACTGTTCGACCGGGATGGGTGCCACGTGCACGGCGGGCATGGCGGCGGCCGTTGACGGTTCGTCCAGCGGCACAGGTTCCACCTGCACGGCCGGGACGGACTGCGGCAACGGTTCCACGCTGATGGGCTGACCGCCGTGCTCAGCGATGTCCGCGGCCAGCGACGCCAGCATTTCCTCGGCTTCGCCGATCATGGACTGGTCCCCGGCGGCCAGCCCCTTGACCAGGTACTGGGCGAGCGCGAACTCGGCAGAGAGCGCCGCCCGGCGCAGCAGGTGGGCATCGGGTGCATCCCTGCGGCTCGATGTGTAATGGCGCAACACGGCGTCGACAAAACCCTGTTCATTGGAGGCCACCAGCCACGCCATGTCGTCGGCGGGATCGCCGATGCGCAAATCTGTCCACCCGGTCACAGCCGTCACGCGCTGGCCCTCAACCAGGATGTTGTCTTCGTGCAGGTCGCCATGGACCACGCAGGGATTGAACCGCCATAGGGACACATCCTCCAAGGCGTGCTCCCAGCGGCGCAGCAGCACGGGAGGGATCTTCCCCGTGGTTGCGGCCTGGTCGAGTTCATTGAGCCTGCGCTGCCTGAACTCGTTGGGGGTGTAGCTGGGGAGGTCGGCGTTGCTGACCAGGGTCCGGGGAAGGTCATGTATCGCAGCCAGTGCCGCGCCCACTTCCCGGGCGAGGCCTTCCGGTCCCGCAGTCAGCTCTTCCACGCTGCGGGTGGTGCCAGCCAGATGCGAGTATACAAACGTGCTCAGCGCGCCCTGCCGGACGGTCCCTGCCACCGTGGGCATCAGGAAGGGCAGCTCGGCCCTGATTCCCGGGGCGAACGCGCGGAGGACCATGAACTCCGTTTCCAGCCGGGCGCTGGCCTCCGCGTGGCGCGGTGAGCGTACCCGCCACTGCTTCCCTTCGGAATCCAGGAGAAGTGCCGAATCGAAGTCCGCCGGATCGTCGGGGGCGGAACTCACGGCGGTGGGCGTCAGTCCGGGGACTGCCGCGGTTGCTACAGCTGCCAGTTCGATCGGTTTTCTTCTCACCCATCCACGGTAGATTGACTGGCGCCCAACATGGCGATGTACTACGGCGAGTCTCCAGATCGTGACGATTTCCCTTGCCAAGGCAGCACGTGGAACGCTTCCCCGCGCGGCTGTAGCGCCCGGAGCAAATATCAATTGTCAGCCGGAGTCAGTACGGTGGGTACATGAGTCTTGCGGAGTCCCCGGCATCCAAAAACCAGTTAACAGAAAATGCGTCCCGGGGCAGCACGCCGCCATTGACGCGGCTCCCGGCGAACCACCTTATGGACACAGTCCTTCCGGTCCGTCCGGCCCTTATTGACAGGGGATCGGGCGCCCGGATGAAACCGGGCATGGTTGACTCCGTGGTCGGTTCAGGACGGGCGCTGGCCATGGTCCTCTCGCACCGACAGGCATTGGTCCGTGGCGACAGCCTCCTGCTGACGGACGCCGCCGGGCTCGCGGAGAGCTTGGGCGAAGCCGGAACACCGCCGTCGATGACCATCTACCTCGGTTCCGCCCTCGCCGGCTCACACCTGGACGAAGGTACGGAAATCGTCCTTTTTGTCCTGCCGGAGCCGTTCGAGGTCCGGGCGGAACAGTTCGAACGCGGCATCGCCGGAATCCCGTCGGACGCCGTGTGGACGGGGTTCCGGGACGTGGCGGCCCGCCTGAACGCCACCGACACCGCCCTGTTCATCGAAGCCAGTGCCATCGCCAACTGGCATGCCACGCACGTTCATTGCCCGCGGTGCGGTGCCCCGACGGTCGTGGAAGCAGGGGGATGGGTCCGCCGCTGTCCTGTCGACAACTCCGAACACTACCCCCGGACGGACCCCGCGATTATCGTGACGGTGGTCGGCCCGGATGACAGGCTCCTGCTGGGCGGCGGCGGACCACTGGATGCGAAAAACTATTCCACCCTGGCCGGATTCGTGGAGCCGGGCGAGTCACTGGAACAGGCGGTCGTCCGCGAAATCCAGGAGGAAGTTGGTGTTCGGATTACGGCCACCCAGTATCTCGGTTCCCAGTCCTGGCCGTTTCCCGCCTCGCTGATGCTGGGTTTCACGGCCAGGACCCTGGATACGGAGGCAACGCCCGACGGCGTGGAGGTCACCCGGGCGCGCTGGTTCAGCCGCGAGGAACTCCAGGCCGCTGTGTTGAGCGGGGAGATCGTTATTTCCAGCCGACTGTCCATCGCCCGTTCCCTGATTGAGCACTGGTACGGCGGCGTCATCCAGGACCGCCCGGCCGACGAATGACTTCACCACGCACTGCGGACCTCCGACTGACAGAACTGATCCACCGAGCACCAATCGACATGAGCACCAAGTGACAACTGACAATTTTGAACGCACCCTGCCGGGCGACGGCGCGTCACCCGATCCCGCCCTGCTGGACACCCGGTCCTTGGAAGAGCGCATTCTCGGCGGTTTGGACGACGAGCAGCGGGAGGTTGCGAGCACGCTGAACGGACCCCTCTGCGTGCTCGCGGGTGCCGGCACCGGAAAGACGCGCGCCATCACCCACCGCATCGCCTATGGCGTGCACTCAGGCGTCTACAGCCCGCAGCGGCTGTTGGCCGTGACATTTACTGCGCGCGCAGCGGCGGAGATGCGGAGCCGGCTCCGGGATCTCGGGGTGGGCAACGTCCAGGCGAGGACGTTCCACGCTGCCGCGCTGAGGCAGTTGCAATTCTTCTGGCCGCAGGCCGTCGGCGGGGCGCTGCCGAATCTCCTCGACCACAAGGCACAGATGATCGCCGAGGCCGCCCGCCGACTCCGGCTCAGCACGGACCGTGCATCCATCAGGGACCTCGCCTCCGAGATCGAGTGGGCCAAGGTGTCCATGCTGACGCCGGCGAACTACCTCGAGAACGCGCAGGACCGCGGCAACCCCGGAGGGTTCGACCTGACAGCTGTGGCACGGGTGTTCCAGTCCTATGAGGACGTCAAAACGGACCGCAACGTCATCGACTTTGAGGACGTCCTGCTAATCACTGTAGGGATCCTGCAGGAGGACCCGAAGGTGGCAGCTACCGTCCGCGAACAATACCGCCACTTCGTGGTGGACGAATACCAGGACGTCTCGCCGTTGCAACAGCGGCTCCTGGAGCTCTGGCTGGGAGGACGCGATGAGCTGTGCGTCGTTGGCGACGCCAGCCAGACCATCTACTCGTTTACCGGCGCCTCACCCAAACACCTGCTCGGTTTCAAAGCCATGTACCCCGGCGCCAACGTCGTCAAGCTGATCCGGGATTACCGCTCCACGCCGCAGGTGGTAAAGCTCGCCAATGACCTGCTCGCGGGACGGCGCAGCGGCGGCCCCGTGGCGGACGCCGCGTGGGCGGCGCCGCTCAAGCTCGTCGCGCAACGGCCGCCGGGGCCTCCGCCGCAGTTCACAGAGTGCGCGGATGATGAAGCCGAAGCCGCGACGGTAGCTATCAAGATCCGCGAACTGCTCGACGCCGGCACCCCGGCCAGCGAGATCGCCGTGCTGTTCCGCACCAACGGGCAGTCCGAAGCCTATGAACAGGCTTTGGCTTCAGCCGGAATCGGCTATCAGCTGCGCGGCGGGGAACGGTTCTTCGCCCGGAAGGAAGTGCGGGACGCAATCCTCCAGCTGAGGGCTGCCACCCGGGCCGCTGCCGAAACGTCGGAACCCGAGCGCCTGGGCCAGCTTGTCCGGGACATCGTGGCGTCCCTGGGCTACACGGAATCCGCCCCGCACAACGGCGGAGCGCTGCGGGAACGCTGGGAGTCGCTGGCGGCACTGGTTGCCCTGGCGGATGAGCTGGTGCTGAGCCGGGGCCCGCAGTTCAGCCTTTCGGATTTTGTCAACGAACTGCAGGAACGGTCGCTTGCCCAGCATGCCCCCACCGTCCAAGGGGTGACCCTGGCGTCGCTGCACGCCGCCAAGGGGCTCGAATGGGATGCGGTCTTCCTCGTGGGCCTCTGCGAAGGGCTCATGCCGATCTCGTTCGCCGACTCCCCGGAGGACGTGGATGAGGAGCGCCGGTTGCTGTACGTGGGCATCACCCGCGCGCGCGAGCACTTATCGCTGTCCTGGTCGTTGGCCCGGACCCCCGGCGGCAGGGCAAACCGGAAGCCGTCGCGGTTCCTGGACGGCCTTCGGCCGGACTCGGTGGCCAGTTCGACGGCGCGCGGCAAGGGCCCCGCTCCGCGGCGGAAGGCAGCGACACCTGCGATGTGCCGGGTCTGCGGAAGCATGCTGTCCAGCGGCGCCGAACGCAAGGTCGGCCGCTGCAGCCAGTGCCCGCCGAGCTACGAGGAACAGACCTTCGACGCGCTGCGCCAGTGGCGGAAGGATGTGGCTCTTGCCGCCGAAGTTCCGGCGTTCGTGGTGTTTACCGATGCGACGTTGACTGCGATCGCGGAGGCACGGCCGGCGTCCCTCGAGGAATTGTCCCAGCTGGCCGGAATCGGTCCCTCGAAGCTGGAGAAGTACGGCGAAGCCGTGCTCGAGGTCCTCACGGAAAGCGGCAGCGCCTGATGGCCGGAAGCGCCCAACCACGGGCGATTCCGCAGACTACCTCCGACGGCGCCCCGGTGCTGGTCCGTCGTTCCGCGCGCCGTCGCCGGACCGTGGCCGCGTTCTGGGAGAACGGAACGGCCGTGGTGGCCATCCCGGCGCATTTCAGCAAGGCACAGGAAAGCGAATGGGTCCACCGGATGCTGGAGAAGCTCCGGCTGCAGGGAACCCGGCGGTCGCGCGGGGCAGGACAGCGCAGGCCGGCCACGGACGCAGCCCTGGCCGCGCACGCAGCCGAACTGTCGGCGAAGTACCTTGGGGGCCGTTCCGTGCCGACTTCAGTGCGCTGGGTCAGCAACCAGAATTCCCGCTGGGGTTCGGCCACACCCGCGGACGGAACCATCCGGCTTTCGGACAAGCTGCGGCCCATGCCGCAGTGGGTGATTGACTACGTGCTGCTGCACGAACTGGCGCATCTGCTCGTCGCCGGGCACAACGCCGCGTTTTGGCGCCTCCTGGAGGCCTACCCCGAAACCCAGCGGGCCAAGGCGTTCCTCGAGGGCGTCGCGTTCGCCACGTCCCGCGGAATCTCACCGGACGTTGACGGAGACAGCACGAGCACTGACGGAACCAACGTTCCGTCAGTGCTCGGCTAGCGGGCAGGAAAGCCAGCAGGTCAGGCCCGAGGCGTCCCGCCGTCGTCGTCCATGCCCGAACCGCCCGTTTCCGTGTCGGAGCCGTCATTGTCCTTGTCGGGGGCTGCATCGTCCGCGGCCGGTTCGTCGAATCCGCCGTTCAACAGTTTCTGCAGGGCGTCATCCACCTCCGTGTCGCTCGCTTCGGCGAGCTTGCGCCGCGCACTGAACCCCTGCGGGTCGTCCAGGTCCTCGCCTGTGGGCAGGAGGTCCGGGTGCTGCCAGATGGCGTCCCGGCCCTCGGTGCCACGTTCTTCCTTGAGCGAGGCCCACAGGGCGGCAGCCTCGCGAAGGCGGCGGGGACGCAGCTCCAGGCCCACCAGGGACGAGAAGGCGTGCTCTGCCGGACCGCCGGTGGCACGGCGCCGCCGGACCGTTTCACGCAGTGCCGATGCCGAGGGCAGGAACTTCTCCGTGGCCGCTGCGGTCAGTTCGTCCACCCAGCCTTCAACCAGCGCCAGCGCCGTTTCCAGTTTTTCCAGTGCCTGTTCCTGGGCGGGCGTCCGCTGGGGCATGAAGACGCCCTGGGACAGCGCCTCCTGGATGCCTTCGGGATTGCTGGGGTCGATTTCCCGCGCCAGTTCCTCGATCTTGGACGTGTCTATGTGGATGCCACGGGCGTAGGCCTCGATGGCACCCAGCAGGTGTCCGCGGAGCCAGGGCACCTGGACGAAGAGCCGGGCGTGCGCTGCTTCCCGCACCGCCAGGAAAAGCCGGATGTCGTTTTCGGGCAGGCTCAGGCCTTCGCCGAACTTGGCCACATTGGCCGGGAGAAGGGCCATTTCCAGGTCGGCCAGCGGCACCCCGATGTCCGTTGAACTCACTACTTCCGCAGACAGGGCGCCGATGGCCTGGCCCAGCTGCATGCCGAAGATGGCACCGCCCATGTTCTGCAGCATGGATGAAGCTCCGCCCATCATGGACTTCATTTCTTCGGGCATCTGCTCGGTCATGGCGGTGGACAGTGCATTGGCAATGCTGTTCGCCACCGGTTCGGTGAGCCGCTTCCACGTGCCGAGCGTCTCCTCCACCCATTCCGCCCGGGACCATGCCCGGCCGATCAGGCCTGTCGCGGGGAGGTCCGTGACCTGGTCAAGCCACAGTTCGGCCAAACGCAGTGCCTCATCGATGTCGCGCGACTGTTGCGCCGTGACAGAGGGGTCGGAGCCGCTCGCCGCCACCCGCCTCGCGTTATCGTGGGCAAGCTGCCAGTTGACGGGCCCTTCAGAGGGGGCGCTCATCATGGCCTGCACCTGCGAGAACATCTGGGCAAGCAGGTTCGGATCGTCAGGAAGGCCTGCGGCCTTGGCCAGCTCGGCGGGGTCTATGTCGCCCATGCCCTTCCCGCCCATAAGGTTCTGAAGCATTTCCGCAAGCGGATCCTTGGGGTTGTCGTCGTCGCCATTGGACGGATTGAGTGGGTTGGAGGTCATGATCCCGCCGATCGTCGGTGTGACTGTTGCTCACCTTCACGGTACCCCGGTGCCTTGGCGGCTGTCTGCCGAATCCGGCCCCGTTCGCTGTAGGCAAAGAGCGGCACCGCCCGCTCAACGCGTAGTGTTAGTAATCGGAATATTTGCAGGCTGCCGTCAGTGCGATCCGGTTCAGCCACGGGGCCGCGTCCGCGGGCGCAGGTACGGAGAGGTCCTTCATTGACAATCACTCAGGGTGACCAGGTTCCGGGGGATCCGGCGGAATCCGGAAGCGGCAGCGGTAGCCCGCGCGGCAGGCTTTTGCGCCGGCCCAAGTCCCGCCGGGCCAAAGCACGCGATAACCGCTACCCCGCCATGGTGACCTCCGGGCTGGTGGCACTGGCACTGGGTATCACCGCCGCGAGCCTTCCCGTGCCCTATGTCGTGGAATCGCCCGGGCCAACCTTCAACACCCTCGCCAACGACAACGGCAAACCGGTCATCAGCGTGACCGGCCGCGAGACGTTCCCGGCCAAGGGCAACCTGGACCTCACCACTGTCTATGTCGACGGCGGACCCAATGGTCCGGTCAGCGTATTCGAGGCTTTCTCAGCCTGGCTGGACAAGTCGAAGGCTGTTTATCCGGAAGAGCTCATCTTTCCGAGCGGGGTCACCAAGGAGGAATCCCAGCAGGAGAGTGCTGTGGCCATGACCACTTCCCAGGAGAACGCCACGGCGTCCGCCCTGAAGGAGCTTGATATTCCCTTTGAGCAGAAACTGCGGGTGGCCGACCTCGCGGAGCGGTCGGCGTCCGCCGGCAAGCTGCAGGCCGGCGATGTGTTCAACACTGTGAACGGCAAGCCTGTGACGTCGCTCAGCGTAGTGCAGGAGGAACTTGCCGCCGGGCAGGGCAAACCGGCCACCGTCGTCGTCGACCGGAACGGAACGCCGGTGACCGAAACTATTACCCCCACGGAGAACGCGGCAGGCAAGTTCATCCTTGGTGTGCTGCTGCAGTACGACTTCAAGTTCCCCTTTGACGTGAAGATTTCCCTCGACAAGGTGGGTGGCCCCAGCGCGGGCATGATGTTCGCCCTGGGCATCATCGACACCGTCACCCCGGGGGACCTGACCGGAGGCAAACACATCGCCGGGACCGGCACCATCACGCCCGACGGCGTCGTGGGATCCATCGGCGGTATCGGACAGAAGATGTACGGGGCCAGGGCGGACGGCGCGGAGGTGTTCCTGGCACCGGCGGCCAACTGCCCGGAAGTGGTGGGACACATTCCGGACGGGCTGCAGGTGGTCAAAGTCGAGAACCTGGCCGAGGCACGGGAAGCCGTCACCGTGATCGGTTCAGGCGGGGACACATCCGGGCTTCCCGCGTGCACCAGCAACTAGACTAATTGCAGGAACTAAGCACTAGTGCCACTCGTGGCACTAGTGAACGCTGCTGAGCCCCGTGTTCGGGGTGACGCGGCAGTTCTAGCAGCACATCATGACGCGCACCCTGATTTCTTGACAAGACCAGTAACTGACAACCAGCTATGAGGTACCGAGTTTGTCCCGTCCCGCCAGCTCCACTCCGCCCGGAAGACCCCAGCCAAGGCGAGGTGCCTTGACGCCGACGTTGATCGTCGTAGCACTGGTTGTGGTCGGATTCATCTTCTTCGCCAATGTCTGGACCGATGTCCTCTGGTACCAGCAGCTCGGGTTCTTTGAAGTATTCCTCACGGAGAACCTGGCCCGGATCATCATCTTCCTTGCCGGCTTCGCGCTGATGTTCGTGGCCATGTTCTATGCCATTCGGATCGCGTACCACGCCCGTCCCGTCTACGCGCCGGACTCGGAGATCAGGGACAACCTGAACCGCTACCAGGCTCAACTGGAACCCGTCCGCCGGGTGGTCATGATCGGTCTGCCGGTGCTGTTCGGCCTCTTTGCCGGAAGCGCGGCCGCCAGCCAGTGGCAGAAGGTGCTGCTGTTCCTGAACCAGGAGCCGTTCGGCCAGAACGATCCGCAGTTCAACCTGGACATCAGCTTCTACCTGATGACCCTGCCGTTCCTCGGCTTCGTGACCGGCTTCCTCATCAGCGTCGTTGTGGTCGCTGGTATCGCGGGAATCCTGACGCACTATCTCTACGGCAGCATCCGGATCATGGAACGCGGCATCTTCACCAGCCGTGCCGCGCAAATCCACCTCGCCGTCACCGGTGCGGTCTTCCTGCTTCTGCTTGGCGTGAACTTCTGGCTGGACCGCTATTCCTCAGTTCAGAACAGCAACGGACGCTGGGCCGGCGCCCTTTACACGGACGTCAACGCCGTCATCCCCACCAAATCGATCCTGGCTGTAGCCGCCGCGCTGGTGGCAATCCTGTTCATCGTCGCCGCAGTGATCGGCAAATGGCGACTGCCCGTCATCGGCACGGCAATGCTGGTCATCACCTCCATCCTCGCCGGCGGTGTCTACCCGTGGGTCATCCAGCAGTTCCAGGTGCGCCCGTCGGAACAGACCCTCGAGAGGCAGTTCATCGAGCGGAACATCAGCATGACCCGCGCCGCCTACGGCCTGGATAAGATCCAGGAGAAGCGGTACAACGCCACCACTAACGCCACCACAGGAGCACTGGCACCGGACGCGCAGACCACTGCCAATATCCGCCTCCTGGACCCGAACCTGATTTCGGACGCCTTCTCCCAGCTTGAGCAGTACCGTCCCTACTACCAGTTCCCGAGCGCGCTCAATGTGGACCGGTATGAAGTTGACGGCAAGGTGCAGGACACTGTGATTGCTGTCCGCGAGCTGAACCCGGACGGCCTCAGCGCCAACCAGCAGTCCTGGCTGAACCGGCACGTGGTCTACACCCACGGTTACGGCGTAGTGGCCGCTAAGGGCAACAAGTTCACCGCCGACGGCAAGCCTGAGTTCCTGCAGGCCGGCATTCCATCCACCGGCGTGCTCGGCAACGATTCGACGTACCAGCCCCGGATCTACTTCGGCGAAAACTCGCCCGAGTACTCGATCGTAGGGGCACCCGAGGGTTCGCCGCACCGTGAGCAGGACCGTCCCGCCGGCAAGGAAGGCGATGGCGAAACCCAGTACACCTTCACCGGCAACGGCGGCCCGAACGTAGGCAGCTTCTTCAACAAGGTCCTCTACGCGATCAAGTTCCAATCGTCCGACCTGCTGCTGTCCGACGGCGTCAACGCCGAGTCGCAGATCCTCTACGACCGCAACCCGCGGGACCGCGTCGAAAAGGTGGCCCCCTACCTCACGGTCGACGGCAACGCCTACCCGGCGGTGGTGGACGGCCGCGTGAAGTGGATCGTGGACGGCTACACCACCAGCCAGTACTACCCGTACTCGCAGCAGGAGCAACTGTCCGCAGCCACCGCTGATTCGCAGACCACGGCCGGGCGCACGGTCGCGTTGCCGAATAGCTCGGTGAACTACATCCGCAACTCCGTGAAGGCAACGGTTGACGCCTACGACGGCTCGGTGACGCTTTACGCCTGGGACGATCAGGACCCGGTGCTGAAGGCATGGCAGAACGTCTTCCCGACATCCCTGAAGCCCTATTCGGAGATGTCCGGCGCGCTCATGAGTCACGTCCGCTACCCCGAGGACCTGTTCAAGGTCCAGCGCGAACTGCTGGGCCGCTACCACGTCACGCAGCCGGACAACTTCTACACGAACAACGATGCCTGGTCCGTGCCGAACGATCCCACGGTCAAGGAAGAGGTCAAGCAGCCGCCGTTCTACATGTCACTGCAGATGCCGGACCAGGACAAGCCCGCCTTCCAGCTCACGTCGTCGTTCATTCCGCAGGTGGTCAACGGCACCGCTCGCAACGTGCTCTACGGCTTCCTGGCCGCGGACTCCGATGCCGGCAACCAGAAGGGCGTGAAGGCGGAAAGCTACGGCCAGCTACGGCTGCTGCAGATTCCTCCGGAAGCTCAGGTCCCGGGCCCGGGCCAGGCCCAGAACAAGTTCAACTCCGATCCCACAGTGTCCCAGGCGTTGAACCTGCTCCGGCAAGGCGCGTCGGCCGTCCTCAACGGCAACCTGCTGACCCTCCCGGTGGGCGGCGGTTTGCTGTACGTGCAGCCTGTCTACCTCCGCTCCACGGGCGAAACGTCCTACCCCACACTGCAGCGCGTGCTGGTTGCCTTCGGTGACAAGATCGGGTTCGCGCCGACACTGGATGAAGCGCTGAACCAACTCTTCGGCGGCCAGTCGGGCGCCAAGGCCGGTGACTTTGCCAATAACGGCCAGACACCGCCGCCCGCAGCCGGAGGAAGCACTCCGCCGGCCACCGGTGGTACGGACGCCAAGGCGGAACTGAAAGCCGCACTGGATGAGGCGAACGCAGCCATCCGTGCGGGCCAGGAGGCTCTGGCCAAGGGGGACTTCGCCGCCTACGGCGAGCAGCAGAAGAAGCTGTCCGCCGCCCTCCAGAAGGCGATCGATGCCGAAGCGAAGCTCGGTTCGGAAGGTGCCTCGCCGACGCCGGGAGCCACCACGGCTCCCACAGCGACCCCGTCGGCCGCCGCGACGCCGTCGCCCTCTCCGAGTAACTGATCAGGGGGGTGCTCCCCGTAACGCCCGCCCGCAAGGCCGGTTTCCCTTCCAGCAGGAAGGGGAAACCGGCCTTTGCGGTTTCCGGCTGGAGTACCAATTCCCGGGCCCGGTAGCGCCGGTCAGGAAGCCCGGTAGCGCGGGTCCGGAAGGCCCGTGTCGACGCGGAGACGCAGATCACGTCCCCTCAATTTGGTCTGACGTTCACCGGCAGGTAATGTTGTTCTTGCGACGCGGGGTGGAGCAGTTCGGTAGCTCGCTGGGCTCATAACCCAGAGGTCACAGGTTCAAATCCTGTCCCCGCAACTGACGGAAAGACCCGGAATTCTCGAAAGAGAATTCCGGGTCTTTTGCTTTGCTGCCGGCGGGTTGCCCATGGGCCGTCCGTCGGACCGTTGAGCGGACCGCTCGGTGGAGCGTCCGGCGGACCGTTAGAGGTCCAGGCATGGGGTGGTCGGGACGGTCCCAAAAGTAGGGTAGTGTTGATCAAGCGACGCGGGGTGGAGCAGTTCGGTAGCTCGCTGGGCTCATAACCCAGAGGTCACAGGTTCAAATCCTGTCCCCGCAACCACTATGAGAGGCCCTGACCGGGAATTATGCCGGTCAGGGCCTCTTTTCTTGTCTGAAGCACTCCAACTACTAGCATTTCCTAGTATTCTCATTCCCGGGGGCAACGTCCTGCGGTGCCATACGGCTGTTCGATGTCGATCAACGCATGGGCTGGCCGCCGCCTCCAGGCGGGGGTCGCTATGTTGCGGGGCATGACCGAAGCCCCGCACGGGTTCGCTCTTCCGCTGTTCATGATTCAAGCTATTAAGGCGCACTTAACCCGGCCGGCGCTCCTGTCGGTGCACCCGGCAGGGCTGACCCGCCTGTTTCCAGTCGATCATTCTCGAGAGGAATGCTGCTCGATGTCTCTACCAACCAAGAAGAAGTCCGGACCTGCGAAGAGCAAATGGGCCAAGCTGTACTGGGCAGTTCCGGCCGCGCTCGTTGCCCTTCTTCTCGTGGTACTGCTCGCTAAGTGGGTCACAGGGCTCGCCGGGGTAAAAGACTTCCTGGCGGCCTACCCGGGCCATACAGAGCTGCCTGAAGGCACTCCCGTTGGGTTTCCGGCTTGGTTGGCGTGGCAACACTTCCTCAACGGCTTCTTCCTGCTGCTGATCATCCGTTCCGGCTGGCAGGTGCGCACGCAGACGCGTCCGGCCGCCTACTGGACCCGGAACAACAGGGGCCTGGTCCGTACCAGGAATGCGCCGACGAAGATCAGCCTGGCGCTGTGGTTCCATCTTGTCCTTGACGCGCTGTGGATCCTCAACGGCATCGTGTTCGCGGTCCTGATCTTCGCCACCGGCCAGTGGGCCAGGATCGTACCCACCAGCTGGGATGTCTTCCCGAACGCGCTCTCGGCCGCGCTGCAGTACGCCTCGCTGAACTGGCCGACGGAGAACGGTTGGGTCAACTACAACGCCCTCCAGCTATTGACGTACTTCCTGACCGTCTTCATCGCGGCGCCCCTGGCCTTCATCACGGGCCTGCGGATGTCCTCGGCGTGGCCTAAGAATGCCAAGGCGCTGAACAAGGCCTATCCAATCGAGGCTGCCCGCGCCGTGCACTTCCCGGTGATGATCTACTTCGTCGCCTTCATTGTGGTCCACGTTTTCCTGGTGCTGGCCACCGGAGCCCTCCGGAACCTCAACCACATGTACGGCAGCAGCGACGACGTCAGCTGGGTGGGATTCGGCATCTTCGCGGCGTCCGTCGCAGTGATGGTCGCCGGGTGGTTCCTGGCACGGCCGCTCTTCCTGAGTCCCATAGCTTCCCTGATGGGCAAGGTCAGCAGCCGCTGACCGGTCCGCAGCAGGGGCGCCGGACCCCGCCGCAGCTTAGCTGTCCTTGAGCTTCTGGTATGTCTCCAGGGCCCGCTCACGCGACTCGGGCAGGCCCACCAACGGCTCCGGATAACCGGCGGCCAGTTCCGGCGCCTTCCACGGTTCGTGGATCTCTTTTTCACTCAGGTTCGCGATCTCCGGAATGAACTCCCGCAGGTAGCGGCCGGCGGCGTCGAATTTCTTGCTTTGCGTCACGGGGTTGAAGATCCGGAAATAGGGGGAGGCGTCCGCTCCGGAGCCCGCCACCCATTGCCAGTTGGCCGGGTTGCTTGCGGAATCGGCGTCCACCAGCGTGTCCCAGAACCAGGCTTCGCCCAGCCTCCAGTCCGCGAGCAGGTTCTTCACCAGGAACGACGCGGCGGCCATGCGGACGCGGTTGTGCATCCAACCCGTCTGCCACAGCTGGCGCATCCCGGCGTCCACCAGCGGATAGCCTGTCCGGCCCTGCTGCCAGGCTTCCAGTTCGGCGTCCGACGGCGTCTGCCATTCGAACCGGTCAAAGTCGGGACGGTAGTTTCGGCTGGCCAGCTCCGGGTTCTCGTAGAGAAGCTGCCAGCAAAACTCGCGCCAGCCCAGTTCGGAGCGGAAGATTCCGACGTCGGCAGGAGCCTGGCGCGGGAAGCGCTCACGGAGCGCGTGCCAGATGCGGAAGGGACTGATCTCACCAAAGCGAAGATGGGGGGAGAGGCGGCTGGTGCCTTCGACTCCCGGCCGGTCGCGGCCGGTTCCATACTCCTCGACAGGGCCGTCCAGGAAGTCCTTCAGACGGCTGTGGGCGCCCGCTTCGCCGGGCGTCCACTGTTCCGCGAGTCCTGCGCTCCAGTCGGGCGTGCGGGGGAGAAGCGCCCAGCTGTCCAGGTCATCGCTTTGGGGCGGCCCGCCGTCTCCGTGCCCGGCGGGATGAGGCAACGTGCCGGGGCCGTCGGAGGGGATCCGCGGCTCTCCGCTTTCGAGGCATGCGCGCCAGAAGGGCGTGAAGACCTTGTACGGCCCGCCCGCCCCGGTGCGGACGGTCCAGGGCTCGAACATGAGGCTGGCCTGGAAGCTCGCTGCATCAAGTCCCTGTTCCCCTGCCCAGGCTTTGACGCCGGCGTCGATGCTGCGTTCAGGTCCGCCGTACCTGCGGTTCCACCTGAGATGGGTGGCTCCGGTTTCGGCAGCCAGCTCCTGGATGATTCCTGCAGCGCTCCCGCGTCGAAGGACCAGTCGGGAGCCTGCCGCTTCCAGACCGCCGGCCAAGGACACCAATGAATGGTGGAGCCACCATTTGGCCGCCCCGCCGAGGGGCCGCACCCCCGGTGATTCTTCATCCAGAATGTAGACGACGGTCAGCGGGTGGCCCATGGCCGCCGCATCGGCCAGGGCCGGATTGTCATCGAGCCGAAGGTCGTCACGGAGCCAGACAATGGTGGAAGGCATGGTTCCACGGTACACGCCGACGGGCGCTATTTACCGGCCGGTAACTTGGCCGTAGACTCGCTCCAGTCGTCCCCTGCGTTCATTCTCCGCACGGACGGTTCCGTTCGGATCAGGCTTTTTTCCTGTTGACATCGGCACCCGGCTGAGGCGGCCGGATGTCGGCCACCTGTGCGCCGCAATGTTGCCGCGTGCAGAAAAAGGATGACCAATGAAGCTATTCCTTTCCCCGGCCACGCGGCCCGGGACAGCTCGCCCGTGGCTTGCGGCCACCAGAGCGCTCGTTGCGGCAATCGCAGCCGCTGCCACCGTGTCCGCTGCCATTGCCCCTTCGGCCCACGCCGCGCCCGTCGGCGGCGATGAGTGGGTGGTCAGCATGGGGGATTCCTACATTTCGGGGGAAGCGGGCCGCTGGGCCGGCAATTCGAGTGATCCCGGCCAGACTGATGCGCTGGGTGACGCGGCCTATCTTGATGCCGGTCGATCCGAGAGTACGGCCGGCTGCCACCGCTCCTCCTCGGCGGAGATCAGGATCGGGCAGGCACAGTCAGCGAATCTGGCGTGTTCCGGTGCCAAGACGGCCACGTCCTGGAACTCCTCCGGGGAATTCAAGCCTGGCCTGGATTTCTACAACGATGCTGCCGGCAATATGGGGCAGGCCCTTGCCCTGCAGAACTTCGCATCGGCCCACCGGGTCAAGATGGTGGTGGTCTCGGTGGGCGGGAACGATCTTGGTTTCGCCGGCATCATCGCCACGTGTGTGTCAAAGTTCATGACCAGCCCGTCCTGGGCTCCGAGTTACTGCAAGGACTCTACTGCGGTGGCTACGAACTTTTCGGCGACAAACCGGGCCGCAGTGGCATCCCGGATCGGCGTCTCGCTCGCGAACGTGGCGCAGGCCATGGCCGGCGCCGGCTATGCGCCCGGTGGATACAGCCTGGTGGTGCAGAACTACGTCTCGCCGCTGCCGCGCAGTTCCGACGTTGCCTACCCCGAAGCAGGGTTCAGCAGGCAGAGCACCTACGGTTGCGGATTCTGGAACGCGGACCTGGATTGGGCTTCGGGTACTGCCGTCCCCGCCATCAACTCCACCATTTCGGCCGGCATCGCTGCTTCGGGTCTGGACGGCGTTCACACGCTGAACGTGGCCGCGCTCTTCACCGGCCACGAACTGTGTGCGGACACAACGAAGAAGCTGGACAGCACCGCGCTGAGTGACTGGCGGGGCGCAGGCGCCGCGGACGTCAGCGAATGGATCAACGAGGTCCGGACCGCCAGCACCGTGTTCAGCGACTACTACATCCAGGAATCGCTGCACCCCAACTATTGGGGCCAGCTGGCCCTGCGCAACTGCCTGCGCCAGGTCTACAACGACGGCGACGTTCGTTCCGGCAGTTGCGTGGCGGCCGGGGCCGGGCTGACCACGGCAGGAGAACCTGCTGTCGCTCTGCGCTAGCCCGCCTTACGGCAAAGACGCAGCGAGGCCGGGGCCCCTTCGCGGGACCCCGGCCTCTCTTTGGTCCGGCCAAAACCGGAGGCGCAGCCTAGAGCTTGTCGAAATCAGCTTCTTCAACAGTGGAGCCGGCAGCCGAAGAATTGGCTGACGATCCGATGGCAGGCTTCGCGCCGCCGGACTTCAAAGCCGCGAGGCGGGCTTCGATCTCCGTCTGTTCGCCGAGGTCTTCCAGCTGGTTGAACTGTGCGTCAAGGCTGGACGCTGCCAGTTCCTGCTGACCGCGGACCTTGGCTTCTTCGCGGCGGATCTTCTCTTCGAAGCGGCCCACCTCGCTGGTGGGATCCATGAAGTCGATGCTCTTGAGGGCGTCGTGCACCTGGGACTGCGCGGCGGCGGTCTTGGAGCGGGCCACCAGCTCATTGCGCTTGCTGGTCAGCTCGTTGAGCTTGCCCTTCATCTGGTCCAGGCCGGTCTTGAGTTTTTCCACGACTTCGGTCTGCGAAGCGATGCTGGGCTCGGCAGCCTTGGCCTCGTTCTCGGCTGACATCTGGCGCTGGATGGCGACCTTGGCCAAGTTGTCGAACTTCTGGGCGTCCACGGTGTCGCCGCTGCTGCGGTACTCGTCGGCTTTGCGGGACGCCGCCAGGGCCTTGTTGCCCCAATCCTGGGCGTTCTTGACGTCCTCGTTGTAGTCGTCCTGGAGCATGCGCAGGTTTCCGATGGTCTGCGCAACGGCAGATTCAGCTTCGGCAATGTTGTTCGTGTAGTCCCGGACCATCTGGTCCAGCATTTTCTGCGGATCTTCGGCCTGGTCCAGCAAAGAGTTGATGTTCGCCTTTGCCAGCTGCGCCATACGGCCGAAAATGGACTGCTTAACCATGGTGTTGCCTTTCATCCTGCTCAGTGGTCGCCACTGAAATCAGTGAACAGTTGATGTACCGTTTCTACCCGGCGGCCGGCGGTACCGGCCGCCGCCTAGTCTGTGGATCGGCTAGAAGCTGCCGGAGTCCCCGCCGCCGAAATCGCCTCCGCCGAAGTCCCCGCCTCCGCCGCCGAAATCGCCGCCGCCCCAGCCGCCGCCGTCGCTGTGGCCGCCGCCCCAGCCGCCGCCGCTGCCTCCGTTGAGGATGGAGTTGATGAGGATGCCGCCCAGGATGGCGCCGCCGAGGCCGCCTCCGCCACCGCCGCCGAACATGCCGCCGCGGCCATAGCCCTGGTTTGTGTAGCCGAAGCTGTCCACATCCCCCTGGGCGAGTTGCGCGGCCTGGGCTGCCAGTGCGTGGGCCTGCTGGGCATAGGTCAGGGCGGTGACGGGATCATTGCGGGATATGGACAGGGCATAGTCCAGGTTCCGCTGGGCCTCGGCAAGGCGGGTCCGTGCTTCGGTTCCTACTCCGCCGCGACGCGCAGTGATGTAGTCCGAGGTGGCACTGATCTGGGCCTGGGCCGACATGATGGTCTGCTGCAACGACGCCTGCGCACGGCGGGCCTGCTCCTGCTGGTCGCGGATACCGGTCAGGGACTGGTCCAGTGACTGATGGGCCGCCTCCACCCGCTCCAGCGTGGCAATCGGATCGATCTTCCCACCCTGGATCTCCGCCTTGACCTGTGCCAGGGCCGCTTCCACTCCGGCTACCGGTCCGGCAAGTTCCGGATGGGCTCCTGACTGGATCATCGCTCTTGCCTGGGCGAGGTCCTGGGAGGTGTCCGCAACGGCGGCCTCAAGGCTGTTGCGTGCCTCGTCAAGGTTTCCGGAGACCTTGGTGATGGCTTCCAGGAGAACTTTTGTCTGGTGCAGGCTTTCCTCGGCGGCGCGGACGGCAACGGCGGCCAGGCTGCCCTCGCCGGAGGCCAACTTGTCCCGGGCAGTCGAGCTGGCATTTTGCACGAAGGCGAGCCGCTCCTTGGCCTGCCCGATGTTGTCCGAAACTTGCGCAAGGGCGCTGTCGGCATACTTGGCCCGCAGTTCAGTCAGTGTTTGCTCCGCGCTGGCGATCCGGGCGTCAGCATCGGTGGCACCGGCGTTCACTGCGGCAAGGGCCTGCGGTGCGTTCTTCTCCAGCTCCCGCAGGGAATCGAAGTCTGCCTTTTGTTCCTGGAGGGAGGCCAGTGCAGCCTCCGAGCGGCGGATGATTTCGCCGAGCCAGCTGCGCTGCTGCTCCTCGGTGTCCGGAATATGGTCGTCAAGCTGCTGCTGCAGTTTGAAGGACTCGGACATGTGGCCCTTGGCTTCCTGCAGCGCCTTGGTGAAGTTTCCGACGGCGGCATCGCCGTACTGAGCCTGGGCGAACCCGAGTTCCTGTTCGCTCGAGTTGATGGCGTTATCAGCCTCAATAAGCAGCGAACCGCTCTTCCGGCGCAGTTCGTCCACGCTCAGTGAAGCCAGCGGGTCCAGCTCCGCACCCTGCGGGCCATAACTGGCACTCGATGCGACTGCAGCCTTCTTCCGGCGGTTCCGGAAATAGAGGTAAGCACCCGCGCCACCGGCTACAACCACGCCGGTGCCGACTAGTACTGCCGCTCCGGCACCATCACCGGATGAGACGGTACCGCTGCCGCCGCCCGCGGCGTCGCCGACTGCCGATGCGGTGTCAATGGCGGCCTGGGCGTAGTCCTTCTTGCCACCGGCAAGGTTAGCCACGATGGCGTTCTGGGTGATGTTCGACTTCTTGGCGTAGATCGAACTCTTCGTAGACGGCGCAAAGTAGTACTGGCCTGCCGTGGAGATGGCGAGCAGGACGTCAGCGTTGCCCATCTTCTTCTGCGTAGCGACAGCCTCGCCCCAAGCCGTCGGGTCATCAGGGCTCTCGAAGGAGTTCACCGTAACCACGTAAAGGTTGTATTTGTGGTCCTTGAGGAGCTTCTGGATTGCGTCCTGCACTTCAGCCTTGCGGCTTCCGAGCACATTGGCCTTGTCCACGATGTTAGTGCCGGACGGAATAGGCACCGGGGCTTCGGCCCAGGCTGAGGTGGCGGGGACCGCCAGCAACCCGGCAAGGCCAATCACGGCGAGGAGACGTTTGAACTTAGACCGCATGTGCAACCCTTCAGCACTTCTGCGACTGATTCGGGCCGAGCCAGTCGTCACAGAATGCAGCAGCGCCCCCACGCATGTGTAAAGCCGCAGGTCGCTGTGGCAATTCCATTTGATTCTATGGTGCACCAATATGCCCGTCCACAACGGGGAATATGCCACCAGCGAAAAGCGCTGCACCCGTGGCCCGGACCCGCAAAAAATGGATTCTGACGGCGTTCAGGAACCTCCCAGCCAACGTCCCCTTTAGCTTCAGTCTGAGGGTCCATAGTTAAAGGCAGACAAGGACGAAAGGAAGTCTAATGACTGAGAACCCAGCACAGGGTGGATCGCCTGAGAACAGGGGTCCGGAAAAGCCCCGGGATGGCTGGCCCGCGCAGCCTCCTCATGCCGACACCCAACCGCTGGACGCGGCACACCGGGCGCAGCCGCAGTCAGCGGAGAAGCCGGCCGGAGACTCAGACCATGACAACCCGACCGCCCGGCTGGACCAGCCCCGGTCCGACAACGGACAGGCGCACCCCGGCGCGGACGGTGCCCCGCAGCCCGTCTATCCGCAGCACCAGCCGTTCTACGGCCAGCAGGGCGGCGCCGCCACCCAGCATGGCGCCCACACAGGAAGCGGCACATATTCAGGTGCCGGAGCCCCCCAGGCCGGCGGCCCGTACCAGGCCCACCAGCACCACCAGGGCAGCATCTACGCCTCCGATCCCGCGAGTGCGCCGAAGCGGAAAGCTGCCTTCGGCGTGGGAACCCTGGTTGCCAGCATCCTTGCCGCCGGCCTCGTGGGCGGCGGCGTGGTGGCGGCCAGTGACGCCTTCCTGACCAACGGTTCCACGTCTGCTGTCAGCGGCACCGGCAGCCAGCCCGGCACCGTGATCGTGAACAACAAGGACGACGTCAACGTCATCACTGCTGCTTCGGTGAAGGCGTCGCCGAGCGTTGTGACCATCAAGGCGACGAGCGGTAGCGACGGCGGCACCGGCTCAGGCATTATCCTCGACGACCAAGGCCATATCCTGACGAACACCCACGTGGTGACACTGGACGGCAAAACGGCCAACGCCACCATCGAAGTCCGCACGAATAGTGGCAAGGTTCTCACCGCCAAGATCGTGGGCACGGATCCCCTGAGCGACCTGGCTGTCATCAAGGTGGACAACGCGTCCGGGCTGACTCCGGCAACCCTTGGCGACTCCGGCAAGCTGAATGTGGGGGACACGGCCATCGCCATCGGTTCACCCCTGGGCCTGACAGGCACCGTCACCGACGGCATCGTCTCCACCCTGAACCGGACCATCAGCGTGGCTTCTTCTGCCGCGCCGAAGGATGGAGCGGACGATTCGCAGAGCAACGGCGAGGGCGGCTTCCAGTTTGCGCCGCCGGACGGCGGCCAGAGCCAAAGCCCCTCGAACCAGGGCTCCATCTCGATCAACGTGATCCAGACCGACGCCGCCATCAACCCCGGCAACTCCGGCGGTGCCCTGGTCAACAGCAAGGGTGAAGTCATCGGCGTGAATGTTGCCATCGCCTCGGCCGGGGGTGACTCAAGCTCCAGCACCAGCGGCAACATCGGCGTGGGCTTCAGCGTTCCCATCAACCACGCCAAGCGCGTGGCCCAGGAGATCATCGAGAACGGCAAGGCGACGCACGGCCAGTTCGGAGTCAGCGTCAAGGCGAAGTCGTCGACGTCGTCGAGCTCTTCCTTCTCGGTGGGCGCCGAAGTGGCCACAGTGGAGTCCGGCTCCGCTGCTGCCAAGGCCGGACTCAAGGTGGGCGACGTTGTCACGAAGTTCAACGACCTCACCATCAGTGATCCCAATCAGCTGACCGCAGCCGTCAGGGAGCAGCCCGCGGGCGCGTCTGTGAAGGTCACCATCCAGCGCGGAGGCCAGGAACAGCAGGTTGACGTGACGCTCGGCGCGGCAGCGGAGCAGTAAGGGCCGCATAAGGTTCCGGGCATAGGGCAGGACATGCCCCGGGCACGCAGCAACCCGACCGTGGGAGGCGGGGACACCGGTACGGTGGTCCCGCCTCCACGGTGTTAACCCGCGGTCCTTGGTGCCGCCTGACACAGGCGTTAACGGGACGGCGCGGGTGCCCCGCTATATGGTTAGCTTGGATCTACCCGCACCCCGGGGGAGATCCGCGGCCATGACCTCACCCGGCTGGCTATCCACAAGCATGGAAGGCTGCTGTACAGAAAGTGGAAGAGACATTGAAGATCATCGTTCTGGTCAAACATGTACCAGACGCGCAATTGGACCGTCACCTCAGCGACGAGGACAACACCACCGACCGCGCCGATAGCATCCTGTCCGAGCTGGACGAATACGCCCTGGAAGCTGCACTGCAGCTGACCGAGGCCCGCGGCGGAGCCAAAGCCGGCAACCAGGTCATCGCCCTCAGCATGGGTCCGGCGGGCGCCGTCAACGCCATCAAGAAGTCACTCCAGATCGGCGCCACCGAGGGCGTCCACCTCCGTGACGACGCCCTTGCCGGATCCGATGCCGCTGCGACCTCCCTGGCGCTGGCAGCAGCGGTCCGGCACATCGGAGCCGACGGCCCGGTGGACCTGGTCCTGACCGGCATGGCATCCACCGACGGCGAAACCTCCCTGGTGCCCGCGCAACTTGCAGAGCGGCTTGACCTCCCGCAGGTCACGTTTGCCTCCGAACTCGAAGTTGACGGCGGCCGCGTCATCGCCCGCCGCGACAGCGACACCCACTACGACACCGTCGAGGCAACACTGCCCGCTGTCGTGTCCGTGACCGACCAGATCAACGAACCCCGGTTCCCCAACTTCAAGGGAATCATCGCGGCCAAGCGCAAGACGATCACCACCCTCACGCTCGCGGAGATCGGTGTGGACCCCGCAGAGGTGGGCAAGACCGGTTCCTGGACCGAAGTAAAAACGGCAGCTGCACGTCCGCCGCGCACCGCCGGCACCATCATCACCGACGAAGGCGACGCCGGCATCAAGCTGGTGGACTTCCTGGCCGCCCAGAAGCTGCTCTAAGAGGATCCCCGACATGGCAAAAGTACTTGTATTCATTGATAACCCCGGCCAGGCCCTCAAGAAGAGCAGCCTGGAACTGCTGACAATCGCGCGCTCGCTGGGTGAGACGGCCGTCGCCGTCAACGGCGCGCTGAACGACGACGTCGTAGCCGCCCTGGGCGCCCACGGCGCCACGGCCGTCTTCCGTCCGTCGTCCGAGGACCTAGACGCCTACCTGATTGGTCCCAAGGCCGCCTACCTTGCCGGTGCCGTTGCGGCTTCGGGCGCCACCACCGTGCTCCTGGAGAACTCGTTCGACGGCAAGGAGATCGCAGCCCGGCTTGGCATCAAGCTCGGCGCGGGTGTCATCACGGACGTCGTAGGCGTTGAACCTGACGGCACTGCCCACAAGTCCGTCCTGGCCGGGTCCTACACCACCACGGCCAAGGCCACCACGGCCGTTTCCGTGCTGACGGTCAAGCCGAACAGTGTCACGCCCGATCCCGCCGCTGCGGCAGCGAGCCCGGAAGTCCTCACCGTTGACGTTCCGGACTCTGCCACGGCCGGCGCTGCCCGCATTACCGGACGCAAGGACAAGCCCGCCAGCGGCCGCCCGGACCTCACCGAAGCCCGGATCGTGGTGGCAGGCGGTCGCGGCGTGGATGGCGACTTCGGCCCGGTGGAGGAGCTTGCCGACGCCCTCGGTGCTGCCGTGGGTGCTTCCCGCGCCGCTACGGACGCCGGCTGGATCGGCCACGATGCGCAGGTGGGCCAGACCGGCAAGACCGTTTCCCCCCAGCTGTACATTTCGGCCGGCATCTCCGGCGCGATCCAGCAGAAAGCCGGCATGCAAACCGCCAAGGTCATCGTTGCCATCAACAAGGATGCCGAGTCGCCCGTCTTCGAAATTGCCGACTTCGGGATCATCGGGGATCTCTTCCAGGTCCTTCCGCAGGCGACTGAAGAGATCAAGAAGCGCAAGGGCTGATGATTTGAGCACCAACGCCACGGCGCAAAGCCCGTTCAATCCGGAACACCACCGGATTGAGCGGGTCCTTTGTTTTACCGCCCACCCGGACGACATCGACTTTGGTGCCGCCGGAACCATCGCAGCCTGGACCAGGGCCGGGGTTGAGGTGAGCTACTGCATCATGACCGACGGCGACGCCGGCGGCTTCGATCCCGCGCAGCGCGAGGAGATAGTGGCCATGAGGGCCGAAGAGCAGCGCCGCGCCGCCGCCCTGGTCGGCGTGACGGACATCCACTACCTGCACGAGCGGGACGGCTACCTGGAGCCCACGCACGAGGTGATGAGGGGAGTGGTGAAGCTGATCCGTGAGATCCGGCCCGACGTCGTTCTTTCCATGCATCCTGAACGCAACTGGAACCGCATCCAGAAGAGCCACCCGGACCACCTGGCCGTGGGCGAAGCCGTCACCCGGGCGGTTTATCCTGCCCTGGAAAACCCTTTTGCCTACCCCGACCTTGCCGAAGCGGGGCTGGCGGCCTACAAGCTACCGTGGCTGTGGTTGTTTGCCGGGCCGGAGGAACGGGAAAACCACTTCGTTGACGTCACTGCCCACGTGGACAACAAACTTGAGGCCATCCACGTGCACGCCAGCCAGCACCCCGACCTTGAAGCGATGGACCGGACGGTCCGGGGCCTTATGCTGGCCGCCGGCCAACGGGCCGGATTGCCTCCCGGACACAGCGCCGAGGCCTTCCACGTGGTCTCCGTTAACGGCCAAGGGACAATTGCGGGTTTCTAGCGCTGCCTCGCGGAGGACTAACTGAGCCGTGCCGCCGCGTAGGCCTTGATTCCCTCGAAAAGGTAGGGAGCCAGGCCTGCGCGGCTCTTGTCGTAGAAGGCAGTAAACCGGGGGTCCTCGACGTACATCCGGCCAAGGCCGACGTAGCCTTCGGCGTCCGGGGTCCAGCTGGCGCAAACCCACTTGTAGTGCCGGTCGACGACGGCCTGTACTTCCGGCGCTGCGGCCTGCAGTCCGGCGTCGAAGCAGCGCGCCAGCTCCTCGTTGATGTCCTGTGCTTCCTGCATGAACGCCTTTTTGGCGGCGTCGCTCATCGCGGCGTGACGTGCCTTGCTGTCCTCAACGGCCTGGTCGCCCCAGCGCTGCCGGGCCTCTTCCTCGTACGGGTTGTTGTCGAAATCCTTAAAGATTTCCTCGGCGGACATGGTGTCTCCTTGTCTTAGCGCTGTCATGGTGGCGTCCACGGTGGCGGCCATCCGCCCGAGGCGGTCGTGTTCAGCCAGCAGCCATTCACGGTGCACGGCAAGTGCCTCCAGCTGGCTGGTTTGTCCGGCGAGGACGTCGGCGATGGCCTCGAGGCCGAGGCCCAATTCGCGAAGCAGGAGAATCCGCTGCAGCCGGAAGAGCTGCTCCTGGCCGTAATATCGGTAGCCGTTCTGCCCGGTGTAGGCGGGATCCAGGATCCCCAGCTGGTGATAGTGCCGGACGGTGCGGGACGAGACTTTGCTCAGCCGCGCAACCTCGGCAATGGACCAGCTGCGGTGCTCCTCCTGCTTCATTCCTTCATCGTAGAAGTTGACGTTGCGTCAATGTCAATACGCGCAGCTGTGACGGGTAGTGCTTAAAGTCCGCGGCCTGCCGGTGCACGCCAGTGTGGCGGCACCGGCAGGCCGGTTTGGAAAACAGCGTCCGGCTAGGCTCCGAGCGGAGCCGCGGCAACGGTCGGCAGAGTTGGCGACGCGGAGCCGCCGACCGGTTCAACGGTGATGCCCAGCGCTGCTGCCGAATGAATGCCCTTTACGACGGCCGGTTTGGACAGTGCCTCTGCGTCCATGAGCCCCTGCGAAACCGGTGCCGAACCGTCCTTGGGAATCAGCCACATCTGGTACACCTTGCCGGCAGGAGGAGCCGGGACACCGTTCATCTTGACCACGACTGCGTCCTTGGAGGTCGAAATGGCCACGGTGGCCGTGCCTCCGCCGCTAACATCGACGGTTGCCTCCCGAACGTCCTGGGCCTGGAGCACCTGGTTGAGTGGATCGTTCTGGTTGGCCACATATGCGCCCACTCCCACGCCACCCAAGGCGATGACAGCGGCCGCAGCCACGCCCACCAGCCAGTTGCGGAGTCCCGGTGCCCGGCGCCGCTCCTCGCGGCGTACGCGGGCCGCACCGAGTTCATCGGAGACAGGTGCCCGGCCCGGTTCCCGAGCATGTCCGTGGAACGGGGGAGTAGAGACGGGAATGGTGCCCGGCTGTGACGGAAGCTGACCCTGGGGCTGCGCGGGCAGCTGTGCCAGGATGCGGTCGAACAGCCCCGCCGGGGGTTCCTCCTCGGCAGTAAAGGTAACGGCCAGCGTTTCGCGTGCTTGCCGCACGCGCTCATCGAACGCCTCCCGTTCCAGCGCCGGCGCGGTCGAGATGTAATCCTCAATGGCAGAACGCTCGGCAGGGTCCACGGCGTCCAGGGCATACACTTCCGCCAGTTCCACGGCCCGGCCGGAGGCCAGGTCCGTGGCGATATCATGGGCAAACATTCCGGAGGAACGGCTGCTGTTCGGTTGGTTCATGTCGGTCATCTCAACTCACCCCCAGACAGGTCTTCAAACGGATCAGTCCATCGCGGATGCGGGACTTGATGGTGGGCACGGCGGTGTTCAGTTTCTCCGCGACTTCGCGGTACGTCAGCCCGCCGTAGTAGGCCAGCCGGACGGACTGCTGCTGCGTCTCCGTGAGGGTGTCCAGACACCTGACCACGGCCTCGGCTTCCAGCCTGCTTCCGACCTCATCCGAGACGGAGTCATGGTCAATCTCCTGGCTGCTGGCCCCGTACTTGGCCTCCCTGTCGGTGGACGACTGGGAGGACCTCACCTTGTCCACCGCCCGGCGGTGCGAAATAGTCATCAGCCAGGCCAGCGGACTGCCGGCCTCCGGATTGAACTTCGCCGCGTTTTGCCAGACCTGGAGGAACACTTCCTGGGTGGTGTCCTCACTGAGCTCAGGGTCGATCAGGACGCGGCGGGCCATGCCGAACACACGCCGTGACGTCAATTCGTAAAACTCCGCAAAGGCCCCTTGGTCCCCGTCGGCGATTCGAGCCAGCAGGTCGCCAAGCCGGCGGTTCACGTCGGCCGAAGTGCCAGGGGAAGCAGTGGCCTCTGGGTTTGGGGCGTTGGGAGTTTCCATCACTCCCAAGCATAAGTCAGCAGGGGCGCTTGGAATGTCGCGGTGGGTCTCCGGGCTACGGGTCTGGGACCGGCGGACCTGCAATGTAGTCACCTGCCGCTCCTCGCAATCCTGTGGTTGGCCCGGGTTGGCCTCTACAGGTAATTCGGAGTGCAAGCGGGGATGGATGGGCGGCGATTTCTGCAAATTGACGGGCCGTCGGGGCGGGCGGGCGGACGGCCCCGGGTGCTGCCCCGCTAGAGTTTGGCGCCGGCGAAGCCGTTTTGCCGCCAGGCCTCAAAGACCGCGATCGACGCCGCGTTGGCAAGATTCAGGGACCGCAGGGACGGCAGCATGGGAAGCCGCACCCGGGACGTCACATGCGGATCGTTCTTGAGTTCCGCCGGAAGTCCCACAGATTCCGGTCCGAAGAGAAGGACGTCGCCGGGGAGGTAACTGATATCCGCGTAGGAGGTTTCGCCGTCGGACGTGAACGCATAGACGCGCTCAGGCTGCAAAGCCTCCCAGGCGGCCTCGATGCTTTTGTGCACCGTCACGACGGCGAGGTCGTGGTAGTCCAGGCCGGCGCGGCGAAGTTTGGCGTCGGAAAAATCAAAGCCCAGAGGCTCCACGAGGTGCAGTTCGGCGCCCGTGATGGCAGCCAGGCGGATGGCGTTGCCCGTATTGCCGGGAATTTCAGGAGTGTGGAAGAGGATGCGGAACACCGTCCCATCCTAGCCACTTCGGGCCTTAGTGCATCCCGCGCAGCAGTCTGGCGAGGACGGGGACATTGACCGTGTTGGGGGCAGGCCCGGAGCCCAGGAACTCCTTGAGGCCCCGGACAAGTCCGGCCCCGTTGACCACCTGGACGGTTTCATGCCCGCGGTGCGAGCGCCTGTGGTGGTCGATCACCGGTTCATGAAGGTTGCCGTCGGGACTGTGGATGACAGTCCACCCCGTTACGTTGAGCTCCGGGAAGATGTCCTGCATGCGCCGCACAATGTGCGCCAGCTGCGGCGGCGCAATGGCCCGGCCGCCGTGCGTCAGCGTGGTTCCGTTCCAGGCGTAGGCTCCCTTGGGCAGCAGCATGGATCCGATCAGGGCCAGCCGGTAGCCGGACAACAGCGCGTGGTCGATGTGGCTGTTGTCCGCGGGCGACTGCAGCCCGTTGATCAACCTGGCTGCCGGAATGGCCGGGAGGATCTGCCTGCTGATCAGCTGGACGGTCCGCATCTCCCGCTGGATCCGGGCTTCCGCTCCGAAGATACCCCGTTTACGGGGCACGCCGTGGACCTGCCGGGCGGCAAGCTCCTCCGGAATCAGCGGCACGTTGCCGGACTCCGGATGCTCGAACGGCGGAACGTACACGGGCGGATCGCCTGCCGTGTTCCGCGGCGTGTTGGGCCGGTGGACGGTTGCCGACGCGCGGCTCCCGGCTGCCGGCGCATCGAAATGGGCGCCCTCCGTGGCTGCCGTGCCGGGGGTCCCGTGCGCGTACGAGCGGTCGTAGGCGGCGCGACGCTTCGGATCTATCAGCGTCTCGTAGGCCAGCGTCACCTGCCGGAAGACGGCGGCATCCCCGCCATGGTCGGGATGTGCCCGGCGGGCCGCCTTGCGGTAGGCCACTTTGATCTCTTTGTCCGTCGCCGTCACAGGAAGACGAAGGACCTGGTAATGGGAGCTGCTGCCCTGGGTCAAACACTGATCCTTTTCTTGTAGGTTCCAGTCCACTCAGGCAGTCCGGTCCGCCCAGTTTAACCGTGCATAGGCTCAACGTCCGCGCCCGCGGCCATGGTTCCCGCTGCTGGCATAATTCAGCGCATGATCATCGCCGTTGCCATCAACCCCCGGGCTTCTTTCGGCGGCGCACAGCGCACCGGCGACACGGTGGCGGCCTACTTCCGCGCCGCCGGGGCGCGCGTCATCGTGCTGCAGAAGGCCAGCTATGAACGGCTTGCAGCAGCGGTGGGCAACGTGCTGGCTACAGGTTGCGATGCCCTGGTTGTTGTGGGCGGTGACGGCATGGTCCACCTGGGCATCAATGCGCTCGCCGAGTCCGGTGCCCCCTTCGGCACTGTGCCGCTAGGCATCGTTCCCAGCGGCACCGGGAACGACATGGCCCGTGCCCTGGGCCTTCCCTTGAATGACGCAGTTGCCGCCTGTGACCGGATATGGTCCGCAATGGAGGCGGGCGGCCGCCTCATCGATGCCGGGCGGATTACCGGCAACGGCACAAGCCGCTGGTTTGCCGGAGTTGTATCCGCCGGGTTCGATGCCGCCGTTAACGAACGCGCCAACTCCTGGCGCTGGCCCCGCGGCAGGAGCAGGTACAACCTGGCCATGCTCCGTGAACTCGCCACCTTCAAGGCCATCGACTACGCGGTGACCGCTGACGGGGAAACCTGGCTGCAGGGAGCCATGCTCATCTCGGTGGCGAACGGGCAGTCCATCGGGGGCGGCATGAAAGTTACCCCGGACGCCTTGCTGGACGACGGATTCCTGGATCTGTTCATCGTCAAACCACTGTCCCGCCTGCGGTTCCTTGCCGTCTTCCCGAAGGTCTTTACCGGCCGCCATACCGGGCACCAGGCAGTGCACATCCGGCAGGTGCGCCGGGTTGAGCTTTCGGCGGGAGGCGTCGTTGCGTATGCCGACGGCGAGAGGGTGGGCCCGCTGCCGCTGACTGTGGAGGTGGTGCCCGCTGCCATCAGGGTGCTGGCCTCGCCGTGACGACATGCCGGCCGGACGGTCTAAACTCTTGCGGAGGACCGGCCGGAGCAGTGCCGCCGGCAGACCGTATGTGGGGGCAATGTGCAATCGACGGGCAGGGGACCCGCTGCGGTCCGGACGGGACGAGTACCCGGGGCGACCCGGGCGATGGCTTTGTCGCTGACCCTGGCCCTGGTGGTGGCCGCGCTCGCTGGATGCAGCGTGGGCGTCCCGGATCCTGCAGCCCCGAGTGACGTCCGGACCACGCCCGCGCTGGCAACGCCTACCATTACCCCGGGCTACGATGCGGCTGCGGTGGCGGCGAAGGACCTTCCGCTGACGGCCGGAGACTCGCTGGCCGCAGGAGCTGCCGTCGGCCTTTCCGACGGACTCCGCGAAGCGCCGGGGTGGAAGACAATCAAGGAGAACGTAGCGGGGGAGAACCGCTACCTTAAAGCCGACGGATGCCTGGTCTCGGCGCGGGTCCGTGTGAACCAGGCGGCGCTCGCCGTGGCCGGGGATGACAGGGCCTCCACGGTTGAACTGTTCAAATATCTGGATTCCACCATCCTGCCCGGCTACCTGAAGACCGATACCCTGCGCTGGGGCGGTGAGCCGGACAAGCCCGGGCCAAAGGCAGAAGTGCTGGCCTTCGAGGGTGGATCTGCGCCAGGGGGAAGATCGAACGCAGTGCTGGCCCGGCTCTTTGCCACAGCTGGTTCGTCCGTCTACATCTCGCTCTCGTGTCCTGACCCGGCCGCGCTCGCGGCAGCCCGTGCGGACGTGGCGGAACGACTGGTGGTCGTTCCGCCTTCAAACTGATCCGGCTGCTGAGCTGCGGCACTATGGCCTGCGGGAACTCCTGGGTGACAGCCGGTTGAGGGCGAGCGCGCCCACGAGCAGGCCGAAGTCTCGAAGGGCGACATCAAAGAAACTGCCCAGGAGCAGCAGGTTGATGATGATCCCCAGCAGCCACACGGCCACGAGTATCGATCCGAAACGCGGCCGGACTGCCACCGCGATGCCAGCCACCACTTCAACGACGCCGACGATGTACATGATCGTCTGGGCCGGGAGCGGCACCACTGCCGTTGCTACGGGCGCCAGATACATGGTCCAGTCGGCCAGGAGGTTGGTGAATTTGTCGAGGCCGAAAATGACCGGTGCGACCGTGAACACCGTGCGAAGCAGCAGGAACGCCTGCCTCCCCGGTTCCGACGCCAGCGCGGTGCCCGGCGCATTTAGTACAGCGGAAGATTTCATGACGACTCCTTCTAAAAGTAGGTATTCTGATTTTAGAAACCTTTGCGCCATTAAGCAATGAATCTTGTTTTTAGAGTTAGGGTGTTCCATGCGCAGACTTCCCTGGGCCCGCCGGATCGCGGCCGTGGCATCGCTGGGCGATGAGAACCGCCGGAGACTTTTCGGATTTATCGCCGCATCGTCCCGTCCGGTGGGGCGTGACGAAGCGGCCGCTGCGCTGGAAATCCCGCGAAGCACGGCGTCGTTCCATCTGGACAGAATGGTGCAGGACGGTGTCCTGGCCGTCGAATTCCGCAAGCTCGGCGGCAAGGCCGGGCCCGGCTCCGGCAGACCGGCGAAAATGTACCGGCCGGCGCAGCCGGAAGTGGGGGCGTCCGTTCCTGACCGCAACTACGATCTCGCCGGTGAACTGATGGCCACCGCCATCGAACGGTCGAGTGCTGCCGGAGAACCTGTCCGGGAAGTGTTGCTGGCCACCTCATATGCGAAGGGCCTGGCGATGGCGGAGGGGAGTGGAAGCCTCGAGGAATTCCTCTCGGCGGAGGGCTACATGCCGAATCCGGACGGAGGCGGCGGCTTTGTCCTTGAAAACTGCCCGTTCCACCGGCTGGCAGACGGCCATACGGAGGTGGTCTGTGCCATGAACGGCGCTTTCCTCTGCGGCGCGGCCGCCGGCTGTGGTGTTGAGGAAAGCCGAATAGCAGGGAACACAACACCGGGCCAGTGCTGCGCCAGGGTTACGCCGCCCTGATTGCCGGGGACCGTCTTGGTCGGCTCGCCAGCAGGACGCCGGCTATGACAAGCAGGCCCCCGATGGCCTGGGGCAGGCTGACCGGAATGCCCATCATGACCGTGATGGCCGCCGTGAACACAACGATCAGGTTCAGGTAATTGCCGGCGGTGGCCGGTGCCGTCGTTTTGAGTGCGAGGTTCCAGCACAGATACGCCCCCAGCGAGGGGAAAGCGGCGATGTACGCGATCGACCACCGCTCGGCTGCGGTCGAGGGGAACCCGGCTCCAGCTGCGAGCGCGACCGGAGCGAGGAGGGCCGTCGCCATCACCACCTGCACAGCCGTGGCCGCAATGGCCGGCAGCCCAAGCCGGCGGGAAATGATGGTATAGAAGCCCCACACCGTGATCGCCCCGATCATCAACAGCTCGCCAAAGTTGAACGTAATGCTGAACACCCGCTGCAGTTCGCCGCGGGTCAGTACCAGGAGCACGCCGGCGAGGCCCAAAGCTATGCCCAGCCAGCCGAAGAGGCCGGGCCTTTCGCCGAGAATGAAAATGGCCATCACCACGATGAGCGCCGGATTAGCGGCAGTGATTAGCGAAGCATTGAGCGCCGAGGTGTGCTGCAGGGCAATGTACAGCAGGAGCGTGTAGCAGCCCATGCCCAGGACGCTCAGGAGCAACAGCACCCGCCATCGGCCAAGGACAGCGCGCCAGTCCGGACGTTCCACGAAGTGGGCCAGCGCAACGAGCGGAAGGGCGGCCAGCGCCCACCTCCAGAAGGTGAGTTCGAGCGGCGTCATGGTGTTCACGGCGGCCTGCCCCACCACGAGGTTGCCGGACCAGAACAGGGTGGCCAGCACCAGGTATATCGAGGCTTTCACCGCTCGAATCTACACCGGTGCCTGAGCGAGCGGGCTGGCCGCGGCTAGAATTGGGATGTGTCCGTCTACCTCGATCATGCCGCCACCACGCCTATCGCCGCCGAGGCATTGGCGGCACTCACCCGCGAACTCGCCCGGACCGGGAACCCGTCGTCGCTGCACGGCTCCGGACGACGTGCCCGCCGCTCGGTGGAGGACGCCCGGGAGTCGATTGCTGCCGCAGCCGGAGCCCACCCCTCGGAGGTCATCTTTACCTCTGGCGGCACGGAAGCCGACAACCTGGCTGTGAAGGGCCTGTACTGGGCCCGCCGCGGCGAAAACCCGAGGCGCACGCGGATCCTGTGCTCCGCCGTCGAGCATCATGCTGTCCTGGACACCGTCGAGTGGCTGGAACGGCACGAGGAGGCGGAAGTGTGCTGGCTGCCCGTGGATTCCCGCGGAGTTATTGACCTCGATGTGCTGAAGTCCGAGCTCTCCCGGGATCCGGAGTCCATCGCCCTCGTCACAGTGATGTGGGCTAACAATGAGGTGGGCACCATCCAGCCGGTGCCCGAAGTGGTTGAGTTGGCCCATGCCGTGGGCGTGCCGGTCCATTCCGACGCCGTCCAGGCCTTCGGTTCCGTGCCGGTGGACTTCCGGGCCAGCGGGCTGGATGCCATGTCCGTCTCCGGTCACAAGATCGGCGGCCCCGTCGGCGTCGGCGCCCTCCTGCTGGGCCGTTCCGTCAAGCTGACTCCGGTGCAGCACGGCGGCGGCCAGGAGCGAGATGTCCGCTCCGGGACGCTGGATACTGCGTCGATCGCCGCCTTCGCCGCTGCGGCGGAAGCTGTGACCAAGGACCTCCCGCAGGAGGCTGCCCGGATCGCGGGGATGCGGGACAGGCTGATCGCGGGCGTACGGGAGGCAATCCCGGACGCCGTCCTGCGCGGAGCTCCGGGGGACGGCCGGCTCCCCGGCAACGCGCACTTCACTTTTCCTGGTTGTGAGGGCGACTCCCTGCTGTTCCTGCTGGACCTTGCGGGCGTGGAGTCCTCCACCGGCTCCGCCTGCACCGCCGGTGTGCCGCGGCCTTCTCACGTCCTGCTGGCCATGGGGCTGGATGAGGAGACTGCGCGGGGCGCGCAGCGTTTCTCCCTGGGCCACGCATCAGTGGAGGCCGACGTCGACGCGCTCCTGGCAGCGCTGCCGGGTGCCTATGAACGGGCCCGCCAGGCAGGGATGGCAGGGCACGAATCAACCATCCAGACGGCTGCGACAGTCGCTCGTCAATCCGCCAGGAGCTGATCAAGCGCGGCTGAGGGATCGGCCAGGCGGCCCGGCTTGATGGTTGCCCGGCTGGAGATCAGGGCCTTGATGGCTTTCTGCGTGCGCGGAACGTTGACGTTCATACCGGCCACCACCCGGCCCTCGTGCTGCCAGAAGGCGATGAATTCCTTGCCTGCCAGCGTGCCCCGGATGACCGGCTCGGCGCCCGCCGCCAAAGCGGGGAAACCCGAGTACTCCATGCTGATGTCGTACTGGTCGGTGTAGAAGTACGGAATCGTGGCCAGCGTTGCCTCCTGTCCGAGCATGGTTTTCGCGGCGATCTTGCCGCCATTGAGCGCATTGGACCAATGCTCGCTGCGGTGGTGCTGCCCGGTGAACGGATGCAGGGCGTTGGCTACGTCCCCCGCTGCGAAGATGTCAGGCGCGCTTGTCCGCAGGGAGGCGTCTGTCAGTATTCCGTTGTCAATGACCAGCCCTGCCGCCTCCGCGAGCGAAGTGTCCGGTGCGACGCCTACGGCCACCACGACCACGTCGGCGGGCAGTATCTCTCCTGTTCCTGTGACCACCGCGGTGACGCGGCCGGCGTCGCCCCGGAGTTCAGCCGCGGTGGCACCGAGGCGGAACCGGACACCGTTGGCTTCGTGGAGCGAGCGGAAGAACGTGCCCAGTTCGGGTCCGATTGCGGCGGCCAGCGGGATGTCCTCAAGCCCAAGCAGCGTCACCTGGTTGCCGTAAGCGGTGGCCGCCGCCGCAAGTTCCATTCCGATCCAGCCGGAGCCGATCATGACAACGTTCTTTCCGCCCGGCGCTAGCTGCTCCCGCAGGCGGCGGCAGTCATCCAGGGTCCGGAATGTGGCCACGCCGTCCAGCCCGCTCCCTGGCAGGCGGACATGTCGGGGGAGTGCGCCTGTGGCCAGCAGGAGTGCGTCATAGCCCACGGACTCACCGCTGCTGAGATGTACCGTGTGCGGGCCGGGGTCGACGGCGGCGACCGTCACGCCCAGGCGGAGGTCGACGTCGTTCTCTGAGTACCAGGCCTCCGGTGCCACCGGGATGGCGTCCTCGCCCGCTCTGCCGAGCAGGTACTCCTTGGAAAGCGGCGGCCGGAGGTACGGGTGGTGCAGTTCGGCGCCGATGAGGCTGATCCGGCCCTGGTAGCCCTCGCTGCGCAGGGTCCGGGCTGCGGTGGCCCCAGCCAGGCCCGCCCCGGCGATCACAATGCTTTCGATGGTGCGTTCGACAGTCATGGTGCCGCTCGATTCCGGAAATGCCGGCGCCTCCTGCCGGCTGGTTCTAAAAATAGTAATCCTGACGATAGAAGGCCCCGGCATGGTAGTCAAGGGGTACTGAGGTGACTTCCGGGCACCCTTTGGCGAGGCAGTAGAATAGATGGGCATGCAGTGTGTCCGCCGGTGCGGCAATGGGCCGGCCACGAGCGCGCTGCTGCAGCACCACCAAACCTCCCCCTATAGAAAGCCAGCATGCGAGTTCTTGCAGCCATGAGCGGCGGAGTCGATTCCGCCGTTGCCGCCGCCCGCGCCGTCGAGGCCGGACACGACGTCGTCGGTGTCCACCTGGCGTTGTCCCGGATGCCCGGAACACTCCGTACCGGCAGCCGAGGGTGCTGCACCATCGAGGATTCCCGTGATGCCTGGCGCGCCTGCGACGTTCTGGGCATCCCTTATTACGTGTGGGACTTTTCCGAGCGGTTCAAAGAGGATGTGGTCCAGGACTTCATTGACGAATACGCAGCCGGACGCACCCCGAACCCCTGCATGCGCTGCAACGAACGCATCAAGTTTGCTGCGCTGCTCGAAAAGGCAATCGCCCTGGGCTTCGACGCAGTCTGCACCGGCCACTATGCCAAGGTGATCACCGACGCCGACGGTAACCCTGAACTCCACCGCGCAGCCGACTGGGCGAAGGACCAGAGCTACGTGCTGGGTGTCCTCACCCACGAACAGCTGAAGCACTCCATGTTCCCGCTTGCGGACACGCCGTCCAAAGCCGAAGTCCGCGCCGAAGCGGAACGCCGCGGGCTCTCTGTCGCCAACAAGCCGGACAGCCATGACATCTGCTTTATCCCGGACGGCGATACGGCCGGCTGGCTGGCCGAGAAGATCGAGATGACCACCGGCGATATCGTGGATGAGGCCGGCACGAAGGTCGGCGAGCACCCCGGCGCCAACGCGTTCACCGTAGGCCAGCGCCGGGGACTCAAGCTGGGCACCCCCGCCGCCGACGGCAAGCCGCGGTTCGTACTGGAGATCCGCCCGAAGGAGAACAAGGTGGTGGTGGGACCGGAAGCGCTCCTGGCCATCGATGAGATCCGCGGCATCAAGGTCTCCTGGGCCGGACTTCCGATTGCGGAGGTCGCCACCGGCGACGAGTTCGACTGCCATGCCCAGGTCCGCGCCCACGGCGATCCCGTCCCGGCGACGGCCCGCATGGAACGGCTGACGGACGACGACGGCGCGGAGCGGACGAACCTTGTGGTCACTCTGGCCACTCCGCTGCGCGGAGTAGCTCCCGGACAGACCGTGGTGCTCTACCAGGGAAGCCGGGTCCTGGGGCAGGCCACTATCGACACAGCGCGCTCGCTGCAACGCGCAGCCCTCTGACAGAACGGACTTTCCCCGTCCTGCGTCGCGCGCCGCCGTAGTCAATCATGCCTGCGACCGCAATAATTGAGGCCTGGGGAACCAGACTTGACGCAGACCATCCCTTCACCAGGTATGGCTGCAAAGTTCAGGAAAGCGGGCCCGCTATGGTCTCTGCAGCGCTCGGAATCGGGCATGGCCTCGAGATGGTCGCGCTTACTGCGCTCGCCGAAGGCCCCTTCACCCGCAAATCAGGAAAACCGCTCACCACCAGCATCCGCGTTCCCGTGGAGAGGCTCGTCAACGGCCCGGTTGGAGCACGCCTCGCGCTGCGGGTGCGGGCTCCCGGAGCTGACGGGCCCCGGCCTATTTCCCTGTCCGTCGACCGCAACGAATGGTGCATTGACGACCAGCCCGCCCCGGCCGGGCTCGAGGAGTTGCTGGCCGACAGCCGGTTTTTGGCCCAGCATGTCTATGCGGTGGCGACGGCCACTCTCCAGGCCTTTGAAGTGACCCTGGGCCGCCGGATGGGATGGGCCTCGGGCCACCGGCTGGTCATTAGTGTCTACGACAAGGTCCCGTACGCCTCCACCGGCTACGACCGCGAGCGCGGCCTGATCCGTTTCGGGCACAGAACCGATGACCGTTCCAAGCGTTCCGTACCGCTGGCGCTGTATCACGACCTCGTGGCCCATGAAGTGACGCACGCGGTCCTTGACGGTTACCGGCGCCTGTGGACGGACGGCGACGCGTTGCTTGACGGGTATGCCATGCACGAATGCATAGCGGATCTCGTGGCAATGCTGAGCGTGTTTTCATCCCCCGAGCGGGTGGAACAACAGTTATCAGTGGCCGTTCCGGGCCCTGACGGCAGGCGGGGCGGCGTAGCCGCCCGGAACATGGAAAAGGAAGTCCTGGCGTCCGGGCTCTTCGGGCTGGCGGACGGACTGTTCTCCCGCGGCGCCGCCCGTAGGCCGCTCGACATGGACGTGCCGTTCGAGTGGCGGCTGGATCCGGAACCACACCGGCGGGGCGAGATCGCCGTGAAGGCGGTGCTGGACGCCGTCGTCAAACTCTGGCTGCAGCGGCTGGAAAAGCCGGGCGGCCGCTCGAGCCGCTACCAGGTGGCCGAAGCCGGAGCGCATCTTGGGCACCAGATGCTTGGGATGGTGCTGCGGGGGCTCGCCTACATGCCGCCGGTGGACCCGGGCTGGGAGGACTTGCTACGCGGAATCCTCGCAGCCGACGCAGTGCTGGTGCCGACGGACATGATGGGGTACCGGCAGGCCGTGCGGGACGCCTTTTGGGACATCGACCTTTCCACGGAACCCGATGAGCTACTGGACGGGCTGAAGCATCTTCGCGATCTGCGCTACCCGGTCCGGTTGTCTGCGCTGGCCGCCGATCCCGAGGAGGTCAACCGGTTCATGTGGGAAAACCCGCGTTTGATCGAGGCAGCGGGCATCGACCAGGACACGAGCACCGTTGTGAGCCGGGTGCGCCCCAGCACACGCGTGGGACCGGATGGTTTCGTCGTCTCCGAAATCGGCGCCTCCTACGTGCAGTCAGTCACCATGTCGAAATCCGAAGCAAGGAACAAGCTTGGCCTCCGGGTGGACAGCGACTACTACACGGTACGTGGCGGGGGTCTGCTGCGTTTCGATGAGGGCGGACGGCTGTGTTTCGCCGCGCTCAAGCCGGTCATGGACGCGGAGTGGCAGCAGGAAAAACTGGAAACCATCAAACGGGAAGCAGGGGTAAAAATGCCGACGGCAACGTACCACCCGGAGGATGAACGCCGGGAGTGAGCCTGTGTCAGCTACCCCTCTCCGTCAGCTTCCCCACGGAGCTTTCCGTGCCGCCGTCGAGCCTTCCAGCTGGGCCACCTGGTCGAACCCGCCGGCCCGGAGGCCTTTGCTGACCAACTTGAGCAGGTCGGCCCGGCCCAAGGTGCCGTCGCCTGTGACGGCCTTGATGAAGTTGTACGTGAAGGCGCCGTTGTAGCGTCCGTCGAGGAAGGCATCGGCGGCCGTCTGGTCGGCCCGGCAGGCAGCCAGGAGGACCGGCTTGACGCCCCTGCCGGCCTTGACCAGGTCCCGCAGTGCCCTGGTGTCGCTGAACTCGGTGGCGGCAACGCCGCGGGCTGTCGGTGCCGGCAGGAAGCGGGGCCGCCGCCCGGGCAGGAGGTCCAGTGATTTCAGGCCCGTGCCGCTGTGGCATGTGTCCAGTACGACGTCCATGAGCACGCCGTCAGGCAGCCGGGCAAAGAGGGTGAACAATTCGTCGTCCGAAATGACGGTGCCCGGGTCCCATGAATCGCCGGTGTTGTTGATGTCGTAGCAGGCGAAGGCCTCGTCCAGCCGGTCCGCCTCGTCGTCGCTGGTGTCCGGAATCTGCGTCCCATGGCTGGAGAAAGTGAAGACGATATGCTGCAGTTCGCCTGCGGCAGCGCGGTCCATCATCGAATTGAGCTGCGCCATCACCTGCCCCTTCGTGGCCTGGGAATCCAGCAGCACGGAGATCTCCGTGGGAGCGAACCCATACCCGGCCTGCAGCAGTCCGGCGAGGTCCCGGGCGTCGTTGGCGCAGCCCTGCAGCCAGCTGGATTTCGGCAGATGTTGAAATTCGTTGATCCCTACACAGAGGGCGGCTTTGCTCATGATGTGTTCCTTTAGCCGGGTAGGGCAACTCTATTCCCGGGGGGAAGGCTGTTCAATGGAAATCACCGAGGCTGTTTCGCAATCGTTCCGCCGGAGGCTGATCCGGCCTGAATCCTGAAGAAAACGATAGTTTTGCCCCAATCAGGTAAATTTTGTGTCTCATCTCACAGGTTGTAACGATTCATCGCGCCGTCGTCTGATTGAATCGTGTGATCAGGACAACGTCCCGCCCACCGAGTCCAACTGATCCAGTTGCGTGGCGGCACGCGTGTACTCATCGAACAGAAAGTCCACAGATGGCAATGAACAAAAAGGCCCTGCACAGCGCTATCGCGCTCGCGGGTGTTTCCGCGTTTGCACTGACAGCCTGCACAGGTCCGTCCGGCGGCGGCGGAACTTCCACCGGCGGCGCCGGAGGCGGAACCATTACCTACGGCACCACGGACAAGGTCGTTACCCTCGATCCTGCGGGCTCGTACGACGCCGGTTCCTTCATGGTGATGAACCAGATCTACCCGTTCCTGCTGAACGCCAAGCCCGGCACGGCGGACGCCACACCCGATATCGCAGAGTCCGCGGAATTCACGAGCCCCACGGAGTACACCGTCAAGCTCAAGTCGGACCTCAAATTTGCCAATGGACACGCGCTCACCTCCTCCGACGTGAAGTTCTCCATCGACCGCGTGGTCAAGATCGCGGACGACAACGGCCCTGCCTCGCTTCTGGGCAACCTGGAGTCGGTTACCGCCAAGGACGACTCCACGGTGGTCTTCAAGCTCAAGGCCGGCAATGACCAGGTCTTCCCGGGCGTCCTTGCTGCCAATGCAGGACCCATCGTCGATGAAGAGGTCTTCCCGGCGGACAAGCTCATGAGCGACGACGAAATCGTCAAGGGCAAGCCGTTCGCCGGCCCCTACACGATCGAGAGCTACAAGAAGAACGAGCTTGTGAGCCTGAAGGTCAACCCGGACTACAAGGGCCTGCTGGGCAAGCCCGCCAATGACGGCGCGAGCATCAAGTACTACGCCGATTCGAACAACCTCAAGCTCGACGTCCAGCAGGGCAACATCGACGTTGCCGGCCGCAGCCTGACCGCTACGGACGCCGCTGACCTCGAAAAGGACTCCAAGGTCACCGTCCACAAGGGTCCCGGCGGCGAGCTGCGCTACATCGTGTTCAACTTCGACACCATGCCGTTCGGAGCGAAGACCGCCGAGGCAGATCCCGCCAAGGCGCTCGCCGTCCGCCAGGCCATGGCGAACGTCGTTGACCGCGACGCCATCGCAACCCAGGTCTACAAGGGCACCTACCTGCCCGCGTACTCCGTAGTCCCCGACGGGTTCGTCGGAGCCATCCAGCCGCTCAAGGAAATGTACGGCGACGGCAGCGGCAAGCCCAGCCTGGACAAGGCCAAGAAGGCATTCTCCGAGGCAGGCGTAACGGCCCCGGTCAACATTAAGCTGCAGTACAACCCCGACCACTACGGCAAGTCCTCGGGCGACGAATACGCCATGATCAAGGAACAGCTGGAGAAGTCCGGCCTCTTCAAGGTGGACCTGCAGTCCACTGAATGGGTGACCTACTCAAAGGACCGCACCAAGGACGTCTACCCGGTCTACCAGCTCGGCTGGTTCCCGGACTACTCGGACGCGGACAACTACCTGACCCCGTTCTTCGTACCGGGCAACTTCCTGAAGAACCACTACGAAAACCCGTCCGTGACGGACCTGATCACCAAACAGCTCACCACTGTTGACAAGGCAGAGCGCGAGAAGGTCCTGGGTGAAGCCCAGACGTCAGTTGCCAAGGATCTCTCCACGCTGCCGCTGCTGCAGGGCGCCCAGCTCATGGTCGCCGGAAAGGACGTCAAGGGTGTTGAAAAGACCCTGGACGCGTCCTTCAAGACCCGTCTTGGCGTGATTTCCAAGTAGGTCCAGTTCCCCATCCGGTCCTGACCAGCCCAAAAGGCGGGGCGCCACGGCGTCCCGCCTTTCGTGCTGAGGCAGGGCAACAGATTCCGGGGCTCACGAGGCCGCCGGAAGCACACATTTAGGTACCAATGACAACACTTATCGAGGCGCCGCCAACCGACGCCGACGGCCTGCTGCCGTCAAAGAAGAAGTCGTCCGGCGGGGGACTGGGCCAATACATCCTGATCAGGTTCCTCCTGATTTTTCCAACCATCCTGATTCTGGTCACGATGGTGTTCTTCCTGATGCGGATCACCGGTGACCCTATTACCGCCGCGCTCGGCGGACGGCTCCCGCCCGAGCAGCTGGCCGAGAGGATCACCGCGGCCGGCTACGACCGTCCGATCCTGGTGCAGTACTTCGAGTACCTCGGGCAGCTGCTGACCGGCAATTTCGGCACGACACTCTCCGACAACCGCCAGGTCACGGAGATGCTGACCACCTACGGTTCCGCCACCCTTGAACTGACCATCAATGCGTTGCTGGTCGCACTGCTGGTGGGCATCCCGCTCGGCATGATCGCGGCGCACCGCCGCGACAAAGCACCCGACGCCGTGCTGCGCATCTTTGCGATTCTTTGCTACGCAACGCCGGTGTTCTTCTCCGGGCTGCTCTTCAAGCTGACCTTCTCCGTATGGCTGGGTTGGCTCCCGGTTGCCGGACGCGCCAAGACGTCCAGCGAACTGCAACTCACCTCGCTTCAGGCTCCCACCGGCATCTACTGGCTGGATGCCGTCCGCAGCGGCAACATGGCCGCCCTCGGTGACGTCATGGCACATGCTGTGCTGCCCGCCCTTGCCCTCGGACTGTTGACGGCCGGCATCTTCCTGCGCCTGGTCCGCACCAACGTCATCGGCACGCTCGGCAAGGACTACGTGGAAGCAGGCCGTTCACGCGGCGTCAGCGAATTCCGCCTGGTGACCAAGCACGCCTACAAGCCTGCCCTTATTCCCATCATCACCGTGATGGGCCTGCAGATCGCAGTTCTGCTCGGCGGTGCGGTGCTGACCGAAACAACCTTTGAATGGAAAGGCCTGGGCTTCCAGCTGGCCACCTACCTGACGGCCCGTGACTTCGTGGCTGTCCAGGGCATCGTGGTCCTCCTAGCAGTGATCGTGGCCGTGACCAACTTCATCGTGGACATTGTCGCCGCGCTGATCGACCCCCGCGTGAGGTACTGACATGAGCACCGATTCCCTGGCGACTACCTACAAGGATCCGCGGGCCTCCTGGTTCCGTCGCCTGCCCGTCGTCTCGCATTTCAACAAGAGCGTCGGCCTGCAGCGCGGAATGCTTGTCACCGGGCTCGTCCTGACGGGCATCTTCCTTCTCACCGCCATTCTTGCGCCGCTCATCGCCCCCTACGGCTTCTCGCAGATCTCCGACGCCGACGGCGGGTTCCCCGCCCAGCAGGCACCGGGCGGAAAGCACCTCTGGGGCACCACCGTGGGCGGCTACGACGTCTTCTCCCGGGTTGTCTGGGGCGCGCAGACCGCCGTCCTGGTGATTGTGGTGGCCGTGGTCATGTCCATCTTCATCGGTGTGATCCTGGGCCTGGTCAGCGGCTACATCGGGGGCTGGCTGGACCGCATCCTCGTGGTGATCGCAGACGCCGTCTACGCCTTCCCGTCCCTCCTCGTTGCCATCGTGATGGCGATTGTCATTAGCGGCGGCAGGTCCAGCCTGTGGGGCGGCATTGTGGCGGCGGCAATTTCGATCACCGTGGTGTTCATCCCGCAGTACTTCCGGGTGATCCGGGCGGAAACCATCCGCCTGAAGGCCGAACCCTTCGTGGAATCGGCGAAGGTGGTGGGAGCGTCCAACGTCCGGATCATGAGCCGCCACATCTTCAAGAACGCCACCCGCACCCTGCCGCTGATCTTCACGCTCAACGCTTCGGAAGCCATCCTGACGCTCGCAGGCCTGGGCTTCCTGGGCTTCGGCATTGAACCGACGTCAGCCGCTGAGTGGGGCTTCGACCTCAACAAAGCCCTGGCGGATACCACCTCAGGCATTTGGTGGACGGGCGTGTTCCCCGGCTTGGCAATTGTGCTGACTGTTCTGGGACTCACGCTCGTGGGCGAAAGCATCAACGATCTCAACGATCCGCGCCTGCGCGGGCGAAAGAAGGCAGTCTCCGCCAAGGGCGGGCCGGATTCAACCGCAGGCGCGCAGGCAGCGATCCAAGGAGAAGTGAGAAGTTCATGACCCTCAACATAGACAAGCGCGGCACCGGTCCTGTCCTGGACATAGACCACCTGAAGGTCACGTTTGCCACCGACGCAGGGGATGTCTACGCCGTCAAGGACGTCAGCCTCGAGGTCAACCCGGGCGAAGTCGTGGCAATCGTCGGCGAGTCCGGTTCGGGCAAGACGGTAACCGCCAAAACGATCCTGGGCCTGCTTCCGGAAACGGCGATCAGTTCCGGTGCGGTCCTGATCAACGGCAACAACGTGATCAGCGTCAGCCCGGCCAAGCTCCGGCAGATCCGCGGCCGGGACGTCGCCATGGTGTTCCAGGAACCGTCCACGGCGCTGAACCCGGTCTTCACCGTGGGCTGGCAGATCGCCGAAGGCATCCGCGCCCACGCCCACGGCAAGGGCGGGCGGGTATCAGCAAAGGAAGCTAAATCCCGTGCGATCGACGCGCTCCGGAAAGTGGGCATCCCGGATCCCGAAAACCGCGTTGATTACTATCCCCACCAGTTTTCCGGAGGCCAGAAGCAGCGTGTGGTCATCGCGGCCGCGCTTGCCCTCAACCCGGGGCTGATCGTCGCCGATGAACCCACCACAGCCCTTGACGTCACGGTTCAGGCGGAGATCCTGCAGCTGTTGAGGGACCTGCGGGACAAGTACGGCACCTCGATCGTGTTGATCACCCACAACATGGGGGTGGTGGCCGATCTCGCCGACCGGGTGGTGGTGATGTACCAGGGCGACGTCGTCGAGGAGGCAACCGCCAAGGTCCTGTTTGCCGAGCCGAAGCAGGAGTACACGCGCAAGCTCCTGGCCGCTGTTCCGCACCTGGGCAGGAATTCCGCCTCCCAGGGAATGACCGAGCGGGCCCATCAGGACCGGAAGGTCCTGGTGGAAGCGAAGGGCCTGACCATCGAATACCCCGGCAGGCTGGGCAGCCCCGGCTTCAAGGCCGTGGACGGCGTGAGCTTCACGCTGTCCGAAGGCGAGGTCTTCGGTCTGGTCGGTGAATCGGGATCCGGAAAGACCACCATCGGACGCGCCATCGCGGGCCTTAACCGCACCACGGGCGGCAGCCTGAAGGTGCTGGGATACGAGATGCTGAACCTCAAGGAACGGACGTTCAAGCCCCTCCGGAAGGAGATCGGCTTCGTGTTCCAGGATCCGGCCGCGTCCTTCAACCCGCAGCTGACCATCGGTGACTGCGTTGCCGAACCGCTCATCATCCACAGCAATCCCACGCCCGCCCAGGCGCGGAAACGAGTGGGCGAACTGCTCGAATCTGTGCAGCTGCCGGCGGCCTACGCTGAACGCTTCCCGCACGAGCTCTCCGGCGGGCAGCGTCAGCGCGCGTCACTGGCCAGGGCGCTCATCCTGAACCCGAAGCTGCTGATTGCAGACGAGCCCACGTCGGCCCTGGACGTTTCCGTCCAGGCCGTGGTGCTGGAACTGTTCAAAGACATCCAGGCTGAGTTCGGGTTCGCTGCGCTGTTCATCAGCCACGACCTCGCGGTGGTGGACATCCTGTCCCATTGGGTTGGTGTGCTCTACAAGGGAAAGCTCGTGGAACAGGGGCTTGGCACCCAGGTGATGGGAACTCCCCGGCATGACTACACGCGCCGGCTCATCGCGTCGCTGCCCGTGCCTGATCCGGACGAACAGGCCAAGCGCCGGGAAGCGAACCGCTCGCTGCTCGCCGGTTAGTTCCATACCGTGGTGGTGATGCCCGCTGTCCAGCCCGGACGGCGGGCATTTCCGTCCCCCAGGCAACGTTGCGCGGACGCTTAACAGCCACGGGGAATTGGCGGGGTGCCCATAGACTGGAATCATGACCGAGCAGAACCAAGACCTTCCAGACGCCGATTCCTACGACCCCGCGGCCAGTTCATTGGCCGGACAGGTGGACCAATCGGTCATGGCGGAACTGCTGTCTATCCGGTCCAGCATCGACAATATCGATGCCACGCTTGTCTTTCTCCTGGCCGAGCGGTTCAAGGCCACCCAGAAGGTGGGCTTCCTCAAGGCGGCGCACAAACTGCCCGCCGGGGACCCCGGCCGGGAAACCGCCCAGATTGCACGGCTGCGCCGCCTTGCCGAAGAGGCGCACCTGGATCCGGCCTTTGCGGAGAAGTTCCTGAACTTCATCATCGGCGAGGTTATCCGGCACCACGAAGCCATTGCCGAAGACCACCAGGCGGCCGAGAACAACGGAACGGCTGCAAGCCGGCCGGTCCTTTCCTCGCCCGCCCCCTCCACCGCCGTAGACGCCTAGGCCATGCCCGAATCGCAGGTAACTGCCACCGCCCTGGGGCCGTGGCCGGGTGAGGACGCGCTGGAGGCAACGCGGATCATCCGCGGCGAACTCGGCAGCCCGCACTTGCCGTTCCTCGTGGAGCTTCCGGACCGCGGAGTCGGCTCGGATGCGCTCGGCAGGACGGCTTCGCTCCTGGTGGACCTCTCCGTGGACGTCCAGCCCTACGGTTGGCGGATCGTGGATCGGCCGGGCAAGGACCTCATGCGGGCGAAGTCGGCGCTCTCCACGGACATCAACATCCTTGCCGACGTTGCCGGGACCGAAGACAGTCCGGCGGGGGACTTCAAGGTCCAAGTGCGCGGACCACTCAGCCTGGCCGCCGGGCTGCACCTCCACAACGGCGAACGTGCCCTGTTGGACTACGGCGCCCGGCGCGACATTGCAGAATCGCTGGCGGCCGGTGTTGGCGATTTCCTGGCACGCATCCGCACGGCCGTGCCCGGGGCCCGGCTGGTGGTCCAGGTCGATGAACCCGATATTGCGGCAGTCCTCGCCGGCACGATTCCAACCTCCAGCGGCTACCGGACCTTGCGCGCTGTGCCGGGCCGGGAAGTGACAGAGTCGTGGCGGTTGGTCATTGATGCCATCAGGGCCGCCGGTGCCGCCGAAACGGTCATCGCGGTTGCCGAAATTGAGGCGCCTTTCGAGCGCATTCTCGCGGCAGGGGCGGACGGGATAGCAGTTCCGCTCAAGGCGCTGACATCCCGCCAATGGGAACAGCTCGCCGGTGCGGTCGAGGCCGGGAAGAGCCTGTGGGCCGGCGTGCTGCCCGCCGGCCACCCCGCTGCTTCCCTGCCGCGCGTCCAGGAAGCCGTGGAGAGTGTGTGGCGGCCCTGGCGGCAGCTTGGTCTACCGGCTTCCTCGCTCGGTTCAATCCGGGTGACGCCATCCGAGGGGCTGTCCGGGCACACACCGTCCTCCGCCACCGCGGTCCTGGTCCGCCTCACCCAGGTGGCGGACGGGCTCAACCAGCTGGCACTCGGCTAAACGCGGCTTTCCCACCTGTCCGGCCGGGCGTAGCCCGGGAGGTGGCCAGGTGTCGTGGCGGCGCCCGGATAGGAACGGAGCCGGTAGTCGAAGCTCCCCGCATAAACCAGGACAAGTCCCAGCTGCGGCTGGATCACCTTGACCTGGATCCGGTGCTTGCCGCTTTCGCCCTCCGACGGTTCCCACCACTGCTCCGCGAAGGCCTTGGCATCCAGTGCCGCCGGCAGCGGGATGCGCAGCGGGCCCAGGAAGAGCCGGGACGCTTCGGAGACGCCGCGGAGCCGGCCTTCAGCGGTCACGCTGAGGTTGAGGTCGGTGACGAGGCGCCGGTAGCGGCCGACGTAGTCCACGAGTCCCGGGCTGCTTCGGGACTCATCAAAGCTGGTGGTGTCGTGGAACAACCGGGTGCGGCCGGGAAAGTGGATCTCGCGCCTGGCGGTCAGGCTTGACCGGCCGAACGGATCGAGGTGCGCGTGGTTTTCGATCCGGAAAGGAATGCGCTCACCGTACTCCGGGAAGAACGCTTCCTCCCCGGCGGTCAACCGCAGCAGCGGGCGGAGCCACGTCTGCCGGCACCCGACGACGTCGAACACCCCCTCTCCGACGCCATAGCGTCCGGAGCCGGGGGCGAGCGAGAAGTATTCCTGGAGCTCGGGCTGCAGTCGGGCAAAGTCGCTGCCCAAGGCCCGCTCATAGATGGGGGTGTTCACAATAGCCTCCTGGTTTTCGACACGTGGGTCATAGTCTTCCTGCCGCTTTGAGCCGGATGTAGGCGTCCGCGAGCGCGGGTGGCAGCTGGTGGGGTTCGGCGTCCACGACTTCCACCCCCATTTGGCGCAGCTGGATGGCCACTGCCTCGCGTTCCAGCAGTGCCCGTTCGGCGGCTGCCGCGCGGAACACCTGTGCCGCCGTCGTCCGTTCCTTCTGCATCGTGCCCAGCATGGGGTCCCGCACGGAGGCGATCACCACCACGTGCTGCTGCGCGAGCTGCGCGGCCATCGGCAGCAGTCCTTCTTCCGGCGCGCCGCTGTCCAGCGGGGTCAGCAGCACCACCAGTGAGCGGTGCGCGGATATCTGCCGGATCTGGCCCGGAACCTGGCTCCAGTCCAGCTCAATGAGCTCCGGTTCCAGCGGCGCCATGGCCTGCACGAGCTGCCCCAGCAGGTTACCTTTGGATGCGGATCCGGCCCGTCCGCGTATCCGCCGGTCGAAGGCGAAGAAGTCCACGCGGTCGCCGCCGCGTTCGGCGAGGACGGCCAGCAACAGGGCCGCCTCGATTCCGGTGTCAAGGCGGGGTTCGTCGTCGATCCTCGCCGCCGCCGTCCGGGAGGTATCGAGCATGATCACCACGCGCCGGTCCCGTTCAGGACGCCAGGTGCGGACGACGACGGCGGAGCGCCGTGCCGTGGCGCGCCAGTCAATGGAACGGACGTCGTCACCACGGACATAGTCGCGGAGGGAATCGAACTCGGTGCCTGGCCCTCTGATCTGGACCGCCGCTTTTCCGTCGAGCTCGCGCAGTTTACGGAGCTTGGATGGAAGATGGCGTCGCGAGTGGAACGGCGGCAGCACCCGGACGGAGCCAGGGCACGGAAGTGTCCGCTGCCGGGCGGCCAGCTGCAGCGGCCCGAAGGCCCGGAGAGTCACATGCGGTGCCTTGAGGTCGCCGCGCCGGGCAGGCGTCAGCAGAACCTTCATTCGCCGCCGCTCACCGGCCGGAACGTCCACGCGCTGGCGCGGATTCTGCGCACCGGCAGATGGCTGCCAGGCGTCCCGCACCAAGGCGCGGAGCGGACGTGAACCGGTATTCCCGATGGTCAGGACCGATTCGGCGCTGCCGGTCAGTGTGACGTTCCCGGGCAGGGTCCGGTCCAACGTGATTTTCCGGGGGGATGCGGCCATGGCGAGGTCCAGGAGCAGGACAGCGCACAGGACCAGGCAGACCAGCAGGACCGTGCCCCAGTCTGGAAACAGCATGATGGGCACCAGACCTGCCAGCGCCAGAAGTACGTACCGTCCCGATATAGCCATGGAGTCAGCGGGGCACGGGAACGGTAGCCAGGATGCTGGCGAGGACGCCGTCAACGTGCACGCCGTCCATCTGGGCTTCCGGCTGCAGGGCAACGCGGTGGCGGAGGCAGGGGAGGGCCAGGGCCTTCACATCATCCGGTGTCACGAACTGCCGCCCGGAGAGCCAGGCCCACGCGCGGGCGGCACTCAGCAGGGCTGTCGCGCCGCGCGGGGACACGCCGAGCTGGAAGGACGGCGCCGCGCGCGTTGCCCTCGCAATGTCAACGATGTAGGCGGCCACCTCAGGCGCCACCTCCACCGCAGCCACCGCCAGGCGTGCCTGCTCCAGCTCGGCCGCACCCGCCACCGCGCGTACGCCGGCGGCAGCCAGGTTCCTGGAGTCAAAGCCGGCCGCATGCCTGCGGATGACCTCGATCTCGTCGGCACGCCCGGGCAACGGCATGGCAAGCTTCAGGAGGAAACGGTCCAGCTGGGCCTCAGGCAGGGGATAGGTGCCCTCGTACTCCACCGGGTTCTGCGTGGCTGCAACGATGAACGGGACCGGAAGCGGGCGTGAGGTTCCGTCCGCCGAAACCTGGCGTTCCTCCATCGCCTCCAACAGGGATGCCTGCGTCTTCGGCGGAGTCCTGTTGATCTCGTCAGCCAGCAGGATGTTGGTAAAGACCGGGCCCTCGCGGAAGCTGAACTCCGAGGTCCGGGAGTCGAAGACCAGCGAGCCGGTGATGTCGCCGGGCATCAGGTCAGGGGTGAACTGCACGCGCTTGGTGTCCAGGCTTAGCGCTGCTGAGAGTGTGCGGACCAGCAGGGTCTTGGCCACGCCCGGAACCCCTTCGAGCAGGACATGCCCGCGGCAGAGCAATGCGATGAGCAGCCCGGTGACGGTGGAGTCCTGGCCGACCACGGCCTTGGCAACTTCGTGCCGCACATCGAGCAAGGCCTGGCGGACGGGATCGGTGCCCGCCGTGGCCTCGGCGGTTGCGAGCGCGGGGCCGCCGGGGCCGCCCTGCGTGAATCCGTTGGTCTGCTCACTCATCGGGCGGTTACCTCTTTCTCTAGTGATTCAAGTTGCTGGGCCCAGTGCACCAGTTCGGTCTCCGTCCTGGGACGGGCCTCCAGCACGCCGGCCGCGTCTTCGCGGGTGCGCCCAAGGTGCCGCGCGGCGGCGTCGACAATCGCCGGGGACTCAGCATCCGCTCCCAGTCGGAGGACCCGGGCGAGCCGGACCAGCGCACCCGCCCTGAGGCTGTCCGCTGCACGGTCCACGGCGTGGGCGTCATGGTACAGCCGTGCGCGGCCTTCGGCAGTCTCCACGGCCTTGACCACTACGGGCAGCGGTTCGAAGACCAGCGGTCCCAGCCGCCTTCCCCGCCAGGCCATCGCCAGCACTGCCACCAGGGCAAGCCAGGGGCCGAGGAAAGCAACCCAGGGCGGTGCGAGCTCATCCAATGTCTTCGGGGTGTCCTCTGCGGTGACATCCGCCAAGCCGGGAAGGTACCAGACGAGTGTGTCCGAGGACCCCAGTGTTCTGAAGGCCAGGGCGGCGTTACCTTGTTCATCGAGCAGGCGGTTGCTGAAGATCTGAGTGCTGCCCACCACTGTCAGCCTCCCGTCGTCACTGCTGGCAAAGAGCCCGCCCAGGCCTTCCGCGGGTTCGTAGCAGACGCGGTTGGCCTGATACAGGTAGGCGGAGGCCGCCGAGACCGCCCCGGCTGCGGCGGGATCGTCCAACGCGCAGCCCGGGTCCAGGGTTGCCGATCCCGCCGGCACGACTCCGGCGGGACGGATGCCGCCGCCGAGGGCGCTGAGCGTGCTCAGCCGGGGAGTAATGACCACCATCCTGTCCGTGGCCTGCTGCAAAGCCTGCAGCTGGTCAGCGTCCAGGTAGCCGTTTCGATCGTAGAGGAACAATGTGGGTCCGGGCCCTTCCCCGGCTCCTGGGGCGCTCCCTTCGGAGGCGCTGTCCCTGGAGGCGCTGTCCAGCGCCGACATCGTTGCGTCGAAGGTGTCGGTCTGGCGGACGTCCACGCCTTGCCTTCCCAGTATTTCCGCTGCTGCCCGTGCTCCCTCCGGAGCAGCGTTGCGTGCAGACAGGGGCAGGCCGTCGCTGCGGGGCGATTGCTGGGCCAGGATTGTCAGCCCCACGCCTACGGAAAAGGCCAGAATCAGCAGGGTCCACGTCCGGTGCCGGCGGATCCATGCCGTGACGGCGTGACCCGCTCTGCCGCCTCCGGTCACCGTAGGTTCCGGCCGCTTCTCCGACTCCACGACAGGCGTCATCGGGGCAGCTCCAGGTGGTCCGCGGTGGTCCGGCCGTAGTCGGGTCTTGCTGTTTCAAGTAGCTGGTCCAACGCCACCATGCCGGCGTGGTCCCCGGCCGTGGCACCGGCGCTGCCGTATCGTACGCCGTCGAAGACGCCGGCGGCACGCCGAAGCGCAGCGGCATGGCTGCCGAAGGCGCCGGCAAGCTGGCCGGCCACTTCATCCGCGGTCCGGCCGGGCCGGGGGTCGATAACGGTGCGCTCCTCCGCAGCCCGGACGATGGCACGGAACTGTTCGACGACGGCGGTGCGCCACTCGCCGCGAGCCGCCGCGGCTGCCGCGCGCCGGCGGTATTCTGCCGGGCTGATGGAAGGATCCGCGTCGACGTCGTTCCTGTCCGGGCGGCGGCGCCGGGCGTTCAGCCGGGGGCGCGCCAGGAGGATGGCCACGGCGATAAGGACGATAATCGTCACTCCGATGGCCGGCACTGCGACACCGCTGTGGACTGCGGGGTCGCCGCTGCCAAGCGATCGCAGCCATTCTGTGAACTGCCGCCACAGATCGGTCAGCCAGTCGGGCTCGGCATCCCCGTATACGGGTTTTGCGAGCTCCTCGACCGCCCACCTGCGGGCCTCCTGCCTGTCGGGCTCCACGGGAGGTTCGGCCTGCGTGCGGCTTAACGTCGAATGCCAAACCGCGCCTGCTACTGACGCCGCGTCCAACACTGGCTCGAAGAAGCCTGGCCGGCTCATCCGGCGCCCGGTGGCGGACCGGAAGGCGGCGGGTTCAAGCCCCGCGGAGGGTCGTACCCCGGCGGGGGACCGTACGGCTGAGGCTGACCGTAGCCGGGCGGGGTGTTGTAGCCGGGTGGCGGCCCGTACGGCTGAGGCTGACCGTAGCCGGGCGGGGGGATGTAGCCGGGTGGCGGACCGTACGGCTGAGGCTGACCGTAGCCGGGCGGGGGGATGTAGCCCGGCGGGGGACTGTACGGCTGAGGCTGACCGTAGCCCGGCGGGGGACTGTACGGCGAACGGGTCCAGCTGCCGGAGGTGGGACCGCCCGCAAAGTTGCCCTCGGGCGCCACTCCGCGCCCGGGAACGCCGTCGGAGTCTTCGCCTGATTCAAGCTGCCGCTGGAGGGCGAGGTCCAAGCCTTCCTTGCGCATCCGGAGGTCCATGTACAAAAGGCCCATGACAGAGGTTTGGAAGGCATACCCGACGGCACCGATAACGGCTGTGACAATAATCGATGCGATCCCGACAACTGCGGAAAGTACCCGCTGCCCGTCGTCTCCACCATGGGGAGCGATGACGGAGGAGAAGCCGCCGGTAGCGAGGCCGATGGGGATCTGGACAATCTGGCTGATGATGCCGATCAGGAGGGAAATGACCAGGACGATGCCGAAGATCCGCCACCAGTTGTGCCGGGTGAGTTGCCAGGATCTCCGCAGGCCGTCGAGTACTCCTTGTTCCTCGACGACGATCGCCGCCGGCGTCACCATCAGGCGGATGGAGACCAAGAGTATGGTCGCAATGCCTCCGAGGAACAGGGGGACGATGATCAGCGCCGACGTTGCGCCCATGGAATCGGCCAGCAGGAAGGTTCCTCCCACCAGCACTACTGCGAAGGCGATGCCGGCCAGGATCTGCAGACCGCCAAGAGCGAGCAGTGCGCCGATCCTGGACCGCGACAATGTCCACATCTCCTTGAAACCGGTGCGTCGGTTCAGGACCGACCGGGCCACCGGAACCACCATCACACCCTGAAGCACAATGGAGATAAAGAAGGAGACCAGTCCCAGAAGGGCAGCGCCGATCAGGAGACCCCCGCCGAGGTTGACCATTTCCGGGGGAGCCATGCCGGCCAGCCACAGGCCGAGCGACTGTCCGCGCGATTCGGTCTCGGCTGCGAAGACCTCACCGACAACGGTCGCCAGGGTCTGTGCCAGCATCGCAGCACCCAGCATTGCCGCGGGATTCCGCCTGATGGTCTGGAAGGCTCCGTCAAGGATTTCGCCGAACATCAAGGGCCGTAGGGGCACGATGCCGGGTTTTGGCGGGGCTACGTATGCCGGTTGGGCATGTCCCGGTTGCGCTCCGGCGTAAGGAGGGCCCCAGGGAGGCTGTCCGCTGGGAGCCGTCGGCGGTGGGGTCCACTGGGCGGGCGCGTCCCAGGCGGGTGGTTGCACTGGCTGTGGCTGACCCTCCCGGGACGGCACGTTCGGATCCTGCTCTGACAACCTGTTCCTCCCCAAAAGACGCTGTCCGCGAGCTGACCGGCCACCGCTTCCGCCAGGCGCTCCGGGCCGGTTGTGGTTTGCACTGTCCGGCCCGCTCCCAGCCTATAGTTTTGGCCGCAAGCCTCATAGCTTCCGGCTGATTCTTCCGGCTGTGGCGTCACAGCGCCCTCCCGGCGTGCTTCCCTGGCGGCAGTGTCCGCGCCATGCCGTGTCGGCCCTCAACGGGACAAAGCCCATTCAATAGGCGAATATATAACTATGAAGGCACGCATTCTGGTAGTGGACGATGACGAGGCGCTGGCCGAGATGATCGGGATTGTCTTGCGCAATGACGGCTTCGAGCCGGTCTTTTGCGCCGACGGCGGGCAGGCGCTGGAAGTTTTCCGATCCTCAAAACCGGATCTTGTGCTTCTGGACCTGATGCTCCCGGGCATGGACGGCATCGAAGTGTGCAGGCAGATCCGCGCCGAGTCGGATTCACCCATCGTTATGCTCACCGCCAAGTCCGATACCTCGGACGTGGTCCGAGGACTGGAGTCCGGTGCTGACGACTATGTGCCCAAACCGTTTAAGCCGGCGGAACTGGTGGCCCGTGTCAGGGCCAGGCTCCGGCCCGGAGATCAAAAGGCCCCTGAGACCCTCCGCATCGCCGACATCACCATTGACGTGGCCGGCCACCTGGTGAGCCGGAACGACGAACGAATTTCGCTGACACCCCTCGAATTCGACCTGCTCGTTGCCCTTGCGCGGAAGCCGTGGCAGGTCTTCACCCGAGAGTTGCTCCTGGAGCAGGTCTGGGGATACCGGCACGCGGCAGACACGCGCCTCGTCAACGTCCATGTCCAGCGGCTGAGGTCGAAAATCGAGCGGGACCCCGAAGCCCCCGAAGTAGTTTTGACGGTCCGTGGTGTCGGCTACAAAGCAGGTTCCTGAACCGTCCCGCGGCGAAGCCGGCAGTGAGCCGGAGGTAGCCCGCCCCCAAAAGACGGAACACGCCCACTCACACGGCGCTCCGGAGCATACGGATGCAATGGCCGGCGTATTTTCCGACCTGCCGTTCCGGACCCGCATTTGGCTTCGCCGTGCCCGGATCGTGGGACTGCGGGTCGCGAGGCTCGTCCGGACCGGCTTGCTCCGGCTCCTGCCCGGTGTCAGGTTCCTGCTGCGGGCCCTTCATCGGCGCTGGCGCCGTTCCCTGCAGTTCCGCACAGTCCTCACCACGCTTCTGCTCTCGATCGGCTCGTTCGCAGTGGTCGGGGCCTACCTGTCGAACCAGATCGCCAACAACCTGTTCCAGGAACGGCTTGCCCAGGCGGAGTCGGAGACTCTGTACAACGTCAAGCAGGTCCAGGACACGTTCGACGGCGCCCAGGTCACCGACCAGTCCAGCGTGATCACACTGGTGTACGACACCCTGAATGCCGTGGAGGGCCGCGGAAACGTCATCCAGCGCCGGTATGTGTTCGAGGCGATGCCGGAACAGACCAAACCCCGCAACCGCTGGGTCGAATCGCGGGCGTCGGACCAGCTCACGGTCAGTGTCATTCCGCCCGAGCTGCGGAAGGCGGTTCAGGAGTCCGGAAAGGACCAGTTTTGGGCATCCACGGAGTTCCCGGTGGGTACCGAAGACCGTCCGGGCATCGCCGTGGGCAACAAAGTCACATTTAACGGCACTGTGTACGAGCTGTACCTCATTTACGACCTGAACACCGCGCAGAAAACGCTGGACGAGATACAGAACGTCCTGCTCGCCGGCGGAGCGGTACTGGTCCTGATCATCGGTGCCATTGCCTGGTACGTGACCCGGAACGTGGTCAGCCCGGTCAGCCATGCCGCGGTGGTCTCGGAGAAACTGGCGGCCGGGCAGCTCCAGGAGCGGATGGTAGTCAAAGGCGAGGACGAGGTGGCGCGGCTGGGCGCGTCGTTCAACCACATGGCTGCCAGCCTCCAGGAACAAATCACCCAGCTGGCGACTCTGTCCCAGATGCAGCAGCGCTTCGTCTCCGATGTGTCCCACGAACTTCGCACGCCCCTGACGACCGTGCGGATGGCCGCCGAGGTCCTGTACGACGCACGGCATGATTTCGACCCCATCAACAAGCGCTCGGCCGAGCTGCTCTACAACCAGGTTGAGCGCTTCCAGTCCCTGCTCGCTGATCTCCTGGAAATTTCCCGCTTCGATGCAGGTGTGGCCATGCTCGACGCCGAACCCACCGATATCCTGCAACTCGTGGCGAAAGTCGTCGAAGACGCAGGACCCGTCGCAGCCGAATACGGTTCGCAGGTCACCATTAATTCGCGGGATGAGAGCATCGTGGTGGAGATGGACGACCGGCGCATCGAGCGGATCCTTCGCAACCTGGTGCTCAACGCGCTGGAGCACAGCGAAGGGAATCCGGTCAATATTTCGGTAGCGGCAAATGAATCCGCCGTCGCCGTCGCCGTCCGCGACCACGGCATCGGAATGACGCAGTCCGAGGCGGCAAGGGTCTTTGACCGTTTCTGGCGGGCCGACCCCGCCCGGGCGCGAACCACGGGCGGCAGCGGGCTGGGCCTGTCCATCGCCGCGGAAGACACGAAGCTCCACAACGGATGGCTTCAGGCCTGGGGCAGCAAGGGAACCGGATCAAACTTCAGGCTGACACTTCCGCTGAGGCAGGGCGAAGCAATCTCCAAATCGCCGCTACAGCTCGAACCGGCCGACGTCGAATTGCCTGGCGGATCGGGGCAGGGCACGATGTTGCTCCTGGAAACCGCTGCATCGCCCGCGGATTCGACGGATGCGCCCGCCCCGCCGCACGCACAGCCGGCCGCGGGCAGGGAAGAAACAAAATGACCGGCACCCCGTCAAAGTTGCGCAACGCGGCCCTTGCCCTGATGACGCTACTGCTCCTGCTGCTGACCTCCTGCGCACAGATCCCGCGCTCGGGGCCGGTGGGAAAAAGTACCGATGAGAGCGCCGGCAAGCCCAACAACGCGCCCGTTTTCTTTCCGGTGGCACCACGCGAAGGAGCCGGACCGGAGTCCGTCATTGAAGACTTCTACCTCGCCGGCAGCGGCTACGAGGACGACTACGCCGTTGCCAGGGAATACCTGACGCAGGCAGCCTCCGTTGCCTGGAAGCCGGACCAGCGCACACTCGTTTTCCGCTCAACCAGGGTGGTCCGGACCGGTGTGGAAAATGTCTTCAACTACGAACTGGACGTTGCCTACTCAGTCGATGCAGACGGGATCGCGACGCAGTTCCCCGAAGGCACCAAGGAAAACATTCCTGTCACGCTGACGCAGGTGGACGGTCAGTGGCGCATCTCCGCAATCCCTGACGGAATTGCCATCCCCGAGCAGACATTCAAGGTGATTTACGGCGCCTACCCCATCTACTTCTACGATCCCGGCTTCACCTACGCAGTGCCGGACGTCAGATGGTTCAACAAGAAGAAAACGGTCAAAGCCATGACCAGCGCCTTGCTCAGCGGACCTGCCCCGTATCTCAAGGGCGCCGTAGTTAGCGCCTTTCCGTCCGGAATGAAGCTGACGCGGGAGTCTGTACCGGTAGTCTCGGGCGCAGCCCAGGTGGACCTGTCGGCAAAGGAACTCGTCGAAGCCTCCAGCGAGGACAGGCTGAGGATGCAGACCCAGCTGGCTCTCACCTTCCGTGGCCAGCCGGACGTCGTCAACGTCGAACTCCGGGCAAACCAGGACCTGGTCCGGGTCGAGGACAACGGCTCCGTGCTGCCTCCGGTCAGGGACAAGAACGTCCCGGCCCGCCAGATCGCCGTGAATGACGGCCAACTGGTCCGATACGAGAACAACCGCATTTCGCCGTTGCCGGACATTCAGTCCGTAGGAGCCCTCGGGCCGGTTTCCCCTGCCGAATCGCCCGTTTCGCAGTCGGTGGCGTTCCTCAACAACAGCCGGACGACCCTGTACTCGATCGTGCCGGGCCAGCCGGCCCGGGCACTGACAACCCGCTCCACCCTCACCCATCCGTCGTTCGGGCAGCAGGATTGGGTCTGGACTGCCGGGCCCGGGGCCAACGGGGCAACGGAAGTGCTTGCCTACCGCCCCACGAACGTTGCTGAAGCCGCGGCCATGCCCACTGTCACGCTGGCGCCGGCCTGGCTCGCCGGACGCACCGTCAAAGAATTCCGCGTATCGCGCGAGGGGGTGCGGGCTCTCGTGATTTCCGAGCAGAACGGGAAGACCCGCGTGCAGGTGACCGGAATCGTACGCAATGCTGACGGGACCCCCCGTGACCTCACCGCCCCAACGACGCTCCTGACGGACCGGGAACCGGACCAGGGGGTCTGGGTCAGTGACACGACGGTAGCCGTCATGAAGGCATCGGCCACTGACAACGTCACCCCGGAATTGCTCTCCCTGGCAGCAACGCAGCCGCAGCAACTGGCGCCCTGGCCCGGGCTCACCGCGATCAGCGCCGGCAACGGACCCGAGGAAATCTTCGGGCAGTCCGCCGACGGTATCTTCCAGCGCCTCGGAAATGGTTGGTCGCCCCAGCTGAAAGGGCCCGTGGACCCGTCATTCCCGGGCTGACACAGGGGCCTGCACCGCGCCGTGCGGGCAGGTTGTACTGGCCACACTTTATCCACATAAGCGCCGGGCCCACATAGTCGAACAGCGGGCTCCCGCAGGGATACCCCGTCGGGCAGGCTTGGTCTGTGACAAGAAGCCCCGATCCCGATCTCGAGCCGCCTGCGCCGGCGGCGGCAAGACACCGCAGCGATTATGTACGGTGGTGGCTGCGGGCCGCGGACCGTGCAGCGGAGGCTGGCCGCGAACTGTTGGCCCTCGCCGCACCCGTGGAGTGCGTCTGCTGCGGGTCGGAAGACTTCTCGCTATGCGGACACTGTGAGCGGGCGCTGCGCCTGCTCACGCGGACGCCGTTCCGCGCCGAAGGGCAGGCACCCGCCCTGATGGATGTGAACGGTTCGGTTATTCTTCCCGTCGTGGCCGCCGGGGTCTATCGGGAGGAGCTCGCCCAGGCTGTGCTGTCGTTCAAGAAATACGGCCAGCGCCAGCTTGAATCGGTGCTGTCGAAGGCGCTTGGGAGGGCGATCACAGTGGCTGCCGGCACGACGCATGGAGTCTGCCTGATACCCGTACCCACCACCAACAGCGCGTTCAGGAGGCGGGGTTTCAGCCCCGTGCACCTTTTGTTGCGGAATCTGGACCGCAGCGGCCGCCTCGGCGGAGGGCGCCCAGCCGATGCGCTGCGCAAGGGAGGGACCTTCGGACAGTGGCCATGGTCGGCCGCTGCCCTGCCCGAACGGCTCCAGGTGCTGGCTGCCGCCCACGCCATGGCGGGAGGGCAAAAAGGACTCGGACGAGGCGCCCGTGCCAAACGTGTCCGGGGTTCCATGCGGGCAAGGCCGGCGTTCCTCGCGCCTGACATCCGGGGATGCCCCTGCATCATCGTGGATGACGTGCTGACCACGGGGGCCACGCTGGCGGAAGCAGCGCGGGCCGTACATCAGGCAGGGGGCGTCGTACTGGGCGCCGTCGTACTTGCGGCGACACGCCCGCCGGACGTTGCGGATCCACCGGCCGTTCCCGGTGCCACCGCAGTGATGGGCGCCCGACTTTGAAAAAAATAAACGAAGAAAAGGTGAATAACGGGTAGCGATGAACTAACGTCGGTTGTGGGTACCAAGATCAGTTGTACCTGTCGATAGCGGCTCGGAAAGGGGCTCGACTGTCAGTCAGATCGGCCCCGGGAAGTGCCGCCGTCGTGTCACCGAAGTCATTTGGAGGGCACCATGGAGTTCATGATCAGCGGACGGAATTTGACGGTTTCAGACCGCTTCCGCGAATACGCCGACGAGAAGATCTCAAAGATCGCATCGCTGGGAGACAAGGTCCAACGGGTGGACGCGAAGGTCTCAAAGGAGACTAAGGCCCGCCAGACCGCAGAATTGCTCACGGTTGAGCTGACTGTCTTGGGCCGGGGCCCCGTCATTCGAGCAGAGGCCAGCGCCGCCGACAAGTTCGCCGCGTTCGATCTCGCTTACAACAAGCTTCTTGAACGCCTGCGCCGGGCCAAAGACCGCAAGAAGGTCCACCATGGCCGGCACACCCCCAAGTCGGTCACCGAGGCAACAGCCAGCCTTGAGCCGGCCAGCACCACCGAGCCTCTGTACGTGGAGGCAAGCAACCATCAGGAGCCCCAGGCCGCACCGGTCGAAAAGTCGCCGTACGACGTCGACAACGACATCCCGGCGGGGGATTCGCCTGTCCTGATCCGCCGCAAGGTGTTTCCGGCGGCATCACTCACGCTCGACGACGCCGTCGACAACATGGAACTCGTGGGCCACGACTTCTACCTGTTTGTCGATAAGGAAACCAAAGCGCCGTCCGTCGTCTACCGCCGCGACGGTTGGACCTACGGGGTGATCTCCCTTGACCAGACCTGCGAACCGGGTGTGGCTCCGCTGGAAGAGAAGATTCTCGCGTACCGATCCGAGGATGAGCCAGCCAGCGCATAAGCTGGAGCTGACCATCCAACGAAGGGACTGACGTGCAGGAAGTGCTGAGCCTCAAACAGGCGCGGCGGATCGCACTGGCAGCCCAGGGATTGGACAAAGTACGGCCCGCCGGACCCGTGACATCACGGGCGGTGGGCCGTACTTTTGCCCGCCTCCACCTCGTCCAGATCGACTCCGTCAATGTGCTGTCGCGGAGCCATTACCTGCCGTTCTTCTCCCGCCTGGGGAACTACGACAGCGCCATCCTCCAGCGAATGGCGGGCACCCACCCGCGCCGCATGATGGAGTACTGGGCCCACGAGGCGAGCTTTATCCGTCCGGACCATTTCCAGGACCTGGTCCTGTGGCAAAGCCGGAAGTGGGTGGGAGCGCACTCCATGGACCCCGAGGTACGGAGCGATGTCGCCGCCCGGGTGCTTGAGGCGCTGGCCGCCGGACGGCCGATGACTGCCGCCGAACTCACCGCCCACCTGGGTCATGTGGAGGACCGGCAGCAGGACAACTGGGGGTGGAACTGGAACGCCGTCAAACGGGTCCTGGAGCACCTCTTCGAAGCGGGCCTCATCTCGGCCGCGTCCCGCACGGAATCCTTCGAACGGCGCTACACCCTCACCGCCAAGATCCTGCCCGAACGGCCCGGCGCAGCGCCGGACGTTCCCGACGCAGGGGCGGACAAGGCGGCTGCGCTGGTGCGCCTCATCGATGCCGCCGCCCGGGCGCACGGGATCGGCACGCTCCGGTGCTTCGCCGACTACTTCCGGACGCCGATGCGTGCGTCAGCCCTGGCAGTGGACCACCTCGTCGAAACCGGAAGGCTGGTGCCAGTCAGCGTGGCCGGCTGGGACAACCCCCTCTTCCGGCACGCCGAGGCGAAACTGCCGCGTACAGCCACCGGACGCGCACTGCTGAGCCCCTTCGACTCACTGGTCTTTGAGCGGCGGCGCCTTGAAGCCCTGTTCGACTTCCACTACCGCCTGGAGATCTACACCCCCGAGCCGAAACGCCGCTACGGCTATTACGTGCTTCCCTTCCTGCTACGCGACGGGATCGTGGCCCGCATCGACCTGAAAGCGGACCGATCCAACGGCCTCCTGCTGGCGAAGGCTGTCCACGCGGAGCCCGGGGCGCCCGCCGACACCGCCGTCGAACTCGCCGCGGAACTGCAGCTCATGGCAGAGTGGTTGGAACTGGACCGGGTTGTTGTGTCCCGGAAAGGAGACCTGGCACCGGCGCTCGCAGACGCCGTGTCCGGAGCAGGGAGCGGTGTATCCGCTGAGAGGGAACAGGCGTAACCGGCCCTGTGTCTCTCCCGTAGACTGAACACGCCAGAATTCGGCAGCTTGAGACTGGGAGCAACTTCACGTGGCATCACTTATCGAAAAACTTCTCCGCACGGGTGACAAAAAAACCCTGAGGCAACTGCGGAACTATGCCGATTCCATCAATGCCCTGGAAAGCTCCTTCCAGACTTTCACCGACGCCGAACTGCGCGAAGAAACCGACCGGCTGCGTGAACGCCACCAGGACGGCGAGAAGCTGGACGACCTCCTGCCCGAGGCCTTCGCGGCGGTCCGTGAAGCCTCCTCCCGAACCCTGGGCATGCGCCACTTCGACGTCCAGCTGATGGGCGGCGCGGCCCTGCACCTGGGCAATATCGCCGAAATGAAGACCGGTGAAGGCAAAACCCTCGTAGCCACCGCTCCGGCCTACCTGAACGCACTCACCGGCAACGGGGTGCACGTGATCACCGTGAACGACTACCTGGCTGAATACCAGTCGGACCTCATGGGCCGGGTCTACCGCTTTCTCGGCCTGACCAGCGGCTGCATCCTGTCCAACCAGGACCCTGCCGTGCGCCGCGAGCAGTACGCCGCGGACATCACCTATGGCACAAACAACGAATTCGGGTTCGACTACCTGCGCGACAACATGGCCTGGGACAAGTCCGAGCTCGTCCAGCGCGGCCACCACTTCGCAATTGTTGACGAAGTGGACTCCATCCTCATCGATGAGGCCCGCACCCCGCTTATCATTTCCGGTCCGGCCCAGGGTGACACCAACCGCTGGTACAGCGAATTTGCCAAGGTAGTCACCCGGCTCAAGCCCGATGAAGACTACGAAGTCGACGAAAAGAAGCGCACCGTAGGCGTGCTCGAGGGCGGGATCGAGAAGGTCGAGGACTACCTGGGCATTCACAACCTCTACGAGTCCGCCAACACCCCGCTGATCGGCTTCCTGAACAATGCCATCAAGGCCAAGGAACTCTTCAAGCGGGACAAGGACTACGTCATCCTCGACGGCGAAGTGCTTATTGTTGACGAGCACACCGGCCGCATCCTCGCGGGCCGGCGTTACAACGAGGGCATGCACCAGGCGATCGAGGCCAAGGAAGGCGTCGAGATCAAAGCGGAGAACCAGACCCTCGCCACGGTCACGCTGCAGAACTACTTCCGCATGTACAACAAGCTTTCCGGCATGACCGGCACAGCCGAGACCGAAGCCGCCGAGTTCATGAGCACGTACAAGCTCGGCGTGGTGGCCATCCCCACCAACCGCGACATGCAGCGCATTGACCAGCCTGACCTCGTCTACAAGAACGAGGCCGTCAAATTCGACGCCGTCGTCAAGGACATTGCCGAGCGGCATGAAAAAGGGCAGCCCGTCCTCGTGGGAACCACCAGCGTGGAGAAGAGTGAATACCTCTCCCGGCTGCTGGCCAAGGAAGGCATCCGCCACGAGGTCCTTAACGCGAAAAACCACGCCCGTGAAGCCGCGATCGTCGCGCAGGCCGGCCGTAAGGGAGCGGTGACGGTCGCCACGAACATGGCCGGTCGAGGTACGGACATCATGCTGGGCGGAAACGCAGAATTCACTGCCGTCGCCGAGTTGGCGGCCAAAGGCCTGGATCCGGAAGAAAACTCAGAAGAGTACGAGGCCGCGTGGCCCGCGGCGTTCGAGGCCGCCAAGCAGGCGGTGAAGGACGAACACGAGGAAGTACTGGAATTGGGCGGGCTCTATGTCCTCGGAACCGAACGACACGAGTCCCGGCGGATCGACAACCAGCTCCGCGGACGTTCAGGACGCCAGGGCGACCCCGGCGAGTCGCGGTTCTACCTCTCCTTGACGGATGACCTGATGCGCCTGTTCAATTCGGGTGCGGCCGAACGGCTTATGAACAGTTCCGTTCCCGACGACGTCGCGCTCGAATCGAAGCTCGTTTCGCGTGCCATAGCCTCTGCGCAGGGCCAGGTTGAAGGCCGCAACGCGGAACAGCGCAAGAACGTCCTTAAGTACGATGACGTCCTCAACCGCCAGCGCGAAGCCATCTATGGGGACCGCCGCCGTATCCTCGAAGGCGACGACCTGCACGAGAAAGTTCAGTTCTTCCTCGAAGACACCATCACTGCCCTCATCGACGCAGCAACCTCCGAGGGCACCGGGGACGACTGGGACTTCAACCAACTCTGGACGAACCTCAAGACCCTCTACCCGGTCAGCGTTACATCCCACGACGTCATCGACGAGGCCGGCGGCAAGTCCCGCATCACCGTGGACTTCCTGAAGGAAGAGATTCTTTCCGACGCCCGGCTGGTATACCAGGCCAGGGAACAGGCCATCGGGTCCGAGAGCATGCGCGAACTCGAGCGCCGCGTGGTTCTGTCCGTGATCGGCCGGAAGTGGCAGGAGCATCTCTACGAGATGGACTACCTCAAGGAGGGCATCGGCCTTCGAGCCATGGCCCAGCGTGACCCGCTCGTTGAATACCAGCGCGAGGGATTCATAATGTTCCAGGCCATGATGGAGGCCATCAGGGAGGAGAGCGTCGGCTTCCTGTTCAACCTTGAGGTTGAGGTGACCCCCGCTGAGGACGTCGTCGTGGCCGACGGCGCCGGGGAACATACAGAACACCATGAGCCACAGATCCATGCAGCAGGACTGGAAGCACCGGAGAAGCCCGCACAGCTGCAATACACTGCTCCGGGCGAAGACGGCGCCAGCCAGACCCGCGTCGAAGGCAGGTCGTCGGGGCGTTCGGGAAATCCGGCGAAGGCTGCCCAGGACGGCGCCCGGAAGCCGGCCCCGAAAAAGAAGAAGCGCTAGAAAAAATTAGTGGCGCTTTAGCGGCAGCAGGCTAGATCACAGGTGGGGACCGGAACAGTTGTTCCGGTCCCCACCTGCATCCGCTGGTGCCTGAACGCCAGGAATGAGGGCGGTGCAAACGGGACGATGCCTCAGCCGATCTCCAGAGCCGTGATCCGCCATACCTGATTGCTGCGCTCAAGCCGCACGGCGACTGCGCGGACCCTTAGTTCATCCACTACTACGGCACTTGCCTCGTAGACTCCGGACGCGACTTCGCAGGCGCGGACCGATCTGACTGCGGGATTACGGTGCAGGCGTCCTGCCGTGGGTGAGGGTCCCGCCGCCAGCCGACGGGTCAGCGCCGCGCGGTGCTGGAGTGAGGCCAGGCACCGCTGATCAAGCCTTCGGGAGAGTTGCTGGATGGGACGTGTTCCTGCCAGCACTTCGATGGCGGCCTGGACGGTACCGCGGGTAATTGCGCAGACCTCCTTGTTCTCGCTCACTATCTGCAGGGCCCGCCCGTTCTTGGTGGCGTCACCCGGGTCACCCGGCCGAGGCGTTGGCGGCGTGCCGGCCGTGTGCTGACGCGGGGCAGGGCTGCCGGCGGCCGGGACTGCTGCCAGCCGGCGGGCTGGCTGGTCACCGGCCGCCGGTCGTTCCAACGCGGGAGATGTGGGGACCAGGTGCAATGCGCTCATGATGCTTCCTCTGATTGATGACGGATATCTGATAGCTGTGGCCGGCTGCGGATCTACGATCCGGATGGAGGCCGGAGGACCTGTCCCGGGAGAAGTGAATTGGGGTTGTCTCCTATGGCAGCCCTGTTGGCCTCATACCATCGCGGCCATTCCAAGGCGATTTCGAGATCGGATGCCTGGGACCCGCCCAGCTGCCTGGCTGCAATGCTCCACAGAGAGTCCCCGGCCACCACGGTGACGTGCCCGCGGTCATCGACAGGTTGCTGGCGGGCGGACCTAGAAGGTTGTGCCGCCAGGGGGCCCGGGGACACGTGGGGTGCATTCGGTTTCCAGCGTGGATCCACGCCCTCAACGGATGTGGAGACTGCAGACAAGGCGGACATAACGGCGGCGCGGCCTTCAGCCGGCTGTCCGGTAGGGGTCCAAACCGCTGCGGTGGCCGGATTGGACGTTGGACTCCACCGAGGGTCCGCCGGATCCGCCGCTGCATGGGCAAGCGGCGCGCCCAATAGTTGTACTCCGACTGCGGCGAGGGCGAGTCTGCGCATGAAGGCCGGACTGAACTTTCCGGTGACCGCCGCAGCCCGGTTGCGTCCGGCACGCTCGAGGGCGGCGGACGCAAATGCTGACAGCATGGACAGGACCCACCAGGTGACGACGATGAGTCCTGCGGCGTTGACGACAAATCCGAGCAGGTCTTCGAAGCCCAGGGACTGGGCTTTTGCAGATGACCGCTGCCAGCGCTCCATAAGCGAGGCCCCGGTTGCCGCCAGAAAGAAGCCAAGGAGCAGAATCGCCACCGCGAGGGTTGCGTCCGAGCCCAGCACCCTGCCGCGTGAAACCACCATGACCTCGCTCCCAACTTTGTTTGATGCTGTTTGATACTGTTTGATGTCAATAAATCTAGTTTGACCCTGAGTTTCGATTTTTGTCCAGTGATTTGTTTTTTTGGTGTCCGGGCTGGCCCTGAATTGACCGCTGGGCGGCACCGGCCTAGATTTGCGGCATGCGATGGGATGCCTTGTTTGAGGACATGGAGGCGCAGCTGGCCTCAGTTGACCGCTTGGAGCTTGAATCGGAAATCGCCGAGCGGTCGCGGGCGGACGTCGCGGGCATAGAGTTGGCGGACAGACTTCGCGGATCCCTTGGGCTCAGGGTGGCGGTCCATCTGGCTTCCGGCAACGCGTTCGAGGGAACGTTGAGCCACGTCGGGGCAGAGAGCCTGCTCCTCAACGACCATCATCACCAAGTGTTGATTCCGTTTGCAGCGGCGTCCCGCTACCACGGCCTGGGCAGGCTCGCAGTGTCGGAGCCGTCATCCGTCAGGCGGAAACTGGGACTGGCCAGCGCACTTCGAGGCCTGGCACGTGACAGGGCGGATGTAGCAGTTGTCTTGGTCGGCGGCACCACGGAAGCGGCGGGGCTAAGCGGGGTCATAGACCGCGTGGGCCGGGACTATTTCGATCTGGCCTTAACCCGGCCCGGAGAAGCCCGCCGCGCCGCCAACGTCAGCCAGATTGCGTCGGTACCGTTTTCGTCCCTTGCTGCGCTACGGTCCGTCCGCGGCGCGGATCGTGATCATTGAGATGCATCCGCGGCCGTAGGATGCCTACGCGTCAGCTCCTGGCTCAGACGGACTTGGACTTGGCCTGCTGGATCATCCGGTCCGCCTCGGCGTAGCGCTCTTCAATGTACTGTTCCAGCATCTTTTCTTCGACACGCCACTGTCCGCGCCCGCCCACCTGGATGGCCTTGAGTTCGCCGCTTCGCACGAGCGCATAGGCTGCCGGGGAGTTGATCTGCAGCTGTTCGGCTACGTCTGCGAGGGTCAGGAATCGGGGCATGCCACCATTTTGCCACTATTGGTGCCGAATGATGCGGTTATCCACAGTTTGGCGTTGCTTGGCCTTATGACTTTCGATCCGGCCGTTTTGCCGTAACAATGAGGGAGTCCGGCGCACGAACCAGCCCGGCCGGCAACGATGGGGGGAGCAGTACGTGAGCGCAAGCACGACGACGACGGCAGTCAGGCTGAAGAAGCCTTCCTGGAAGGATCCCCGGCTCCTGCTCGGACTCCTGCTGGTTCTGGCGTCCGTGGCCGGTGTTGTGTCGTTGGTGGGCGCGGCCGACCAGACCACCGAGGTCTATGCGGCAAAAGGGCCGATCGCCGTGGGGGAGAGACTCACGGCTGAGAACGTCAACCGGGTAAAAGTCAGGCTCGGTGACGTCGAAGGGCACTACGTCACTGCGGAAGCCGGGCTTCCCGACGGCATGGTTGCGGTACAGCGGATCGGCCCGGACCAGTTGGTCCCGCGGGACAGCCTCGGCAAGCCCGATGCACTAAACCGCAAGCCGGTCGCAATCACCATCGACGAAGCCCTGCCGGAGCAAGTGGCTGCCGGCTCGCGGGTGGACGCCTGGGTGGCGCTTCCGGATGCGCGAAACGGGTTCAGCGAGCCGAAGCTACTGCTTCCCGGCGCCGAGATCGCCGAGGTCACTCCCGGCTCGACGGCGCTGGGGTCTTCCCGGTCTACCGTGGTCATGGTGCTCGTCACTGACGAGCAGATGCCGAGGCTGTTGGGAGCGCAGGCGAACAAGGCCAAGATATCGGTCGTCTGGAACCCGGGCGGTGGAACCTCATGAGCATTCCGGTAGTCACGGTCGGGCAATCCCGCGAGGACCTGGTCGGTGGCTTGGAGCGCCTTCATGGACCGGTCACCGTCGTGAGGAGGTGCTCGGAACTGACTGAGCTTCTGGCCGCCTGCCAGAGCGGACTTGCACGGGCGGCCGTCGTCGCCGAAGGAAGCGACGAACTGACGGCTTCGCTTGTTGACCGGCTCACTGCCGTGGGCGTCGTGATCGTTGCGTTGACCGACAGCGCATCGGAGGCGGCTCGCCTGACAGCGATCGGCGTTACGGTTGCGCCGGCGGGCGTGGACTCGGCGGCACTGGCAGGCAGGATCTCGGGCGCAGTTGCCCAGTGGGCCCCTCCCGGCTCGTTTCAGGCGGATGACCGCGGTTTCGCTGACCCTGGTGCCGCCATCCGGACCCTGCCGGGGGCGGGAGATGATTTCCAGGCAGAGCCGTCCGGTGCAGGCCGGATCATCAGCGTCTGGGGTCCGGCGGGGTCACCGGGCCGGACGCTGGTGGCAGCCAACATGGCCGGCGAATTGGCCGCTGCGGGGAACTCAGTCCTCCTGGTCGACGCTGACAGCTATGGAGCGAGTGTTGCGGGGGTCCTGGGACTGCTGGACGAATCTGCGGGGTTGGCGCAGGCCTGCCGGTTGGCCGATCTGGGCCAACTGGATGCCGACGCCCTGCTGAAGGTCGCAACCCCAGTCGCCCTGAAGACGGGTACGCTGCAGGTTCTGACCGGGATCACACGCGCGGATCGCTGGACGGAGTTGCGCGCATCCGCCCTTGGCGTTGTCTTCGAGAAAGCCCGTGAAGTAGCGGACTATACGGTTGTGGACACAGGATTCTGCCTCGAGGCAGACGAGGAACTCAGTTTTGACACCATGGCCCCGCGCAGGAATGCCGCCACGCTTCGGAGCCTTGAACTCGCGGACACCGTTTACGCTGTGGGGTCAGCCGACTCCATTGGTGTGCCGCGGCTGGTCCGGGGCCTTTCTGAGCTTGAAGCTGCGGTTCCCCAGGCGTCGCCGCAGGTGCTTCTGAACAAAGTCCGCGCTTCCGCCGCCGGACGCTTCCCCGAGCGCCAGCTGCGGGACGCGTGGGAAAGGTACGGGCCGGCGGAAGGGATTTCCGCTTTCCTTCCATCAGACATCGCCGCCTGCGACACGGCACTCTTGTCCGGCAACCTTCTGCTCGAGGCCGCACCCGAATCAGGACTCCGGCAAGCGATCGCAGAAATCGTTTGTGCACCCGCCCAGCAAAAACGCCGATCCTCTGTCTTTTCTTCCACAGCGAAGCGCCTTCTAAAGGGTTAGGCTCGCCATAAGGGTTGCAAAGAGGCAACTATGAACTTGTGATGGAGGCGTTTGTCGATGTCGTCTGGGTCCAGCGTGGAGGATCAGTCCGTTTTGCTCGGAGCCCGTGAGGGGTACTTCGGAGACTACTACGAGCACCTTGCGGAGGAGGACTCCCGGGCGTATTCACCCGATGTCCTCGCCGCCCGCGCCGAAACCCACCGAGAAGTGGCTGCTGTCCGCGTCCCCGGCACGGCCAACGTCCGGATTGTGGACGAACCCGATTGCAGCGTGGTGTACATCGTCACGGACGATATGCCGTTCCTGGTGGACTCCGTAAACGCGGAGCTCGTTCGCCAGAACTCGGCCATCCATCTCGTACTCCACCCGCTTTTTGTTGTGACGCGTAACCGGGAAACCGCTCGACTCACAAAAGTGGACAGGGTCCCGTCCAGCATCGGCATTTCCAGCGGCGACACTGCAGCCATGCCGAGCCTGTCACACCTTATTGCCCAGGGGGATAACGCCTCGCATATGGAGTCGTGGATCGCTGTCGAAATCGGACTTGCCAGCGAGGAAGCGCATGTGCGGCTCATCGAAGGCATCGAACGCGTCCTCGGGGATGTCCGGGCCGCTGTGGAAGACTGGCCGAAGATGCGCAACAAGGCGCTTCAGATCGCCCAGGACCTGGACAACGTAGCCAACCCCTCGCAGATCGAGGAATTGCGCCAGGCCCAGGACCTCCTTCGGTGGCTGGACGACGGCAACTTCACCTTCCTTGGGTACCGCGAATACGACCTCGTCACCGAGTCCGGCGAGGACGTGCTGGAACTGCGGGAGGAGAGCGGCCTCGGGCTGCTGCGCAGCGGCGCCGACGGACACCACGTCCAGCACCTCACGGTCGCGGGCCGCAAGAAGGCGCGCGAAAAGCGCGCCCTGGTCATTACCAAAGCCAATTCCCGGTCCACAGTGCACCGGCCGGCATACCTGGACTACATCGGAGTCAAGAGCTTTGACGCCGCCGGAAACGTCAACGGCGAGCAGCGGTTCATCGGCCTTTTCGCCACCAGCGCCTACGCTGGCTCCGTCAGGAACATTCCGATTGTCCGCGAGAAGGTAGAAGCTGTCCTCCGCAGTGCCGGGTTCCCGCCGCACTCGCACTCCGGCAAGGACTTGCTGGGCATTCTTGAAACTTACCCCCGCGACGAGCTGTTCCAGATCGAGATTTCGGACCTTGCCGCGACGGCAACCGGGATCCAGCGGCTTCAGGAACGGCGGCGCACCCGGCTGTTCCTGAGGCCTGATATCTACGGCCGGTTCATGTCCGCACTGGTGTATCTTCCCCGCGACCGCTACACGACCAACGTCCGCCTCCGCATTGAGCAGGAACTCCGCGAGACCTTCCACGCAGTCTCCATTGACTACGAAGCCAGGATGACCGAGTCCGCGTTGGCCCGGTTGTTTTTCCGTATCCGGTTGCCCAAGGATGCCGACGTCAGCGACGTCAATGTTGAGGAGCTTGAGAAGAGGCTCGTCCGGGCTGCGCGTTCGTGGAGCGAAGGCATCACCGAAGTGCTGCGTGCCAGCGCCACCGATGACGACAACAAAGGGCTTGCCTCGGCCTGGGCCGAGGCCTTCCCCGCCAGCTACCGCGTTGACTACGAGGTTGAGGACGCTCTTACGGACATCGCGCGGTTCGAGAAGTACGGGTCGGCTGCTGAGCTGGCTGAAAAGGGCACGCAGGAACGGCCCGGGGTCCACGTGTACCTGCCGGAGGGGGCCGGAGCCACGCTCGAAGAGGACGCCCGGGTCAAGCTCTACATGCTTGAGCCGAAGAGCCTTAGCCAGATTCTGCCGTACTTCCATAATCTTGGTCTTGAAGTGCTCGATGAACGGCCTTTCGAGATCGAGACGGCCGACAAGCGGGATTTCTTCCTGTACGACCTCGGCCTCAAATACCCCGCCGGGGTGGCCCCCCTCGCGACCGGCCAGTTGTTGGCGGACGCTTTCGGCGCCGCCGTTTCCGGTGATGTCGAGTCGGACAGTTTCGACCGGCTGGTCCTGCGCGAGGGCATGCACTGGCGCCAGATCGTGGTCCTCCGCGCTTATGCGAAATACATGCGCCAGATGGGCAACACGAACTCGTTTGGATTCATTGCCGACACGCTGCTGGCCAATCCGGACGTGACCCGCTCCCTGAGCGCCCTGTTCGCGGCGCGCTTTGACCCCGCCGTCGAGGACGATGTCCGGACGCAGCGCCAGACGACCGTCCGCGCGGAACTGGCAGCCGCCATCGAACAAGTCGCCACGTTGGACGCCGACCGTGTTCTCCGGACGTTTGCGAACCTCATCGAGGCCACACTCCGAACGAACTTCTACCAGCAGAAGCCGTACCTAAGCTTCAAACTCAATCCGGCCGCGATCGACGGCCTGGCCTTCCCGCGCCCGATGTATGAAATCTGGGTGTACTCGCCCAGGGTGGAGGGCGTGCACCTGCGCTTCGGCAAGGTGGCCCGTGGCGGGCTGCGCTGGTCCGACCGGCGCGAGGACTTCCGCACCGAAATCCTTGGCCTTGTTAAAGCACAGACCGTCAAGAATGCCGTCATCGTTCCCACCGGCGCCAAGGGCGGATTCTTCGCCAAGCAACTCCCGGACCCTGCCGTCGACCGGACGGCGTGGATGGCGGAGGGCGTGGAAAGCTACAAGACGTTCATCCGCGGGCTTCTGGACCTTACGGACAACCTGATCACCACTCCGGAGGGCGAAGCTGTGGTTCCGCCGGCCGACGTCGTCCGCCATGACGACAACGACAACTACCTCGTCGTCGCTGCCGACAAGGGAACCGCAACATTTTCGGACATCGCTAACGGTCTCTCGGCCGAGTACGGCTTTTGGCTTGGCGATGCGTTCGCCTCCGGCGGCTCCGTGGGCTACGACCACAAAGCCATGGGGATCACGGCGCGGGGCGCGTGGGAATCGGTCAAGCGCCACTTCAGCGAACTGGACCTGGATACACAGTCTGAGCCGTTCACAGTGGTGGGCGTGGGCGATATGTCCGGGGACGTCTTTGGCAATGGAATGCTGCTTTCGCAGCACATCCGGCTGCTGGCGGCATTCGACCACCGCCACATCTTCCTGGATCCGAATCCGGATGAGGCCACGTCCTACGCAGAACGGCAGAGGCTGTTCGACCTGCCCCGGTCCTCCTGGGACGATTACGACAAATCCCTCATCAGCGAAGGCGGCGGCGTCTTCGGACGGCAGGCAAAGTCCATTCCGGTCTCTGATCAGGTGCGCGTCGCCCTCGGACTGCCGGACGGCACCACCGAACTGAGCCCGCCGGAACTCCTACGAGCCATTCTCCTGGCGCCCGCGGACCTGCTGTACAACGGCGGCATCGGAACATACGTGAAGGCAAGTACCGAAACGCATGCCGAGGTGGGAGACAAAGCGAACGACGCCATCCGCGTCGACGGCCGCGACCTTCGCGTCAAAGTGGTCGGAGAAGGCGGAAACCTGGGCATGACTCAGCGCGGACGTATTGAAGCAGCGCTTCAGGGAGTCATCCTGAACACCGACGCCATCGACAACTCGGCCGGCGTCGACTGCTCGGACCACGAGGTGAACATCAAGATCTTCGTTGACCGCATGGTTGCCGCCGGAAAGCTCGACGCTGCGGAGAGGGCGGACTTCCTGGCGTCGATGACGGATGAAGTCGGGCGGCTCGTCCTGGAAGATAACATCGACCAGAACATCCTGCTTCTCAACGACCGCATCCGTGTTGCGGAGTGGAGCCCCAGCTATGAGCGCCTCATGGACTGGCTGGAGAAATCCGCTGACCTCAAACGAGAGCTTGAAGCCCTACCGACAACGGCGACGCTCCGGGAACGCCTGGAACAGGGGCAAGGGCTGACCTCGCCCGAGCTTTCGGTACTCGCGGCTTACGCGAAGATCGAACTCGCAACGGCACTGCGTGAGAGCGATCTCGCGGACGATCCGTGGTTCAGGCAGACCCTGCGTGCGTACTTCCCCAAGCAGCTTCGGGAAAGGTTCGACGCCGAGCTCGATACCCATCCGCTGCGTCGGGAGATCATCGCCACTGTCGTGGCCAACGACATGATCAACCTCGGTGGCATTACGTTTGCGTTCCGCACCATTGAGGAGACGTCCGCCAATGAAGCGGCCGTAGCCAAAGCATTCGTTGCGCTCCGCGAGATCTACGAGCTGGACGTCATGGTGGCGGAGCTCAACGAACTGCCGGCCTCCTTCCCGACAGAGCACTGGAGCACCGTCCACTTGGACATTCGGCGGCTTCTGGACCGCGCGGTCCGGTGGGTGCTGGGCCAGGGCAGCGGTTCCCGGCCGATTTCGGAAATCGTGGACGAATTCAAGCCGCTGATGGATCCGATGCGTGCCCGTCTCCTCGATTACCTGCGTGGTGAGGACCGTGCCCGCGTCGCCGCGTGGCTGGAAAAGGCCCGAAGCTGGGAACTTCCGGAGGATCTTGCCCACCGCTGGGCCGAGCTGTTCGAAAGCTTCGTGCTGCTCGACATCGCCAAGATTGCCCACATCAGTCCGGAGCCGGTGGAGGGCATCGCGCACGTGTACTACACGGTGTTTGACCGGTTCCATGTGGACTCCCTCCTGGAAAGGATCACCAAGCTTCCGAGGCGGGACCGCTGGCAGGCACTTGCCCGCGCCGCCTTGCGCGACGACCTTTACTCCACGATTTCGGACATTACGACGTCGGTCCTTGAGTCCACGTCGGCCGGAGCCCCCGCGGAGGACCGGGTACTGGACTGGGAAGGCCTGAATGCCGAGCAGCTCAACCGTGCCAGGAGCATGTTTGACGAGGTCAACTCACTCGAAGCGGACGATATGGCGTCACTGTCGGTAGCATTGAGGCTCTTGAGGTCAATCGTCCGACGCTAGGGACCCCGTTCCAAGCGTCGAAACTGGAGGTGTAGTGGCAATCTTTACGGACCCCATCAGGGAACATGCTGATTTCGGGCCGGGGGATGCCGAGTGGCTGCACCTCCTGGTGGGCGACTGGCAGATGGTCGCCGACCTCGCATTCGCTGACCTTGCCTTGTGGTTTCCGCATCCTGAGTTTGGTTACGTGGCTCTGGCCCACGTCCGCCCCTCCACCACGCATACGGTGTTCCACACCGACTTCGTGGGGGAGGGGATCAGGTCGGATCTGCAGCCCTTGGTTGACAAGGCCTGGAGCAGCCGGACCATTGAGCGCTCCAGCGAGACCAACTGGAGCAGCGACATGGCTCTCCGGGTTGAAGCAGTTCCCATGGTCAGAAACGGCCGGACGCTCGCTGTGGTGACCACGCACATGGACTTGTCCAGTTCACGGATGCCGTCAAGGCTCGAACTGACCTACCGGCAGTGCGCTTACGACCTGCTGCGGATGGGTACCCTCGGCCTGTGGCCCGACTTTGCTTCGCCGACCGGATCCCGCCGCGGCGCCCCGCGGGTGGGCGACGGCCTGATTCGGCTCGACGCGGACGGAATCGTGCAATATGCCAGCCCTAACGGGGTCTCGGCGTTCCGGCGCCTTGGTGACGGTGAATCCCTCGAAGGCAGGTCCCTGGCAGAAGTCACAGCAGGATTGCTGCGGGACCGTCGCATGGTGGACGAAACCCTGCCGCTCGTCGTGACCGGCAGGATGCCGTGGCGCAGCGAAATCGAATCCCGGGGAGTCAGCCTGTCGCTTCGGGCCATTCCGTTGCGGGATGAGCAGCAGCGGTTCGGGGCTCTGGTGCTCTGCCGTGACGTTTCTGAACTTCGGCGCCGGGAAATGGAACTCGTCACCAAGGACGCCACCATCCGCGAGATCCATCACCGGGTGAAAAACAACCTGCAGACCGTGGCGGCGCTGTTGCGGATGCAGTCGCGCCGGATGGTCAGTGATGAGGCCAAGCAGGGCCTCGAGCAGGCCATGCGACGAGTCGCAACGATTGCCCTTGTCCACGAGACGCTTTCCCAGGGGCTGACGCAAAGTGTCGACTTCGATGAGCTGATTGGCCGCCAGTTCCGTCTTTCGGCTGAAGTCGCTTCACCCTCGCAGCAGGTCAAGACAGCAAGATCCGGGCTGTTCGGTGAGCTCCCCAGCGATTTCGCCACCCCGCTTGCCCTGGTGATCAACGAGCTGGTGACGAACGCCGTCGAACATGGCTTGGAGGGAAGGACCGGAACTGTCTGGCTGCTGGCCGACCGCTCGGAGGGTGATGACGGAGACGAGTTCCTGACAGTTACTGTTGCCGATGACGGAGTCGGCCTGCCGGAGACACCGCACGTCGAAGGCCTGGGATTGCAGATCGTCCGGACCCTTGTCACGAGCGAGCTCGGCGGGAGCATCCAGTGGAAACCCCGTGAGGGCGGGGGCACTGCCGTGCAGATTGTCTTAAACCTGCAGAATCGATGAGGCAAGACCCTTAAAAGGGAGGGGCCGCGGACTGTGAAGTCCGCGGCCCCTCCCTTTTGGCCCGGAGGCCGAAATCCCGGTGGTCAGGAAGCCCGACGGGCGCGTGCAGCGCGGCGCTTGAGGGCCCGGCGCTCGTCTTCGCTCATTCCGCCCCAGACGCCGGCGTCCTGTCCCGATTCGAGTGCCCACTGGAGGCAGGTGTCCACCACAGGGCAGCGGCGGCACACACTTTTCGCTTCCTCGATCTGGAGGAGAGCAGGCCCGGTGTTTCCTACTGGGAAGAAAAGCTCCGGGTCCTTGTCGAGGCACGCTGCGCGGTTACGCCAATCCATGCTGATCAGTCACTCCATTCCTGGGAACTCGTTGGAAGCATCTTGTGAAAATATTCACTAGAGGCTACATAAGAAAGGGACCCTGCCGGGTCCCCTTGGTCATCTGAATTAAGCGTGTCATGTTAACGCTGTGTAAACAAGGGGTAATCGTCTAAGAAGTGCCTCTTAAGCGTGAGCGATACGTCACATAGGTCGCCAGCGCCCTCCCCGCTAACCGACTATGTCCGGTATGGTGCCAGTGTGTCAAGAGCCCCAGAGAACCACGCCGGCCCCGATTCCGTCTCCCCGGGAGCCCGGGCCGCGCGGCCCCCGGCGGTCACCGTGCTGTCCCTGATCGTGGCCGTGGAAGCCACGGCGCTCCTCGTGGCAGCGGGCTGGTACGCCATTCAGTTGGTCACAGGGGCGCCGGTGCTTTCGTTTTGGGGAGCTGTGTTTACCTTGGCGCTCCTGCTGTCCTTTGCCGCCTGGCTCTACGCTGTTGGATATTTCCTCTTCCGGGGATTCCGGTGGCCCAGGGCAGGGGCCCTGGTGGCCCAGTTGTTTGTCTTGACGATTGGATTTCCGACGCTTAGCGGCGGCTACATTGCCGCGGGAACCGCCATGGTCATTCCGGCAGTCACTGCAGTGGTGTTGTTGTTCAACAAGAGAGTGATCAGTTTCGCGTCGCGCGCCGGCGGGGCGCCTCCCGCCCTGTGACCTGCGCGTGCGTACCGGGTCCGGCCGCCAGCTGCACGGGAGTTGTCCGGCCCTCGGCAATCAGGACGGCCCGCCCGGGGAGCGGGTTGGCCTCCACTTCGAAGCGGATGCCGAAGAACTCGCCGTCCATGATGTTCCGCGGCGCGATAAGGATTCCAGTGCCTTGGCCGCGGGCGTGTGCAGCCAGCGGCACCCGCTGGCTGAGTGTCGGGCTAAACCCCGCCGTCAGCATTATCGTGAACCCCAGACCGTGCAGGGCTGTGAGGTGCCGGTTCGCTTCCGGTGTCTGCATGTCGGCATCGTCCACGAGCAATATCGAGTCGTTGTTGGGACCTCCGGAATCAGCGCCGGCCAGTACGTCCGCCCAGTAGTTGGCGGGAATATCCCGGGGTCCGGGAAAGAACCATCCGGGAACATCAGTGTTCAAGGGCGGAATGGCGGCAAGAAGGGAACTCTTGCCGGAAGATGGGCCTCCCAGAACCGGCAAGACGCTTCCCGGTGGCAGACGGACAACCGCCGGGTCAAGTTCGTCACCGCCGACGCCGATGAATATTTTGCGGTTCTTGTTTACGCTACCGGCATCCGCCTCCCGGTTTCTCGGGCACGTTGAGAGGGTCCCGACACGGGCCAGGACATCGGACACGCTCACACGCGTCGGGAGCGCTTCGATTCTGAACGGCCGGGCGGCTGGCTCCCTCACCGCGGCCGGGCTTGTCATTCCCGCCAGGGCCGCGGCATAAAACTGGGCTGCCGATCGCTGGCTGCCGGTGAACGCTCCGAATACGACTGCCCGTCCGCGGACCGCTGCGACGTCCGGCAGCCGCGGCCAGGCAAGTCGGCCCTCCTCCGTGGAGCCGGTGGGAAAGAAGGCCCGGTTGGGGACGGACGCGAAGTATCGCGACGTTACTACTTCCCGCTCTCCGGCAATGAGCACCGTCACGCCCGCCTTGGCACCGTCCCGGACGATGTCCTGGACCAGGTCTTCCGCCCAGGCCAGTGGCCCGGCCCTAAGCGATGAGACCCACGAACCCCAACCCGCAAGCACCAGCACGATCGGCGGCCGCACGGCCTCCGCGGGGCGGCTGAGCCGGAGGGACAGCTCCAGTGCAATGCGTTCCAGGATCCTGACGGCGCGGCGGAGTTCGTGAAGCCCTGCCGCGGCACCCACCCGCGGCATGGAACGGACGAAGCTGAAGGAGTTTCCGGCGTCGAGCAGGTAGACGTGCGACTCCACGTCATGCGCGATCAGCTGCTGCAGCGTCAGCTCCAGGGCTTCGTCCACCCCGCTGCCCGCTGCGCCGATGAGGGCCAGATGCCCATGGCCGGACGGTTGCCATACCAGCCGGGAAACGCGCTGCCGGCCGGGCTCGTCCAGTAGACCTAGTTGCACGGACCAGCCGCCGGGATCGGATGTCCCGTCCGCGCCGGCGCCGGGAAGGGACACCATCGATGGCAACGGCATGGCCACGGGACGACGGGGCGCGATGCCTCCCATGCCGTCCCAGAGTTGCACCAGCGATGTGACAACAGGACCGGCTGCCCGGGCCGGAGAGGGCGCCGGCGCAGGGGCTGCCTGCCCGGCCGGGTCAGTTGGGGCCGCCGCCAGGGCCTCCACAGCGCCGCGGACCCGGACCGTGGAAGCACCCAACGCAGCTTCGGCGCCGGCCAGGGACGCCGTCTGGAACTCGACGGGATCCTCCATCCCGCGGGCGAAGTAAGCCCGCCCGGGGCTGGACAGCGGAATTCCGGCGGCGACCCTGGAATTGATGATGTCTACCGATTCCATCTCCGACTGGACGCGCAGCGCAATGCTGGTGGTGACGTTCGCACGGATGTCCGCCGTAAGCGCCCCTTGGGGTCGCTGTGTGGCCATGATCAGGTGGATGCCCAGCGACCGTCCAATCGCTGCGATTCGCATCAGTTCCTTCAGGGCTTCGGGGGCGTCTTCGACGAGCATTCGAAATTCGTCGATGATGAGGACCAGATGCGGAAGCGGGCCGGCTGGGGAGCCCCCGGACCTGTAGCCCGCCAGGTCCGGGGCCTGCGCGGCGGAAAGCAATTCCTCCCGGTACCGGATTTCCGCGCGCAGGGAAGTCAGCGCGCGTTCCAACTCGTGCCTGGTGAGGTCTGTGAGCATGCCCACGCAGTGGGGGAGGCCCGTCAACGGACCTAGCCCCGAACCGCCTTTGAAGTCTATAAAGAGGAAATTAATCCGATCCGGCGGGTAGCTTAGTGCAAGTCCGGCCGCCAGGCTGCGGAGGAGTTCGGACTTCCCGGAACCCGTGGTGCCGGCCACCAGGAGATGCGGGCCGTCCAACTCAAGGTCCAGCATGCGGGGACCCTGTGCCGCCATCCCGATGGGAACGGAGAGGCCCGGACTCCGGCGGCCGACGGCCCAACGAGCCAAGGTGTCAGCGGCGGAACCCGCAAGGACGTCGGCCAGGGAGCAGTTCTGCGGGACGGCCGGCCCGGAACTCGGACCGGGCTCAAACCACGGCGCCATGCTTCGGCAATATCGGTCGAAGAATATTTCCGGGACGAAATCGGGGACGAAGTCCGTCGCGGAGTCCGCAACGCACACCCGGGCGGCGGGGCCACCCAGTTCGATGAGACTGCCTGATGCGGCGGTACCGGCCTGTGTGCAGTCGAGGACCTGCCAGCCGCGGCTGATCGCGGCGGCAGACATGCCTGGAAGTCCGGCGGGGCAGTCGACGCCATCGGTCAGTATCAGTACGCCACGTTCATGGTCCCGGTCTATACTGCGCTCCAGAAGGTGTGAAGTCGTTCGCAGGTTGGACGAAAGCGTTACCGGCGTCAGGAAGCGGGCGGCCAGTGGGAGGGAAGAGGGTGACCCGTGCACCAGGATTCGGGTCCGCGCCGAAGACCGGCAACTTGTGAGCTGCATGATCACAAACCGGATCAGGCCGGCGACGTCTTGCTGCGGGCCACGGATAAATGTGAGGCCAGGAAGCTGAAGGATGACGGGCATGAGCCCCGCAGTTGGCGCCTCGAAGTCCGGGTCGGCCGGATCCAGGCTGATGTTGGCCAGTTGCTCGGCCAGCCCGAGCCGCACGGCGATGTCGTCGGGAACGGCCGGTCCTGCCGGTGGACCGGAGTGGTCGCTTTGCCCCCTGAGAACGAGTTCGGCCGCCGACGGCGCGGACCGGCGTCGTCGTTCGACGTCTTTTTCAACGGCGGCAGCGATCAATGACCTGAGCCGGCGCCGCTGGCGGCGGCCGGCCATCACGGGAACGAGGACCGAGAGCGCAGAAACTGCTGTAAAGGCCAGAAACATCCACATCCCGGTGATGACTGCCAGACCCACGCCGATGAGCAACGGCAGTGCCACGGTGAGGAGCAGGACGCCTCTGTTGCCGCCTTCCGGCCGATGCGGAACTCTCAGTGGCTCGGCCACACTGGCTCCGGCGGCCTGCCACTCCGGAAGCCGGCGTGCCGGACCGGGGCCGAACACGATGGACAGCGTCGAATTCCCACAGCTGATGAGTGAGCAGGTCGAAACCGAAGCCTGCGCCACCAGCTTTCCATCCACGAAGGTCCCGTTGACGCTGTTTAGGTCGGCGATGGTGACAGCCGTATCCGTGACGTCCAACCTGGCGTGCTCGCGAGACAGGGCAGCATCGGGAATGGCGATTTCGGTGCCCCTGCGGCCGATCCGGTACGTGCCGCGCCGCAGGGGCACCACCGTCCCCGCCGCCGGACCGCTGTGTACGGCGACCAGCAGCGTCGCGGTCCTTCCGCCGCTGGCTTCAGGAGGCCCTTCTCCGGCACCGTCCACGATAACGGCCCCGTTGACGAGCGGCGGGGTGCCCACAATGAGGCCGGACAACGGAAGGCCGGATACGGACAGTTCCCCCGTGCCGTAGTCCCGCTCCAGGGCTTGTTGCAGTACGAGGCCGGCACCCCCGGACGGGGAGTCAATAGTGAGTTCGAGCGGGGGACCGGCACTGCAGGCATCGGGCCCCCGGACCAGGGTGCAGTGGAGCGTCATCAGGTGCTTTCCGTTGGGAATGAGTCGGTTTCTGCCCAAGCTACCGCCGGGCACCGCCGCGGGACATCGGCCGCTATGGCGTATGTGGATAAGCCCGCCCTGGGCCCGGGATTCACTAGTGGCGGCGTAGTCTCGGGTAGGCTAGAGCAGCAGCCAATGCACAACATTGGGCTGCCCGCATTCGAATCAGGAGATTTTGTGACCGCTGACCTCGTCATCGTAGGGTCGGGCTTTTTCGGCCTGACAATCGCAGAACAGGCCGCCACTGAGCTTGGCTTGAAGGTCGTTGTCCTCGACCGCCGCCACCACATCGGCGGCAATGCCTACAGCGAAAAGGAAGAGCAGACCGGCATCGAAGTGCACCGCTACGGTGCGCACCTGTTCCACACGTCCAATGAGCGTGTTTGGGAGTATGTCAACCGGTTCACGACATTCACGAACTACGTGCACAAGGTCTATGGAGTCCATAAGGGCGAGGTGTACTCCCTGCCGATCAACCTGGCCACGATCAACCAGTTCTTCCGCGCCAACCTGACGCCGGGACAAGCCAAGGCCCTCATCCAGGAGCAGGCCGGCGAGCTGGCGGGCACTGATCCCCAGAACCTGAACGACAAAGGCATCCAGCTGATCGGCCGGCCGCTGTACGAGGCGTTCATCAAGCACTACACGGGCAAGCAGTGGCAGACAGATCCGAAGGACCTGCCCGCGGGGATCATCTCCCGCCTCCCGGTGCGCTACAACTACGACAACCGCTACTTCAACGACAAGTACGAGGGGTTGCCGACCAACGGCTACACCGCGTGGATCGAGAAGATGGCTGAGCACCCGAACATCGAGGTCCGGCTCAACACCGACTTCTTCGACGAGTCGCACGAGTACAGCAAGAACAAGGTCGTCGGCAACATCCCGGTGATCTACACGGGGCCGGTCGACCGGTACTTCGATTTCTCGGAGGGCGACCTGTCCTGGCGGACCATCGACTTCAAAGAAGAAGTGCTCGACGTCGGCGATTTCCAGGGAACGTCGGTGGTCAACTACAACGATGACGACGTCCCCTATACGCGCATCATCGAACCGCGCCACTTCCACCCGGAGCGCGACTACCAGACTGAAAAGACAGTCATCATGCGGGAGTTCTCGCGGGCAGCTGTGAAGGGCGACGAGCCGTATTACCCGATCAACACCGCCGCCGACCGCGAACGCCTGCTGAAGTACCGCGACCTCGCGGCTGCGGAGCAGGACGTTCTCTTTGGCGGACGGCTGGGCACGTACAAGTACCTCGATATGCACATGGCAATCGGCTCAGCCCTGACCATGTTTGACAACCAGATCCGGCCGCATTTTGAGGGTGGCGCAAAGCTTGAAAGCGGAGGCGTAGACGCATGAGTGTCTCAACCGAAAGCCCGAAGGGCACCGACAGCCAGGAGTCCAGTGAACAGCGGTGGGACACGCTCCAGCGCGTAATCCTGCCGAGTTCCAGCCAGATGGACACGGTCCCGTTGTACATGGACATGGGAACGGCCACGGGTGTCCAGCTGCCCACGGTCGGGGATCGTGACGGCAAGGCAAGCAAGCCGCAGGCCTTCAGCAGTCCCACGAAGGAAGCCCACGTGGAGGACTTCCTGTCCCGTTTCTCAACGTCCGTGCGGTCCGGGGAACGTGTCTCCTTCGGCAGTTACTTCAACGCTTTTCCTGCCAGCTACTGGCGGCGTTGGACCAATGTCGAGAAAATCCGGCTTCATGTCCGCACCCAGGGTGCCGGGTCCGTCATCGTCTATAAGTCCAACGCCCGCGGATCACTCCAGCGTGTGGACACCCGCAGGGTTGAGGGAATCGCGGAGAACTTCTTCGATCTATCCCTGGCACCGTTTGGTGACGGCGGCTGGTACTGGTTCGACCTCGTGGCCGGCTCGGAACCCCTCGTCATGCTGGACGCGGAATGGCAGGGTCCTGCAGCGGACACCCAGCCTGGTTCGGTGACGCTGCAGATCACCACCCTGAACAAGACTGATTTCTGCCTCAACAACCTGCGGCTCCTCGCTGAGAACGCCGAGGCGCTGGAGCACGTCAAGGAAATCCTGATCGTGGACCAGGGTTCGCAGAAGGTTGCGGAAGCGGAAGGCTTCGCGGAGGTCCGTGACTCCCTGCAGGGCAAGCTGCGGATCATCAACCAGTCCAACCTCGGCGGCTCGGGCGGTTTTGCGCGCGGCATGTTCGAAGCCGTGGAAAACGGCAGCGATTACGTGCTGCTAATGGACGACGACATTGTCGTGGAACCGGAAAGCATCATCCGCCTGCTGACGTTTGCGGACCGCTGCAAGACGCCGACCATCGTCGGCGGACACATGTTCGACCTGTACAACCGGACCGTGCTGCATACTTTTGGCGAGATTGTGAACCCCTACCGGTTCCAGCCGTCGCTACAGAGCGAAGAGATGATCCTCGGGCACGATTTCATGTCTTCAAACCTCCGGCAGACGTCCTGGCTGCACCGCCGCTGCGATGTGGACTACAACGGATGGTGGATGTGCCTCATTCCCACGAAGGTGATTCGCGAAATCGGGCTTTCACTCCCGCTGTTCATCAAATGGGACGACTCCGAATACGGTCTTCGGGCGAAGGCCCACGGCTTCCCAACGGTCTCGCTGCCCGGCTCCGCAGTCTGGCACGTGTCCTGGATCGATAAGGACGACCTTGTGGGCTGGCAGGCGTACTTCCATGCACGCAACCGTGTCATTGCTGCGCTGCTGCACAGCCCCTATGAACATGGCGGACGCGTGGTCCGGGAATCCCAGTACATCGACGTCAAGCACTTGGTATCGATGCAGTACGCCACAGCGCACGGCCGCGGCTGGGCGCTCGAAGACATCCTGAAGGGCCCGGAGGCCCTGCGGGAGCTGCTCCCGTCCAAGCTGCCGCAGATCCGGGAAATGATGTCGGGTTACTCGGACTCCGTCGTGCGCCCGGACCCGGATGACTTCCCTGCACCGAAGATGGACAAGCCCCCGCGCCGGGGTCACGGAATCTCGCAGCCGTCCAAGGTATCGCTGCTGCCGTGGGCCGCCAAGACTGTCATCCGGCAGCTTGCCGCTCCGGTGAGCGGTTCAAGCGCGGAGCGGCCGCAGGCCACCGTGGCCCACCAGGACAACCGCTGGTGGCGGATGGCTCAGTACGACAGCGCAATAGTGTCCAACGCTGAAGGAACGGGCGCATCGTGGTACCGGCGGGATCCGAAACAGCTTCGAACGATGCTGGCTGAAAGCGCGCGCCTCCACTCCCAGCTCCTGCAGAACTGGCCGGCACTCAGCAAGAAGTACAAGGCCGCAATGAACGACCTCACGTCGATTGAGTCCTGGAGGAAAACGTTCGAGCAGCACACTCAGAACGAGATCAAGTGAGCGCAACCAGTCCAGGAGAACTAACCACGCCCGGACTGGGCGGCGGCCTGCGGGACCTTCGCCAGTCGAGCTTCCTGCTCAAACTCCTGGTACGGAAGGAACTCAAAGTCCGCTACCGCGGATCGGTGCTTGGACTCCTCTGGTCCTATGTGAAGCCGGGCGTGCAGTTCATAGTTTTCTATGTGGCCCTGGGTGTCTTCCTCGGACTGGAACGCAGTCCGAGGAACCCTGAGGGGCTGTCCAATTACGCCGTGTACCTGTTTTCGGGCATTGTCCTGATTAACTTCTTTTCGGAGGCGTTGGGTAACGCGGCCCGGTCGATAGTCAACAACGGGAACCTGATCAAGAAGATCTACCTTCCCCGCGAGCTGTTCCCCGTGGCGTCGGTGTGGGTGTCCGGCGTCCACTTTTTCCCGCAACTCGTGGTGCTGGTGGTTGGCTGCCTCTTCGCGGGGTGGCACCCGGACGTGTTTCAGCTCCTTGCCGCCGTCGCAGGCTTTGTAATTGTCGGCCTGCTGGCTACGGGTCTGGGGCTGTTGTTCGGCGCCGCCAACGTGTATTTCCGCGACTCCGAGAACCTGGTGGACATGCTGCTGATGGTGGCCACCTGGGCTTCACCGGTGATGTACGCGTGGACGATGGTGCAGGAGAAGCTCGGCGCAGCGGCTTTCGCTGTTTACCAGGCCAACCCGGTGACCATCGGCGTGGAACTCTTCCACTATGCCTTCTGGTTCCCGACGACGGACGGCTCCGCTGCCGTCCCTCCGAATCTCTTCAGCCTTTGGACGCCGGTGGGACTGGGCATTGCCCTGTTGGTCCTGGTCCTGGGCCAATTCACCTTTCGGCGGCTCGAGGGCCGCTTCGCGCAGGAGCTGTGAGTGGTCAACGCAATCGAAGTCTCTGACATCAGCAAGCAGTTCGTGCTGCGCCATACGCGGTCCATCAAGGAAGCGGTCGTCTGGCTCGCCAAGGGACGGAAGGGTGACCTGTCGGAGAAGTTCCATGCATTGAAGAACGTCACGCTGGAGGTAAAGACCGGCGAGACCGTTGCCCTCCTGGGACTGAACGGCTCAGGCAAATCTACTCTGCTTAAGCACATTTCCGGGGTCATGCTTCCGGACTCCGGCACCGTACGGACTCGGGGCCGCGTAGCTGGACTCATCGAAGTGGGTGCGGGATTTCACCCCGATCTTTCCGGCCGTGACAACGTCTACCTCAACGGCGCCATCCTGGGGATGACCGAGCAGCAGGTCAACGACCGCTTCGACGACATCGTTGAGTTCTCCGAGACTGGCCAGTTCATCGACACCGAGGTTAAGTTCTACTCCTCGGGCATGTATCTGAGACTGGCATTCTCCGTTGCGGTCCACACGGACCCTGAAGTGTTCCTCATCGACGAGATCCTGGCCGTGGGTGACGAGCCTTTCCAGCGGAAATGCATTGACAAGATCCAGGAACTCGCACGTAACGGAAAAACCCTCGTGGTGGTCAGCCACGACCTGGACCTCGTGTCCCGCATCTGCGCCCGTGGAATCCTGCTGGAGCATGGCAACGTGAAGTTCGACGGTTCAATTCACGACGCCGTCGCGTTGCTGCGCGCCTAGGCAACAGGCCGGCGGCGCCGTCGCCTGAGCAGTATCGGTTAATCATCCGTCCCTGACGGAGCGTCCAGCAACGGAGCGGACAACTATCGCTCTTACCCGGAAGGATAGTTGTGCCATCTCTACCCGCGGCCGTCCCCAACGCGGCACCGCTTGCCCCAACCCGCCCAGCGCCCAGACGCGACATCCAGGGCCTTCGAACGGTGGCGGTGGGTCTGGTCATCATCTACCACATCTGGCCGTCGGTGATGCCCGGCGGTTTCGTAGGCGTGGACGTCTTCTTTGTAATCTCAGGGTTCCTGATTGTGGGATCACTCGTCCGCGAAATTGAAGCCACAGGACGGATCGCTCTCTGGAGTTTCTACGCGAAACGAATCAGGCGTCTGCTCCCGGCCGCAAGCCTGGTCCTGGTGGCAACGCTCGCAGGGACGGTGCTGCTGCTCCCGCAGAGCCGATGGCAATCAATCTCTTTTGACGTGGTCATGGCCGCCCTGCAGGTCCAGAACTGGAACCAGGCTTTCGGCTCCGGCAGCTACGAGGGGGCCACGGCCCTGGTCTCTCCGGTCCAGCACTACTGGTCACTGGCCGTGGAAGAGCAGTTCTACATTTTCATTCCGCTGTGCTTGATTGCAGCTGCATCCTGGGCAACAAGGACTCGAGTGTCAAAGAAGCAGCTGTGCCTCTTTGTGCTCATTGCACTGTCCGCGGCGTCATTTCTGCACAGCGTCTTGTTCTCGGCATCGGACCACGACGTTGCCTATTTTGCCACTACTACGCGCGTGTGGGAACTCGGGCTCGGCGGTATCTTCGCGCTCGTCCTGCCTCGGTTCCAGCCGGGGGAGCGCTTACGGGCGCTCCTTGGCTGGGCCGGACTGCTGGCTGTTTTCGGGTGTGCTGCGACGTTCTCTACCACCATGGCGTTCCCGGGTTATGTTGCACTGCTTCCCGTCCTGGCCACTGTCCTGGTCCTCACGGCGGGAACACCCCTGGCAACTGGAGCCGCGCCGGCCGCTGTCCACTCGATCCCGACGAAGGTCTGCAGCTGGTTTAGTGCCTCATCGCTGCTCTCTACCGGCCCGGCGAAGTACCTCGGTGACATCTCCTATTCCCTTTATCTGTGGCACTGGCCGGTGGTCGTTTTGTACGTCTTTCTACTGGGACGGGAACCGGGGGTCCTGCATGGCTCCGCGATAGCCGTCATCAGCCTGCTTGCGGCAGTGGCGTCGTACTACCTGGTCGAGCAAAGGTTCCGCCATGTTGGCCGGCAGCGGGCCGTTGTGGTTGCTGAGGGAGTTCGGACGCCGCGTGGCCACCGCAAGTCCTTCGTGCTGGCCGCCGGGCTGGTGGCGGCAACCACGCTGACGGCGCTTGCTCCGTGGGGCATCGTTGAGGCGAAATCCCAGCAACTTAACGGTGCCCTCAACCTTCGCGAGTATCCGGGAGCGATGGCGCTCGACCGCGAGCGGCCGGCGTCGGTTCCCTCGGGACTTGACGTGCGGCCGGAACCTGCCGTGGCGATGAAGGACGTTCCCGTGACGGGCGGGAACGAGTGCGGAGCGTTCGACCCCGCGAAGATGGGGGAGGACAAATGCCGCTACGGCCGCCCGGATGCCGGGAAGACCATGATCGTTGTTGGTGACTCGCACGCGGGGCAACTGGTGGATCCGTTGCTGCTGGTGGGGGAACAGGCCGGATGGAACGTCCGTGCGATGGTCAGGAACGGCTGCCCGTTTTCCCTCGCTCCGCCTGAATCCGCAGACACGGTCTTCCATAACTGTTCCAATCAGAACCGGGAGACGCTGGGCCGTATCCTGCGCATCAAGCCTGACCTGGTAGTGGTCTCGGGCATGACGCCGTCAGGCTACGACCGCGCCCTGCAGTGGGGATGGAAGGACCCGGACGCGCTGGTCTCGGGATACGCGGGTCTTCTGAAGCCGCTCCGCGACGCGGGAATCAGGGTCGCCGTCGTAATGGATATTCCGTATCCCGACTTTGCCGCCCCTGACTGTGTGCAGGCCAACGGGAGCGGCTCCGATGCCTGCGTTCTCCTGCAGCAGGCGGGCGACCGCCCGGATGATCCACTGCCTGCGGCTGCGGCGAGGGTGCCCGGTGTGGACGTGATCGACCTTTACCCGTACTTTTGCACCGATGGCCGGTGCCCCTCTGTCATCGGCAATGTGATGGTCTATCGGGACAACCATATGACTAACAGCTACGCCAAGACGCTGGCGTCACCGTTGGCGAGGATGCTCCAACTCTAAAACTCAGTAGCAGGCGGTTACTTTGAAGAGCTTGGCGTCACCGTGGCGGGCAAGCAGTTCAAAGCCGGGCGTCGCGTCAGGAATTTGCAGCCCTACAAAGCCGTGGTTTCCGCCGTGGACTTCGCGCGTACCGAAATCAAGCACATAGCGGACGTTGTCCGCGCGGGCGGCTTCGCAGACGGAAGGATCGGTGCCGGCCTCCCGCAACTTGTCATTTAGCAGCTCCGTGGCCTTTGTATACGTAGTGAGCGTGTGCTTGGACGTGGTGTTGCGGTCGGCCATGGCGAAGGCCATTGCACCTCCGGTCCACGGGTTCACAGCGATGGTTGCGTCGGCTGGAACATACTCGTCCAGCTCGTCGATCAGTGTCATCTCGTCTGAACTGACCAGGGCGGAGTCCGGCGTCGTCGAGTAGTTGACCTTTGCTGACTGTATGGAAGCGGCGAGCGGGACAGTTTGGGTGACCAGAACCAGGCCGAGGACTGCGAGCGGCACAACAGCGGAGACCATGAGGCGGGACTTCCGGATCCCGGCAGTTAGGAACCGCAGCGAGTCGCGGTGCGTCACCCAGACGTGCTGGAGTCTTCCGACGAGCCAGCCTGCACCGGCGGCTGCCAGCGGGACCGCGGCAACAGGCAGGAGAGCCGCGAGGCGGTAACTGTCGTTGTACCAAACTCCGGTCAGCGTATTGCGCAGCCATCCGGTCGGACCGGCAGAGACCACAATGAAGAGGGCAGCGATGACGGCAAACGAACCAAGGAGCCAGATCCGCTTGTGGCGGCGGCACAGGACCACGACGCCGGTGATCAGCAGGATGCTTACCGCCCAGGCAGGCGGACGCTGCATTGCAGAGTTGGTGAGGATTTCGCCCACGGCCTGGCCCGGCGTCTGGAAGGGCAACCAGGTTGCCGCCGCGGCAGGCGGACGAATGTACTTCCACATCACAGCGACCACGCCGAGAATCCCGAGCAGACCGGCTCCCATAAGGAGGGTTCCACGGTGGCCGTGGCCGTTCCTGTATCTTGCCACCGAGGACGCGGCAAACGACACCAGCAGGATAGGGATTGACAGCGCCAGCAGGGACATGAGCCCGTTTGGATGTGCCAGGGCAACTCCGATTGCGGCTACCGGGGCCAGGATGTACCGGGCTATGCCCATGAGCCCGGGAGCGTCGCTGACGCCGAAAAAAATGCTGACGCATGCAAGGGCGGCCGGAATCATGCTGACGGACAGGAAGTTCGGGTACAGCACCCCAAAGTCCAGCAACAGCAACGGGAATGATCCAAAACCTGCGGCCAGCACGCCCGCGGCGGCGACTGCGTAGGCGTTTGGCCCGATGACTGTCCGGGCCAGGAACATGCAGCCAGCGGTCCATACAGCAGCCGCAACGGAAAGGTTGACGACATTGACTGCCACACTGATGGGGGTCCCGGTCAGTTGGACCAGGAGGGAGGCCAGCCCGTGCCACGCGGCCGGGTAGAAGTAGGGCGGGCTGTCTCCGCTGGTCATGCCAGAGAGTGTCAGGGACGACGCGTTGCCCGTGTCCAGAATGTACCGGATCGCGTTGAGGTGAAATACGTTGTCGAACGTTTGGGAGATGTTCTCCGGCCTGCCGAAAGCCCGGTGGAGTTGCAGGGCGATTGCTGCCGAGCCCGCGAGGAAGCCCGCGGCGGAGATTACGTCCGACTTTCCCGGCCTACGCAGTGCCCAACGCGCGCGGGGCGATTCGCTGGCCCCAGCGCGGCGAGCCCGGAGCTTGCGGACTCCGAAAAGCACGCCTGCGACAAGGACAGTGGCGACCGCGACCGGAAGGACGGACCAGCTAATGCCCAGATAGGGCGCCACAATCGCAGTGACCGCTACGATGCTCACCGTCAGAACCGGCGCAACGGCGAGGTAGGACCAACGCTGCAGCCCGAGTCCGGCAAGCACCAGCGTGCCCGGTGCAAACAGCAAAACCAGGCACGCCAGAACGACGGGCACGGTAGCAAACCAACTCATTGAGACTCCACTCGAAAATACGACGGCGGTAGTCCCGCCAGCTGGCCGGAGATGCCCTAGTTCTCCAAGAGGCCCAGAAGGTAGCTTCCGTAGCCGCTCTTGACCAGCGGTTCAGCACGTTCGCGGAGTTCGTCGTCAGTCAGGAATCCCTGACGCCAAGCGATTTCCTCGGGAGCGCCGATCTTGAGTCCCTGTCGATTCTCAACTGTACGGATGAAGTTCGAGGCGTCGCTGAGGTCATTGAATGTCCCGGTGTCCAGCCAGGCTGTGCCGCGCGGGAGGATCTCCACCTGAAGATCGCCGCGCTGCAGGTAGGCGCGGTTCACATCGGTGATCTCGAGCTCGCCGCGCGGGGAAGGCTTGAGGTTCCGGGCAATCTCGATGACGTCGTTGTCATAGAAGTACAGTCCGGGAACGGCATAGTGGCTGCGCGGCTTTTCCGGCTTCTCCTCCAGCGAGAGGGCTTTGCCATCGTCGTCGAACTCAACGACACCGTAGGCTTTCGGATCATTGACCCAATAACCGAAGACCGCGCCGCCTTTGATGTCGGCGTGGCGCCGGAGCTGGGTGCCCATGCCCTGGCCGTAGAAGATGTTGTCACCGAGCACCAGGGCGACAGTCTCGTCGCCGATGTGGTCCGCGCCCAAAATAAACGCCTGCGCCAGGCCGTCAGGAGAGGGCTGCTGCACGTAGGTAAGGTTGATGCCGAACTGCGAACCGTCGCCAAGCAGTCGTTTGAACTGATCTGCGTCGTGGGGAGTGGTGATGATGAGGATGTCGCGAATGCCGGCAAGTATGAGCGTGGAGAGCGGATAGTAGATCATCGGCTTGTCGTAAACAGGAACGAGCTGCTTGCTGATGCCGAGAGTAATCGGGTGCAGCCGGGACCCAGTTCCGCCAGCCAAAATAATTCCACGCATGCTCCCCATCCTCCCGTACCGAGGGCCGAGACGCCAAACCAGTTAGGACGGCTTGGTAGGCTGGACTGACCCAGAGACCCAATATGAGCGGAATAACTATGTCTTCAGCACTGGCTGTCGGGGCGCGATCCGAGGCGACCAACCCTCCAACCGGTCACCAACGGCGTCTGGACATCGAGGGCCTTCGGGCGATCGCCGTCGTAGCCGTTGTTCTTGACCACCTCGTGCATTGGCCTCATGGCGGGTTCGTGGGCGTTGACATCTTCTTTGTCATTTCCGGCTATTTGATCTCAGGTATTCTCCTCCGGGAAGCCACGGCGACTGGCCGCATCTCATTCCGCCAGTTCTATATCAGACGGATGAAACGCATCCTGCCAGCAGCGGCCCTGGTGCTATCTGTCACGGTGACCGTTGCTTACGTGGTCTTTTACGGGGGACGTGCTTCATCCATAGCAGGCGACGCGTTTTGGGCACTCCTGTTCTCGGCAAACTGGCGTTTTGCTGTGCTCGGGACTGACTACATGAATTCTGGCTCTTCCGTCTCGCCGCTCCAGCACTATTGGTCGTTGGGGGTGGAGGAGCAGTTCTACATCTTCTGGCCTTGGATCATTCTTGGCGCGTTGTACCTTGCTCGGCGGCTCCGCTCCAATCCGCGTGGCGCGGTAGCAATCCTTGCGTCTGCCGTTGGATTTTCACTCTTGCTGTCGTTTGCTTTCGCGCTTTGGGAGACCCAGACAAATCACACAGTCGCCTACTTCTCCACCTTCTCCAGAAGCTGGGAACTGGGGGCGGGTGCGCTTTTGGCCGTGCTGACGGTGTCCTTTAAGGGCTTGGTCTATCCTCTGCGTGTGGCCCTCCTCTGGCTTGGTCTTGGATTGTTGGCTGCCTCCGCCCTGCTGATCAGTCCTGAAACACCCTTTCCAGCTCCGAATGCCTTGTACCCGGTGCTTGGGACCTGCTTTGTCATCCTCGCAGGAACCGGGAAGCAGTCCGCAGCCTACAATCGGATGGCTTGGACCCTGACAAATCCCGTAAGCAGATACATCGGTAAGATTTCATATTCCCTTTATCTCTGGCATTTTCCGGTAATAATCTTCCTCTCCACGTTCGTCCCTGCGGATTCGAAGCGTTTCTACGTTTTTGCCGTAGTACTGATGTTGGTCCTCTCGATCGGGTCATTCAAGCTGGTCGAAGATCCGATTCGTCGGAGCAGTCTGGGCAACGCTCGGGTCGGGGAACCGGGCCTGCAACAACGCCGGAGAAGGTCGATTGCGGTTGTAGGGATCTTCGCAGCGCTGCTCATTGCTGCACCCCTGACTGCGTCTGCGACTCTAGGGCAGCAGCGGACGGCTGACACAGGTGGTTCGCCAGATGGGACGGGTAGCCAGGCATCGACCACAGCCACAACGGTTGAAGGGCGGCAGGAGCAGTTAAGTTCGGCATTAGGTGCGGAAGAATGGCCCGGGCTGGTCCCCGACCCTGCGACGATGGGCGCCGATGGCGCTCTGGCCAAGCCTCTCGAGTGGGTGCAAGATGGCTGCCTTGGTGGTGAGCTCTCACCTTTGGCGCACGAAGAGGAAGTCACTGCTAACGCCGCCCGGTGCATCTACGGAAGCGAGACTGCGTCGAAGTCGGTGATAGTTTTCGGCGACTCAACAACGATGAGCTTCGTTCCGGGCATCCGCAAGGCTCTAGAGGACCAAGACGTCAAGATCTACGTTTACACTGTCGCCGCGTGTTCCCCGACGTTAGTACCAGCCGGCCAAGATGCCTCTGCTGAGGAGTGCATCCGCTTCAAAGCTTGGGTCCAGGACGAGATCCGAAGGCTGGAGCCGACCACGGTCGTGTCATCTTTCCTTCGTAATGACGGGCATCTTGCGAGCAAAGCAGTTGGAGCCGAGGCCGATGCCGAGTGGCAGCGAAACATTGCGTCGATGGCCGAATACGTGACCCGCAACGGGGCGCGCTACGTCTTGCTTGAGGCGCCGGCGCCGGCAAAGGCAGAACCGAGCCTGTGCATTACGCGGTTCAGCGCGCCAGATGACTGTGTCACTGATCGAGCACCCACGTTCGACAACCAGAGCGATGTGGAGAACCGAGCGCTTGCCAGCGTAGGACAGGGCGCTCTCTATGTGCCAACCAAGGACTGGTTCTGTGTCGATGGCCGGTGCCCGGCCTTCATTGGGAACACGGCACTTTATGCAGACATCAACCACATCAGTGCCCGGGCCTCGGAGGAACTGGCGCCGCTAATGGCCAGTGCACTGCTGAAGGGCATCCGGGGCTGATCTGTACCGGCCGTTCTCGGAGGTTTCCTTGGCGGGCGAGGTTCCTCGGAATCGTCATTCCGCTAGAAACCGGCCAGCCGTATCAGCCGCCCTTCGAGGCCCTTCAGGATCAGGTGTTGCCGGACAGTGTCGTAGAGCTCGGGATCCACGATCACTGAGACTGTTGGATCCTCCGCGAGGAGTCGGGCAATGATGTCCGGGGCGCGGCTGTAGTCCTTGTAGATTTCGCCGATCGCCGGGCTCAATGCCGTCGTCTTTGACGTGGAGTTTCCACGCAAGGTCCAGTGCCACCGGGCCGCAAGTACCCTGTCCATCGTGCCCTGGGCCACGACGTAGATGGTTTCTTCCGGTTGTGGCTGGCGTGCACTGGTCAGGAGCCGGGCAACGTATTCCGGCGTTGCTTGCAGCCGTGCTGCCTGTTTTTCCATTTCGGTTACCGCCCGCGCCGTTGGCGGAAGTCCGGCATCGGCCAGGACCGTCGCCGAGAAACCAAAGACCTGGGTTGCCGCCAGAGCAAGAACGCCCAAGGCTGCCGTCAGGGCCCTACCCGTTCCCGCGGTGGGCCCGGGAACGGGTAGTGGCAGGACGGAAGCCACTGCAGCCACCGCCACAGGCCATGCAAAAAGCAGCACGGCAATCAAGTACTTGTAGAAGTAGTAGGACACTGAGCCGCCCCTCGCACTTTGCGAGATGGCGAGCCAGAGACAGAGGCCGACGGGAATGACGAGCCCGAATGATGCCATTGCACTTCCACGCCGTTCGGCTCCGAGCGAGGGGTTCTCCGCCGGCATCGCGGCGTTGGCGAAGCCGAGGGCTATGGCGAGAGTGATGACAGCGATGGCAATCCCGAAGTCGGGAAGATCGATTCCTCCGGTGAGGCCGAGTATCTGCTGGCTCTGCTGTACCAGCGGGGACAGCTGGATTATCGGCAGCAGCACTCCGGCGGCCGTGAATGCCACCACGGCGATTGCCCGCCGCCACCAGACCCCGTCATAAGTCCCAGGCCGTCGAATTACACGCCAGAACGTGCCCACGCAGACCGCTGCAACCAGACTGATCAGCAACACCCAGTTATTGGCCACGCCGACGAGACCTGCGCCAACGGCAGCCAGTCCCCAGAGCGGGATCCTGCGCGTGAAGTTCAGTAGCGCCAGCACCGTGGCAGTGGCCAGACCGCAGGCAAAGTAAAAGTTGGCGAAGCCGTCATAGATGGGCAGCGAACCCGGACCGTAGATCCATGCGCTTGCAGCCACGGCGATGACCGGAACCATCGCCGCCGGCCGCCGCCGGACCCCGGGCAGGGCACATAGGCCGGCCATAACCAGCACAACCGTCGCGGCGCAGACAGCGGCCTGGAGATTCACGAAGGAAACCAACTCGGCGTCCAGCGAGCTGCCATCCGGCCGGCTAAGGTCCGCGAGCGTTGCAAGCAGGGCATGGAAGCCCTGCGGATACTCTGCGAACCCCCATGCTCCCCCGGAATGAGGAGGGGGAGTCGTCGGTATGACACCGCCGTGGCTGCGGATCATGAAATAAATGTTGAAGTGCGATTGGTAATCCCATTTGGATGTCATGATCGACAAGGCATCCTGGGGCAACCTGACCGACAGCATGGTCCCGAGTGAACTGGCGGCAAGCCCTCCGGCCAGGAACGGGACGGCATCGATCCACTTCACCCTCGGCATCAGGCGACGGAGTCTCGGCAGCACCGGCCTAGACGAAAGGACCCACCATGAAAGAAATCCGGCGGACAACGCCATCAGGAGAGTGCCGTGGTCGGTTCCCAGGATGCGCTGCGGGACCCACCACGTCAACGGCGCGAAGCCCGTCGCCAGCAGGCCATTCAAGAGCAGTCGCAGGGAGAGGGGCTTCGCGGTAGGAAGGAGAAGCAAGAGCACGGCTGCGAATAACAGGCCCAGGGTGCCGTCCAGCAGGCCGTTCAGGCGGAGAACAATAATCAACAGGGACGCTGCCGCAAAAGCGGCCGGTCCACGGAGTGACCGAATCATCGTTCGCCGCTTCTGGTGAGCGCTCCGCTCGTACTCCCGTGCGGCCCGGCGTAGAGGCGAAGGGTCCTGCTTCAAAGCTGGCCTCACGGACCCCCCCATCGTAGTTATTCCGCGTTCACCAGTATCGGTGAACTTAGCTGACGCTGCGCCTGCCGGCGCGCCCCGCCAGTCCGTCGACAACCCCGGCAACGGCGGAGGACAGTCGTTCTAAACGGCGCGGCGCCAGCAACGTCACGATCGCCAGGTGCCGGTAGTCTGCCAGGAAGCCTTTGACGGCCCACCACGGGTGTTGGCGCCCGTATTTTGCGGCCAGCAGGATGCGGTTCCTGAACAGGTAATAGTAGCGCCACGAGGCTGCGGTCCGTACCTTGATCGGCCGGCCCCGCAGGGCAAGGTCCGTACCGAAGATGCGGGCCTGCGTCATTGTTCCCAGCGAGTGGCCAAGAGCCGCCTGAGGGGCGATCACGGTCTTAAACCCGGCCGCCTGGGTCCGCAGGAAATATTCGGTGTCAACGCCGTCGATGAACAGATCGCTTTGGAACGGACCCAGTTCTTCGATGACAGGAACCGGCAGGAGCAGTCCCGATTGGATCGGCTCGCCCCCCAGCTGCACGCCGTTCACGATGCCGGCGCGCCGGGTCGGAAGCCCCCGGATGGAGGCGGGAGCGACCATGCCGACCCTGACTCCTGCCTGTTCAGCGGCACGTGCGGCCTCCTCAAGGGCGCTAACGTAGCCGCCCTCGAGCAGGCTGTCCTGATCCATGGTGAGGATAAAAGCCGGCCGGTTCCCAGAGGACAGTGCTACGGCAATGCCGGCGTTTAGCGCTGAAGCGATGCCAGAGTTTTCCGCGAGCCGCTCGACCGTGCAACCCAGGTCCTGGAGCTGGCGAAGGACCGGCGCAGGGTCCCGGGAACTACCGTCGTCAACAACCACCACGTGCCCGACCTGGGCAAGCAGCGCCGCCGCGTTGGACAGGACGTGCTCGTCGGCGTTGAACAGGCTGACGACCGCAGTGGTCGCGTTGGACGTCATTCGCTTGCCGGATCAGGCAGGCTTGACATCCGGCTGCGCGTCAATCCACGTGGCCAGTCGTTCGATTCCCTGGGCAAGGTTGTACTTCGGGGTCCATCCCAGCACCTTCTCGGCGGCCGTGATGTCAGCCCAGGCATGACGAACGTCGCCCTGCCTGTACTGGCCGGTGACGTGCGACGCAGGAGCTTTGTAGTGTTCGGCGATCAGCTTTGCAGCGGTGCCGATGGTCTGGAACTCGCCAGATCCGATGTCCATCGGTTCGGCCTGGACGGTGGTGGAGACCGCCCCGGCAACAATGGCCGACGCGACATCGTCGATCAGGATGAAGTCGCGGCGAACTTCGCCGTCCTCATAAAGGGGTATCGACTTGCCGCCCATGGCCATCCGGCAAAAGAGGCTCATGATGCCGGTGTACGGGTTGATCAGGGACTGGCCCGGACCATAGACATTCTGCAGGCGGAGGATCACGGTCTCCACGCCGTAGGACTTCGCCCATGCCTGGAGGACATTTTCCTGGGCGAGCTTCGTGGCACCGTAGACGCTCACGGGCGCCGGGAACGTCTCCGACGCCTTCATCGCGACGGGCGAGGCATCCGGGAAATCCCACTGTGCCTTGTCGAGGGTTTCGCTTGTCCGCTGACCGGGGTAAAAGACCCGGCCGTGAGCATCCTTCCAGGCGCCTTCGCCATACACGGCACGGCTGGAGGACAAGACGATCCGTCGGGGCAGCTTGCCGTGGCGGTTGAGGCCGTCGAGGAGCTGGGAGGTGCCGACGACATTGACGTGCGCGTGCCGGGTGGACTCCTCCAGAGACTGGCCGGTGCCGGTTTCCGCCGCCAGGTGGATAACGACGTCGGGAGTTACGTCCTGGAGGACGGTGTCCCAGGTCTTCGCTTCCGTCACATCCGCAACCACCAGTTCCGCTGCCGCGTTAAGCTGCTCGGGCCGCTGGCCCGTGGCATGAATCTGCGGGTGGAGATTGTCGACGACGACCACGCGGTCGAACTCATTGACCAGGGCATCGGAGATCGCACAGCCGATGAACCCGGCGCCGCCCGTGACCAGGACGGTACCTCCGGGACGGGTGGAAGATGAAGAGGAAGTCACTTGGGACCTTTCGTAGCGAACGGCGTTTACTTGCCGAAGGTGTGGCGGACCAGGGCCTTGACGGCGGGGGAGTTTTTGCTGAGCACTGCTTTGGGCAGCAGGGACGCCGCGTGCGCACGCGACGTGAACCTCAGCCGTGCGGACCGGGCGGCCCGGTTCCATCCCAGTTCCTCTGCCTGCGAGGCGGCAACGGCGAAATACTCCCGCTCGCCGGCGAACCGCGAGCCGTCCACCAGTTTGGTGGACGAGGCGCTGTTGGAGTGCCGGCGGTACTGGAAGCAGACGGTGGGCTCGATCAGGAGCTGGTCACCGTTGTAGATCATGTCCATGATCAGGGCGAGATCCTGGATGATGGGGAAGCCGTCCCGGAAGTCCACCTGGCGGATCTTGTCCGTCCGAAAGGCCAGTGACGGCCAGTAGAGCCAGTCACCGTGCATCAGGTTGGACGCAATGGCCTCGCCGGAGAGCAGTTGGCGCCCGCCGCCGCGGGGCTTGATCAGCTTCTGCTTCACGGTGTCCACGAGGGTGACCACCACCTGGCCGGCCTCGTCGATGACCTGGACGCCGGGCTGGATCAGGGCAGCATCGGGATACCGCTTGTGGGCCTCAAGGATAGTGGAGACGTAATTCGGCAGCAGGACGTCATCGCAGCCGAGGATCACTAGGACTTCCTGCGTGGCCATGGCCACGCAGGTCCGGTAGTTTTCGGTGATCCCGGCGTTCTGCTCCTTGCGGATGTACTTGACGCGAGGATCGCTGATTCCGGACATGAAGTCCCTGATTTCGTGGCCGGGGTAGGCATCGTCCACGACGGTGAGGAGCCAGTCATCGCTGTCCTGGGACAGGACACTGTTGACCGTTTCCTTCATGTATTCGGGATCGCCCCAGTAGGGGATGAAAATGTCCAGCGGCATATTAATCCGAACCTTTGGGTTGTGTATCTGGCTTCGCAGCGTGCGGGCCGGCGGTATCTGGCGTTGTTGCCAGCGAGTCGGGCGGTAGCGGTGAATCGGTGCTGCCCGCAGTGCTGAGGGCCTCCACCTGAACCCGCAGAATCGCCACTTCCTCCGCGAGGGTACGCGTCTCGTCTTCAACCACGGAGATTTCCCACGATAGATGGAGGCAGACGCCAAGCAGCATAAGGATGCTCATCGCGAAGAGCAGGTTGGAAGGAAGCTGCACGCCGACGTACTCCGCCACGATATTCAGCAGCCGGGGGAAGGCCGCCAATATGAGCGTGGCAACGCCAACAATCAGCCAGAGGACAGCGTACTTCTCCCGGAGTTTCTTCCGGCGGAGCATCTCGATAACCAGGCCAACAATGGCCAGGGCAAGCAGGAACGCGGCAATGTTTCCCATACTCTTAGGCTCCCGTTGCTTGCGGAGCCGGGACGGCCAGGTGGGACCGCTTCCTGGTCAGGGCGAACAACAGGGCAAACACCGATCTTCCGAGGTATATGGCGGCCTTGGCCGGATTGTGGCTGGGTTTTCCGCCTTGGCGGGCACGCATTTCCACGGGCACCTGCGTCACAGTGCACCCGGAGCGGATGGCCACCACAAGGGAATCGATGGTGTCACCGAGGTATTCGGCCGGGTAGTGGTCAAGGTATTGGTCCACGGCCCGCACGTTGGCTGCACGGAACCCGCTGGTCACGTCCGTGAGGCGCGTTTTGGCAAGCCCCGAAATCACCCTGGCCAGCAGCTGCATGGCCCACTTCCGCGGGCCTGTGACTTTGTAGTCCCCGCGGTCCGCGAAGCGCGCACCGATAGAGATGTCCGCATGGGCAAGCCCTGCAAGGACTTCGTCGATGCTTCGTGGATCGTGCTGGCCGTCGGAATCCACCTGGATCACCTGCCGGTAACCGCAGCGGCGCGCGTACTTGAAGCCCGCGCGCATAGCCCCGCCCACACCGAGGTTAAAAGGAAGATTGAGCACCGTGGCTCCAGCCTCGGCGGCAACGGCTGCAGTGTTGTCGGTGGACCCGTCGTTGACGACGAGGACGTCGTAACGGGAGTCTGTGTTCAGTACTTCCCGCACGGTATTGCCGACGGCTTCCGATTCATTCCAGGCAGGCATGATGACCAGAACGCGCGGATTGGGGGTGGATTCCATGGTGTCCAAACTATATCAATTCCATGATTCGGGTCGGCGGCGCGGCGCCGCGGGGGAGAGGCCCAAGCAGTACACCCTAAGATGGGACGGGCCCTCCGGACGTCAGCCGGCGAGCCCCGGAACTATCTCGCGCAGGCGGAAGGACCAGATTGAAAACAGATCCTACGGACGTCCCGGGCCCTGTAAGTGGCCGGGACACGAGGGCGAGCGTCTGCCTTGCCAGCTACCGCGGCGGGCGCTTCATCAAGGAGCAACTCGAGTCCGTCCTCGCCCAGCTCGGCCCGGACGATGAGCTGGTCATCGTGGACGACGCCTCGCCTGACGACACCGTCGAACAGATCAGGGGCTTCCACGACGGACGGATCCGCCTGATTGAAGCGGCCGTGAACCAGGGGTACGTCCGGTCATTCGAACAGGCGGTCCTGGCCTCGAAGGGGCAATACATATTGCTCGCCGACCAGGATGACGTCTGGGTGCCGGGGAGGCTGGAGCTGATGCTCGATGCCTTGCAGGCAACAAGGGTCGTGGCCTCCAACTTCGATGTGCTCGGGGGCGGGCCCCGTCCCAACATCCCGCGGCTCCGGGCCAAGGACAGCCGGCGTCACGCCGCAAACATCCTTGGAATCCTCGTGGGATACCGGGCCTATTACGGCTGCGGCATGGCTTTCCGGCGCGACATGCTGCCCGTCTTCACCCCCGTTCCCCGCTTCCTGAACGAGTCCCACGACCTGTGGCTGGCGATCTGCGGGAATCTGGCAGGCTCCATGCGGCATCTGGACGAGGCAACATTGCTGCGCAGGATCCATGACGACAACGCCACGCCCAGGAGCTGGCGCTCACTGTCCGTCATCCTTCGTGCGCGCGTCATGCTGCTCCGCTGCATCGGGCTGGCATGGCGCCGCGTTCGTCGCCTGTCCTGACACAAGCGCTGCTGATGAGAAACGGGAAGGCTCAGCCGGTAAGCTGGCTGAATGCAAAAACTCCTTGTCACCGGCGGTGCCGGCTTCATCGGTTCCAATTTTGTTCACTACGTTCTTGAGAACACTGATGATCACGTCACTGTTCTGGACAAGCTGACGTACGCAGGCAACCTGGAATCCCTGAGCGGGCTCCCGGAGGAGCGCTTCCGCTTCGTGCAGGGCGATATCTGCGACGCCGCACTGGTGGACACGCTCGTGGCCGATGCCGACGTCGTGGTCCACTACGCCGCCGAGTCGCACAACGATAACTCGCTGCATGACCCGCGGCCGTTCCTGGACACGAACATCATCGGCACCTACACGCTGATCGAGGCCGCCCGGAAGCACAACAAGCGCTTCCACCACATCTCCACCGACGAGGTCTACGGGGACCTGGAACTCGATGACCCGGAGCGGTTCACGGAAGAGACTCCGTACAACCCCTCGAGCCCGTACTCCTCCACGAAGGCCGGCTCTGACCTGCTGGTTCGCGCCTGGGTCCGTTCCTTCGGGCTGCAGGCGACCATCAGCAACTGCTCGAACAACTACGGCCCGTACCAGCACGTGGAGAAGTTCATCCCGCGCCAGATCACCAACGTGATCGACGGGATCCGGCCCAAGCTCTACGGCAAGGGCGAGAACGTCCGCGACTGGATCCACGCCAACGACCACTCCTCGGCCGTGCTGGCCATCATCGCCAAGGGAAAAATCGGCGAAACCTACCTGATCGGCGCGGACGGCGAGAAGAACAACAAGGACGTCGTGGAGCTCATCCTCAAGCACATGGGCCAGTCCCCGGACGCCTACGACCACGTCGTGGACCGCCCCGGCCATGACCTGCGCTACGCCATCGACTCCACCAAGCTCCGCAACGAGCTCGGCTGGGAACCGAAGTTCTCCAACTTCGACGCCGGCATCGAGGACACCATCGCCTGGTACCGCGAGAACGAAAACTGGTGGCGCCCGCAGAAAGCCCAGACCGAAGCGAAGTACAAGGAACAGGGCCAGTAGACGATGTCGATCGAGTTCTCCAAGAAGCTGACCGCGCACGAAACGCCGATCCCCGGCGTCGTCCTCTACGACCTCCCGGTCCACGGTGATAACCGTGGCTGGTTCAAGGAAAACTGGCAGCGGGAGAAGATGGTGGCCCTGGGGCTGCCGGACTTCCGTCCGGTGCAGAACAACATTTCGTTCAACGAGAAGGCCGGCACCACCCGCGGTATCCACGCCGAACCGTGGGACAAGTTCATCTCGGTGGCCACCGGTAAAATCTTCGGTGCCTGGGTGGACCTGCGCGAAGGTCCGTCCTTCGGGGCCGTCTTCACCGCTGAACTGGACCCCAGCCAGGCGATCTTCATTCCGCGCGGCGTGGGCAACGCCTTTCAGACCCTGGAAGACAACACGGCCTACACCTACCTGGTCAACGACCACTGGTCGGCGGACGCCCAGGGCCAATACACGTTCCTGAACCTCGCGGACGAGACGGCGGCGATCAGCTGGCCGGTGCCGCTGGAGGAAGCAGAACTGTCCGACAAGGACAAGGCGCACCCCCGCCTCGCGGACGTTGTGCCGATGCCGGCCAAGAAGATCCTGGTAGTAGGTGCCGACGGACAGCTGGGCAAGGCGCTGCGGGAACTGTACGACGGCGACGCAACAGTTGAGTTCGCCGGCCGGTCCGGCTTTGATCTGGGCAGCGAAGCGTCCTTCACGGAGCGGAACTGGAAGAACTACTCGACAATCATCAATGCCGCCGCATACACCGCGGTCGACACCGCGGAAACCGCGGAAGGCCGGGCAGCAGCCTGGGCTGTCAACGTTGCCGCGGTCGCAAGGCTGGCCCGCACCGCCGTCGAACATGGCCTCACCCTGGTGCACGTTTCCTCCGACTATGTCTTTGACGGTGTCCGCGAGAGCCACGACGAAACTGAACCCTTCACCCCGCTGGGTGTGTACGGGCAGACCAAGGCCGCCGGCGACGCCGTCGTCAGCGTGGTTCCCCGCCACTACATCGTGCGGACCAGCTGGGTCATCGGTGAGGGCAACAACTTCGTGCGGACCATGGCTTCCCTCGCCGGCCGCGGCATCGAGCCGTCCGTGGTCAACGACCAGATCGGCCGGCTCAGCTTCACCGAAGACATCGCGGCAGGCATCCAGCACCTCCTGGACTCCGGCGCGGACTACGGCACCTACAACCTGAGCAACGACGGCGAACCGCAGTCGTGGGCCGACATCGCCGCTGATGTCTACGAGCTCTCTGGACAGCCGAGGACTGCCGTCACCGGTGTGAGCACTGAGGAATACTTCAAGGGCAAGGCTGCCGCTCCCCGGCCGCTGAACAGCGTGCTGGATCTGACCAAGCTCAAGAACTCGGGCTTCAAACCGCGGGCTTCCCGGGACGTTCTGGAAACGTACCTCGGCCGGCGGGCCGCCGCGGAATAGCGGTCCGATCCATGCGCTTCGATTCGACGACGTTCGGTGTGGTCGCCCTCGCGGCGTACCAGCCGGACTGGGAGCTGTTCAGGACCCAGCTTCGGTCCATCCAGAACCAGACGCACTCGCAGTTCCAATGCCTCATTACGGCTGACGGGAGCTTCGCCGAAATACGTGACTTCGTGGACCGTGAACTCGGCGGTGACGAGCGGTTTCGGGTACTCGGCTTCGAGGAGAGGCTGGGTTTCTACGGCAACTTTGAACGTGTCCTTCAGCACGTGCCGGCCGAAGCGGCGTGGATCGCGTTGTCGGACCAGGACGACTCCTGGTATCCGTCGAAGCTTGAGGTGCTGCTGCCGCACCTTAACAACGTCAGTCTGGTAGCCGGACAGGCACGCGTTGTCCGGCTTCCCGGCAATGAGGTGGTGACTGAATCAACGCAACGGAAGAACGTTGATCTGGATGCCCTCCTTGCCCAGAACCAGGTGACCGGAAGCCTGTGCGTCTTCCGGCGGGAACTTCTGGACCTGGCGCTGCCCTTTCCCCGTTTGAACACGATCTCGCAGGTACACGACCATTGGCTGGCCGTCTGCGCCGAAGCCACCGGCGGTGCGCTCGTAGTTGACGACGTTGTCCAGGACTATGTCCAGCACGGCGGCAACGTCCTCGGTGAGGTCGGTGGCAGGAAGAGCATCGTCAAGTCCTTTGAGCATGTGACCGCACTGTCCAGAAAATTTCAGGGAAGCAGCAGCCCGCTCGCCATGCTCCGGACCGCCAACGACCTGAGCTTCGGGTGGCGCCGGGTCATGGCTGACGCCCTGCGGGAACGCGTACCTGCCGGCACTCCTGGTTTGGAAGGCGGGGTGGCCGCCTTCGAAACCGGCCACGGCTGGCTGCCCACCTCGCGAGCACTCGTTTCCGGCTTGCGCAGCGGCGACGTTGCCTTGCCGTGCTTCGTCGAGTTTGTGGCCGGCGTTCCGGTTGAACTCTTCACCAAGGGACGCGAAACGAGTCGCAGAAGGTCCTCCAAAGCCCGTTCCAGCCAAGTCTCTTAATTAGTGTCTCGGGAGTAATGTGTTTAGCAAGAAGCAGGATTCAAAATCGGCTATGCCTTCGGTCAGTCATAATCAACGGTCGAAAATAACCATAGTTCTGCCTGGTTTCAGTAAGTATCCAATTGGCGGCTACAAAGTAGTTTATTCATATGCAAATTTTTTGGCCGGGCAGGGTCACGATGTCGTTCTCTTGCATGCGTTGCTCCTAAAAGGTGCGCAGCATAAGGTGAAGGACTTCCGTCGACCAATCGCTTCAATCCTTTCAGGCCTGCGACCCCATAGAAAACCTGATTGGTTTGCTCTTGATGAACGCATCAAATGCCTGACCTTGCCGTTCCTCACTCCGAGTCTTGTTCCCCCCACAGACTATATCGTGGCAACGGAAGTGCAGACGGCAACATTGGTCGCTTCAGTCGTCGAGAAAACAAAGATTCCTGGTTCTTATTTTATCCAGCACTACGAAGACTGGTCGGCCACCCCGGATTTCATAGATGCAACTTGGAAACTCCCGCTTACCAAGATAGTTATCGCCCCATGGCTGGAAAAGCATATGCATCAACTCGGCGAGGACTGCAAACTTATTCCCAACGGAATCGACCCTGTCGAATTCCCATCCGGTCCGAGAGCTTCTGTCCGCGTTAACGACGTTTGCGCCATGGTGTCGGATGTGCCGTGGAAGAGGGCGGATCTCATCGTTAAGGTACTTAACGCTTTGGGCGAAAAATACCCAAATTTTCGTGCAGTAACGTTTGGCACCTGTGATCGGCCCGAATCACTGGGCGCACATGTCAAACATGTTAAGAACCCTTCCAAATCAGAAATTCGTGACTCATATCAATCGTCGAAGATTTACCTTTGCGCGAGCGACGCAGAAGGATGGCATCTTCCGCCCGCTGAGGCCATGTCCAGCGGTTGTGCCGTGGTGTCAACCGACATAGGAGGCGTCAGGGCTTATGCCGACGGAACAGCGCTCTTCTCGGCCGTGGGGGACGCTGTAGCCCTTCAACTCAATGTGGAGCGGCTCATGGAGGACGTAGAATTGTGCGACTCCTTGGCCACCCGAGGCATGGCAGCAATGCGTGAAAACACTCCAGCCAAAGCGGCCTCGCGCTTCGAAGCCGCTATTCTGGGCCGATAGTGACTTCGAAATCCAGGAACAAGGGATTACAGAAGTCTCCGCTCCTAAAGAGGCTGGCTGGATTCACGGTAATCCCGCTTGTGGGAACGGTGGCCCCGTTGTTCCTGCTTCCGATCGCAGCACGCGTTGGCGGCGTTGACGGGTGGTACAGCCTCTCCGTGGGCCAAGCGGTGGGAACCTTCGGCAGCATTGTCATTAGTTACGGCTGGAACGTCCTTGGTCCCGCGCTCGTGGCCACGGCAGAGTCTCAGTCGGATCGACGTCAACTGTGGGGCGAATCGCTACGGGAGCGCCTCTTGCTGGCGGCCGTAGTTGTTCCCGTCTGCGCTGTGACTTCCGGTTTCTTGGCGGGACCAGGCTTCGAAATATTCACCATGGCTATGGCAATTGCCTTCAGCCTTGGCGGGTTGACTCCTAACTGGTTTTTTGTCGGTGCGGGCGACCCGAAGAGCATTGCTTGGTTCGACATGCTGCCAAGGCTCGCTGCCACGTTGCTCACCGCGCTGGTCATATTCTTGACGCAGTCCCTGTGGTCTTATCCGATGTTGTGGATCCTTGCAACGGTGGCGGGTCTCGTTGCCGTTCAGCGCAGCCTCGGACATCCAAGAATATTCAGGGGATGGAACTGGAGCGAAACGTTGGCAGGACTCAGAAAAAGGCTCGGAGTGGCCCTGGTTGACGGACTGGGTGGCGTCTACATCTCAGCCCCGGTTCCCCTGGCCGGGGCCACTGGGACTGCCGCCGAGGCAGGAATTATAGCTTCTGCTGACAAACTTTATAGATTCGGACTGATCACCGTCACGACGCTTGGAAACACGCTCCAAGCATGGACACTGGATCGAACTGCACCGAACGCCACAAGGCGGCACGTAGGCGCAATTGTTGCCCATGCCGTTCTGGGTGTTGTTGGCATGGTGGCACTCGGCATCTTTGGCGAGTTTGCAACTTCGCTGCTCTTTGGTTCGGCTGTCAAAGCCACAGCTTCATCGATGTGGTTTTATGGGGGCGCCTTTCTTGCAGTCTCCTGCTCTACGCCATTGATCAGAAACCTGCTGGTCCCGGCTTTGAAAACCCGGTTCGTTCTCGCTGGTACCGCTATCGGTGCCATAACAGGCGTTTTTGCCATGTACTTTTTGGGCCTGGCTGCCGGCCCCGACGGCGTCGCGGCCGGATTCATGCTGAGCGAAGTGGCTCTGTTGATTATCATTAGCCCGGCAGCAATCCGTCATCTCTTGTCCTTGCGAAACAAGGAAAAGGCCTCAGGTTCCCACGCTCTGTAAGCCTGCTGGACGCGGCTTTCGAGGGGCGCGGGTATTACGAGGAACGGGACGGCTCCAGCCGTTTTTTCCGAATTTGCCAGACACGTTCCGCGCCGTCCGTTCCCCCGCCGGGCACCAGCGTCGTCGGTGGTGCGGAAAACAACTGCGGCGAGCACTGGCTTTCCGCTCGATGTCCGCTGGTCGGGCCTGACGGAAAGCGCAGGTCGTCACAGTCGATCTCTCGTGGAGCGTCAGTACGTTACGGACTGACACCCCAACAGCGAGTTTCCCGCTGTAAATGGTGATGCCGCAATTCCATAGGTGCAGACTTTGTATGTTCCGCGCAGGGAGATGGTTTTCTTTGACGTATAACCGTGGTCGCCGCTAATCTTCAGCATTTGATTGACGTCTGGACGGGGCTGGTTTGCCGTAACGGCAAAGCTCGTGAGGCTACCGTCGGGTGCCGTCACGTTAGTGTGGACGCTGAGGGATTCGCTAGGGACGTCTTGATCCACAGTCCAGCCGGCGGCAATCACCGAGGCAACGCCGTTCGCGGATTCGATTTTCACAGAGTCGAGGTAGCCGATGGGGCTGCCTCTGAATCCGGCGTCTATATATGTGCAGCCGAGGAGGGGATTGCCGGGGGAGACCGGGCTGAGGGCGATGGCGTAGGTGCACACTCGGTATTTGCCCGGCTGGCTGATCGCAAGGTCAGTTTCATAGCCGTGGTCGCCCGGCACGCCGAGCACCCGGTTTAGGTCAGGGCGGGGCTTTGACGCGATGATTTCGTGAACGGTGGTAGTGCCGTCGGGTGCCAGGACATAGGCGTGTACCCGGATCTGGGCGGAAGTATTTCCGTAGTCGATGGCCCACCCACGAACGTTCAGCGACGCCTGAGTGCTGGTCTTCTTGACGCTCACCGAATCCAGGGTGCCTACGGGCGTCGTGCCTGGTGCAATGTTGACGGACCTGCAGCCAAGTTCCGAATGGAGGTACAGGCCGATCGCATACACGCAGAGCTTGTAGTTTCCGGCTTTCTTGATGTCGATGCTGGTTTCGAAGCCGTGGTTGGAGCCGACGGAATATATCCGGTCCACGTCCGGTCGCGAGGTGTTGGCCGCGATCTTGTAGAGCGTGCTGCTTCCGTCCGGACCGTAGAGGTAGGCGTGGACTTCGGCGGTGACGGACGGCCGGCTCATGTCGACGGCCCAACCGCGTACTTTCAGTGATTCCTTGTCCGCAGACCGCTGTTCGGAAACTTCGTCCAGGCTGCCGATCGGCGGTTCGGCTCCGTCCACCGTGAGCGACTTGCAGCCTATGCCGGGGTTGATGAACTTGCCGATGGCGAAGACGCAGATGGTGTAGTTTCCGGAAATGTTGATACGAATTTGGTTGTCGAATCCGTGATAGTCGCCCAATCCCAGGACCTTGTTGACGTCGGGCCGGTAGGTTGTTGCCGGAAACTTATAGAGGGTCTTCGTGCCGTTTGGTGCCGTGACATAGGCGTGTACCTCGGTGGTAGCGCCGGGCAATGCCCGGTCCAAAGCCCAGCCTCGGATCCTCAGTGAGGTGGTAGTGCCGGTGCGCTCAATGCCTGCCGAATCGAAAGAGCCCTGGGGGCGTGTGCCCGTGAACAGCGCCAGCGAGGCGTAGTCGCCGTTCCAGACATTCGAATCCCCGGCATAAGGACCTGTGCTGCTGTACTGCCACATGCTGTAGGTGTCCCAGCTGGACGGAACCGGTCCGGCATCGTTTGTGGCTGAGCTCGGGTAAGCGGCGACCCACAGTGGGTAATCGCCGAAACCGGCTGCGTCCGCGGTGCACAGTTTCCACCACGAGGTGTTCGTATAAATCATGGGCAGCCGCCCGGTCATGGCCAGCATGGTGTTGCCGAAGTCACGCACCCAGCTGGTCAGCTGTGCCGGTGACATTCCATAGCACGTATTGCCGAAGTAGAACCCGTTGATGGTCCGACCCTCGTAAGGGTTGAATTCGAAGTCCAGGACGGGAGGCAGGGTGTATCCGTCAGGCGTCCAGCCGCCACCGTTCTGCACAAAGTAGCGGGCCTGGTCCGCCCCGGAGGACCAGTTCGGGATGGCGAAGTGGTAAGCGCCGCGGATCATTCCGACGTTCCGGGAGCCGTTGTACTGGGAGCTGTACGAAGGGTTGGTGTAGTAGTTGCCTTCGGATGCTTTGACGTAAGCGAACCGGGCTCCCATGTTCCATTGCTGCAGCCAGTCAACGGTTGACTGGTAGGCGCTGACGTCCAGTCCCTTCACGCCGAACGTCGGGGACCACGTGCCCTGGGTTTCGAGTGACTGCGTCGTCAGGGACTTGCTGCCCTGCAACAGTTTGGCGGAGCTTGTGACGCGCGCCGACCGCTGGCCCATCTCCGCACCGCCGGGACCGACAGCCTTCGCCATCGCTGCGCGGTCGGCGTCGGAGTTCGGGTCCGGAACCGCAGCAGCGGTGGGCGCCCCGACCGGTGCGGCGGATTCGGTAGTAACGGCAGCAGGGGCCGTCGATGCGTCCGCCGGAGCAGGGCCCGACGTCACCGGGGCCGCTGTTGCCGATGCCGGGGATGCGGATCCGGCAGAAGCAGTCGACGTTGCCGTCGGTTCCGGTTCAGCGGCGCTGGCCGGAAGCGCCAGCCCCGGACCCGCAAACAGGGCCACAGCCAGGAAAAGCGACCCCAGCCGGCTGCATCGCTTGGGTCGGGAGGGCTCTGAATTCCGCTTCATTTTTCGCTCCGGAATAGTGGCCTGCTCCCAGGAGCAGGCCACTAGGTCGCATCTACAGCTGAATCCCGCAGGACGAACTGAACTGTGAGATATGTCTGACTTAACGCGCCTACCATAACACCACTGTGCATGGAGCGACTAGTGATTCTGGTGTTACCAGTGTGAATCAAATTTGGCGGGCATTCCCCGCTTATCCACAGCTTTGTTCCTGTGACTTGGCCGACATGTGTATGCTCCTTTAGCTTTAACGCAGTTGTACTGCCTCAGCCGGGGGCGGCAGTCGTTTGGGGGAACGCATGGATGCTGTTCGAATCGTGGAGGACGAGGTTCGCGAGCTGATCCGGCGGCGCGGTCTGGACCCTTTGCGGCAGGCCGGCGAGGTCAGGCGCCTGGTCGAGGCAGCCGTCAGCGACTATGACGAACGCGCATTGATGGGGCCGCTTCCGCCGATCGGCCCGCTGGAGTCCGCCCGTCGGCATGTCTACGACGCCGTGGCCGGTTTCGGTGCGTTGCAGCCTCTGTTGGATGACCCTACCATCGAAGAAATTTGGCTCAACGCACCCAACGAAATCTACGTGGCACGCAACGGCGAATCCGAACTCACCTCGCTTAGTCTCTCGGACCAGCAGGTGCGGGACCTGGTGGAACGCATGCTGAAAAGCTCGGGGCGCCGGCTTGATATGTCTTCGCCGTTTGTGGATGCGGCCCTCCCGGACGGATCCCGGCTGCACGTCGTCATTCCTGATGTGACGCGGCGACACTGGGCGGTCAACATCCGCAAGTTCGTGGTCAAGGCGAGCCGGCTCGAACATCTCGTGGAGCTGGGCACCCTGACTCCGCAGGCGGCCCGGTTCCTTGGCGCTGCAGTGGCCAGCGGACTCAATATCCTGGTCTCCGGGGCGACGCAGGCCGGGAAGACCACCATGCTGAACTGCCTGGCTGCCAGCATCGGTGCCCGGGAGCGCGTCATTACGGTCGAGGAGATCTTCGAACTGCAGTTTCCGTTGCGCGATGTCGTCGGATTGCAGTGCAGGCAGCCCAATCTGGAGGGGGAAGGCGAGATTCCGCTGCGAAGGCTCGTCAAGGAAGCCCTCAGGATGCGGCCGGACCGCCTGGTGGTGGGAGAGGTCCGTGAGGCGGAAAGCCTGGACATGCTGATCGCGCTTAATTCGGGGCTTCCCGGCATGTGCACAGTCCACGCCAACTCGGCACATGACGCCGTCACCAAGCTGTGCACCCTTCCGCTCCTGGCCGGCGACAACATCTCAAGTGCTTTTGTGGTGCCGACCGTCGCTTCGTGCATTGACCTGGTGGTCCACTGCAGCCGACAGGGGGACGGCCGGCGCCAGGTGACGGAAATTCTGTCACTCGGACGGCGCGTGGAAAACGGCATCATCGAATCGTCCATGGTCTTTGCGATGACCGACGGCCAGCTGCAACCCAAAGCAAACTCCATGCCTGCCGTCGAGAAGTTTGCCGGTGCAGGATTTGACGTTGCAGCCCTGCTGGAGGTCCGCTAATGGCGCCGATGCTGGGGGTGGTTTTGGGCGCGGGTTTGTTCCTCATCTGGTGGTCGGCCTGGGAACAGCCCCAGGCCGCTAAGCGGCGTCCGCAGTCCAGCCGGTTGCAGGACCTGCTGCGCGCTGCCGGGATTGAGAACGTGTCCGGGCTCGGCCTGGTATCCACTTGCGTAGGCGTGGCGGCGTTCGTCAGCATCGTTTTCTTCGCGGTGACCAGGTCCTGGCCCATCTCCGCCTGCTTCGGCCTGTTTGGAGGATGGCTCCCAATGGCCGTCGTCAGATGGCGGGCCCGCAAACGCACGGCCACCCTGCGTCAGTTGTGGCCTGACGTCGTTGACCATCTTCGGTCCGCGATCAGGGCAGGGCTGTCCCTGCCGGAGGCGCTGATCCAACTGGGTGAGAAGGGGCCCGAGGAGCTGCGGCACGTATTTCGGGATTTTGGGGCCGACTACCGCGCCGGCGGCCAGTTCGATCCAGCCCTCAACAGGCTCAAGGAACGGCTTGCAGACCCCGTCGCCGACCGGATTGTGGAAGCCCTCAGGCTCACGAGGGAGGTGGGCGGCTCCGACCTGGGCCGCCTGTTGGGAACCCTGGGCGAGTTCCTGCGGGAAAGCGCGCGGACCAGAAGCGAGCTGGAGGCCCGGCAGTCCTGGACGGTGAATGCAGCACGGCTTGCAGTAGCTGCACCCTGGATCGTCATGGTGCTGTTAGCCACCCGGCCCGAAGCGGTCGCCGCCTACAACACCGCGACCGGGGCGGCAGTGCTTCTCGGCGGACTGGTGGTTTCCACCATCTGCTACTCCGTTATGTTGCGGATCGGTGCGCTGCCTGAGGACCAACGGGTCCTGAGATGACGTCGCCCGCCGCTGTTGCCGTGATCTGCGGACTCCTGCTCGGAGCCGGCCTCTGGCTCCTGATTGCGAGGTTGCCGTTCATGAGGCCAATGAGCTTTGCCGAACGTATCGAACCGCAACTGAAGTCGCAAAACCTGGAATCCAAGCTGCTGTTGGCCTCCACAGACAACCTCACCCCCTTCGGGCCTCTGGAGCTCATACTGCGCCCAATGCTGAAGGAGGGGCTCTCGGTCCTGGCGCGATTCAACCTGGGCTCGTCGGCGCTGAGCCGCAGGCTGGCCCAGGCCGGCGTCCGAAAGTCTGTCGTCGACTTCAGGGCCGAGCAACTGCTCTGGGCAGTGCTGGGGTTCGTGCTCGCCACCGGTCTGATCCTGGTAGGAGCCGCATCAGGACAGTTCAATCCTTTCTTCGCCGTTGTCGCCGTTCTGGGCAGTGCCCTCGGAGGGTTCCTTTTCCGGGATTACTGCCTGGGCTCCCAGATCAAGAGGCGGGAAAAGCTCATGATGGCAGAGTTCCCGAGCCTCGCGGAGTTGATGGCACTCGCCGTCAGCGCAGGGGAAAGTGCCACGGGAGCGCTGGACCGCGTCTGCCGCAGCTCACACGGCGAACTCGCCAGGGAATTTGAGCTGGTGCTTGGCGAAACCCGGGCCGGAAAGCCGCTCGTCGAAGCGCTGCAGCGATTCTCCGCACGGACCGACCTGGGACCCTTGGTGCGGTTCGTCGATGGGATCATCGTGGCAGTTGAACGGGGGACACCTCTGGCGGACGTCCTTCGCGCCCAGGCGCAGGATGTCCGTGACACCGCCAAACGCGACCTGATGGAATCGGCCGGAAAGAAAGAAATCGCCATGATGGTGCCGCTGGTGTTTGGTGTCCTGCCGTTGACCGTCATTTTTGCAGTGTTTCCCGGACTCGCCGCCATCAGCCTGGGACTATGACCGAGTCCAGACCACCCGGACTGCCGGGAAAATACCAGCCAGAACTACAGAATGGAAGCTCGATGAAACACCTCGGAATCCGCGCCCTGGTTGTGATCCACACCATCGCACTGTTGGTCCGGTCAACGGCCGTGTTCATCGGCAGTGGCGGCGGGAAGCTGCACCGGAGCACGGACCATCCGGAAAGAGGGGATGTGCCGGGCTGGGTGATGATCACGCTTATGTCGGCAGTGCTGGTGGCTGCGCTGCTGGCCCTGGCCGGACCAGCCCTGGAGGGGCTGTTCAATCAGGCCATGGACAAGGTCGGAAATTAGCACATGAGCGCAGGGCTCCGGGCGGCGGACGATGCGCTTTGCCGGGCAGGGGAGCCTGCGCCTTGCCGGGCGGCGGAAAAGCCGATGGGGCGCGGTGACCCATCCGTGAGGGAACGGGGCTCCGCCGTTGTGGATTTCGTCCTGGTCGGCGGGCTCCTCACGATGTTCTTCCTGGCGGTGATCCAGCTGACGCTCGTGCTGCACGTACGCAACACCCTGATCGACGCTGCGGCGTCGGGCGCGAGGTACGGCACACTCGCCGACCGGAATGCGGCAGATGCCAAGGACCGCACGGGCGAACTAATCGGAATCGCGCTCAACGCAGACTTCGCCCAGGAGGTGAGCACCTCCGAAGTTACGTACCAGGGCGTCCGGGCCCTCGAAGTGACAGTCAGGGCCCCTCTGCCCGTGATCGGCCTGATCGGTCCCCGGGAGGCACTGGAGGTCAAAGGCCATGCTGCCATCCAGCCGTAAGGCTCACGCCTTCCTGACACGCCGATTCCGCGAGGCCTCATGCACGGACGAGGCCTCATGCACGAATGCTACTCCCGGGGAGCGGGGGAGTGCCGTCGTCGAATTCACGTTCCTCGCCCTTCTCCTGATGGTCCCGCTCGTGTACTTCATCATTACCGTGGGGCAGATCCAGGGCGGTGCCTTCGCCGTGGTCGGTGCGGCCGACCAGGCCGCAAAGGTTTACGTGGCACAGCCCGATGCAGAAAGCGGCCGCGCGGCAGCGGAACAGGCAGTCATGCTCGCGCTCGCGGACTACGGGCATCCGGCGGACAATGCGCGCATGGAAACGAGTTGCCAGCCCTCGGACTGCCTCGCCCCGGGGTCTGCCGTCACGGTTACTGTCCACCTGACAGTCCCCTTGCCCTTTGTACCCTTCAGCGACTCGTTTCAGCTCAACGCAAGCCGGCTGGACGCCTCGGCCACCCAAGTTGTGGGGCGATTCCGGTGAGAAATCAGTACCGGGACGGTGATCAGGGCGGCGAGGACGGACAGATGATGGTCCTGATCATCGGCTACATTCTCCTGGCGCTTCTGGTCACCTCCGCAGTGCTGGCGGCGTCCTCCCTGTACCTGGAACACAAGAAGCTGTTGTCCGCGGCGGACGGGGCGTCCGTAGCCGCGGCGGACAGCTACACACTGGGCCAGGTCGAGACGGACGGCGGCGGCCCGTCCGCGGTGCTTAGCGGCGGGCGGGTGCGCAGCATTGCCGCGGACTATCTGAGCAGGAACGGCACCTACGGCAGGTTCGACGGTCTTGCCGTCGCACCCGAGACCGGGAGTCCGGACGGTTCCACCGCCGTCGTTGTACTCAGTGCCGAGGTGCATCCTCCGATCGTGAACTTCCTTATCCCGGACGGAATCAGGATCGAGGCGACATCCACAGCACGCTCCAGGCTCGTCCGGTAGCGGTGCGGGGCGGCTTGGAAGGATGGCGTAGGCTTTAACAACCATGGCTCAAATAGATTTTTCCGCAGAAATCCGCGCATTGCGCGCCACCTACTCCTCCATCGAAAACGTCTCGAATGTTGAGGAGCTGAAGGAAGACATCGCCGAACTGAGCGAGCGGGCAGGGGAGCCCAACCTCTGGGACGACCCGGCAGCCGCGCAGAAGATTACCTCCAGGCTCTCCCACCGGCAGAGCGAACTCGAACGCCTCAACACGCTGGTCTCCCGGATTGACGACCTCGAAGTCCTGGTGGAACTCGGACAGGACGAGGACGACGCCGATTCCATGGGCGAAGCCGCAGCGGAGCTGGAGTCCATCCGTAAATCGCTGAAGGACCTTGAAGTGGTGACGCTGCTATCCGGTGAGTTTGACGAACGTGAAGCGGTGGTGACCATCCGTGCCGGCGCCGGCGGAGTGGATGCCGCGGACTTCGCCGAGATGCTGCTCCGGATGTACCTGCGCTGGGCGGAACGCCACGGCTACCCGACCACCATCATGGACACCTCCTATGCCGAAGAAGCGGGACTCAAGTCCGCCACCTTCGAGGTCAACGCCCCCTACGCCTACGGCACGCTGAGTGTCGAAGCCGGTACTCACCGTCTTGTCCGGATCAGTCCCTTCGACAACCAGGGGCGCCGCCAGACGTCGTTCGCGGCCGTGGAAGTCATTCCGCTGATCGAGCAGACGGACTCCATCGACATCCCGGACAACGAAATCCGCGTGGATGTTTTCCGGTCCTCCGGCCCCGGCGGCCAGTCGGTTAACACCACTGACTCCGCGGTGCGCCTGACCCACATTCCCACCGGGACAGTCGTGTCGATGCAGAACGAAAAATCCCAGCTCCAGAACCGGGCCGCTGCCCTGCGCGTACTCCAGTCCAGGCTCCTTCTTCTCAAGAAGGAGCAGGAAGACGCGGAAAAGAAGGCCTTCGCCGGTGACGTCAAGGCATCGTGGGGCGACCAGATGCGCTCCTACGTGCTGAACCCGTACCAGATGGTCAAGGACCTCCGGACCGAGCACGAAGTCGGCAACACCTCGGCCGTGTTTGACGGTGAAATCGATGACTTCATTGATGCCGGCATCCGCTGGCGCACAGACAACCGGAACGCCGCCAACTAGGGCTGCCACCCCGCCAGGACGTCCATTCGGTGGCTGAAATCCTGCGACACGCCCCGGGACTCCAGCTTTTCTGCAGGTGTCCGTGCGTATAGTCGAGGAGCCGGAGCTCTACTTCCCCCAAAAGAAAGCCCGTGCGCCGGCTGCAGTACGGGGCTCCATCAGCCATGTCCTGCAGGGTTCTTAGGGCAATGATCCGTTTCGAGAATGTCACCAAGGTCTATGACCAGAAAGCCCGGCCTGCGCTGGACTCTGTCAACCTTGAAATCGACCGTGGTGAGTTTGCGTTCCTCGTGGGCGCCTCCGGTTCCGGTAAATCAACTTTCCTTCGCCTGGTACTCAAGGAAGACCGGGCCACATCCGGCGCCGTCTACGTTGCCGGCCAGAACGTTGCGAACATTTCAAGCTGGCGTGTGCCGCGGCTGCGCCGGGGCATCGGCGTCGTGTTTCAGGACTTCCGGCTGCTGCCGCAGAAGAATGTCTTCGCGAACGTTGCGTTCGCCATGCAGGTCATCGGCAAGAGCCGCAGCATCATCCGGGATACGGTCCCGGAAGTCCTCAAGACCGTAGGCCTTGAAGGCAAGGAACACCGTATGCCGCATGAACTTTCCGGCGGTGAGCAGCAGCGTGTGGCGATCGCCCGCGCCGTGGTGAACCGGCCAGGGATCCTCCTGGCGGACGAGCCCACCGGAAACCTTGACCCCACGACGTCGATGGGCATCATGGGCGTCCTGGACAAGATCAACCAGAATGGCACCACGGTTGTCATGGCCACTCACGACGATGACATCGTCAATGAAATGCGCAAGCGTGTGGTGGAACTCCGGAACGGTGTTGTCATCCGTGACGAAGCACGGGCCCTGTACACCTCTATGATTCCGGTGGTCGGGCAGTCGCGGCGTTTCAAGGACGCCAGCGGGCGTCCGGATGGCTCCGCTGCGGACACCGGCGACGGATCCGCCTCCTCCCAGGCGGGGGAGGCACTGTGAGGCTGGCTTTCATCCTCAGCGAGATCGGCAGCGGCCTGAGGCGCAACCTGTCCATGGTGGTGTCGGTCATCCTGGTGACCTTCGTGTCGCTGACATTCGTCGGTGCAGCCGGGATGCTGCAGCTTCAGATCAACCAGATGAAGGGCTACTGGTACGACAAAGTCCAGGTGGCCATCTTCCTCTGCGGCGACGGCTCGACCGCGGCCGGCTGTGCCACCGGGACGGCGACACCGGAGCAGCAGGAAAACCTCCGCACGCTGCTTGAATCGCCCGCCGTGGCGCAATACATCAATGACTTCCAGTTCGAGTCCAAAGACGATGCCTACAGGCACTTCAAGGAGCAGTTCTCCAACTCACCGATCGTCGACTCGGTGACGCCGGACCAGCTGCCCGCCTCTTTCCGCATCAATATGAAGGATCCGGAAAAGTACCAGATCATCAGTGAGACGTTCTCCTCACAGCCCGGCGTCGAGACCGTGATTGACCAGCGCCAGGTCCTGGAACGGCTCTTCTCGGTGATGAACGCGGCGTCCCTGGTAGCAGTCATCATTGCCGGCGTCATGATTGTCTGCGCCATCTTGCTCATTGCCACCACCATCCGCCTCTCTGCGTTCAGCCGGCGTCGGGAGACCGGGATCATGCGATTGGTCGGGGCTTCCAAGACGGTCATTCAGTTGCCGTTCATTCTTGAGGGTGTCATTGCCGCCGTGATCGGTGCGGCGCTGGCCTCGGGCACGCTCTGGGCCGTGGCCCATTTCTTCCTTGGCGAGTACATGTCAAAGCAGTACCCCGACACGGCATTCATTTCTCCGGCGCAGACTCTCATCCTCGCGCCGGCGCTGATCGGGCTGGGCGCAACTTTGGCTGGAATTTCGTCTCTCTTGACCTTACGTAGATATTTGCGGGTCTAGGCTGTGCATACCAACGAAGGAATGACCATGACAGAACTGGACCGCAAGGCCCGCCGGCACCGGACCGCGGGGAAGGGCAGCCGCATTGTCAGCGCCGCCCTGGCACTGATCCTTGCCGCGAGCCTGGGCGCCTCCACCCCTGTGGCCTTCGCGGACGAGCTGGAAGACAAACAGGCTGCACTTGAAGCTGAGGCGGCCCGCGTACAGCAGTCCCTTGAGTTTGTGGACGCCAAGATTGCCAAGGCCGCCGGGGACCTGGTGATCTACCAAGGCCAGCTACCTGCCGCGCAGCAGGCATTGCTCGAGGCGCAGGGCCGGGTTGCGAGTGCAGTGAAGGAAGTCGAAGCACTCGCGGCACGTGTGGATCTGGCGCAGCAGAACAAAGCCAAGATTACGCAGCAGCTTGAAACCGACAAACAGAAGATCGCTGACACCAAGAAGCTCATCGGCCAAATCGCCACCCAGGCCTACAAGTCCGGCGGCGTCCCCTCGAACCTCACGCTCTTCTTTGGATCCAAAAGCGGCGGCAGCCTGACGGACACCATGGACCTCGCAGACCAGGCCATGCGAAGCCAGAACTCCGCGATGGACAAGCTCTCCCAGCAGAATGCAACCAACGTCAATTCGCAGGCGCGCCTTCAGGCGGTTGAGGCGGAGATCAAGGATCTTAAAGCTAAGGCAGATGCCGCGCTGGCCAAGGAGAAGGCGGCCCGGGACGAAGCCGCCGCCAAGAAGGAACAGGTGGACAAGCTGATCGCTGACACCACCCGTATCAACAACGAGCTCCAGGCTGCCAAGCCGGGCATCCAGAACCAGCTCTCCAAGGTCCAGGCCGCCCAGGACGCCGTGGCCGCTGAAATCGTCGAACGTGACCGGAAACTGCGTGAAGCGTGGGAAGCCGAACAGCGCCGTATCGCTGAAGCAGCCGCGGCCGCGGCAAGGGCCGCCGGTCAGGCAGCCCAGCCCTACGTCCCCCAGGTCGGGCCGCCCTCGGCTTTCGGGCTGCGGCACCCGTTCTCGGCCGACGTCCCGATCACCTCGGGGTTCGGGTGGCGCGCCACCCCGCCCGGCACCGTCGACTTCTACGGCTCCGGCGGATACATGCACACGGGCATCGACTTCGGTGCCAGTTGCGGGACCCCCGTCTACGCCCCGGCGGCCGGAACTATTGTTTCAGCCGGATGGAGCAACGACGGCGGCGGCAATAACGTCAAGATTTCGCATGGCGTGGTCCAGGGGAACTCGTTGACCACCATCTATTACCACAACAGCAGCGTGGTGGTTTCTGTGGGCCAGCAGGTCAGCCAGGGACAGCTCATTGCGTACTCCGGAACAACCGGCAACTCCACCGGCTGCCATTCGCACTTCGAGACGTGGCTCAATGGCCAGGCCGTCGACCCCATGGTCCTGCTCTGACAGGCCGGCTCTAACGGGCCGGCGTGGTCGGGCGCTGGCCGGTACCGACGGCAGGACCGGGCCTGCCGTAGAATTGAATAGCCCCAGGCCGCCACGGCCGGGGGCAACCATCCAGACTAAGAGCTGAGGAGTTCCACCGTGCCGAAAGAAAGTGGCCGTAAGGTAGTGGCCACCAACCGGAAGGCCCGGCATGACTACCATGTCCTCGACACCTACGAGGCCGGCATCGCCCTGATGGGGACGGAAGTGAAGTCCCTGCGAGAGGGCCATGCCTCCATGGTCGACGGGTTCTGTACGTTCTACAACGACGAACTGTGGATGGAGGGAATCCATATCCCCGAGTACAACCAGGGGAGTTGGACGAACCATTCCGCCCGCCGGCGGCGCAAGCTGCTCCTGCACCGTGAGGAACTGACCAAGATCTCCCACAAGATCCGTGAATCCGGCTTCACCATCGTTCCGCTCCAGCTGTATTTCCTGGACGGCAAGGCGAAAGTGGAGATCGGCGTCGCCCGCGGTAAGAAGGAATACGACAAGCGGCAGACCCTACGCGAGCAGCAGGACAAGCGCGAAGCGCTGCGCGTCATGCGCGAAAGGAACCGCGGCTGAACCTGCCGCGGGCCGCCTGCGGGCCGCCGGGAATGAATCCGGACCGCAGTGCGTTATGATTGGTGTCCGGGAAGGAACGGCGCGGAATCCGCAAGGATTCGGCAACGAGCCTCACCGGTTTGGTAACAAAATACGGGGATGATCGGTTTCGACGATGTTAGTCGCGACAGGTGAAGCGGGCCGAGGATGCAGAATTATCTCGTAAACGCTGTCTGCAAAACAATAAGTGCCAAACAAACGCGCACTGACTTCGCTCTCGCTGCCTAAGCAGTAAGACAGTCCGTCAGCCCGGGATTGCTATCGTCCCGGTTCCTGGCGTCATTAAGATAGCCACTGCTGTTTACCTTCGTCATTGGGGTGAACGGGACTCTTAGATGACTGGGCCCGGATCAGCTACTTGTTTGCAGGATAGCTGGGGCCGAGAAAATCCGACGCAAACTGCGCCCGGAGAAGCCCTGACAACACGACATCGGACGGGGGTTCAATTCCCCCCATCTCCACCATCGGGACGGCGGCAACGCAGTTCCACCCCGTGCAAAAGGCCGGAAGCGAAAGCTTCCGGCCTTTTGTTTTTGCACCGTTACTGCATTCTCCAGCGGCCGTCCGTGGCCTCGGGGTCAGCGCTTCTTGATGTGCGCCACGGGGTCCACGTGGGTGTCCAGATCATGCTTGGACTTCTTGTCGGCCCTCTTTTGCTTGATGGTCTTGTCCGATTTCTTGGTGACCTGCCGGTGCGGCGATTTGTCAGGCATGTCGCCCCTCCCTTACCTCGGGGCCTTGAATAAGCCCCGTGCTTGTAAGGTACGCCTGTTTTGCCACGAATGTAACTGGCCTACGAAACGGGCACTTCAACGTCAACTATGCCGACAAACCGGCTGCCGATTCCCTCGTACTCACTGCGCACAAGCCCCGGAAGCACCGGCGGAAGGTCGGCCGCTGCGTGATGGACGCAGCAGACGTACGTGAACGGCGGCCACCACTTCTTCGGCCGGGCAGCCTCCGAGAAACCGCACACGGCACAGGTCAGCTGGACCCAGACAGGCCGCTTGCCGGTCCGGTTGGCCTTTGATTGGATGAGCCAGGCCGGAGGGTTGTCCAACAGTTCGGTCAGTTCGGCGTCCGACAGCCGGGCGGGAATACCGTGACGGTGCGCCATTTCCAGGGGAATGTCGAGGATCTGAGCTGCTTCACGTCGCGTAACCATCGTTTAACGATACGGGACGCCGGGCCGCCTCAGATTCACGACGGCGGGGGTGCGGCATCCACCCACAGTCAGCCATGCGCCCTCAGCCGGTGAGGGCGATTCCCACGGCTGCGGCGGAGAGCCCGGCCACGAGATTGACGGCAACGTTGAGGGCCGCAGCCTGGTACCGCACCTCACTGACGAGCCGGATGGTGGCGGTGGTCCAGGAACTGAACGTGGTGAGCCCGCCGGCCAGTCCGGTGGCGATGGCCGCATGCCATTCTTCGCCGAGCCCAAGCCGGCCGGTAACACCGACGGACAGGCCGATGACCAGTGAACCGGTGACATTGACCACCAGCGTTGCCCAGGGCCAGTGCCGGCGGGTCCCCGCCCGATGCGCGAACCAGGTGTCGATGGCAAACCTGAGCAGGCCCCCCGCAACGCCGAAGATGCCCACCAGAAGCGCCGTCATGAGGCTCCTGCCGTCCGGTCGCTCAGGGCCTTGCCGGCTTTCCAGCCTGCAGCGGCCGCGGCAAGCCCCAGCACCAGGGAGAGTGCGAGGTAGATCAGCCAGGTTACGTGCTGTCCGGCACGTGCCTGCTGGTCAATGGAAAAGACCACGGCCGAGAAGGTCGTGAAGGATCCCAGCAGCCCCGGACCGATCCCCGCCCTGAGCCAGAAGGCTGTCCGGGGGCGGGCAATCCACAACGTGGTGAGGGCGGCCAGGACGAAGCTTCCGCACACGTTGATTGCCAACGTGGTCCAGGGGATCGCGCCGGCAGCGTCCGGAAAGAGGACGCCCAGGCCATAGCGGAGTTCTGTGCCTGCCAGCGCCCCGACAGCCACCGCCGCCCACGCCCGCCAGCCCGGGATACTGGCAGCACTCATTCAGGCGGCGCCCCTTCAGACATCCGCCAGCCGGCATCCGGCGTGGCGGGATTCGCTGTACACCCACAGCGCTGACGACACCTCGTCGGCGAGATCGAACTCGCGGTCTGCGCCTGCGGAGCCGATCCTGACTACGAGGGCTCCGCCAAACGGTTTCCGGCCCAGCACTTCGATGTCGGCGTCCAGGTCGATTTCCTGCGCGGATAGATAGCGCAGGAGCTCGGGATTGTCGTCGCTGATCCGGGTAATGCGGCCTGTATGACCCTCGTCGAGTTCGCTCATCCGGTGCGCGTGCGGCATGTGGACCGTACCGTCGGCCGCCGGGATTGGATCACCGTGCGGGTCTCGTAGTGGATTGCCCAGCTTTCCGGCCATCCGTTCGATGAACGTGTCAGACACCGCGTGCTCCAGGAGCTCGGCCTCGTCATGGACCTCGTCCCAGCTGTAGCCGAGCTCCTGCACGAGGTAGGTCTCAATGAGGCGGTGGCGACGCACCATGGAGAGCGCGAGCCGGACGCCGTCGGCCGTGAGCGTAATGGCACTGTAGGGCTTGTGGTCAACGAGGCCCTGGTCCTTGAGTTTGCGGACCATTTCCGAGACCGAGGAGTTGGCGACGCCGAGCCGCAGGGCCAACTGCGAGGATGTGATGGGTTTGTCCTGCCACTCCGTGAAGGAGTAGATGACCTTGACGTAGTCCTCGATCGAGGAGGAGGGTGCGCCGGTCTTCACGAGTCCAAGCCTACCGCTTTGGCTACGGGACTCATGCCTTGAACGCCCGCCAGGTCTGGGTCAGGTAGGGGAGTCCGATTACGTCCGCGGCGGAGTGTGCCAGGTGCTCGTGCAGGTACCAGTCCAGGTTGGCGCGGACTTTGGCCCGGATGCTTTCTCCGGCGGCGAGGTAGTAGCTGCGGGACTTTGTCAGTTCGACGATGTCCTCAGTGGTCACGGGGTCTTCCCAGCGCGTCAGGTGGCTCTCAAGTCCGGCGAACTCCGGCCCGACCGCGGGGCGGAAGTCCGGCTTGTGCACATCGCCGGCATGCATGATCCGGGAAAGCCGGTGGACCCACGGGACCGACGTATCCAGCTGGTTCCAGATCAGCCCCAGCACGCCTCCCGGACGGAGAATGCGGGACAGTTCGGTGCTGGCCAGGCGGGGATCGCACCAGTGCCATGCCTGGGCAACGGTGACGACGTCGAACGCGGAGTCCGGGAGTCCGGTGGCCTCCGCGGTGCCCTCGGTCGCAGGAACCCCCGGAAGGGCCAGCCGGAGTTGGGCGAGCATGTCCGGTGACGGATCCACTGCGGTGACAGCCAGGCCGCGCTGCACCAGTAAAGCGGTGTACTTTCCCGTCCCGGCGCCGATGTCAGCGGCGCTGGACGCGCCGGCTACCGTGCCGACGCTTCGGAGCAGCCAGTCCGCGGAATCGGCGGGATAGCCGGGACGGACCCGGTCATAGTGTTCGCCGCCGTCCTGGAAACTCCGGCCGAGCTCGTAGCGGCGCTGGTGGTGCAGTTTGGGGCCTCCCCGTGCCACGTGCAGTCTCCTTCGGGCAGGCTGGAATTCTTACCCCTCGAATTTACCGCACACGCCGCACCCTCAGTCTTCGGTGCAGGGCGCTGCGCCGGCGGTGCCTGGAGTGTTGGGTGCCCAGTCCGGGTAGCTGCGGGTGTCGTTGGCAGGCACCCAGCGGCCCGAGTCCACGACATAGTCCCAGCCGAGGCCGGTCCGGCGAAGTTCCTCGATCCCGGCGAGCAGGCGCTGGGCATCCTCCAAGCGGGAGCCGACGCCGAAGCTTGCCCGCAATGAGCCTGACGGCAGTCCCAGCCGCTTCAGCAGCGGGTGGGCGCAGAAGCGGCCGTCCCGGAGGCCCACGCCATGTTCGGCGGACAGGTAGGCCGCGACGAGGCCGGCGTCGTAGCCGGCGACGGAGAAGTTGACCACCCCGATGGTGTCATCCGTGTCGCTGAAGATCTGGTGGACAGCGACGCCGTCGATCTTCCGCAGTCCCTCAACGAGGAAGGACCGGATGGCCGTCTCATGGGCGTGCCACAGTTCCTGGTCCAGGGCGCCGATAACCTGGGTGGCCCGGGCCAGGGTGGCGGCCCCGAGGACGTTCGGTGAGCCGCCTTCATGACGTGCCGGCCCGGTGGTCCAGCTAACGGAGTCCAGCCGCGCCTCACGTACGGCTCCGCCGCCTGCGAGGTGGGGCGTCCCGGCGTCGAGCCAGTCCGGCCGGCCCACGAGGACTCCGCTGCCAAACGGCGCGTACAGCTTGTGGCCTGAGAAGGCGAGGTAGTCGACGTCGTCCGCGGCGATGTCGATGCGGCGGTGCGGGGCCAGCTGCGCCGCGTCCACAACGATCCTTGCGCCGTGTTCGTGAGCCAGTGCGGCCAGCTCGCGGATGGGGAGGATTTCGCCGGTGACGTTGGAGGCGCCCGTAACGGCCAGCAGGCTGATGTCACCGTGCCGGAGCTCGGAACGCAGGTTCTCCAGGGTGGCCCTGAGCGTCGGGGCGGCCACAACACTCCGGTGCGGGACGCCCTGCCAGGGGAGCAGGTTGGCGTGGTGTTCGATGTCGAGGTACAGCACTTCGCCGATGTGGCGGCCGTCGGCCACCGGCAGGCATCCGGCCAGCAGGTTCAGTGAGTCCGTGGTGTTCCGGGTGAAGATGACGGAATCGTCCGCCCTGCCGCCCACGAACCCGCGGACGATGTCCCGGGCATTTTCGTACACCGACGTGCTGATCTGCGAGGCATAGCCCGCGCCGCGGTGCACGCTGGCGTAGTACGGCAGGATCTCGTTGAGGTAGGCCGAGACAACGGACAGCGCCGGGGCCGATGCGCCGTAGTCCAGGTTCGCGTAGCGGACGTGGCCGCCCTGGATCAGCGGAGCCTGGATCTCCGCGCCGGTAACGGCGGAGAGGGGGCGCTGGGCGACGGTGAACCGCGGGTCCAGAAGGCCTGCAGTGGACGTGGTTGCGGTGTTTGCGGGGAAAGTGGCAGTAGTCATGGGGACCTCACTGTAAAGGGACCCCGCACTCCGGGGATCCGCGCTTGCCGGGTCCGTTCCGGACCGGCCTGGTCGTCACCCGGGGCACCCCACCGCGAATGGAGGGTTGCCGGCCAGCAAACCGGGGTTTAGCGCTGGCACTCGTGACCTGTTTCGAGATTAGGACATTCACCGCGCCGCGGGAAAGTCAGGGCGATTGTTAAGCTCTTTGTTACGCGCGGCGGAAGAAGGGGGCCGGCGCCGAATATAACGACGGCGGACACCCCCTAAGGAGGGCATCCGCCGTTGTTTATTCGGCACGCTCTTGAATGTGCCTGCCGGGGTGCGCCCGCGACGGAACCTCTTGGCTCCGGGCCCGACGCCGGGGGCGGGGCGCGCGTTAGAGGAGGTCGTCCAGTTCCGGGTTCAGCCGCTTGAGGACCTCTGAATGAAGGATTGAATTGGTGGCCAGGGCGTTGCCGCCGAAGGGGCCGTCCACTCCCTCAAGTGAGGTGAAGCGTCCGCCGGCTTCGGTGACGATCGGCACCAGCGCCGCCATGTCATACAGGTTCAGCTCCGGCTCGCAGGCGATGTCCACCGATCCCTCGGCCACCATGCAGTAGGACCAGAAGTCACCGTAGGCGCGGGTCCGCCAGACCTCTTCAGTGAGCCCCAGGAATTCGTCCAGGTTGCCGCGTTCCTTCCAGCCGCCCAGGCTCGAATAGGAGAGGGACGCGTCAGACAGCCTGGAGACGTTCGAAACCTTCAGCCTGGTGGCAGCCGCAAGCGACCGTCCCATGTAGGCACCCGCCCCCTTCGCGGCCCACCAGCGCTTGCCCAGGGCGGGCGCGCTGACCAGGCCCACCACCGGCTCGCCCTCATCCACGAGGGCGATCAGGGTAGCCCACACCGGCACGCCGCGGACGAAGTTCTTGGTGCCGTCGATCGGGTCGATGATCCAGCGGCGGGAACCATGCCCGGAACTGCCGAACTCTTCACCGAGGACGGCATCTCGCGGACGGGAACGGGAGAGCTGGCCGCGGATGGATTCTTCAGCGGCCTTGTCAGCATCCGTTACCGGCGTCAGATCCGGTTTGGTTTCAATCTGAAGGTCCAGCGCCTTGAAGCGGCTCATGGTCTGGGAGTCAACAGAGTCGGCCAGGACATGGGCGAGGCGCAGGTCATCGTTGTAGCTCGAAGCGGGTTGGGTCATGGTTCCAAACTACCGTCTCTGTGGCCGGCCGGCCGGGATGTCACGAAACGATGCCGAGTTCCTTGGCATCCTGTGCTTCCATCCGGGGGTCTGTGCCGAGCAACCGACGCAGGGACGCCAGGCGCGCTGCACCGGACGGGCCCGCGTGTCCTTGGGCCACCCAGGCGTCCACACCGCAGTTGACGGCGGAGGCATCGTGCTTGCAGCCGCGTTCGCAGGCATCCGTGCCGGGTTCCAGATCGGGGAACGAGCGCAGGATCCGGTCGGGATCCACGTGGGCAAGGCCGAAGGAGCGGATGCCGGGCGTATCAATGATCCAGCTTCCGGCGGGCGCGTCACTGATCCGCAGGGCAAGCGCCGACGACGACGTGTGCCGCCCCCGGCCGGTGACGGCGTTGACGCCTCCCGTGGCCCGCTCAGCACCCGTCAGGGCATTGACCATGGTGGACTTCCCTACGCCGGAATGCCCGAGCATCACGGTGACCTTGCCGTTGAGGTGCGCCCGCAGCTGCGAGACAGCGTCGCTGTCCAGGCGTGCCGAGAGTCCGTCATCGGAGCGTGCATCGATTCCGGAGGCCGCGGCGTCGGCTGTCCGGCTGATGATCACGGGGAAATCAAGGTGCCGGTAGTTGGACAGGAGCTCCGTGGGATCCTTGACGTCCGCCTTGGTGACCAGCAGCAACGGCTCAATCCCGGCGTCGTATGCCGCCACCAGGGCGCGGTCAATAAAGCCGGTGCGCGGTTCCGGATTGGCGGCGGCAACCACCACCACAAGCTGGTCAGCGTTCGCCACCACTGCCCGCTCGATGGGGTCCGTGTCATCGGCGCTGCGCCGCAGCAGCGTGCGGCGGTCCTGGATCTTCACGAGCCGCGCAAGCGTGTCCGGTGCCCCCGAAACATCTCCCACCAGGGACACGAAGTCCCCCGCGACCACGGGCGAACGGCGCAGTTCACGGGCGCGCGCGGCAATCACCGTGCGCTCGTTCCCGCTGTCCTCGCCCACCACCGCCGTATAGCGCCCGCGGTCCACCGTGATGATCCGGCCGGTCACGGCGTCGTCATGGCTGGGCCGGTCCTTGGTCCGGGGACGCGAGCCTTTCTTGTTGGGGCGGATCCGGATATCGGACTCGTCCCAGGAACCGGTGCTACGCCCCACGGGCCTGTTCCGTCTGCCGGCCCGGCTGTTGTGTCAGCATGGATTCCCAAAGTTGCGGAAAGTCCGGCATGGTCTTGGACGTAGTGCCGATGTCTTCCACTTCCACGCCGGGAACGGCGAGGCCCAGGATGGCCCCTGCGGTGGCCATGCGGTGGTCCGCGTAGCTGTGCACGACGCCGCCATGGAGCTTCGCGGGCCGGATCACCAGGCCGTCGGAAGTTTCCTCGGCATCGCCGCCGAGGCGGTTGATCTCCGTGACGAGTGCGGCTAGCCTGTCCGTTTCGTGGCCGCGGAGGTGCGCGATGCCGGTCAGCCGCGACGGACCCGTGGCCAGTGCGCACAGCGCGGCCACTGTCGGTGCAAGTTCGCTGGTGTCGGCAAAGTCCGCCCCCGTGATTTCGGGGCCGCCCGTGACGGTGAGTGTGCCGTTGTCCAGCGTGACCGTGGCGCCCATCGCGGTCAGGATGCTGCGCCAAAGGTCGCCGACCTGCGTGGTGGGGGAGGGCCAGTTGGGAATGCGGACCGTGCCGCGGGTCGCCAGCGCGGCGGCGAGGAACGGCCCGGCATTCGACAGGTCCTGCTCGATGCGGCGATCGAAGGCCCGGATGCGGCCCGGCGCTACAACCCAGTGATTCGGGACGGAATCGTCGACGGACACGCCGACTTCCCTCAGCACGGCGACGGTCATGTTGATGTGGTCCAGGCTGGGGACCGGCTTGCCCACGTGCTCAAGGTGCAGGCCCTCGGTGAAACGCGCGCCCACCAGGAGCAGCGCCGACACGAACTGCGAAGAGGCGCTTGCGTCGATCACCAGATGGCCGCCCCGTACGTGGCCACTGCCCGCCACTGTGAAGGGAAGAGCCGACGGCGGGGTCCCGTCCGCAGCGCGGACGTCGACGCCGAGGGCGGCCAGTGCCTCGATGATGGTGCCCATCGGCCGCTTGCGGGCGTGCGGATCGCCGTCGAAGACTGTCGCCCCGTTGCGGAGCGCAGCCACCGGCGGAACAAAGCGCATGACTGTTCCGGCGAGTCCGCAGTCGATGGCGGCATCGGTCGCCGCGGCGTCGGCACGGAGGGGGGTGACCTCAAGGTCGGGCCCGAACGCGCCGTCGCTATGAACTTCCCTGATACCGGCTCCCAGTTGCCGGAGGGCCTCGATCATGAGGGCCGAGTCGCGCGAATGCAGGGGTGCCCGCAGACGGGACGGCCCATCGGCCAGGGCCGCAAGAACCAGATACCTGTTGGTGAGGGACTTGGAGCCCGGGACGGTGACCGTGGCGTCGACGGGCGCTTCGGCGAACGGTGCCGGCCAGTGCGGCACGTCGGCAACGGGTCCTGAAGTAGCTGACTCGGTGGGGGCGGTGCCTGTCATTCGTGCCTATGCTTTCACTGCGTGGTCCACGGCCTTGCGGACCGCCTTGTCGGCTTTCTTGAGCTTCTTGGTGGTGGTCTTCCGTGCGTCAGCGGCCAGGTGGCTGGCACCCTTGCGGGCATCGGCAGCCAGGTGCTCGGCCCGCCAGGCAAGGCTCGGCTTGCCCGCGGTGTCCACGGATGCAAGCAGCACCCCGCCCGTGAGGGTGACATTCTTCAGCAGCTGGGTGCGTCGCGCATCCCGGCCTTCCTTGGTGGTGATGTCCGCGCTGCGCCACTCGACAAAGGCGTTCAGTGCGGAAATGACCGCAAGGACGGACGCGGCGAGCCGTGCCGACTTGCCAAGGGCGAAAAGCACTCCTGCACCCACCTGGGTGCCGCCGATGACGCGGGCCAGGACCTTTTCGTTCGTGGCGAAGGGAAGGGACTCCGCTGCCCGGCGGAGCAGGGGGGACAGCTGCGTCGCAGTGTCATCCGCGTTCTTGAGCTTGTCCAGGCCGGCGAGAACGAAACTGGAGGCCAGCATGGGGCGGGCGAGAATACGGACAAACGACATGAATTTCCTCCTGGGTGGACGAGCCGCTGGACTTCTGCGGGGGAACCGGTTCTAGTCTTGCACTTTTGCGGAATATTTGCCCGCCGGCCGTGGTTGTGAAAAGCAGGTCCCAGTGGGTGGGGAAGGTACTTGTCCGCGGCCTCGGGCGCTGGCGAACGCCGCACGCTTCGGCCTGGTGCGCCGGCACGCCCCCAACGCGGACGCCGACACAGCTACACAGGGCCGGTTACAAGGACACAGAGCGGAGATGGAGCTTTGACATTGGTTAGGGACGGCGTGGAACTCCTTGCGCCACCGGAGTTCTCCGGACGCGGAGATGAGGCCGGCGGACGCCCGCCGGGAGCTTCGCGACGCGTCACAGTAGACTTGAAGGCAATGAGCACCATTGATCCGGCCGTTGCGGCCATATATGAGGCTGCCGGAAACGACGCCAAGACCATCAGCGAGCGTCCGGCGGACGCCGGGGACAGCAAGGACGGCGGGGTACGCCCCGACGCCGGGCTGGAAGCCGCGGAGCCGGAGGCTGAGGTGGACGTTGTCTCCGAGACCTCTGAGCAGCGCAGGCTGCGGTTTGAACGCGACGCCATGCAGTACGTCGACCAGCTGTATTCAGCTGCCATGAGGATGGCGCGGAATCCTGCCGACGCTGAGGATCTGGTGCAGGAGGCGTACACAAAGGCTTTCTCCGCGTTCCATCAGTACAAGCCCGGAACCAACCTCAAGGCGTGGCTTTACCGGATCCTCACCAACACGTACATCAATCTCTACCGCAAGAGGCAGCGCGAGCCCCTGCAGTCGAATTCGGACACCATTGAAGACTGGCAGCTGGCCCGGGCGGAATCGCACACTTCCTCAGGGCTCCGCTCCGCCGAAGCGGAGGCACTGGACCACCTTCCCGATTCCGATGTTAAGCGGGCACTGCAGGCAATTCCGGAAGAGTTCCGCCTGGCGGTGTACTTCGCCGACGTGGAGGGGTTCGCCTACAAGGAAATCTCAGACATCATGAACACCCCCATCGGCACTGTGATGTCCCGGCTTCACCGCGGCCGCAAAATGCTGCGCGACATGCTCGGGGACTACGCCGCAGAGCGGGGTTTCAAAGCCGCAACCGAAACCGGCGCAGCGGCCGAAAGCACAAAACAGGAGAACAGGAAATGAGCGACTGCCAGGGACTGGGCGATTGCGACGACGCCCGGATGCAACGTATTTACGAATACCTGGACGGTGCGTTGACACACAGCGACATCGCCGAGATCAAGGATCACCTGGACGGTTGCCCGGAGTGCCTTGAGGAGTACGATCTCGAATGCGTCATTCGCAAGGTGGTTAAGCGATCCTGTACGGAGGCCGCCCCGGAGAACCTGAAGAGTGCCATCCTGGACCGGATCCACGCGATCCGCCCCGTCGAGGCATAGCTTCCCCTATAGGCGTTGCCTCACGGCGGCCCGTCCTGACCCTCGGGGCATTTTCACGACGAAGGGCCCCGGAAACCATGTGGTTTCCGGGGCCCTTCGCTTTCAAGCTCATATTCCAAACCGTAGCTTAGGTGTTGGGGCGCTTCCCGTGGTTCGCGCCGCCACGCTTACGGTCACGACGTTTACGTGCACGCTTGCTCATAGCTGGCCTCCTTAATCTTGGTACTCAAAAGAGCTGCCCTCAAGTCTCCCACATCACGCGACTGGCCGCGAACCAGGCCCGGTTAGTGACTGTCGGCGTTCAGGGAGTTGCGGATGGAAATCCGGGCCTGGTCGAGGACCATCCGGATCGTTTCGAGAGTGACGCCGCTGATGGGTTCTGCGCCGGACCGTACCCGAAGCTCAACCCGGAGGTCGTCCCTGAAAGCCTGAATCAGCATTTCCGCTTCCTTCATCGTCCGGTCGCCTTCGGGGGTATGCCGGCTGCCGCGGTCTGGGAACGCTGCGGAACGCGCAGCCGACCTGGCGGCTTCTGCGGTGGCGGCAAGATCGGCCCGGAGCCCGCGCATGTTGGCCCGGATGTCCTCCCGGAGGTTGTCGGCCAGCCGGCGTACGGAATCGGAGATGTCGTTCTCGACGCCGGCGAGTTCATCCCTTCGCCGGTTGAGCTCCACCAGTCCGGCCGGGGTGATGCGGTAGTTGGTGCGGCGCCCGGCTGCCTCGGTGGCCACGAGCCCCTCTTCTTCCAGCTTGCCGAGCCGCGGATAGATGGTTCCGGCGCTGGGGGAGTAGGTCCCGCCGAAGCGCTCACTGAGGGCTTTGATGAGTTCGTAGCCGTGCTTGGGGCCGGACTCCAGAAGAGAAAGCAGATAGAGTCGAAGCGCTCCATGGGCGAAGACGGGAGGCATCTAGGCCTCCGTTTCGGCGTCCGCGGGCGACTTGCTGTGGATGATGGAGGTCTTTCCGGAGACGGAGTTGGTCCGAACGATCATGAGCTGCGCGTCAGGGCCGGCGATGGTCTGGATCTTGCCGCTGGGCTGGATGTACCTTTGGTCGTCGATGACCACGGCGCCGCTGGCGGATTTGGCCACGATGTCCACTCCGACGTCGTGGGGCAGCCGGATGGTGAGGTCGCCGGAGACGGAGTTGGCCCCGAAGTCGTGCGTGAATCCCTGGAGGTCAAAACTCATGTCTCCGCTGACTGTGTTTGCGCGGATGTTGCTGAACCGGCCGGACGCCGTCACTTCGCCGGAGACGCTCTTGGCGGTGAGGACGCCTTCGTGGTTCCGGGCGATGACTTCGCCGCTGACGGTATTGACATGGAGCTCGCCGGCGGTGTTGTCCGCCATGACGGAGCCTGAGACAGTGTTCAGCTTCGTGTGGCCGCTGATACGCGAGACCAGGCCGTCGCCGCTGACGGTGCCGGCTTCCACTTCCACTCCGGCCGGCAGTGCGATGCTGATGACCACGGAGTTGGTGCTGCTGTTGTTGACGGTGCCCATGAGGTTCTTGAACCAGCCCTGCGCCCCGTGCAGCTGGTGGCGCACCTCAAGCCTCCCGTTGGCCAGGGACACGGCCAACGGGTCCCCGTGGATGTCGGACACCTCGATCCGCGTGACCTCCTCGGCGTGGGTCATCACGTTGAACCGTCCACGGATGATTCCGAGCTTGAGCGATCTTACGCCGTCGACATCGATGGTCTGCGGACCGGTGACGGTCCAGGTTTTCTCGTCCACAGTTCCTCCAAGTTGCGATATATCGTGAATATGGTTAGACGATATATCGCGTCTTGCGCAAATGCAATAGGCGAAGGCGCTACTGGTAGACCTTTCCGATTAGGGTGCGGGCAATGGTGGTTACGGGGTCCCGGCCGTCCGGCGTCGGGGCCAGGTTGGTCCAAACGACGAGGGTGACCTTGTTCGCCGGATCGTGCCCCGCGAAGCTGTTGAAACCGGGCAGTTCGCCGGTGTGCCCGAACAGCTGGCCGAACTTCGCGATCCCCAGCCCGTAGAGTGCGCCGCCCGGGTCATCTGCCTTCACCGGCCGGGGGCTGTCCAGGCGCAGCTTCTGCAGCTCGGGCCCAAGGACCTTCCCTCCGCCCAGGGCCTCCGCCCAGGTTGCCAGGTCCGCCGCCGTGGAGATTCCGGAACCGGCAGACCAGGCCCACGAGGCGTTCATGGCTGTCTGGTCGACGGGCTTCAGGGTGCCTTCTGCTGCAGCCTTTTGCATGTCCTCGGGGAGGGCCGGGTCATCGAGGGTCAGCACGTTGTTCCCGTACATGTACCCCTGCGGATGCGGTTCGGGAATTGCGTTGGACGCCTGATCCGGAAACACGGATCCGCTGAGTCCGAGCGGGGTGAACAGCCTGTCGCGGAACGCCGATGAGAGCGGTTTGCCGTCCAGGGCTTCAGCGATCAGGCCGAGCAGCACCGTGTTGGTGTTGGAATAGTGGAAACCCTCGCCGGGAGCGAAATACGGCGGATGGCGGAAGGCTGCGGCGAGCAGTTCATCCGTGGTCCACACTTTCCCGGGATCGGTGTCGAGGACCTTGTTGACTTCAAGGTCCTCCGTGTAGTTGTAGAGTCCGCTGCGCATCGTCAGCAATTGTTCGATGGTGATGTTTGCGCCGTCCGGCACATCCGGACGGTAGGCGGCCACCGGATCGTCGAGTTTGATCTTCTTTTCCTGGACCAGTTGGAGAATGACGGTGGTGGTCCAGGTCTTCGTGATGGAGCCGATCCGGACATGGTCCGCCGGTGTTACGGGATCGTCGCCGCCCACGCTTCGTACGCCATAGGTGTATGTGGCCGTCCCGCCCGGGGTCCGCAGCAGCATCACCGCGCCAGGGACACGCAGTTCCCGGGCGGTCTCCTTGAAGGTCTGCTCCAGCGCCGCCTGGTCGAAAGGCTGCAGTGCGCCACCGGATGAAGCAGGGGGCGTAACGTCCGTGGTGCCCGACCCCGTGGCGCTGGGCGGCGTGTCCGATGGCGCGGGAGAGGAAGCGGGCGGGCCTGGAGCCGGGCCGACACTGCAACCTGCCACGGCGAGCATCAGCGCAACGGCCAGCGCTGCCGGGGAGTTTTTGGGGAATCCGGGAGCTTTCATGGACCCACACCTTTTGTCGACGGCGTTATGGGCCCCATTGGGTCACGGCCAGCGCTTGGGTGTCAAGCACTCCGCAGCATGTGCACTGTCTCCGGCGCTACTCCGGGGCGGCCATGCCGAGCCACTGGAACCAGCCGCGGTGCAGCACAAGCCACGCCATCAGCCCGTAGCCGGCCTGTCCCGGCGTTCCGCCGTTGGCGGCCAGGTCCTGGCGCCACTGTTCGTGGTTGAGCAACGGGGAGAAGGTATCCACATACAGGTGCTTGCGCCGCGTGGTGACATCCGCGAAGGCCGTATTCAGTTCCCCGAGGCGGCGGTTCTGCGAGGGGTCCAGCGACGGGGGCGGACCCACCACAAAGACCTCGATTTTGTTCTGGGAGGCGGAGTCCAGGATGTTGGCAAGGTTCAGGCGGCTGCGGGCGGTGGACAGGCCGAATTCGACGTCCCGTCCGCTCAGCCCGATCACCAGGCGGTTTTCGTGATTGTTGCCAAAGCGGCGGCCGGCCTCGTCCAGCCACCGGGCGGCCAGGCCCTCGGTGCCTTCCTGCGGGCAGGGGAGGGCGTAGCACTCAAGGGTGATTCCGTCCTGCGGGGTGCGGGCCAGCACGCGGCCCAGCCAGCCCAGCGCCCGGGGATCACCCAAGCCGGCCAACAGCTCATCCCCAACAGCCGCGATCCGCAGCTTTCTGTCTTCCACGACTACCTCTTAACCTCAATGTGCAACAAAATTCAGCGTTCCATGGAAACGGGCTCCGGGCCAACTCCGGAGGCTGGCGGCGGGCAACAGCGTCCGGCCCCGCAGCACTGCCGCTTCCATTAAGCAGCGCTGCCCGGCCGGAGTCGCGTATTTCGAGTTCCGACCGGGCAGCGTTCAAGCTACTTCCGAGCAAACGCCTGCTTGAGGAGGGTATCCTGCTCCGCAGCGTGCCGCTTCATGGAACCGGCTGCCGTGGATGCCGAAGCCGGACGGGAAACCAGCTTCACCCGGCGGTCCAGTGCCTCGGGAAGGTTCAGGCCCATGAACGGCCACGGGCCCTGGTTGGCCGGTTCGTCCTGTGCCCACACCACTTCGGCGTTGGGGTACTTGGCGAGTTCGGCAGCGATTTCAGCGGCGGGCAGCGGGTAGAGCTGCTCGACGCGGACGATCGCCGTCGTCTTGTCGCCGGTCTTCTGTCGCGTGGACAGGAGATCGTAGTACAGGCGGCCGGACACCAGCAGCACACGCTCGACGGCGTCTGCCTGCAGCTGTTCGTGCTCGCCGATGACGGGCTTGAACGCACCGGTGGTGAAGTCCTCCACCGAAGAGGCAGCAGCCTTCAGGCGGAGCAACTGCTTGGGCGTGAAGATGATGAGCGGCTTCCGCGGGCGGCTGTACGCCTGGCGGCGCAGCAAGTGGAAGTGCGAAGCCGACGTCGTGGGGTTGGCCACGATCATGTTCTCTTCGGCACACAGCTGCAGGAAGCGCTCGATCCGTGCGGACGAGTGGTCCGGACCCTGGCCTTCGTAGCCGTGGGGCAGCATGAGCACCAGGGAGGAACGCTGGCCCCACTTTTGCTCGGCCGAGGAGATGAACTCATCGATGATGGTCTGCGCGCCGTTGACGAAGTCGCCGAACTGCGCTTCCCACAGCACCAGGGCATCGGGGCGCTCCACGGAGTAGCCGTATTCGAAGCCCATCGCAGCGTATTCGGACAGCAGGGAGTCGTAGATCCACAGCTTGGCCTGGTCATCGGAGAGGTTGCCCAAGGGCAGCCATTCATTGCCGTTGGCGCGGTCGTGGAACACTGCGTGGCGCTGCACGAAGGTTCCGCGGCGGGAATCCTGGCCTGCGAGCCGGACCGGAACGCCTTCCATGATGAGCGAGCCAAAGGCTGCGATCTCGCCGAAGCCCCAGTCGATGCCGCCTTCGCGGGACATCTGTTCGCGCTTCTCCAGCAACTGCTTGAGCTTGGCGTGGACCGTGAAGCCCTCGGGGATCTCGATGTGGGCCTTGCCGATGCGCGCCAACGTCTCTGCGGAGATCGCAGTGGACGCGGGTGCGTTGATGCCGAAGTCCGACTGCTGGGCGCTGGGCCGTTCGATGTCGGACACTGCGGCGGAATCCGCCGTGATGATCGGGATCGGTGAAGTCTGTGCTGCATGGGTCTCGGCGAAGACCCGCTCCAGCCGTTCCTGGTAGTCGCGGAGCAGTTGCTCGGCTTCTTCCTCGGTGATGTCCCCGCGGCCGATCAAGGACTCGGTGTACAGCTTGCGGACCGAGCGCTTGGCTTCGATCAGGTTGTACATCAGCGGCTGGGTCATCGAGGGGTCATCGCCCTCGTTGTGCCCGCGGCGCCGGTAGCAGACCATGTCGATGACAACGTCCTTGTGGAAGCGCTGGCGGAACTCGTAGGCGAGCTGGCCGATGCGGACCACGGCCTCCGGGTCGTCGCCGTTCACGTGGAACACCGGAGCCTGGATCATCTTGGCGACGTCCGTGGAGTAGGTGGAGGAACGCGACGAGGACGGAGCGGTGGTAAAGCCAACCTGGTTGTTGACCACGACGTGGATGGTACCGCCGGTGCGGTAGCCGCGGAGCTGGGAGAGGTTGAGCGTTTCCGCCACCACGCCCTGGCCGGCGAACGCCGCGTCGCCGTGCACCATGATGGGCAGCACGGGGAACGCCTCGCCCTGGTCCAGGCGGTCCTGCTTGGCGCGGACGATGCCTTCAAGGACCGAGTCCACGGCCTCGAGGTGCGAGGGGTTGGCTGCGAGGTAGACCTTGGTCTCCTTGCCGCTGTCCGAGGTGAAGGTGCCCTCGGTGCCGAGGTGGTACTTCACGTCGCCGGAGCCCTGCACGGAGCGCGGGTCCTGGGTTCCCTCGAATTCACGGAAGACCTGTGCGTAGGTCTTCCCGGCGATGTTGGTGAGCACGTTCAGGCGGCCGCGGTGGGCCATGCCGATCGCAACTTCGTCGAGATCGTCGTCGGCCGCGTCGGAGATGATGGCGTCCAGCAGCGGGATCAGTGATTCGCCGCCCTCCAGCGAGAACCTCTTCTGCCCCACGAACTTGGTCTGCAGGAAGGTTTCGAAGGCTTCCGCGGCATTGAGCTTGGACACGATGCGCAGCTGCTCTTCGCGGCTCGGCTTGGAGTACTCGTGCTCCAGCTGGTCCTGGAACCACTTGCGCTCGGCCGGGTCCTGGATGTGCATGTACTCAATGCCGGTGGTGCGGCAGTAGGCGTCACGGAGGACGCCGAGGATGTCGCGGAACGCAAGCATGGGCTTGCCGCCGAAACCGCCGGTGGGCCACTCGCGGTCGAGGTCCCACAGGGTCAGGCCGTAGGTGAGGACGTCGAGGTCCGGGTGCTTGCGCTGTACGTATTCCAGCGGATCCGTGTCCGCCATGAGGTGCCCGCGCACGCGGTAGGAGTGGATCAGCTGCTGGATCCGGGCGACCTTGTTGATCTGGTCCGCCGGGTCGACCTGCAGGTCCGGGCTCCAGCGCACAGGCTCGTACGGGATACGCAGGGACTCGAAGATTTCGTCGTAGAAGTTCTGGGCACCCAGCAGCAGCTGGTGCACGAGCTTGAGGAACTCGCCGCTGCCGGCGCCCTGGATCACGCGGTGGTCATACGTGGACGTCAGCGTAAGGACCTTGCTGATGGCGTTTTGCGCGATGATCTTCTCGCTGGCCCCTTGGAACTCGGCCGGGTAATCCAGCGCGCCGACACCGATAATGGCGGCCTGGCCCTTGGAGAGGCGCGGCACGGAGTGCACAGTGCCGATGCCGCCCGGGTTAGTGAGGGAGACCGTGGTGCCGGAGTGGTCATCGGCGGTCAGCTTGCCATTGCGGGCGCGCTTGATCAGGTCCTCGTAGGTGTGCCAGAACTCGGAGAAGTTGAGGGTCTCCGCCTTCTTGATGTTCGGCACCATCAGCAGGCGGGTGCCGTCCGGCTTGGGCATGTCGATGGCGATGCCGAAGTTCACGTGTGCGGGCTGGACCGCAACGGGCTTGCCGTCCACTTCGTCGTAATAGACGTTCATGGAGGGGAACTGGGACAGGGCCCGGATGACGGCATAGCCGATCAGGTGCGTGAAGGAAACCTTGCCGCCGCGGGCGCGGGCCAGGTTGGAGTTGATGACCACGCGGTTGTCGATCAGCAGCTTGGCCGGAATGGCGCGGACGCTGGTGGCCGTGGGAACTTCCAGGCTGGTGACCATGTTGGAAGCGATGGCCTTCGCCGGTCCGCGGAGGACGGAGACGACGTCCTCTTCCGGAGCGGTGGGGGCCTTGATGTTCTTGGGCAGCTGGGCGGGGATGGGCGGGGTGCCTGCGGTTTCGGGCTTCTTTGCGCCGTCGCGGGCAACAGTGGCAGGTGCTTTCTTCGCCGGTGCTGCAGCCGGAGCTGCCTGCGGCTGGGCGGAAGGGGTCTGGGGGGATGCCGGCTGCGCAGCTGCGGCCGCTGCAGGTTTCGCCGGCGACGATGCCGGTGCTGCCGGAGCGGGAGCTACAACTGGAAGTTCGCGGGTTGCGGGATCTGCGGGAGCCGCTGCACCCGAGGCCCCGTTGGAAGACGCGCTGTCACCGGCGTCGAAGGATTCGAACAGGGGCCACCACTTGGCATCTACCGTGTTCTTGTCCTGCTGGTAACGCTCGTACAGTTCGTCAACGAGCCACTCGTTTCCGCCAAATTCCTCTGGTAGACGGTGGCTAGGCTGCTCTGGCACTTGAAATACGCCTCTTCCATGAGTTTGATTTCCCTCTGGTCGCCTTCGGTGCCTCAGCACAACAATCGAACCAGTTCTCTGCGTCCTGTGAACCCAGACCTTTGCCAGTCTAGTGACGATCCTCCGTTAACTGCCAATAAGGGTGACCCAAATCATGTAGCGGCGAAACTATTGGGCGAATCGGCCCTCGGAGCGACCACTGGAGCTGCGTTGCGAGGCGTCCTTGGCGCTCGTCCCGGCGCCGTCCCGCCGGGGGCCGCGGTCTCGCCTAGACTCGCACTGGGAACACCATTTTCGACGAGGAGCAGCCGTGCGTTTTTTGAGTGAGCCGTCCACCGACCTGACCTACTCGGACGCCTTCCTGGTGCCCTCGCGGTCCGACGTCACCTCGCGGCTGGATGTTGACCTGGCGGCGGACGACGGCACCGGCGCCTCCATCCCGCTGGTGGTGGCGAACATGACGGCCGTGACCGGAAAGCGCATGGCCGAGACCATGGCCCGCCGCGGGGGACTGGCCGTCCTTCCGCAGGACGTTCCGCTCGATGTACTCCGGGACGTCACTGCCTGGATCAAGTCGCGCCACACAGTCTTCGAAACACCCGTCAGCCTGCTGGCCTCCGAAACCGTCATCGACGCCCTCCACCTGATGGGTAAACGGCCCCATGGAGCAGTGGTCGTAATGGACGACGCCGGGAAGGTTGCCGGCGTTGTCCGCGCTGCGGACTGTGACGGGCAGGACCGCTTTGCCTCGCTGGCGTCGGTCATGCGCCAGGCCCTGGTGCTGGATGCCGCCGCCTTCGGTGCCGGGCCGGCGGCGGGAGACGCGGCCCCGGACGGCCGTGACGCTTCCCTGCGAAAAGCTTTCGAGGCCATGGACGCCGCAGGGACGGACTTTGCGCCCGTCCAGCTCGGCGGCTCCCTCGCGGGAGTCCTCACCCGCAAGGGCGCCCTTCGGTCCACCATCTACCGTCCCCTGGTGGACGCGGCGGGGAAGCTCAAGGTGGCTGCCGCCGTCGGAATTAACGGTGACGTGGCCGGCCGGGCAGCGGAACTGCTCGCCGCCGGCGTCGATGTCCTGGTGATCGATACCGCGCACGGGCACCAGCAGAAGATGTTCGACGCCCTGGCGGCGGTCCGCAGCCTGGACCCCGCCGTTCCTATTGTGGCCGGCAACGTCGTAACGGCGGATGCCACCCGGGAGCTGATCCATGCCGGGGCGGACATCGTCAAGGTGGGCGTCGGACCGGGGGCCATGTGCACCACGCGCATGATGACGGCGGTGGGCCGCCCCCAGCTGTCCGCCGTGCTGGAGTGCGCGGCTGCCGCGCGCGCCGCCGGAGGGCGGATCTGGGCCGACGGCGGCGTACGATATCCGCGGGATGTGGCCCTTGCGCTGGCGGCCGGGGCAAGCCAGGTGATGATCGGTTCGTGGTTCGCGGGGACCCATGAAAGCCCGGGGGACCTCCAGGCGGACGCAAACGGCCGCCTTTATAAAGAGAGCTTCGGCATGGCATCGGCCAGGGCCGTGCAGAACCGGAACCAGCGGGAAGGTGCCTTCGAAAAGGACCGCAAGGCACTCTTCGAAGAAGGCATCTCGACGTCACGCATGTACCTGGACCCCGCGCGTCCGGGGGTGGAGGATCTCGTGGACACGATCACGGCAGGGCTGCGCAGTTCGATGAGCTACGCCGGTGCCGCGGACCTCGCCGGTTTCCGCGAGCGCGCCGTGGCCGGAATCCAGTCGGCTGCCGGCTATGAGGAAGGCCGGCCCGTTCCACAGAGCTGGTGACGGATGTGCGCAGCGGAAGCGGTTGGTCCCTGCAGTACGGCTCCTGTGGGCTGTGGCTGCTCCTGTAGACTGAAATTCTTATGGACAGTAAATCTAGGTGCCGGCCTGGGGGCTGTCAGCGGAGCATGAACACCAGCTCCCCGCAGCCCACCCACAGAGCCGGCAAACCCCGTTCACGCGCCCATCACTCTGCAGCAGTCAGCGCCGCAGCCTTCCAGGAAACGGGGTCGGCACCGGCCGACCATCCTCCGCCGGTCCGTCCTCGCCGCAACACCTTCTTCCCCCTGATAGCTCTCTCTCCGGCGCCTGCCGGCTCCCGGAAGCGGATCCCGTTCCCGGGACGGCCGGAGGCAAGCCGCTGATGGAATGGCTACTGCTAGGAGCAGGCATCCTGCTCATCCTCGGTACGGGTTTCTTTGTCGCCGTGGAGTTCTCACTCGTCGCCCTTGACCAGGCCACTGTCCAGCGGGCCGTGGACAGCGGCGACGCCGCGGCCGTGCCGCTGCTCAAGTGCCTTAAATCCCTGTCCACCCAGCTGTCCAGCTGCCAGCTCGGGATCACGCTGACCACCCTGCTGACCGGCTATGTCATGGAACCGTCCGTAGGAAAGCTGCTGGAAGGGCCGCTTACCGCGGCCGGCGTTCCGGAAGCGGCAGCGGCTTCGGTCTCCCTGGTGATGGCCATGACCATCGCCACCCTCCTGTCCATGCTGATCGGCGAGCTCGTGCCCAAAAACATGGCCATTGCACTGTCCTTGCCGATCGGCAAGGCTGTTGCGCGGCCGCAGCTGGTGTTCACCGCCGTCTTCAAGCCCGCGATCATCGTATTGAACGGCTTCTCCAACAAGGTGCTGAATGTCTTCGGACTTGAAGCCAAGGAGGAGATCTCCGGTGCGCGGACACCGGCCGAACTGGCATCCCTGGTCCGCCGTTCCGCCGCCATGGGAACTCTTGACCCGGGCACCGCAAACTTCATTGCCCGGACGCTGAAGTTCTCCGGCCGGACCGCCGCCGACGTGATGACGCCCAGGATCCGGCTCGAAACCATCGGCGCCGCGCAGCCGGTGTCGGACATCATCGATGCCGCCCGGCGGACAGGCTATTCACGCTTCCCGGTCATCGGCGAGTCCGCCGACGACATCCGGGGCCTGGTGCACGTGAAGAAGGCAATCGCTGTCCCCTCGGAACGGCGCGCCAACCTCGAGGCCGGTGCCATCATGACGGACGTCCTCAGGGTTCCCGAGACAATCCACCTTGATGCCCTGCTGGCTGAACTGCGCGAAGGAAACATGCAGCTGGCCGTTGTGCTGGATGAATACGGCGGAACGGCCGGCATCGCCACGCTTGAGGACCTCGTGGAGGAAATCGTCGGGGAAGTCGCGGATGAACATGACAAGGTGCGGCCGGGACTGCTCCAGAGCGCATCGGGGGACTGGTACTTCCCCGGCCTGCTGCGCCCGGACGAGCTGTCCGAACAGATCCCCGGATTGACGGTGCCTGATGAGTCCGCCTATGAAACCGTGGGCGGGTATGTCATGAGCCAGCTCGGCCGGATCGCCGCAGTCGGGGACACCGTGGATGTCGGCGGGGGCACCCTGAGCGTGACCCGGATGGACGGACGCCGGATCGACCGGATCTGCTTCAAGCCTGCCCCGGTCCTCGGCGAAGAACACGCTGCCGGCCAGGGAGGGACGGCATGAGCGACTGGGTAGGAATTATCTGGCTGGTGCTCCTGCTGATCGGAAACGCCTTCTTCGTGGCTGCGGAATTCGCGGTGATGTCCGCGCGGCGGAGCCAGATTGAGCCGCTGGCCGAAGCAGGGTCCCTGCGGGCCCAGACAACGTTGCGGGCCATGGAAAGCGTGTCCCTCATGCTCGCGTGCGCCCAGCTGGGCATCACGGTCTGCTCCCTGCTGATCCTGCAGGTGGCTGAGCCGGCCATCCACCACCTGATGGCCGTGCCGCTGGAAGCCGTGGGCGTGCCGACGGAACTCGCGGACGTTGTGGCGTTCGCCGTGGCGCTCCTGGCGGTGACCTTCCTTCACGTGACCTTCGGCGAGATGGTGCCCAAGAACATCTCGGTCTCCGTCGCGGACAAGGCGGCACTGCTGCTGGCGCCGCCGCTGATGTTCATCGCACGCCTTGTGAACCCGGTGATCGTGGCCCTCAACTGGTCTGCCAACCACATCCTGCGCCTGCTCCGGATCGAGCCCAAGGACGAGGTCAACTCCTCGTTCACCCTGGAGGAGGTCCAGTCCATCGTGCAGGAATCCACCCGGCATGGACTCGTGGATGACGACGCCGGCCTCATCACCGGTGCACTGGAATTCTCCGAGCACACGGCGTCCCGCATCATGGTTCCGCTGGACAAGCTGGTCATGATGCAGTCGCCCACCACGCCGGTGGAGTTTGAAAAAGCCGTCAGCCGCACGGGGTTCTCCCGGTTCCCGATGATGGACGAGGACGGGATGCTTTCGGGCTACCTTCACATCAAGGATGTGCTGTCCATCCCGGAAGCCGGATATGAGCACCCGATTGCGGAAAGCCGCATCAGGTCCCTGGCGAACCTGTCCATGGATGACGAGATCGAGAAGGCGATGTCCGTGATGCAACGCACCGGCTCGCACCTGGCGCGCGTCATCGGACCGGACGGCAACACCAGGGGCGTCCTTTTCCTGGAAGACGTGATCGAACAGCTCGTGGGCGAGATCCGTGACGCCACCCAGGCGAAGGGAATCCGCCGGCTCGGCCAGCGGAACGGCGACTAGGAGTCCGCGGGAGGCTGCACTTGGATGCGGTAGCCCTAAATAGGAATGATTCCTATTTAGGGCTACACTCGTCTTGTTGCTAATGCTCCTGATTCTCATGTGGCAAGTCCAGACAACCAGATCCGAGGTCCTTCCGTGCGCCGTTCCGCAGTCTTCTCCGTCACCGCCCTTGCCGGCCTGAGCCTGGTGCTGTCAGCCTGCAGTACGACGCCGGGCGGCCAGCCGGCAGCTTCCGGCACCATTGAGGTTGTCACCTCCACGAACGTTTACGGTGACATCGTCCGGGAAATCGGCGGCGACAAGGTGAGCGTCAAAGCACTGATCAGCAAGGCCAGCCAGGATCCGCACTCCTACGAGGCCACCACGCAGGACAAGCTTGCGGTCTCGAAGGCCCGGCTGGTGGTTGAAAACGGCGGCGGCTATGACGACTTCATCCACAAGCTGGCCGACGACAGCAACGTGGGCCATGACAACATCATCAGCGCAGTCGAGGTTTCCGGGCTTGCCCCCGAAGAAGAGTCCACGGCCGGGTCCACGGCTGGCGCCGACGACCACGGGCATGCCCACGATCACGGAGCGTTCAATGAGCACGTCTGGTACAGCCTCGATGCCATGACCAAGCTGGCCGACGCCGTCGAAGCCAAGCTCGCGGCGTTGGAGCCGGCCTCCGCAGCAACCTTCCAGGCCAATGCCGCCACTTTCAAAAAAGAGATCGCCGGGCTGAACGCAAAGGTGGCCGGTCTCACCGCAACGGCAGCACAGGCTCCCGTTGCGGTGACCGAGCCGGTCCCGCTCTACCTGATCGAGGCCGCGGGCCTGGTAAACAAAACTCCTGCCGACTACACGGCCGCCATCGAGGAAGATGCCGATGTGCCGCCCGCCGCCCTCAAGGAAGCCACGGAACTGGCCGGATCAAAGGACATCAAGTTCCTGGCGTACAACACGCAGACGGAAGGTCCGCAGACGCAGGCCCTCAGGAAGGCAGCCGAGGCTGCCGGCGTCCCCGTGCTGGACTTCAGTGAAACCCTTCCGGAGGGGAAGACTTACGTGCAGTGGATGGGCAGTAACGTGGACAGCATCGCGCAGGCACTGCAGAAGTAGCCCCGGCGTCACTAGGATGGTGGGGGCGCTTCGCCCCGTATGAATCGAGGATTAAGAACGTTGAAACCGGTAGTGAGCCTCCGCGGAGCCACCCTGAAGTTCGGGAAACGGACGTTGTGGGAGGACCTGGACCTCGATATAAACCCCGGCGAGTTCTTTGCGGTCCTCGGCCCGAACGGCAGCGGCAAGACCACGTTCCTGAAGGTCCTGCTGGGCCTGCAGGACCTCCATTCCGGTACGGCAACGTTGGGCGGGCGCCCGGTGGAGCGGGGCAGTAGGCTGATCGGCTACATCCCGCAGCAGAAATCCTTTGCACCGGATACGCCACTGCGTGCCCGGGACCTCGTGGGACTTGGCGTGGACGGCCACCGTTGGGGACTGCGGCTGGGAGCCGCCAAGGCCAACCACAGGATCGATGAGCTGCTGGACCTGGTGGGGGCCGCTGATTACGCCAAGGTCCCGGTGGGCCAGCTCTCCGGCGGCGAGCAGCAGAGGCTAAGGGTCGCCCAGTCGCTGGCCTCGGATCCTCGCGTCCTGCTGTGCGACGAACCGCTGCTGTCCCTGGACCTTCAGCACCAGCAGGCCGTCAGCGCACTGATCAACGAGCAGTGCCGCAGTAAGGACAGTGCCGTCGTATTTGTCACGCACGAGATCAATCCGATCATCGACTACGTGGACCGCGTCCTCTACCTTGCCGGCGGACGGTTCCGGGTAGGCAGGCCCGCAGAGGTGATGACCACCGAGGTGCTCTCCGGACTTTACGGCAGCAGGGTTGAGGTGATCCGGGCCAACGGCCGGATGGTCGTGGTGGGGCTGCCGGAGGGTGTCACCCACCACCACGAGGACGCACATTCAGTGGCAGGGGAGGTGGGCTAAATGGATTTCGACAGTATCCTGCGTTCCATCTTCAATTTTGACAACTACGGCGAGCTACTGGCCCTGGTCCAGAACTCCCTCTGGGCAGGAGCGCTGCTCGGTCTGTTGGGCGGGCTCATGGGTACGTTCGTGATGAAAAGGGACCTCGCCTTCGCGGTCCACGGAATCTCCGAGCTTTCCTTCGCAGGCGCAGCCTTCGCGCTACTGATCGGAGCCGACGTCGTGTTCGGATCCCTGGTGGGTTCGGTGCTCGCGGCGCTGCTCCTGGGCGTGATGGGAGTCCGTGCCCGGGACAAAAACTCCATCATTGGCGTGATCATGCCGTTCGGCCTGGGCCTGGGCATTCTCTTTCTGTCGCTGTACGAGGGGCGGGCCTCAAACAAGTTCGGCCTCCTGACGGGGCAGATCGTGTCTGTGGATACAGTTCAACTGCAGGTGCTGGCCACGGCCGCGCTGGTAGTGATGATTGCGCTGGTGGCCATCTGGCGCCCGCTCACCTTTGCCAGCGTGGACCCGGAAGTGGCGGAAGCCCGCGGCGTACCTGTCCGGACGCTGGGCATCGGCTTTATGGTGCTGCTGGGAATCAGCGTGGCGCTGTCCATCCAGGTGGTCGGGGCACTCCTCGTGCTCGCCCTGCTGATCACTCCGGCCGCTGCCGCGCTTCGCGTTACCTCATCGCCCCCGCTGGTGGTGATTCTCAGCGTGGCCTTCGCGGTGACCGCCACCGTGGGCGGCATCATGCTGGCCCTCGGCGGCCGGATACCCATCAGCCCCTACGTGACCACGCTGTCATTCCTGATCTACGTTGTGTGCCGGATCGTTGGCGGCATACGGGCCGGACGCGGCCTCAACGGACGCGTCCTCCCAGCAGGGGCGGGCGCCTCTTAGCCGGCGCCGTCCGTCAGCCCGGGCGGCTCTTAGCCGGCGTCGGCCTTGCGGGCCGTGCAGTCCGGACACAGGCCGAAAATCTCCACGGTGTGGGCCACCTCGGTGTAACCGTGCTCCGCGGCGGTCCGCGCAGCCCAGGTCTCCACGGCAGGTGCTTCCACTTCCACGGCCTTGCCGCAGTTGCGGCACAGCAGGTGATGGTGGTGGCCTGTGACGGCGCACCTCCGGTAGACGGCCTCGCCCTCGCCGTTGCGCAGGACATCGACAAGCCCGTCGTCGGCGAGCGACTGAAGGATCCGGTAGGCAGTGGCCAGTGACACCGAGGTGCCCTGGTTCTGCAGCATCCGGTAGAGCTCCTGGGTGCTGACGAAGTCGTCCAGCTCATCCAGGGCGGCGCTCACCGCCAGTCGCTGCTTGGTGACACGCTGCTCCCGGCCGCCGGCGGAAGCCGGTGCGGATAGCTTTGTGCCTTCGGCTTTGGCGCCGTGGGCCATGGATTGACTCGCTTCCCTAAGGGGTGTTGGCAATGTCCAAGATTACCAGCCGGGATTTCACGAACGGGTTCGGGGACGGCTTCGTGGACACTGCCGCGCGGCCCACCCTAGGCTGGCTCCATGAAGCTGACTAAATACACCCACGCCTGTGTCCGGCTCGAGAAGGACGGCCAGGTGCTGGTGATAGATCCCGGCACGTTCTCCGAAACCGGGCAGGCCCTCGAAGCGGCCGGAGCCGTCCTGGTCACCCACGAGCATGGCGACCACATCGATGTACCGGCCATGGTGTCAGCGCTGCGGGACAATGAGTCGCTCCAGGTCTTTGCCCCGGCGGGAGTGGCGGCAAAGCTGCGGTCCGAGGCGCCGTTTGCCGGCCCCCGGATCAGGGACGTCGAACCCGGCGAGGCATTCACCGCCGTTGGCTTCGAGGTTCAGGCGTTCGGCGGCCAGCACGCCCTGATCCACCCCCAGATCCCCGTGGTGGCGAACATCGGGTACCTGATCGACTCCAACGTGTACCACCCCGGGGACTCGTTCGTGATTCCGGACGGGATTGGCGTCCGGACACTCCTTTCCCGGTGCACGCGCCCTGGAACAAAGTGGGTGAGGTGGTGGATTTCGTCATTGGTGTCCGCGCCGCCAAGGCATTCCCAATCCACGACGCCCTGCTCAACGAAACCGGACTCGGCCTGATCGAAGGGCACGTGAAGCGGCTCGGGGCAAAATACGGCACCGAGTACGCGCACCTCTCCAGCGGGGAATCCGTGGAGGTCTAGGCGCGCCATTTTCCGGTATCGAAAAAGTCCCTGATCGCGGCCTCGTGCGGCCTCGGATCCAGCCCGCGCGCCGCCAGCCACTCCTCGTTGTAGTAACTCCCTGCGTAGCGGTCGCCGGCGTCGCACATCAGCGAGACCACGCTTCCCCGCTGTCCCTCCGCGATCATTCCGGCGATCAGCTGCCACACGCCCCACAGGTTGGTTCCGGTGGACGGGCCCGCATGCAGCCCCGCCAGGTCCCGCAGGTGCCGCATGGCCGCCACCGAGGCAGCGTCGGGGACCTGGATCATGTGGTCTATCACGGCGGGCACGAAGCTGGGTTCCATCCGCGGCCTGCCGATGCCCTCGATGCGGGATGGCATACCGGTGCTGAAGCCGGCGACGCCGTCCCGCCAGCCAGGGTAGAAGGCGGAGTTTTCCGGGTCCACAACCGCGAGCTCCGTGTGATGGCGGTGGTAGCGCAGGTAGCGGCCGATGGTGGCGCTGGTTCCGCCGGTGCCGGCACCCACCACGATCCAGCGGGGGACCGGGTGCTCCTCGAGGGCCAGCTGCTGGAAGATGGACTCGGCGATGTTATTGTTGCCGCGCCAGTCCGTGGCGCGCTCGGCGTAGGTGAACTGGTCCATATAGTGCCCGCGGGCGGTGCGGGCAACTTCCTCTGCGGCGGAATACACCTCGGAGGCATGATCCACCAGGAGGCAGGACCCGCCGAACTGCTCAATGAGGGCTATCTTTTCCGGGCTGGTGGTGCGGGTCATGACGGCGACGAACGGCAAGCCAAGGAGCTGGGCAAAGTAGGCCTCCGAGACCGCCGTACTGCCGCTGGAGGCCTCCACGATGGTGGTGTCCTCCCGGATCCAGCCGTTGACCAGGCCGAACAGGAACAGTGAGCGCGCCAGCCGGTGCTTGAGGCTGCCGGAGCGGTGCGTGGACTCGTCCTTCAGGTAGAGCTGGACGCCCCAGTGCTCCGGAAGCGGAACAGAGTAGAGGTGCGTGTCCGCCGACCTGTTGTTTTCGGCGTTGATCCTGCGGACGGCTTCATCCGCCCACGCCCGGTCCTGTTTGCCCGGCCGGTTGCCTATTTTGTTCACTAATTCAGCCTACCCGGGAGAGGGGTCGTCCGCGGATACAGTGGGTACCGGCTGCCCGTCCGCGTTGTGCGCCGGCCGGACAGCCTGTCATCCGAACCAAAGGAGATTTGATGAACCCCCTGATGGACGTGTCCGCGCTGAACCACCGGATGACCTCCGGCGGGCGCACCGTTCTGCTGGATGTGCGCTGGGCGCTGGGCGATCCCCACGGCCGCGAACACTATCTTGAGGCGCATATTCCCGGCGCTATCTACGTCGACCTGCCTACCGCGCTGGCGGGTCCGGCGGACCCTTGCCAGGGCAGGCATCCCTTGCCGCCGCTGCAGCAGTTCCAGGAATCGGCGCGGTGCTGGGGAATCCGGGACAACGACGTCGTGGTCGCCTATGACGACACAGGCAGCACTGCTGCCGCCAGGCTGTGGTGGATGCTGCGTAACGCCGGGATGTCCACGGTGTTCCTGCTCGACGGCGGCCTGTCCGCCTGGCGGGCGGCCGGATACCCCGTGGAGGGCGGCCTCGAGCAGGCCTCGCTGGGTGACGTCACGCTGACCGACGGAGCGATGCCCGTGATCGACGCGGCCCAGGCCGCGCAGTGGCCCGGGAGGGGAGTCCTGCTGGACGCGCGGGCGGGGGAGCGCTACCGCGGCGAGGTCGAACCGGTGGATCCGCGGGCAGGACACATTCCGGGCGCTGTGAGCGCCCCCACCGCCGGAAACATTGGAAGCGACGGACGGTTCCTGCCGCCGGAGGAGCTGCGCGGGCGTTTCACCGCCCTGGGCGTCAGTCCGGATGTGCCCACCGCTGTCTACTGCGGCTCCGGCGTCACCGCCGCGCACGAAATAGCCGCACTGGAAATCGCCGGCTTTCCGGCTGCACTGTATCCAGGCTCCTTTTCGCAGTGGTCCAATGACCCCGCCAACGAGGTGGCTACGGGAGCGGCTCCCTAAGGCTGGCGCCGCAAGCACCGCTCCGATTGGAGCACCGGCCGGCGGCGGGGGTAGCGTCTGAGGATGACTCCCGGACGCCCCGTACCGCCGCCCCTCGCCAAGCCGCTCCCCGGCACCCCGCCGCTCCAGGGCTCAAGCCAGCCGGCGCCGCCGCGGCTGGCCGCGGCCTACGGGGCCACGGCCGCAGGCGGCGGACTGGTGCCACTGACCGTCGCCCGCCGGGCCCCGAAGGACGACGACGTCGAGATCGCCATTGAGTTCTGCGGCCTCTGCCACTCGGACGTGCACGCAACGCGCGGCGAGTGGGGCGCGCAGAAATACCCGCTGGTGCCGGGCCACGAAATCGTTGGCCGCGTCAGCCGGGTAGGCCCCGCCGTCGACGACTTCGCGCCGGGCGACCTCGTGGGCGTGGGATGCATGGTGGATTCCTGCCGTGAATGCGACAGCTGCCTCGACGGGCTGGAGCAGTACTGCGAAAACGGCATGACCGGCACCTACGGAGCGGTGGATGCCCGCAACGGCGGCGTCGTCACACAGGGCGGCTACGCCACGTCCGTGGTGGTGGACCGCCGCTACGTGCTGCGGGTTCCGGAAAACCTTGACTCCGCCGCCGTCGCACCGCTCCTCTGTGCCGGCATCACCACCTATTCCCCGCTGCGGCATTTCGGCGTTGAGGCCGGAGACGTTGTGGGGGTGGTGGGGCTCGGCGGACTGGGCCACATGGCCGTGAAGCTCGCCAAGGCGATGGGTGCCGAGGTGAAGGTGTTCACCACATCGGAGTCGAAGGTGGCCGCGGCCCGCGAGCTTGGCGCTGACGGCGTCATCCTGTCCCGCGACGAAGCGTCCATGACGGCCGCGGACCGCAGCATCGACGTCATCATCGACACGGTGGCGGCTCCGCATGACCTCAACCCCTACTTCCGGACCCTGCGCCGGGACGGAGCGCTCTTCCAGCTGGGCCTGCCTTCAGGCGCCATGCCGGCAGTCAACCCGGGGACACTGGTCCGGCGCCGGATCTCCTACGCGGGCTCACTCATCGGAAGCATCGCCGAGACCCAGGAGATGCTGGACTTCTGTGCCGGACACGGCGTCGTCTCCGACGTCGAGGTGGTGCGTGCGGAGCAGCTGAACGAGGCCTATGACCGTATGGTGGCAGGCGACGTCAAGTATCGTTTTGTCCTGGACACCAGTACCCTCGGAACCCCTTCGGAAAAGGCAGACGCATGAGCACCGTTTTCACCAAGATCATCAACGGCGAGATCCCCGGACGCTTCGTCTGGCGGGACGAGGACGTGGTGGCCTTCCTGACCATGGGCCCGCTTGCTGACGGCCACACGCTGGTTGTTCCCATTGAGGAAGTGGACCGCTGGACGGACGCGCCGCCCGCCCTCCTGGCCCGCGTGATGGAAGTAGCCCGGAAGATAGGCGCCGTCCAGGTCGATGTATTTGATGCTGCACGGGCCGGACTGATCGTGGCCGGCTACGAGGTCAACCACCTCCACGTCCATGTGTGGCCGTCCAACTCCATGGCCGACTACGACTTCGGCTCGGTGGACCAGAACCCGGACCCCGCGCAACTGGACGCCAATGCCGAAAAGCTCCGCCAGGGGCTACGCGAGGCCGGCCACGGCGATCACGTCCCCGTCGCCTGACGGTCGGGTCCCGGCCGCCGGAGTTCCCCGGCGGCCGCTACGCCGGGGCCAGAGCCTTGTTCAATACCGCCCGGATCCGCTTCTCGGAGACCGAATAGGCTGTCCCGAGTTCGACGGCGAAGAAGCTCACCCTCAGCTCCTCGATCATCCAGCGCACCTGCGTTAACTCAGCGCCCGCACGCCGCCCGGGCAGAAGCGCCGAAACGGCGTCATCGTAGTCGTCTTCCAATGCCTGCACCGCGGCCATGTGCAGGGCATCCCGCTGGACGTTGCCGGGCAGTTTCTCCAGGCGCTTCTCAATCGCGGCCAGGTAACGCGGCAGCTGGCTGAGTTGGGCGTAGCCCGTGCGTGCCACAAAGCCCGGGAAGACGAGTTGCTCGAGCTGGCTCTTCACATCGTTGAGTGCGCTGATAAGGGCCAGGCTCGTGGTGCCCTTCAGCTGCTTCTCGATCCGTCGCGTGCTGGCAAGGATGCGCTCGACTACCGCGGTGACCGTGAACACTGTGTCGATGAGTTCGGCCCGGACCTGTTCGTACAGGGCCTTGAAGGACGCCTCGTCCCACGGCAGTTCGGCCGGCGTGAGCTTGTCGATCGCGGCCAGCGCGCAGTCCGCGATCAGGGCGGACACCGAACCGTGCGGATTCTGGCTGAAAGTCAGTTTCTCGGTGTTGTTCAGGTGCTCCAGGACATACCGGTCCGGCGCGGGCACCTTCAGCACGAGCAGGCGGATGACGCCGCCGCGCATGGCCTGTTCCTGTTCGGAGGGGGTCTGGAACAGCCGCAGTGCAACGGACGTGCCCTCGTCGACCAAAGCGGGGTAGCCGGTGACGGTGTGTCCTTTCACCATGCCCTGGACCTGTCGCTGGACGGTTCCGAAGGTCCAGTCCGTCAGCCCCGCCTTCTCCGCGAAGCCGGGTGCGACAGCACCGTTTGGGGACGGCGTGAAGGTGCCGGTGTTCTTCGGTGCCTCCGCCGACTTCCTGCCCTGTGCACCCTTCGGGGCTGTCGTCACTGGGGTTGCCCCCAGGGATTCGGCGATCGCCCGCCGGGTGGCCGGGGCCAGCCGTTCCTGCAGTGCCGCGAGGTCCTTGCCCTCATCCAGGACCTTGCCCTGGGCATCAACCACGCGGAAGCTCACCCTGAGGTGGGCGGGCACCGCATCCCAGTTCCACGAACCCGGCGGAATGACCTGTCCGCGGATCCGGCGGAGGACCAGTTCCAGTGAAGGTTCGAGATCGTCGGCGGTCGGATCGAAGTCCGCCTCCAGTGCCGCCACCGCCTGGCGGGCGACGTCCGGGGCGGGCACGAAGTTCTTCCGCACCTGCTTGGGCAGCGACTTGATCAGGGCCGTGACCAGTTCCACGCGCTGGCCGGGGATGAGCCAGCGGAAGGCGGCGTCGTCGAGCTGGTTCAGGAAGAGCACCGGAACCTCGGCGGTGACGCCGTCGGACGGGTTGGGCGGCGAGCCGGGCGCCACCGGATGGAATTCGTAGCTCAGCGGAAGCTCGAAGCCCTTGTGCAGCCAGGTTTTCGGGTAGGCCGAATCATCCAGCGCGTCGGCGTCTTCGCTGATCAGCAGGGACTGGTCGAAGTCCAGCAGGGCGGGGTCCTGCTGGCGTGCTTCCTTCCACCACTTGTCGAAGTGCCGCTCCGACACCACGTCCTTGCCGATCCGGGCGTCGTAGAACTCGAAGAGTGTCTCGTCGTCCACCAGGATGTCCCGGCGCCGCATCCGCGCCTCAAGCTCTTCGATCTCCTGGAGCAGGGCACGGTTGCGGTGGAAGAACTTGTGGTGGGTCTGCCAGTCGCCCTCGACGAGGGCATGCCGGATGAAGAGTTCCCGGCACAGCTCCGGATCCACCTTGCCGTAGTTGATCCGGCGGCTGGGGATGATGGGCACTCCATACAGGGTGACCTTTTCGTGGGCCATCACGGAGCCCATCTTCTTGGACCAGTGCGGCTCACTGTAGCTGCGCTTGACCAGGTCCGGCGCCACCTGTTCGGCCCAGAGCGGATCGAATTTCGCGGCGACGCGGGCCCACAGCCGGCTCGTTTCCACCAGCTCGGCGGCCATCACAAAGGTGGGGGACTTCTTGAACAGCGCCGAGCCTGGGAAGATCGCGAAGCGGCTGCCGCGGGCGCCGGCGTATTCGCGCTTGCGCTCGTCGAGAATGCCGATGTGGCTCAGCAGGCCGGAGAGCAGGCTTATATGGATTCCCTCATGGTTGCCCACGGGGTCGGCCAGCCGCTTGTTGTCCAGGCTGATGCCCAGCGGGCGGGCAAGCTGACGAAGCTGGGCGAAGAGGTCCTGCCATTCCCGCACCCGCAGGTAGTTGATGTACTCGGCGCGGCAGAGCCGGCGGAAGGCCGTGGAGGACAGTTCCTGCTGCTTCTCCTGGAGGTAGTTCCAGAGGTTCAGGAAACCGGTGAAGTCCGAGTTCTCGTCCCGGAACCGCGCATGCTTCTCCGCGGCGAGCTGCTGCTTGTCGGTCGGGCGCTCGCGCGGGTCCTGGATGGTGAGCGCAGCGGCGAGGATCATGACCTCGCGGACGCAGCCGCGTTTGCCCGCCTCAACGATCATCCGGCCCAGCCGCGGGTCCACCGGCAGCTGGGCGAGCTTTTGCCCGACGGCGGTCAGTCCGCCGCCGTTCCTGCCAGCGGCAGCGCCCGCGGCGCCCTGCGGACGGGCGGCGCTCAGGGCGCCGAGTTCGCGCAGGAGCGTGACGCCGTCGTTGATGGCGCGTGAATCCGGAGGCTCCACGAAAGGGAAGTTCTCCACGTCCTTGGGCCCGCGGGCCACCCCCATGGCGGTCATCTGCAGGATGACTGCCGCGAGGTTGGTGCGCAGGATCTCCGGGTCGGTGAACTGCGGCCTGGACTCGAAGTCGTCTTCCGAGTAGAGCCGGATGGCGATGCCGTCGGACACGCGGCCGCAGCGGCCGGAACGCTGGTTGGCCGAAGCCTGGGACACACGTTCGATCGGCAGCCGCTGCACTTTGGTCCGGTGGGAGTAACGCGAGATGCGCGCCGTGCCGGTGTCCACAACGTACTTGATGCCGGGCACGGTGAGGGACGTCTCAGCGACGTTGGTGGCCAGCACGATCCGTCGTTTGCTGCCGGGGTGGAAAACCTTGTGCTGTTCCTGCAGGCTCAGCCGGGCGAAGAGGGGGAGAACCTCCGTGCCGGCCAGCCGCCGGTTGGACTGGATCCGGGCGTTGAGCGCTTCGGCGGCGTCCCGGATTTCGCGCTCGCCGGAGAAGAAGATAAGGATGTCGCCCGGCGCTTCGAGCGCCAGCTCGTCGACGGCGTCGCAGACGGCGTCAAGCGGGTCACGGTCCTCCTCGAGTTCGTCGTCGGAGGCCGCGACAGCTTCGTCATCGTCTCCGCTGCCGGGCACCCCGCCCGCCGGCTGGGACAGCGGCCGGTACCGGATTTCCACCGGGAATGTCCGTCCGGACACCTCGATGATCGGGGAGGGCTCCTCCTCGGTGCCGAAGTGCTTGGCGAACCGTTCGGGATCGATGGTGGCGGAGGTGATGATGATTTTCAGGTCGGGGCGCTGCGGCAGGATCCGCTTGAGGTACCCGAGGATGAAGTCGATGTTGAGGCTTCGCTCGTGGGCCTCGTCGATGATGATGGCGTTGTACTTGCGCAGCAGCTTGTCCCGCTGGATTTCCGCCAGCAGGATGCCGTCCGTCATGAGCTTGACCTTGGTGGACCGGCTGACCTCGCCGGTGAAGCGGACCTGGAAGCCCACCTCCTGGCCGATCTCGACGCCGAGTTCCTCGGCAATGCGCTCCGCCACGGTCCGGGCCGCAAGGCGGCGCGGCTGGGTGTGGCCGATCAGTCCGTTCTCGCCCAGGCCCAGTTCCAGGCACATCTTGGGGATCTGGGTGGTCTTGCCGGAGCCGGTCTCGCCGGCGATGATCGTCACCTGGTTGGCCGCGATGGCGGCCATCAGGTCCTCGCGGCGCTCGGAAACCGGCAGCTCGGCGGGGTAGGAAATATGAAAAGTCATGGCTGGACACAGTCTACTGCGGCCGGGGCCGGCTGCTGCGTTCTGTTGTCCTACGGCGAAGGACCCGGCCCATAGGCGGGCCGGGTCCTTCCTTGTTCTTGTGCCCGCTGTCCGGGGTGAAACGGAATCCGGGCGTCACCGCTGTCAGTAGTTCCGCAGGGTGTAGCTGATGCTTGGCAGGTCCAGCGCGGACCAGTCCTGCTCCGAGCGTTCGGGAGGAGTGTGGCCCCGACCGTCTTTGAGGAGTGCGGCGATGGTGGCCGGAAGGACGATGAGCAACAGGACGATGAGTACAACTCCGAAGGTTTCCATGCCTCTATGTTTCTCCCGTTACCTTCGGCAGAACAGTGGCAGAAATGCCCAAAAAGCTCTAATTTCTGCCACAATGGAAGCATGCTCAACTCAGTGGCAGTGATTGTCGTACCCAACTTCTCCATCTTCGAGTTCGGGACCGCCTTCGAGGTGTTCGGCATTGACAGGTCGGCGCGGGGGAGCGGTGTGCCGGCCTTCGATTTCCGGGTCTGCACGCCGGAGCCGGGTGATGTCCGGCTCAAGTCAGGGCTGACCATGCACGTCGACCTGGGCCTGGAGGCGGCTGCGGATGCCGACCTGGTGATCATGGCTCCCTACGGCCATGACCAGGACGTCCCTGAAACGGTGCTGGATGCGCTGCGGGCCGCCCATTCGCGCGGAGCCTGGGTGATGTCCATCTGTTCGGGCGCTTTTGCCCTGGCGCGTGCCGGCCTGCTCGACGGCCGCCGCTGCACCACGCACTGGCACTTTTCCCGGGAACTGGCCAGCCGCTACCCGGCGGCGCTGGTGGACGAGAATGTCCTGTACGTACAGGACGGCCGGATCATCAGCAGCGCCGGGACCGCGGCGGGCATCGACGCCTGCCTCCACTTGGTGCGCGTGGAACTCGGAGCCGGCGTGGCAGCGAGCATCGCCCGCGACATGGTGGTCCCGCCCCACCGCGACGGCGGGCAGGCCCAGTTCATCGACCGGCCCATTCCGTCCTGCGGGTCACAGCCCATGGAGGAACTGCTGCAGTGGATGGTCCGGAACCTCGAACACGACCACACAGTCAATGAGCTCGCGGCGCGGGTCCACATGTCGCCGCGGACTTTCGCGCGCCGCTTCCGGGCCGAAACTGGCGCCACGCCTGCTGCGTGGCTCAACTCCCAGCGGGTGCTGCGGGCGCAGGAGTTGCTGGAATCAACGGAGCTCAACATCGACGAGATTGCCCGGGAGGCGGGGTTCGGCCATTCCGTGCTGCTCCGGCACCATTTCGGCAAAGTGCTGGCGACGAGTCCGCAATCCTACCGGCGGGCCTTCCGCGGCCACCTGGAACCCGCCGTCTAGCACCCGGCACCTGAAGACAGGGCGGGTGGGGCAGGGCACGTGAAGACGGGGCGTTGCTAATCCGGACGGCGCTCGCCGTTCCTTGCAGCCTCGGCCGCTGCCCTGGTGTTGTCGACAAGGACGCGCCACGGGCCGGTGACGGCCTGTTCCGGGAGGGTGGCGCGGTGCTGGCCGGCTTTGATCGAATACATAAACCGGTCCGGCTGGCCGCCCGCCTCGGCCGTGCGCGGCACGGCGTCCCACGGGCAGGCCTCCACAAGCGGCTCCCAGCGGCTCTTGTCGGTGGGGGTCGTGGCCTGGATGCTCCACACCCGCTTGAGCGCAGCAATCCCGCCGCTGCGCTGGACAGTGATCTTCATGGCCTGGTTTCCTGTGCTTCCTGTACTGCCTGGCCGCCGGCTGACCGCTCCGGCGGCGATCCCAGTTACAGCTTTACCTTCACAGTTTCCCACGCCTTCCGGACGGCGTCATGTTCCGGGGAAGCGGCGCCGAACAGTTCTGCGGCGGACGCGGCCGTGGCCTTGGCGAACTTGGTAAACGTTGCGTTGGCAGGCAGCGAACCTCCGGTAAGGGCGTCGTACCAGATCCGGCCCGGGGTTTCCCAGGCGTTGCCGCCAAGTGCCGACGCCACGAGGTAGAACGCGCGGTTGGGGATGCCGGAGTTGATGTGCACGCCGCCGTTGTCCGCGCTGGTCCGGACGTAGGAATCCATGGAGTCCGGCTGGGGATCCTTGCCCAGCACGTCGTCGTCGTACGCGGTGCCGGGAGCCTTCAACGACCTCAGGGCTGAGCCTTGTACCTTGTCGGTGAACAGGTTTTCCCCGATCAGCCAGCTGGCCTCCGATGCCGACTGCTGCGCGAGGTACTGTTCCACCAGTGCGCCGAACACGTCCGACAGCGATTCGTTGATGGCACCGGCCTGGTTCCGGTAGACGAGTCCGGCGGAATGCTGCGTCACGCCGTGCGCCAGCTCGTGGCCAATGACGCTCAGGGACCGAGTGAAACGCTGGAAGATTTCGCCGTCGCCGTCCCCGAACACCATCTGGTGTCCGTCCCAGAAGGCGTTGTCGTAGAGCTTCCCAAAATGCACGCTGGCATCCAGGGCGAGCCCCTGGCCGTCGATCGAGTTCCGGCCGAAGGCCTCTGCGTAAAGCCGGTGGGTGTGTCCCAGTCCGTCGTAGGCCTCATCCGCCGAGGGGTCTCCCGTGGCGGGTTCACCCTCCCTGCGGACCAGCTGGCCGGGAAGGGACTCGGAGGTCCCGGCGTCATACACGGTGCGGTTCGGCGGACCTGGCTTCAGCTGCCGGATACCGGACGGGACTGCCGGCAGCGGAAGCGCGCGGCTGGCCTGGATGGACCTGATATGAAGCAGGGCTTCCTTCGCCGCCCGGGCCACCGCGTACAGGCGGGGTTCGTGCTGTGCCGCAAGGCGCCGCAGCATGTAGGGCGGGATGATGGAGCAGTACATATATGTCCCCTTTACTCGTCGGCGATGAAGACAGCCTACGAGGGGGTTACGACATTGCGGCGGGACACGCCTTAAGCAGGAAACCCCGCCAGCTGGGCTGGCGGGGTTTGTCTGTGCCCTCGATAGGATTCGAACCTACGACCTTCTGCTCCGGAGGCAGACGCTCTATCCCCTGAGCTACGAGGGCAATCAGGGTTTCCTGCCGTTTCCGGCGGGACGTCCTAGAGCTTAGCAGGAAGGTGGCCTTCAAAGGAAAATCGGCGTTCAGTATCCGGAAAACGAATCGGTACGGATCCGCCGCGCACCTGCACTGCGGGCGGCAGCCCGGAGCGAGCGGACGCTGGCGGGCGAGCCGGAAATGAACACTTCGCGGGCGGCAATGTCCGGAACCAGTTCCTTGAGGGCCGCGCCGTCGATCCGCTCCGGCGGCGGGGAGACCGTGCTGGCGTCCTCCATGAACGGCGGCGGCGCGGAACCGTCGGAGAGCCGGGCAATGACCCGGGCGCCGGACTGTTCCAGCGCATCCGCGTAGGCGAGTTCTGCCGCCGACTTTGCCAGGTACAGCAGGACGACGTCCCGGTTCCTGGCCGCACCTGCGGCGAGCTGGGCAAGGTAGGGGGTGATGCCGATGCCGGCCGCCACCAGCAGGACCGGCCCGCGGGACCCGTCCGGGAGGACGAAGTCGCCACCCACCGTGGTGGCCGTCACGGAGTCCCCGGGCCGCAGCGCGAGCAGGGCACGCTTGGCGGCGGACACGGGCTCGGCCGTGCCCACGCCGATCGTCACGTCCTGTGCGTCCGGGGCGCTGGTCAGGCTGAAGACCCTCCGCAGGCCCTTGCCGTCCGACCTGCCATGGGGCAGGTGCAGCTCGATGTACTGTCCGGGCACGAACCGCACCGCGCGGTCGGGCAGGAAGCTGAATTCCGTCGTCGTCGGCGTCATGGGCCGCGACTCCTGGAAGTTCAGCCGGATACCGCCGCGCTGCCCCGCCAGGAACGCGAGCAGGTTCCCCACCAGCAGGGCCAGTTCGGGAGAGTTCGCCACGAACCCCAGGTTGTAGGGGACGGCAAAGACAACGCCGACGACGGCGGCGAGCGCCAGCTGCTGCCGGCGCCGGGGCGGAAGGGTCAGCGGTTCGGTCAGCATGAAGCCCACGAAGAACAGCACGGGCCGCTGCGCGAGAGGCTGCCACAGTGCCTGGCCCGGCGACATCCCGGCCCGGAGGAGTTCCGTGGCCACGATGGAAACTGAAACCACGGTGAACACGGCGCCCATGAGCATCTTGCGGGTGCGGTAGAGCACCAGCAGGATGCCGGGGACCAGGAGGAAGAGCATCGCGGGAGTGGCCGCCCACCACGTGGCGATGTTAAGGCCGGTCAGCCCGGTCACAAACGCCCCGGCCGCAGCCGGATTGAAAATGTGCCTGCCGCGCCAGGCCAAGGCGTATTTCGACGCTGATGCCAGGATGCAGGCGAGTGCGACGCCCCCAATATCCAGCGCCTTAAAACTGGGCCAGAACAGGAAATACAGCAGCAAACCGGTTATCAGGGATGATTCCGAATGCGGCCGGACATGGAACAGCGCAGCAAGCCCGCGGTTCGAGACGTAGGTCAGTCCCAGGCAGAGCACCAGGTGCGTGAGCATTTCAGGGATGCCGAACGTCAGCCAGCCCAGGACATTGAGCAGCAGGCTGTACGCGGCAAGTACGGCGAGCACCCACAACACCAGGCGGTACATGGTGAAGCGGTTCAAGGACGTGTCCGCACGCTGGATCATGGAACTCATTCGAACAACACTCCTTCGAAACCTGCTGAGTAGGCGGCGCTTCCGTCCGAGAAGACCGTAAGCCAGGAAAAACCAAAATCCTGCTCAAGCGCCTTGCCGGAAACGAAGAACAACGCCGTGGCCAGGGCGTCGGCCGTCATGGCATTGCCGGCGAGTGCCCACGTGGCAACCACTGTCCTGACCGGAGCCCCCGTGGTGCCGTCCAGCACATGGTGAAGCCCGTCGCCCCACCCCCTGCGGTTGGCTGCCGAGGCGCACAGGGCTCCCGCGCCCAGGCTGATCGTGCCGATGGCGCGGCCGGGATCGTACGGGTGCTCCAGGCCCACGGACACGGGCACGGGGCCGGAATTGAGCAGGTCGCCGCTGGCGTCGATGAAGTGTTCCGTGATGCCCTGCGACCGGAGTTCCGCGGCAAGCAAATCCGCGAGCTGCCCCTTGCCGGCAGCTCCGACGTCCAGCACCACGGGAGCGCTGGTGGTCACCACGGTGTCCTGCCAGTCCAGCACCTCGTCCCACAGCGGGGCGGGCAGCGGGATTCCGCGCGGCCGGAGCGAATAATCCGGATCGTAGCCAAGCTGTTCCAGGCTGCCGCCGATCAGCGGCGTCATGGCGCCGTCCGTCAGCCGGTACAGGCTCCGGTACAGGCGGCCCAGCGCGCCTGCACCGTCCGGCATCCGGAAGCGGCCGGGCTCCCTGGCCGCCTGCGCCACAATCGAGTCAGGACGGAAACGGGACCACGCGGCGTCGTACGTCTCCACCACGTCGAGCAGCCGGCGGCGCTGGCCGCCGTCCAGGGTGCCCGGCGTTGAAATCTCCCAGCTGGTTCCGATTCCGTCGAAACTGAACGCTGCCCAGCCCGGGTGCGGCACGTTATCTCCTCTTGGCGTGGTAGGCGGGATCAGTGGTACTTACTGGGCTTCGGCCTTGATCTTCTCCACGGCCTGGTTGAAGCCTCCGCTCGTGAGCGAAGAACCGGCAACCTCGGAAACATTCAGTTCATCCAGCTTCTTGCCCACGATCTGCGCCGCGATGCCGCCGGCGAACTCGCCCTGGAACTTGCGGGTGTTGGGGTTTGATGGATGCTGGGTGATGTTTACGCCGGAGACCGTGCCGCCTGCAAGGGTCAGCTCGACGCCCACGGTTTCCGTGCCGTTGGGGGAGACATAATTTCCGTCCGCGCTGTACGTGCCGTCCTTGTAGCCGGTCGCCCCCGGGGAAGAGGCGCCCGTCCCGGCGATCGGGGCGCTGCCGGTTGTGGCAGCAGCGGACTGGGCGGCGGGTGCCTGGGCGGACGGCGCGCAGCCGGCTACGGTTCCGATCAGGGACATGCCGGCGATGCCGACGAAGAGGCTCTTGCGTACCGGGAAGCTCATGCAGGGCTCGTTTCGTGTAGTTGCAGGCAGTTACAGGATGGACAACGTTGGAATCAGCGTAATGGTTCAGCCTGTGACCAAGCCCATGCCCTCCTGTGCGCGCTATCGGCGTCATGGCCTTGCCCCGATTCCGCGGCTTTCGCGGGCCACCGGTAGGCTAGACGCGTGACTCCCGAAGAACTCTCCCTCGCCATGTCCGCCTGCCTGAAAGACGCCGTCGCCGCCGGTGAAATCACTCTTTCCGCGTCCGCCGTGCCGGACGAGGTGCGCGTGGAGCGGCCGAAGAACCGGGACCACGGCGACTGGGCCACGAACATAGCCCTCCAGCTGTCCAAGCAGGCCGGGGTCAACCCCCGGGAGTTCGCCACCGTCCTCAGCACCCGGCTCGCGACCATCGACGGCGTTTCAGCCGTGGACATCGCCGGCCCGGGCTTCCTGAACATCACGGTGGACGCCGCGGCCGCAGGGGCTCTCGCCAAGGCCATCGTCGAAGCCGGCCCGGAGTACGGTACCAACTCGGCGCTCGCCGGGCATGTGGTCAACATGGAATTCGTCTCCGCCAACCCCACCGGTCCGCTGCACATCGGCCACACCCGCTGGGCGGCGCTGGGCGACTCGATCGCACGGGTGCTCCGGGCGTCGGGCGCAAAGGTCACTGCCGAGTACTACATCAATGACGCCGGATCGCAGATGAACGTCTTCGCCCGTTCCGTACTGTCCCGGCTGCACGGACGCGGGGTGCCTGAGGGAGGCTACCCCGGCGAGTACATTTCCGAGCTGGGCCACCACGTCCTGACGGAGCACCCGGACATCCGGGAACTGACCGACGTCGCGGCGCTGCCGGTGATCCGTGGCGCCGCGTACAAGGCGCAGATGAAGGACATCAAGGACACCCTCGCCGACTTCGGCGTCGCCTTTGACGTCTACTTCTCGGAGCAGGAACTGCACGACGCCGGCGCCATCGAAAGTGCCGTCGCCCGCCTTCGCGAGCAGGGCCACGTGTTCGACGACGGCGGTGCCGTCTGGCTGCGCACCACGGACTTCGGTGACGACAAGGACCGGGTGATGATCCGGGCGAACGGCGAACCGACCTACTTCGCTGCGGATGCCGCTTACTACCTCTCCAAGAAGGACCGCGGCTTCGATCAGAAGATCTACCTGCTGGGAGCAGACCACCACGGCTACATCAACCGGCTGAAGGCCATCGCCGCTGCCGCCGGAGACGATCCCGAGGCCAACATCGAGGTGCTGATCGGCCAGCTCGTGTCGGTGAACGGCGCCAAGCTGTCCAAACGCGCGGGCAACATCATCGAGCTCAAGGACCTCATTTCCTGGCTGGGCAAGGACGCCGTCCGTTATTCGCTGGCGCGCTTCCCGGCGGACTCCCCGCTCACCCTGGATCCCGAGCTGCTGAAGAAGCACAGCAACGAGAACCCGGTGTTCTACGTGCAGTACGCGCATGCACGCTCCCGCGGCACAGCCCGCAACGCCGTGGCTGCCGGAGTGGAACGCCGCGTTGATGGAAAAGATGCGTTCGACGCCTCGCTCCTGGACCACGCTACGGAGAATGAACTGCTCTCGTACCTGGGCAGCTACCCCTCCATCGTGGCCAAGGCCGCCGAGCTGCGTGAACCGCACCGCGTGGCCCGCCACCTGGAGGTCATTGCCGGCGCCTACCACCGCTGGTATGACGCCTGCCGCGTGGCGCCGCAGGGCGATGAGCCCATCACCGACGTCAACCGCACGCGGCTGTGGCTCAACGATGCCACGAGCCAGGTGCTGGCCAACGGCCTGGAACTGCTAGGCGTTTCGGCGCCGGAACGGATGTGACCCCCATGTCAGCACAGCCCGGGAATTCCTTGAACCAAGCATCCCCCCTGGCCCCGGAGTGGCTCGACGTCCCGGCAGACCTCAACGCGCTCCACGAGCCCATGTGGGCCGCCGGCGTCGCCCGGAACGACGCCGGCGAGCTCGCCATTGACGGCATTCCGGTCAGCGAGCTCCAGCATGAGTTCGGCACGCCGCTGTTCGTGATGAGCGAGAACGACTTCCGGGCCCGGGCGCGCGCCTTCAGCGATGCCTTCAACGACGCGTTCGCCGACATCTGCGGGGGAGTGGACGTCTACTACGCCGGGAAGTCGTTCCTGTGCACCGCGGTTGTCCGCTGGGTGGAGGAGGAAGGGCTGCGCCTGGACACCGCCTCCGGCGGGGAACTCGCCGTCGCCGCCCGCGCGGGCATCCCGGGAGCAGACGTCGCCCTGCACGGAAACAATAAATCCGACGCCGAGATCCACCGTGCCCTGGACATGAAGCTGGGCCGGATCGTGGTGGACAGCCTTGCCGAGCTGGAGCGCATCGCCGCGATCGCGTCTGCCCGCGGCGAAACGGCCAGGGTCATGCTGCGGCTGACCCCGGGCGTGCACGCCCACACCCACGAGTTCATTGCCACCGCGCATGAGGACCAGAAATTCGGTCTCTCCATGGCAGAAGACTCCACGGACCAGGCCGGCCTGTCCGCGGCGGAGGAGGCCGTGGCCGCCGCCACGGGCTTCGCCGGCATCGAGCTCCTGGGCCTGCACTGCCACATCGGCTCACAGATCTTCGAACCGGACGGCTTCGCGCTGGCTGCGGTAAAGCTGCTCCGTTTCCTGGCTGCAATGCAGGAAAAGTACTCCATCGTCCTGCCTGAACTGGACCTCGGTGGCGGTTACGGCATCGCGTACACCCCGGTGGACACCCCACGGCCTCCCGCAGAGATCGCACAGGCGATGGCCGCCGTCGTGCGTTCCACCTGCGAGGAACTGGGCATCACGGCCCCCCGGATCTCGATCGAGCCGGGGCGCGCCATCGTGGGCACCTCCACGTTCACGCTTTACGAAGTGGGAACGCTCAAGACCGTCCGCGTTGACGCGCCGGCCGCTGCGGACGGCGCAGCGGCCGACCAGGCAGGAAACACGGCAAAAAACGTTACGTACCCGCGCCGCTATGTGTCGGTGGACGGCGGCATGAGCGACAACGCCCGCCCGGTGCTCTACGACGCGGATTATTCGGCGATTGTGGCCTCGCGGACCTCCGGCGCGGCACCGCAGTTGTCCCGCGTAGTGGGCAAACATTGCGAGAGCGGCGACATAGTTGTTAGAGATGTATATCTGCCCGAGGACGTGGCAGCCGGTGATCTGCTCGCTGTACCGGGGACCGGCGCCTACTGCTGGGCCCTCTCCAGCAACTACAACTATCTGGCCCGGCCGGGCGTTGTCGCTGTGCGCGACGGATCAGCCCGGCTGATTGTCCGCGGGGAAACCGAACAAGATCTGCTGAACCGCGACATGGGAGTCTGAATGACTGAATTGCGAACCCTGAAGGTAGCCCTGCTGGGCTGTGGCAACGTTGGGGCCCAGGTGGCGCGGATTCTCATTGATGACGCTGACGCACTGGCCGCACGCACCGGAGCCCGCCTGGAGCTGACCGGCATCGCCGTACGCACCATCGATGCACCCCGTGACGTTGAGCTGCCGCGGGAACTCTTCACTACGGACGCAGACACCTTGGTCAAGGACGCGGACCTCGTGATCGAACTGATGGGCGGCATCGAACCTGCCCGTTCCCTGATTCTCGCCGCCATCCAGAACGGGGCCTGCGTGGTCACCGGCAACAAGGCCCTCCTGGCCCAGGACGGCCCCACGCTCTATGAAGCTGCGGACAAAGCAGGCGTCCAGCTGTCCTACGAAGCAGCGGTGGCCGGCGCCATCCCCATCCTGCGCCCCATCCGCGACAGCCTCTCCGGTGACCGTATTACCCGGGTGCTGGGCATCGTGAACGGCACCACCAACTTCATCCTGGACCAGATGGACACCACGGGCGCGACGTTCGCGGACGCCCTGGCCGAGGCGCAGCGCCTGGGCTACGCGGAGGCGGACCCCACCGCCGATGTGGGCGGACTCGACGCCGCGGCCAAGGCAGCCATCCTCGCCTCGCTGTCCTTCCATACCCGTTTTGACCTCGAAAACGTCCATTGCGAAGGCATCACCGGCGTCAGCGCGGCGGACATCGCCGCGGCCAAGGACGCCGGGTTCGTCATCAAGCTGCTGGCCATTGCTGAGAAGCTGACCGCCGCAGACGGTAGCGAGGGCGTGTCTGTCCGAGTGCACCCCACCCTGCTGCCGCGCGAGCACCCGCTGGCCGCCGTCCACGGTGCCTTTAATGCCGTCTTCGTTGAGGCCGAGAATGCCGGCGAGCTGATGTTCTACGGCCAGGGCGCCGGCGGTACTCCCACGGCATCGGCCGTACTGGGCGACCTCGTCTCCGCCGCACGCCGGATTGTCCTGGGCGGCCCTGCGCAGACCGAGACCACCATTGGCAAGGTCCCCGCCCTGCCGATTGACGCCGTCAACACCAGCTACTACATCGGCCTTGACGTTGCCGACCAGCCGGGTGTGCTGGCAAAGATCGCCCAACTGTTCGCGGAGCACGGCGTGTCCATCGAGATCATGCGCCAGACCATCCACCGCGACGCCGACTCCAACGTGGAATCGGCCGAACTGCGGATCGTCACCCACCGCGCAACCGAAGCTGCACTGGCAGCAACCGTCCAGGCCGTGAAGGGCCTCGACGTCATCAATTCCGTTACATCCGTACTGCGGGTAGAAGGAGTCTAAGTGGCTCACCAATGGCGCGGTGTCATCCGCGAATACGCTGATCGTTTGCCCGTAACGGAAAGCACCAAAGTCATCACCCTCGGTGAGGGCGGCACGCCGCTTGTCCACGCGCAGAAGCTCTCCGAGCTGACCGGTTCCACCGTGTACCTCAAGGTGGAAGGCATGAATCCCACCGGTTCCTTCAAGGACCGGGGCATGACCATGGCCATGACTGCCGCGGTGGCCTCCGGCGCCGAGGCCGTGGTGTGCGCCTCCACCGGTAACACCTCCGCGTCCGCGGCGGCCTATGCCACGGCAGCGGGCCTCAAGTGCGCCGTGCTCGTCCCGGAAGGCAAGATTTCCATGGGCAAGCTCAGCCAGGCGATCGCCCACGGCGCCACCCTCCTGCAGGTGGACGGGAACTTCGACAACTGCCTGGACATCGCCCGGAAGCTGGGGGAGTCCTACCCGGTATTCCTGGTGAACTCCGTCAACCCGGCCCGGATCCAGGGGCAGAAAACCGGCGCTTTCGAAGTCGTGGACGCACTCGGCGACGCCCCGGACATCCACGTCCTTCCGGTAGGGAATGCCGGTAACATCACCGCGTACTGGAAGGGCTACAAGGAGTACTCGGCACCGTTCGAATCCGACACTGCCGGCACCCTTCCTGCCGTGTCCACCAGGACCCCGCAAATGTGGGGCTTCCAGGCCGCCGGGGCGGCGCCGTTTGTCGCCGGCCACCCCATCACCGAGCCGGACACCATCGCCACGGCAATCCGGATCGGGAACCCCGCGTCCTGGGACGGCGCCATCGCCGCCCGTGACGAATCCGGCGGGCTGATCGAAGCGGTTACCGACGACGAAATCCTGGCAGCGCACCGCTGGCTGTCCGCCAAGGAAGGCGTCTTCGTTGAACCCGGTTCCGCCGCCGGCGTTGCAGGCCTGATCAAGAAGCACGCCGCCGGGCAAGTCCCCGCCGGAAAGACCATCGTGATCACGGTGACCGGCCACGGCCTGAAGGACCCGCAGTGGGCGCTGCGCACCGAAGACGGCAGCGATGTCCAGCCGGTCAACGTGTCCAACGATGTGGTCACCGTGGCCGCCGAGCTGGGCCTGGAAGAAAAATAGCCTTGGAAACCACCCTCACCGTCCCGGCCGAGTCCGCCGCAGGCGCGCCGGCAGTCCCGGCCGGGCAGCTGGTGACCGTCCGCGTGCCTGCCACCAGCGCCAACCTGGGACCGGGATACGACAGCCTGGGGCTGGCCCTTTCGCTCCACGACACGTTGACCGTGGAAACCCTCGGCAGCGGCGAGCTTGAATTCGAACTCAGCGGCGAAGGCGCGGAGACGCTTCCGCGCGACGCGAGCCACCTGGTGGTCAAGGCGATCACCGTGGCCCTGCACCGGTTGGGTTTCCGGCATGAGGGCCTGAGGATCACAGCCGACAACGTCAACCCGCACGGCCGCGGCCTGGGCTCCTCGGCATCGGCCGTCGTGGCCGCCGTTACCGCGGCCAATGCCCTCGTTCCGGAGGATTCGCGCCGCGGCAAGGACTGGATCCTGCAGCTCACCAGCGAAATGGAAGGCCACCCTGACAACGTCGCACCGGCCATATTCGGCGGTCTGGCGCTGTCGTGGCAGGACAGTGACCAGTACAGCAGCACCTGCGCCACCGTGGCGGACTCCGTGGTTCCCGTTGTCGCAGTACCTGACTATGAGCTGTCCACCGAAGCCGCACGTGCGCTGCTGCCGGCGTCAGTGGGCCATCACGCCGCTGCGATGAACTCCGGCCGGGCGGCGCTGCTCATCCACGCACTCACCAGCAAGCCTGAATTCCTGCTGGCGGGCACGGAAGACTATCTCCACCAGAGCTACCGGGCTGAGGCCATGCGCCCCAGCGCGGACCTGATCCGCGCACTGCGCTACGCCGGACACGCGGCCGTTGTTTCCGGGGCCGGGCCGACTGTGCTGGTGCTCGCCAACGGCGAAGAAGAGGCAGCGGCCGTGGTGGACTTCATCGGGGCCTATACCCGGGCCAACACGCCGGATGTGGGATGGCGTGTGATGAAGCTGGCGGTGGACGTTGAAGGTGCTAAAGTGGGAGTGCACCGGCGGTAATCCCGCAGGCAGTTAGTTATAAGAACCAGAACCCGCAGTCAAAAGAATCCGATGTTGGCCATGGCGCCTGTCTAATCGTTTGCTGCTCTGAACTTCAACTGCGCAACAGTCTCCGGTGCCGCCTGCTTGGTCTGTCGCAGGAATCTGCAGAATAGTTCTGCACCCCTGAACCGTCAGTCCGCCATTCCGGTCTCTTGTTGGAGTGGTCGAGGCGTATCAGTATCCGGCCCTGCTGGCCGAAATTCCATCCGGCAAGGCCGAAATCCGGCTGTAGATCTGAACTGCAGCCCAGATCAAATCATCGCGTCCAGCTCCCAGTCTGGACGCCGTCGAGGGGGAAGGATCCTTCGTGACCGAAACCACTGAGCTGTCTCCAGCTGTGGACACATCTTCTGCTACCGAGTTGTCGGCAGCACCCGCAAAGAGCAGCGGCCTTGCCGGCCTTAAGCTCGCCCAGCTGCAGGCCCTCGCCAGCCAGTTGGGTATCTCTGGCGGATCCCGCATGCGCAAGGGCGATCTGGTGACCGCCATTTCCGCCCATCGTGCGGGTACTCCAACCACAAAGGCTCCTGCCAAGGGTGCCGAGAAGACCGGCGAGACTATCTCGGCCCGGGCCACGGCTCCGGCTGCAGCTGCACCTGCAGCGGGCGCCCCTGCGGCCGGAACCGCAGCGGAAGCCGCCGAGGCTCCCGCCCAGGAAGGCACTCGTGCCCGGCGCGGCCGCAGCCGCCGCGCAGGCAGCGACGGCGTGATCACCCCTCCCGCCACCGAGGCTCCGGAAACTGCTCCCAGCGAGGCCCCCGCGGCCGCGTCCGCTCCTGACGCCGGCCAGGCCGCCGTGTCCGAAGGTGCCGCCCCGGAAGCTGCAGAGCGCCGCCAGCCGCGCACCCGCAACCGCCGCCGCGGTGAAGCGGCAGCCCAGGCGACTGCACCGGCCGCCGAAAGCGAAACACAGGCCGAGGCTCCTGCCGAACAGCGTGTTGCTGAACAGCGCACCGAACAGCGCACTGAACAGCGTGCCGGGGAACAGCGCGAACAGCGCGGTGCAGACCAGGGCGGCGAAGCAGCCGACGCCGGTCAGCGCAACGAACGCCAGTCAACCCGCACCCGCGGCGGTCGCGATGGTGGAGACACCTCCGGTGCGCCCCGCCGCGATGACACCCGCGACAACACCCGCGACAGCGACGATTCGGACGGCGGAAGCCGCCGCAACCGCCGCAACCGCCGTGACCGCAACGACCGCAACGACCGCTCAGGCGGCCAGGGCCAGGACAACCGGGACAACTCCCGCAACGACCGGTTCCGCGACCGTAACGACCGCCGTCGTGGACGCGCCCAGGGACCGGACGTCGACGACGTCGAGGTCACCGAGGACGATGTCCTGCTGCCCGTCGCCGGCATCCTGGACGTGCTGGAGAACTACGCGTTCATCCGCACCTCCGGTTACCTGCCGGGTCCGAACGACGTCTACGTGTCCCTCGCCCAGGTCAAGAAGTACAACCTGCGCAAGGGCGACGCCGTGGTCGGCGCCATCCGCGCACCGCGTGAAGGCGAAGACCGCAGCCAGCAGTCTGCCCGCCAGAAGTTCAACGCCCTGGTCCGCGTCACCTCCGTCAACGGCAAGACCCCCGAGGAGCTCAAGGACCGCGTCGAATTCGCGAAGCTCGTCCCGCTGTACCCCTCGGAGCGCCTGCGCCTCGAGACGGACCCCAAGAAGATCGGCCCCCGCGTCATCGACCTGGTTGCCCCGATCGGCAAGGGCCAGCGCGGCCTGATCGTTTCGCCGCCGAAGGCCGGCAAGACGCTCATCCTGCAGTCCATCGCCAACGCCATCACCACCAACAATCCTGAGGTCCACCTCATGATGGTGCTCGTTGACGAACGCCCTGAAGAAGTCACGGACATGCAGCGCACCGTCAAGGGCGAGGTCATTGCCTCCACCTTCGACCGTCCCGCCGACGACCACACCACCGTGGCCGAGCTCTCCATCGAACGCGCCAAGCGCCTCGTGGAAATGGGCATGGACGTTGTGGTTCTCCTCGACTCGATGACCCGACTGGGCCGTGCCTACAACCTGGCGGCGCCGGCTTCCGGCCGTATCCTCTCAGGTGGCGTCGACTCGGCAGCACTGTACCCGCCGAAGCGCTTCTTCGGTGCCGCCCGCAACATCGAAAACGGCGGCTCGCTCACCATCCTGGCCACCGCGCTCGTCGAGACCGGTTCCAAGATGGACGAGGTCATTTTCGAAGAGTTCAAGGGAACCGGCAACATGGAACTGCGCCTGTCCCGCCAGCTCGCGGACAAGCGCATCTTCCCGGCCGTGGACGTCAACGCGTCCGGTACCCGCCGCGAAGAGAACCTGCTTTCCCCCGAGGAAGTCAAGATCATGTGGAAGCTGCGCCGCGTCCTCTCCGGACTCGAAACGCAGCAGAGCCTTGAGCTGCTGACCAACAAGATCCGGGAGACGCAGAGCAACGTCGAGTTCCTCATGCAGGTCCAGAAGACGACGCTTGGTGCGAAGTCGGATAACGACAAGTAGCTACGTTCACCGCTCAAAGTGTGCCGACCCTGTGGTCGGCACACTTTGAGCGGTTCGTCGTTAAGTCCCGGGAAACTAGACTTGTAAGAGTCGAAAGAGGTTGTGAAAATGTTTGAGTCCGTACAGGGCCTGCTGGATGAGCATGCTGCTATCCAGGCGCAGCTGGGGGATCCTGCTGTTTATGCTGACCAGAAGCTTGCCCGGAAACTGGGGCGGCGTTCTGCCCAGCTGAACGGAATTGTGGAGGCCTACCACCGTTGGGAAAGCATCCGCGACGACCTGGCGGCTGCCAAGGAAATGGCGGACGAGGACCCCGAGTTTGCGGCGGAGGTGCCGGAACTGGAGGCTTCACTGGAGACTGCTGCCGCCAAGTTGCGCCGGCTCCTTATCCCGCGGGATCCGGACGATGCCCGGAACGTGATCCTCGAGGTCAAGGGCGGCGAAGGCGGCGACGAAGCTGCTCTGTTCGCTGCGGACCTGCTGCGGATGTACTCCCGCTATGCGGAGTCCCGTGGCTGGAAGACCGAACTCATCTCCGCCACCGAATCGGACCTCGGCGGGTACAAGGACGTCCAGATGGCCGTCAAGGGCAACTCCAACGACCCCGCAGAGGGCGTCTACGCGAGACTCAAATTCGAGGGCGGCGTGCACCGCGTGCAGCGCGTCCCGGTGACGGAATCCCAGGGCCGCATCCATACCTCGGCTGCCGGCGTGCTGGTTCTTCCCGAAGTGGACGAACCCGAGGAACTCGAGATCAACCAGAATGACCTCAAGATCGACGTCTACCGGTCCTCCGGTCCCGGCGGGCAGTCGGTCAACACCACCGACTCCGCGGTGCGTATCACCCACCTTCCCACCGGAATCGTGGTGGCCATGCAGAACGAGAAGTCCCAGCTGCAGAACCGTGAAGCCGGCATGCGCGTGCTCCGGGCACGCATCCTGGCGCACCAGCAGGAGCAGATTGACGCCGAGAACTCGGCTCAGCGCAAGTCGCAGATCCGCACCATGGACCGTTCCGAGCGCATCCGCACGTACAACTACCCGGAAAACCGGATCGCGGACCACCGCACCGGCTACAAGGCCTACAACCTGGACCAGGTCATGAACGGCGACCTTGAACCGGTCATCCAGTCGGCCATCGAGATGGACGAACAGGCCCGCCTGGACGCCATCGGCGAATAGCCCCCGGCCGGTCGTTTGATGACACATGGAACAGGACTGAGCCTGGCGGAGGCTGTCGGCCAGGCAACCGCGCTCCTGGCCGAGGCCGGTGTCCCCAGCCCTCGTGTGGACGCGGAGCTCCTGGCCGACCACCTCCTGGGCGTCGGACTGGGCAGGCTGAGAGCCATGCTCCTGGTCGATTCCCCGGCTCCCGAGGGTTACGCCGAACTGGTGGCCGAGCGCGCGCGCCGGGTGCCGTTGCAGCACATCACCGGTGTGGCGCATTTCCGCTACCTGCAGCTTGCCGTGGGGCCGGGGGTCTTCATTCCCCGGCCGGAAACCGAATCCGTGGTGCAGCTGGTCATAGACTGGCTTGGCGACAGGGACCGGCTGCAGGGCCGTGCCCGCCCCAAGGTGGTGGACCTGGGCACCGGATCCGGTGCCATTGCAGGGTCCATCGCACTCGAAGTCCCCGGCGCGGAAGTCTACGCCGTGGAGTTCAGCGAGTTTGCGCACGCCTGGGCCGAACGGAACCTGCGCCCGCTCGGTGTCACCCTCCTCCGGGGGGACCTGCGCGACGCGCTTCCGGAACACAACGGAACGTTCGACGTCGTCGTCTCCAATCCGCCCTACATTCCCGCGGAAGCAATCCCCAACGAACCCGAAGTGGCGCTGCACGATCCGCCAGAAGCCCTGTACGGCGGGGGAGCGGACGGAATGGAGCTCCCGACGGCGGCGGCAGCGTCTGCCGCCCGGCTGCTGGTTCCCGGCGGCTACTTCGTGATGGAACACGCCGAAGTCCAGGCGACGTGGATCGCCGCCATGATGAAGAAGTCCGGCCTCTGGTCCGACGTGACGACGCACCTGGACCTGAACGGCAGGGAACGCGCCACCAGTGCCGTCCTTGCAGGACCGGGTAACGGAACAGCCCGGTAAACGGCAAAGCCCAGTAAGCGGCACGGATCGGTGGATGCGGGTCCGTGCATGAAGTGATGAAAGAATAGGCCAGTGACCACAACCTATGACTGCACGGCAGCTGACCAGCGGGCTGAAGGGCTGGAGAATGCCCAGCGGGCCATCCGCCAACACAAATGCGTCGTGTTCCCGACGGACACGGTTTATGGAATCGGTGCTGACGCGTTCTCGCCACAGGCTGTCACCTTGTTGCTCGCATCCAAGGGCCGCAGCCGGAAGATGCCGCCGCCCGTTCTGATTCCGCGTCTCAACGCCCTGGACGGACTGGCAACGGACGTCCCTGCAGAGGCCCGCAAGCTTGCTGAGGCGTTCTGGCCGGGAGGCCTCACCATGATTTTCCACGCACAGCCGTCGCTGGACTGGGACCTGGGCGAGACCAAGGGAACTGTTGCGTTGCGGATGCCTGCCGACGACGTCGCGCAGGACCTGCTGACTCTCACCGGACCGTTGGCGGTGTCCTCCGCAAACCGCACCGGCCAGCCTGCTGCCCGCACCGCCGCCGAAGCCATGACCCAGCTCGCTGAATCCGTCGAGGTTTACCTCGAAGGGGGATTGCGCCCGGACGGCGACGCGGACGCTGACGCCCTGCCGTCCACCATCGTTGACGCCACAGCACTGCCGCTCAGGGTGGTCCGCCAGGGTGCCATCAGCGTCGAACGGCTTCGCGAGGTCGTTCCGGGTCTCCTGGACATCGACGGCAATGCGGCCGACGTCCCTGCGACTGAGCCGGCCGTTGACAACGAACCCGTGACAGAGCACGGCGCCGAATGATCCTCACCCGGCAGCACATACCCGTCCTCGGCGTCGACGCCACGCCGCTGACCGTTTCCGGGATGACGGCCACGCTCAACCGCTTTGTTGCCGAAGGCAGCACCCGCACAGTGGTGGGCCACAACCTGCACAGCGTGACGCTTTTTCATTCGGACCCGGAATTCCGCGCCCTCTACGAAGACAGCGACGTCGTGCTGCTCGATGGCGCCCCCGTCCTGTGGCTCTGGGGGAGATCGGGAGAGGCCGATGGGCCGGTCATGGACTACCGGCTGGGCTCCACCGACTGGATCCCTGCCCTCGGCAGCGTCGAAGGGCTTGAACGAATTGCCGTGATCGGAGCCGGAGCGGAAGCCAATGCGAGGGCTGTGGCACGCCTGGCCGGAATTGTCCCCAACGCCAAGGTGGCCGGCATGCCAGGCGAAGGCTGGAACAGTGCCCTTGAGGGCGAAGCTGTAGCCTGGCTGCAGGAGCTGCGTCCCCAGATGGTGCTCCTCGGACTGGGCATGCCGCTCCAGGAGATGGTCCTCCGCCGCAGGCTTTCCGTTCTTCCCCCTGCCGTGTATTGCGCGGTGGGCGGTGCGATCGAACAGATTGCCGGAATCCAGAAGCTGGCTCCGCGATGGCTGGGCCGCCTGGGCCTGGAATGGGCCTGGCGGCTCATGCTGCATCCGCGCAGGGTTGCCTATCGCGTGTTCGGCGAGCCGTGGGTGCTCCTCGCGCTTCTGGTCCGGCGACGCCTCACGTCAAACCGCTAGCAGCCGCCGCCGGGCGGCCTAGTACTTCTGGTCCTTCAGGGGCCCGAAGCCCTTGCCCCGGAGGCCGGTGGAAAACGCCCGAAACCAGTCAGCCAGCCCGCGGAAGTCGCCGCGACGCAGGAAGTAGCCGAGGTAGCCGCCCACGTCAGCCACGAGCGACTTCACCCGGAAATGGCGGCGGATAAGGTATCCGCGGTTCCGGTAGTAGTAATAGCGCTTGAACGCGGTCTCAGGAACAATGACGTGCCACCGGGCGCCGAAAACGTGTTGAGTCTCTGCAAAAGCGTGGGGGTGCGTGATGGCCGTGGTGGTCACCGTGCCGAAGCGGATGCCGGCTTTCCGGAGCCTGATGGTGAAGTCCACCTCGTCGCCGCGGATGAAGAGCCGCATGTCGGGCAGACCCACTTTGAAGAAGACGTCCGAGCGGATCAGCGCGCCATTGAAGAAGTGGCCGTCATCGGGCAGGAAACCGAGTTTTTCCACGTCCGCGCGGTCGTGGGTGACTTTGCCGTCGAGGCGGAAGAAAAAAGACAGCCGGTCCGGGTGGCCGGGCGCGGCAACCAGCGGAACCACGGCGTCCAGGCCGCGTGCCTCGGCCTCGCGGAGCAGCGTGGCTAGGCACTCCGGGTCGCCGGGCTCGGCGTCGTCGTCCATCATCCAGATCCAGTCAGCGCCGCTGGCAACCGCCTTGAGGATGGCCAGGGAGAAGCCGCCTGCGCCGCCAAGGTTCGCTTCTGACCGGACATAGTCCACGTTGGAGTGCCGGGAAGCCACGTCTTTTGCGGGCACGGTGCCGCTGTCCACCAGGCAAATCGAGCGGACCGGAGCGGTCTGCCTGTTGATCGCATCCAGCAGAACGGCGAGCTCATGGGGACGATCGAACGTCACGGCGGCAACTGCAACCGACAGGGACATTGCTGGTTCCTTTCAACACGGCTGCCGGTGGTTTTCCCGCCGGCATTGGGCCGTGTGACGCGAAGCCAGCTAGCCGTTGGCATTAGTATCTTGACTAGAGTCCACTGTAATACAGCCCTGTCAGGCACTACGCACTGCCTGCCGCGCGCACGGCGACGGAGAAGTTTCATTTATCGAAAGTCAGTTCCACAGCAATCGCACCCTAGCTATCCCTGCCACCCTGCACTGACCGGGCCGCAGGGATGCACGCTGCCAGGGGTTGGTTCCGCTGACGGTGCGGGGAAGGTGGTTTCCCCATGATCATGTACCTGCTCATGATGCTGACGGCAGCAGGCGTCTCGTTCGCCGCGACCTGGGGCGCACGGTTCATCGGCAACAGGCTCGAACTCTTCTCGCCGATCCGCAGCCGCGACACCCACTCCCACAAGGTCTCCAGGCTGGGAGGCCTGGGTATTTACGCAGGGTTCCTGGTGGCGCTGGTCGTGGCGAGCCAGTCATTCTTCGTCAAGGACATCTTCCGCGGCAACGCCTCACCGTGGGGGGTCCTCGCCGGCGCCACGCTGATCGTCATTGTGGGCCTCGCCGACGACCTGCTCGACCTGCGGTGGTGGGTGAAGCTGATCGGCCAAAGTGCCGCAGCCATTGTGGTGGCCATCTGGGGCGTAAGGATGACCATCGTCCCCTTTGTTCCCGAGCCCATCATCCTCGAGAACGAGATGGTCCGCATTGTCCTCACTGCCGGGCTGATCGTGACCACCATGAACGCCTTCAACTTCATCGACGGACTGGACGGGCTGGCCGCAGGGGTAGCTATCATCGGCGGTGCAGCCTTCTTCCTGACCGCATACTGGGTGCACCGGTCGGCCGTGCTCCTGGACTATTCGGACCTTGCGACGCTCCTGACTGCGGTTGTGGTGGGCAGCTGCGTGGGATTCCTGCCCCACAACTGGTTTCCCTCGAAGATCTTCATGGGCGACTCCGGCGCCATGCTGATCGGTCTCCTGCTGGCCTCCGCGGGCATCGTGTCGACCGGGCAGATCACGTCCGGCCTTTATGACCGTGCCAACGGTATCCCCACGATCATTCCCATCCTGCTGCCCTTCGCCGTGTTGTTCCTGCCGCTGCTGGATCTTTGCCTGGCTGTCGTACGGCGGACTGCGCTGGGCCGCTCGCCCTGGTCAGCCGACCGCGGACACCTGCACCACAAACTCATGGACATCGGCTATTCCCACCGGGCCTCCGTCCTCCTGATGTACGCGTGGACCTGCGTCCTGGCATTCGGTGGTCTGGCTTTCGCGATTTTCCCGTGGCAGACGGTACTGGCCGTGGACATCGCTGCGGCCGCCATCATGGCTGTGGTCACCGCGTGGCCTTACCTTCGCGACAAGGCGCCCGGAGCGGGGCCGAGGTCGGAAGCGGAGGCAGAGGCCGAAGCTGAAGCGGCCGGGCAGGAGTGACCTTTGGACACCCTTTTCCGAATAATTTCTATCTCATGTAGAATTTCAGTGCAGCTCTTCGCCGCACGCTCCCTTGCCAGCCCGCAGTACACGACGATTGGGATCTTATGACCTCCAACGCCGAACCCGGACACAGATCCGGCAACGGACCCGTTGGTGTCTCCGGTCCCACAAAGTCATTGTGGCTGGGACTTTTGAAGCTGAGCGCAGGCGCGGCGCTTGCCGGCCTTGTGCTCGCCGGAATACCGGCCGCCATGCTCAACGGCTCCGGGGGAGTGCTGTCCAGCACTTTCGGCGGACTCCTGGTGATGGCCTTCTTCGGAATCAGCCTCCTGGTTGGCCATTTTGTCGGGCGGAACAATCCATCGGGTGCCATCGGGGTCTTCGTAGTCACCTACTTCGTCAAAGTAGTGGGTTTTGCCGTCGTGCTCTTAGTTATCGGCGCTCCCGCCTGGCTTCATGGCCGCTGGTTCCTGATCGGCGCCGTTACCGCCGTCGTATTTTGGCAGGCAGCAGAGATCTACGGATTCAGCAAGGCCCGCCTCCGCATTTATAACGACCCCCAACCCGTGAAAGACGGCAATGATGAACAGCCGTAATTCGAAGCGAAAAAACATGCGGGAAATCCCCAAATCCACCCAAGGTTCAGCAGGCGTATCTTCCGATGGCGGGGACGGCGGATACAACGCCGGCATCGCCGTCTTCAGCTACATAATTGGCGGAATCATCGTCTGGAGTTTGATAGGGTGGGGTCTGGATTATCTGTGGGGAACCCGCTGGATTGTGCTCGCAGGCGCTCTGCTTGGAGCTGCGGGAGGGTTCTATCTTTCTCATATGCACGGCCTCACCAGTAACAGAACGTCAACTGGTGAAGACAGTGCAGCCAGCGGCCCGTCCAAGGACGAGGAACAGTAATGCCTAACAATTTCACAAGGGGAAGGGCGGACACGATGATCGCCGGACCCTCACCAACGCCCAATGATGGACACTGCAGAGAGGAAACGCGTTGATCGCGCTTGCGCTCCCGGCCCAAGATTCAGGAGAGTTCAATCCTCCTGGAATTGAAGAAATGCACCTGCCGGCAATCCTGCCGTGGGGTGCGGCAGACGGATTCTCCAAGCAGATGCTGCTGGTAATCCTGTCGGTCGTCATTATCGCTACATTCTTTCTGCTAGCTGCGCGGAAGCAGCAGCTTGTTCCCGGCAAACTGCAGTTCGCAGGTGAGGCCGCGTACGGCTTCGTCCGCAACAGCATCGCCAAGGACATCATTGGCGGCAAGGACTTCATGAAGTACGTCCCGCTGTTGTTCAGCCTCTTCTTCTTCATCCTGGTGAACAACATCTACGGCGCCATCCCGCTGATCCAGCTTCCGAGCTTCTCGCACGTAGGCGGCGCCTACGTGCTGGCTGCCATTGTCTACCTGACCTGGATCGCCATCGGCGTGAAGAAGAACGGGATCAAGTACTTCAAGCTGGCCACCGTACCCACGGGCGTGCCGGTCTACATTCTCCCGATCGTTATCCCGATCGAGATCATCTCCAACTTCCTGGTCCGCCCGGTCACGCACAGCCTCCGTCTGTTCGCCACCATGCTGGCCGGTCACCTGATCGTGATGATTGCCGGTTCCGGCATCGAGTACCTCGTCATGCAGGAGAACATCCTCCTCAAGGGCACCTCCGTACTGGTGCTCGTCGGCGCTATCGCCATGTACATGCTGGAAGCGCTGATCATGGCGCTGCAGGCTTACGTTTTCACGCTGCTGACTGCCATCTACATTGAAGGCGCTCTGCACGCGGACAGCCACTAGGCACCCACATACTTCCCCTTCGCGGGGATGAAGCAACCCAAACAACCTGCCACACGGGTGGCATCTTGAAAGGAAGAAAAATGGAAGGCTCCATCAACGGCTCCCTCAACCTCATCGGCTACGGCCTCTCCGCTATCGGCGGTGGTATCGGTGTGGGTCTCGTGTTCGCGGCTTACATCAATGGTGTGGCACGTCAGCCGGAAGCCCAGCGCGTCCTGCAGCCGATCGCATTCCTCGGCCTCGCGCTGACTGAAGCACTCGCCATCCTCGGCCTGGTCTTCGCTTTCGTTCTCTCCTAATCGTTAGAACCTAGCGAACATCCAGAACCGAGTAGATAAGGACGGGTGAAATATGAATCAGACGATCATCTCAGCCGCCACCGAAGGCACTAATCCGCTCGTTCCCAACCCTTGGGAAATGGGCGTAGTCCTGGCCGGCTTTGCTGTCCTCTTTTACATCGTGGTCAAGTTCGTTGTCCCGATGTTCGAGAAGACGTTCGCAGAGCGGGCCGAGGCTATTGAAGGTGGCATTGCCAAGGCCGAAAAGGCCCAGGCAGAGGCTTCTGCTGCACTCGAAGAGTACAAGCAGCAGCTCACCGACGCCCGTGCAGAAGCCAACCGCATCCGCGAGGAAGCCCGTGCAGAAGGCGCTCAGATCCTGGCGGACCTGAAGGAAAAGGCAGCTGCAGAGTCTGCCCGCATCACCGCCCACGCCCACGCGCAGATCGAATCCGAGCGCCAGGCGGCCGTTGTGTCCCTGCGCGCCGAAGTCGGCACGCTGGCCACCACCCTGGCAAGCCGCATCGTCGGCGAGTCACTGAGCGATGATGCACGTGCAGCCCGTGTGGTTGACCGTTTCCTGGCAGATCTGGAGAACCAGAACGCAGGTGCAGCTAAGTAATGGCAGGTGTATCGAGCGAATCGCTGACCGCGGCGCTGGTTGCGTTGGAAGCCAAGCTTCCCTTCGCTTCGCTGCAGTTGGCAAAGGAACTCTTCGGAATCCTGGGAACAGTGGACAGCTCGGCTGGCTTGCGCCGTGCCCTGACTGACCCGTCCCGCAGCGGCGACGAAAAGTCGGCACTGGTCAAGCAGCTCTTCGGTGGAAAAGTCTCCACCGATGCTGCGGAAATTGCGAGCGGACTGGCCGGTTCACGCTGGGCGTCGGCTCGGGATATCGGCGATGCACTCGAGACTCTTGCCGCTTCGGTGGTAATAGCCGTTGCTGAGAACAAGTCGGCCGTCTCTGCCTCAGGAATCACCGGACTGGAAGCGCTGGAGAACGATCTGTTCGCCTTCAACCACGCCGTTGATTCCAGCCACGAGGTACAGCGTGCTCTGTCCGAGCCGCAGGCGAGCCCGGCTGCCAAGATTGCCCTCGCCGAAAAGCTCGTTCCCAATGCAAGCGAGGAAGCGAAAGTCCTTATCGGACAGGCAGTTTCGCATCCCCGTGGCCTCAAGGCGACCAACCTTGTGCGTCGGTTCGCAGAACTTGCAGCCAAGCGCCAGCAGCGCTGGATCGCAACGGTCAGCGTCACCCGTCCGCTGACGGAGTCGCAGACCGGCCGGCTGCAGGCAGGGCTGAACGCCCTGTACGGGCGCGAGCTCAAGATCAACATGAACGTTGACCCGGCACTGATCGGTGGCATCCGGATCCAGGTTGGTGATGAAGTGGTAGACGCTTCGCTGCTCACCCGCCTGGGCCAGCTCCAGCGTCAGCTTGCCGGCTAACCGGACAAGCACAACTTAACTGATAGAAACCCCGGTCATCGTGACAACGATGATCACGAAAACAGGAGAGCAGGGACTGCAGATGGCCGAATTGACCATCAACGCCGACGACGTCCGTATTGCGTTGAACGAGTTCGCGGCGTCCTACGAACCCGGAAACGCAGAGCGCGTAGAGGTCGGCCGTGTGACCACCGCAGGTGACGGCATCGCCCGTGTTGAGGGCCTTCCCTCGGTCATGGCGAACGAGTTGCTTCGTTTCGAAGACGGCACGCTGGGCCTGGCCCAGAACCTCGACGTCCGCGAAATCGGTGTCATCGTCCTCGGTGACTTCACCGGAATCGAAGAAGGCCAGGAAGTCCACCGCACGGGTCAGGTTCTGTCCGTGCCGGTTGGCGACGCCTTCCTCGGCCGCGTGGTTGACCCGCTGGGCCAGCCGATCGACGACCTCGGCGAAATCAAGGCTGAGACCACCCGTGCACTGGAACTCCAGGCGCCCGGCGTGACCCAGCGCAAGTCGGTTCACGAACCGATGCAGACCGGTCTGAAGGCTATCGACGCCATGATCCCGATCGGCCGCGGCCAGCGTCAGCTGATCATTGGCGACCGCCAGACCGGCAAGTCGGCAATCGCTATCGACACCATCATCAACCAGAAGGCCAACTGGGCTTCCGGAGACGTCACCAAGCAGGTGCGCTGCATCTACGTGGCCATCGGCCAGAAGGCGTCCACCATCGCGGCTGTTCGCCAGACGCTCGAGGACAACGGCGCACTGGAATACACCACCATCGTGGCTTCCCCGGCGTCCGACCCCGCAGGCTTCAAGTACCTGGCTCCTTACGCCGGTTCGGCTATCGGCCAGCACTGGATGTACGGCGGCAAGCACGTCCTCATCGTGTTTGATGACCTCTCCAAGCAGGCTGAGGCCTACCGTGCAGTTTCACTGCTCCTCCGCCGCCCGCCGGGACGCGAAGCCTACCCGGGTGACGTCTTCTACTTGCACTCCCGTCTGCTGGAGCGTTGTGCCAAGCTCTCCGACGAGCTCGGCGCAGGCTCGATGACCGGCCTGCCGCTCATCGAGACCAAGGCAAACGACGTCTCTGCTTACATCCCGACCAACGTGATCTCCATTACCGATGGCCAGATCTTCCTGCAGTCGGACCTCTTCAACGCCAACCAGCGTCCCGCCGTCGACGTGGGTGTCTCCGTTTCCCGCGTGGGTGGCGCAGCGCAGGTGAAGTCGATGAAGAAGGTCTCCGGTACTTTGAAGCTGGAATTGGCCCAGTACCGCGACATGCAGGCGTTCGCAATGTTCGCGTCGGACCTCGACGCCGCATCGCGCCAGCAGCTGACCCGTGGTGCACGCCTGATGGAACTGCTCAAGCAGGGCCAGTACTCGCCGTTCCCGGTCGAGAACCAGGTTGTGTCCATCTGGGCCGGTACCAACGGCTACCTGGACGACGTTCCGGTTGAGGACATCAGCCGCTTCGAGACCGAGTTCCTGGAGCACCTGAAGCACAAGTCCTCCATCCTGACGACGCTGGCACAGACCAACGTCATGGACGATGACACCGCTGAAGCACTGAAGACCTCGATCGTGGCCTTCAAGAAGGGCTTCTTCGGCGAGGGCGACAACCTCCTGGTTGGTGCGGGGCACGAGGAATACGCTCCCATCGACGAGGCGCAGGTCGACCAGGAAAAAATCGTCAAGCAGAAGCGCTAGTTTCGCTGGCAGGGACTGCCGGGACCCAGACGGGTTCCGGCAGTCCCGGCCACCGGGATCTTAGGAAAGGATAAGTATGGGAGCCCAGATTCGGGTCTACCGCCAGAAGATCAGCTCGACGACGTCGATGCGCAAGATCTTCAAGGCGATGGAACTGATCGCTACCTCGCGCATCGGCAAGGCCCGCGCACGCGTAGCGGCTTCACTGCCTTACGCAAACGCGATCACGCGTGCCGTTTCTGCTGTCGCAAGCCAGAGTGAAATCGACCACCCGCTGGTCACCGAGCCCGAGCAGATCCGCCGCGCCGCCGTCCTGGTCATCACTTCGGACCGTGGCCTCGCAGGTTCGTACTCGGCAAGTGTGCTCAAGCAGGCGGAAGGCCTCACCGAGCTGCTCCGTGAGGAAGGCAAAGAAGTCAAGACATACGTTGTCGGCCGCAAGGCCCAGGCGTACTTCGACTTCCGCAACCGTCCCTACGCACAGGTATGGACCGGGAACACCGATTCGCCGGTGTTTGCGACCGCTCAGGAAATCGGCGCAGCGCTGCTCGAGGATTTTGCCACCGCCTACGAAGAGGGAGGCGTGGACGAGATCCACGTCGTCTACACCCGCTTCAAGTCCATGGTGACGCAGGAACCGACGGTCATCCGCCTGCTTCCCCTCGAGGTCGTCGAAGAGCAGGCCGCGTCCGAATCGGACCTCCTGCCGCTCTACGAATTCGAGCCGGAAACGGAGCAGGTGCTCGATGCCCTGCTGCCGCGCTACATCGAATCACGTATCTTCGCCGCCATGTTGCAGGCAGCAGCTTCCGAGCTCGCAGCCCGTCAGCGGGCGATGAAGTCTGCCGGCGACAACGCCACGGACCTCATCAAGAAGTACACGCGTCTGCGCAACACTGCCCGCCAGGCTGAAATTACGCAGGAGCTTTCCGAAATCGTGGCCGGTGCCGACGCTTTGAACGCGTCCTAGCCAGCACGGTTCCGGATCCAGCTGTACCTGCACTAAAAGATAAACTTAACCCCCACGCCATCTACTGAGTGAAGTGAGAGAGATGACTGCCACCGCTACCGAACACGTAGCCGCAACGTCCGGTGCTACCGGCCGTATTGCACGTGTTATTGGCCCGGTTGTCGACGTCGAATTCCCGGCTGACGCAATCCCCTCGATTTACAACGCACTCACCACGGAGATTACTCTCAACGGTGAGACCAAGACCATCACGTTCGAGGTCGCCCTCCACCTGGGTGACAACCTCATTCGCGCCATCTCCCTGCAGGCCACCGACGGACTCGTCCGCGGCACCAACGTCGTGGACACCGGCTCGCCCATCACCGTGCCCGTCGGCGACGGCGTCAAGGGTCACATCTTCAACGTCCTCGGCAAGCCGCTCGACGTTGACGAGTCCGAGATCCAGGCTTCGGACCACTGGGCGATCCACCGCAAGGCTCCCGCCTTCGCGACCCTCGAAGGCTCCACCGAGATGCTGGAAACCGGCATCAAGGTGATCGACCTCCTCACCCCGTACATCAAGGGTGGAAAGATCGGCCTGTTCGGTGGCGCCGGTGTCGGCAAGACCGTGCTGATCCAGGAAATGATCACCCGTGTTGCCCGCAACTTCGGCGGCACCTCGGTGTTCGCCGGTGTCGGCGAGCGTACCCGTGAAGGTAACGACCTCTGGGTTGAAATGGAAGAGGCAGGCGTCCTTAAGGACACCGCCCTTGTATTCGGCCAGATGGATGAGCCGCCGGGAACGCGTCTGCGTGTGGCGCTGTCCGCTCTGACCATGGCGGAGTACTTCCGCGATGTGCAGAACCAGGACGTGCTGCTCTTCATCGACAACATCTTCCGCTTCACGCAGGCAGGCTCCGAGGTTTCCACCCTTCTCGGCCGCATGCCGTCCGCCGTGGGTTACCAGCCGAACCTTGCCGACGAGATGGGTCTCCTCCAGGAGCGCATCACGTCCACCAAGGGCCACTCCATCACCTCGATGCAGGCCATCTACGTTCCCGCGGATGACTACACCGACCCGGCACCGGCCACCACCTTCGCACACCTCGACGCGACCACGGAACTTTCCCGTGAAATCGCTTCGCGTGGTCTGTACCCGGCCGTGGATCCGCTGACGTCGACCTCCCGTATCCTGGACCCCCAGTACATCGGCAAGGACCACTACAACACGGCTGTCCGTGTGAAGCAGATCCTGCAGAAGAACAAGGAACTCCAGGACATCATCGCCATCCTCGGTGTTGACGAACTGTCTGAAGAGGACAAGATCGTCGTGTCGCGTGCACGCCGCATCCAGCAGTTCCTCTCCCAGAACACCTATACCGCCAAGCAGTTCACCGGCGTCGAAGGCTCCACCGTTTCCATCAAGGACACGGTTGAAGGCTTCACCGCCATCTGCGACGGCGAGCTTGACCACGTTGCAGAGCAGGCGTTCTTCAACGTCGGTGGCCTGGATGACGTTGAGCGCCAGTGGGCCAAGATCCAGGAACAGACCAAGTAATATGGCTGAGCTTGAGGTTGAGATTGTCGCAGCGGACCACTTCGTGTGGTCCGGAGCGGCCAAGATGGTCAAGGCCCGCACCAGCGATGGTGAAATCGGAATCCTGCCCGGCCACTCGCCCCTGCTGGCGATTCTGGCCGAGGGTGAACTGGCTATTGAGCCGGTTTCCGGTGAACGCATTGCTGTAGTTGTCGACGGCGGATTCTTCTCCGTCGACAACAACAGGGTGGTCATTGTCGCTGACAACGCCCAAATGGGTGAAGCAGCTACTGCGGGGATCCGCTAGCCCGACCTTGATGAACGATCCTGGTTTTCCGTTCATCGCATTGGCAACTGTCCTTGCGTTGCTGATTTTTGCACTGTGCCTGTCCGGGGTACGCCGCTTTAACCTGCGGCGTGCCCTGGGCACAGTGGACGCCTCCATTTGCACGGCCGGAAAGGGCTGGCAGATGGGGGTTTGTCGTTATCAGGACAACGACCTTGAGTGGTTCAAGCTGCTCTCGCTCAGCGTCCGCCCCAAATACACGTTCCGGCGCAGTTCACTGGAACTCGTGGGACGCCGCCAGCCCACCGAAGCGGAACTCGTGAAGGTCCAGCCTGACTCAGTCATCGTGGAACTTCACTACGAAGGCCAGGACGTCCTGCTGGCCATGAAGTTCGACGCCTACACAGGACTGTCCTCGTGGCTGGAAGCCGGGCCGGTCATCGGTGTGGGCACCTGGCGCTAACGCCGGTGGATCTCGTCGCTGATGTCCATCTAACCGACGGACCTGTGCTGTGGGTTGCCTGGGCCGCCGGTGCCGCCGGCTTTGGCTGGCTGCTGTGGGCACGCGGACGCCGCTGGCCCCTGAGCGCCGGCGCTGCCCTCCTGCTGGCGGCCGGCGTTGTGGCCGCCTTGCACTGGCTGCTGATTTACACTTTTTCGGCCCTGCCCGAGAGTCTCCCGCGCGAAGTACTCGCGTGGTTTGTGGCAATGGTCTTCGCCCTCTTCCTAGGGGTGCTCCGGCTGTGGAAGCTTCGACGCTCCTCTCCGGCGGAGGGACCTTCCCCGCCGGCCGGCGTGCACACCTGGCGGGGGAGGGCCGCCGCCGTGGCGTCGATCCTGGGAGTCCTCCTGCTCGGTGCCGTCCAGATCAACGCCTATTTCGGCCTCAACCATACGGTGAGTGATGTGATGGGCACCGCCGTAGCCAGGATCCAGCCGCTGGAAGCCGGTTTGGAACGCCAGCCCGCGGCCGCCGCCCCTACGGCCCTGGCAGCCTGGCGGCCGCCGGAGGGAATGCCTGCCGACGGCGTTGTGCGGAAGGCGCAAATCCCGGGCACTGATTCGGGTTTCAGCAGCCGTGAGGCATATGTCTACCTGCCGCCCGCCTACCAGGCTGTGCCCCGCCCGGCGCTTCCCGTCCTTGTTCTTTTTTCAGGACAGCCCGGAGGGCCGGCCGATTGGCTCACAGGCGGGGCGCTGCGCAGCCGGATGGACCGCTTCGCAGCGGACCACGACGGCGTGGCCCCGGTTGTCGTGGTGGTGGATCCCAACGGAACAGCGTCGGCCAATACTCTCTGCATGGATAGCCGCATAGCCAAGGCTGATACGTTTCTTGCGCGGGATGTACCTCGCTGGATCAAGCAGACCCTGGACGTTTCCGCGGACCACCGGCAGTGGGCTGCGGGCGGATTTTCCTTTGGTGCCACCTGCGCATTGCAGATGGGAACCCGCCATCCCGGCACTTACGCCTCGGTCCTTGCGTTCTCGAGCGAACGGGAGCCGGCACTGGCGAAGGAGCGGCAGAAGACCATTGACGCGTCGTTCGGCGGCGATGTTGCAGCCTTTGATGAGCAGACTCCCTTGAACATCATGGCTAGAACACGGTTTGAGGGTCACGCCATATATTTCGGCGCCGGAGCAAGGGACCCGGAATTCCTCGCCTACATGGATGAGCTGTCCGCAGCGGCCCGGCGGGCAGGCTTCGCCGTTCAGGCCGACCCGGTTGCCAATACCGGACATTCCTGGGAGGCGGCATCCAAGGCACTCCCGGCCGCCCTGGATTTCCTGGCACCACGGTGGGGAATCGCGCCATGAACGGGCAAGGGAACTCTACTCAGGTGATCGTCAGGAAGGGCTCCGTGCCGGACGGCGGCGTCAGGTGGTCTGACGTTGCGCTTCGGGCCCTGCGCCGCATGCAGGAGCACTTCAAGGCCGTGCCGTTTACCTTGGCCGTCCTTGGCCTGTTCCTTGGCGCCGGCGCGGCGACCAACAGCTTCCTGTCCGGGCCTCCGGAGGCACTTCTTGACGTGGCCTCGGTGCACGCGGCCGCCCTGAAGGACGGCCGCTGGTGGTCCATGTTTACATCGCTCTTCTTTGCCACGAACCCCGCCGCGTACCTCACCGCCGCAACAATGATCCTGCTGTTCCTGGGCCTGGCCGAGCGCCGGCTGGGCACATTGCGGACCGCGGCGTTCTTCTTCGGCGGGCAGTTCGCGGCCGTCTCACTGTTTCTGCTGGTCACCCAGCTCGCCCGCTTCGCCGGGGACGGATGGCTTGGCCTGATGGTGGATGCCCGGCTCATTGGCCCCTACGCTGCGGTCCTGGCTGCCGTGCTGGGGGCCAGCGGCCTAGCGCCCACCCTGTGGCAGCGGCGACTGCGTACGGGCATCGTGTCAGCGTCGCTGCTGCTCGTCCTCTATGTGGGGCATCCGGAGACGGTCGTCGGTTTCCTGGGTGCCCTGGCGGGGCTTGCTGCCGGGTGGTGGATCCAGAGCGACCAGGGGACCCTACACCGGCACCGCTCCACCGGCCGCGAGACGCGCAACCTGCTGGCCCTGATCGTGGGGATCTTCGCCGTCGGCCCCATCCTGACCGCCGCCGTCCGCAGTCCCACCGGGCCGCTGGCGCTGCTGCGGGACGTGGTCCTCAACCCGTTGCCCACCCTGAGCCAGCTTGAGCAGAACTGCGGCGGCACTGTTGACGTGAGCTGCCTGGAAATCGGGCGGACGGGGTTCGCCGGACCGCTGGGCCTTGCACTGGCCGTAGTGCCGGTACTGCTCCTGCTGATCTGCGCGGACGGCCTGCGGCGTGGCCGCAGGCTTGCCTGGCGGATCACCATCGGGGTCCAGCTGGCCGTCACGGCCTTGTCTGCCGTGTACCTCACGCTGTTTGCCCGGATACCCCACTACCCGTCACGGCCGCACACGGCCGTGATGGGCTCAGGATTCGTCCACGTGCTCCCGCTCGTGGCTGTCCCGTTGCTCCTCATCCTGCTGCTGTGGATCAACCGGCGCCAGTTCCGTGTGGAAACTTCGGCAAGGGGACGGCGTACCCTGACCCGGGTGCTGGCAGCAACGTGGCTTGCACTTGCCGGTACCTACACCATCGCATGGCTGGGTGCCGGCGGAATGGAGCGCGACGGCGGACTGTCCGGGCTCGCGGCCGAGCTGGCTCGCCAATACCTTCCGGTTCCCATCCCCAGTCTCTACAACCGCATTTTCCAGGACAGGCAATCTGTGGAGGCTTTCCTGTTTGCCTATTCCGGCATCGCGTTCTGGGCGGTGGCACTCGTAGGCGTGTGGATGGTGTTGCTGGGGCGGCACCACGGCGCCGGCGCTGGTGTCGTGGAGAGGGATGTGGCCCGCCGGCTGGTGCGCCGCGGCGGCGACTCACTTTCCTGGATGGCGCTGTGGGAACCGAACAAGTACTGGTTCACACCGGCCGGGGATGCCGGGGTGGCCTACCAGCAGCATGGCAGTGTTGCCCTCACGCTGGGCGGTCCCTTCGGAGACCCGGCGCTGCGGGAGGAAGCCGCTGCCGGATTCATGCAGTACTGCGCCGAGCATGCGTTGGTGCCATGTTTCTATTCCTGCACCGACGAGCTGTGGCCCATGCTGCACTCCCGTGCGTTCAGCAGGGTGGCCGTCGCGCAGGAGACGCGGCTCGCTGTCAGGGAACTCGAATTCAAAGGCAAGGAATGGCAAAACGTCCGCACTGCACTGAACCGTGCCCGAAAGACCGGCGTGACGGCCGTCTGGGGACGCTACAGCGGGTTCCCCGCCGCGCTGCGCGCCCAGCTCCTCGAGGTATCCGAGGAATGGGCTGCGCAGAAATCCGTTCCGGAGATGGGATTTACGCTCGGCGGCATGGACGAACTGATGGACGACGACGTGCTGTGCTGCGTCGCAGTCGACCCTGACGGCCTGGTGCATGGCGTGACCAGCTGGCTGCCGGTATATGAGGAGGGACGGGTGGTCAGCTGGACGCTCGATTTCATGCGCCGGCGGGAGGACGGATTCCCCGGAGTTATGGAGTTCCTGATTGCCTCCGCAGTACTGGAGCTGCGGAATTCGGTGGAAGTTATTTCCCTCTCCGGCTCGCCCCTGGCTAAGGAGCCGGAGGAAGCGGCAGTGTCCGACGCACCACGGGATTCGGACCAGGACACCGGCCGTGACAAGGACCAGGAACCGGACCGGGGGAGGGCGCGGGAGCCCGAGGCCCTCACGGCGATCCTTGATGTGGTGGGGCGGGCACTCGAACCGGTGTACGGATTCCGCTCCCTGGCCACCTTCAAATCCCGGTTCAAGCCTGATTACCGCACGCTCTACCTCTACTACCAGGACCCCCTCCAACTGCCGGCGATTGGCCGGGCCCTGAGCCGCGCCTATCTGCCGGGTCTATCGGTCCGCCAGAGCGCCCGGCTGCTGAGGACAATGGTCAGCTAATTCCGTAACGCCCGTTGAAATTTCCGGGCATCATGATTTCAGATTCCGAAAACATTTGTGACAAGCAACAATGCGTCGAACGGCCAATGGAAAATTCCCAAAAAAATGATCCCCGGCACTAATGCCGGGGATCATTGATTCGCAGGAAGCCGCCGACAGGCGGCAATCCGACGAGGGACTAGACCAGAGTTACGCCGGTAGCCTGGGGGCCCTTGGCGCCCTGACCGATCTCGAACTGAACGCGCTGGTTCTCGTCGAGGGTCTTGAATCCGCCGGTCTGGATCTCAGAGTAGTGAACAAAGACATCACCATCGGAGTCGTCCGGGGTAATGAAGCCGAAGCCCTTTTCAGCGTTGAACCACTTGACGGTTCCCTGTGCCATTTATTTCTCCTCATTATGGAACTTGCTTAAGTGCGGCACACTTCGTGCCGTACTTGGTCACTCCGCGAGAAGAATCCTGGCTTGCCGCCCGGTGGTACCGGACACTAGCTGACGAAGCTTCGCGCTCGCAACATGTCTTGCGAGCATGAAAAACACCTACACAAAGACTTATATAAGAATTTCACGTGGGTTGCGTCAGGTCAACGGGCAAAAGAGGGAATTCGATAAATTTTGCGTAAAGTCCTTGTGAACCGCTTCGTTATGACAGAGCACCGGGCGAATGACCGGCCGCCTATTAGAAGAGGCGTGATTCGCTGTCGTCCACGCCGCGCATGGCGTCGTAGTCCAGGGTGACGCAGTCGATGCCGCGGTCGTTGGCCAGCACCTTGGCCTGCGGCTTGATCTGCTGCGCGGCGAAGATGCCGCGGACCGGTGCCAGCAGCGGATCCCTGTTGAGGAGCTCAAGGTAGCGGGTCAGCTGTTCGACGCCGTCGATGTCGCCGCGCCTTTTGAGTTCAATGGCCACCGTGGCGCCGTCGGCGTCCCTGGCGAGGATGTCCACGGGACCAATGGCGGTGAAGTACTCGCGCCGGATCAGGGAAAATCCGGTGCCGAGGCGCTCGATCTGGTCAGCCAGCAGCCGCTGCAGGTCAGCCTCGACGCCGTCCTTTATGAGGCCCGGATCCTGGCCCAGCTCGTGGGAGGTATCGTGCAGCTGCTCGTGGATGTTGATGATGAGCCGGTCGTCGGTCTTCGCGGACTGGACCGTCCACTGTTCAGTGACGCCGAGCTCCAGGTCCACTTCGTCGGGAGTGGAGACCCGAAGGCTGGCCGGAGGGCTCATCCAGTTCAGCGGCTTGTAGGAGCCGCCGTCGGAGTGCACCAGCACGGACCCGTCCGCCTTGACCAGCAGAAGCCTGGTGGCAAGAGGCAGATGGGCCTTGAGGCGGCCGACATAATCAACAGAACAACGGGCTATGACTAAACGCACCCGGTAAACACTACCTTCTGGGCGCCGCGCAGCGACAGCGCAGCGACAGCGCAGCGACAGCGCCGGTCGTGTGCTGGGGCAGAATGGAAGCATGCCCCGTTCCAACCGCCCCCGCCGTGCCGCCTCCGGAAAGCTGGGACAGACCAGCCGCAAGCACGCCGCGGGTCCCGTGCCGGAGCTTGACCTTGAGCGCGCCCGGTCGGGGATCGCGCGGCGGGAAAGTGCCCCCGACGGCGAGTGGATGGTCCGCACCATGACGGCCAAACGGGCCGAGAAAGCCTACATCTGTCCGGGTTGCTCGACTGCAGTCCTTCCCGGCGTGGAGCACCTGGTGGTCTGGGCGGAGGACCACCTCTTCGGCGCGGCCGCGGGGCTTGCGGAGCGCAGGCACTGGCACTCGAACTGCTGGACGTCACGCACGTACCGCTATCGCTAAGCTGTTAGTCATGACTTTTGACCCGGCGTCGTTCGTATTCAGCCAGCCCTCCGAAGCAACCGCCATCCGGGCTTCAACCGTCCTCCCGGCCCGCCGGGAAAACATCGAACTACGTACCGAGGATGGTCACGTCCTCGTTGGCGAGCTGGCTGTCCCCGAATCGGGCGGGATCAGTGCCACGCTGATCACACTGCATCCCCTGCCCACCCATGGCGGCTTCATGGACTCGCACGTTTATCGCAAGGCCTCCTACCGGCTGCCGGCACTCGCCGGCGTCGCTGTCCTCAGGTTCAATACCAGGGGGACCAGTTCGCCCCGCGGCACTAGCGAGGGCCGGTTCGAGGAAGGCATCGGTGAACGGCTCGACGTCGAGGCGGCCGTGCGGTTCGCAGCTTCCAGGGATCTGCCCAACCGCTGGCTGGTGGGCTGGTCGTTCGGAACGGAGCTGGCCCTCATGTACGGCGCAACGGATCCCGTGGCATCACTGGTGGAAGGCGCCGTGCTGCTTTCACCCCCGCTGCACCGTGCTACAGACGCGCACCTGCAGGAATGGGCCGCCTCCGGCAAGCCCATGAAAGTGCTGGTCCCCGAACATGACGACTACCTCCAGCCGGCGGCCGCCGCAGAGCGCTTCAGCCTGGTGCCGCAGGCGGAGGTTGTGGGTGTCGACGGCGCCAAGCACCTGTGGGTGGGGGAGAAGTACGCCTCCCGGGTGCTCAACGAAATCGTGGACGAGGTCACGGTGCGGGGCGCTGGCCCCGACGGCCTGCCACAGGAATGGAGCGGGCCCGTCGCCTCGGCAACGCCGTAAGCCCCGGGGCTAGTGCTTATCCTGGCGGACGATGAAGATTTCCTTCACGAGCAGCATGACCGCGGCAGCGGTGGGAATGGCGATGAGGGCGCCGAGGACGCCGAGGAGGCTGCCTCCGGCGATCACCGAGATGACAGCCACTGCGCCCGGCACAGCCACAGCTTTTTGCATGATGCGGGGTGAGATGAAGTAGGCCTCGAACTGCAGGTAGGCAAAGTAGCAAATGGCGTAGACAAGGGCGGTCTGCCAGCCTGCGGTTAGCGCGATCAGCGTGACCAGCACGCCCGCAATCATTCCGCCGACCAGGGGGATGAAAGCCAGCAGGGCCACGACGAACGCCAGCAGCACGGCAAACGGAACGCCGACGATGGACATCACGATGAACGCAAACGTCGCGTTGAGGAGGGCGACGCAGGCCTGGCCGATAACGTAGTTGCCCACGGACCCGGTGATCTCTTCCGAAAGCGCCTCCACCCGGGCCCGGCGCGAGCGGGGCGCCAGCCGGTACCCCCACTTTTTCATGGCGGGAAGGGCCGCGAGGAAGTAAAGGCTGAGCACTAGGACGATCAGGGTTCCGAAGAGTCCGTTGGCCACCGTCGATCCGAAGCCCACGACGCCGCCGAAGATGCCACCCATGGCATCCGGATTGTTGACAAACTTTTCCAGCTCCTGCGTGATGCGTTCCCGCACGCCGAACTGGTCGTCAACACTGCGGAAGAAATCCGAATCGATGAAGTCCTGGATCCAGCGGGGTGCTTCCTGTACGACCTGGGTGACCTGCTGGACGATGGTGGGGATCAGCGTGGCGAAGAATCCGGCAACAGCGGAGACGAGGACCGTGACGGAGACCAGGATGCCGATGGGCCGCGGGAGCTTGCGTCCTTCCAGCCAGCGCACCACAGGGTCCAGGCCCAGGGCGATGAACAGCGCGGTCACGATCCAGAGCAGGAGCTGTGTGGTGTTCGACCCAATCCAATACACGAGCAAGGCCAGCCCGACGCCCACGGTGCCCATGAAACCCATATATAAGGGATGCTGGGACGACATCCGCGGACCGGGATGCCCAAAGCGGGTACTGGTCTCGGTTTCGGGTGTAATGGAATCTTCATCGAAGTCGGGCGGCATCTCGAAGCGGAGCCGGGGCTGCGCACCGGGAAGGGGCGTCCGCAGCCTGCGCAGCAGTGCCGCGGCCAGGCCCGGCAGCACCGGTTTGCGCTCGTGCTGCGAACTGCCCGGGGCATTCTCCCGGGGACCGGATTCGGGCGTGGCTTCGTGTCCTGGGGTGGACGAATCCGTGTGTTCAGTCACTGCGTTTTGGGGCCCTTTACCGTCTGTGGCGCCGCTGCTGCGGGACCGTGTGATGATCATCGCAAACACTATCAGCAGGCCTGTCAGCGCCCTGTTTTCCCCTTGGCGCGGCCGGTTGCCCTAGGCTGGGAACCAAGCTCCGATCTGACTCATTGGTAACAAAATGGTTACTATTGAAAGTAAACCCCCGCTGATGATAGGTATCCCTTTGCGTTTCAAGACTGCAGTTGCACTAGTGCTGCTCGGCCTCCTGACACTGCTGGCCGGCGTAGGACAGAAGACCATCTGGGCTCCGGCCGAGACCGTGACAGCCTCGGCGCCATCCGACGGCACCGCCGCACCACTGACCGTTATCGACCAAAAATTGCGGACCCTTCACGGGGGTACGGTCAAGATCAATGTCAAGGGCGAAGGCAGCTTCATGCTGGCGGCAGGCCGTCCCGACGACGTCGACGCCTGGGTAGGCAAAACGGCCCACAACACGGTCTCCGGCGTTTCCGAAGACAGCAAATCGCTCCAGCTCACGCACACGGACGGCGAAGCAGCCGCGCCATCGCCCGCCGGCTCCGATCTCTGGGTTACCACCGAGAACGCCAGCGGTGAACTGAACTACACCTGGAGCGCCCCCGCAGACGGCGAGTGGTCGCTCCTGCTGGCCTCGGACGGCACCAAGCCGGCACCGTCGTCCATCTCCATGACGTTCCCCAATGACACGTCAACTCCGTGGGCCGTGCCGTTGATGGTGCTCGGCGGACTCCTGATGCTGGCCGGTCTGGCGCTGCTGGTGATCAAGCCCAAGGGCGGCAAGCCCGCCGGAGTTGGCGGGGACGACGCCGGCGAATCCCTGAAGGACAAGCTGATCCGCCGTGCACGCGCAGCCCGCCCGGCCGGCACGCCGGCGCCTGACGCACCCTCGCCCGCTGAGTCGCCCGTCGACAAGCGTCCCGGCACCGCCACCTTCAGCCCCACGCGCGCCGGAGTGGCCATGGCCGCCCTTGCCGCCACCATCGTGGCCGGAACCGGCGTAGCTGCCCAGGCAGCCACGAGCCCCGCTCCGTCGCCGTCATCAAGCGAGGCAGCCGGCGCGGACACCGCCCCCGACTCACCGGTGCTGCTGGATGCCCAGTTCCGCCGCATCCTGGAACAGGTTTCCAGTACCGTGGACGCCGGCGACGCCGCCAAGGACGCAGCCAAGCTGAAGCCCCGTGTGGACCGCACCGAGCTTGAGGTCCGCACCCAGAACTACAAAATCCGCTCGCAGGTGGGCGCATACGAGGCACGCATGCCTGTCCGCGCCACTAAGCTGCTGACCACCGTCGTCACCAGCAAGCGCGCGTGGCCCCGTTCGGTCTTGGCGGTCACCCAGGGCGAGGGCAACGTTGTGCCCCAGCTACTGACCCTCGTGCAGAAATCCCCCCGCGAGAACTACAAGCTCGTAGAAACCACCCCGCTGCAGCCGGGCACCACGTTCCCCGCCATCGGACGCACCGGAACGGAAACCCTTGCCGCTGACGACAAGTCCGGCCTGCTTTACAGCGGCCAGGAAGCCCTAGCCGGACTGGGCGACCGCCTGACCAAGGCAGATTCGACGTTCAAGGACAAGCTCGTGGAGGGCCAGTCCTCGCCGTACATCGCCGACACCCTGGCCTACCAGGCCGATGTGGCCAAGACCGGTGTCAACGGCAACTTCAGCTTCACGCACAAGGTGGTCCCCGAGGACACCGTGGTATTCCGCACCGCGGACGGCGGCGCCCTGGTCCTGGGCCGGTTGAACTTCGCGTTCGACGGCACACCCAAGGCTGAGGGCGACAAGCTGGCGATCGGTGACGACGCAGCCGTGCTGGCCGGCGGCAAGGAAACGAGCTCCGGCATGGTGCTCAACTTCGCCGAGTCAGCGGCCGTCTACATCCCGCCGGCCGGATCCAAGGACCCGATGAAGCTCGTGGCCGCCACCCGCGGACTTGTGGGAGCCAGCTTCAAGTAGCCTCCGACGCGGGTATGACCGGCAGCGGCCGGAGTGGCTAGAGTGGAGGCTATGAGTTCGCCAGCCTCCCGTCCAGTCCCTTCAGCCGCTGCCAGCCAGCTCAACCTGCGCGGCGCCGTCGACCTTTCCAGCCTGAAACAGCGCACCGCGCCACCGGCCGGGCAGTCGCCCGCCGGCGGGCAGCCTGGCCCCGGCCAGCCGGCCTCTGCCCAGGGGACGGCGCCGGACACCGGCGGCCAGCCGCTCCGCGTGGATGTCACCGAGGGAAACTTCCAGCAGCTCGTTGAGCTGTCCGCGCAGGTGCCTGTGGTCTTCGGCCTCTGGGCAAGCTATTCACCCGCCTCGGGCGACCTGATCAACGTCCTTGAAGGCATCATCAACAGCTATGGCGGCCGGCTGGTCCTTGGTGCCGCGGACATCGACGCCTTCCCCCAGCTTGCCCAGGCATTCCAGGTCCAGGCTGTCCCCACCGCCGTGGCGGTGGTGAAGGGACAGCCCGTTCCCTTGTTCCAGGGCGGAGCCGACGAACAGCAGGTGCGCAGCCTGCTGGATGAACTGCTTAAGGTTGCAGCCGCCAACGGCGTCACCGGCAGCCTGGGCGGTGCAGGCACCGCAACTGCCGAGGCCGAACCGGCCCCGCTGCCGCCACTGCACCAGGCAGCCTTCGACGCCATCGAGGCGGGAGACTACGCTGCCGCTGCCGCGTCCTACCGCCAGGCCCTGCTGGAGATGCCGGCGGATGCCGAAGCCAAGGCAGGAGTCGCCCAGGTGGAGCTGATGGCGCGGCTGCAGTCCCTGACCGGTCCGGACGGCGAAGCGCTCCGCAAACTCGCGGCCGAAGAGCCGGACAACCTTGATGCGCAGCTGGGCGTGGCGGACCTGGACATCGCCGGCGGGCACATCGATGACGCCCTGGGCCGGATCGTCGGTTTCATCGGCCGGAACTTCGGCCCGGAGCGTGAGACCGCCCGCGTACGGCTGCTCGAGCTCTTCGAGGTGGTGGGTCCGTCTGACGAACGCGTTGCCAAGGCGCGGCAGGGACTGGCGCGGGTGCTGTTTTAATGCACTCGGCCCTGTTTTCACCGCTGGAGCTGCGCTCGCTGAAGCTGCGCCACCGCGGCTGGGTTTCGCCCATGTGCCAGTACAGCTGCGGCCCGGACACCGGTGAAGGCGTCCCGCATGACTGGCACCTCATGCATCTGGGGTCCTTCGCCGCCGGGGGAGCGGCCCTGATCCTCACCGAGGCGGCCGCAGTGAATGCGGCAGGCCGGATCAGCCCGCGTGACGCAGGCCTTTACAACGACGAACAGGCCGCGGCGTGGGAGCGGATCACGGCGTTTGTGCACCGCTACGGCGCTGCTGACGCAAAAATCGGCACGCAGCTGGCGCACGCGGGCCGCAAGGCCTCGACCTACTGGCCCTTCTCGGGGAAGCACGGCTCAGTGCCGGCGTCCGACGGCGGCTGGGAGACAGTGGGGCCCGGCACCGGGGCGTTCGACGGCTATGCGCCACCTGCAGCCTTGACAGCGGCGGAGATTGACGGCGTCATTGCGGATTTTGCAGCGGCTGCCGTCCGGGCGGTCGACGCAGGTTTCGACACAATTGAAATCCACGGCGCCCACGGTTACCTGCTGCACCAGTTCCAGAGCCCGCTGATCAACGACAGGACAGATGCCTGGGGCGGCGACGAGCCCGGGCGCAACCGGCTTACCCTGGCCGTGGTGGATGCAGTACGGAATGTCATCCCTGATTCGATGCCGCTGCTGCTGCGCATCTCCGCCTCGGACTGGGCCGACGGCGGTATCGACGCCGCCGCCTCGGTCCGGCTGGCCAGTGCCGCCGCAGAACGCGGTGTGGACCTGGTGGACGTCTCCAGCGGAGGTGCCGTGGCGCACCAGCAGATTCCGGCCGGCCCGGGTTACCAGACCGGGTTCGCGGCCCGGATCCGTCGCGAGGCAGGCGTCCGCACCGGCACCGTGGGACTGCTCACGTCGGCCGGGCAGGCGGAACACGCTGTGGCCACCGGACAGGCGGACGGGGTCTTCATTGCCCGCGCTGCCCTCCGCGACCCGCACTGGTGGCTGCGCGCCGCCTTCGAGCTCGGCCACGAGCTGCCGTGGGTCCCGCAATATGAACGCGCCGTTCCGCGCCACTCGTTCTAGGAAGTAGCCCTTTCGGACGATCCTCCCGAGGCGCCCGGGAGGCTACGCTGGCACCATGACTGAACCGCAACCCGGGATACGTCCGCCGGCCAGCCCCCAGCAGCACCCTGTTCCCGCCCTGTCGATCCGCGGCCTGGCAAAACGCTTCGGCGGGAAGATCGCGGTGGACGGGATCAGCCTGGATGTGCCGGCAGGGTCCTTCTACGGGATTGTGGGTCCCAACGGCGCAGGGAAGACCACCACGCTTTCCATGGCTACGGGGCTGCTCCGGCCGGACTTCGGCACGGCGCTGGTGCACGGCGTGGACGTCTGGGCCCGGCCCCTTGACGCCAAGAAGCTTATGGGCATCCTCACCGACGGCGTCCGGCTGTTCGACCGGCTGACGGGCGAACAGCTGGTGAGCTATGCGGGCCTGCTGCGGGGGATGAACAAGGACGTGGTGTCCGCCCGGGTGGCGGAACTCCTCGCCGCACTTGATCTCAGCGCCGACGCCGGAACCCTCGTGGTGGATTATTCCGCCGGCATGACCAAGAAGATCGCCCTGGCTTCCGCCCTCATCCACGCCCCCAGATTGCTGGTGCTGGATGAACCCTTTGAGTCGGTTGACCCGGTTTCCGCGGCGAATATCCGGGACATCCTGGACCGCTATGTTGAATCCGGCGGGACGGTGATCGTCTCCAGCCACGTCATGGACCTGGTGCAGCGGATGTGCGACCACGTTGCCGTGGTTGCCGGAGGCCGGCTGCTGGCGGCCGGCACGGTGGAGGAAGTCCGGGCCGGAGCTTCGCTGGAGGACCGGTTTGTCCAGCTGGTGGGCGGCCGCAGCCAAACGGAGGGCCTGGAATGGTTGCGCACCTTCTAAGGCTCAAAGTGACGCTCCTGCGCAACAGCCTCCGGCGCAGCCCCTGGCAGCTGCTGGGGCTGATCATCGGGGGACTGTACGCCGTCGGCATTGCCGGCTTCTTTGGGGTGGCGCTTGTGCTGCTCCGGACCGCAAGCCTGGAGCTCGCCCAGACCGTGGTGGTACTGGGCGGTGTCGCAGCGTTCCTGGGCTGGGCACTGGTTCCCGTCATTGCCTCTTCAGCTGACATGACCCTGGACCCGGCGCGCTTCACCACCGCGGCAGTCCCCATGCCCCAGTTGCTCACCGGCCTGGCCCTCGGCGGACTGATCGGGATCCCCGGCATCGCAACCGCACTCGTAGCGCTGGCCACGGTGGGCACCTGGAGCAGGGGATGGCCCCCGGCTGTGGCCGCCTTAGCGGGAGCCGTCCTGGGCGTGCTGACATGCATTGTCCTTTCCAAAGTGGTGACGACGGCGACTGCCGGCCTGGCATCCTCCCGGCGGTTCAAGGACGTCAGTGCGCTCGCCTTTATGGTGCCGCTGATGTTGATGGGGCCGATCGTGGCATTCCTGGCCCAGGGAGCCGCCGGCTCCGCCGGTTTCCTGTCCGGCCTCGCACGGATCCTGGCCTGGACACCGGCCGGTGCCGCGTGGTCGCTGGGCGGAGACACCGCGGCAGGCCAGTACGGACCTGCCGTGCTGAAGCTCCTGATCGCCCTGGCAACATTGGCAGGCCTGGCCTGGTGCTGGAAGATGCTCCTGCAGCGTGCCCTGGTCACACCGCCCTACGCTGCCAGCGGCAGGAAGCGCGCCGGCCGGATGGGCCTCTTCGGGGTGCTGCCGGCCACGCCCACCGGCGCCATAACGGCCCGGGCCCTCACGTACTGGATCCGGGACCCCCGGTACTCGGGATCCCTGGTGGTCATTCCGCTGCTGCCCGTCCTCATGTTCTTCCAGGCGAGCCAGACCGGGAACTACGGGGTCCTGGCGATCATCGGTCCGTTGGCAGCGTTCCTGCTGGCGTGGTCGATTTCCGCGGATGTGTCCTATGACAACACGGCGTTCGCCCTGCATTTGTCCAGCGGGGTCCGCGGCGTCCATGACAGGCTCGGGCGCGCCCTCGCCTGCCTGGCGTTCGCATTTCCCATCGTGCTGGTCTTCAGCGTCGGCCCGTTCTTCTTTACCGGCGACTGGGAATGGCTGCCGGCGCGGCTCGGACTCTCCCTGGGTGTCCTGTTCACCGGCCTTGGCCTGGCATCGGTCATCTCGGCACGGTATACGGTGGCGGTCCCGCTTCCGGGCGACAGTCCGTTCAAGAAGCCACCGGGAAACGTCGCCCAGACCATGGCGGTGCAGTTCGGCGGGATGGGCATATTGCTGGTGCTGGTGCTGCCGGAAGCTGCCCTGGTGGTCGCGCAGTCCGTCACGGGCAGCATGGTGCCAGGATGGATCAACCTGGTGCTGGGCCCGGCCCTGGGGTTGCTCCTCTTCGCCGCAGGGGTCCGACTCGGCGGGAAATGGCTCGACGCCCGCGGCCCTGAACTCCTGGCTCAGCTCTCAGTCAACCGTTAGGGGCATGATGGGTACTACAGGATGCGAAAGGCGGTAGGCCATGGAAGTGGTTATTCTTCCGGGGAGCAAACAGATCGGGGCGCTCGCCGCGGATGCCATCGAGGCGTTGCTGCGCCGGAAACCGGACGCGGTGCTCGGTCTGGCAACCGGGTCCTCACCGCTGCCGGTCTACGACGAACTCGCCCGCCGGCACGGGCAGGCCGGCCTTGACTTCAGCCGCGTCCAGGCGTTTGCGCTGGACGAATACGTGGGGCTTGAACCGGGGCACCCGCAGTCCTACCGCGAGGTCATCCGCCGGGAGTTCACGGACCGGGTGAACATTGCTCCCGGGAACGTGCATCACCCCGACGGCTCCGCGGCGGATATTCCGGCGGCCTGCCAGGCCTACGAAGACGCCATCAAGGCCGCCGGAGGGGTGGACCTCCAGCTGCTGGGGATAGGCACCGACGGCCACATCGGATTCAACGAGCCCGGCTCCTCGCTGGCGTCCAGGACGCGGATCAAGAGCCTCATCGAACAGACACGCCGGGACAACGCCCGGTTCTTCACAAACATCCATGATGTTCCCCACCATGTGCTCACCCAGGGGCTGGGCACCATCATGGACGCCCGCCATGTCATCCTGATTGCCACCGGTGCGCAGAAGGCGCAGGCGGTCCGGGACTTCGTGGAAGGTCCGGTGGCCGCCATCTGTGCCGCGTCCGTCCTGCAGATGCACCCGCACGTCACCGTCCTGGTGGACGAGGCCGCCGCGTCATCCCTGCGGCTGGCGGACTACTACCGCCACACCTATGACAGCAAGCCAGCCTGGCAGGGCCTGTAGCCCGGAGGTCCGGTTTTTTGTCCGGCGCAACGGCTAAGATGGATGCCATGACTAGCATGACGGACCCCCTCGAAAACGACCCGATGCGTGAGCTTTCCGGAGCAGGAACGTCCACAGCCACTATCGAGCGCGAGGAACTGCGCCAGGAAGTGGAACCCGGCGACCGGGAACGGTTCTCCCACTACGTGCGCAAAGAAAAGATCATGGAATCCGCCATGACGGGCGATCCGGTCATCGCACTGTGCGGAAAAGTGTGGACCCCGGGCCGCGATCCCCAGAAGTTCCCGGTCTGCCCGCAGTGCAAAGAGGTCTATGAAGGCCTGCGTCCCGGTTCGGACGGCGGCAAGGGCTCCGACGGCGATTCCGGCAAGTAGTGCCGGTTACCGGTCACCCGGCTGATTCGGGTGACCGGCCCGTCCTGCGGTGGCGGGGCAATACAACCACGGGGCGCTGATCTCTGCTGCGCGTGTCCCCGTGCCTACTAAGATTTTGATGACCGGACCAGTGCGGCTCCTCCGGAACAGATTGGTGTTTATGTTTATGTGTCTTTCGCTCACGGCTGCCGCAATGCGGGGAATTGAGGGCTCTGCGTGACGGAGACACTCTTTGGCGGGCCAACGCTGCCACCGGCCTACCCGGAACGGGCAGCGTGGGGAACCGCGCCGAAGCTCCGTGCATGGCAGCAGGAAGCGCTCGACCGCTATTTCGCAACCGGCCCCAAGGACTTCCTGGCGGTGGCAACCCCCGGGGCAGGCAAGACCACCTTCGCCCTGCGCGTGGCGTCGATGCTGATCGAGGCCGGCACCGTGAACCGTGTGACCATCGTGGCGCCCACGGACCACCTCAAACGCCAGTGGGCTGATGCGGCGGCACGGGTCGGCATCGCGATCGACCCCAACTTCAAGAACTCGGACGGACAGCACGGCCGTGGCTTCATCGGCGTGGCCGTGACCTATGCCCAGGTGGCCAGCAAGCCCATGCTGCACCGCGCCAAGACGGAAGCGGCCCGGACCCTGGTGATCCTCGACGAGATCCACCACGGCGGCGAAGCGCTGTCCTGGGGTGACGGCCTCCGTGAGGCCTTCGACCCCGCCGCACGCCGGCTATCGCTGACGGGAACGCCCTTCCGCTCCGACACATCGCCCATTCCGTTTGTGGAGTACGCCGAGGACCGGGACGGCATCCGCCGCTCCAAGGCGGACTACACGTACGGCTACGGCAACGCCCTCCGCGACCATGTGGTCCGTCCGGTGATGTTCATGGCGTACTCGGGACAAATGCGCTGGCGCACCAGCGGCGGTGAGGAGATGGCGGCTTCGCTGGGTGAATCGGCAGTCACCAAGGACATCATTGCCCACGCCTGGCGGACGGCCCTCAACCCGGCCGGCGAGTGGATCCCGGCTGTCCTGGCCGGGGCGGACAAGCGCCTGAGCGAGGTCCGCCGCACCGTGCCTGACGCCGGCGGCCTCGTGATCGCCACAGACCACGACGCTGCCCGCGCCTACGCCGGCCAGTTGAAGAAGATCACCGGTGAATCTCCCACCGTGATCCTTTCTGATGACGCCAAGGCCTCCAGCAAGATCGAGGAATTCACCGCCAGCGAGAAACGCTGGATGGTGGCCGTCCGCATGGTGTCCGAAGGCGTTGACGTGCCCCGGCTTTCGGTGGGCGTTTACGCCACCTCCACGTCCACGCCATTGTTCTTCGCCCAGGCCGTGGGCCGTTTTGTGCGCGCCCGCAAGCGCGGCGAAACCGCCTCCGTGTTCCTCCCGTCAGTGCCCCAGCTGACCGCGCTGGCGAACTCGATGGAAGCCGAACGGGACCACGCCCTGGACCGGCCGGAGAAAGAGGACGCTGACGGCCTGTTCAACCCCGAAGACTCGCTCATGGACGAGGCCAACCGGGAGGACAAGGCCTCCGACAGCCTCACCAAGGGCAAGTTCGAGGCCTTGGACTCGCAGGCATCATTCGACCGCGTGCTGTTCGACGGCGGCGAGTTCGGCACCGGCGGCGACATCGGATCCGACGACGAACTGGACTTTCTGGGCATTCCGGGCCTGCTGGACGCCGAGCAGGTGGGAACGCTGCTGCGCCAGCGCCAGCACGAACAGCAGAGCCGCAAGAAGCTGAGGGCTCCCGAGAGCGCACCGGCTCCCACCGTGCCGGACCACCGGATGCTGATGGACCTGCGCAACGAACTTGCCAAGAACGTGGCTGCCTGGTCCGCCCGGACCGGGACTCCGCACGGCGTGGTGCACACGAAGCTCCGCACCGTGTGCGGCGGCCCGCCGGTGGCGCAGGCGAATGAGGAACAGCTGCAGGCCAGGCTGCGGAAGCTTCAGGACTGGTTCATCGGCCGCAAGTAGGGCGCGGCAAGGTAGGGCGCGGCCGGGGCGGGCTGTCGAAGGAGCGCCGGATCAGGCGAGGTCCACGCCGCCGAGTTCCATCTCGGCGAAGGCGTCGTCAAGGTCGGCAGCGATCCCGGCCGTCAGGTTCCGGACCACCGTAACCGAATAGCCGGCCTGGACGGCATCCAGGGCCGTTGCCATGACGCAGTAATCGGTGGCGATGCCCACGATGACGACGTCCTCCACGTCGTGGCTCTGCAGCCAGTCGTCCAGGCCGATGGCGTCCTCGTCGGCGAATGAAGCCGCGGTGAGCTCCTCAGCGTCGTCCGGCAAAGGAAGGGCACCGGGTTTTCTCTCGCCCGTAGGCACCTCGTCCTCCGGAGCCAGGATGCCTTCGAAGCCGGAGTAGGCGGCAGTGAACTGGCCCTTCCGGAAATAGGCCTGGATGTACTCGGTGTCCAGGTCCGGATGCAGCTCCGCGCCGGGCGTGCCGGCAACGCAGTGCGGAGGCCAGCTGTCGATGAAGTCGGGGGCTTCGGAGAAGTGGGCGCCGGGCTCGATGTGCCAGTCCTGCGTAGCCACGATGTGGTCGAACTGACCGTGGCAGGCGTCCACGTACTCGCTGATGGCGCCCGCGACGTCGGCCCCGCCCTTGACGGCCAGGGATCCGCCCTCGCAGAAATCGTTCTGCACATCAACAATGATCAGGGCGCGTGACATCAGTTCTCCTCATAAACGGTGGGAATGGCCGCCTCGCCGCGCTGCAGGCGGTTGACGACGGGCGGCAGTTCCGCCATCGAGTCCATGTGGCGCTGGCGGGCGCGGAAGACGCCCTCGGTTCCGGTCCAGCCGGGGAGGAGCTCGCCGTTCTTGATGAACTGCTGCAGCAACTGGCGGTCGTTGCCGTCGTCCTCGGGACGGTAGCCCACCCCTAGGATCTCGTGGGTGGCGACGCCCCGTTCATTCAGTCTCCGCAGCGCGTACTTCCGGCCGCCCTTGCTCGTCTTGTTCTTGGCCGCTTTGGCCACGGACACGAATTCCCCGGAGTCGTCCGTGCGGCTGACGAGCTTGTACACCATGCTCGCGGTGGGGGCGCCGGAGCCGGTGACCAGCGAGGTGCCCACACCATAGGAATCAACGGGCGCCGACTGCAGCGCCGCAATGGCGTATTCATCCAGGTCGGAGGTGACCACGATCTTGGTGTTCTCGTTGCCCAGTTCGTCCAGCAATTGACGTACCCACTGGGCCTGCGCCACGAGGTCCCCGGAGTCCAGCCGGACGGCCCCCAGTTGGGGACCCGCCAGGTCAACGGCCGTACGGACGGCCGCTTCGACGTCGTACGTGTCCACCAGCAGCGAGGTTCCGCTGCCCAGGGAGGCGATCTGCGCCTCAAAGGCTTCCCGTTCGGTGTCGTGCAGAAGAGTGAAGGAATGGGCGGCGGTGCCCACCGTCTTGATGCCGTAGCGCCGGCCGGCTTCGAGGTTGGAAGTGCTGTCGAAGCCGGCGATGACGGCGGCACGTGCTGCCGCGGCCGCAGACTCCTCCTGGGTCCTCCGGGACCCCATTTCGATGCAGGGCCGGTTGCCTGCGGCGGTGATCATCCGGGACGCCGCGGAGGCGATGGCGCTGTCGTGGTTGAGCACCGAGAGAATGTAGGTTTCCAGGATGCAGGCCTCCGCGAACGTCGACTCCACAATCAGGATGGGGGAGTTGGGGAAATACGCTTCGCCCTCGGCATAGCCCCAGATGTCCCCGGTGAAACGGAACCCGGCCAGGTAGTCCAGGGTTTCGGCGTTGACCACTCCGGAACTGCGGAGGAAATCCAGCTCGGGGCCGCCGAACCGGAAGTCCGCGATGCCCTCCAGCAGCCGGCCTGTTCCGGCCACGATCCCGTAGCGGCGGCCGTCCGGGAGCCTGCGGGCGAACGCCTCAAACACCGACTTCCGGTGTGCGGCACCGGAGTGCAGCGCGGCCTGGAGCATGGTCAGCTCGTAATGGTCGGTGTACAAGGACGTGCGGGGATGGTCCCAGCCAGCAGAGGTACTCACGAATTCACTCTAGTGCGCATCGCCCTAGAATGGACAGATGACCCTAAGCGTTGCGCTCGGCCCTGACACCCGGGAGAGCACCCAGACCGGAACTGTGACGTCCACCGACGCCCTGACGGCCCCGGACATTCCCTGGAACCTGGTGATCTGGAACGATCCCGTCAACCTGATGAGCTATGTGAGCTACGTCTTCCAGAGTTACTTCGGCTATTCAGAGCCCAAAGCCAACAAGCTCATGATGGAGGTCCACAAGAAGGGACGTTCCATCGTGGCGCACGGCAGCAAGGAGCAGGTGGAACAGCACGCCGTCGCCATGCATGGCTTCGGGTTGTGGGCGACGGTGGAAAAAGCCGCCGGCGGCGGAAAAGACGGCGGATCCGGCAAGGGCAAAGGCAAACGTGGCTAAGGCATTCAAATACGGGATCAAAGGCATTACCGGGTACCTGGAGCCGGCGGAACGGGAACTGCTGCGCAGCCTGATCGACGACGTCATTTCCATGCTTCAGCCGGCCGAAAGTGCCAGCGAAGATCCGCTCACCGCCCTGATCGGGCTGGACATGAATGTCCGGGAACCGTCGGACCGCGCACTGCGGCGGCTGCTGCCCAATGTGACGAAGGACGACGACGCCGCCTCACTGGAGTTCCGCCAGCTCACGGAACGCTCCCTGCGGGAAAACAAAATCGGCGCCCTGCGGGCAGCCGCCCTGGGGCTGGACACCAACGAACTGGTTCTTTCGCAGGCCGATGCCAGGCACTGGTCGCAGGCGCTCAACGACGTCCGGCTTGTCCTGGCCGAAAGACTCGACATCCGGGATGACGCCGACGCCGAACATGTCCATACCATGCAGGACTGGTCCCAGGCCGAGGATGTTGAAAGCTACCTCGCGCTGGTTTACAACTTCACCACGTGGCTGCAGGAATCGCTGGTGCAGGCCATGCTGCAGTCCATGGAGTCGCGCGGCTGACCGAACCGGCCCGCGTTCCCGTGCGGGCGGCCGACCAAGTGTGACCCATCCGACATGAGTCGGGCGACACAATGTAATGGCCGCACCATCAGGGAAGCCCTATCCTCGAATAATCATGACTTCAGCATCGAGCATGGATCCGGCAGCGCCAGCTGTGGCGGAATCCCCAGCGAGCAGCCCGGACGACAGCCCCATGGGCTCGCGGCCCATCGGCATCTTCGACTCCGGCGTCGGAGGACTGACCGTGGCGCGGTCCATCATCGACCAGCTGCCCAATGAATCGATCCTTTACGTGGGGGACACGGCCAACGGCCCCTACGGCCCGCTGCCCATCGCCGAGGTCCGTGCCAACGCCCTCGGCGTCATGGATGAGCTGGTGGACTCCGGTGTCAAGCTGCTGACCATCGCCTGCAACTCGGCCTCCGCCGCCGTGCTGCGGGACGCCCGTGAACGGTACACGGCCCGCTACGGGATCCCCGTCATCGAAGTCATCCAGCCTGCCGTGCGGCGGGCAGTGGCCGCCACCCGGAGCGGCCGGGTGGGCGTCATCGGTACCTCCGCCACCATAGGCTCCCGCGCCTACGAGGACACCTTCGCCGCCGCGCCCGACCTGCACATCACCTCCGTGGCATGCCCGGCATTCGTCAGCTACGTGGAGGCCGGCATCACCACGGGCCCGGAACTGCTGGCCGTGGCCCGGGAGTACCTGGAGCCGCTTCGCACCGCCGGCGTGGACACGGTTGTGCTTGGCTGCACGCACTACCCCCTGCTCACCGGAGTGATCTCCTACGTCATGGGGGAGGACGTCACCCTCGTGTCCAGCGCCGAGGAAACCGCCAAAGACGTGTACCGGGCGCTTGTCTCGCACGACCTGCAGCGGACCCTTGAAGCACCGCCCGAGCACCACTTCATTGCCACTGGTGAAGCAGGCCAGTTCGAAACCCTGGCCAGGCGTTTCCTAGGGCCCGAGGTGCTCAGCGTCCGGCATGTGGACCACGTCGCCGCGCAGTACCCCACCGGCAGCCTGGCGAAAATTACGCCCGAAATGATCGCGGCCGCGCAGGCCGGCGCTTCCCGGCCACGGATTTCCAACTTCGTCGGCGGATCCGCGGCCGGGGGGTCCCGCCGGTGAAATTGACCATTGTTGGCTGCACCGGGTCCTTCCCCGGACCGGGCTCTCCGGCGTCGTGCTACCTGTTGACTGCCCACGACGGCGAGCGGACCTGGAAGATCGTCATGGACCTTGGCAGCGGGGCACTGGGCGCCATCCAGCGGTACACGGACTTGGAGGACATCGACGCGATCTTCCTCACCCACCTCCATCCGGACCATTGCATGGACCTGTGCGGGCTGCACGTGGCCGTGCGCTGGAAGCCGGGCGGCTGGGGCCGTGACCGGATCCCGGTTTGGGGACCTGCCGCCACGGCCGACCGGATGGCCACGGCGTACGGGCTGGAACTGGACCCGGGCATGCATGAGGAATTCGACTTCACCAACTGGACGGAACGGCAGTCGGTGTCTGTCGGGCCGTACACCGTGACGCCCTTCGCGGTGAACCACCCCGTGGAGGAGGCCTATGCCCTTCGCGTCGAAGTCACCGAACCGTCCGGGGACGGCATGCCCGTCACCCGTGTCCTCACGTACTCGGGTGACACCGACTCGTGTTCCGGGCTGGAGGACGCCGCCAAGGACGCCGACCTGTTCCTGTGCGAGGCAGCCTTCGAGGAAGGCCGCGACGACGACATCAAGGACGTCCACCTGACCGGCAAACGCGCTGGCGAGGCCGCTGTGGCCGCCGGTGCCCGCCGGTTGCTGCTGACCCACATTCCGGTGTGGACTTCGCAGACAACCGTAATGGCGGAAGCCAAGAAGGTTTTCGGCCAGCACGTTGCTGTGGCCGTCGCGGGCGTGCACTACACCATCTGAGGCGCGGGCCGCACGGGGCAGTTGTGGTCCGGGCAGGCCGGGGCGGGTCGATAAGCTAAAGGCATGACTTCTGAAGCAATTGCCACCCCCGTCATTCGTGCCGACGGCCGTACCCCTGATCAGCTCCGCCCGATCAGCATCACCCGCGGCTGGTCCAAGCAGGCCGAAGGTTCGGCCCTGATCGAATTCGGTAATACCCGGGTGCTGTGCACGGCTTCCCTCACCGAAGGCGTGCCGCGCTGGCTCAAGGGGGAGGGCCGTGGCTGGGTCACCGCCGAGTATGCCATGCTGCCCCGCGCCACCAACACCCGATCCGCCCGTGAGTCCGTGAAGGGCAAGATCGGCGGCCGCACCCACGAGATTTCCCGGCTGATCGGCCGTTCGCTCCGTTCCATCATCGACACCAAGGCGCTTGGCGAAAACACGATCGTGCTGGACTGCGATGTCCTGCAGGCCGACGGCGGCACGCGCACCGCCGCCATCACCGGAGCCTATGTGGCGCTCGCGGAAGCCATCCGCTTCGCACGGGAAAACAAGATTATCTCCAAGAACGCCCAGCCGCTCATCGACACGATCGCCGCCGTGTCGGTCGGCATCATCGACGGCGTCCCCATGCTGGACCTGCCCTACGTCGAGGATGTTCGCGCCGAGACCGACATGAACGTGGTGGTCACCGGTTCAGGCAAGTTCGTGGAGGTGCAGGGCACCGCGGAGGGCGCACCCTTCGACCGCGACGAGCTGAACCAGCTGCTGGACCTGGCCCTGCTGGGCACCGAGCAGCTCGCCGCCATCCAGCGCGAGACCCTGGCGGAAGCCCCGTGACCCAGCCCGACGGGATCCGCCATGACGGCCTGCCCGCCCCCGCCGCTGCGGCTCCGGTGCTGGTCCTGGCAACGCACAACAAGGGCAAGCTCAGGGAACTGCGGGAGCTGCTGCGCGGACAGGTGCCAGGGCTCGACGTCGACACCCAGGTGGTGGACGCCGGTGCCGTCGGCGCGCCGGATGTCGCCGAAACCGGCGTGACGTTTGCCGAGAACTCGCTGCTGAAGGCCCGGGCAGTGGCGGAGGCTACCGGCCTGGTGGCCATTGCCGACGATTCGGGCCTCTCGGTGGATGTCCTTGGCGGGGCACCGGGAATCTTTTCGGCACGGTGGAGCGGCCGGCATGGCGACGACTACGCCAACCTGCAGCTTCTGCTGGCGCAACTTGCCGATGTTCCGGACGAGTACCGCGGCGCCGCTTTCGTCTGTGCCGCGGCGCTCGCCGTGCCCGGCCCGGCAGCGGACGGCGGGCGCGAGGTGGTGGAGTATGGCCAGCTCGAAGGATCGCTGCTGCGCGAGCCGCGTGGCGAGGGCGGATTCGGCTACGACCCCGTGCTCCAGCCGAGTGGCCTTGACCGCAGCTGCGCCGAGTTGAGCCCGGAGGAAAAGAACGCCATCAGCCATCGGGGCCAGGCGTTCAGGGCGCTGCTGCCGTCCATCGTCGAGGCGTTGGCCGAACAAGGCCTGCGGAACAGGGTCTAGCGGTCCCGGAAACGGTTGAAGGCGCCCCCGCACGGGGGCGCCTTCAGTCATGTGCAGTGCTATCCGTCAGCCGGAGCTACATGTTCGTTTTTCGCTCTTCTTCCGGTTCGTGCTCTTCGATGAACTCGTCCACGGCGTCCGTGCCGAAGTGATCGGCCTGACGCTTGGCGGACAGCCCGCGGAGTACTTCGATGCCGATGGGGATCACGGAGACCAGCACGATCACGATGAAGATGATGTCCAGGTTTTCACGGACCCACGGCACCCGGTCACCCAGCAGGTAGCCGAGCAGCGTGACGCCGCCGCCCCAGAGCACGGCGCCGATGACGTTAAAGAGGAAGAACTTCCGCTTGCTCATCTGCGCGACGCCCACGATGACCGGTACGAACGTGCGGATGATGGGAACGAAGCGCGCCAGGATCAGCGCCTTGCCGCCGTGCTTTTCGAAGAAGGCGTGCGCGCTTTCGACGTTTTCACGCTTGAACAGTTTTGAGTCCGGCTTGTTGAAAATGGCCGGGCCGGCTTTGGAACCAATGAGATAGCCGGTCTGGTTGCCGATGATGGCCGCAACGATGATCAGCGCGGAGAACAGCCAGATGTTGAACTTGATGGTGTCCGTGGCCACGAGGAGGCCGGCAGTGAACAGCATGGAGTCGCCGGGGAGGAAGAATCCGATCAGCAGACCCGTCTCGGCGAAAATGATGCCGCAGACCAGCAGCACCACCCAGGGGGCAAGTGCCGGATCGGCCAGGAAGATCTGGGGGTTGAGCCAGTCGGGAAGGAACGAGGCCAGGTGCGGCTGCACCGGTCCCGCACCCCCGAGGGTGGACACGGCAAAGTCACTCATCGCATGTAGGTTCACCACTCAAGGTTACTGGACCGCCGGTGCCGGGCCCGTCCCGCAAGGGCGTCGCGTGACCACCGACACCAGCGACAGGCGGGGGTGCGGTGCCGGGGCACGGGCCGGCCGGCGGTAAAGTTGAGCCGTGGGTTTGGACTTTACGGCGATCGACTTCGAGACAGCCAACGGCTTCCGCGGTTCGCCGTGCGCCGTTGGCCTGAGCAAGGTCCGCGGCGGCGTGGTGGTGGAGGAGGCCTCCTGGCTGATGCGTCCGCCTGAAGACCACGACCGGTTCGACTACCACAATGTGCGGATCCACGGCATCAGGCCCGAGGACGTGGCCGGCCTGCCGCGCTTTGGCGAACTCTTCCCCGAGATCGGCGCATTCATTGGCGGCGATGTCCTGGCCGCGCACAACGCGGCCTTCGACCTGGGCGTGATCCGGTCAGCACTGGAAGTGTCCGGGCTGCCGGGCCCCGCCTACGACTATGTGTGCACGGTGATGCTGTCCCGCCGCTGCTATTCGCTGGTCTCCAATTCGCTGCCCTACGCTGCCGAGGAAGCCGGCGTCCCGCTGGTCAACCACCACGACGCGGCTGAGGATGCCAGGGCATGTGCTGGAATCCTGATCGACATTGCGCGACGGAACGGCGCCGGCAGCATCGCCGAACTCTATCTGTCCCTTGGGCTTTCGCTGCAGCACCAGCAGGCGTTTGATCCCGCCCGCGACGGTCTGTCGAAAACAACCTTGACAGCCTTGGGCGCGGCGGGCGGCACCGGAACCGCGGCACGGCCGTTCACGCCAGGCTGGCCTGAGGAAGGGGCCAACCCCGCGCCGAATTCCGACGCCGAACCCGGCCATCCGCTGTTCGGGCAGACTGTCGTGTTCACGGGCGAGCTGGCCATGCCCAGGCCCGAAGCCAAGGTCCTGTCCGCGGAGTTCGGTGCACAGCCGGAAAGCCGGGTGACCGGCCGGACCACGGTGCTGGTGGTCGGCGACGGCTTTGTGGCTTCGGACCTCCGCTCCGGCCGCCTGACGGGCAAGGCGCGGCGGGTCCTGGAACTCCACGAGCGGGGCCAGCGCATCGAGGTGCTGTCCGAAGGTGAGTTCCTGCAAATGGTCGGCGGGCAGGTGACCGCGGCCGCCGCCCTGATGTAGCTGCTGCTTCACGGGCGGTCGCCGGAGGGGCGCCGGACGGTCATACGGCGCAACAATGCTTCCGGTGCTGCCGGCGGCCTCCTAGCCTTGCACCATGGGCAAATTGCGGGTCACCGATTCCACCACTGTCACCGCGGCTGATGCCGCCCCCGCCGCCGGCGCTGCCATTGCGGAGGACAACCGGCGCGCCGGGGTGGACTGGCGCAAGGTGTTCGAGTTCCCCAACCCGGTCAACGAGTATGCCGCCAGGATCACCGCGGGCCTCGTTGTGGTGCTGGCCGCCGTCACGCTGTTGACCGGTTGGGGCTGGGGACTGGCTGTCATTGCCGCCGGCTTCTGGCTGCGCGTGCTGTTCGGCCCCAGGATTTCCCCGCTGGCCCAGCTCTCCGTCAAGGTCCTGGCGCCGCGCCTCGGGCGGGCCAAGCTTGTGCCCGGTCCGCCCAAGCGCTTCGCGCAGGGCATCGGTGCAGCCATGTCGACTGCCGCGGCGCTGCTGCTCGCGGCAGGGCTCGCACCGGCTGCCTGGGTGCTCCTGGCGGTCCTGGTCCTTGCAGCCTCGCTGGAGGCGTTCGCAGGGTTCTGCCTGGGCTGCGCGATCTTCGGTTTCCTTCAGAGCCGCGGGCTCATCCCGGAGGACATCTGCGAGGCCTGCAACAACATCGCCCTCAGGCGATCGTAACCTTGACCAGTTGACCGGCCATGCCCCGGATGACCTCCGGTGCTTCCAGGGACTCCAGCCACTCCGCCGGAAGGCCTTCCTCGCCGTACAGGGCTCCCAGGATGTTTCCGGCAATGGAACCGGTGGAGTCGCTGTCTCCGCTGTGGTTCACGGCCAGCACAATGGCCTCGCGGAAATGTGATTGCGGGTCCACGCCCGCGATCTCCGGCGCGGCGTCGGCCGCCTTATCCCGTGCCGGTGCTGTGGCCAGCACCGCGTATAGCGCGACGGCGAGGGCTTCCTCTGCCACCCAGCCCTCTCCGAGTTCCCGCACCAGGTCCTCGGGGCCGAGGCGGCGGCCGGCACCCGCGTGCCCGGAAACTCCCGCGAGCTGAAAGGCCCGCTCCAGCCGAGCAATAAGCGCCGGCTCTGCGTCGTCCCGGCCCCGGGCATGGGCGAAGGCATAGTTGGCCGCGTCCAGGAGACTTTGGCCACTTACAAGGGCATGGATCAGGAGGCTGAAAGTCCCTGCGCTCTGCCGCGCTGAACGGTGGCCGTGGGTCAATGAAGCCGCGTCGGTGCTCAGCTTGTACATCGCGTCGGCAGGAATATGCGGAATCAGGCCGAACGGCGCCGAGCGCATCACCGTTCCGCAGCCCTTCGACTCCGGATTGACCGGACGGTACACGGTTCCCATTTCACCCGTGGCCAGGCCGCTGAGGCAGGCGTTTCCGGGCGCACGCCGGTGCTTCAGGGCCGCCTGGCCGTCGATCCACCGCGGTTGCGGAACCGGAGCCGACGGAGGGACAGGCACACCCTGCGTGGCCAGCCAACGCAGGTAGGCGAGCCACACACACGCGTTGGCATCGGCGGCTGTGCCGGCATTGGCCCACTCCAGCGCCTCCACGAGTCCGTCCACTGTATACAGCGTCAGTTGGGTGTCGTCCGAAAAGTGGCTGCCGGCGTCGAGCGCTGAAAAATCCTGAAGTCCCGCGGGGCCAAAGCGGCTCCGGATGGCGGAAATATCGTCGAATTCCACGGCATAGCCGAGGGAATCGCCCAGGGCGCCGCCCAGCAGGCAGCCATGGATCCGGGACTGGGGCGTCGGTGCCGGCGGGCGGGAAGGTTCAGTGCTCATGACTGTAAATTTACCCCGGGCAGGCCCGTTGAGTCGCCGGTAGCAGGGGCCCCGGTCGCTGCGACGGCGTGCCGCGGGCTAAGCTCGAACCCAGCAAGCGTCCAGACTCAGTTGGCAGAATACGTCGGACAGTACATTGCCGGGCGCACTGCCGCCCGCACGCCCGCCGGAATCACCGGGCGGGCTACGAAGCAAAGGATTTCCAGAACATGACCTCCCCCGTGCCTGCACGCCAGACCACAAGTCCCGATTTGCGCTCCGCTCCGGAGGCTTTCACACCCGGGCTTGCGGCACGTCTGTCGGCGGAGGCCTTTGGAACCCTTTTCCTGGTGATCGCCGGACTGGGCGTGCCGCTGTTCACGATTCCGCAGTCCAACCCGTTGTCCGCCTCGCTGGCCGCCGGGCTTGCCGTCACGGCCGCTATGCTCGCCTTCGCTTATATCTCCGGCGGCCACTTCAACCCGGCAGTGACCCTGGGCAACGCCATCGCGGGCCGCATCAGGCTGCCGGAAGCTGCGGCGTACGTCGGCGCGCAGCTTGTCGGCGCCGCCGCCGGCACCCTGGCACTGTTCGGAATCCTGCGAACGGTGCCCAAAATCGAAGACACCCGCGCCGCCTTTGACACCGTGACGGCGGGCTTTGGCGAGCATTCCATCATCCAGGCTCCCATGGCCGGAGTCCTGCTCGTCGAGGTACTCGGCGCTGCGCTCCTGGTAGCCGTCTTCCTGGGGACCACAGCTGCCCGCAACACCAACAAAGCCGCAGCCCCCTTCGCGGTGGGACTCACGCTCGCCGTCCTGCTGCAGCTGGGGCAGGCCGTGGGCAACACACCGTTCAATCCGGCGCGCGCCACCGCGTCGGCCATCTTCAGCAACACCTGGTCCCTCGAGCAGCTGTGGCTCTTCTGGGTGGCCCCGCTGGTGGGTGCCGCCATCGCGGGCCTTGTGTTCCGCGGGTTCGCCGACACCCCTGCGGCTGCTCCGTCCCCCGCCCAGGCGGACGCCGACGACGCTGCGCACGAGTCCGATGACGATCTGCACGACGATGTTGACGATGACACCACCGGTTTTGAAGGTGACGCCGCCGGCCGCTCCGACGCGCCGGCTGCCGGCGCCTCTGCCAACGATGACGTCCGGGACTTCTTTGACGGCAAGCGCGGACAGTAGTTGCTCAGCTGTGCCGTGTCTGTGCCGCAAAACTGTCGGTACCCGCGGATAGCTTAAGAACATGCGGTTATTGCACACTTCCGATTGGCACCTGGGCAGGTCGTTCCACGGCGTCGGCATGCTGGATGCCCAGCAGCGCTTCATCGACCAGCTGGTCGAATTCGTCGGTGACGAGAAGGTGGACGTTGTCCTGATCGCCGGTGATGTCTACGACCGCGCCCTGCCGGGTGTTGATGTGGTCCGCCTGCTGGACGACGCCCTCGTGCGGCTGACGGAGGCGGGTGCGCAGGTGGTTCTCACCAGCGGAAACCACGATTCCGCCATCCGCCTCGGCTTTGCCTCACGGCTGCTGGAGCGCGGGGGAGTGCACCTGCGTACGCGGCTCGCCGAACTGGTCGTACCGGTCCTGCTGCCGCTGGACACCGCGGCGGATGGTCCAGTGCTGGCCGTCTACGGCATTCCCTGGCTTGAGCCCCGGCTGGTCGCCGGGCAACTGGGCGTCGAACCCGCAAGCCACTTCGAAGTCACGCGTGCGGCGACGGAAATGATCCGGACCGACGTGGCCGCCCGGTCCAAGGCCAGGACGGTCCATTCGGTTGTGCTGGCCCATACATTCGCGAGCGGCGGGATCAGCTCGGACAGCGAACGGGACCTGAGCATCGGTGGAGTCGGAGCTGTCCCGCTGGACCTCTTTGACGGGTTCGGCTACACCGCGCTGGGCCACCTGCACGGCAGGCAGTCGCTGTCGCCAACCGTCCGCTACTCCGGGTCGCCCCTTGCCTACTCCTTCTCGGAAGCCAGGCACCGGAAAGGCGGCTGGCTGATCGAAGCGGATGCCACCGGCATCACCGACGTGACGGAGGTCTTCTGGGAAGCGCCGCGGGCACTCGCCGTGCTGCGCGGCACTATCGACCACCTCCTCTCAGCCGAGGAACATGCCTGGGCCGAGGCCGCCTATTGCCAGATCACCCTGACGGACCCGCAGCGTCCCGCCCAGGCCATGGACAAACTGCGGGCCCGCTTTCCCGGCACCCTGGTCCTCGGTTTCGAGCCCGAAGGCGCTGCGGCTGACGTGAGGACGAGTTACAGCACCAGGCTCGCCGCAGCAGATGACGATCTGTCCATCTGCTGCGGCTTCCTGGAACACGTCCGCGGCCGCAGCACGGACGACGCCGAGGCGGCTGTCCTGCGGGAAGCCCTCGACGCCGCACGGCTGGCAGAGGTGTCACTGTGAGGATCCACCGGCTCGAGATATCCGCCTTCGGCCCCTTCGCAGGCACCGAGCACATCGACTTTGACCGACTCAGCGCGCACGGGCTCTTCCTGCTGAACGGCGCAACCGGCGCCGGCAAGACCAGCGTGCTGGATGCCATCTGCTTTGCCCTGTACGGGTCCGTGCCCGGTGCACGCCAGGAGGGCAAGCGCCTCCGCAGCGACCACGCTGACGCCGCCGCGGAACCGCGCGTCACCTGCGAGTTTTCAGCCAAGGGGCGGCATTTTGAAGTCTCCAGGATTCCTGCGTGGAACAGGCCCAGCGCCAGGGGCCGGAACGGATTTACTGAACAGAAGGCCAACACCCTGCTGCGCGAACGCGTTGACGGGCAGTGGATCGAGAAGTCCGGCCGGAACGATGAAGCCGGCGCGGAAATCAGCTCCGTGCTGGGCATGGACCGTGAGCAGTTCACCCGGGTGGTCATGCTGCCGCAGGGTGACTTCGCCGCTTTTCTCCGCTCCAAACCGGCCGAGCGGCTGGAACTGCTCCAAAGCCTGTTCGGCACGGAGCGTTTTGAGGCCGTGGAACAGGAGCTGGCCCGGCGTGCCGCGGATGCCCGCGCACAGGTGGCCAGCCTCAACAGCCAGTTGGACCTCCTGCTTGCACAGGCCAGGTCTGAAGTAACTCCGCCGGAACAGGAACTGCCGGATGTCCCGGCAGCACCGGAGGATGCAGACCTCCTTCTCGAATGGCTGCAGGACACCGCCGCGGCCAGGGCCGTGACAGCGCATGCTGAAGCGGACGAAGCGGCCGCAGGACGCGCCGGGGCTGCCCGCCGCCTTGAAGCCGCCGAAGCGCATGCTGCCCGCCAGGTCAAACTCGCTGCGGCGGAACGCCGGAGATCGGCTGCAGACGCCGCAGCGCCTGAACTCCGGGACAAGGCACGGCAACTTGGCCTGCACCGCAAGGCCGAGGTACTGGGCGGCCAATTGCAGGCCCTGGACAAGGCCGACATCGCTGAAGAACGGGCCGCCCGGGCTATGGCAGCGGCGGTCGACGAACTGCGCGCTGCGGTCCTCGTGGACGCCGAACTCGCAGCCCTGTCCGCTTACGCCCGCCAGGAAAGCGGCAGCGCGGACGAGCACTTCTTCGATGCTGCAGTAGTACGGAGTGAACTCAGCCGCCTGCGGTCCCTCCGCGCGGTGCTTGAGGAACGGCTGCCGGACGAGGCCAGGCTGTCCGGGATGGTGGCCCGCGGCGCGGAACTTCGGAAAACCCTCACCGAGTTGCGTGAGAGAAGGCGGGCCGGCGCTGCCGCCCTTGAAGGTTTGCGGGCGGAGGCCGCCGAACTGCTAGCGGGCGTGAAGCCCCTCGAGGAACTCGCTGCCGAAGCCCAGCTGCGGACCAAGGAGGCCGCAGCTGCGGAGGAACTCGTCGCCGTCGTCGGCCGCCACGCTGCAGCGGTCCGGGTCAGTTCCGGCGTTGCCGAACGGCACCGCCTGGCCCGGGACGACCACCAGAACCACCGCCAGCGGTGGCTGGACCTGAGGGAGGAGCGGCTCGCCAATGCAGCTGCGGAGCTTGCTTCCCAGCTGCGGCCGACCGAACCCTGCCCCGTGTGCGGCAGCCCCGAGCACCCTTCTCCGGCTCCGGCGGCCACCGCCGCGTTGGCCGTTGCTGACGCGGAACGCGCGGCCCAGGAAGCCTGCGAGGCTGCGGAAGCGGTCCTGGCGGCGCTGGGCAAAGAACTGGCCGAAGCGCGGCAGCTGGTCGCCGTGCTGGCGGCCCAGGGCGGTGATCTCCCGCTGGAGGAAGCCCGCGCAGACGCGGCCCAGGCGAAGGAGCGAGCGGACGAGGCAGTCAGGGCGGCCGCGGACCTCGCCGCCAGCCGTGAGCGCCAGGCAGAACTGGACGAACACATCGATGCTGCCGAATCGGCCCAGGCCGCTGCCGATTCCGGAATGGCGAAGACTGAATCCACCCTCATGGAAGTCCTGGAACAGACGGACGCCCTGGATGATGCGCTGGGCAAACTGCGTGCGGGCTACCCGACCCTCGGCAGCCGCCTGAGCTCCCTCGACGAATCCACGGCGCTCCTGGAACGAACAGACGCCGCGAGGAGCGGCCTCGAACAGGCCGGGCTGCGCACCAGGGATGCCCGCCAGCAGTTGGACAAGGCGCTTCCGGAGTCCGGGTTCGAATCAGCCGCGGCGGCACGGTCCGTCCTGCTCCCGGTCCCGGAAGCAGCCATGCTCGAAGCCGCGATCCGGGCCGGCCAAGACGAAGAAGCCCGCGTCGGGGAACTCTTCGCCAGCGAGGAACTGATCCTTGCCACACGCGAGCTTGAGGACGACGGCCCGGTAGAGGCCAGCGTGCTGGAACAGCTTCGCGCGGAGGACGCTGCCGCTGAACGAATGGCCAGGCAAGCCGTTGTCGCGGCGGGGCTCGCCGAGAAGTCAGTCCTTACCCTCCGTCGGATCGCGGAGGACTACGGCCGGCTGGCGGCATCGGGCCAAGGTCCGCGGGAACGTGCCGCGCTGCTCACGGCGGTGGCCGAGGCCGCCCGCGGCGCCGGCGACAACACCTACCGCATGAGCCTGAACAGCTACGTACTCGCGGCGAGGCTCGAGCAAGTGGCCATTGCCGCTTCGGAGAGGCTGGTCGGCATGAGCGATGGCCGGTACACCCTGCAGCACACGGACGCCAAGGCCGCCCGCGGTGCCAAATCCGGTCTTGGCCTGGAAGTCGTGGACCAGTGGACCGGTCACCGCCGGGATACCGCCACGCTGTCCGGCGGTGAATCTTTCATGGCTTCCCTGGCCCTGGCGCTGGGTCTGGCGGATGTGGTGCAACAGGAGTCCGGCGGAGTGGACATCGAGACACTCTTCGTGGACGAGGGCTTCGGCAGCCTCGACGAGCAGGCGTTGGAACAAGTGATGGATGCCCTTGAGGGGCTTCGGGACGGCGGCCGTGTGGTCGGCCTGGTGAGCCATGTGCCCGAGATGAAGCAGCGCATCAGCACCCAGCTCCAGGTGGTCAAGGGGCGGAACGGTTCCACTCTCCATATTTCGGACGACGCCCTGGCCTGACGCCGCGGGTCCGCGCGCTTTTTATGCCCGGTGCACCCGGCCACGCTCCGGGCCCTCGGCTACAATTGTGGAGTTACCGGGTCGCGCGCATCGGGAGGAGGGACGATGCGCACCATTGAGCGAACCCGGAACAATGACCCCTTCACTATCTTCCCAGGCATCCGCCGCCACAAGCACTGCCGCAAGCGAACTTACAGACGGCGCAAAGCCCTCCGCCCCGCCCGGGCAGGCTTTCCCGAGCCCTCCTGCGAGCACGGGAGGCCGCTTTGCCCGGCTTCCGCTATTAGCCGGCAAGGGCTTCATCCCGATTGGCCTTTTTGCCCGGCTGCCCCTGGCCATGCTGACGGTGGGCGCCCTGACACTCGTTACGGCCGTCACCGGCTCGTACGCAGTTGGCGGGGCAGCAGCCGGTGCCGTAGGCATCGGTTCAGCTCTGGGAGCGCCTGTTTTGGGTGCATGGGCGGACCGGCTTGGACAGCGCCCCGTGCTGCTGTTCGCCGCAGTCTTCAACACTGCCGCGGTGGTGGCCCTGATCCTCATGGCGTACCTCGTACCCGCCGGCCAGGACGTGGCAGCGGCGCTCCCCGTCCTTGCCGCGGCTTTCGTGGCGGGAGCCAGCTGCCCCCAGGTGGGCCCGCTCGCCCGTGTCCGCTGGATGGCCCTTACCGCGAGAAGCCAGAGCGGCAAAGCGGAGGATTTGGATGCCGCCCTGTCGTACGAGAGCACCGCGGATGAGCTGACTTTCGTTCTCGGCCCTGCACTCGTGGGCATCCTCGCAAGCCTGATTGCCCCGTGGCTCCCGCTAGCCGTGGCCGCAAGCCTGACGCTCACCCTCGTTCCCGCATTCGCCGTCCACCGCACGCACCTCGCCGTCCCGCTAAGCGTGCGCCGTCGCCGCCGGGGCACCCCGGCCGTTGCGGACCCTGCGGCGCCGCGCGACGCCGTGGCCACCAACGCGGACTCCACTGCCGGTTCCCGGAAAACGGACTCCCGCGGTATGGCTGCCGTTGCCCTGCCTTTCCTTGCCATGCTGTGCATGGGAACATTCTTCGGTTCCACCCAGACGGGGTTGAGCTCTTTCTCGGCGAGCTTTGCCACGGCCGAGATTGCCGGACTGTTGTATGCCGTCATGGGCCTCAGCTCCGCCGCGGCCGCACTGAGTGTCGCCTACTGGTCCAAGAGATTCACCTTCCCGGCACGGTGGATGGTCAGCGCCATGCTGATGGCCGGCCTTGCGGTGCTCCTGCTGCTGCCGGAATCGGCGCTCCCCATGGTGCTTGTGCTTCTCGTCCTGGGACTGCCGGTGGGCCCGTTGATGGTCACCGTGTTCGCCATCGGCGGGGAAGTGGCTCCTGCCGGGCGCCTGGGAACCGTGATGACAGCCTTGGCCAGCGGCATTGTTGCCGGCACGGCACTGGGGTCCTCGGTCGCGGGACAGCTGGCGCAGCACCACGGGTACTCCGCAGCGTTCCTGGTACCGGTCTGTGCCGCAGCGGCGCTCTTCCTGCTGGGGGCCGCCGCAGCCGTCGTCCTCCGAAAAGGCAGGGCAAGCCGCCGGGGCAACCGCACCGGCAGCCGCTAACCGGGGCGCCCAATGGGCGCCCTAGAGCAGCTGCTTCTCGATGCGCGCGGCACTCGACGTCAGGGCCGCTGCCACTTCAGCCGGGTCCTGCGTTGAACGGATGTAGACAACGGCAACCGACGCCGGGCGGCCGCCCGGCACGTTGATGGGGACGGCCAAGGACGAAACCCCTGCAATGACTTCATCATGGCTTGCCGCGTAGCCGCGTTGACGCGCTTCGGCTGCCTCGGGCCGGTAGGGGATGTCCGGGGCCAGCACGGTCCAGTCCTGTTCCGTGAGGGCCGACTGGATGGCTATACCCGGGGCGCCGGCGCTGATCGGGTGCCGGGAACCGGGGTGCTGGACCACTGTTGCCGCCGAGTGCCTGGGCTCCACCGTTACGAGCGTGATGCAGTCCTGGTGGTCCCACACCGCCACGAAGGCCGTCATGTTCAGGGTGTTCGCAAGCTGGGTGAGCTCGGGCAGGGCCGCAGATTGCAGGTTGCGTGAAACGCCGCGGGCCAGGACCGCCAGGCCGGGCCCGGGCTGGACCTTGCCGGCGTCGTCCCGGACCAAGAGCGAATGATCCTCCAAAGTGCGCAGGATGCGGTAGGCCACGGAGCGGTGGACGCCCATCGCGTCGGCAAGTTCCGCGATCGTGAGCGGCTGCTCTGCTTCCGCCAGGATTTCCAGCGCGCGGATTCCGCGTGAAAGGGTCTGCGACGGGGAAGCCTGGGCGGTCGCGGACTGCGTGCGGGCGCCGGCGGTCTGAGTCATGGTGTCCATCCTAGGCCGGGAACAGTGGCGCTCCGCCCTGCAGGTCTTGTGTTGCAACTCACTTTGGGCTAGCGTTCCATATGGGAACTATATGTTCAACTATAGAACAAGGCAAGAATAGGGCATAGCAAGATTTGCATTGCAAGAACGGACCTTTGCAAGAAATGGCTCTCCTAGAGATCGACTACAGAGCAAACCATCCAAGGGGTCAATGATGATTGCCAAGCCCCGCCCGGGGGAGGCACCCGGAGCCGCCGCCAATACGTCGGCTCCGAGGGCCCATCATTTTCGCGGGAGCCTGGGGAGGTTCGCCACCGGCGTCGCGATCGTGACCTTCGACGGCGCTACCAAGCGGCACGGCATCACCGTCAATTCGTTCACGTCCGTCTCGATGGAGCCGCCACTGGTCCTGGTGAGCATTGCCAGGACGGCCAGGGCGCACGACGAGCTCGCTGGCCGTCCCTTTGCGGTGAACATCCTGGGCGCCGAACAGCGCTACCTGGCCACGCATTTCGCCGGCTGGCCCGGGCCGGAACCCCGGTGGGTGGAAGGTGGCACGGCGCCGCGCCTCGCCGGAGTCCTTGCGTACTTCGAGTGCAGGCCCTGGGCTGAATACGACGGCGGAGACCACACCCTATATCTCGGGGAAGTGGTGAACTTCGACTACCGCAGCGGCGACGCCCTGGCGTTCGCGAACGGCAGCTACACCACCATCCCGGAAAGCCAGCTGGGCATGGAGGACCTGCTGTAGCCCCGACGTCCCGCATTAGGTAGAAACAACTGCAGCTCAACGAAGACTGGAGAAAGAACAATGGGCATCCGCACCGGCCGCCAGTACCTGGACAAACTTAACGCCATGACGCCCCACGTGGTGATCGACGGGGAAGTCGTCAGTGAAAAAATCGCCGAGCATCCCGCCTTCCGGAATGTGGCCAGGTCCTACGCCAAGCTCTTCGACATGCAGCACGACCCCGCCCACCAGGAAGCGCTGACGTACACCTCGCCCACCACCGGCGACCTGGTGAATGCGTCCTTCCTGGTTCCCAGGACCATCGAGGACCTGCAGCGCCGGCGCAGGGCCATTTCCACCTGGGCCGAATCCTCCCACGGCTTCCTTGGCCGCTCCGGGGACTACATGAATTCCTCCCTGACCGCGCTCAGCACCGCGGAAAAGTGGTTCTCGCAGGCCGACCCCAAATTCGGCGAGAACATCCGCAGATACTACGAATGGGCGCGGGAAAATGATGTCCTGGCCACGCACACGCTCATCCCGCCCCAGGTCAACCGCTCCGTCTCGGGCTCCGAGCAGATGGGTGGACAGTTGTCGGCGCGCATCGTCGAGGAGCGGGATGACGGCATTGTGATCAGCGGCGCCCGCATGCTGGCCACGATCGCTCCCATTGCCGACGAGCTCCTGGTGTTTCCGTCCACCGTGTTGCGGGGCACTCCGGAGGATGCCCCCTATTCCTACGCGTTCGCCATCCCCAATGATGCGCCGGGCCTGCGCTACCTCTGCCGCGCTTCGCTGTACAACGGCGGCAGCACGCATGACGAACCACTTGCCTCGCGCTATGAGGAAATGGACGCGGTGGCCATCTTCGACAACGTCTTCGTGCCAAGCGAGCGGATTTTCATGCTTGGCCATCCGCAGCTCTGTAACGCCTTTTATACGGAAACCGGCGCGGGCGCCCTCATGACTCACCAGGTGGTGACCCGGACCATCGCCAAAAGCGAGTTCTTCCTTGGCCTGGCATCAGAGCTGGCAGAGTCCATCGGAATCGACGGCTTCCAGCACATCCAGGAGGACATCGCGGAACTGATCATCGACGTCGAAATCGGCAAGGCGCTGGTCCGTGCGTCGGAGGCGGACGCCGGCCTCAACGAGGCCGGCGTCATGCTGCCCAAGTGGACCACGCTGAATGCCGCCAGGAACTGGTACCCCAAAATTGCCCAGCGCTTCCCGCAGATCATCCGGAAGTTTTCGGCGTCCGGGCTGATGGCATTACCCGGTGAGGCCGATGTCAACAGCGAGGCCAGGGCGGACATCGAGATGTACCTGCAAGGTAAGACACTCACCGGCCCGGAACGTGTCCGCCTGTTCAAGCTTGCCTTTGACGCCTCCATCTCAGGCTTCTCGGGCCGGCAGTCCCTTTACGAGTACTTTTTCTTCGGTGATCCCGTCCGAATGGCCGGTGCTCTGGTCAACAGCTACGACCGCGAGCCGGTACGGGCCAGGGTCCGCGAATTCCTCAATAGGCAGGACTGACCGTCCCGCCCGCCGGGTCCTGCTGCCGCCGCCCAGAAGGCCGGAAGCAGCGGAACCCAAAAGAATTAGTGCGCTTTGTCACACATTCGAGTATCCTCATACCAACTGACCGTTCGATCGGTAATTCGCTCGGCGTCATTCCACATTCGGTAGTAGCACTTTTCGGTACTGCCCACAGCCACGGAGTTCCAATGACCGCAACTTCACACGTCGATTCAGAGGCGGGTCCCAGCAGCAAGCACGAGGAACGGAAAGTTCTCGCAGGCACGCTGGTAGGCACCACCATCGAGTGGTACGACTTCTTCATCTTCGCCCAGCTGACGGCAACGCTGCTGTCGCCGCTGTTTCTTACCCCGCTGCAGCAGTCCAACCCCGGCCTTGCGCAGATACTCTCCTTCGCGCTGATCGGCATCAGCTTCCTGTTCCGTCCGCTCGGCGCCATCATCGCCGGCCACCTCGGCGACCGTCTGGGCCGGAAGGCCATGCTGGTCTTCACGCTCGTCATGATGGGCGCAGCCACTGCCTTGATCGGCATGCTGCCCACCTACAACGACATCGGCGTCTGGGCTCCGATCCTGCTGATCCTGCTCCGCGTCATCCAGGGCTTCTCTGCCGGCGGTGAATGGGGCGGTGCTGCCCTGATGGCTGTGGAGCACGCTCCGAAGAGCAAGCGGGGCCTGTTCGGCGCCTACCCGCAGATCGGCGTTCCCGTCGGCATGATCCTGGCAACGGGCCTGCTGTACTTCCTCAACACCGGCATGTCCAAGGCAGACTTCGCCTCCTGGGGCTGGCGCGTGCCGTTCCTGCTGTCCATCGTGCTGATCGTCGTGGGCTACCTGATCCGCCGTGCGGTGGCCGAAAGCCCGGTCTTCCAGGAAATGATCGAACGCAAGGAGAAAGCCAAGGCTCCGCTCGGCCAGCTGATCAAGTTCCACAAGAAGTCCGTGCTCTACTCCACCATGATCTTCATCGGCAACAACGCAGCCGGCTACCTGCTGATCGCCTTCTTCATCTCCTACGCCACCAAGTCATTGAAGATGCCGGTCGCGGAGATCCTCCTCGCCACCACGCTCGCATCCTTCGGCTGGCTGATCTTCACCCTGGTGGGAGGCTGGCTCTCCGACAAGATCGGACGGGTCAAGACCTTCCTCATCGGCTACGGCATCGTGTTCGCCTGGATGATTCCCATGTTCGCCCTGATCGACACCAAGAACATCATGCTTTACGGCGTGGCACTCTTCGTGCTGACCGTCGGCCTGGGGCTGTCCTACGGCCCGATGTCCGCCATGTACGCCGAGATGTTCCCAGCCAACGTCCGTTACTCAGGCATCTCCATCGGCTACGCGTTCGGTGCGATTCTGGGCGGTGCGTTCGCCGCCACCATCGCGGAGACGCTCCTGCAGAGCACCAAGTGGACCGGCTCGATCGGCATCTACATCATGGTCCTCTGCGTCATTTCCGCAGCCGGTGTACTCCTTGCCGGGGAAACCAAGGGCCGCCCTCTGGGCGTCAGCAGCCACCACTAACGGCTGGCTGAACCAGGCGGCCTCGAATGTGCGACGGCGGGCGCGGACCATTACGGTCCGCGCCCGCCGTTTTTGGGCCCCGAACTAAACGCCCAGGAACTCCGTTGCTGCCTGCTTGAACGCCCTGCTGGTGATCACATTGCTGTGGTTGCGGCCCGGGATCAGTAGTTGTTCCACAAGCGCCCCTGTTTTGGCCCCCAGTTCAGCGAGCTCGGGCATGGTTGCTGCGCGGTCGTCCTTCTCCCCGGCCACGAGCAGCATGGGCATATGCGGGACGGCTTCGGCCGGATCGAAGGGCTCACCTTTGATCGCTTCCACCAGGGACAACAGCGCGAAGACATTGTTGCTGGGCAGCCCCAGGGCCATCTTCAGGAGGGCGGCCGTGGACCCGTCCGCAATGGGCGTGCCGTCGGCGAGGTAGCGCTGTGCGGCCACCAGGTCGAAGGCCGCCAGCGGGTCCGCGATGTTGGGGCCGCCAAGGACCAGCCGGTGAACGAGTTCCGGCTGGGTGGCGCCGAATTCCCAGGCGAGCCGCGACCCCAGGGAGTAGCCGATCACGTCAAGGCCGCTGGCGGGGTCGCCGTCGCGCAAAGGACGGACGCCGGCGTCGAACGCCACCTGCAGGAGATCCGCGCGGATCCTGCTGGGGCTGTAAGAGTCCATGTCTTCCGGAGCTCCGCTGCGGCCGTGGCCGGGCAGGTCCACGGTGATGACGCGGCGGCCGGCGTCCAGCAGGGCTGCCAGCCAGCCGGTGTCCTGCCAGTTGAGCTTGGTGGAGGAGGAAAATCCGTGCAGTAGCAGGACGGGGCGCAGGCCGGCATCGGTTTCCGGTTCGTGCACCTCCACATAAAGCTGGGGGTCGGTGCCCTCCACCGTGTGGTGGTGCTGCTCGCCGGTGTGCCTGCCGCTCATGGTGTCAGTCCTCATCAAGTACGGCGCTCAGGCGGACCCGGCGCTTCGGTGCCTCTTCCTTCGGGACCGTGCCCACGATACCGGCGGTGTTGTCCGGTACCTCAAACACAATCAGGGGCTCGCCGACATTGATCCTGTCACCGGGCCCGCCGTGGATACGCACCACTTTACCCGCCTGCGGACTGGGCAGTTCAACAGCTGATTTGGTGGTCTCCACCTCCACGAGCGGCTGGTTCCGCTCCACCTGGTCACCGGGTGAAACCAGCCATTCAAGCACGGTCGCCTCGATCAGGCCCTCGCCGAGATCGGGAAGCGGGAAGGAAATTTCAGCCACGGCGGTACTCCAATACTCGCTGGATCCCGAAGAGGATCCGGTCAATGTTCGGGATGTATTCATCTTCGAGGTCGCCGGAGGGGTACGGGACGTCGAAGCCGGTGATCCTTTCCACGGGGGCCTTGAGGGTGTCGAAGCAGCTTTGGGTGATCAGTTGGGCCACTTCGGCGCCGAGCCCCGAAGTCCGCGGTGCTTCATGGACGACGACGGCGCGCCGCGTCTTCCGCACTGACGCCGCCAGTGCGGCTTCGTCGATCGGTTTGAGCCAGCGCAGGTCGAGGACCTCGACGTCGATTCCGTCCTCGGCGGCGAGCTCGGCGACCTGCAGGCAGCGGGCCACCATGGCGCCCCAGGCAACGAGGGTGAGGTGGCGGCCTTCGCGCATGACCTTTGCGCCGGTGGGCGGGCCGCCGGCGGGGGAGCCGGACGGGTCTGCCGAGTCGAAGTCGACCTCGCCTTTCTGCCAATAGCGGGACTTGGGCTCCATGAAGATCACCGGGTCCGGCCGCGTGGCGGCGTACTTGAGCAGGTGGTAGGCCTCATGCGGGTTCGAAGGCGAGACCACCTTCAGGCCCGGCACGTGTGCAAAGAGCGCTTCAAGGCTTTCCCCGTGGTGCTCCGGGGCGCGGATACCGCCGAAGCTGGGCACGCGCAGGGTGATCGGCATCGGCATGGTACCGCGGCTGCGGTAGTTCATCCGGGCAATCTGGCAGACGATCTGGTTGATGGCCGGATAGGCGAAGCCGTCGAACTGGACCTCGGGAATCGGGTGGAAACCGGCCATGGCCAGGCCCACGGACATGCCCAGGATGCCTGACTCGGCCAGCGGGGTGTCAAACACCCGGCCGGGGCCATACTTCGCCTGGAGACCGTCCGTAATGCGGAACACGCCGCCCAGCCGGCCGCAGTCCTCACCGAAGACCAGTGATTTCGGGTTTCCGGCCAGCACCTCGTCCAGTGCCCGGTTCAGGGCCTGTTGCATGGAAAGCTGTTCCACTCCGCGGCGTGGAGTTCCGTCGGCCATGCCGGCCCCGCCTTCCAGGATGGCGCTAGACATGTTCGGACTCCTCGCGCCAGTTGGCGGCCTGGGCCTGCAGGGCAGGCGTGGTTTCCTGGAAGACCAGGTCGAACATTTCGGTGCCGGGGCGTGAGCCGAGCGCCTGGATCCCCGCCCGGATGTGTTCTTCTTCGGCTTTGGCGGCTGCCAAGGCTTCGGCAAAGAAGGCCTCGTCGGCGACGCCGTCGGCGAGCAGCGTCTTCCGGAACCGTTCCAGCGGATCTTCCCCGGCGTCGTCGCGCTCTTCGTTGAGCGAACGGTACCGGCCGGGGTCATCGGACGTGGAGTGCGGGCCGCGGCGGTAGGTCATTGCCTCGATGAGGACCGGGCCATGGCCGGCCCGGGCGTGCGCAAAGGCGCGCCGGGTCGCATCCACCACTGCTACGACGTCGTTCCCGTCGATCCGCAGTGCCGGGATGCCGTAGCCGGCAGCGCGGGCCGCCACCGAGCCGCCGGCCACCTGGCGTTCGGTGGGAACCGAGATGGCCCAGCCGTTGTTCTGGACAAAAAAGACCACCGGAGCCCTCATGACTGCCGCGAAATTCATGGCTTCATGGACGTCGCCCTGGGAGGATGCGCCGTCGCCGAAATACGCCATTGCCACGCCGTCCGTCTGATCCAGGGTCTGTCCGTGGGCCCAGCCCACCGCGTGGAGCACGGATCCGGCCACCACGGCCTGGATCGGTGCGAGCCGGGATTCCAGGGGGTCGTAGAGCCCGCCGTGCCAGGTGGCCTTGTGCGTGGACATGTAGGCCACCATGTCCACGCCCATGGCCCGGGCCACGCCCATTTCGCGATACGTGGGGAAGACGAAGTCGCGGGCAGTGTCCACGGCGTAGCCGCTTCCCACCTGGGCGGCCTCTTGGCCCAGTTCGGGGGCGTAGCCGGGGATGAGGCCCTGCCGCTGCCAGGCGATCGCGGAGGTGTCCAGGTGCCGGACCGCCACCATCAGCGAATACAGTTCCCGGAGCTGGCCGGCGGTCAGCGGCCCGGCCGGCTGACCGGACAGCAGGCCGGAAAGTGGTTCCGGCAGCTGGCCGGCGTCGTTGCCGGCGGAAGGCGTGCTATCCATAGCTGTGACCCTAGTCACCTACGGAATGTCGGGCAATCAGTTTATGGTTCACTAGCCAGATTGCCGAAAGCTGCCATGACGTACGCCGTCCTGCATGGCAATTTGTACAGCTGGCCCGCTACTTGCCTGCGGTGTCCTGGCGCGACGCTGCCACTTTTGCCCCGAACCAGCAGGCGGCGGCAATCCCGGCAACCAGGGCGATGGTGCTGAAGAGCTGCCGGCTGCTCTCGGCGCCGCTGAAGCCGACCGCGAAGATCAGTGCCAGCAGGACCAGTCCGAAGATCGTCAGGCCCGGGAAGCCCTTCATCCGCAGCGGAAGCTCGGTGCCGTCGCGGTCCGCCCTGCGGCGCAGGATCAGCTGGGAGATGAGGGCGGATCCCCAGACCATGAGGCAGGTTGAGCCCACCAGCTGGAAGAGCGCCGGCAGGATCTGTTCGGGAAAAAGGAGCTCCAGTACGGCGGCAAAGAAGCCAAAGGCCACGGATACGCCCACGGCAACCATCGGCACCCTGGCCTTGTTCAGCTTCGATAGGAAGCGCGGAGCCTCGCCGCGGTGGGCCAGGGAGTAGATCATCCGGGAGGAGCCGTAGAGATTGGCGTTGAGGGCGGACAGTAGCGCGATGACTGCCACGAGGGTGATGGCCGTGCCCGCACCCGGGATGCGTGCGGCGTCGAGAACGCCGGCGAACGGTGACGACAGGGATTCGGAAGTCGCAGGCAGGACGGCGGCAATGACGAAGACAGAGCCGACGTAGAACACAAGGATTCGCCAAAGCACCGTGCGGATGGCCAGGCCCACGCTGTGGCGCGGGTTCTCGGTCTCAGCGGCAGCCACGCTCACGATCTCAGTGCCGCCGAAGGCGAAGATGACCACAAAGAGCGCCGTGGCAATTCCACCGAGGCCTGCCGGCGCAAAGTCGCCGGTGATGTTGCCCAGGCCCGGGCTTGGTGCGTCGGGCAGCAGGCCCAGGAGAAGGGCTGTTCCGATGCCAAGGAACATCAGGATTGCCGCCACCTTGAGGATTGCGAACCAGAACTCGAATTCGCCAAAGTTGTTCACGCCGGCCAGGTTGATGGCGGTAAAGAGGGCCATGAAGACCAGGGACAGCGCCCAGACGGGAACCACGGGCCACACCGTGAACAGCAGGCCGGCTGCGCCAAGTGCCTCGGCAGCAATGACCACCACCAGCTGCAGCCACCACAGCCAGCCCACGGTTGCTCCTGCCGTGCGGCCCATGGCCTTCTCCGCATAGACGGAGAACGCGCCGCTGCTCGGGTTGGCTGCAGCCATCTCGCCCAGGGCCCACATGACCAGGATGATCAGTGTGCCGGCCACGAGGTAGGAGATCAGAACGGCCGGTCCTGCCGCCTGGACGCCCGCCCCCGAGCCCAGGAACAGTCCGGCTCCGATAGCGCTTCCCAGCCCCATCATGGTGAGCTGGCGGGGTTTCATGCTGTGGCCGAGCGAGGTGGATGGGCGCTCTGCGGTGGACTTCATCGTCATGCTTGCGAACCTTCTTGTGGTCGGTGGTCTGGTCCTTTTGGGACATATTGAATTTACCGCCCCGGGCGGGACACTTCGCACGCCGTTCGTGAGAGCATGGGGGCAGTTTGCGGGAAAAGCGCCTTTTTTCCGGCGATTTGTGAGCTGTTCGGCCAGGTTGAAAGGAAAATCGATGAACGTGGACGCGCTGGATGCCAAAATTGTCCGATTCTTCACGGATTCACCCAGGGCATCGGTGCTCGAAGCCTCGCGGGTCCTGAAGATTGCCCGCGCCACGGTCCAGTCCCGGTTGGATCGGATGACCGCCGGCGGGGTTATCGGTTCCTGGGTACCCCAGCCGGACCCGTCCCGCTTCGGCTACCCCGTGGTGGCGTTCTGTTCGCTCACCATCAACCAGGACCTGGGCCATGACGCGGTGGTCGAAGCGCTGGCCCGCATTCCCGAACTTACGGAAATCCACACCGTTTCCGGCAGTTCGGACCTGATGGCACGGATCGTGGCTCGGTCCAACCCTGACCTGCAGCGGGTTCTGGACGCCATGATCGCCACCAAGACGGTGTTGCGGTCCTCGTCCGTGATTGTGCTGAACACCCACTTCCAGGGCCGAACCCTGCCGTTGCTCGAGGCCGCTGCCGCAATGTGACCTGAAGCATTTTGCCTGGGAGCCCGGCAGTCGTACCATTAGTTCTAGTCATGTTGACTATAACTAGCCGAAGCGCCCCGGAAGGGGACGCCGGTCGAAGCCCAGAAGCGCCGCCAGGCGCGAGGAAAGCGGGGTGAACCGCTGTGTATACGAGCTCTGCCAACGTTGCCGAGCGGCAATCGGCGCCGCCGTCGCTCGCTATTTCCACGGTGATCTTCGCCCTCCGTCCCAGCGAGACGTCCGGACGTCCCACGCTGTGGCTCCCGCTGGTGCGCCGCATTCGTGAGCCGTTCAAGGACCTATGGGCGCTGCCCGGAGGTCCGCTGACCCACGCCGAATCCCTCCAGGATGCGGCGTCCCGGAACCTGCGGGAAACCACGGGGCTTGCCCCCAATTACCTGGAGCAGCTCTACGCCTTCGGCGGCCTCCACCGCTCTCCGACCCAGCGCGTGGTGTCCATCGTGTACTGGGCGCTGGTCCAGCCCACGGAAGCCGCGCTCGCCGACGAGTCCGAAAACGTCCGGTGGTTCCGCGCGGACCGCCTGGGAGACCTGGCCTTCGACCACAACGCGATCGTGGACTACGCCCTCGGGCGCCTGCGGAACAAGCTGGCCTATGGTTCGGTTGCCTACCACCTGCTGGGGGAGTACTTCACCCTGGCCCAGGTCCGGGAGGTCTACGAAGCCGTCCTTGACCGTGAGCTGGACCCGGCAAACTTCCGCCGCCAGCTCAAGTCCACGCCGGAAATCGAAGAAACCGGCGAATACCTGCAGGGCGGAAAACACCGACCTCCCCGCCTCTACCGCTTTACCGGCCGCCCCGGCCTTGACCCAGATAACAGGAGCACACCATGAGCAGCGTCAACACGGCAATCCAGTTGATCACTCGCGAACAGGCCGAACAGCGGGCCGCAGGCATTGCGGCAGGAACCGCCACGGCCGCCGCCACCTGCAGCCCCGCACTGGCCCGCGGGCCGTGGGACTACGATCTCGCCGAAGCCCTCGCCGGTGTGCCCGCCTACGGTCCGGGCGCCTCAAGCGCCGACGTCGCCCCCGCCGCCACGCCGCGCCAGGGCCAGTTGCCGGAGGAATACAAGAAGGCCAGCGACGCCGAACTGGACGCCCGTATCCGGGCGGCCAAAGCTGCCCTCGGGGACAAGGCCGTCATCCTGGGGCACTTCTACCAGCGGGACGAGGTCATTGAATACGCCGACTTCGTGGGCGACTCCTTCCAGCTGGCCAACGCCGCGCTCACCAGGCCCGACGCCGAGGCCATCATCTTCTGCGGAGTCCACTTCATGGCCGAGACCGCGGACATCCTGTCCAAGCCGGACCAGGCGGTCATCCTGCCGAACCTCGCCGCGGGCTGCTCCATGGCGGACATGGCGGACATCGATTCCGTCACCGAGTGCTGGGAGCAGCTTGAGGAACTCTTCGGCACCGAGCCTGACGCCGACGGCCGGGTTCCGGTCATCCCGGTCACCTACATGAACTCCTCCGCCGCCCTCAAGGGCTTCTGTGGCGAGAACGGCGGCATCGTCTGCACGTCCTCCAATGCCGCCACGGTTCTCGAATGGGCCTTCCAGCGCGGCCAGCGGGTCCTCTTCTTCCCGGACCAGCACCTGGGCCGCAACACCGCCAAGGCCATGGGCGTGCCGATGGAGCAGATGCCCATGTGGAATCCGCGCAAGGACCTCGGAGGCAATGACGAACAGACCCTGCTCGATTCCCGCGTGATTCTCTGGCACGGCTTTTGCTCGGTGCACAAACGCTTCAACGTAGGGCAGATCGAGAAGGCCCGCGTCGAATTCCCGGGCGTCAACGTGATCGTGCACCCAGAGTGCCCCATGGAAGTTGTGGACGCCGCCGATTCCGCCGGTTCCACCGACTTCATCAGGAAGGCCATCGCGGCAGCCACGGAACCGACCACGTTTGCCATCGGCACCGAGATCAACATGGTCAACCGGCTCGCCGCGGAGTACCCCCAGCACACCATCTTCTGCCTGGACCCCGTGATTTGCCCGTGTTCCACCATGTACCGGATCCACCCGGGCTACCTCGCGTGGGTGCTGGAGGCGCTGGTCAACGGTGAAACCCTGAACCGCATCACCGTGGATGACGACGTCGCCGCCCCGGCGCGCGTGGCCCTTGAGCGGATGCTGGCGGCGCGGCCGTGACCACGGCCCGTGCGGCGGGCAACGGCACGCTCGAAGTTGTGATGCAGCGCCGCCGCCTCGTGGTGGTGGGCAGCGGAATTGCCGGGCTCTACGCAGCGCTGCTGGCGGCCGACGCCGAGGGTGGCTCTGCGGCGGACGTGGTCCTGCTGAGCAAGGGGCAGTTGGAGCACAGCAACACGTTCTACGCGCAGGGTGGAGTGTCGGCCGTGCTGGAGCCCGGCGAAGCCGCCCCCGGCGACACTGTGGATGCGCATGTCGCCGACACGCTGGCGGCCGGTGCGGGCCTGAATAACCTCGAAGCCGTGCGGATCCTCTGCACGGAAGCAGTGCGGGACATTGCCGGGCTGCGCCGATACGGAGTCACTTTCGACGCCGACGCGCAGGGGGACACCGCACTGGGGCTCGAGGCCGCCCACTCCGCGCCACGCATCCTGCATGCCGGCGGCGACGCCACCGGCGCCCGCATTGCCCGCGGCCTGATCGCCGCCGTCCTGGAACGTGCAGTGTCCGGCCGGCTCCGTCTGGAAACAGGGGCTTTCGTCACGGAACTGACGACGACGGACGGCCGGGTGACCGGCGTGAACTACCTGCAGAACGGCGAACTCAAGAGCCTGAGGGCGGCGGGCGTGCTGCTCGCCACCGGCGGCGCGGGCAGGATCTTCGCACGCACCAGCAACCCTTCGGTTGCCACGGCGGACGGGCTGGCGCTTGCCTGGCGTGCCGGCGCCGCCGTGGACCACCTCGAATTCTTCCAGTTCCACCCCACCACCATGGCGATGCCGGAGACAGCAGGGGGCCCGCCGCCCCTGCTGGTGTCTGAAGCAGTCCGCGGCGAAGGCGCGGTGCTGCTGGATGCCAACGGCCACCGTTTCATGCCGGACTATCATCCCGACGCGGAACTCGCGCCGCGCGACGTCGTCTCCCGCAGCATCGCGCTGCATCTGGTCCGGAGCGGCGCACCGGCGGACAGCCCGGTGTTCCTCGACGCCCGGGGCATTGAAGCGGCCAGGGGTTCCGGTTTCCTGGCACGGCGGTTCCCCACGATCTCCGCCGCCACGGCAGCAGCAGGCTACGACTGGACCGCTGAACCGCTGCCGGTGTCTCCGGCCGCCCATTACTGGATGGGCGGAGTGGTAACCGACGTGGACGGGCGGACCACTGTCCCGGGACTCTACGCAGCGGGCGAGGTGGCCTGCACCGGCGCCCAGGGCGCCAACAGGCTCGCCAGCAATTCTCTGCTCGAAGGGCTTGTCTTCGGGCGGCGTGCTGTGGAGTCCTTCCTTGGCGGGGAACCGTCGAGTGACTGGCCTGCGGCGTCGTGCGACGCTGTTCCTCCGCGTGCTGTCTCGGCCGCTGGCGGCCTCCCCTTGACGCACGCTGCCGGAACACCCTCGAACGACGGCGGGCACGCAGCCTTGGGTGCCGCTCCGAAAATTTCACCGGCTGCGCCCGAAGGTGTTGTGATGACTGCGCCTGATCCCGGGCCGTTTTCCCGGGACGCTCTGGGGCGGCTGATGACTAGTGCTGCCGGGGTGCTGCGCACGGGTCCTGAACTCGATGCCGCGGCCGCGCAGCTTGCCCGGTGGGCGGACTCCGCCGGCGGCCCGGAAGGAAACGATCCCCGCGGGCATGAGGACCGCAACCTGCTGCTGGCCGCCCGGCTACTCGTGGAGGCCGCCCGGAACCGGACTGCCTCCGTGGGCGCCCACTACCGGGCGGATACGGACCATGCCCCAGCCCATACCCATTCCATGCAAAGGATTTCCTCATGACCGCCACTGCCCAGGAAACGACAGCCCCCGAATCGACTGCCCCGACGGGCGTTGAACTGACCGGCAGCCTTCCCGAAACCGCTGTGCAGGAAGTGCTGCGCGCTGCGCTCGCCGAGGACGCCCCCTACGGCGACATCACCTCGCAGGTCCTCATCCCGGCGGAGGCACGCGCGACGGCGGTGCTGAACGCCCGGGTGCCGGGAGTCCTGAGCGGAGGAGCCGTGTTCGCCGCGGCCATGAAGCTCACGGACCCGGACGCCGTCGTCGAGCTGCTGGTAGCGGACGGCGAACGGTTCGGCGCGGGCGCGACGCTGGCGAGGGTTACCGGCAACGCCCGGGCGGTGCTCCTGGCGGAGCGCGTGGCACTGAACCTCGTCCAGCGGCTGAGTGCGATCGCTACCAGGACGGCCGAATTCGTGGACCTCGTCCAGGGAACCAAAGCCCGGATCACCGACACGCGGAAGACGACGCCGGGCCTGCGTGTGCTGGAGCGCTATGCCGTTCGCTGCGGCGGCGGCGCCAACCACCGCTTCAGCCTGTCCGACGCCGTGCTGGCCAAGGACAACCACCTGGCGGTCATCACCGGAGGGGACCCGGCGAAACTCACGGCTGTGCTCAAGGCAGCCAGGGCCCGGCTCGGCCACACCACCCACTTCGAGGTTGAAGTGGACCGGATGGAGCAGGTGGAACCTGTTCTCGCCGCCGGAGTGGACACCATCATGCTGGATAACTTCACGCTCGAGGAACTGGCTGCCGGCGTGGCCCTGGTGGACGGGCGGGCACGGGTGGAAGCCAGCGGCAACGTCAGCCTCGGGACCGTGGCAGCGATCGCTGCCACGGGTGTGGACGTCATTTCCATCGGCGGCCTCACCCACAGCGTCATCGCCCTTGACCTGGGCCTGGACGTTGAACTGACGGTGGGCTGAACGGCAATGATCTTCCTGGACGCAGCGGCCACCACGCCGGTCCGCCGCGAAGTACTGGAAGCCATGTGGCCCTACCTCACCGGCGAATTCGGCAACCCGTCGAGCCACCACACGCTCGGCGAGTCCGCCGCCGCGGCCCTCGCAGCTGCCCGCACAGCCACCTCCAGGGCGCTGAACTGCCGTCCGGCCGAGATCACGTTCACGTCCGGCGGCACCGAGGCGGACAACCTCGCCGTGAAGGGCATCGCCCTGGCACGGCAGGCTGCAGACCCGGCCCTCAGCCGCGTGGTGATCAGCGCCGTCGAACATCCCGCGGTGGAGGAATCTGCGCGCTATCTCGAACGCTTCCACGGGTTCACCGTTGATATCGTCCCGGTGGACGGCTTCGGGCAGGTGACGCAGGACGCCCTGGCGGCTGTCCTGCGCCCGGAAACCGCGCTGGTCAGCGTCATGTACGCCAACAATGAGGTGGGCACCGTCCAGCCCATCGGGCAGCTGGCCGGCCTGGCCCGGGAACTGGGGATTCCGTTCCACACCGATGCCGTCCAGGCTGCGGGCTGGCTGCCGCTGGACACGAAGATGCTGGGCGTGGACGCCATGAGCATTTCCGGGCACAAACTCGGGGCGCCGAAAGGGAACGGGGCCCTGTTCGTGCGGAGCCGCACCCGCGTTGAGCCCCTGCTCCACGGCGGCGGGCAGGAACGCGGCCGCCGCTCAGGGACAGAGAATGTTGCCGGCGCCGTGGCCTTGGGCACCGCACTGTCGTTGGTCCACCCCGATCCGGAGCAGGTGGCCGCGCTGCGGGACGCATTCATCCGTGAGGTCCTTGCCGGCGTTCCGGGCGCGCAGCTGACCGGCCACCCGCTGGAGCGGCTGCCGTCGGTGGCTTCGTTTTGCTTCCCTGGAACCAGCGGCGAATCAGTGCTTCTTGAACTGGAACGGCAAGGCGTGGTGTGCTCCAGCGGATCGGCTTGCGCCGCTGGGTCCGACGCCGCCTCGCCGGTGCTCCTGGCCATGGGCATTCCGTCCGAAGTCGCCCAGACCGCTGTCCGGTTCAGCTTTGATGCCGCAGTGACGGCGGCGGAACTGCACGAAGCCGCAACAGCCGTCAGGAACGCCGTGGGCAGTGTGCTGACGCTCGGTATCCGCTAGGCGCGCGACACCGCGCCGTCAGGGATGCCGCGTCAGCGGTGCCGTGCGCGGCGGAAGATCCAGTGCCTCAGGAGCGCGAAGCGTACGGCGGTCGCCAGGAACCCGGACAGTGTGGTGGTCCATAGCTCATCCGACATGGTGGCATCCGGGTTGAGCCAGTGCAGCACGCCGAGGCTGCCGCCGGTGATCACCAGCGCAATGACGATGACCACCAGACCGCTTAGGTGATCCCTGCCCATCTTCCCGGGCCCGGCGATCTTGAACGTGAGCCGCCGGTTCAGGGCCGTGTTCATCACCGAGGTAATGATCAGCGCTGCAGCATTGGCCAGCTGGGACCCCAGCCAGGGCCGGAGCAGGGCGTACAGGGCAAGTGAGGTCAATGTGCACACGATGCCCACGCCGGTGAACCGGAGGAGCTGCCGGACGGCGGGAAAGCGAAGCATGCCACGGTAGTGCTTCGTCGCCGGAGGGCGCCGTGCGGCAGTGGCGGAACCGGACTGTTGCGTCAGCGGGACGGCGGGCGCAGCAGGTGATTCCATCGCTCAAGCCTGCCACACGACGCCGGCATATTCCGTCAGGCGGCGTCGCTGACCGGGTTCGTCAGTTCGCCGATTCCCTGTACGCGGCAGGTCACGGTGTCCCCGGGGTGCAGCCGCGCGCTTTCGGCAGGAAATCCCGTGAGGACCAGATCTCCGGGGTGGAGCGTCATGAAGGACGTCAGGTAGACCAGGATTTCGTCAACCTTCCAGCCGAGGTCCGCCGAGCTGGCAGCCCGGAGTTCACTGCCGTTATGCACGATGCCGATCGAAAGTGCGGCAGTATCCAGGCCCGTCACGATCCACGGTCCCGCCGGCGTGAACGTGTCCTGGCTCTTCGCGCTGATCCACAGCTCGTCGGATTTCTGCAGCTCCCTGGCCGTGACGTCGTTGCCGATGGTGAAACCGAGGACGGCCCCCCGCGCATTCTCCAGCGTCAGCCCTCGGGCCTTGCGCCCGATCACGATGGTCAATTCGGCTTCCGGGTCCACGTGCCCCACTCCCGGCGCGAGTTCTATGGCGTCGCCCGGTCCCACCACGCTGGTGGCTGCTTTGTGGAAGGCCTGGGGAGGAAGGTCCCGGCCGGCCTGTCCCGTGTTGTGGGCCATGCCCAGGACATTGGCTGGAACGCTGGGTGCGAGGAAGATGAATGAGTCCTCGTGGACAGTGGAGCCCTGCTGCCAGCCTGCCCGCGGAGCGGCTCCGGCGTTCGCCAGGGAGCCGGGGAAGGGACTGTCGATGACCGTCCAGAGCTTTCCCGTGTCGCTGCCAAAGTCGTGGGCGTCATTGGCCACGAAGAACTGTTCAAGCTCGGAGGCGGGGGAGTGCGGACGGACCCGGGCAATTCGGCGCGGTTGGATGGCGGTCATCATGACATCCTATGTCCTGTCCGGCGGTGGGGCGGAGTGTGTCGGCCGGGCTGCTCCGGGGGAGGGCGGTCAGTACAGTTCGCCGACGGGGATCTCCACTGCAAGCCGGTTGGATGGTCCCGCCAGCGGGCAGGCCCAGGCTTCGTTGTAGGCGCAGGACGGGTTGTACGCGAAATTGAAGTCCAGGATGAATTCGGCGTCGGGCCCTGACCCCTGGACGCCGTGGAAGGCTCCCTTGATCGTGTCCAGCAGGTACCGTCCGGCACCGTAACTGCCGCCGGGCTGTCCCGCGGTCGCGTCCCGGAAGGGCACGAAGATGCCGCCGCCGTAGCCGTGCAGCTTCCAGACGGCCAATTGGCCCATCTCCGGCAGGTCGAAGGTACCCAGTCGTACGAACCTGACAACGCCGTCGGTCCCCGTCTCAACATTCATCTCCCGGCCGGCGCCCTCCATTGTCAGGGGAACGTGGAACCGGTAAATGGGGTCGTAGTCAGCTGTCCGGAGGCCGCTGAAGGTGGATTTTGCTTCCGCCGTCAGCGCGGATGCCGGGTGGGTGCCGAACATCCGGTCGCGTTCCTGGCGCCAATACGAGTGGGCCTCAGCGGGACTGTCCACGGCTATTCTCCGGACGTTCTGGTACATGGCGAACGTCCGGATCCTCCAGTCGGCGATATCCAGGGCCGAGATGTCCGCTACGCTGTCCTGCTCCGTGTCAAAGTGCTGTTCCACCATGTCCCCAGCGTAGTCCTCTTTACGGACGGGAAACCCCGTCCGGCCAACACTCCGCCCGGAACGCAGCGACTGCGGCGGCGGCGCGGCTACGCTTGCGTCATGACAGGGAAGGCAGGAGCCCGCAGGGCGCGTTTGGGGGCGGCGTTCATCGTCGCAGCCGTGGTGATGTCCGGTTGCAGTGGCGAGGGCAAAGGGGAACCCGCCTGGACGGCGGGCGTCAGTCCAACGGAAAGCCCGACGACGGCGGGCACCTCCCCGGCCTCGTCCCCAGTGGCAACTCCCGGCGCCGGGGACACCGGAGCGCAACCTTCCTCAACGGGTACGGAATCCGCCTCCGCCGGAGCGACGGCAGCGGCGTGGAAGGTCTTCTCGGATTCCACCAAGAACGTCAGCTTTGAACTGCCGCAGGACTGGATAGCGCAGTCCGTCACGCCCGACCAGGGGACCCTTCCGGGGGCCATCAAGATCGAAGTCAAGGATGCCAGGGGAGGGTATCTGGCGACGCTGCAGACCGGCCTGCCATCGCCGTCGGCTGCCGCCTGCCAGGAAGCGGCCCGAAAGCCGTACGTGGTGGTCAGCAGTGTTCCGGTGGACCTGCCGCACCGCGAAGGAGACGGTCTGATTGCGCCGCACGTGGTCTTCCGTGTGATCCAGGGCTACAGGTACTTCGGTTCCTACGGCATCACCAACGTGGTGGGAGGAAGCGACGGCAGGGCCTGCGCCCTGCAGAACATTGTTCGCGGTCCGGAGGGCAAGGGGGATGTCTCGTTCGGTGACCTCGCCGCGCTCAAAGCGCTGGCCACGGATGAGAAAGTGGCGCCTGCCAAGGCCTTCGATACTCTGGACCAGGCGGCCAAGTACGTCAACGAGGGCTCTGAATTCGCGAATGTCCAGCGGATGCTAATGTCTCTGAAGATCAAAAGTTAGTCCCGCCGCCCGCCCGTAAACCCAACCGGCCGGCGCCGGGTACTGTTCTGCAACTACCTCACACCCCGGAGATACATGGAACGCAGCGTGGCCGCCCGGCTCGTCTTCAAGACCGCAGCCGAAACCAAAGTCGCACTGGCGGTCGCCGTCGCACGGAATGCGGGCTATTCGTCGCTCGTGGAAACTATGTCGGTGACCTCCGGGGAGGACCAGGTGCCGGTGACCGAACTTTCCGACCACCACGGCGGCCGATTCCATTACATGGAGTTCGCGGAACCCACCGAGGTGACCGTTGACTACACGGCCACTGTTTCCGGGCTGGCGGTTCCGGAAGAGCCCAACCTGATGGAACTGATCCGCTACGTCCGGCCCAGCCGCTACGCGGAGTCTGACCGGCTGTTGCCTACGGCCTATGCCGAATTCGGCGGCCTCCAGGGCGAGGAGCTCCTGCACGCCGTCCGCAACTGGGTTTTCAGCGAGCTCCGCTACGTCAGCGGATCCTCGCGCGGCACCGACGGCGCGGTGGAGACGCTCCTGCACCGGCGCGGCGTGTGCCGCGACTTCGCACACCTGGCCATTTCGCTGCTGCGCTCCAAGGACGTTCCCGCGAGGCTGGTGGCGGTCTATGCACCAGGGCTCAGCCCGATGGATTTCCATGCCGTGGCCGAGGCCTACATTAACGGAGCCTGGTACGTCATCGATCCCACCGGGCTCGCCCCTCGGGAGAGCATGCTGAGGATCACCGCCGGCCGGGACTCCTCGGACACGGCGTTCCTGTCCACGGTAGGCGGAAGCCTGTCCCTGAGGGAGCTCCGCGTCACCGCAGTGGTGGACGGGGAGCTGCCCCGGGAAGACCCCGCGAAGCTCGTCGCGATTTCCTGACGCCTAGCGCCCTGACACGGACCCGCGCAGCTTTTCCGTTAGCCGCAACAGTTCGCGCTGTTCGCTGGCGGTCAGCGCCGGTGTCATCAGCGCGGAGATGTCACGAACGTGCTCGCGGCCGATCTGCTTCTGCAGGTCCCGGCCGGCATCCGTCAGTTTCAGGAGGACACCGCGTCCGTCCTGGGGTGCCGGCATGCGCTCCACGAGACCGCGCTTCTCCAGCCTCTCCACCAGCCTGCTGAGGCTGGACTGGCTGAGGAGTACGTTGTCATTGAGCTCGTTCAGGCGCAGCCAGCCGGAAGGGCAGCGTGAGAGCGTGAACAGGACGTCGTATTCGTTGACGGCCAGTGCTTTGAAAGCAGGGCCCGACTGAAGCTTCCGCATCACCGCCACCTGGGCGCGGAACAGCGACTCCCAGGTTTCGGCGGCGAGCCGTACGGGCGACTCGCCCGGCTGCGCGGGCATCACGCGTCCTGTGCCGTGGGCTTGGTGAGTGAGTCCTCCTGCACCTGGGCAGCCATCCGGGCTGCCACCCGGCCGGCATGGGTGGGCGGTTCCGGGACGTGGGCGGGGGTGAGGGCGGCATACTCCCTGCGCAGTACCGGCAGGACCTCCTCGCCGAACAGGTCCAGCTGCTCCAGCACGGTCTTCAGGGGCAGGCCGGCGTGGTCGATCAGGAACAGCTGGCGCTGGTAGTCGCCGAAGTACTCGCGGAAGGTGAGGGTCTTTTCGATGACTTCCTGCGGGCTGCCGACCGTCAGCGGGGTCTGCGAGGTGAAGTCCTCCAGCGAGGGGCCGTGGCCGTAGACCGGGGCGTTATCGAAGTACGGGCGGAACTCCTTGACCGCGTCCTGGGAGTTCTTCCGCATGAAGAACTGGCCGCCGAGGCCGACGATGGCCTGGTCTGCCTTGCCGTGGCCGTAGTGCTCGTAGCGTTCGCGGTAGAGACCGATCAGCTGCTGGTAGTGCTCCTTGGGCCAGAAGATGTTGTTGGCGAAGAAGCCGTCGCCGTAGTAGGCGGCCACTTCGGCGATCTGCGGCGTGCGGATGGAGCCATGCCAGACGAAGGGGGCCACGCCGTCGAGCGGGCGCGGGGTTGAGGTGAAGTTCTGCAGCGGCGTGCGGTGCTTGCCGGACCAGTTCACGGTGTCCTCGTCCCAGAGCCGGCGCAGCAGGCTGTAGTTCTCGATGGCCAGTTCGATGCCGTCCTGGATGTTCTTGCCGAACCACGGGTAGACCGGGGCCGTGTTGCCGCGGCCCATCACCAGGTCCACGCGGCCGTCCGCCAGGTGCTGCAGCATCGCGAAGTCCTCGGCGATCTTCACCGGGTCATTGGTGGTGATCAGCGTGGTGGCGGTGGACAGGATGATTCGTTCCGTCTGCGCCGCGATGTAGGCCAGTGTGGTGGTGGGGGAGGAGGAGAAGAAGGGGCGGTTGTGGTGCTCGCCAATGGCGTAGACGTCCATACCGATCTCTTCGACCTTCTTGGCAATCGCCACTGACGCTTTGATGCGCTCGTGTTCCGTGGGTGTGCGCCCCGTGGTGGGATCAGTGGTGATGTCACTGACGCTGAATACGCCGATCTGCATGGTGTGCCTCTCCGTTTTCCGAACTGCTCCGGGTCTTGTACCAGTGTAACCGATTTACATGCATTTGCATCTATCGCCTGATGTAACGTCCGGAGCGCCAGGATATTCCCGATTGGTTAAACAGCAGTGCCCGTGCCACCGGGGCGGCACGGGCACTGCTGTTCTTCAGGCTCAGGGGCTATTCGGGTTCGCCGGCTGCGGCCCGGCGGCCGGAAACCTTGGGGACCATTCCTGTTGTCCAGTCACGGAACTCTGCGTCGACGTCGTCCGGCGGCCCGAAGTCGGGGCGCTCGTGCATCGCACGGAGCAGCGCCTTCTTCTCACGGCGCCCTTCCACCAGCCGGTAAAGGACCGGCACCAGGACAAGCGTCAGCGCCGTCGAGGACACCAGGCCGCCGATGACCACGACCGCCAAGGGCTGGGAGATGAAACCCCCTCCGCCGGTGAGGCCCAGCGCCATCGGCGTGAGCGCGAAAACGGTGGCCAGGGCTGTCATCAGGATGGGGCGCAGGCGCTGCCGCGCCCCGTGGGTGATGGCGTCGGCGACATTCATTCCCGGCCGGCCGTTCCGCGGCTGCCGGTACTGGTTGATGAGGTCGATCAGGACGATGGCGTTGGTCACCACAATGCCCACCAGCATGAGCATGCCGATCAGCGACGGCAGGCCCAGCGGCACGCCGGTCGCCAGCAGCAGGGCGACGGCCCCCGTGGCTGCGAACGGAACGGATACCAGCAGGATGAGCGGCTGGATGAGCGATTTGAACGCCGCCACCATGATTACGTACACAATGGCGATGGCGGCCAGCAGTGCCAGGCCCAACTGCTGGAACGACTCCGTCTGCTGCGTGGTGGCGCCGCCGATCTCCGCCGTGACGCCGGCCGGGAGTTCAACCCCCTTGAGCCGGCTCTGCACTTCGGTACTCACGGCGCCCAGATTGGCGCCCGACGGCGTCACCGAGACCCGCGCGGTACGCTGGCCGTTGCTGGCGGTAATGGACACCGGGATGTCCACCTGTTCCACGGCGGCGATGCTTCCCAGCGTCACGGCCCCGCCTGATGCCGGCAGCGGGATGTTCCGCACGGCGGCGACGCTGGTGAACCGGGTGCCCTCGCCGATCTGCACCGGGAAATCGTTGGTATCGATCCGCACTGTTCCGGCCGGCAACGGACTGATGGTGGAGGCCAGGACGCCGGCCACCTGCTCCTCGTTCAGGCCGGCCGCGACCGCTTTGGCGCGGTCCACCTTGACCTGAACCACCGGCTGGCTGGCTGCAAGGTTCGTGGCAACCTCAGTGCTGCCAGGGACACCCTCCATGGCCTTGACCATGGCATCGCTTGCGGTCCTGAGGTCCGCTGAGTTCGCCGCCTTCAGGGTGATGTCCACCGTGGACGTGGTCCCGAATCCGCCCTGCTGGGATCCAACGGAGATCTTTCCCGCATCACTGATCTTCGCCAGTTCGGTGCGGACGGTTTCCTGCAGCCGGGCCTGGTTGGCCTTCTCCTCGGTGACCACGGTGAACGAGGAGTTCGAGGCGCCGCTGGACGTGAGTGCGGTGAAGCCGGTCTGCGCGTTCCCCGACGTGACCTGCACGTCCTTGATGCCGTCAATGTTCCGCAGTACTTCCTCGACCTTCACTGCTGCGGCGCTGGTGTCCGTGAGGCTTGTACCGGCCGGAAGGACCTGCCGGACAGTCATGCTGTTCTCGCCGGAACGGCCCAGCAGGTCGGTGGCGAGCAGTGGCGTCATCGCCGCCGTCCCGCCGAGCACCAGGACTGCCGCGATGAGTGTCACCACCGGGTGCTTCTGCGTCTTGTTGAGGACGGGCAGGTAGCCGCGCTGCAGCAGGCTGCGCTGCTCGGCCTCATGGGCCTTGGCCGCGGCCTCCCGCGCCGCTGCGGCGGACAGGGAAGCCCCGGTGCTGTCAGCCGGGGCCTTGAGGAACCAGTAGGCCAGTACGGGGACGATGGTGAGGGACACCAGCAGCGACGAGAGCAGCGCGATTGTCACCGTCAGGGCGAAGGGCCGGAATAGCTCGCCGGCCAGTTCCCCGACGAACGCAATCGGAAGGAAGACTGCCACTGTGGTCAGCGTTGACGCCGTGATGGCGCCGGCGACTTCGCGGATGGAGGTGAGGATGGCCGACAGTTTCGTCTCGCCGTAGCTGAGGTGGCGCTTGATGTTCTCGATCACCACAATCGAGTCATCCACCACGCGGCCGATTGCGATCGTGAGTGCTCCGAGGGTGAGGATGTTCAGGGAGTAACCCGTTGCGGAGAGACCGATGAAGGTGATGAGCAGGGACAGCGGGATGGAGACGGCAGTGACCAGCGTGGACCGCACGGACATCAGGAACACCAGGATGACTGCGACGGCAAAGCCCAGACCCAGCAGGCCTTCCGTGGTGAGGTCCTTGATGGACTTTTCGATGAACGGGGCCTGGTCGAACACCGGGGTGAACTTGGCGTTGGATCCCAGCTCAGCCTCAAGCTGGCCGATGGAGTCCTTCACTGCATGCGAGATCGCCACCGTGTCGCCCTCGGGCTTTTTGGTCACGGAGAGAGCCAGCGTTTCCTTGCCGTTCGTGCGGGTAATCGACGTGCGGAGGTCATCCTTGATGCTGACGTCCGCGACGCTGCCGATAGTGGCGGCATCTTTGGCGCCGCTAAGCGGCAGGGCCCTGACGGCGTCCAGGGAGTCCACCGGGCTGCCGATCTGCAGAGATAGCGTCTTGCCCTGTTCCTCGATGGTGCCAGCCGGAATGAGTGCCCCGTTGTTCTTCAGCGCATTGCTGATGGACTGGATGTTGGCGCCCTTGGCCGCCATGGCCTCGGGGCGGGGAAGGATCTGGATGTGCTGGCTGGCCCCGCCGGTGACGTCGGCGCCCCTGACGCCGTCGAGCTTCTGGAGCCGGGGGACACTGAGGCGTTGCAGGTCGGCGTTCAGTTCACTGAGCGGCTTGTCGGAAGAGACTGCCAGGAACACAATCGGGAAATCGCTGATGCTGCCTGCAATGGCCTGTGGCTGGACATCATCGGGCAGGGCGCGCTTGGCGTTGGAAATGGCACGGTCGATCTGGTTCCGTGCCCGGTCCAGGTTTGAACCGTACGTGAACACCATGGTGATCTGCGAAACGCCCGTCCGGGAGGTGGACGACGTCGACTCAAGCCCCTCGACACCGTTCAGCGCAGTCTCGAGGGGCCCGCTCACTTGCTTGTCCACCACTTCCGGCGAAGCACCGGGCATGGCCGAGATGACGGTGATCTGCGGAAACTCGATGGAGGGAATGAGTTCCTGCTTGAGCGAGGACATGGTGATCACGCCGAACACCGACGCGAAGACGGTGATCAGCGCGATCAGGGCCCTGTTTGCCAGCGATAGTTTTGCCAGCCGGTACATCTCATTGTCTCCTGGTGGGTTAACGGTCTTGTGGTTGGGGGTGGAACCTGCCGTAACCCGAACAGGGCCTCAGCTGGAGGGGGCGTCTATGGCTTCCAGCTGGAGGGTCTTGGCGGTTTCCGCCTCCAGCCGTGCGGCCAGCTCCGGGTTGTCGTTGAGCTTGATGCCGTAGCCGGGCATCATTTCCTTCAGCTTGGACTGCCAGCCCTTGAAGTTCCTGGGGAAGGACTTCTGGAGGAGTTCGATCATGATGGGGACTGCGGTGGAAGCTCCCGGGGAGGCGCCAAGCAGCGCACCGATGGAACCATCGCGCGCGGCGATCACTTCAGTGCCGAACTGGAGGACACCACCCTTCTTCGGATCCTTCTTGATGATCTGAACACGCTGGCCGGCGGTGATGAGTTCCCAATCGCCGTCTTTTGCTTCGGGGTAGTACTCGCGAAGGGCCTCCACCTTGTCGCCGTGCCGCTTCGCGACTTCCTTGACCAGGTACGCCGTAAGGTCCATGTTGTCCTTCGCCACGGCAAGCATCGGGATGATGTTGCCGGGGCGGATCGACAACGGCAGGTCCAGGTACGAGCCGTTCTTCAGGAAGTTGGTGGAGAACCCGGCGTAGGGCCCGAAGAGCAGCGAACGCTTGCCGTCGACGTAACGGGTGTCAAGGTGCGGAACGGACATGGGCGGGGCCCCCACGGACGCCTGGCCGTAGACCTTGGCGCTGTGCTGGGCGGCGAGGGCTTCGTCGGTGCAGCGGAAGAACTGGCCGGAGACCGGGAACCCGCCGTAGCCCTTGCTCTCGGGAATGCCGGAGGCCTGCAGCAGATGCAGTGCGCCGCCGCCGGCACCGACGAACACGAACTTCGCGTGGATGTTGCCGTGCTCTCCGGACTTTTTGTGCTTGAGCGTCAGGTCCCAGCCGCCGCCCGGGGCGCGCCGGATGCCGTTGACGTCGTGTCCGTAGTTGATCTCCACGCCGTTGTTGCCAAGGTACGTGGTCAGCTCACGGGTCAGTGCGCCGAAGTCGACATCGGTTCCTTCGGCCGCGCGCGTGGCCGCAATCCTCTGCTTCGGGTCGCGGCCCTTGACGATCAGGGGCGCCCACTTGGCGATCTGCGCGTGGTCTTCGGAGTACTCCATGGAACGGAAGAGGGTGTTCGGCTTCAGTGCCTTATACCTGGTCTTCAGGAAGTCCGCGTTGGCTTCCCCGATGACGAAACTCATGTGGGGGACAGTGTTGATGAACCCTTTGGGGGAGCCGATGAGCGAGTTGCTGACCAGGTGGGACCAGAACTGGCGGGATAGCTGGAACTGCTCGTTGATGTGCAGCGCCTTGGATGGATCAACCGAGCCGTCTTTGGCTGCGGGCGAGTAGTTAAGCTCACACAGGGCGGCGTGCCCTGTTCCTGCGTTGTTCCACGGGCCTGAGCTTTCCAGGCCGGCTTCGTCGAGCCGTTCGAACAGCGAAATGGTCCAGTTCGGTTCGAGCTGCTTGATGAACGCACCCAGCGTGGCGCTCATGATGCCGCCGCCAATCAGGACGACGTCGGCATGTTGGGTCTTGGAAATGAAAGTCACAATCAGTCTCCGATAGCAGCGGCTCTGGCTGTCACAGAATATCCCCGAGCACCCTACTAACTGAAATTGGGGCAGTCCGTCAAGGTTTTAGCTCCACCTTTGTGAAAACCTCGTTTAATACCGGCGAGGCAGGGTACTTCAGCACCCGGTCGGAGAGCGCCAGAGCTGAAATGGGGAAAGCAATGGGGACGGCGGGGACCGATTCGGCGATCTGGGCGTTGATGGTGCGGTATTGCTGCGTCCGCTCCTCGCCCTCCGGCAAGCCGCGTGCCCGGGCGATCTTCGAAAAGACCTGCGGGTCCTGGTAGCCGAATTCACCGGTCTTCTCGCCAAACAGGGGACCCACAAAATTGTCCGGATCCGAGTAGGAACCGTTCCAGCCGAGCAGGTGCAGGGCATGGTCCCCTGGTGACTGGACTTTTTGCAGGTACCCGTCCGACCACTCCACCGGAACCGGCTTGATGTTCAGGCCCACAGCGGTAAGTTGCCTGCTGAGCTCTGCGTACACCTTTTCGGGTGTGGGAAGGTATGGCCTGGTGACATTGAGGGGGTAGTAGAACTTGAGTTCCTCGCCCTTGTACCCGGCTTCCTCCAGAAGCGCCTTGGCCTTGGCCGGGTCGTGGCCCAGTGAGGGGGCGTTGTTGTTGAACCCGCTGAGCTTGGGCGGGACGAACTGGGTTGCCTGGGCAGTGTTGTCGATGAAGAACCGGCGGATCAGCGTTTCCTTGTCCACCGCCATCTCGATGGCCTGGCGCACTTTGATGTTTTGCAGGATGGGCACTTCCTGGTTCATGCCCAGGTACATCACGGAGAACGGGTCGCGCTGGATGATTTGCTGCCCGCGTTTGACGAGTTGGTCGAAGTTGCCCACAGTGACGGCGTCATAGCCGTCGATCTTCCCGTCGAGGAGGGCCTGGAGCCTGGACTGCGGGTGATCGTAGGTGACGAAGTTGATGGTGCCGATCTGCCCCCTGTCACCCCAATAGTCCTTGTTGCTGACCAGCTTGACGCTGGAGTCCTGCCACGCGGCGAAGCTGAAGGGACCCGTGCCCACAGGGTGCAGGGCATAGGCCGACACGGGCTGGCCGTCCCGGGTCTGGCTGAGGCTGTCCGCCTTCTGTGCCGCCATGGCCGTCGGGGAGGATATGGCGAAGGCCGGGAGCGTCAGCGCCTGGAGGAACCCGGTGAACGGCTGGGTGAGGTCGATCCGGACGTTCCCGGCAGAGACGGCGGTGCAGCCCTTGTAGATGGAGAGCGATGCCTGGTCGGCGTAGGCCTTGAACACGCCCTTGAACGATGTGCCGGGCGCCTGCTTCCGCAGGCTCGCCGGGAAGTTGAACCATCTGTTGAAGTTGGCGCAGACAGCCGCGGCATCGAAGCGTGTACCGTCCTGGAAGGTGACGCCCTCGCGGAGCTTGAAGGTGTAGGCGCGGCCTTCGTTGGATTCCGCCCACTCAGTGGCGAGCAGGGGAGTGGGCAGGCCCGTGGTCTGGTCCACTCCCACAAGGCCCTCCAGGACCTGGCGGGTGATCCGGTAGGACTCCACATCGGATGCCAGCGCGGGATCAAGGCCCAGCGGCTGGGCCGCCGTGCCGAAGGTGAACGTCGCGGTAGGGCCAGCGGCTGCCGTGCCGGCAGGAGCCGCAGAGGACGACGCCGGTGCCGGAGCAGGCGTTCCTGTGCATGCGGCCAGCAGCAGCGACAGGACCCCTGCACCGATACTGACTGCAATGCGGCGCGATTTACTGCTGGGCACTCGATGATCACCTCTGGGCGGCCGGAAGGACCGCGGGCAGCGGACCGGTCCCCAGTCTAATTGAACGATCCTGGACACTTGCCGGGAGCGCCTCCTGATGCCCTCCGGGCTTTCCGGAAGGCAAAACTGAGGCCCGCACCGGAGGGTGCGGGCCTCAGTTTCTCCGGGATCGGTCCAGGGAGTCAGTCTGGAGCCGGGACAGGAGGGTTCGTGGTTGCCTACTTCGGCATCAGGACGGAGTCCACCAGGTAGACCGTGGCGTTGGCGGTCTTGACGCCGCCGCAGATGACGCTGGCGTCATCGACCTTCAGTGCATCCTTGGTGCCGGTCACGGTGACCGAGCCGCCCTGGACAGTCTTGTGGGTGCCCACAATGTTGTCAGGGGTGATCTGGCCGGGAACAACGTGGTAAGTCAGGATCTTGCTCAGGAGGGCGTCGTCCGTCTTGAGCGTTTCGATGGTGGCGGCGTCGATCTTGGCGAACGCGTCATCCACCGGTGCGAAGACCGTGAATTCACTGCCGTTGAGCGTATCCACGAGGTTGACCTTGGGGTTGAGCTTGCCGGACACTGCCGCCGTGAGGGTGGTCAGCAGCGGGTTGTTGGAGGCTGCGACCGCAACCGGATCGAGGGCCATTCCCGATACCGAGCCTGCACCGCTGGGAACCTTCTCGGCGTATCCTGCGCAGCCGGGGCCCACCAGGTTTGCGGCGGGATCCATCGCAGCCGCGGAGCTGGTCGACGGTGACGGCGCCATGCTCGAAGCGGACGGCGTGGAAGCGGGTGCGGAGGAGCTGTTGGCCGTGGTGGCCGATCCGCCGCATGCGGTCAGGCTCAGCAGAGCTGCAGCTGCAACACCTGCAACGGTGAAAGTTGTGCGCTTGAATGACTGCATTTCGATTCTCCTTGTTAGTGCCGATCATTGCCTGCGGCGAACGACTTCTTCGATCACTGCACTGGCTGTTTTCCGACTGTGGGCACCGACCCTTGGTTGGTGTCTCAATGTGTATTCGGCAGTTCGGCAGTAATGGATGGGTGACGGGGGAGAATCTTTTTTTCGAAGGCCTTCCGGTACCGGTGCGGCGGCGTTAAACGACGGAATCCCGGACCGTGAGGCCCGGGATTCCCAGGGTTGTGCTGCTGTGCGCAAGGGGGGACTTGAACCCCCACGCCCGAAGGCACAGGAACCTAAATCCTGCGTGTCTGCCAATTTCACCACTCGCGCGCGGCGCCGTCGTGCGTTGTTCCTGCTGTCCGTGGGAAAGCGAAAAGACGTTCGACGGCGGATTCCAGGCTCCAGTGTACCTGCCGGGCGCGCCTTCCGCTTGGATCAGCTGCGCCCGCTGGCGCCTGGAGTGCAGCTAGGCCAGTCCGAGGTCCCGGCGAAGCTTCGCCACGTGGCCGGTGGCCCGCACGTTGTACTGTGCCACGGCGACGTTGCCGTCCGGATCCACTACAACAGTGGATCGGATGAGGCCCTCGTACGTCCGCCCGTAGTTCTTTTTCTCCCCCCACGCGCCGTAAGCCTCAGCCACGGCGTGGTCTTCGTCGGACAACAGGGGGAAAGTCAGGCCTTCCTTCTCGGCGAACGTGGCAAGTTTCCCGACCGGATCGGGGGAGACACCCAGGACGTCGTAGCCTTCACGTTGCAGGGAGGCAAGAGTGTCGCGGAAGTCGCACGCTTCCTTGGTGCAGCCGGGCGTGGATGCTGCCGGATAGAAGTAAACGATGGTGTTCCGCCCGCGGTAGTCCTTCAGGCTGACGTCCTTCCCCGCGCAGTCCTTCAGAGTAAAGTCCGGCGCCGGAGAGCCGGGAATGAGTCGTTCAGTCAATATTTTCTCCTTAGGAATGTTCTGGACATTTAAGCTTAGTAAGCGCGGGAGCGAGGGACGAATCCCACGCTGGCTATACTAAGTTGTATGCCTGATATGGATCGCTGGCCCACTGGGCGCCTCTTGTCCACCGCGGCACGGCTCGTGGAACACTCCTGGAACGAGAAGCTGGGAGCCATTGGGCTCACCCATGCGGGGGTCATCGCCATGGAAGTTCTTGCCCACAATGGACCCATGACGCAGGCACAGCTGGCTCAGTTGGTCCGCGTGCAGGCGCAGACCATGGGCAAAACCCTTAGCCGGCTTGAGGTGCATGGACACATCCGCCGTGAACGCAGCACGTCCGACCGGCGGAGCCACGTGGTGTCCCTGACCGAACGCGGAGTAGAGGCCGTGGCCGCCGCAGCGGACATGGAACGAACTGTCTTGGCGGCCGCTTCCATCGATCCCGACGTTCTCCGTCAGGAGCTCCAGGCCGTAGTGACCGTCCTGGCCAGTCGTTTTTCCTCGCCGGAGACCAAGGCAATCGTGGCAGGTGCCGAGTCCGGCGTCACTGTGGAAGCGAACAGCGTCAACTGACCGCGCCGTCCTACCCGAGAAGCCGGACGGCGATCGCCTCCAGCGCCTGAATGTCCCAGCCCTTGTCCAGGGGGCCCAGTTTGGCTTGCAGGATGGCGATCACGCCCATCTCCAGTAACGCCTGTAGCGCCGAGCCGGGGTTTTCAGTGAACTCAAAGCTTGTCTCCAGTGCCGCCAGTGTCCCGGCGTCCGTGGATGGGCCCGGCAGCGAGGCGGCCATGGCCGCGCCTATGGCTTCGGCATCGGCTTCGATCGTGCCGGTAACAGTGAACCGAAAGACAGCCATGGTTTGCCCTCCCACACCTAGTAGTGACGCCACTCTATCCAGTTCGGCTCAGCTATTCCGATGCTTAGGGTGAATTTTTCCCAAAGAAATGCCAGGGTCACGGGGCGGCATACGGCTGTGGAGGGATTCCCGTGGCCAAACACTCAGGGGATGCTGGATGCGAAGATTAGCAACGGCGACACCCGGGCAAAGCAAAACCCCGCCTTCACGGCTTGTGGCCTGTGAAGACGGGGTTTCTGTGGTGCACCCCCCGGGACTCGAACCCGGAACCCATTGATTAAGAGTCAATTGCTCTGCCAGTTGAGCTAGAGGTGCAGCTGTTGTTTTGGCTCTTCCCGAGGGCTTTTGTTTCCCGCGTTCATCTCCGCAACGACATGAAACTCTACACGAGAATTAGCGCCGTGTGAAATCGGCGCTCATTTCAGCTCCCTGCCTTGGCCGGAGGCGCCAAAATCAGCGCAGAATCAGGGTTTTGGTTGTTGGTGAGCATCCACAAAGTGCCGTCAGGGGCGAGCGAAACGTCGCGGATCCGGCCGAACCTCGCTGTGAAATGGCTCACAGGTTTGCCTGCATTTTCGCCGTCAAGGGGAATGGCCCACAGCCGCTGGCCCCGTAGGGCCCCGAGGTAAGCCGTGGACCCGACGACCTCGAGTCCGCTCGGGGAAGATTCCGCGGTGGAAGGCCATACCACTTTGGCATCAATAAAGCCCGGCTTGCCGGGTGCCCCGGTGACCTCCGGCCAGCCGTAATTTCCGCCCGGCTGGATCAGGTTCAGTTCGTCGTCCACAGTGGGCCCGAACTCGCTGGACCACAGCCTGCCCGCGTCATCCCAGTCGAGGCCCTGCACGTTCCGGTGCCCAAGGCTGTAGACCGGGTTGTCGCCAAACGGGTTACCCGGCGCCGGCTTGCCGTCAGCAGTGATCCGGAGGATCTTGCCGCCCAGCGCGTTCGGGTCCTGCGGCTGTTCGCGCCGCTGCGAATCCCCGGTTCCCACATAGAGGTTCCCGTCCGGCCCAAAACGTATGCGGCCACCGTTGTGGGTTGACGCCTTGGGGATGCCGGAGAAGATTATCTCCGGCGGCCCAAGCCTCAGCGCGCCCCCGGGCTCGGCCTCAGTCAGCGTGAGGCGGGCAATCCTGTTGTCCGCCCGGGCGGTGAAATAGGCAAAGATCGACTTGTCCGAAACGTAGCTCGGTGACACCGCCAGCCCCAGGAGGCCGCCTTCACCTCCGGGAACAACGCCGGGGATGTTGCCTAGCAGCGTAGTCCCGCCGTCTTTGACCGCTTTGACGTCGCCGCTGTCACGTTCAGAAATGAGGGCTGTGCCATCCGGCAGGAACACGGCCGACCAGGGCAGCTGCAGTCCTTCCACCGTCCGGAGTACGCGGGGTTCCCGGGACGCCTCGTCGCCGCCCGTGGTTGAACCCGTGGTGCCCGTGGGACCGCCGTCCCCGCCTCCGGTGCAGGCGGACAAAACCAGCGTCCATACGAGGGCGGCGGCAGGCATTGGGCGGAGTGCAGGCCTGGACGCAGGCCCCGTTCCCTCCCGATTCATCCGGATGCCGGCCCCCACTGGCGGGACGGCCTAGTGCCGGCTCCGGCGCGGGGCCCGGAACCCGGCCGCTTCCGCGTGCGCGGCCGACTCGAACCAGACTTCCGCAGTGGTTTCCTCGTACCCGGGGCTGGTTTCATCGTGATAGATCATCGATTGCGCATTGCCCTTGACCGTATAGCCGTCGGGTCCGCTGCCGTCAGGCCCCGGGGCTGCCGATCCCTCGCCGTACGGCTTGTCCGCAGCCAAATGTCCCGCGGGCTCCGCCGCATGGCTTGCGGCTGCTTCCGTGGCGGCCGAGGAGGCGGCCGCCTGCATTGTCTCCGCATCTCCCTCGGAGAGGACACCCGTGCTGCTCGCAGCGGCGGTTCCGCTCACGGCAGCCGGGCCGCGTGCGCCGGCGGGCGGCAGCCCGGCGTCGGCTCGTGGATCCGTGACGTTTGTGTCCTGGGCATCTTCCGCCGCGGCCGATTCGGCGCCGGGAAGCGTGGGTGCATGGGGCTCCGTGTACTCAGGGTGGTGGACCGGAACCTGCTGACCGGTCGCCGCGGCTTGAGTCTCCCCGGCCGCTGATTCCCTGGCCGGAACCTCTTTGGTGTGCGCCTGGTCCGCGTGCGGCGTGCTGGCCGCCTCGGACCACTGCGCCTCCCACTCCGACTTGTCCTCTGTGCGGGCCGCAGCTACAGGCTCAGGCGAACTGCCCTCAGCTTTGGCTGTCTCGTTGGCTGTCGTTGTGCGCCCGGTGTCCGCAGCGGGCGCGCCGCTGGCCGACCCGGCGTCGTCGTCCCAGTCATCCACGTCTCCGCCACCGGGCGCGGCGCTCTCTGTCGGGGAAGGGGCCGTCCCGGGCTGCGCGGGAACGGACGTCGACGGCGCGGTCTTGGCTGCCTGGCTGAAGCCTGCCGCGCCCGGCATTCCGGCCGTGGCTGCGGCGTCTGCCGATGCACCGGCTCCTGCTGCACCGGCTCCTGCCGGCCGGTCGACGGCGGACTGCCGTGCCTGTGGAGCGGACGCGCCGGAGTCGGAGGCTGTCGGTGTGCCCGTGGTGTTCCCTGAACTATTTCGGTTCAGGAGCCACCAGACGACTCCGACGATTACTACGATGACGATGACCCAGATAATCCAGTCCATAGCAGTGCCCTTCTGTCCACAAGGCAAGGTTGCCGTTGCTTGACGTTACGTCGGTGTGATTAGGGCTGTAAAGGCTCAGAGCGGCAGGCCGCGCTGCACGAAGTCGGCCATGAATTCATGGAAGTCCGCGGCGTCGCGGGCCTGTTCGATGCTCCGGGTCCCGCGAGTGGCCCGCTCACCCGGACTTCCGGACGGCGGCGCCAGTGGCATGGAGTTTTCCACGCCGAAGCGGAATGCCTTTCCCGTGCTTGCCGCCACTTCATAACCGCCCGGGGACGACCGGAATCCCGCCAGCCGGCGGACGCGGGCGAGATTGGTCATATTGATTGCGACCGGAACGCCCGTAGCCGTCAGGGACCTTTCATCGAAAGGAGCCACTATGACCTCGGCCGGGTGCCGGCGGTAGCCGATGACGAAATTCCGCCTCCGCGGGGGAGCCCAACCCCGGGCTGCCGCCCCCGGGGCTTCGAAGCTGCTCGAACCGCAGACGAGGTTGTAGTCGCCGTAGTTGGGGATCTGGCGGTCAAACACGGCCCGGAGCGTCGCCTTGAGCTCTTCGCTGGCGGGCGCGGAAGGAGGGGATGCCGGGTCCGGTGCCGGGTTGATGGGCGAGGGCTTGCTGTTCACAGTGGAGTCCTGGTGGTTGGGCAGGCAGAGTGGCTCGCACGCTACCAGACCCGGCGCATGGCACCGGGTCACGCCGGGTGCGACGGCCCCCTGCAGGGCGCCGTCCTGTAGCCTCGCCTCATGGATTTGAAACGCCTCCGGATTCTCCGCGAACTCTCGGATCGGGGCACAGTGGGCGCCACGGCCGAAGCAATGGAGGTGACGCCGTCGGCTGTCTCGCAGCAGCTCAAGACCCTCCAGGATGAACTGGGCGTTGTCCTCGTGGAAAAGTCCGGCAGAGGAGTGCGCCTGACGGAGGCAGGCCGGGCCATGGCTGCCGCCGCGGCGGACGTTTCCACAGCCATGGCGCGCGCCGAAGCCACCATTGACACGTACCGGCGGGGCTGGCAAACGCATGTCAAAGCGGCCTTCTTCCCGAGCGCAGCGGAAATGTTCCTCCCCGGCCTCCTGCACCGCGTCAAGGCGGTGGAGGGGTTGCGGTTCGAGGCCTGTTTCGAGGACCCCGGCGTCGCGGGATTTGCTGCCCTGGCCGCCGATTACGACATCGTGCTGGCCCACAGCGTGGATGGTCCCGATGTATTTGCCCGGCAGGGGCTGGTGGTGGTTCCGCTCCTGAACGAACCGCTGGATGTAGCCGTGCCCGCGGGGCACGTCCTCGCGGCAAAGCCTTCGCTCACGGCCAGCGATGTGGTGGGGTTTCCGTGGATGGGCGTCCCGGAAGGCTTTCCATTTGATACCGTGCTGCGGCAGATCGAGGTCCAGGCAGGTTCCCCTGCGGTCCGCGCGCAGCTCTTTCCGGACCTTCGTGTCCTGGAGGCCCTTGTCAGCGCCGGCCACGGGCTGAGCCTGCTGCCGCGGTACACGGCCTTGGGCAACCAGGAACGCGGCTTCGTCCTCCGTCCACTGCTTGGCGTCACTGCCCGGCGCAGCATCGTGGCGCTCGCTCGTCCGGACGTGGCGGCCCGGACCACCATTGCGCAGGTTTTGTCCATGCTCGAGGCCGAAGCGGCGTCCATTGATGCGGCAGGCCTGAGTGACGGCTGACACATATTCTGGACGCCCCGTACCGCTTGTCTCATTATGCGAGACGAGAGTCCACTATTTGATCGAAATATTCCCGCTTTTCGGCTTAACGGTCCCTTCCGGGTCGTTGGCGCCCATCTTTGCGCCATAGACTTTGACGCATGAGTGAGGACACCCAAACCGCGACAGAAAACAAGCCGGACATCAAGCCCCGCAGCCGGGTCGTAACCGACGGAATCCACGCCGCTCCCGCGCGAGGAATGTTCCGGGCGGTCGGCATGGGCGACGATGACTTTGCGAAGCCCCAGATTGGCGTGGCGAGTTCCTGGAACGAGATCACTCCCTGCAACCTTTCCCTGAACCGGCTGGCCCAGGGCGCCAAGGAAGGCGTCCACGCCGGCGGCGGGTTCCCCATGCAGTTCGGCACCATCTCGGTCTCCGACGGCATCTCCATGGGTCACGAGGGCATGCACTTCTCCCTCGTTTCGCGCGAAGTCATTGCCGACTCCGTGGAAACCGTGATGCAGGCCGAGCGGATTGACGGCTCGGTGCTCCTGGCCGGCTGCGACAAGTCCCTCCCCGGAATGCTGATGGCGGCCGCGCGCCTGGACCTCGCCAGCGTGTTCCTCTACGCCGGTTCCATCATGCCCGGCTGGGTCAAGCTGGAGGACGGTTCCGAAAAGGAAGTCACCCTCATCGACGCATTCGAGGCCGTGGGCGCCTGCGCCGCGGGCAAGATGAGCAGGGGAGACCTTGACCGCATCGAACGCGCCATCTGCCCCGGCGAAGGTGCCTGCGGCGGGATGTACACGGCCAACACCATGGCCTGCATCGGCGAAGCCCTGGGCATGTCCCTGCCGGGCTCCGCCGCTCCTCCGTCGGCAGACCGCCGTCGTGATGAATTCGCCCGCAAATCCGGAGAAGCAGTGGTCAACCTGCTCCGCCTCGGCATCACTGCGCGCGACATCATGACCAAGAAGGCATTCGAGAACGCCATCGCCGTGACCATGGCATTCGGCGGCTCCACGAACGCAGTGCTGCACCTGCTGGCCATCGCCCGCGAAGCTGAAGTGGAACTGACGCTCGATGACTTCAACCGCATCGGCGACAAGATTCCGCACCTGGGCGACCTGAAGCCGTTCGGACGCTACGTGATGACCGACGTCGACAAGATCGGCGGCGTTCCGGTCATCATGAAGGCACTGCTCGACGCCGGGCTGCTGCACGGCGACTGCCTGACCGTCACCGGCAAGACCCTGGCGGAAAACCTTGCATCCATCAACCCGCCGGACCTGGATGGCAAGATCCTGCGTGCCCTGGACAACCCGATCCACAAGACCGGCGGCATCACCATCCTGCACGGTTCCATGGCACCTGAAGGCGCCGTCGTGAAGAGCGCGGGCTTCGACGCCGACGTTTTCGAAGGCACGGCCCGCGTGTTCGAGCGCGAGCAGGGCGCCCTTGACGCGCTGGACAACGGCAAAATCAACAAGGGCGACGTCGTGGTCATTCGCTATGAAGGGCCGAAGGGCGGCCCGGGCATGCGCGAAATGCTCGCTATCACCGGCGCCATCAAGGGTGCCGGGCTGGGCAAAGATGTGCTGCTTCTCACGGATGGCCGCTTCTCCGGCGGTACCACCGGCCTGTGCATCGGCCACGTCGCGCCTGAAGCCGTCGACGGCGGTCCTATCGCCTTCGTCAAGGACGGTGACCGCATCCGCGTTGACATTGCCGCCCGCAGCTTCGACCTGCTGGTGGACGAGGCTGAGCTCGAGTCCCGCAAGGTCGGCTGGGAGCCGCTCCCGGCCAAGTTCACCAAGGGCGTCCTGGCCAAGTACGCCAAGCTGGTGCACAGCGCCTCCACCGGCGCATACTGCGGGTAGTACCCCGCAGCCGCGCTGACCCAACTGACTGGCAGTTAACGTCGCCAAACACGCTTTCCGGAGCGTTAACTGCGAGTCAGTTGGGATGGCGCTCAATCCGTGGACAATGGAGTCCATATAGTGAGACGGGGATGTGTGTCGTTGACACCCGTCTCACTTAGAGGGAAAACTGAACGCATGATCGCATTCGTTACCAACTGCGCCGCTGCAGATGCAGTCGTCGTCCTTACCAAGCGCGTGGCTCAATAGCCCGACTGGTAACGAACCGTCATGCGCAACCCCTCGAAGAGCCGCCAGGCTGAGGGGTTTTTCTATTTGTTTCAGTTATTGCACCCGTCATGAGAACCACCCGCTAATGAAGATCCACAAAGGAAGAGTCCGATGAGCAAAGGATCGCCGATCAGCCCCTCGCTGATGGCTACAAAGTCCGCTGGAGCCCCCAAGGCTCCGGAACGCGCCGACCGCACGGCCGACGCCGGCGTCGAGCACGCTGCTGCTGTCTCTCCTGTCCTTGGACCGAACAACGTCGTACCCCCGACGGTGATGACCGGTTCGCAAGCAATTGTCCGCTCGCTCGAAGAACTCGGCGTGGACGATATTTTTGGTTTGCCCGGTGGCGCGATCCTGCCCACCTATGACCCCTTGATGGCCTCAAGCATGAATCACGTGCTGGTCCGTCACGAACAGGGAGCCGGCCACGCCGCGCAAGGCTACGCCATGGTTACCGGGCGGGTTGGCGTTTGTATTGCCACCTCGGGTCCCGGGGCCACCAACCTCGTTACCGCCATCATGGATGCGCACATGGACTCCGTGCCGCTCGTGGCCATCACCGGCCAGGTGTCCAGCGGAGTCATTGGTACGGACGCTTTCCAGGAAGCGGACATCGTGGGCATCACCATGCCGATCACCAAGCACTCCTTCCTGGTGACCGACCCCAACGACATACCGCATGTCATGGCCGAGGCGTTCCACCTTGCTTCCACGGGCCGGCCCGGCCCGGTGCTGGTGGATGTCGCCAAGGATGCCCAGCAAGGCCAGATGACCTTCTCCTGGCCGCCGAAGATCGACCTCCCCGGATACCGCCCCGTGCTCCGCGGCCACAACAAGCAGGTTCGCGAAGCAGCGAAGCTGATTGCCGCGGCCAGCAAGCCCGTCCTGTACGTTGGCGGCGGCGTTGTGAAGGCGCACGCTTCCGCGGAGCTGCGGGAACTGGCCGAGATCACCGGCGCGCCCGTGGTCACCACCCTGATGGCGCGGGGCGTGTTCCCTGACTCGCACCCGCAGCACGTCGGCATGCCCGGCATGCACGGCACCGTCTCCGCCGTGACCGCGCTGCAGCAGTCCGACCTGCTGATCACGCTCGGCGCCCGTTTCGACGACCGCGTAACCGGTGTCCTGAAGACGTTCGCCCCGAACGCGAAGGTGATCCACGCGGACATCGATCCTGCCGAGATCTCCAAGAACCGCACAGCGGACGTTCCGATCGTGGGCTCCGTCAAGGAGATCATTCCGGAACTCACCGAGGCCGTGAAGACGCAGTTTGCGGCGTCCGGCAAGCCGGACTTGGAGAACTGGTGGACGTTCCTTAACAATCTGAAGGAAACGTATCCGCTGGGATGGACCGAGCCGGAGGACGGCCTCACCGCACCGCAGCGCGTCATTGAGCGCATCGGTGCCCTGACCGGCCCCGAAGGGATCTACGTTGCGGGCGTTGGCCAGCACCAGATGTGGGCGGCGCAGTTCATCAAGTACGAACGCCCCCACGCCTGGCTGAACTCGGGCGGAGCCGGCACCATGGGCTACGCCGTCCCCGCAGCCATGGGCGCCAAAGTGGGCGCGCCCGACCGCGTGGTCTGGGCCATCGACGGCGACGGCTGCTTCCAGATGACCAATCAGGAACTGGCCACCTGCGCCATCAACAAGATCCCCATCAAGGTTGCCGTCATCAACAACTCCTCGCTGGGCATGGTGCGCCAGTGGCAGACCCTCTTCTACGAAGGCCGCTACTCGAACACCGACCTGAACACCGGCCACCAAACCGTCCGGATCCCGGACTTCGTGAAACTGGGCGAGGCCTACGGCTGCGCATCCTTCCGGTGCGAACGCGCTGAGGACATCGACGCCACCATCCAGAAAGCCCTTGAAATCAATGACCGCCCCGTCGTGATCGACTTCGTGGTGAGCCCAGACTCCATGGTGTGGCCGATGGTGCCCGCCGGAGTGAGCAACGACCAGATCCAGGTCGCCCGCAACATGACCCCGGAATGGGAAGAGGAGGACTGATCATGACCCGCCACACGCTGTCCGTTCTGGTCGAAGACAAACCCGGTGTGCTGACCCGGGTCGCAAGCCTCTTCGCCCGCAGGGCCTTCAACATCAATTCCCTGGCCGTCGGCCCGACGGAGGTTCCGGGCATGTCCCGGATGACTGTCGTCGTCGACGCCGACGGTGACCTGATCGAACAGGTCACCAAGCAGTTGAACAAACTCATCAACGTGATCAAGATTGTTGAACTCACCTCAGAATCTTCCGTACAGCGAGACCACATCCTGGTCAAGGTACGTGCGGATGCCGCAACACGCCTGCAGGTGACCCAGGCTGCAGACCTGTTCCGCGCTTCAGTGGTCGACGTGTCCACAGACTCGGTGGTCATTGAAGCAACCGGCCATCCCGAAAAGCTCACTGCACTGTTGTCAGTGCTCGAGCCCTTCGGCATCCGCGAAATTGTGCAGTCCGGCACCCTTGCCGTTGGGCGGGGATCCCGATCCATGAGTGACAGGGCCTTGCGCTCCGCTTAAGACACAGTCTTGACCGCAGGCGGGGCATAGTCCCGCCTGCGGAGCAATGCCCGTGCAGTACCGCAGCACCACAGACTATTTACACCAGAGAATCCACTCAAAAGGAGTTACGCAAGTGACTGAAATGTTCTATGACGACGACGCAGACCTCTCCATCATCCAGGGCCGGAAGGTGGCCATCGTCGGCTATGGCTCGCAGGGCCACGCCCACGCCCTGAACCTGCGCGACTCCGGCGTCGAGGTGACGATCGCCCTCAAGGAGGGCTCTTCCTCGATCGCCAAGGCCCAGGATGCAGGCTTCACGGTCAAGAACGTCGCCGACGCCGCCGAATGGGCAGACGTCATCATGATCCTGGCGCCGGACCAGCACCAGCGCTCGATCTACAACGACTCCATCAAGGACAAGCTCACCCCCGGCAAGGCCCTGGCCTTCGCGCACGGCTTCAACATCCGCTTCGGCTACATCAAGGCACCGGAGGGCGTTGACGTCATCCTGATCGCCCCGAAGGCTCCCGGCCACACTGTGCGCCGCGAATTCGAAGCCGGCCGCGGCATCCCCGATATCATCGCCGTCGAGCAGGACGCCACCGGTGCCGCATGGGACCTCGCGAAGTCCTACGCCAAGGCCATTGGCGGTACCCGCGCCGGCGTCATCAAGACCACCTTCACCGAAGAGACCGAGACCGACCTGTTCGGCGAGCAGGCAGTCCTGTGCGGCGGTGTCTCCCAGCTGGTCCAGTACGGCTTCGAGACCCTCACCGAGGCCGGCTACCAGCCGCAGATCGCCTACTTCGAGGTCCTGCACGAGCTCAAGCTCATCGTCGACCTCATGTGGGAAGGCGGCATCGCCAAGCAGCGCTGGAGCGTCTCCGACACCGCAGAGTACGGCGACTACGTTTCCGGCCCGCGCGTCATCACCCCCGAGGTGAAGGAAAACATGAAGGCTGTCCTCGCCGACATCCAGAATGGTGCGTTCGCCAAGCGCTTCATCGAGGACCAGGACAACGGCGGCGTAGAGTTCAAGGCGCTCCGGGCCAAGGCAGAGCAGCACCCCATCGAGAGCGTTGGCCGCGAACTGCGCGGGCTCTTCTCCTGGCAGCAGCAGGACGAGGACTACGTCGAGGGCTCGGCAGCCCGCTAAGGCTGCCTGCCGCCCAGGCCATCGGCCAGGTGCCCTCAAGAGTCAACAGTGAGGCCGGGTTCACACTTAACAATGTGAGCCCGGCCTTTCCGTCAGCCTAGACTTGATTTATCCCCCGGACTGCAACGCAGAGGATCAGCCGTGTCAAAACCCGTAGTACTGCTCGCCGAAGAACTTTCACCCGCCACAGTCGAGGCCCTCGGCCCGGACTTCGAAATCCGCCAGACCGACGGCGCCGACCGTTCCCAGCTGCTTTCTGCCATCGCGGATGTTGACGCAATCCTGGTCCGCTCCGCCACGCAGGTGGACGCCGAAGCCATCGCCGCGGCCAAGAACCTCAAGGTCATTGCCCGCGCAGGGGTCGGCTTGGACAACGTCGACATCAAGGCCGCCACGCAGGCCGGTGTCATGGTCGTCAACGCGCCGACGTCGAACATCGTCTCCGCCGCCGAACTGACCGTGGGCCACATCCTGAGCCTCGCCCGCCACATTCCGCAGGCCAGCGCCGCGCTCAAGGACGGCGAATGGAAGCGCTCCAAGTACACGGGCATTGAACTTTACGAGAAGAAGATCGGCATCATCGGCCTCGGCCGGATCGGCGCCCTGGTGGCAGCCCGCCTGAAGGGCTTCGACACCAAGATCCTGGCGTACGACCCCTACATCACCTCCGCCCGCGCCGCCCAGCTGGGCGTGCAGCTGGTCACCCTGGACGAGCTGCTGGCGCAGTCCGACTTCATCACCATCCACATGCCCAAGACGCCTGAAACGGTGGGCATGCTCGGCGCCGAGGCATTTAAGAAGATGAAGAAGACCGCCTACGTCATCAACGTGGCCCGCGGCGGTCTGGTGGACGAGGAAGCCCTCCACGCCGCCCTGAAGGACGGCGAAATCGCCGGCGCCGGCGTTGACGTCTTCGTCAAGGAACCCAGCACCGACCTGCCGTTCTTCGCGATGGATAACGTGGTGGTCACCCCGCACCTGGGCGCATCCACTGACGAAGCGCAGGAAAAAGCAGGCGTTTCCGTGGCCAAGTCGGTTCGGCTTGCCCTGGCCGGGGAACTGGTTCCGGACGCAGTCAACGTTGCCGGCGGCGTCATCGCGCCGGACGTCCGTCCGGGCATCCCGCTGATCGAGAAGCTGGGCCGCATCTTCACGGCCCTTACCCATGCATCCCTGACGCAGTTCGACGTCGAAGTTGCCGGTGAGATCGCCTCCCTCGACGTCAAGGTGCTGGAACTGGCCGCCCTGAAGGGCATCTTCGCCGACGTCGTGACGGAACAGGTTTCCTACGTCAACGCCCCGGTCATTGCAGAGCAGCGCGGCATCAACGTGCGCCTCATCACCACTCCCGACACCGAGTCGTACCGCAACCTCCTGACTCTGCGCGGTGCCCTCAGCGACGGCAGCCAGATCTCCGTGGCCGGAACGCTGACGGGTCCCAAGCAGATCCAGAAGCTCGTGGGTGTCAACGGCTACGAGGTGGAAATCCCCATCAGCGAGCACCTGGTGGTGGTGGCCTACGCCGACCGTCCCGGCGTGATCGGTACTATCGGGCACATCCTGGGCATGAACAACATCAACATTGCCGGCATGCAGGTTGCGCGCCAGGCTGAGGGCGGCCAGGTCCTGGCCCTCCTGACCATTGACAGCTCGGTTCCGCAGCAGGTCCTTGACGCGATCAAGGCCGGCATCGGCGCCGAGATGGTACGGGAAGTCGACCTCGAAGACTGACCTCCCGCCTATTCGGTGAACTTCTCGTGACAGACGTTAACTTCTGCCACGTATGATTGGCCGGTCTGCGTACAATGGCTGGGTCCGATTCTCGGATCCGGCCGGCAGACCGGCCATTATTTTTTGCACATCCGGCAGGGGACGCCTTCACATCCATTAGGTGTGGACTGAGGTGTGCGCTCACGCAATCCAGCTTTTCAGGGAGCCCAATGAACGCCGTCCAGAGGTTCATCAGAAGCCGAGTGCTTTTGCTGACCGCGGCCATTTTGATCGTCGCCATGTGCCTGTCCGTCCTCGTCCAGGGCCAGTCGCAGGCAGCGCTCAACCGAACAGTCGACCAGAATTCCCGCGGACTCTATGACATCCTGGTCCAGGCCAAGGCGGGTTCCGGCGGAGTGCTCATGCAGCCGGAAATCGCCAACGGCCAGGGCGGCATCAGCTTCGACCAGCTGGACAGCATCCGGAAACTGTCCGGTACGTCCGTGGCGGCCCCCATCAGCCTGGTGTCACGGGTATCCCAGAACCTCGAATCTCCGCGACTTGACGCCATGGACTACCTGGGCTTCAACTCCGGACTCGTGGGCACGGCCACCGCCGGTGAACCCGGCGCAACCGATCCCAGCAAGTGGCCGGCAGCGGAATCGGTCCTCACTGACAAGGCCAAGAAGTACCGGCTGACCGCCAGCGCCGTCAGCTCGGACGGCCATTCGGAACAGACCCTGTTCAAGTCCATGGCCGAGGGTTCCCTCGGCAAGGCCAGGCTCATCGAGGAGCAGGCCGCAGGCGGCAAGAGCATCCGCATCGCGGGCGCCGAAGGGGAAACCGGCATCAAGTTCCCGGCCCCCGCAGGCGGATCCGAACACAACCTCTTCAACCTTTCAGTGTCACTGCCGCTGGCCCCGCAGGTGACCGAGTCCGTCGTCGCCGTCGACCCCGTCTCCGAACGTGCCTTGCTGGGCACTGCCGGCGACTTCCTGGCTCCGCTCGAAAAGGCGCCGCCGGCGGACGCCCGGAACGCCGGGGCCATTGGCCGGCATTTCGAGAGCCTGTTCACCACTGGCATCAGCATGAAGGAACTCGAAGAGGGGCCTGACTTCCTCGGCGTAAAGCTCAAGTACTGGGCCCCCCTGATGACCCAGTACCAGCAGGCAAAGCGTAACGGCCAGCTCACCGCAGACTCCCAGGCCATCCCGCTGATCGTCCGCTCCGGCACGTCCCTGGACCTCAAGTACTCCGTGAAGATCGAAGAAATCGACGACTCCGGAAACGTGGTCAAGGATGTCGGCACGGTGACCAGGTCGCTGGATAAGGACTACCTGCCCTTCGTTTCCAAATCACCGTTCGCACTCTCGTGGCCGGGCTCGCAGGACTACTCCCAGCTCCTGGGAAACACCGGCAACTTCAGCCAGGGCCTCTACAACCCGGCAACGTGGAGCACCGACTTCGCCTCCGCCCCCAAGTACACCGACGGCGCCACCGCCGGCAACGGCGCCGTGGACAAGACCGCCACCCCGGGGGAGTGGATCACCGTCAACCGGCTCCCGGAGAAGGGCGCCGGCGGCGCACCCGTCGACCAGACCCAGCGCGAGCCCGTAGACGAGCGCTCCTACCGCGAAAGCCTGCAGACCGGCACCAAGGTCGCGGCACCCCTGGCCATGGTCTACGGCACGTTCGACGCCGATAAGGTCAAGGAAGCCGCAGGGGACGTCAACCGGCTGCCCCTGGGCGGCTACGACCCCTCACCGCTCACCCTGACCGAGGACGCACAGGGCAAAAAGGTGGAGAACACCGTACTCAAGCCCTCACTGAGCGCCACGGGCCTGGTCAGCCAGTCCGCCGGTGCCATTACCGACTACTACGGCCTCGCCGCGGCCCGCGGATATGAAGAGAATGCTTCGGTGATCGATGCCGTCCGGGTCCGGGCCAAGGCGCCCGGCAGCTGGAAGGAATCGCAGCCGGAGGTGGAGAAGCTCGCGAACGAAATCCGGGACATGGGACTGGAAGCAACCGTGGTTGCCGGCTCCGCGCGTGAAGACGCCAACATCTTTGTGCCGGGTTACTCCAAGGACGACGCCGGCAAGGAATCCCCGCTCGGCACTGTCACCCAATCGTGGGTCCGCCAGGATGCCGCCGACGCCGTGTCCGGCTCATTGACCGGTACCAACATCACGCTGCTGTTCCTCACGTTGTGCGGCGCGGCCCTGCTCACCGGTGCCTCCACAGTCAGCTACATCCGCCAGCGCCGCCGCGAAGCCGGCACCCTGCGGGCCATGGGCTGGACCCAGAAGAGGATCCGGAGCTGGGTGCTCGCGGAGTTCGGCGTGGGAGCCGCCCTCCTGGCGATCGCCGGCACCGTCCTGAGCCTGCTCAGCTGGAACGTTGCCACGGTCATCGTTTCCGCTTCAGTCCTGGTTCTCTACGCCGCCGCGGCCTACTTCGCGGCAAGGCAGCTGAGGCACCGTGACGAAGTGGACCAGGAACCGCAGCACGACGAGCGCCTGATCGCCGTTGATTCCCCGCTCACGTTCGCCAACCGCCAGCTGAGCACCAACAAATTCAACACCATCTCACTGGCTGTGGCAGTGGGCGTCTTCGGCGCCGCCGTGGGCGGTCTGATCGCCTTGCTGATCGACATCCCGCGGGCCGCCGGCGCAAGCGCCCTGAGCGGACTGGCAGCGGCCAGCGTGGCACTGCCCAGCATCGTCCTGGCACTGTCGGGCGTAGCCGTGGGCCTGGTGCTGACCCTCGTCACCGGGCGCTTCGAGCTGCAGGCCAAACGCCAGTACCTTGGCACCCTTGAAGCCATGGGCTGGAACCCGGACATGCTTGGCCAGGTCCGGCTGTTCGAAAACGCACTCGTGGGCACGGTGGCCCTGCCGTTGGGCGTGGTCGGCGCCCTCGGCATCGGTCTCCTGCTCGCACCCTATGCCGCGCTCTGGGCCGCCCTGGCCGGACTCGTGGCTGTACTTTGCTGGATTCCAATTGCAACGAAAGTGGTCCAATGAACAACGACCTGAATCTCGACCGGATTCCCCAGGATGACGCCGGGGACGGCTCGCTCCAGACCCGTGCCAACACCATCCTGAAGGCCGCGGACCACGGGACCCCGCTGGAACTGAGTAACATCACCATCCGCTACGGCGGCCAGAAGGGCGGGGCCGACGCCGTCAACGTCGTCGAAGGCTTTGACCTGACGCTCCACGCCGGGGAGATGCACTGCGTCGCCGGCCGAAGCGGCTCCGGCAAGACCAGCATCCTGACCGTGGGCGCCGGGCTCACCCTGCCGACGTCGGGCCGTGTCTTCTGGGAAGGCCAGTCGCTGGAGAGCATGGGCGACGACGAAATCGCCGACCGCCGCCGGGCCCTGATCGGCTACGTTGACCAGGGCGGCGCCCTAATCGACGGCATGAGCGCCCTGGAGAACGTGCTGTTGCCGGCCGTGCCGGACGGCGAAGTGGACCAGCGCCGGGACATGGCCAAGGACCTCCTGGACCTTGTGGGCCTGGGGCGGCGCATGCGCCACCGCCCGGCCCAGCTGTCCGGAGGCGAGCGTCAGCGCGTGGCGATTGCCCGCGCCCTGATCCTCGGAACACGCGTTCTCGTGGTCGACGAACCCACGGCAAGCCTGGACCGCACCTCGGCCAACCGCATTATCAGCATCCTCAAGGACACCACGTCCGACGGAATAGCCGTGCTGGTGGCGTCACATGACCACGAACTTGTCCGGCTCAGCGATACCCTGACCGAACTGATCTAGATTTAGGGGTAGCATTCCCAGCTCCCGGCCCGCCACGCTTCCGAAAAAAGGTAACTTCCCAGAGTGTCGTCTTCAGCCCAGACCCCGTTCTACATCACCACTGCCATCACGTACCCCAACGGTGTGCCCCACATCGGCCACGCCTATGAGTACATTGCTACGGACGCGATGGCACGGTTCAAGCGCCTGGACGGTTACGACGTCTTCTTCCTGACCGGCACCGACGAGCACGGGATGAAGATCGCGCAGACGGCGGATAAGGAAGGCATCACGCCGAAGGAACTCGTTGACCGGAACGCCGAAATCTACAAGGCCGCCCATGCCGCCCTGGGAATCTCGTACGACCGCTTCATCCGCACGACGGACGAGGACCATTACGCCGCCTCCCAGGCCATCTGGAAGAAGATGGAGGCCAACGGGGACATCTACCTGTCCAAGTACGAAGGCTGGTACTCGGTCCGCGACGAGGCGTACTACGTTGAGGACGAGACCGTGGTCAAGGAGGACGGCCTCCGCTACTCGCGCGAGACGGATACCGAACTGACGTGGACGGCCGAGGAAAGCTACTTCTTCCGTCTTTCCGCCTACCAGGACAAGCTGCTGGCGCTGTATGAAGCACACCCCGAATTCGGTGCACCGCAGTCCCGTTTCAACGAGGTCATAAGCTTTGTCAAGCGCGGGCTCGAGGACCTCTCCATCAGCCGGACGACGTTCGACTGGGGTGTTCCCGTCCCCGGTAATGACAAGCACGTGATGTACGTGTGGGTGGATGCGTTGACCAACTACCTCACCGGCGTGGGCTACCCGGACACCGAATCCGATTCATTCAAGAAGTACTGGCCGGCCGATGTCCACGTGATCGGCAAGGACATTTCCCGGTTCCACGCCATTTATTGGCCGGCGTTCCTGATGAGCGCCGGGCTGGAGCTGCCCAAGCGGATCATGATCCACGGCTTCCTTAACAACAACGGTGTCAAGATGTCCAAGTCGCTGGGCAACGTGGTGGCGCCGTCGGACTTCGTGGCCCAGTATGGCCTTGACCAGGTGCGTTTCTTCTTCCTGCGGGAGGTTCCTTTCGGCGCCGACGGCAGCTACAGCCATGAGGCCATCGTGGGCCGGATGAACTCCGACCTCGCCAACAACTTCGGAAACCTGGCGCAGCGTTCACTGTCCATGGTCGCCAAGAACTGCGAGGGACGGGTTCCGGTTCCCGGCGCCTTCACGGCGGAGGACTCCGCGCTGCTGGAGCAGGCCAACGGCCTGCTGGAGGCAGCCCGGGCCGCGTTCGAGAAGCAGGAATTCAGCCGCGCCCTGGAAGCGATCTGGGGCGTCCTTGGCGACACCAACGCGTACTTTGCCGAGCAGGCGCCATGGGTGCTGCGGAAGACCGACGTCGAGCGCATGAACACGGTGCTGTACGTGACGCTTGAGGTGCTCAGGATCGTTGCGATCCTGGTCCAGCCGGTCATGCCGAAGGCGTCCGCCGCCCTCCTGGACACCCTCGGCCAGCCCGACGGCGAGGCCCGCCGGTTCGCGGCGATCGCCACGCCGCTTGTTCCCGGGACGGAACTCCCGGCTCCTTCCCCGATCTTCCCGAAGTACGAGGAACCGGCCGAAGGATAGTTCCTCGGTCTTTCGCCCCTGAACGGACCAACCCACCGACGCTCCCTCGCTTGCCTGGCAAGCAGGGGAGCGTTCTGTGTTCCCGCGTGAATGCCGTGCCCGTGCCGCCGCGGCGTCAGGCGAGTTCCAAGTAGTCCTCCCTATGCATGCGAGTGAATATATTCACGAAGCAAGTAATTGGTACCTGCGTCCGGTTGAGTAAACGCGTACCTGTTACTCGGGTTTAACTCCCGCCGCAAACCTAGCCTGAAAAGGCAAGCGAACTGACGACACTGTCTGGGGAGTAACTGTCAACTTCAATTCGCTGTTTGAGGTCTCACGCAGTTGCTTTTCCTGGTCTCGAAGACGGTTACTCCGCGCAGTCTGTCCGTTCGATCGGATTTGGTATGGAGGGACCGAACATGAAACGGACAATCGCCACTCTGGGGGTGGTGGGCCTCGGACTAATGGGCGCCACAGTAGCGGCGAACGCCGCCCCGGAAACGAAAATTACCATCTGCCACGCCACCGGCTCGGCATCAAACCCCTATCTCGCCCAGACGATCAACCTGAATGCCCTTGGGGCGCACGTTGGCGACACGGGCGACATCGTTCCGGCCAACGGCGGTGACGACATGCCCTATGGGCAAAACCTGACAGAAGCCAACGTCATTTTGCTCGCTAACAACTGCGTCGCGGCCGCGCCGGTGGACCCGGTGGACCCGGTGGACCCGGTGGATCCGGTGGATCCGGTGGATCCGGTGGATCCGGTGGATCCGGTGGATCCGGTGGATCCGGTGGATCCGGTGGACCCGGTGGACCCGGTGGATCCGGGTCCGGTGGATCCGGGCGACGGGGTAGTGGTTGTAACCCCCGTGGAAGCCGTTGTTCCGCCGGCAGCTGCCCCGCCGGTAGCGGCGCTCCCCGGGGCTCTGCCAGTTGCAGGCTCTGTGGTGACACCTGTGACGTCAACGCCGAAGGGTGCTGCAGCAGGCGCCGTTCCGGCAGCAAGCAACGAGGGCTACAACGTCCAGACCGCAGTCGGCAAGTCCGACGCCGGCATTCCGCAGTGGCTCGCCGCGGTGACCGGCTTCTTCGCCACAGTCGGCGCCTGGGTGCTCGTGAAGAGCGGCCTGCGGTTCCGCCGGGCGAACAGCTAGGGAACCAGACGGGGGCGGGTGCCGTGGCATTACGGTACCCGCCCCAGCGTTTTCCGTCCTTCCAGTTTCGGCGCCCCAAGGAGCCCCCCATGGTCTGTCTTCAACGGAACCGGCACAGGAATAGCGCCGGTGTCCGGGGGCTGATTCTTAGCCTCAGGGACCTACTGGTGCTGGGCGCCTGCGTCACGGGGATTCTTGGAGCCTGGCTGGCCTACGGCGTGACCGGGGGTGCCAGCCACGGAGGACCTGCAGCCGGGGAACCGGCGGCCACAGTCCTTTCGGAGCGCTTGCCGGAGCCGCCGGCGCCAGTGCCTGCGGCGGACGGTGTGGTTCGGGAACCTGGCGCGGCAGCGGATCCGGTTGGCTTGCCCGCACTTCCGCTGGCTGTTGGCGGGCTGCCCGAGCCGGAACCTGCTTCTTCCGAGCCGGTTGCATCTGCTCCGCAGCGCATTACCTACCCCGCCGCCGGCATGGATGTTGTGGTTCACCCGTTGGAACCCGAGTCCGTCGATGCTGCAAGCCACAGCATCGTCCCGCCGGAGACGATGGATGGCTACTGGCTGACGCCGTTCGGGAAACCAGGCGCCGGTTCCGCCAACACAAGCTATGTCATCGGACACAGCTGGGAAGGGCTGGACGCGCCGTTCAACCACTTGAGTTCAGCTGCCGCGGCCGGGGACGAGCTGACCGTCACCACGTCAACCGGGGCCATGACCTACCGCGTCGACACGGTCACCACCTACACAAAGGCAACCCTGAAGGACAGCCCCATCTGGGCGGTGGTCCCCAACCGCCTGGTCCTCATCAGCTGCTACACGGAGGACCCCTGGGGCAAGAACGTCGCCGTCGTGGCGTCGCCTGTGCAAGGAAGCTGACGATCCGCCGTTTCCGATGTGTTCGAATATTGAGACAACTTGACCATCATGTGGATGCCTTGGCTACCCTGAAAACATGAGCGCACCCACGATAAATCTTGCTGTCATTCCCGGCGACGGCATCGGCCCGGAGGTCATCGCCGAAGCTTTGAAGGTCCTGGAGAAGGTGGTGGCCGCCGAAGGCGTCACCTTGGAGCAGACCCATTACAAGCTCGGAGCCCAGCATTGGCTTGAGACAGGGGAGACCCTTCCGGAGGAAGTGCTGAGCGATCTCCGCACCCGGGATGCGATCCTGTTCGGCGCCGTCGGTGCAGCCCCCGGTGACACGCGGATCCCGTCCGGCATCATCGAGCGCGAGATGCTGCTGAAGCTCCGCTTCAGCCTTGACCACTTCGTCAACCTGCGGCCGTCGCGCCTCTTTGGCAGCGTCGGCAGCCCGCTCGCCAACCCCGGCAAGATCGATTTCATCGTGGTCCGTGAAGGCACCGAAGGTCCGTACGTCGGCAATGGCGGCACCCTGCGTGCCGGGACCAGGCACGAAGTTGCCACCGAGGTTTCGCTGAACACTGCCCACGGTGTGGAGCGGGTTGTCCGGGACGCGTTCCGCCGTGCCAGCGAACGTCCGCGCAAGCACGTCACGCTGGTGCACAAGCACAATGTTCTTGTCTATGCCGGCCACTTGTGGAAGCGCACCGTTGAGGCGGTGGCCCAGGAATTCCCTGATGTCACCCACGACTACCTGCACATCGACGCAGCCACGATCTTCATGGTCACCGACCCCGGGCGCTTCGACGTCATCGTCACAGACAACCTTTTTGGCGACATCATCACCGACCTCGCCGCAGCCATCACCGGCGGCATCGGCCTGGCGGCATCGGGCAACATCAACATGGAACGCACCGCACCCTCCATGTTCGAACCCGTGCACGGATCTGCCCCCGACATCGCCGGCCAGCAAAAAGCCGATCCTACGGCGGCAATCCTCTCAGCGGCACTGCTGCTGGACCACCTCGGCTACGCAGATGCTGCGAAGAAGATCGAGGCGGCAGTCATCGCCGACGTCGAAAGCCGCGATGGCCGGGCGCGCACCACCAGCGCGATCGGCGATGCGATCGCCGCCGCCCTGTAGGGTCCCGCATCGGGCGTAAGCTTGTCTCGAATCACCAAAATGCTGCCGTGGTCCGACGCTGAACCACGTTCACACACCAGGCAGCCGACCGTGGAGGAACCATGACTCAGACTGCCCATGGCGTCGAATTCACCCATCAGCCCTCGGTAACCCCGAAGTCTGCTGAAGAGCGTGCTGCCATCCTGGCGAACCCGGGTTTCGGCAACTATTTCACCGACCACACTGCGATTGTCGACTACAGCGTTGACGAGAACGGCAAGGGCGGCTGGCATGACGCGCGCATCGAGGCATACGGTCCCATCTCGCTTGACCCGTCGGCGGCTGTGCTGCACTACGGCCAGGAGATCTTCGAGGGACTCAAGGCCTACCGCCATGCCGACGGCTCAGTCTGGACGTTCCGCCCGGAGGCGAATGCCGCCCGCCTGAACAAGTCCGCCCGCAGGCTGGCGCTGCCGGAACTTCCGGAAGAGTACTTCCTCGGTGCCATCCGCGAGCTTGTGCAGGCCGACCGGGAGTGGGTCCCGGCCGGGGACGGCGAGGCGCTCTACCTCCGTCCGTTCATGATCGCCACCGAAGCGTTCCTTGGTGTGCGCGCGGCCAGGGAAGTCTCCTTCCGCGTGATCGCTTCCCCGGCCGGCAACTACTTCGGCGGCGAGCTGAAGCCCGTGTCGATCTGGATCTCCCGCGAGTACGCCCGCGCAGGCCGCGGCGGGACCGGAGCAGCCAAGTGCGGCGGCAACTATGCCGCGTCCCTGATCGCCCAGCAGGAGGCCGAGGCCCACGGCTGCAAGCAGGTCCTCTTCCTGGACCAGTTCAATGACAACGCTGTTGAAGAACTCGGCGGCATGAACGTCTTCTTCGTGATGAAAGACGGCTCGCTGGTCACGCCCGCACTGACCGGAACCATCCTGGAGGGCGTCACCCGAATGTCCGTCATGCAGGTGGCCAAGGACATGGGCCGTACCGTCACCGAGCGCAAGATCACCCTGGACGAATGGCGCGACGGTGTGGCTTCGGGGGAGATCACCGAGGTCTTCGCCTGCGGGACTGCCGCCGTGATTACGCCCATCGGTGTACTCAAGGACGCTACGGAGTTCATTGGCTCCGAGGACGCGAAGGCAGGGGAGACCACCATGGCCATCCGCGAGCAGCTCCTTGGCATCCAGACAGGCACGGTCGAGGACACGCACGGCTGGCTGACGCGCCTCGCCTAGGGTCCTTCAGACTCACGCACCACCCGACTGAACCACGACGCCGGGCGGACCGAAATGATTTCGGCCCGCCCGGCGTCGTGCGTTTGAATGCGAAGATGGAACGGTGAATCCCGAATCCTCACCATCGATTCTTCCCGCCAGCGACCTGGCCCGTTTCCGGCTGGCACCCAACCCCGGCCCCATGAGCCTGGACGGGACCAGTTCGTACCTGCTGGGCCGGCCCGGATCGGAGACTACCGTGGTGGTGGACCCCGGGCCGTTGGACGAACGGCACCTGCAGGAACTGGCTGCCGCGGGGAGGGTGGAGCTCATCCTCATCACGCACCGCCATGCCGACCACACCGCGGCGGCGGGGCGCTTCCACGAACTCACAGGGGCGCCGGTCCGCGCTGCGGATGCCCGGCACTGTCACGGCGGGAATCCGCTGGCTGACGGTGAAACCCTCTTTGCCGCCGGGGTGGAGCTACGCGTCATTGCCGCTCCCGGCCACACGTCCGACTCGCTCTGTTTCCATCTGCCAGGTGATGGCCCGCACGGCTCGGTGCTCACCGGCGACACCATCCTGGGCCGTGGCACCACGGTCCTGGATTTTCCCGACGGCAAACTGGGCGACTACCTGGCCACCCTGGACAGACTGGAAAGGATTGGTCCTGCCACTGTCCTGCCCGGGCACGGCGCGGTCCTGCCGGCGCTGGACGCGGTGGTCCGCGCCTACCGCGACCACCGCCAGGAACGGCTCGCGCAGATCCGTGCGGCCCTGACGGAGCTGGGGCCCGATGCCGGGTTGGGCGAAATCACAGATGCCGTCTATGCGGACATCGATCCCGCCGTCCGTCCGGCGGCGGAGAATTCAGTCGCAGCCCAGCTGGAGTTCCTCCGCGCCTGAGCACCTGGCCGGGGTCGGCACGGCAGCGCCTGCGGCAGGACGCCGTTCCGGAGGACTGTACGCTAGGAACCATGCGTATCGCCCGATTTGTAGCTGATTCTGATCCCCTTTACGGCGTTGTGGAAGGCGAGCCCGGCAGTGAGGAAGTCACTGTCATCAAGGGTGACCCTTTCTTCAACGGCGTTGAACGCAGCACCGTCAAGTACAAGCTTGAAGACGTGCGGCTGCTCGCACCCATCATTCCGCGCAGCAAGGTGGTGGGCGTCGGGCGCAACTTCGTGGAGCATGCCAGGGAGCTTGGCAATGACGTGCCGCAGCAGCCGCTGCTGTTCCTGAAGCCCAACACATCGGTGGTGGGGCCCAACGATCCCATCGTGCTGCCGGAGTTCTCTGAGGAGGTTTCCTTCGAGGCCGAGCTGTGCGTCGTGATCGGGCGGATCTGCAAGGACGTTCCCGAGGACCGCGTTGACGACGTCATCTTCGGCTACACCTGCGGCAACGACCTGACTGCCCGGGATGTCCAGAAGACCGACCTGCAGTGGGCCCGGGCCAAGGGTTTTGACACCTCGGCGCCCCTGGGCCCGTGGATCGAAACCGAACTGGACACCGACGACCTCCGGATCCAGGGCTGGCTCAACGGCGAACTCCGCCAGGACGGCAGCACCAGCCAGATGATCCGGGGCGTCCGTGAGCTTGTCTCCATCGTGTCGCAGGCTTTCACTCTGCTTCCCGGCGACGTGATCATGACCGGCACGCCTGCGGGCGTGGGAGTGGTTGCGGCGGGCGACCGGTTTGACGTGGAGATCGAAGGCATCGGCCGGCTTTCCAACCCTGTTGTCCGGCGCTAGCCGCACACAGCACCAACGTCACGACAGCCGCCCCGGGTATCCCGGGGCGGCTGTCCGTTTCCGTGCCGGATTCCGCGGCGGGTTCGAGTCCCGGGCAGGCGGTAAAGTTGGAGACACTATGACTACTCCTTCTGTGTCCAACGCTGTCTCCAGTCCTGCCGTCACTGCCGAAACCCCGGTCCGGGTGCGGTTCTGCCCGTCGCCCACGGGCACCCCGCACGTGGGCCTGATCCGTACGGCGCTGTTCAACTGGGCCTACGCCCGGCACACGCAGGGCACCTTTGTGTTCCGCATCGAGGACACGGACGCAGCCCGGGACTCGGAAGAGAGCTACGAGCAGCTGCTTGAGGCCCTGAAATGGCTGGGCATCTCGTGGGAAGAGGGCGTGGAAACGGGCGGCCCGCATGAGCCGTACCGCCAGTCACAGCGTCTTGACCTCTACAAGGACGTGGTGGCCAAGCTGCTGGAAGCCGGCTACGCCTACGAGTGCTACTCCTCGCCGGAGGAAGTTGAAGCGCGCCACCGGGCCGCCGGCCGCGACCCCAAGCTCGGCTACGACAACTTCGACCGCAACCTCAGCGCCGAGCAGGTTGCCGCGTTCAAGGCCGAGGGCCGCGAACCGGTCCTCCGAGTCCGCATGCCAGACGAGGACGTCACTTTCACCGACATGGTCCGCGGCGAAATCACCTTTAAGGCCGGGAGCATCCCGGACTACGTGATCGTCCGCGCCGACGGTTCTCCGCTGTACACCCTGGTGAACCCGGTGGATGACGCCCTGATGGGGATCACCCACGTACTGCGCGGCGAGGACCTGCTGTCCTCCACGCCCCGCCAGGTGGTGCTGATCCGCGCCCTGATGGAGATCGGCGTCGCAAGCTACATGCCCGTCTTCGGGCACCTGCCGTACGTTATGGGCGAGGGCAACAAGAAGCTGTCCAAGCGTGATCCGCAGTCCAACCTCTTCCTGCTGCGGGACCGCGGATTCATCCCCGAAGGCCTGCTCAACTATCTCTCGCTGCTGGGTTGGAGCCTGTCCGCCGACGAAGACATCTTCACGGTGGAACAGCTTATCGAGCACTTCGACGTCCATGACGTCCTGGCCAACCCGGCGCGCTTCGATATCAAGAAGGCCGAAGCGATCAACGGCACCCACATCCGGATGCTGGACGCGGACGACTTCAGGGGCCGCCTGGTTCCGTACCTCCGCGCAGCGAACCTGGTGGGCGAGACGCTGACCGCCCGTGAAGAGGAGATCCTCACCGAGGCCGCGCCGCTGATCCAGGAGCGCATCGCCTTGCTGGGCGAGGCGCCGGAGATGATTTCCTTCCTGTTCAAGAACGACGACGCCATCGACGTTGCGGATGACGCCCGCAAGGGACTTCCGGAAAACCTCACCGAGGTGCTGGACGCCGCGATAGCGGCCCTGGACGCCGTCGCCGACTGGAGCGCCGAGAGCATCCAGACCGCGCTGAAGCAGGCACTCGTGGAGGACATGGGCATCAAGCCGCGGCTGGCTTTCGGTCCGGTCCGGACAGCCGTTTCGGGGCGCCGGATCTCCCCGCCGCTCTTTGAATCCATGGTCATCCTGGGCAAGGCATCCTCACTGGCCCGCCTCCACGCTTTCCGCGGCTGATGACTGCCATGCGCGGCGACGGCGGCCGTGTCCTGCACACGGGCTTCGGCGTCGTCCGGGGTGTGCTGTTCGACATTGATGACACCCTGGTGGACCTGGAGTACGCCATGACGACGGCGTTGCGTGACGTCAGCGAACATCTCCTGCCCGGCCTGGACCAAGCCGGGTGGGAGAAGTTCGGGCGCATCTTCACGCACGAGACCACACACTTCTATGACCGCTACCTGGCCGGAGAACTGACCTTCAATGAACAGCGGCTGCTCCGGGGACGTGCTGCCCTGGGGCACTTCGGAGTGGAACTGGAAGAGGGCGAGGAGTCCCATGCCTGGGTCACCTCCTACGCAGCCCTGCAGCACGGCTACGTCCGTGCGTTCGAGGACGTTGCCCCGGTCCTGGACGCCCTCGACGCCGCAGGAATTCCCTACGGTGCGGTCAGCAACAACGTGCACGACTACCAGCGGGTGAAGCTCGACGCCGCGGGGCTGCAGCGGATCACCGTATTGGTGGGAACGGACACCTTGGGCGTACCCAAGCCGGATCCGGCCATCTACCTGGAGGGCGTACGCCTCCTGGGCAGCAGTGCCGCTGAGACCCTCTATGTGGGAGACAACCGCCTGCTGGACGCAGAAGGTTCGACGGCGGCGGGCTTGCTGGGCGTCTGGCTGAACCGCAGCGGGGAAACGGAGTCCGCGTTTGCCGGTCATCAGGTTGGCTCGCTCGCGGAGCTGCTGGGGTAGGAGGGACGGCTGGCCGGCTGGCCCGGCCTGATCATCGCCGGGCCACCTGCCGGGTCAGGCGGTTTCCACCGCTTTCCGACGGTTGCGCAGCGCCATAAAGGCGCCCACTGAACCGAGTCCCAGCACGCCCACCATGCCCACGGCAGTTCCGGCGTCGGGCCGGCCCACCACGTCCGACGGCGAGACAGCCGCTGCGCTTGAGTGCAGTGTTTCTGTTCCGGCTGCCACTTTTGCGTTCCCGTCCGCGAGCTTGCTTGCCCCGGTGGCCAGCTGCGAGGAGCCGGAAGCGAGCTTGGTGTTGCCCTCTGAGAGCTCGGAGGCTCCGGCGGCCAAGGCTTCGGAGCCTCTCAGGAGCCCGGGATTCGCGGGATCCGCAGGGTCCCCCTTGATGCCTGCGTTCAGTGCCGTGGTCCCGGCGGCAAGCCGGGAGGAGCCCTCGGTCATACTTGCGGTCGCCTTGAGCAGGCCCGGACGGTCGGGGTTCCCGGGTATTCCGTCCATGCCTTCCCTGATCTTGGCTGTCCCGTCGGCCAGGAGACGCGTGCCGAGGACAACCCCGGGGTTTTCGGGATCCTGGCTGTTGAGCTTGCCGCCCAGGGTGGTGAAACCCGCAGTCAGCTTCGCGGCACCGGCCCGCAGTTCTCCGGTACCTTCGTGGAGCCGGGAGGCCCCGGATTGGAGCTGGGCGGCTCCGGCATCGAGCTTGCGGGCACCCGCCGTAATTTTGGCGATTTTGTCCTTTACCACGGAGAGCGGCACGAGCCCCTGGACGGGATCGTCGGCCGCAGCCTGCAACAACTCCAGCGCCTGGGCCAGGGCTGCGGTGCCGGTGCCCGCTTCCGGACTGCCGTTGGCACCGCGGTAGCCCTTGAGCTGGGTTGTCCCTGCGGCAAGCTGGCCTGCGCCGCCCTCCACGCGGGACGCTCCCTCGCGTAGCTGTGTGGCGCCGTCGGCGAGGTTGTTTTCCGCGGTTCCCGAAGCAGTGGGGGTCAGCGCGGCTGAGAGTTGCTCCGCTCCGGTCGCGAGCTTGCGGGCACCGTCATCGACTTTGTACACCCCCGGCGCCAGCTTGTTGTTGACGTCCGCCTCGATTTTCACCGCCCCGGCCGCGAGTTTCCCGGCGCCGGCCTGGAGCTGGTCGGCACCGGGAGCGAGCTTGGTGGTGATGCCGGCATGGATCTTCTGCGCTCCGGCGGAGAGTTTGCCTGCCCCGGTGTCTGCCAGAGTGGCGCCGGTGGCGAGCTTTCCGGCGCCGTCCTCAAGCTGATCGGCGCCGGCGGAAGCCTGGCCGGCTCCGTCCTTGAGTCGCGCGGATCCGTCGGTGATGCGCCCGGTGACCAAGGTGTAGAAGCCCAGCAGGGCGATCAGTAGCAAGGCAAGGAGAGCTATGGCGATCTGTTGGCCGCGGGTGCGGACGTTCTGGGGAGCAGCGGCACGACTTTGTGGCACGGTTGGTTCCTCTCGACGGTGGGTGTCGGACTCCTGTGGTCCCCGGCCGCCCGGCCGTGATGCAGCTAACATTCGAAAGTTCGCTTGGAACTGCCGGTCGGGAGGTGTGGAGGGGAGTGGTTACTCGTCGGTAACTTACCGAGCGTAAACTTGTCCACCCTGTAATTGCAAGGGTTTCTTCGCCCTGCGGTCGGTTGTGGACTTTCCGCGCGGGCCGGTTGGCGGGCTCGGAAGGGGCTCCGGGCGCCGATTTGTGCCAGCCAAAACTCTCGGGTAAAGTAATTACTCGTGCTGAGGCGCGGGGAGCGAAGGTTTAGGCCTGAGTGACCGGCCCGAAAGTTCCATTGGGATATGGTGTAATTGGCAACACTACGGTTTCTGGTACCGTCATTCTAGGTTCGAGTCCTGGTATCCCAGCTCTGAAAAAGCCGCATTTCGGTGCGGCGGATCAGGGGTTTCAAGCGGTATGGCCGATTTGAAACACCGGCTTTGTGTATGAAACAATCACTGAGCCTGATGGTAGAAATACCATCCGGAAGTACGCGGCCCCATCGTATAGCGGCCTAGTACGCTGCCCTCTCACGGCGGTAACGCGGGTTCGAATCCCGCTGGGGTCACCACTGAAGCGGTCCCGGGCAACAGCCCGGGGCCGCTTTGTTTTGTTTGCTTGGGCTCCGCTGTTGCTCTGGCAACCGCCCGTGCCGCGCGGTCTGTGCCGGATTCGAGCCGGCAGCGTTTTGAACTGGCATGATGAAGCTGTGACGTCCCCATCTGAGAGTTCACCCGCGGGCCCCGCCGTGCACAATGCGCGCGCAGCCGCAGCTGTGGAACTGCTCGAGACCGTCCGCAGGGACCTCGGCGAAGCCGTGCTGCCGCTCGCACTTCCCGGCGCTGACGCGGCCCGCCTCGATATCAAAAACGCACTGGCGCAGCTGGACGACTACATGCTTCCGCGCTTCCGCAGCCTTGACGCTCCGCTGCTGGCAGTTGTGGGCGGATCCACCGGAGCCGGCAAGTCCACATTGGTCAACGCCCTTGTGGGCCACCCGGTCACGAGGGCCGGCGCCATCCGGCCGACCACGAGGCAGCCGATATTGCTCCACAACCCGGCGGATTCTCCCTGGTTCGAAGACCAGCGGGTACTGCCGAACCTGAGCCGAATCCGCGGCGCAGTGCTGGAAACGCCTCTTCCCGCCAGCCGGGCCGGCGCTGCACCGGATGCGGCATCCATATCCTCCCTGGTGCTCGTGGGACACCCCGCCGTGCCGCAAGGAATCGCACTACTGGATGCTCCCGACGTCGACTCCGTCTCGGATGGCAACCGGACGCTTGCGGGCCACTTGCTCGCTGCAGCCGACCTCTGGATATTTGTGACAACAGCCAACCGCTATGCCGACGCCGTGCCCTGGAAGCTGCTCCTCGACGCTGCGTCAAGGGACATCATGGTGGCCGTGGTGCTGGACCGCGTGCCCCCGGCCGCCGAGGAGGAGGTCAGCGCGGACCTCCGGACCATGCTCCAGCGGGAGGGCCTGGGTGCAGCCCGGTTGTTTATTATTCCGGAGGTGACCCTGGACGGTCTCGGAATGCTGCCCGACGGCGCCGTGGAACCGGTGGCCCACTGGCTGCGTCAACTGGCAGCAGATTCTGCCGGGAGGGCTGAGATTGCCCGCCGGACACTCAACGGCACGGTACGTGCGCTCAGCGGCCGCGTTGCTGCCCTCGCGCAGGCATCGAGGGAGCAACAGCAATCGCGGGATGTCCTCGCCAGGGATGTCCGCAACGCTTATCAGGATGCAGGGTCCAGGATTATGGACGCAACGCGGGACGGTGCCCTCCTGCGCGGCGAAGTTCTGGCCCGCTGGCAGGACTTTGTCGGTACCGGCGAGTTCTTCCGCGTCCTGGAACAGAACATCGGTCGCGTGCGGGACCGGATGGGCGCCTTCTTCCGCGGCGAGCCCGCTCCCGCTGTCAAGGTGGAAACAGCCATTGAAACGGGGCTGCAGGCGGTCATCATGGACGAAGCCGCCAACGCGGCCGAGGACGCCGACCAGCGCTGGCGCTCGGACCCCGCAGGCCGCCAGCTGCTGGGCGCGGACGATCTTTCCGGCACCAGTGCCGGCTTCGCGGACACGGTGGCAGCAGAAATCAGGGCCTGGCAGGGAGCGCTCATGGAGCTCATCCGTACGGAAGGCCAGGGCAAACGCACCCACGCCCGGTGGCTTTCCTTCGGGGTCAACGGACTCGGGGCCGCCCTCATGATCGTGGTTTTCTCCATGACCGCCGGGCTAACGGGACTGGAGATCGGAGTGGCGGGAGGTACCGCCGTCGTTGGTCAACGGCTCCTGGAGGCCGTCTTCGGCGAGGACGCCGTGAGACGCCTCGCGCAAACTGCCCGCGAGGACCTGAATTCGAGGTGCCACAAGCTGCTTCAGGCGGAACAGCAGCGCTTCCTGGACCGTCTCGACATTAGTACCGGGGTTCCGCCGGAGGTCTTGTCCGATCATTCGCGCGCCCTCCGGCAACTGGCCGGACCCGCATGAGCCGGCACAGCGGAAGCAGGGAAGCCTCCCGGCTCGACGCCCGCCTGCAAGCCCTGAACGATGCGCGGGAGCTCGCCGGTGGGGTGTTGCCGGACGAGGCTCTGGACGACGTGCTCCAGGTCCTTGAGCGCGCCAGTTCCCGCCGTTCACTGTCCGCGGAGCACACTGTGGTGGGATTCTTTGGCGCCACAGGCAGCGGGAAATCGTCGCTCTTCAATGCGGTCAGCGGTGCGGAAATCGCGACGGCGGCGGTGCGCCGTCCCACGACGTCCGAACCGCTGGCCGGTGTCTGGGGACAGGAGGGCAGCGAACCGCTGCTGGACTGGCTCGGGGTCGCCAAACGCCATCATTCCTCGGCACTGCCGGGGTTCGCCGATGAATCCACCGGCCTGATCCTGTTGGACCTGCCGGATTTCGATTCAACGAAGGCCGCCAACCGGGAGATTGTCCAGCGGATGGTGGGTCTAGTGGACGTCCTGGTGTGGGTGCTGGACCCGCAGAAATATGCGGACGCCGCGGTGCACAACGACTTCCTTGCGCCCCTGGCTTCGCACGGGGCGGTCACTCTGGTGGTACTCAATCAGGTTGACCGGCTTCCGCCGTCGGACATCGGGCCGGTGCTGGAATCCCTCAAAGCCATCCTGGCCCGGGACGGTCTGGGGAAGGTCCAGGTCCTTGGCGCCTCTGCGTTGGACGGGACCGGCGTCGACAAAGTCCGGGCGGCCATCCGAGACGTGGTGGTGCAACGGCAGGCGTCCTCGCAGCGGCTGGCCGCGGATGTCTCCAAGGCCACGGCCCGGCTTGCGGCGGCCTCCGGAACCGGGGAGGCAGCCGGAGTCAAAGCCGGCACCAGGTCCCGGCTGGCTGACGAGCTTGCGGCGGCCGCCAACGTCCCGCTCGTTGCTGATGCCGTGTCGAGGTCGTACCGGCAGGAAGCCACGAGGCGCACGGGCTGGCCGCTGACCCGCTGGCTGGTCCGGTTCCGCCCGGACCCGTTGCGGCGGCTGAACCTGCGTCGGGAGGGGGCTGCAGCGGAGGTCAACAGGACATCGCTGCCGCCGGCCGGGGCACCGGAACGCGCCAGGACGGACGCTGCCGTGCGGGAATTCGCGGATGCCGCCAGTGCCGGGGCACCGGGGCCGTGGCGCGCGGCCATCCGTGGCGCGGCGCGTGAAGGCCGGGACCAGCTGCCGGACGCAATGGATCAGGCGATTGCCGGCACTGAGCTGCTGGCCGGCAGAAAGTCGTGGTGGTGGGGACTGTTCAACGTTGCCCAATGGCTTGCCCTCGTGGCGGTTTTGGGCGGCGTGGGCTGGCTCGGTGTCCTGGCCGGGCTGGGATATCTCCAGCTGCCTGTTCCGGAGGTGCCCAGGGTGGAAGGGTGGCCGGTTCCAACGCTGATGATCGCCGGGGGATTGCTGCTGGGTGTGGTGCTGGCCCTCGCCGGAAAGGCCATCGCCGGGGCGGCCGCGCGAGTGCGGGGTGGCGCGGCGGGCAAGAAGCTCAGGGCGGCCGTGGCCGCCGTTGCGGACAGGCGTGTGGTTGAACCGGTGGAAGTGGAAGTCAGCAGGCTGAAGTCCTTCAACGCGGCCCTGAAAGCCGCGGGCCGCGACTAGCCGTTGCCCATCGCCTTCGTGGCGTCTCGGACCTTGATCATGGTGCGAAGGTTTCGCGTGGTGGTGGTCGATTTGTAGCGCGCTTTGGATGAGAGTCTGCTGAATGGACTGTCCAGGGTGCCTCCGGCGGGTGCAAGCCAGGCCATGGCCTCCGGACCCAGGCGCTGCTGCTGCGTTCCGTCCAGCCGTGAACCGGCCTCGAACAGCTCGTCCAGCACGGCTGTATCCGAACTGAGGGTGACATAGGTATGCGTCGTCTTGTCCTCGGCAGGGTACGGGCACGCCTCGACGAGTGCAGCAAGCCTGGCGTCGGTCAGAACCACCACCCACGCGTCGTAGCCGAAGGACTCGCGCAGGCAGGTTTCAACGTCCTTTTTGAGTGCGGCGGCGCCGAGAGGGCTGGCCAGGGCAACGTTGCCGCTGGCCAGGAGCGTCTTTACTCCATCGAACCCGCGTTCCGCCAGGGCGCTCCTGAGGTCCGCCATTTTGATGTTGATTCCGCCCACGTTGATACCACGGAGGAAGACCGCATAGCTGTTCATGGGCACAGCCTAATACCCGGAGCCCGCAGGGGACGGCCGGGCGGCTGCGGTGTCAGTCGTTGTTCTTGCGGAGCGCCTCGGTCAGCACCCGGGCGGCATTGCAGACGACTTCGGCGTGCAACCGGCCCGGCTGGCGGGTCAGGCGCTCGATCGGACCGGAAATGGACACGGCGGCAATGACGCGTCCGGACGGGCCACGGACGGGCGCCGACACAGAGGCGACCCCCGGCTCGCGTTCGCCGAGGCTCTGGCCCCAGCCCCGCCGTCGCACTCCTGCCAGGACGGTGGGCGTGAAGCGCGCTGCCTGCAGACCTTCGAGGAGCCGGTCGTGGTCCTCCCAGGCCAGCAGGACCTGGGCGGCGGAGCCGGCCTTCATGGAAAGCTGGGTACCCACCGGGATGGTGTCGCGGAGACCAATGGGACGCTCGGCAGACGCGACGCACACCCGCCAGTCACCCTGCCGCCGGAAGATCTGGGCGCTTTCGCCGGTGGCGTCGCGCAGCTGCATCAGGACGGGCCCGGCTGAGGCGATCAGCCGGTCCTCGCCGGCGGCCGAGGCGAGCTCCACCAACCGGCTTCCCAGCACAAAACGGCCCTGGATGTCGCGGCTGACAAGCCGGTGATGGACCAGTGCCAGGGCGAGCCTGTGTACGGTCGGCCGCGCCAGTCCGGTGGCAGCCACCAGCTGCGCCAGAGTGGTGGGCCCTGCCTCAAGTGCGTCGAGCACATGGGCCGCTTTATCGATGACACCGACGCCACTAGAATTGTCCATGTAATGATATTGCCGTCTCAATATCTGAGATGCAAATCATTTGGCTGGCGTATTACGCGGGCGTGCTGGTTCAGTGGATGTAAACAGCCAACAGCAGTGAAGGGAGATGGCCATGGCAAAGACATTGGCCGAGAAAGTCTGGGACGCGCACGTGGTGCGCAAAGGCGACGGCGAAGGTGCCAATGCCCAGCCGGACCTTCTCTACATCGACCTCCACCTGGTGCATGAAGTCACGTCGCCGCAGGCCTTTGAAGGGCTCCGGCTGGCCGGTCGCCCGCTGCGCCGCCCGGACCTCACCATCGCCACCGAGGACCACAACACCCCCACGCTGGACATCGACAAGCCTATCGCCGATCTGACCAGCCGGACCCAGATCCAGACGCTGCGCAACAACTGCAAGGAATTCGGCGTCCGCCTGCACTCCCTGGGCGACGCCGAGCAGGGGATCGTTCACGTTGTGGGCCCCCAGCTTGGCCTCACCCAGCCCGGCATGACGGTGGTCTGCGGGGATTCGCACACCTCCACGCACGGAGCCTTCGGCGCGCTGGCCATGGGCATCGGCACCTCCGAGGTGGAGCACGTCATGGCCACCCAGACGCTGTCCTTGAAGCCATTCAAGACCATGGCGATAAACGTCGAGGGAACCCTGCGCCCCGGAGTGTCGGCAAAGGACATCATCCTGGCGGTCATCGCGAAGATCGGCACCGGCGGCGGGCAGGGCTACGTCCTCGAATACCGTGGTTCGGCAATCCGTGCACTGTCCATGGAAGCCCGGATGACCATCTGCAACATGTCCATCGAAGCCGGCGCCCGCGCGGGCCTCGTTGCCCCGGACCAGACAACGTACGACTACATGTACGGACGGCCGCACGCGCCGCAGGGCGCGGAGTGGGACGCCGCCGTCGAATACTGGAACACGCTCCGCACGGACGACGACGCAACGTTCGACGTCGAGGTGGACCTGGACGCCGACACCCTGGAGCCCTTCGTCACCTGGGGCACGAACCCCGGCCAGGGCGTTTCGCTGTCTTCCAGGGTGCCGTCGCCGGAGGACTTCGGCGATGAAAACGCCAAGGCCGCGGCCGAACGGGCACTGCAGTACATGGGGCTGGAAGCCGGCACCCCGATGAAGGAGATCCGGGTGGACACGGTCTTCCTGGGCTCCTGCACGAACTCCCGGATGGAAGACCTGCGCGCCGCGGCGGACATCATCCGCGGCCGCACCAAGGACCCGAACATCCGGATGCTCGTTGTCCCGGGCTCGGCACGCGTGCGGCTCGAGGCGGAAGCGGAAGGCCTGGACAAGGTTTTCAAGGACTTTGGAGCTGAGTGGCGTTTTGCCGGCTGCTCCATGTGCCTGGGCATGAACCCGGACCAGCTGGAGGTGGGGGAACGTTGTGCCTCCACGTCCAACCGCAACTTTGAGGGACGTCAGGGCAAGGGTGGCCGCACCCACCTCGTCTCACCGGTCGTGGCGGCAGCTACGGCGGTGCGCGGCACGCTCAGTTCGCCGTCGGACCTGGACCCCGCTCCCGAGTCCGCCGCCGTCAGTAGCAGCGCCGCTTAGATAACGCCGCCTAGCCCGCGCAGCCCACACCTACCCAGCATCAAAGGAACCGCCATGGAAAAGTTCAGCACCCACACCGGGATCGGCGTACCGCTGCGCCAGAGCAACGTGGACACCGACCAGATCATCCCGGCCGTTTACCTCAAGCGCATTACCCGCACGGGCTTCGAGGACGCACTGTTTGCGGCCTGGCGCAAGGACCCTGCCTTCATCCTGAACCAGGAGCCGTTCAACGCCGGTTCCGTGCTGGTGGCCGGACCGGACTTCGGCACCGGGTCCTCCCGCGAGCACGCAGTATGGGCATTGAAGGACTTCGGGTTCAAGACCGTCCTGTCCTCAAGGTTCGCCGATATCTTTCGCGGCAACTCCGGCAAACAGGGCCTCCTGGCAGCCGAGGTCGCCCAGGATGACATCGAGCTCATCTGGAAGGTGCTGGAGAACGCCCCGGGCACCGAGGTGACCGTGGACCTCGTCTCGAAGACCGTGATGTGCGGCAACGTGGTGGCGCCGTTCGAGATTGATGACTACACGCGCTGGCGCCTCCTCGAAGGCCTGGACGACATCGGACTGACCCTCCAGCACGAAGAAGACATCACAGCCTACGAAGCCACCAGGCCCGCTTTCAAGCCGAAGACCCTGCCCGCACGGCTGTCCTGATCGGGCCGGCGCTGAGGGGTGCGGCCGCCCCGCGGTCCCGCGGGGACGGCGGGGCCGGGTACGGTCCCTGCGGCGCCGGTACCGCGGACCCCGCAGCGCCGGTCCCCGGTACCGGCTGCACCCTTGCCGCCCCCGCGGCGCCCTCCGGAAAAACGCGCCGTATTTCAGATCGGTAACGCTAGCTCCTATGCTTAGCTGGAGCCTTTGTAAGGATTTGGGGGCGAGTAGTCGTGAGGAAACCGGTATATGAGTAGTGTTTTGACAATCCGCGGAGGCGTCCCGCTAACTGGACGCGTCACCGTTCGCGGGGCCAAGAATCTTGTCCCCAAGGCCATGGTGGCCGCCCTGCTGGGCAACGAGCCGTCCGTGCTGCGCAACGTCCCTGAAATCAAGGACGTCGAGGTTGTCACCAGCCTGCTCCAGCTTCATGGCGTCACGGTCGAAAAGGACCCTGTTACGGGTGACCTGACCCTGGATCCGAAGGGCGCCAAGACCGCGTCCAGCACCGCAATCGACGCCCATGCAGGCGACTCCAGGATTCCCATCCTGTTGTGCGGTCCGCTGATCCACGCCATCGGTGAAGCGTTCATTCCCGACCTTGGCGGCTGCAAGATCGGCGACCGCCCCATTGATTACCACCTGAACGTCCTGCGCCAGTTCGGGGCCGTCGTCGAAAAGCGTCCGGGCGGCATCCACATTTCCGCGCCCAAGGGGCTCCAGGGCGCCAAGATCTCGCTGCCCTATCCGTCAGTGGGGGCCACCGAGCAGGTCCTGCTCAGCGCCACCAGGGCTGAAGGCATCACGGAGCTTTCCGGTGCCGCCACGGAGCCGGAAATCATCGACCTCATTGCCGTGCTGCAGAAGATGGGCGCCATCATCAGCGTCCAGACGGACCGCACCATCCGCATCGAAGGCGTCAGGGACCTCGGCGGTTACAACCACCGGGCACTCTCGGACCGGAACGAATCAGCGTCCTGGGCCTCAGCGGCGCTCGTGACGCGCGGAGATATTTTCGTTGAGGGCGCTTCCCAGCGCGACATGATGACGTTCCTGAACACCTACCGCAAGGTGGGCGGCGGGATGGACATCGGCGAGGACGGCATCCGTTTCTACCACCGCGGCGGCAAGCTGAATCCGCTAGTCCTTGAAACGGACGTACACCCGGGATTCATGACGGACTGGCAGCAGCCCCTTGTGGTGGCCCTAACCCAGGCCGAAGGCGTGTCGATCGTCCACGAGACCGTCTACGAGAACCGGTTCGGCTTCACCGACGCACTGATCCGGATGGGCGCCAACATCCAGGTGCACCGGGAGTGCCTCGGCAGCGTGCCGTGCCGCTTCGGCCAGCGGAACTTCCTGCACTCGGCCGTCATCTCGGGATCCACGCAGCTCAAGGGCACCGACATCGACGTTCCGGACCTCCGGGGCGGTTTCAGCCACCTCATCGCCGCACTGGCTGCCACCGGAACGTCCCGGGTGACCGGAATCGACATCATCAACCGCGGCTACGAGCGCTTCACCGAGAAGCTCGCGGGCCTGGGCGCCGATTTCGACATCACCGCAGCCAAGTAACGGGGTCCCAGTGAAGGAAACGGCCAAGAGCCGCACCACCTTTGTCATCGTCGCCGGGATCGTCAGGCCAGTGATGAACCTGCTCATGAACAAGAAGTGGGAAGGGCTGGACAAGCTTCCGGCGGGCGGCTTCATCGCCGCACCCAACCACTGCACCGAGATCGACCCGCTCGTGATCGGCCACATGCTGTACAACCAGAAGCGGATGCCGCACTTCCTGGCCAAGGGCGGACTCTTCAAGGTGCCGGTTTTGGGGGCAGTCCTGCGCGCCACCAAGCAAATCCCGGTGGAACGTTCGACGGCGGGTGCCAACCGTTCGCTGCAGGTCGCCAAGGCAGTGGTGGACGAAGGCGGGGCCATCATCATCTACCCCGAGGGCACGCTGACGCGTGACCCGGAGCTGTGGCCGATGAAGGGCCATACCGGTGCGGCCCGGATGGCGCTGGAGAGCGGCATTCCGGTGGTTCCCATGGCCCACTGGGGAGCACACCAAGTCTTTCCGCGCTATGCGAAGCGGTTCCATCTGTTCCCCCGTCGGACCTCCCGCGTCATCGTGGGCGACCCCGTGGACCTTAGCGCTTTCGAGGGCCGTCCGCTGGACAAAGCCACGCTGACGGCCGCCACGGCGGTCATCATGGAGGCCATTACGGGCCTGCTGGCGACCCTGCGGGGGGAACAGCCTCCCGCTGAGCGATGGGATCCTGCCGCCCACAACCAGACCAAGCATGGACGCAACATCGAGGGGAGCGGCAAATGACCCCCGACCAGGCCGCAGCCGGCTCGGCAATGTCGGTCGCCGTTCTCGGAGCCGGTTCCTGGGGGACCACGTTTGCCAAGATACTGGCTGATGCCGCCACCGCCTCCGGTGTCCAGCGGAGCATCCGGCTCTGGGGACGCCGCCGCGAGGTTGTTGAGCAGATCAACACCACGCACCGGAATTCGCAGTACCTTAAGGACATCGACCTCCCGCACAGCATCACCGCCTCCACCGACGTGGCGGAGGTGCTGTCCGGGGCGGACCTCGTCGTTCTGGCGGTGCCGGCCCAGTCCCTCCGGCTGCAGCTTCGCGAGTGGCGGCACCTGATATCGCCGGACGCCTTTGTGGTCTCCCTGATGAAGGGCCTGGAGCTCAGCTCAGATGCCCGCATGAGCGAGGTCATCAGTGAGGAGCTGGGCATCAAGACGGACCGTATTGCCGTTGTGTCCGGACCCAACCTGGCCATGGAAATCGCCCGCGAGGAACCCACCGCCTCTGTGGTGGCCTGTGCGGACGCCGAGGTGGCGTCATGGATCGCCCGCAGCTGCACCGCACCCTATTTCCGCCCGTACACCACCACCGACGTCGTCGGTGTTGAAATCGGCGGCATCGTGAAAAACGTCATTGCACTCGCCGTGGGTATCTGCGAAGGCAAGAGGATGGGCGACAACACCAAGGCGTCCGTGATTACCCGGGGGCTCGCGGAGACGTCCAGGCTGGCGCTTGCCCTGGGGGGAGAAGCGCAAACCATGGCTGGCCTGGCCGGGCTGGGCGACCTCGTTGCCACCTGCTCTTCGCCGTTGTCCCGGAACCACACTGCCGGACGCCTGCTGGGCAAGGGGCTGACGCTGGAACAGGTGACCGCGGAAATGACCCAAACGGCCGAGGGGATCAAGTCCGGGCAGGCCGTGCACGAACTTGCCGGAAAGCTCGGCGTCGAGATGCCCATCACCGCGGCAGTGGTTGCCGTGCTGGCCGGAAAATTGTCCGTTGACGAACTGGGACCGCTGCTGCTGGCCCGGGACCTGAAATCCGAAGGCGATTACTGACTGTGTCGGAAGAACAATTGAACAAGCACACCGCACCCGGCCACGCCAAACCCCGCGTCGCCGTGTTGTTTGGTGGCCGCTCCAGCGAGCACGCCGTCAGCTGCGTGACGGCCGCCGGCGTGCTCGGGGCCATCGACTACGACAAGTACGATGTCATCCCCATCGGCATCGCAAAGACCGGACAATGGGTCCTTGTGTCGGGGGACACCCGGCAATGGTCCCTCTCGGCATCGTCCCTACCCGAGGTGTCGCCCTCTGCCCGCACGGTCACACTCGCCGAAATCGGCGGGGAACACCAGCTGATCGTGGCGTCCCCGAACGAAGTTCCGCAGGAGCTCGGTGCCGTGGACGTTGTCTTCCCGCTGCTTCACGGCCCGTTCGGTGAAGACGGCACCATCCAGGGACTGCTGGAACTCTCGGACACCCGCTACGTTGGCGCCGGTGTCCTCGCGTCCGCTGTCGGGATGGACAAGCATTACATGAAGGTGGTTTTTGAGGCCGCCGGCCTGCAGGTGGGACCGTACATCGCCGTGACGGACCGGCAGTGGCTCACTGACCCGGAAGCCATCCGCAAACGCGTTGACCGGCTGGGTTACCCCGTATTCGTCAAGCCCGCCCGGGCAGGATCTTCCATGGGCATCTCCAAAGTGGACTCCCTGGAGGGCCTGGACGCGGCCATCGCGGCCGCCCGCGAGCATGACCTCAAACTGGTGATCGAGGCCGGCATCGTGGGCCGCGAAATCGAATGCGCCGTCCTTGAAGGGCGCGGTACGGAACCGCCGCGGACCTCCATGCCGGGGGAGATCGCCGTGGCTCCGGGGGAGCACGAGTTCTATGACTTCAATGCAAAATACGTGGAAGACGACGCCGCCTCGCTGAGCTGCCCGGCCGACCTCCCTGACGAGGCGATCGCCAGGGTCCGCGAGCTTGCCGCCGCGGCGTTCGATGCCGTGGGCGCCGAGGGGCTTAGCCGGGTGGATTTCTTCTACACTCCCGACGGCGAGCTGATCATCAACGAGATCAACACCATGCCCGGCTTCACGCCGAAAAGCATGTACCCGCAGATGTGGGCTGCGTCCGGGCTGGGCTACGCGGAACTCATCGACGAACTGATCTACCTGGCCCTGAACCGGAAGACCGGGCTGCGCTAAGCGCTATTGCAGGCCGGCGGCCGGGACGCGTGGGTCCTATTGTCCGGTGGGCAGGTTCTGCAGCTCTTCCTGGCCCACGCAGTTCCTGGTGGCCTTGATCTTCCCGGCCGCGGCGGACAGTTCGGCCAGCACGGTTGCGGAACTGATTTGATCCGGGTCCATGACGATCTCCGTGGCCGGTTCGCGGCCGAAGGTGGTCAGTGTCCAGACGGGGTCGCCCTCCTTGATGACCCAGTCGATGCCGTTGACACTGACGCAACGGTCTGTGGTCGGACCGGGAACGTTGACTCCGCACCGCAGGATGACTTTGGACGGATCGCCCCAGGCGGCGGTTGCCTGGCTGTTGGTCTTCCGCAGGGCCGCGTCACCCATCGTGTCCGGAAGTGCCACCATCATGGGTGCACAGGCAGGGTTGGCCGCATCCTTGGCCGGCGCGACGTCCACCACCGGTGCGCATGCGCTGAGGGCCAGCACCACTGCTGCAGCCGTTGCCGGCAGGCGAAGCGAACGGGTGGAAACCGGGGTGCGGAGCAGGTGCATTGTTTAAGCCTATCCCGCTCCGGGCAGCCGGCCGGACGCCGTTCGTCCGCTCTGCCCCCGCTTCCCGCCATGCCGGCAGGGGCCCATCAGGACCTTGTGGACAGGACCCCGCGAACGGATGTCGGTCCCTGACTGTAGCGTAGTGGTGTGCCTGAATCTCACCTCACCGTTGACGGACTTTCCGAATCCGAGCTCCTCGCCAGGATCTTTCCGCGCCTGAACAAAGGTCCAGCCGAGGGCACGGCGCTCCTGCTGGGACCCGGGGATGACGCCGCCATTGTGGCAGCCCCGGACGGCCGGACCGTGGTCAGCATTGACACTCAGGTCCAGGACCAGGATTTCCGGCTGGTGTGGCGAAACGGGTACCGGACCACCGGCTTCGACGTCGGCTGGAAGGCCGCGGCGCAGAACCTGAGCGACATCAACGCCATGGGTGCGCGGTCCGTGTCCATGGTGGTGAGCCTGACCCTGCCTCCGGAGACGCCGGTTTCCTGGGTTGAGGATTTCGCGGACGGGCTGTCCCACGCCATCAGCGGCCTTGGCGCCGCTGGATGTTCCGTGGCCGGCGGGGACCTGGGCCGGGGCCGCGAACTGGCCGTGACCGTGGCCATCCTGGGCACCCTGGACGGGCGGGAGCCGGTATTGCGCTCCGGGGCCCGTCCCGGGGACACCGTCGCGCTGGCCGGAACGCTGGGGCTCGCGGCGGCGGGCCTTGCCCTGCTGGAGTCGGCATTGGATGTTGAACGGTTAACGCCGGAGCAGCGGACCATTATGGACAGGCAATGCCGGCCGCTGCCGCCGCTGGATGCCGGGCCGTCCGCACTCGCGGCAGGCGCCTCGGCCATGATGGATGTTTCCGACGGACTGATCCGCGACGGCAACCGCCTGGCCGCCGCCAGCGGCGTGGTCCTGGACCTTGATCCCGACGCCCTGAAGCAGCTCGCAGAGCCTTTGGCCGCTGTCGCGGACGCGGTGGACGGCGACCCCATGGTCTGGGTGCTCGGCGGAGGGGAAGATCATGGACTTCTTGCCACATTCCCGGCGGACGTTCAGCTGCCTCCGGGTTTCGCTGCGATAGGCTCAGTAGAAGCCCTTGCACCAATGGAAAGCACTGGCGTGACGATAGCGGGCCGGCCCGCGGACACTGTGGGATGGGATCACTTTGCAGACTAAGATTGCCGCCAACGCGCAAGCGATGAAGCGGTGGTTGGGCAAGGCCGAAACAGTCCTCGGGAACCACAGCGACCGCCTCAACGCCATCAATATTTTCCCTGTGGCGGACGGCGATACCGGCACCAACCTCTACCTGACGGTCCGTGCAGCTGCACAGGCCCTCCACAGCCCCGCCACGTCATCGGACCCCGAATTCGCGCCGCAGTCCGGGGGGCCCCCGGGCCAGCAGGATGTCGGGGCCGTCCTCGCAAGCGCCGGCCAGGCTGCGATGGAGCAGGCACGCGGCAATTCCGGCACATTGTTCGCCGTGTTCCTGTGCGCCGCTGCGGAGCCGTTGGCCGGTCATACCCGCCTGAGCTCGCCGCTGCTCGCAGCCGCGCTCAACCGCGCCCAGATCCGGGCGTGGTCGGCGTTGAGCGATCCCGTTCCGGGAACCATGCTCTCGGTCATGGAGGCGGCCGCGCGTGCCGCCGCCGGAGTGGATGCCGAGCAGAACGGCGACGACAGCAATCACGTCCTGGGACTGGCCCTGGACGCTGCGGTGGAGGCAGCCCTCGAAGCGGTGGTCCGCACCGAAGACCAGTTGGCAGCCCTGCACGAGGCCCATGTCGTGGACGCCGGCGGCGTCGGGATGCTCTTGATCCTTGACTGCCTGCGTTCCGCGGTGCTCGGCGAAGAACTCCAAGGCGACATGCTGGACGGCCTGCACGGTTACAACGTCCAGGACCCCCACATTCATGCAGACATGCCCGACGACGACGGCGTGGAAGTCATGTGCACCATCAAACTTTCTCCCCTGGATGCGGCCACCCTGCGGCAACGGCTGGACGAAATGGGCGATTCGGTGATCATGAGCCAGGTTGGCGGTGCAATCGACGGCGACGGAAAGTACCGCTGGCGAGTGCACGTCCACGTGCCGGCCCCGGAACCGGCTGTGGCGCTCATCGGCTCACTCGGCGAACCCACGGACATTTCGGTCAGCCAGCTCGCCCTGCCGCGGGACCCCGACGGACATGAACACTGAGCTGGAACTGGGCCTGGAACGCCGCATTGGCAAACGGTCCGCAGCCGTCATTGAGAAACACCTGGGCATCACCACCGTCGGCGGCCTGCTCAACTATTTTCCGCGCCGGTACCTCAGCCGGGGTGAGCTGACCCCCATCAGCGAGGTGCCGCTGGACGAAGAGGTCACCCTGATCGCGCGCGTCGTGTCCAACAGCACCAGGGCAATGCGGGCGCGCCGCGGCACACTGACCGACGTCGTGATTACGGACGATTCCGCGACGAACCACAACAGCCACGGAAGCGCCGGCAGGCTTCCCGGCGCCGGCGTGCCCGGCACCCTGAAGGTGAGCTTCTTCAACGGCTACCGGGCCAAAGCGGAGCTGCTCCCGGGGCGCAGGGCGATGTTCTCGGGCAAGGTCACCAGGTACGGCGGCAGCTTGAGTCTCACCAACCCTGACTTCCTGCTGCTGGACGAGGACCCGGACACCCCGGGCATGGACCCGGAGAAGCTCGCCGCCATGCCCATCCCGGTCTACCCGGCAACGGCCAAGCTCACCAGCTGGTCCATCCAGAAAGTCATCTCCACCCTCCTGGACACCGTCGACCTGGATGTCCTGGACGATCCGGTGCCGGCCGGGGTCTCGGCCCGGGAGAAGTTCCTGCCGGCTCCGGAGGCCTACCGGCTGATCCATACCCCGGAGGTGCCCGGCGACTGGCAGCGGGCCAGGGACCGCTTCAGGTACCAGGAGGCCCTGGTCCTGCAGGCTGCCCTCGCGCGGCGCCGCGCCCAGCTGGCCGCCGAGGAGGCCACGGCCCGCCGGCCTGTCACCGACGGAATCCTGACCGCGTTCGACCGCCAGCTGCCCTTTACGCTCACGGCCGGCCAGTCCGCCGTCGGGAAAACACTTGCGGAGGAGCTTTCGCAGGACAGCCCCATGAACCGGCTCCTCCAGGGCGAGGTGGGGTCAGGCAAGACCATCGTCGCCCTGCGCGCAATGCTCCAGGTGGTTGACGCCGGGGGTCAGGCCGCCCTATTGGCGCCCACGGAAGTCCTGGCCGCGCAGCACTTCGAATCCATCCGCAGGACCCTGGGCCCGTTGTCCCGGGACGGCCTGCTGGGCGGATCAGGTCCCGACACAGTGCAGGTCACGATGCTTACCGGATCGATGCCCACTGCTGCCCGCAAACAGGCCATGCTGGATGCCGCGTCGGGCACTGCCGGGATCGTGATCGGGACGCACGCCCTGCTGAGCGACAATGTCTCGTTCTACGACCTCGGCCTGATCGTTGTGGATGAACAGCACCGCTTCGGGGTGGAGCAGCGCGACGCCCTGCGTGCGAAAGCCAGCAAGCCGCCCCACCTGCTCGTCATGACTGCCACGCCCATTCCCAGGACCGTCGCCATGACCGTGTTCGGCGATCTCGAAACATCAGTGCTGGACGAACTCCCCGCGGGCCGTGCCCCCATTTCCACGCATGTTGTTGGCCTCGCCGAAAACCCCGGCTGGGCCGGACGTATCTGGTCCCGGTCCCGGGAAGAGATCGACGCCGGGCACCAGGTCTACGTCGTGTGCCCCAAGATCGGAGAAGACGACGACGGCGACTTCAGCCCCGGGGAAGCGGAGCCTTCGGCGGCGGACCTGGAAGGTGACGGCCCGGCCCGCGAGCTCGCATCCGTCACTTCAGTCGTCGAACACCTGCAGGATGAACCCGCGCTGGCCGGCGTTCCGCTGGCGCCGCTGCACGGCAGGCAGGATCCCGTCCTGAAATCCGCAACGATGGCATCCTTCACGGCGAATGAAACCAAGTTGCTGGTGTCCACCACCGTGATCGAGGTGGGTGTTGACGTCCACAACGCCACACTGATGGTGATCCTGGATGCGGACAGGTTCGGCATCTCCCAGCTGCACCAGCTTCGCGGACGGGTGGGCCGGGGCGGGCTGCCCGGCACCTGCCTTCTGGTGACCACGCTTGAGCCCGGGCATCCCAGCCGCCGCCGCCTGGACGCCGTGGCGGCCACGACGGACGGATTCGAGCTGTCGCAGGAGGACCTGAAGCTGCGCCGCGAGGGCGACATCCTCGGCGCCTCACAGTCCGGCGGACGTTCCACGCTCAAGCTGCTGCGCGTGCTGGAGCACGAGGCCGTCATTGCAAAGGCACGCCAGGACGCGCAACAAATCGTGGCCGCGGATCCCGGCCTGACGGACCATTCCGCACTCGCGGAGGCAATCGATGAGTATTTGAACCCGGAAAAGGAGGCATTCCTTGAGCGTGGCTAGGACATGGCGTGTGGCGGGACATGACGGGACGGATCCGGCGTGAGCCGCATCATCGCCGGGGCCGGCGGGGGAATGCCGCTGGTCAGTGTGCCCGGGTCCATGACCCGTCCCACCACCGACCGCGTCAAGGAAGCACTCTTCTCCCGCCTTGAGGCCTTCAATGTGGTGGCAGGGGCCCGCGTCCTGGATCTTTATGCGGGCTCCGGCGCGCTCGGCGTGGAAAGCGCCAGCCGCGGGGCGGAGACTGTGGACCTCGTGGAGTTCGACGGAAAGGCCAGTGAGGTTTGCCAGCGCAACGCGGACCTCGTCAACGGGGCCGTAGGTCACAAGGCGGTGTCGGTCCACCGCTCCCGGGTGGAGTCCTTCCTGGAAAGGACCGTGCCGGGCACACTGTGGGACCTCGTGTTCCTGGACCCGCCGTATCCGCTGGACGAGCCCGCCATGGGCGCGGTACTGGAGGAACTGTCGCCTTACCTGGCAGAGTCCGCCGTCGTGGTGGTGGAGCGCTCGTCCCGCAGCCCGGAGCCGTCCTGGCCTGCGTCGCTGGAGCGGTTTGCCGAGAAGAAATACGGCGAAACCAAGCTGTGGTTTGCCGAACCTGTGGGCGGCGGCAGCTGACTTAGTCCGAGATCGCGTCGAGGTCCACGCCGGCCAGTACTTTTGCCGGGTGCGGGCCGCGTGCCGCCAGCTCCACGGTCCATTCCGCAGGCCACGGACCCCTTGTGCCGGCAAGGACAATGTTTCCGGGATGCCGCCCGGCGAACATCCCGGACTCGGCGAAAGCGGCAACACCGCCCATGACCTGGCGCATGGCTGCCACCTGGCTCCGTACCAGGGTCAGCCCCGGTTCATCGCCCACGTTGACGATCAACACCCCGCGTGGCGTCAGCCTGGCCGCAGCCTCCTCGTAGAAACCGGCACATGCGATGTGCTCCGGTGCCTCCGGGCCGGAGAAAATGTCCAGGATCACGACGTCGAAACGCAGTTCCGCCGGCAGTTCCGCCAGCGCGTCCCGTGCGTCGCCGATCAGCGTGTGCAGAACCGTTCCGTCCGGCATGGGCAACTGCTGCAGGACGAAGTCCAGCAGCTCGCGTTCGAGCTCCACGGCGTACTGTAGGGACCCCGGGCGGGTCGCCTGAATGTAGCGGGCCAGCGTCAGCGCCCCGGCGCCAAGATGCAGCGCGTGGACCGGCTCGCCGGCAGGTGCCGCGAGATCCACGACGTGCCCGATCCGGCGGAGGTACTCGTAGAAGATTTCGACCGGCTCGGCGAGGTTTACGTGGGACTGCTCCGCTCCGCCGATGCTCAGCACATAGGACCCTGCGGTGAAGGCATCCGGTTCGATGGTGGCGTGCTGTCCGGTGGTCCGGAGGAAACGTGATCCTGCCGGGGTCCGGGCAGGCATCGTCACAGCCGGTCCCGGAGGGTGGCGAGCCGCGATGCGGCCTCCTCGAGGACCTCGGTCTTCTTGCAGAACGCAAAGCGGAGCAGGCTGCGGGTTCGTTCGGCGCCCTCGGGATGGCAGAAGACTGGCACCGGGATGGCGGCCACCCCTACCAGTTCCGGAAGCCTCCGGGCCAGGTCCACGGAGTCGGAGATCCCCAGGGGAGCCGTGTCCACATTCACGAAGTAGGTTCCTTGCGGGGTGAAGACGTCCAGGCCGGCGGCCTTCAACCCGTCGCTGAGGATGTCCCGCTTGCGCCGGAGTGTCTCGGAAATCCCGGTGTAAAAGTCGTCGGGCAGGGCGAGCCCTACGGCGATGGCGCCCTGGAACGGCGTGCCGGAGCTGTAGCTGAGGAACTGTTTCACCGTCCTGATGGCAGACACGAGGTGTTCAGGTCCGCTCAGCCAGCCGATCTTCCAGCCGGTGAAGGAGAACGTCTTGCCTGCGGAGGATATGGTGACGGTCCTGCCGGCGGCACCGGGCAGGCTTGCCACCGGGATGTGTTGTTCCCCGAACGTCAGGTGCTCGTAGACCTCGTCGGTGATGATGACGGCGTCGTGCCTGGCGGCAAGTTCCACGACGCGCTGAAGAACCTCACGCGGAAAGACCGCGCCGGTGGGGTTGTGCGGATTATTGATCAGCACCACTTTGGTCCGGCTGCTGAAGGCCGCTTCCAGGGCTGTCATGTCCGGCATGAAATCCGGAGCGAGCAGCGGAGCCGTCACATGCGTGGCTTCCGCCAGTCCGATCATGGCGCCGTAGGAGTCGTAGAAGGGTTCGAACGTGAGCACCTCGTCTCCGTGCTCCACGAGTGCCAGCAACGAGGCAGCAATGGCTTCGGTGGCTCCCGTGGTGACGATGATTTCAGTCTCCGGGTCCGGCGTGAGCCCGTAGAACCGCTGCTGGTGCGCCGATACGGCCTCCCGGAGGGGAAGGATTCCCTTGCCGGGAGCATATTGGTTGGCGCCGGAGGCAATCGCAGCCTGGGCGGCCGCCTTGATTTCCAACGGACCGTCCTCGTCGGGGAAGCCCTGGCCAAGGTTGATGGCGCCGGTCCGGACCGCGAGGGTGGTCATCTCCTCGAAGATCGTGACCCCGAGGGTTCCGTTGGCTGCCAGGAGATTGGCACCCGACGCTGCCCGCTGCCACGGTGCCGGAGCTGTTGCGTTCACTGTTTGCCTGCCTGTCGGTTGGAGGTGGCGTCCTCTGCGCGTCCGGTGAATTTTTCCATGCCGGCGTAGATCCGGAAGACTTTACCGCCGATGAAGTCCCATACGCGGACGGGAAGAATCCCCCGCAGGACTTTGCCAAGATTCGCCGTCGCCGGAGCAATGAGGAGCGGGCGGCCCGCGGCCATTGCCCGCCATGCCCGGTCGACGGCGTTAGCGGGAGTCATGAGCGGCGTGAGCAGGGGGGCCGCGGGCGCCGGCGAACATACCGGTGGAGATGTAGCTCGGACAGAAGGTGGTGACCCGCAGATGCCGGTAGCCTTCCTGTTCCAATTCAAGCCGCAGCGAGTCACTCCAGCCCACTACAGCCCATTTGGAGGCTGCATACACGCTCATCCTGGGGTTGGAAACCGTGCCGGCGGCGGAGGCGATGTTCAGGACCCGTCGGGCGCGCCCGACGTCGGCCATCATGTCCGGAAGGAATGCGAGGGTGACGTACATCGGCGCCAGTGCGTTGACGTCCATGGTCAAGGCAATGTCAGGGCCCGGCCGGTGCTCCCAAAAGTACGCGCCGCGCACGATTCCCGCGTTATTAACGAGGAGGGTAAGGGCGCCTTCAGCACGGCACTCCCGCGCGGCCTCGGCGATGGCGTCACGGTCCGCGAGATCCACGGCGCGGGCTACGGCTCGGGCGCCGAGCGCAGTCACCTCGCGGGCAACGCTTTCCAGTCCGCCGGCATCCACGTCCCATAGGATCACCACAGTCGCGCCTTCCCTGGCGGCGCGGAGCGCGTGCAGCCGGCCCATGCCCATGGCTGCGCCGGTGACCAGCACCACGCCCCCTGCAACGGTGAAGGGAATGTTCGACTCGGGCATCCAGTCATGTTATCCCGCTTGGGGGATACGGTAGGTTCGGAGCATGAGACGCGCCGTATGCCCTGGCTCCTTTGACCCGATCCACAATGGCCACCTGGAAGTCATCGCCAGGGCCGCAGGCCTCTTTGACGAAGTCATCGTGGCGGTGTCCACCAACTACGCCAAGAAGTACCGCTTCCCGCTGGAGGAACGGATCGACATGGCCCGCGAGACCCTCGCGTCCCTGCGCGGCATCGTAGTGGAGCCGGTGGGCGAAGGCCTGCTGGCCGAATACTGCAGGCAGCGGGGTGTGTCCGCAATTGTGAAGGGCCTTCGATCGTCGTCGGACTTTGACTACGAGCTCCCGATGGCAACGATGAACCGGCAGCTGAGCGGCGTGGAAACGGTCTTTCTTCCCACCGAAGGCCACTATCTCCACTTGTCGTCCACGCTCATTAAGGAAGTCTTCACCCTCGGCGGCAACGTGTCCGATTATGTGCCACGATCGGTGCTGAAACGGCTGCTGGCGGGCGAGTCGTCCTAGGATCGGCCCGGCAGAGGGTAGGCTTGATCGGTACGCAACGGCCCCTGCCGGTTTTGCGGCCCAATCCCTGTCCGTCCCGCGGTGCTCAACTGTGTGGCATTCAGCCGGTTTGAGTCCGCCCGGAAGATCAGGCTAAGATAGTACGTCGGTCATATGTTCAACAGGAGTTCTCATTAAACGAGATGCTAGTTCGCCCTTGGCGTTCGACGTCAAGGACCTCGGGCGCAGCCCGGGGAGCATGCGGACGCTGAAAGAACATGTACCCGCACCAAGCGAGCTTGGTGTGGCACTCATTGGCGTGCAGGAAGGCTCGGATGTCGGGCTGGATCTGCGGCTGGAGGCCGTACACGAAGGAATTCTGGTATCAGGAACTGTTCACGTCGAAGTAACCGGCGAGTGCGGCCGATGCCTGGATCCCCTTGCGTATGACCTCGAGGTCGATGTGCAAGAACTTTTCTTCTACGAGGACGCCCAGTTCTCCGCCGAAGAAGACGAAGAAGAGCAATATCGAATCGAGCACGATTTAATCGATCTTGAGCCGGTGTTGCGGGACGCGGTTGTAACCATGCTGCCGTTCCAGCCGGTGTGCCGGGAAGACTGCCAGGGCCTTTGCTCCGAATGCGGAGTACGCCTGGAAGACGAGCCGGGGCATCACCACGAGGTCGTAGATCCTCGCTGGGCTGCCCTAGCTGACTTGGCTAAGCCTGACCGGCAAAATTGATTTGTAAGTGTTTTTCTAGAGAGAAATGAGTTAGCCGTGGCTGTCCCGAAGCGGAAAATGTCTCGCTCGAATACCCGCGCCCGCCGCTCCCAGTGGAAGGCAACCGCCCCCCACCTGGTGAAGACCGTCGAGAACGGCCAGGTTACGTACAGCCTGCCGCACCAGGCAAAGGTCGTTACCGACTCGGCTGGCACTGCGCTGTTCCTTGAGTACAAGGGCCGCAAGGTCGCGGACGTCTAATCGGCCCACTGGCTGAACATGACGTCTTCAACTGAAGAGCTTTTGAAGCGTCTCGGTGTCTCTATTGATGCCGGGACGCTTCGTCTTGCTCTGACACATCGTTCGTATGCCTACGAAAACGGCGGCATACCCACCAACGAGCGCCTCGAGTTCCTGGGTGATTCGATCCTGGGCTTTTCCGTGACGGATGCCCTCTACCGCGACAACCCTGCACTGCCTGAGGGTGACCTCGCGAAGCGGCGTTCAGCTGTGGTCAGCACCAGGGCACTCGCCGGAATCGGCCGCAGCCTTGGCATCGGAGAGTACATCTACCTCGGGCAGGGCGAAAAGCTCACCGACGGCAAGAACAAGGCCTCGATCCTTGCGGACACCATGGAAGCGCTGATCGGAGCCACCTACGTGTCCAACGACATCGAGACGGCACGCCAACTGGTCATGCGGCTGATCGGCCCGCTGCTGCAGGACGCCGCCGCCCTTGGTGCAGGCACCGACTGGAAGACCAGCATCCAGGAACTGGCGGCCAGCCGTCAGCTGGGCAGCATCTACTATGCGGTGGAAGGTTCCGGCCCGGACCACGCGCGGACGTTTGTCGCCGTGCTCCGGATCGGCGGGACCGATTACGGACAGGGTGCCGGACGGTCCAAGAAGGAAGCCGAGCAGGAAGCTGCCGCTGACGCCTGGCGGAAGCTGTCGGTTACCGCGACGTCAGGTCTTCCGGCGGAATCCGAAGCCGGCCTCTAGGTCTTTCCGTGCCCGAACTGCCGGAAGTCGAAGTTGTCCGCCGCGGCCTGGTGAGCTGGGTCCGCGGCAGGACGATCACTTCTGTCGACGTCCTGGATCCGCGTTCAATCCGCCGGCACGCCCTCGGCGCCCAGGACTTCACCGGCAACCTCGAAGGCTCCCGGGTCCTGGATGTGGTGCGTCGCGGAAAATTCCTCTGGCTACCGCTGGAGGAGGCGGCAGCAGTCCAGCCAGGTACTGACGGCATTCCGGCCGCAGGCACGTCCCGGCCGCGAGTGGCGCTCATGGCCCACCTGGGAATGAGCGGCCAGCTGCTGATGCAGGATTCCGTGGTACCGGATGAAAAGCACCTAAAAGTCCGCCTGCGGCTGAGCCCCGCCCACGGCATGCCGGAACAACTCAGATTCGTGGACCAACGCATCTTTGGGGGTCTGTTTGTCACGTCGCTGGTGCCAACGGCCGACGGCGGACCCGGCGGCCTTGGGGAGGTCCCGGAGCCGTTTATTGCCGAAGAGGCGTCCCACATCGCCCGGGATCCCCTGGATCCCTATTTTTCCTTCGATTCCTTTTACCGCCGGCTGCGGAGCCGTAAGACTGGACTCAAACGTGCGCTGCTGGACCAGGGACTCGTTTCCGGGATCGGCAACATCTATGCAGACGAGGCACTGTGGCGGGCGCGCCTCCACTACGCCCGGCCCACCGAAACACTCCGCCGCGCCGATGCGCTGCGGGTTCTCGACGCCGCCCGTGAGGTGATGCTGGACGCCCTTGCCGCCGGCGGGACAAGCTTCGACTCCCTCTACGTCAATGTAAACGGCGCCTCCGGGTACTTTGACCGGTCGCTTAACGCGTACGGCAGGGAAAACCAGGAGTGCAAACGCTGCGCCGCTGCAGGCATCGTAAGCCTGATGAAGCGCGAACAATTCATGAACCGGTCCTCCTATACCTGCCCCGTTTGCCAGCCCCGTCCCCGCAACGGCCGGTGGTGAGGCAGGGAAAAGCAGGTACCGCCACTCTATCGAAGCCGTCTTTTCCGGTGTCAGACTGTGCCCATGGCAGCCCGGGCTGCCGGAATCGCAGGCGCGTTGGTCTCCAACGCCTGAACGGGAGGCGGGGGCCCAATGATAGCGAAGAGGCTTGTCATCGTGGGGGTGAGCGTCGCGGCAGTGCTGGGCGGCACCGCTGTTGTGTTCGATCAGCTGGCCGGAGTCACGGACACGGGAGCGGCCGCTCCGTCAACGAGCGTCCCCCCGGCCTCGGCCGGCAGCGGCGGCACCCTGCCGCCGGGAGCTTCGGCCACTGAAGACGACACATCCGCCGCGCCGGGATCTGAGGCAGGCGGAGGGAGCGGGCCGGCCTCCGGAACCCAGGAGTCAGCGGGAAGCGCGGCACCAGCATCCGGGAAGCGGGAAGTGCTTCCCCCCGTAGCCGCGGCACCGGCGGGGCTTCCGCTGCCATCCCCGCCGGTAGCCTTGGTCAGTACGCCGCTGCCGCCCACAGCTTCCGCCCAGGGAAAAATCGTCGCCGGGTTCCCCGCGGCCGCGCTGCCGTTCCCTGACGGAAGCGTGGTGGTCTCCACAGGTGTATCTTCCGCGGATGCCGTCCTCCAAGTGACGGCGGATGCCATCTCGGCGTCCAGCCAGGACTCAGTAGTAGGCCACTTCCAGCAGAAGCTCGCCGCACTCAGTTTCTGGTCCGAGCCGGCACCCGCCGCGGACGGCCAGCGATCGGTCCGTTTCGTCAGGGGCACTGATTCGGTGACGCTGACGACGTCAACCACCGGTACGGGCAGTACCCGTTTTATGTTGCTCGGCAACCTTCACACGACGGCGGGGTAGCGGCCATGTACATCTCGGTCTCAGATCGGAACGGCGGCAAGAAGGACGCGGTGCCGGCAACGAACGATCCCATGGTGCCCCGGGGGGCTTTCCGCCTGTCGCCTGTCATCCTGTGGCTGGGTGTTGTCAGCATGTTCACCGATGTCTCCTCCGAATCGGTATCCGCTGTCCTTCCCCTTTACATCACCGGATTCCTCGGCCTGTCAGCCATTGCCTTCGGGATACTTGACGGGATCAACCAAGGTGCCAGCGCCATTGTCAGGATCGCCGCGGGGTGGGCAGCGGACCGGAGCGGACATCCCAAACGCATCGCACTCGCGGGCTACGGGTTGTCGATGGTGGCCAGGATCGGATTCCTGTTCGCCGGCGGCTTCTGGGCCCTGGCGGCCATCGTTACCGGTGACCGGATCGGTAAGGGCATCCGCACGGCACCGCGTGACGCACTCATCACCGTGTCCGCCCAGCCCGAGTACCTGGCGCGCCACTTCGGCGTGCACCGGATGCTGGACAACATCGGTGCCGCAGGCGGACCGTTGCTGGCGTTCTTCATCCTGATGCTCATCCCCAACGGCTACGGCACCCTCTTTGTGGTGTCCCTTGCGTTCGCGGTGATCGGAGTAGCCGCCCTCGCACTGCTGGTACCCAACGTGAAAACGGGAACCGCGGCAGGACCGGCGCCCGGCCGGCGCCCCGGCCCGGTCTTCGTCTTTCGCTGGAGCCTTTTGCGCGAGCCCGGACTTGGCCGGCTGCTTATCGCCTCGGGGCTCCTCGGACTGCTGACCGTCGGCGACGGATTCATCTACCTGGTCCTGCAGAACCGGGACTCCTTTGCGGTGCAGTGGTTCCCGCTGCTGTATGTGGGCACGAATGTCGTATTCCTCGTTCTCGCGATCCCGCTTGGCAAACTGGCCGACCGCTGGGGAAAAGCGAAAGTCTTTGTTGCGGGGCATGTGGCCCTCCTGCTGTGCTATCTCCTCGCGGCGGCACCGCTTGGCGGATTCGGTCCGACGCTGGCCTGCCTTGTCCTGCTCGGAGCCTTCTACGCTGCAACCGATGGTGTGCTCGCCGCTCTGGCAAGCCAGCTCACACCGCCGGAGAAGCTGGCCACGGGCATCGGTGCAGCCCAGACCGTTGTGGCCTTGAGCCGCATGGCTGCTTCGGCCGGCTTTGGTGTCCTGTGGTTCACACTTGGCCCGTCCACGGCAATGGTGGTGGTGGGCGGCTGCCTCGCGGCTGCCGTCCCGGCCGCCCTGCTGATCCTGCGGGCGGGAACGCGCCAAAGGCACACAGCTTGAGCCCCGGGAGCGGCAGGAAACGCTGGATCATCCTGTTGGTGATCACGGTGGTGGTTCTCGCGGGGGCCGGTTCCTATGCTGCCAACGCTTTTCAGCGGTTCCAGGACAGCCGCTCGGCAGCGTCCGCTGTCAGCGTGGCCTCCGGAGGCGCCCTTCCTGCGGCTGCTTTTGTCTTGTTCCGCAATACCGCGCCGGGCCAGGGGTATGGCATGGCCGCCACTGTCCCGTTGGGGGAGCCCGCCGGGCAGCGGGACCTGGCATCCGAGGCTTGCGACCGGGTCTACGGCACCGCCCGGAATATCGTTTGCCTGAAGACAAACCGAGGCCTCGTTACCAACTTCGAGGCGGTGTTGCTGAACCGGGAATGGCAACCCACCAGCCGGTGGGCGGTGCCGGGGATGCCCAGCCGAACGCGGATGAGTGCGGACGGCTCGCTGGTGTCCACAACCGTGTTTGTCACCGGCCACTCTTACGGCGCATCGGGTTTCTCGACGGAAACGTCCATCAGCCGGACTGACGGAAGCCCCGTAACCGGCACCTTGGAAGGGTTTGCCCTCCTGGTCAACGGAGCTCAGGTGACGGCGGCCGACCGGAACATCTGGGGCGTGACCTTCGTCCCGGGGGAGGCGGACGCGTTCTATGCAACGGCGGCGTCGTCGGGGCGCATCTGGCTTGTCAAAGGAAGCATCTCGGCCAGGACCCTTACGGCAATCCACGACGGCGTCGAATGCCCCTCGCTGTCGCCGGACGGTACGCGCGTGGCCTACAAAAAGAACACGGGCACACCTCTGGCCGCTCACTGGAAGATCGCCATCCTGGACCTGGCCGGCGGAAAAGAAACAGTTTTGTCGGAGACCCGCAGCGTTGACGACCAGATCGAATGGCTGGATGACGGGACACTGCTCTACGGACTGCCCCGTGACGGTGCCGAGGGCGATAGCGACATCTGGCAAATCACGGCTGACCCTTCCGCCCAGGCGTCCCTGTACATAGAGCACGCCTGGTCGCCGTCCGTGGTCCGCTAACTGCCCGCCGCAGTACCGGCGGCCAGGGACCACGAGCACACTAAATAGCGCGTGCTGCCACCTGCCCGCCAGCGACGGGCCCGTGGAAAACGGCCAGGCTCCGGGAAGCACAGCGAGAACCCCGGGGAAGCACAGCCAGGCCCCGAAGACACTGCCAGGGCCCCTTGGAGACAACCAAGGGGCCCTGGCCCGGGTGGCGCATAGTCAGGTTTACCGGGGAGCGAACACCACATCCACGAAGTAGTTCGTCCTGTTGCTCGACTGGTTGGGGACCGCCGTCCCCGAACCATAACGGTATAGTCCGTTGTTGTTCGCCCTCGCGGTCAGGGAACCGCTTGTCCACGCCTTCGTGAAGAAATTGGGCGTATAGGAATAACGGCCCGCCGGCGCGTTGTAGGACACGATATAGGTGGTTCCTACCGTCAGTGCTATCGGTGTCGGGAGTGTGGCAGTCTGCCATCCGCTTGCCGTTTCATTCGCGAACGTCACCTTGGCCAGGCGCACCCCCGATGCTGTCCAGAGCGAACCGGTATGCGTTCCTGTGTTGGCTGTGCCCTTGTAGAAGCGGACGGCCGTGACGGAACCGGCGACTGACGCGCTGAATGCCACGCCGAGCTCCACCGACCGGACGTCCGTCGACGCTGCGAACTGCGGGAGCAGGGAGGCGAAGAGGGACTGCGTGGGCGGCGGCGGAGTAAGGGTCGTGAACTGCCAGGAGGTGGGGGCAAGCGCTGCGCCGGCCAGCGAGGTGACATTCGCGGCGCTCGCGGTGATGACGGTATTACCCGGCAGCTGTTGTGCCGGGGTGAACGTCACGGTGCGGCCATCTGCGGACAATGCGGATGTCCCTGCGATGTAGGTGCCGCCGCCAGCGAGAACGAGCGAAGCACCCGGCTGAACAGCCGACGAGAGTGTCAGGCTGGGCTGAACATTGAGCGCCACCCCGGTTGCATTCGGGGCCGGCGACTGTGCAGTCACAGTCAGCGGCTCCGGGGGAGGCGCAACCGCCGAGGTCTGGAAGACCAGGTCCACAAGATAGCTCGAACTGGAAGACGATCCCGGGAAGTCTCCGCTGTACGAAAATCCGCCGGAGTCCTGAGTGGTCCGCAGGGGTCCGCTCGTGAAGCCAGTCAAGAATCCGCCCGGGGTAGCGGAGTACGTGCCGGTGGGTGATTTGTAGGCTGCCACGTATTCTGTGTCGGCAGCTATGGCGACCGGCTGGCTGAAGGTTGCAGTCTGCCAGCCGGCAGTGGACTCGGCCGTGAACGTCACGGTCGCGAGCTGCTGGCCCGTAATGCTAAACAGGCTACCCGTGTGTGTCCCGGTGTTACCCGCGGATTTGTAGAAGCGGATACCGGTGACTTGTCCGCTGGTCGAGCTCGCAAAGCGGACGCCCAAGGCCACGGGGGCTCCATCCTTGATTTCCAGTACAGACGGCGTCACCGTGTCCTGGTAGAGGGTGCAGGGGCACGTGCCGTCGGCCCGTGGGAGCGGAACGGTTGTGAAGGTCCAGGTGCCGCCAGCGCTGAGCACCTGGTCAGTTGTGGACGTGGCGGTCAGCGTGGCTGTGTAGCTGGTAGCTGAAGCGAGTGGCGCAGATGGTGTGAAGGTCACTTTGCCGGATGCCGAGTCGTAGCTCGTGGTTCCCGAAATGTTAGTGCCGTCGGGCCCGGCCAGGGTCAGCCGGACACTCGATGCGATGGCCGCCTTGGAGAAGGTGGCCCCGACGGTCGTGTCCAATGCAACACTGGATGAACCGGGAAGCGGTGTCTGGGCAGTTGCCACAAATGCCGGCTCCGGGTACTGCACTACGACATCGACGAGGTAGCTCGTTGTGGAGCGGACGTTGGGAAAGTCGCCCGTGTAGGAGTAGGCGCCGGCATCGGAGACCGTGCGGAGGTTTCCGACGCTGAGGCCACCGGCACCGAAGCCGTTCACCGTCGCAGAGTACGCTCCGGTCGAGGTCTTGTAGGCCATGATGTACTCCGTGTTCGAGGACATCGCCACTGGCTGGTTGAAGTACGCGGTCTGCCAGCCGGCGGTGCTTTCATTTGCGAAGGTCACCGTTGCCAGTTGCTGCCCGGCGGCCGTGAACAGTGTGCCGGTATGAGTACCGGTATTGCCGGCGGACTTGTAGAAGCGGACGCCGGTAACTGTACCGTCAGCGGTGCTCGAGAAACGGATGCCCAATGTCAACGGGACGCCGTCCCTGATCTCCTGGATGCCGGGGAGGACCGAGTCATCGTAGAAGCTGCACGGGCAGCTTCCCGGCGTCGGCGGTGAGACCACTGTCGTGAAGGACCACGTTCCGCCGTCCGTCAGGGATCCGCCGGTGGCGGCAGTGGCGCTGAGCGTCGCGGTGTAGGTCGTTGCCAGCGCCAGGACGGCGCCCGGCGTGAACGTCACCTTGCGTGTGGTTGAGTCGTAGGCGGTTGTGCCGGCAACAGCGGTGCCGTCGGCCGCTTTCAGCGTCAGTTGCACGCTGGATGTCGTGACCGGTTTGGAGAAAACAGCTCCGACAGTGGTGGCCTGCGGCACACTGGATGATCCGCCCAGGGGCCATTGCCCCGAAGCTGTCAGGGGGGTGTTGTCTACGGTGTCGAAGACCGCATCAACGAAATAGTTGCCGTTGCCGAAGCTGTTCTGCGGGAAGGCATCAGGGCCGCCATAGACGCCGGCGGGCTCGCTCCCGAATCCGCCCACCACCGTGAGCGGCGGTTCAGTGAACCCGAAGCTGGCCCACTGGTAGTCCTTGATGGCGTAGTGGCCCTTCGGGGCTGTGTAGGACACCGTGTATTTCTGCCCCGCCGAAACCGCTACCGGCTGGCTGAATAGGACCTTCTGCCATCCTGAGGATGATTCGGACGTGAACGTGGCGTTTGCGAGCCGCTGTCCGGCCGAGTTCCAGAGGGAACCGGTGTGTGTTCCGGTATTTCCGGTGCTCTTGTAGAAGCGGACACCGGTGATGAAGCCGTCCACGCTCGGCGTGATCTTCATACCGAGCTCGTAGGCGCCGCCGTCCTGGGAATCCGGCACCGCGGGGACCTGCTGGCCGAAAACGGTGTAGGGGCCGCTCAGCTGCAGGTTGCGCGTTGCGGCGGCGCCGATGTTGGCGCTGTCGTCCACGGCGCGCACCTTTATGCTCGCCGTGTTGAGCCCTTTCTGGATATACGTGTAGGACCAGCTTTGTTTGCCCTGGGCAGGATGCCAGGTGGTCCCGCCGTCGGTGGAGACTTCCACGCCGGCCACGATACCGCCGGTATCACTGGCTGTGCCGGACACCGTGACGCTGCTGCCGTGCGCGATGACGGCCCCTTCCGCAGGGGAGGAGATGGAAGCTGTTGGCGCTGCCGCATCATTGCTGGCAGTTGCCGCAGTCAGCGCGGGATCCCGCGTCCCCGGCTGGGCGCCCATGTCTGCCAGCAGGTTGATCTGGGCCTGCTGCATCCGCGGATCCGCAGCGGCACCGTTCCCGTCATGCTCCTGATCGAGGCCCCAGGTCCACTGGACGGTGCCGGCGGAAAAGACCAGCGCTCCGCTCGCTGCCTTGTACAGCGTGGTGTTATGGGTTGTGGTTCCGGGTTTCACCGTATTGCCGAAGTCCTGGAGGTACTGTTCAACGGCGCCCGTGGTGGTGGACAGCCTGATTGTGCCCGCCGGCCGGAAGCCGTTGTCGAGGTCCTCATTGGACTCGTAACCGACAGTATGTTGTGCCAGCTGCGCAGAACTTCCGGTGGCCAGCGACGCGAGCGGTGTGTTGCGCCAAAGGCGCGCCTTGCCCTCTGCGGCACTTACGGTGACCGGCAGATCCGTGAAGTTGGACATGTAGAGGGTGCCGGTCAGTCCGTTCTCGGGCAGGCCGCCTCCATTGGCCTGTGAGGCATACCTGGGATCGCGCCACGTTCCGGTCCACTCGGTGCTTGGATCAATCTTGCCGTTGGACCAGGTCTCCTTGTAGGAGGTGATGGTCCGGTACGCTGCTCCGTCCACCTGGGACGGTTCGTAGCGCGTGCGCCAATACATTTCGTTACCGGACAGGAACTGAAGGTTTACGCCGGCGTCGCGCGCGGCTTGCACATTGGCCCGCTGGGGACCTGACCAGTATTCGTCGTGGCCCACGGAAAGAAAGACCTTGTGGTTCAGGAGCTGCGCGCCGTCACGGTGGGTGTCCACGCCGCTGATGTAGCTGACGTCGTAGCCGTTTTTCTCCAGGAAACGAACCAGGGGGTACTCGTTACCGAAGTAGAAGTCCCGGCCCGAAGATTCGCCCCGGGTGGCAAACGGCCTGTTGTAGCTGATCTTGTAGGCCCTGCCGTTAACAGCCCCCTGGTAGAAATCGGCCCCGCCATAGGTGTTGTAGGCCTGCCAGGTGGTGTCGGAGGTCTGGAAGACCACGTCGGAATGGCTGCCGTCGGCGCGGACTATGAAAGTGATGTGGCTTTGGCCGCCGGTGTCCGGCCGGGTCAGCAGGGCGACGTAGACGCCGGAGACGGCCGTGGCCGGGACCTGCCACGTGGCCGAAACAGCCCACGTTCCGCAATCGTAGAGTTCCGTTGTCACGTCGGACCGGCATTGCGGCTGTGATTGCCGGAAGGCCAAGGGCGTGACGTTGGCGATCTTGCGGGCCCCGAGGCCCTGGTACCAGCCGGTCCGGTAGATGGCGATGGTGTAATTGGACGCGTTGGTGTCAATCTTGAAGTTGATCGGCTGACCGGCGTTGACACTGATGTCGGTGGCAAATCCCTGAATGTCCGAATCACCCGCCCCGGTGATGTCCCACTCTGATGGCGGGCTTCCCGGTTTGGAGTTTTCGCAGGCAATGGCGTTCACAACGGGAGCACAGGGGTCCGCCGCGTATGCGAACGGTAGGAGCCCGGCAGGTGCTGCAGCCGGCAGGAGCGCGGCCACCATGGCTAATGCCAGCAGGAAGATGACCTGCTTGAAGGCTTTGAGCGTGCGATCGGCTGAGGGTACAGACATGTGAACTCCTGGAGTGAGTGCGCAGTTGCGAATCAGGCGGTGCTTTGTGCACTGCCCTGCATGCCGCCCCCCGGCGCAGCCAAACCAAGATATTCAGTTGTCGTCCAGCAAAAGGTCGCGTCGTAAACGCCCCTCACTGCATCATGGCCAGTCCAGCTCCGCTGGATCCTGCCAAGTCGATCCGGTGTGAGACCACCGGGTCGAGCAGCGTCAAGCAACCTTTAGCCGCGAGTCTAAGGGCTGGCAACGAGGTGTGGCAAGGGTCTGGATGCCGCAACGTGCCAAAATCCGGGCTTTGTCATTGGCACGCAGTAGATTTAAGCCGGGAACAGCCCGCTTCAGCCATTCAGGAGATCCGAACCACCTTGCACCTCAAGAGCCTGACCGTCCGCGGATTCAAGTCGTTCGCGTCAGCCACGACGTTCGACTTCGAGCCGGGTGTCACTGCAGTGGTCGGTCCGAACGGTTCCGGGAAATCCAATGTTGTGGATGCACTGGCCTGGGTCATGGGGGAACAGGGTGCCAAGACCCTGCGCGGCGGCAAGATGGAGGACGTCATCTTTGCGGGCACGTCCGGCCGCCCGCCGCTGGGCCGGGCCCACGTCTCGTTGACCATCGACAATACTGACGGCGCCCTGCCGATCGAGTACAGCGAAGTGACCATCTCACGGACGCTTTTCCGCACCGGCGGGTCCGAGTACGCCATCAACGGTGCGGGCTGCCGTCTCCTGGACATACAGGAACTGCTCTCCGATTCCGGCCTGGGCCGGGAAATGCACGTGATCGTGGGGCAGGGCCAGCTGGACAAGGTCCTGCACGCCACCCCGGAGGACCGGCGTGGGTTTATTGAAGAGGCGGCAGGCATTCTCAAACACCGCCGGCGCAAGGAAAAAACGGTCCGGAAGCTGGAAGCGATGCAGGCAAACCTGCAGAGACTGAGCGACCTCACCAGTGAAATCCGGCGACAGTTGACCCCTCTTGGCAAGCAGGCGGAAGTGGCGCGACGGGCCCAAAGCGTCCAGTTTGACGTCCGGGACGCCCGTGCCAGGCTCCTGGCGGACGACCTGGTGCAGCTGCAGTCCGCCCTTGCCCAGGACGTGGCCGACGAATCGGCGCTGAAGGCGCGCCGGGCTGTTGTGGAGGAGGGCCTCAAAAACGGTCGTCAGCGGCAGGCGGCGTTGGAACAACTCGCGGCCGAGGCAACCCCCCGGCTCAATGCTGCGCGTGACACCTGGTACCAGTTATCGGCGGGCAGGGAAAGATTCCGCTCTCTTGGGTCGCTTGCAGAGGAACGCCGCCGGCTGCTGGGTGCTGCGGACGAGATACCGGATTCCGGGAGGGATCCGGAGCAGCTCGAAAGGAATGCCGCCCGGGTCCGCGAAGAGCAGGCCGCCCTGGAGGACGCGATCCTGCGGCAGCGCACGGCACTTGAAGCCGCGTCGGCAGCCAAGCAGGAGGCCGAAAGTGCTGCAAGTGCCGAAGACAAACGATTGGCTGCAGTGCTTCGTGCCGCCGCCGACCGCCGTGAAGGACTGGCAAAATTGGCTGGCCAGGTGGGTGCGGCGCGTTCACGAGTGGAAGCTGCACAGGCCGAGCTTGGCCGGCTCCGGGAATCCCAAACGGCTGGCGATGAGCGCCGACGCCGCGCCCAGAGCGAGTTCACGGCGCTGGAATCGCAGGTCGCGGGCGTCGAAGACGGCGAGGAATCCCTGGACGCTGACTACGAGGACGCCAGCGCTTCACTGGACGCAATCCTGGCGGACATCGAGGCGCTGAAGTCTGCCGAACGCGAGGGGGAACGGGAGCGCGATTCGCTGCTGGCCAGGCGGGACGCGCTGCAGCTTGGGCTCAACCGCAGGGACGGGTCAGGCCGGGTGGCGGATTCGGGATTGCCCGGGATCATGGGGCCCCTGGCATCCATGCTCTCCGTCGAGTCGGGGTATGAGGCGGCAATCGCAGCCGCGCTGGGAAACTGCTCGGATGCTGTCGTGGTCAGGGATGCCCGGACCGCCGTCGAGGCCCTGGAGCTACTCAAGGCCGACGACGCCGGCCTTGCCTCGCTGCTGTTGGCGGTGCCGGCCGGGCAAGACGCCGCGGACCCGCTGTCCGGCGGCGGAGCCGCGCCATCATGGCGGCCACTGCCCGGGGGTGCCCGCTGGGCCGCGGACCTTGTCACCACTTCTGCCGCCGGACTGAACGGGTTCCCGTCAACGCCGGAGGGCGACGCCTCCGAAGCGGGCGCCCTGGTGCAGGTCCTTCTGCGCAGGCTGCTGGCTGGAACTGCCGTTGCCGAGGACCTGGAGTCGGCGTCGGCGCTCATCCGCGCGCAGGCCGGCCTGACGGTCGTGACACGGGCGGGCGATGTCTTCACTGCATTCACCGTCCGGGGCGGCTCGGCGAGTGCACCGTCGCTGCTGGAGGTGCAGGCCGCCGTCGACGACGCCGAGACGCGGCTCGCCAAAGTAAGCGCTGATCTTGAGCGGAACCGGTTTGCACTCGCCGCCGCCCAGGCACGCAGGACCCAAGCCCAGGAACGCGCGGATGCCGCCTTGGAGCGGCTCCACGAATCGGATGCCCGGTTGGCGGCCGTGGCCGAAAGGCTGGGCCATCTGAACTCGGTGCTGCGGAGCGCCGTGGGCGAGAGCGAACGGCTTGGTGCCTCGCTGGCCAGGGCAGAGGCCAATATTGCGGCCGGGGAGGAGGCCCTGCAGGCTGCAGTCGCGCGCCTGGAGGCAGCCCGGCAGGCCCCTGAGGATGAGGAACCGTCGGCTGAGCTCCGGGATGAGCTGGCCTTGGCGGCCGCTGGTGCGAGGGCGGCCGAGATGGAAGCCAGGCTTTCGCTGCGGAGCGCCGAGGAGCAACTGACCGCCACCCGCAATCGCGCCCTGTCTTTGGAACGGGCGGCGGCGGCGGAGCGCCGGGCCCGGGAAGAAGCCGCTCAGCGCGCCCGCCGCCGCAGGCTCCAGGCGCGTCGGGCGGCGGCCGTTTCAGCTGCGGTGGAGCAGGTCATCGGGTTCATGGACGTCTCCGTGGAGCTAGCCCGGCATTCGCGGGACCTTGCAGAGGAAGAGCGGGAGCTCCGGGACCGTGAACTGGTCGAAGTGAGGTCACAGAACGATTCCCTGGGCCGCGAGCTAGCGGAATTGACGGATTCGGTCCACCGCGATGAGCTTGCCCGCACCCAGCAGCGGCTGCGGATCGAAGCCCTCGAATTGAGGTCCGTCGAGGAACTCGGCTTATCACCGGACCAGCTCGTGGCAGACTATGGTCCCGACCAGCTGGTGCCGGTGCCGGCGGGGACGTCCGATGACAAGTGGGCTGCGCTCCGGGCACCGGTGGACGAGCAAGGCGCCCCGGTCGTGGAAGGCAAGCCCTTCGTCCGCGATGAGCAGGAAAAGCGGCTCCGCAAAGCAGAGCGGGACCTTTCTTCGCTGGGACGGGTGAATCCGCTGGCACTGGAGGAATTCGCCGCGCTGGAGGAGCGGCACCAGTTCCTCAGCAGCCAACTCGAGGACCTCAAGTCCAGCCGCAAGGACCTGCTGGACATCATCAAGGAAGTGGATGACCGTGTGCAGAAGGTGTTCGCCGAAGCGTTCGCAGATACCTCGGCGCAGTTCGTCCGCGTTTTCGCCCGGCTCTTCCCGGGCGGTGAAGGCAGGCTTATCCTGACCGACCCGTCAGACATGCTCACCACCGGAATTGAAGTGGAGGCGCGTCCGGCCGGCAAGAAGATCAAGCGGCTCTCACTGCTGTCCGGGGGCGAGCGTTCGCTGACCGCAGTGGCCCTGCTGGTGGCCATCTTCAAAGCGAGGCCATCGCCGTTTTATGTGATGGACGAAGTGGAGGCCGCCCTGGACGACACCAACCTGGGCCGGCTGATCACGATTTTCGAGGAACTCCGCGAGTCCAGCCAGCTGATTGTCATCACGCACCAGAAACGGACCATGGAGGTTGCCGACGCGCTTTACGGCGTCACCATGCGGGGCGACGGGGTTTCGACCGTCATCAGTCAACGGCTCGGCGCGGACGTATAGCGGCCCGGACCGCGGCATTTCATGTGTGTCTCATGGGTGAAACGTGTGTGAGAAGCTAGGGGAGTGAATGACATCCTCCCCATTATTCTTGCCATCCTCGCTGCCCTGGTGGTCATCGGCGGACTGATCCCGGTCCTCCTGAAGACCCGCAGGAACATCACCAAGTACCCCGGCACCCGGGACGCCAACGATCCCGTCGAACCCCTGCGCGGCGGCGGCGGAACCCTGGTGGAGGACCGCCCGGCGGTCACACCCGAGCGCAAGGCGCCCGGCGGCGTCGACCTCGAAGGGCTGGAGACCGCCGAGGTACCCGACGACGCGGCGGGGCTTGAAACCATTGCAGTAGAGACGCCGTTGCCCGTTGCGGGACGGCTGACAAGGCTGAGGGAACGCCTTGTCAGGTCCAACAACATCCTCGGCAAGGGCCTGCTGGCGCTCCTGTCCAGCGACAAGATCGATGAGGACGTCTGGGACGAGGTCGAGGAAACCCTCCTTCTCGCGGATCTTGGCACCGAGCCGACCATGCAGTTGGTTGACGCCCTCCGGGAGCGCGTCAAGGTGCTGGGCACGCGGACCCCCGAACAGGTCAAAGCCCTGCTTCGCGAAGAACTCATCAAGCTCGTGGACCCGACCATGGACCGCAGCCTCCGCACTGATCGCCACGCCGACAAGCCCGCTGTCATGATGGTGGTGGGCGTCAACGGAGTCGGTAAGACCACCACGGTGGGCAAGCTCGCACGCGTCCTCGTGGCCGAAGACAAGGACGTTCTGCTGGGCGCGGCGGACACTTTCCGTGCGGCCGCCGCGGAGCAGCTCGCCACGTGGGGCCAGCGCGTCGGCGTCCCCACGGTGAAGTCCGACGTCGACGGCGCCGATCCTGCCTCCGTCGCCTATGAAGCGGTCAAGTCGGGCATCGACCAGGAGGTCGACGTAGTGATGATCGACACCGCTGGCCGGCTCCAGAACAAAGTGGGCCTGATGGACGAGCTTGGCAAGGTCAAGCGTGTCATCGAAAAGCTGGCCGAGGTGGATGAAGTCCTGCTGGTGCTGGATGCCACCACCGGACAGAACGGCCTGAACCAGGCGCGCGTGTTTTCCGAAGTAGTCAACATCACCGGCATTGTGCTCACCAAGCTGGACGGCACCGCGAAGGGCGGCATCGTGGTGGCAATCCAGAAGACCCTCGGGGTTCCGGTCAAGCTGATCGGGCTGGGCGAAGGCGCGGATGACCTGGCCCCGTTCGATGCCGAGAGCTTCGTGGACGCCCTGCTGAACTGAGCAATACCCAACCCGGCTGGCTACTGGACCGGGCAGGCTACTGAGCTAGGCAGGCCGTTTGAGGGTCTCCCGCGCGAGTAGCCAGCCGGCCGCGGCCACGATGAGCACCCCGCCGGTCACGCCGAACGCCCACCCGTACCCGAGCCGGTCCGCCAGGAGGCCGGCAAGGACCGGGCCGATGATGGCGCCGGCGTCGGACATCATCTGGAAGACCGCCAGCACACGGCCGCCGGAGCGTCCGTTGCCGATCACATCGGCAATGGCGGCCTGCTGGGCCGGACCCAGCAGGCCGGAACCTATTCCGGCGACGGCGGAGGCCGCCAGGAACCAAAGCATGTCGTGGGTCAGACCGATGCCTGCGGTGGCCACACCGGTGAGCACCAGCCCGGAGATCATCAAAGGCTTGCGGCCGAGGCTGTCGGCAAGTTTCCCCGAGACCGTCAGGGCTGCCGCATTGCCGCCGGCAAAGACCGCCAGCGCCCAACCCGCCGCAGCCGGTCCGGCATTCAGCGCAGCCACGGCGAAAAGCGGCACCGTGGCCATACGGACACCGAAGGTTGCCCAGCCGTTGGCGAAGCTGGAGAACAGCCCCGCACGGTAGGCGCTGTCATGCAACGCCTCGCCGAGCCTCATCGCCGGCTCCAGGCTGCCATCCTTCCGCGATTTGCCGGGCACGTGGCTGAGTTGCGTCTGGACCACCAGCGCGGCCAGGACCAGAGCAGCGGCATACGCCAGGAACGGGATGCGGAGGCCAAAACCGGCAAGCATTCCGCCGACGATAGGGCCGCAGACGTTGCCGATGAGGAATGCGGACGCGTAGGCGCCCGAGACCCGGCCGCGGCTCTCCGGCGGCGCCAGCCGGACCACCAGCGCCATGGAAGCAACCGTAAACATCACCGAGCCTGCGCCGCCCAGGCCCCGGAAAATGAGCAGTTGCCAATAATCCTGGGCGAAGGCGCAGGCCGCCGTTGAGGCTGCCACGATCAAGAGGCCGGCCACATAGACCGGCCGTTCGCCCAGCCTTACGATCAGCGCGCCGCCGGCGGGCGCGAACAGCAGCCGCATGAAGGCAAAAATACTCACGATCACGGCGGCGGCCGTTGCCCCGACGTCGAACGTGGTCGCGAACTGGGGCAATACCGGCGCCACGAGCCCGAAACCCAGCGCGATCAGGAACGCAGCGGCCAGCATCACTTTAATGTCGCGGGGGAGCCGCGGGGAAGGAGGCTGCACCGCAGCGTCGGGATGGTCGGTTTGGCCACCATTCCGGCGGGGCAGGGCCTTACCGGAGTGGAATCGATCGGTCATGGTGCCGTTGTCCTTGCAGGGTGCTGGGATGTGCGGTTTGGGACTGGTGAAACATATCCGTAACAAGCAGGATATGCACCATTTACTTCCGGGAGGTTGTTGTAACAACCCGGACATCTAATTCCTCCGCCGGCGAAACACTGCCCGGCAAAAATCGTCTAAGAACGCAAAAGGCGTTGGGCAAGCGGACCAGTCCGCAGGATCAACTAAGCATCTAGGCAAGGGAGGACGTGCACCATGGAACTTACCGCAGGTCACGTATGGCTCATGGTTGCGGCGGCACTTGTGCTGTTCATGACACCAGGGCTGGCATTTTTCTACGGCGGCATGACACGTGCGAAGGCCGCGCTGAACATGATGATGATGAGCTTCATCTCCATCGGCATGGTGGGCGTGGTGTGGGTGCTCTGGGGCGCATCGATGAGCTCCGGCGAGGGCTTCATGCAGATCGTCGGCAACCCGTTCGCGACGTTCGGACTTGAAGGCATCACCACTCCGGACGGACTTATCAAGGTCGGCTACGCAGCAACGTTCGCAATCATCACGGTGGCACTGATCAGCGGCGCCATCGCGGACCGCGCAAAGTTCGGCGCATGGACCGTGTTCGTCCCCGTCTGGGTCACGCTGGTTTACTGCCCGATCGCCTACATGGTCTGGGGCGGCGGCCTCTTCGGGCCCGAAGGCGCAGTGGGCCAGGCTCTCGGTCCGGCAATCGACTTCGCCGGCGGCACTGTGGTCCACATCAACGCCGGCGTTGCAGCCCTGATCCTTGTCCTGATCATCGGCAACCGCAAGGGCTTCGGCAAGGACCCGAACCACCGCCCCCACAACATCCCGTTCGTGATGCTCGGCGCGGCCATCCTGTGGTTCGGCTGGTTCGGCTTCAACGGCGGCGCGGCAACCACTGCGGAGCAGGGCGGCCTCATCTGGGTCAACACCCTTGCCGCACCTGCAGCTGCCATGCTCGGCTGGCTCATCACCGAACGCATCCGCGACGGCCACCCCACCTCACTGGGTGCAGCTTCCGGTGTTGTTGCCGGCCTGGTCGCCATCACCCCGGCCTGCGCCAACGTCAGCCCGATCGGTGCACTTGGCCTCGGTGTCGTCGCCGGTGTGGCCTCCGCCCTGGCAGTCGGCCTCAAGTTCCGCTGGGGCTTCGACGACTCGCTGGACGTCGTTGGCGTCCACCTCGTGTCGGGCATCATCGGCACTGTCGCCCTGGGCTTCATCGCCCTCCCGGTTGAGGGCGTCGGCGGCGGCCTGTTCTACGGCGGCGGCCTGACCCAGCTGTGGGCACAGCTCGCAGCAGCAGGCATCGCTATCGCCTACTCGGCCATCCTGACGACCGTGATCGCACTGGCCATCCACAAGACCATGGGCTTCCGCGTCTCCCAGGAGCAGGAGGTGGTGGGTGTGGACCTCAGCCTGCACGCAGAAACTGCCTACGAGTTCGGCGTCGGCGGCCACGGCGGAAGCTTCCAGCCGCTGCATGAACTGATCACCGGCAAGCAGGCCGAGGAGTCCGCTCCGGTAACCGAAAACGGCAAGAAGACTGACGCAGCAACAGGTAAGGAAAGTGTGGGGGCATGAAACTGATCACAGCAATCGTCCGGCCGGAAAAGCTCGACTCCATCCGGGAGGGGCTCGAATCCTACGGTGTGCAGGGCCTCACGGTCAGCGCAGCCAGCGGATACGGCAGGCAGCGCGGTTACACCGAGGTGTACCGCGGGGCTGAGTACAACGTGGACCTGCTTCCCAAGATCCGCGTTGAGGTCCTGGCCACGGACGAACAGGCGGACGACATCCTGGATGTCATCATCGCCAGCTCCAACACAGGGCGTGCCGGCGACGGCAAGGTCTGGACGGTGGACGTTTTCGAAGCTGTAAGAGTACGGACGGGAGAACGCGGCTCGGCCGCTATCTAGCCCACGCACAACGCGTGAAGCGGGCCGCTACCTTTTGGTAGCGGCCCGCTTTGTGCGTTCGGAAGACCCTAGACGGGCCAGCCCCCGGGCCCCGATGTTCCTGCAGCGTACTCCTCCAGCGGAACGCTGCCGCGGCCCCATGCCTTGATGACCGGCTCAATGATCCGCCAGCAGTCCTCTGCGGTGTCCGCCCGGACGGACAGCAACGGATCACCGGTGAGGACGCCCTCGAGTACTTCGCCATAGGGAAGCAGCTCGGATGCGCTGAGTTCGGCGTTCAGGGTGGCCCGGTCAAGGCTTAGGACATTGCCGGGGCCGTTCACGTCGACGTCGAACTGAAGAGTGTCGGGCCCGAATCCGATGCGGAGCTGATTCGGCGAATCGACGCCGGTGAATCCCTTGGGAAGATGGGGCACCGGTTTGAAGGTGACCACGGCCTCCTTGCGTTTTGCCCCGAGTGCCTTGCCTGAACGGAGGATGAAAGGCACTCCCGCCCAGCGCCAGTTGCCGATGTCCACCTGTACCTCCGCGAGTGTCTCGGTGTTCCTGGACGCGTCCACCCCTTTTTCCTTGGCGTAGTCCGGCACGTCCCGCCCGTCGATGGACCCTGCCGTGTACCGGGCACGCCGGGTGCTTGACCGGTAGGGCGCCTTGACGCTGCTGGCGCGAAGGAGCGTGGCTACAGCGTCCCGGAGGTCACGCTCGTCAACGGAAGCCGGCGGCTCAATGGCCATCAGCGCCATGATCTGCAGCAGGTGGCTTTGGATCATGTCCCTGAGCGCGCCGGCGGCGTCGTAGTAGCGGGCACGGCCTTCGAGTGCGAGGTCCTCGTCGAAGATGACCTCCACCTTCTCGATGTAATCGCGGTTCCAGATCGGCTCCAGGAAGGTGTTCGCGAAGCGGAGACCGAGGATGTTCAGTACCGTTGCCTTGCCCAGGAAGTGGTCCACCCGGTGGATGTGGTCCTCGGGAACCAGGGCCGCGAGGGTCCGGTTGAGGTGGCGGGCGGAATCCTCACTGGATCCGAAGGGCTTTTCCATGACCAGCCGGGTGCCGGCGGGTACTTCCTCCGGAGCCAGCACCTCGCAGGCCTTCTGGCTGACGTGCGGCGGCAGGGCGAAGTATACGGCCACCGGGGCTTCCAGGCCGGAAAGCAGGGAGGCCAGCTCCCCGCCTGCGGTCACGTCAAGCTGGTGGTACGCCGTTGATCCCGCAATGCGCTTGAGCTCGCGCTTGCCGGCGGCGTCTGCCTGGGAGTTCGAATCGGCAAAGGACGTCTCGACGCGTTCCAGCCATTGTTCCTGGGTCCAGGGATCCGAGCCGGCACCCACGAGCGTCAGCCCGTCGGCACGCCCCCGGGCAGCAAGGCGGGCGAGTCCAGGCAGCAGCAGCCGGCCGGTGAGGTCCCCGGACGCGCCGAGGATGAGCAGTGTTTTTACAGTGGTTTGGGCGGCCATCCTGCCAGCATGCCATCTTGAAGGGCTGTCTTGGTACCCTAGATAGTCGAGTCCCGTTGTCGAGGCAGTTGGTCCAGGCCAACAACAGTCACGACTCTGGCGAGCCGCACCGGCCGCCAGCTGTAGATCCACTGAAAGAAGTGCACGGCGCGTGTTCAATTCACTCTCTGACCGGTTGACAGCAACCTTCAAGAATCTCCGCGGCAAGGGCCGCCTCACCGAGGCGGACGTTGACGCCACGGTCCGCGAGATCCGGCGGGCCCTTCTGGACGCTGACGTTGCCGTGCCCGTGGTCCGCGAGTTCACGGGCCGGGTGCGCGAGCGGGCCTTGGGCGCCGAGGTGTCCGGTGCCTTGAACCCGAGCCAGCAGATCGTCAAGATCGTCAACGAGGAACTCGTCGAAATCCTGGGCGGCGAGACCCGGCGTATCCGCCTGGCCAAAACGGGCCCCACCATCATCATGCTCGCGGGTCTCCAGGGTGCCGGCAAGACCACCCTCGCCGGCAAGCTCTCCAAATGGCTGAAGTCCCAGGGCCACAGCCCCATGCTCGTGGCCTGCGACCTCCAGCGGCCCAACGCTGTCAACCAGCTCCAGGTTGTCGGGCAGCGCGCCGGGGTGCCCGTCTTCGCCCCGCACCCGGGTGCCACCTCCATGGAGTTGGACCACCCGGCCGGCGACCCCGTGGCAGTTGCCCGTGCCGGTGTTGAGGAAGCGCGCCAGAAGCTCCACGACGTCGTCATCGTGGACACCGCCGGACGACTCGGCGTGGATGCCGAAATGATGGAGCAGGCGCGCCAGATCCGCCGGGCGATCGTGCCCAACGAAGTGCTCTTCGTCATCGACTCGATGATCGGGCAGGACGCCGTCAACACGGCGCTTGCATTCGACGAAGGTGTTAACTTCACCGGCATCGTCCTTTCCAAGCTCGACGGCGATGCGCGCGGCGGCGCCGCCCTGTCCGTTGCGTCGGTCACCGGCAAGCCCGTCATGTTCGCTTCAACGGGTGAAGGCGTCGACGATTTTGAGCTGTTCCACCCGGACCGCATGGCGTCCCGCATCCTCGACATGGGCGACGTTCTCACGCTGATCGAACAGGCTGAAAAGTCCTGGGACAAGGACGAAGCGGCCCGGATGGCGAAGAAGTTCGCCGACCAGGAAGACTTCACGCTGGACGACTTCCTGGCCCAGATGCAGCAGATCCGCAACATGGGCTCCATGAAGAAAATGCTCATGATGATGCCGGGCGCGCAGAACATCCGCCAGCAGCTCGAGCAGTTCGACGAACGCGAAATCGACCGCGTCGAAGCGATCGTCCGCTCCATGACCCCTCATGAGCGCGTTGCCCCCAAGATCATCAACGGCTCGCGCCGGGCACGCATCGCCAAGGGTTCGGGCATGCACGTGTCGGATGTCAACGGGCTGCTGGAGCGGTTTGCCCAGGCACAGAAGATGATGAAGAAGATGGCAGCCGGCGGCGGAATGCCGGGCATGCCTGGGATGCCGGGCATGGGCGGCGGCGGAGGAGCCCGCAAGGGCGCCAAGAACGCACCAAAGAAGAAGGCCAAGTCCGGAAACCCGGCCAAGGCAGCGCAGGAACTCCGCGACGCCGAGGCCCGGCGCGCCAGCGCCGGCAAGGCGCTTCCGACCGGAGCGGCTTTCGGTCAGCAGGGAGCGGACTTCGATCCGTCACAGCTCAACCTGCCCAAGGGCTTCGACAAGTTCCTCGGCGGGAGCAAGTAGTTACTGGCGGCGCGGTTTTACGAACGGTCAACGTGGCTGCCGGCAGGTTCGATGTCGACCGGCCGAATTGTCCGGCCATTGCCATAGGGTTGGGGCATGTTTAAGCAGCGCGTAGTGTTCGTCCATGGTTCGGGAGCCTTCGGGTCTGCCGCGTGGCCCAAGCAGCACGGCATGGCCCTGGCCTACGACGCACTGTTCCTGCGCCGGCACGGTTTCGACGCGTCTGCGGAGCCCGTCGAATCGGACTTCCAGGCGGACGCCGGGATTGTGCTGGGGGCCTTGGCGGACGATGGCCGGGGCGCTGCCGGCGGGCACGTCGTGGCCCATGCCCAGGGCGCCATTGCGGCCATGATGGCGGCCGTGGAACGCCCGGACCTGGTGCATTCCCTCACTCTCGTGGAGCCCGCGTGCCTGTCACTGACCGCCGAACTGCCGGCCACTGCTGCGCACCGCGCCTTGATGCAGCCGCTTTTTGACGTGCGGCACCAGCTCGGCGACGACGACTTCCAGCGGGAGTTCGTCCGTCGGGCATTTTCCGTGCACAGTGATGGGCCGGCCACGCCGGAAGCACTCAACGCCGCCCGCCGGCTGCGGCTGCAGGCGCCTCCGTGGGAGGCGCCACTGCAGATCGTGCCGGGAGTCCCCACGCTCGTGCTCACCGGCGGCTGGGAGCCGCTCTACGAAGAGATAGCCGGTTACCTGCGTGAAACCGGTGCCCAGCACCGCGTTGCCGCGGGCGGACACCGGCCTCAGGATTCGGTGGAGGGAGACCGCGTTATCCGGTCGTTCATCGCGGAAGTCAGCAGGCGTCAGCACTCACGGGCGTCGTAGCGTCGCCCGTCGCTGCACCGTGCCGGCCCGGTCGTTCCGGGTCTGGAAGCTGCAGCTCGGGTAGGTAGACCTTGCCGCCGGCTGCGAGGAATTCGTTGCTCTTTTCACGCATGCCTGCCGCCATCTCGGCGAGTGCCGACTGTGCCTCGGCGGAACCGTACTCGTCCCTGATGTCCTGGCTGATGCGCATTGAGCAGAACTTGGGCCCGCACATGGAGCAGAAGTGCGCGGTCTTGGCTGGCTCCGCGGGCAGCGTCTCGTCATGGAAGGATTCGGCGGTGACCGGGTCCAGCGAGAGGGCGAACTGGTCCCGCCAGCGGAATTCGAACCGGGCCTTGGACAGGGCGTCGTCGCGTTGGTGCGCGCCGGGGTGGCCCTTGGCGAGGTCGGCGGCGTGGGCGGCGATCTTGTAGGTGATGACGCCTGTCTTGACATCGTCCTTGTTTGGCAGCCCCAGGTGTTCCTTGGGCGTGACGTAGCAGAGCATGGCCGTGCCGTAGCGGGCGATTTCCGTGGCGCCGATGGCGGAGGTGATGTGGTCGTAGCCCGGGGCTATGTCCGTGACCAGCGGCCCCAGCGTGTAGAACGGTGCTCCCTTGCAGAGTTCCTGCTGGCGTTCCACGTTTTCACGGACCAGGTGGAACGGCACGTGGCCGGGTCCTTCCACCATCACCTGCACGTCGAACTCCCAGGCGCGCTGCGTCAGTTCGGCCAGGGTATCCAGCTCGGCGAACTGGGCGGCGTCGTTCGCGTCCGCCGTCGCACCGGGCCGCAGCCCGTCGCCCAGCGAAAACGCGACGTCGTACTTGGCGAAAATTTCGCACAGCTCGTCGAAGTGCGTGTACAGGAAGTTCTCCTGGTGGTGGGCAAGGCACCAGCCGGCCATGATGGAGCCGCCGCGGGAGACGATGCCGGTCACCCGGTTGGCGGTCAGGGGCACATACCGCAGCAGCACGCCGGCGTGGATGGTCATGTAGTCCACGCCCTGCTCGCACTGCTCGATCACGGTGTCGCGGAAAATTTCCCACGTCAGTTTGTTGGCCTCGCCGTTGACCTTTTCCAGTGCCTGGTAGATGGGAACGGTGCCGATCGGCACGGGGGAGTTGCGGATGATCCACTCACGGGTGGTGTGGATGTCATCGCCGGTGGACAGGTCCATCACGGTGTCGGCGCCCCACAGTGTGGCCCACTGCAGCTTGTCGACCTCCTCCGCGATGGAGCTCGTGACGGCCGAGTTGCCGATGTTGGCGTTGATCTTCACCAGGAAGGCCTTGCCGATGATCATCGGTTCGGACTCCGGGTGGTTGATGTTGTTGGGGATGATGGCGCGGCCGGCAGCCACTTCGCTGCGGACCAGCTCCACGTCGCAGTTTTCGCGGAGGGCAACGAACTGCATCTCCGGCGTCACGACACCCTGCCGGGCGTAGTGCATCTGCGTGACAGTCCTGCCTTCGACGGCGCGGCGGGGCACGGGCTGCGCGCCCTTCCACTCCGCGGATGCGGCGCCGCGGCGCACGGCCGACCGGCCGTCGTCGAGCAGGTTCCGTTCCCGGCCGCCATAAGGCTCGGTGTCGGCCCGCGACTCGATCCACCGGGTCCTGAACGGTTCCAGGCCCACCACGGGATCGCTGCCGGGCCCGGCAGTCCGGTACACGCGGAACGGCGGGTTGGCTGCCCCGCCCGGTGAGTCCTCAAGGGCGATTTCGGTCACCGGCACCCGGATCCCGGTGGCTTCATCGGTGATGAATGCCAGCGAGTGCGACTTCAGGGACTGCGCTTCGGCAGGTGCCGAATTGCCGGGGGCGGCCTCGTTTTGGGCAGGGATCAGCTGTGTTTCTTGTGTATTCACGGAATACTCACTTCCTTCGCCGGCATTACCCGGACAGGTTCAACGGTCGCAGGCCGCGTCAGCCCGATCTCAGCCCTTGCAAGGGCACCCGTGTGGTCGTAGACGAAGCTACCACAGGGCCGGGGCGGGTCCGTGTAACATGCAGGTCACAACTGGGGAGGGCAGTCGGCCGGTCTAGGCTGGAAGCATGCGTGGCGTCATCGAATTCAGCGGGACCGTGCTCACCGCCCCGGACCGGGAACGGCAGGGCCTCTGGGCCGTGGACGGCAGGCTGACATTCACACGGCCGGCCGCTCCGCCTGACCTGGTGTTGAGCGGCTGGGTGCTGCCGGGCCTGGTCGATGCGCATTGCCACATCGGGCTAGGACCAGCCGGTGACGTTCCGGATTCCGTCGCCGAAGAGCAGGCTGTCACGGACCGGAACGCGGGCACGCTGCTCGTCCGTGATGCCGGCGCCGTCCACGACACGCGCTGGCTCCAGCAGCGGCCGGAGCTGCCGCGCATCATCCGCGCCGGCCGCCACATCGCCAGGACGCGCCGCTACCTCCGGGGATTCGCCATCGAAGTGGAACCGGAAGGACTGGTCGAGGCCGTACGCAAGCAGGCGCTGGCGAGTGACGGCTGGGTCAAGCTCGTAGGGGACTGGATCGACCGGGACGCCGGCGACCTTGCGCCGTCGTTCCCGGCCGCAGTGGTGCGGGACGCTGTGCGCGCCGCCCACGACGAAGGCGCCAGGGTGACCGCCCACTGTTTCGCAGAGGACACCCTGGATGACATGCTCGACGCCGGCATCGACTGCATCGAACACGGAACCGGCCTGCTGCCGCGCCACATCCCCCGGTTCGTGGACCAGCGCGTTCCCATCGTTCCCACGCTCATCAACATCGCGACGTTTCCGGACATCGCGGCTCGTGCGAAAGCGAAGTTTCCGGTGTACGCGGCGCACATGCAGGCGCTCTGGGAACGGCGGAACGAGCGCATCCTCGAGGCCTTCGAAGCGGGCGTGGCGATCTACGCCGGGACTGATGCGGGCAGTGTCATCAGCCACGGCAGGATCGTGGACGAGATCCAGGCGCTCCACGCCGCCGGCCTGCCAGCGGCGTCAGCCCTGGACGCCGCGTCCTGGGCGGCGCGGGAGTGGCTGGGAGCGGACGGCATCGCGGAAGGTGCCAGCGCCGACGTCGTGCTGTGCGAACTGGACCCCAGGGTCAATCCGGCCACACTTCGGCACCTCAAGCACATCGTTCTTCGGGGCCGGCATCTCCGCTAGGAATAAATTGAACCTTCAAGTAATTTACTATATGTAAGCGTCGCCGGACATCGGCGGCCTAGCTTCCGGAGTTTGGAGTTGGCATGACCACAGAATCCAGCAGCAATGACCTGCTGCCCGCCGATCTCGCCATGGGCACGGTGATGCTCAAGGTGGGCGACACGAAGCTGATGACGGACTATTACCAGCGCGCGCTCGGGCTGGACGTCGTGGCTGAGCAGGACGGCGGCGTGTACCTTGGACGGCGCGGAGCGCCCCTGGTCCATCTGGCGCCGGCCCCCGGGCTTAACCTCCCGGCGAAGGGCGAGGCGGGGCTGTTCCACACGGCACTGCTGTTCAAGGACCGCCCGTCGCTCGCTGCCACGGTGGCCTCTGCTGCCCGGTATGAACCGAGGCTTTTCACGGGAAGCGCAGACCACCTCGTCAGCGAGGCCTTCTACTTCAACGACCCGGAGGGCAACGGCATCGAACTCTACTGGGACCGCCCCCGGACCGCCTGGTCGTGGGAAGGTGCCAACGTGGTGATGGACAGCCTTGCCCTGCCGCCGCAGCGGTTCCTGCAGGACTACCTGACTGAGGACGCGGTGAGCGGTCAGCGCGACGCTGCGGCCGGCGTCGGGCACATCCACCTGCAGGTCGGCGACGTCCAGTCGGCGCACGACTTCTACGTGGGCACTCTTGGCTTCGAAAAGACTGCCGGATGGCACGGGCAGGCCCTGTTCGTCTCGGCCGGCGGCTACCACCACCACATGGCCATGAACGTCTGGAACAGCAGGGGCGCGGGACCCCGCCGGGACACCCTTGGTTTGGGAGAAGTCCTGATCGAAGTGCCAAAAACGGACGACGTCGGCGCGCTCGCCGACCGTTTGCGGGTTGCCGGCGTCGCGTCGCACCACACGGGAGCCGAGCTGCGGTTTGAGGATCCGTGGCGCAACCGGATCCGCGTCGCCGTCCGCTGAGGCGGCGCTGAGCTGCGCGTTCTTCTGGGTTAGGCTGAAGCCGGAAGTCCGGGAAGGCTGCGAAGCTGCCCGCCGGACCATCGCACCGCCGACGGAATGAGGATGATTTTCATGGGTTTCACCGAAATCTTTGTTTCCACCCACGATGAGGCGCTCAAGCGCGCGGCGGCACTCGACGGCGGAGGCCCCGCTGCGCCGGACGCGCTTCGGATTCCGGACATCAGCGATTTTGAGATTGAACAGCTGGGCGACCTCGCTGGAGCGGCCGTCCACGCCTCGGGAGCGGACTACGAGCTCGCCATGGTGGACGTGGCCAGCGATTCCCTCCTGGGCGTGCCGGCCGCCATGGTGCGTGCGCTCGCCGAACTCCTCAGCTACGAGACCGAAGGCGAGGGCGATGTCCTGGAGGACGTGGCTGCCAGGTGGGCGGCGGAGGAGGACATGCCTTTTGGCTCCGAAGAGGCCCGCGGGTATGTCCAGCGGCTCGCACAGATGGCCGGCAGTGTGGATCCGAACGCCCGGACCGGGCTGTATGTCTGGTCTTCCTGAACGGCCCGCCGGGCGTCAAGTCGAAATCCCGCCGCCGATCTGGCACAATAAACAGGTACTCGATCTGCGTGGCCCCTCTCTCCGCGTCCGGATCCTGTCCTTTTAGAACCCCCTAGTACGGCCCGCCCCACGGGTGCAGAACGCCGGGCTCGACCCCGTTTCAGAAACAGGAGTGACCACAAAAGTGGCCGTAAAGATTCGCCTTAAGCGCTTTGGCAAGATGCGCGCACCGTACTACCGCATCGTCGTCATGGACGCACGCTCCAAGCGTGACGGCCGTGCCATCGAAGAGATCGGCAAGTACCACCCCACCGAAGAGCCCTCATACATCGAGGTCGACACGGACCGTGCCCAGTACTGGCTCGGCGTCGGCGCACAGCCGTCCGAGCAGGTTGCCGCGATCCTCAAGATCACCGGTGACTGGCAGAAGTTCAAGGGTCTCCCCGGCCAGGAGGGCACCTTGAAGACCAAGGCTCCCAAGGCTGCCTTCGTTACCCCGGAAAAGGGTTCCGTGATCATCCCGGAAGCCATCACCAAGAAGGCCAAGAAGGACGAGGCAGCCGACGCTTCCACCGAAGCTGAAGCAGAGACCACCGAGGCTGAGTAAATTGCTGGCAGAAGCGCTCGAACACCTTGTCCGCGGGATCGTTGACAGTCCCGAGGACGTCAAGGTCAGCGCCAAGAACAACCGCCGCGGGGACACCCTCGAGGTGCGGGTTCACCAGGACGACCTTGGACGGGTGATCGGTCGTCAGGGCCGCACGGCACGCGCGCTGCGCACTGTCGTGGCGGCGCTGGCCGGCGGCGAGCAGGTCAGGGTCGACGTCGTCGACACCGACCGCCGCCGGTAAACGCCCCGCAATACTTGTCTCAAGTCCGGCCCCTTCACCAGATTATGGTGGAGGGGCCGGACTGTTTTCGGCCCGGCCGCAGTAGAACCACAACAGAACGAATCCCGGAACAGAGGAACAGATGCAGCTTCAGGTGGCACGAATCGGCAAACCGCACGGCATCCGCGGCGAAGTGACCGTCCAGGTCCTGACCGACGCGCCGGAGGACCGATTCATTCCGGGCACCCGGTTCGTGGTTGAACCCGCGTCGGCGGGGCCGCTCACCGTTGACAGTGCCCGCTGGAACAAGGACATCCTGCTGCTGGGCTTCGAAGGCATCGAGACGCGCAACCAGGCCGAAGCCCTGCGCGGCGCCAAGCTGTTCATCGAGACTGAAGAACTCGAGGAGGAAGACGACGAAGGCTGGTACGAGCACGAGCTCGTCGGCCTCGACGTCCGCGTTGGCGATGCCGTCGTAGGCACGATTTCCGGTCTCCGCACCCTTCCGGTCCAGGACCTTATCGTGGTGGAGTCGCCGGACGGCAAGGAAATCCTGATTCCCTTCGTCGAGGAAATCGTGCCTGAGGTCAATGTCGGAGAGAAGTACATCCTGGTCACTCCGCCGCCCGGCCTCTTCGAAATCAACGTTGAAGATTCCGGCGAAACGTCGGACGCCGGCGAATCCGGGCCGGGCGAGGCGGAGCCGGGCAAGGCTGAGGCCGGAGACAACGCCTAAATGAGGATCGACGTCGTCAGCATCTTCCCCGAGTACCTTGCGCCCCTGGAACTTTCGTTGATCGGGAAGGCCCGCCAGGACGGCATCCTGGACTTGAACGTCCATGATCTCCGTGAGTTCACCACCGATAAGCACCGCTCGGTGGATGACACTCCGTACGGCGGCGGAGCCGGCATGGTGATGAAGGCTGAACCGTGGGCACAGGCGCTTAGTACCGTAGCGGCAGCCAGGGCCGGCGACGCCGCCCGTAAGCCGGTGCTGATCGTACCGTCCCCTGCAGGGGAACGGTTCACCCAGGCGCTGGCACACGAGCTCGCCGGGGAAGAGCAGCTGGTTTTTGCCTGCGGCCGCTACGAGGGCATTGACGAACGCGTCATCGAGTGGGCGGAAGAGCACTTCACGGTCCGGCCCATGAGCCTGGGGGACTACGTCCTCAATGGCGGCGAGGTGGCCGTTCTGGCCATGACGGAAGCCATCGTCCGGCTCCTTCCGGGGGTTGTGGGCAATCCGGAATCCCTCGTGGAGGAATCACACTCGGACGGCCTGCTGGAATACCCCGTGTACACCAAGCCTTCCTCCTGGCGTGACCGCGAGGTTCCCCCGGTTCTGCTGAGTGGCAACCACGGCAAGATTGCCCAGTGGCGCCGGCATCAGCAGTACCGCCGGACCGCCCAACGCCGGCCCGACTTGCTCGCAGAGTTCGACGCCGGCAATCTTCCCCGCGCGGACCGCACCGCGCTCGGCGACCTGGGGTACGACGTCGTCGACGGTCATCTCCGGCACCGCCCGGAGGAGCCCGGGAATGGCGCGCCGGCGGACGGCTGACGTCCCGCGGGACCGCCGACGCCGTCAGGCGTCTCCGGATTCGCCGGAATCCTCCGAATGTGGCAAAATTAGTCCTTGTGCCTGCTGGGTGCGCACCTGCCACAGGGGGAGCGCCACCAACAGCCCGGCACCCCGGTCCCGCCAATCAGTGACGGAGCCGGATCAGAAAATTTTCGGCAGTGATTTCCGGGCACAGTCCCGGGCTTGGCTGCCGTGACCCAAAGTGGATGACCTGTGGCGTTCACCAGGAGTGGATCAATGCATATCCTCGATACCGTAGACGCAGCGTCGCTGCGCACCGATGTTCCCCAGTTCCGCGCGGGTGACACCCTCAAGGTTCACGTGAACATCATCGAAGGCAAGAACTCCCGTGTCCAGGTATTCCAGGGCTTCGTCCTGGGCCGCCAGGGCGACGGCATCCGCGAAACCTTCACGGTCCGCAAGGTTTCCTTCGGTGTCGGTGTAGAGCGTACCTTCCCGGTACACTCCCCGATCATCGACAAGATCGAGGTCGTCACCAAGGGTGACGTCCGCCGCGCCAAGCTTTACTACATGCGTGCACTGCGCGGTAAGGCCGCGAAGATCAAGGAAAAGCGCGACTTCAGCACCGCCAAGTAAGTCCCCGGACTTCCACGGCGGGTCCAGAACCCGGATCCGGCCCGCGCCGGAGCCTTCCGCAACAGCGCCACAGGATACGGATCATGGACCAGTCAAAACGCCAGCCCAGGAAACTGGGCTGGCGTTTTGTGTTGCTGGCACTGGCGCTGGCCGTTCTGGTCAGCGGACTTGTCCGCACACTCTGGCTGGACGTGTACTACATACCTTCCGCCTCCATGGAGCCGCTTTTCGGCGCGGGGGACAGGATTCTGGTGTCCCGCACCGACTTCCAGTCCGAGCCGGTCCGGCGCGGTGACGTCGTAGTCTTTGACGGCCGCGGGACGTTCGCCCCGCTCAACAGCGGCAACGGCCCGCTCCAGGACGCCGCCGCGGCGGCCGGTCACTGGCTTGGCGTTACGGGCAGTGATACAACCTACATAAAGCGGGTTATCGGGTTGCCCGGAGATCATGTTGTCTGCTGCGACGACCAGCAGCGCCTCACAGTGAACGGTCAGGCGCTTGAGGAACCATACCTCTATGACGGAGACGTTGCGAGCAAGCAGAAGTTCAGCGTGATCGTTCCGGCGGGACGGTTATGGTTGCTTGGAGACCACCGCTCCATGTCCGCCGATTCCCGGAGCCTCCTGGGCGCACCGGGCGGCGGCATGGTGCCCCTGGACCGGGTCATTGGCAGGCCGGTCCAGATCATCTGGCCACTTGACAGATTTGCGGCCGTTCCCCGGCCAGCAGAAATTAGCACGACGACGAAGGACGGACAGTAGATGCCCGAGACCGACCCCCGGACTCCTGATCCGTTCAAGCACGACGCCGGACGCGCCTCGGCCGGAGGCGACCAAACGGGAACTGCCACGGACAGGGACACCGTTGCTCCGTCCGCAGGCACGCCTGATGATCCTTCGGCCGAAACCGGCCTGCCCGCCGGAGCCGGGAGCCGGGCGGCCGGTTCGCACGGCGCACATTCGAAATCCGGCCCGTCGAAAGCGGCTAAAGAAGGCAAAGCCCACGGGGCGGTGTACCTCTGGATCAAGGAGGTGCTCACGGTGGTGGCCATCGCCGTGGTGCTGTCCTTCCTGATCAAGACTTTCCTGTTCCGGGCGTTCTACATTCCATCCGAATCCATGGTCAACACGCTGGATGTGAACGACCGGATCTTCGTCAACCTGCTCGTGCCTGAACCCTTCGCCCTTGAGCGCGGGGATGTGGTGGTCTTCAAGGACACCAAGGGATGGCTGGTGCCCTCGCCGGAGAAGGCCGACGGCCCGTATACCTGGGTCCAGGACGGCCTGACGTTCGTCGGACTGCTGCCGGACAATTCGGAGCAGCACCTGGTCAAGCGCGTGATCGGCCTCCCGGGCGACCATGTGGTGTGCTGTGACGCCGGCGGCAAGCTCACCATCAACGGCACCGCCGTGGACGAGACCTACGTCAACCCCGCCGAGGTGCCGGACATCCGCAACTTCGACGTCGTTGTCCCGGACGGCAAGATCTGGGTGATGGGGGACAACAGGAACCACTCGGCCGATTCCCGCGCCCACCAGGACAGCAACGGCGGCTTCATTGACATGCCCGATATTGAGGGCAAGGCGGCCGTTATCGCTTGGCCCCTCAACCGGCTGACCGGCCTGGGCAATTATCCCGACGTGTTCCGGAACGTCCCTGCACCGGCTGGAAAATAGATGTCCGTTGCACCCACCCTCGACTACGAGCACCGGTTCCTGAGTTCCGGCGCCAGGCTGCTGGCGGGCATCGACGAAGTAGGCCGGGGCGCCATCGCGGGTCCCGTGACCGTCGGGATCACCGTCGTGGACCTGAGCCGTCCGGTGCTGCTGGACGACGTCCGGGACAGCAAGCTCCTGAAGGAATCCGACCGAGAGCGGCTGGAACCCCTGGTGCGGAACTGGAGCGTCGCCTCGGCGGTGGGGCACGCCTCCGCCGGCGAGATCGACGCATTGGGTATCATCGCTGCCCTGCGTACTGCCGGTACGCGGGCCTGGCTGCAGATCCTGGCCGCCGGGGTCACCCCCGACGTGGTGTTGCTTGACGGCAGCCACAACTGGCTCTCACCGGAGACGCAGGCCTCCCTGTTCGACGACGCCCCCGCGGGTCCGGGCTGCGACGCGCCGGTCCACACCCTCGTCAAGGCGGACATGCAGTGCCTGAGCGTGGCCGCTGCCAGCATCCTGGCCAAAGTGGAACGGGACCGGATCATGCGTTCGCTGCATGGGGAATACCCTGCCTTCGGCTGGGATGAGAACAAAGGCTACGGAACGGCGTCACACAAGGAAGCGCTCAGAGCAGCGGGCCCGTCGCCCTACCACCGGGTCAGCTGGCAGATTCTCTAACCCCGGCTCCCCGCCCTGGCCGCGGGGCAGCGCGGAATAGTGCAAGATGGAACCATGAGTGCCGAGGATCTTGAGAACTATGAAACCGACATGGAGCTTCAGCTCTACCGCGAATACCGTGACGTCGTCGGGCTGTTCAGCTACGTAGTCGAGACCGAGCGGCGTTTCTACCTCGCCAACCACGTGGACCTTCAGGCGCGCAGCGCCGACGGCGAAGTCTATTTTGACCTCACCCTCCAGGACGCCTGGGTGTGGGACGTCTACCGCTCGGCCCGGTTCGTCAAAAGCGTCCGGGTGATCACTTTCAAGGACGTCAACGTCGAAGAGCTGCCACGCAACGAGGAACTGGCCCTTCCCAAGGACGTGGATCTCGGCAACTGACGCGGCCGGACGGTGCGGGCACCTGCCCTTCGCCCCTGACCACCGGTTCAGCGGATTGCACTACTCGTTTTTTGCCCGAGGTCTGGCATCCCTGCCATCCTTGGCGCGAGACTACTGTATGGGATTGATTCGTAGTTCTGTTCCGACGGCTTACCGCGATGCGGAGAGGTCTCGCGTCCTGCAGATAAATACTGGCGGTGCTTGAGTCGAGCACCGCGGGCTCATACTGGCACTGCCTACCCGGCTGAAATCAGAGAAGATCTCACCATGAAAATACTCTGCTGGTTCCTAGGGCACATCTGGAGCAGCCATGCCGGCTTCTACGATGAGCGGCCGCACCAGTCTGCCCACTGCATGAGATGCGGAACCCGCGCGTAGCCGTACTTCCCGGATCCAACATCTCCTCCACATGCCCCGATTAGCGCGCTTTCCCACATAGCGGCCTTCGCCGCTATGCCCGCCTCCACGCCCTCCCGCAGGCTGGTGGCGGAGGTAAGAATGAGAGCCAAAGACTTGCTTGGCCGGCGCGGAGAAGAACTAGCCGCCGGATATCTGGAATCACAGGGCATGCGGATCGTGGACCGCAACTGGCGCTGTTCCGAAGGTGAAATCGACATCGTGGCCCTTGACGGCGACTCGCTCGTCATCGCCGAGGTGAAAACGCGGAAATCCCTCGCCTACGGGCATCCTTTTGAAGCCGTCGGCGTTGCCAAACTGGCGCGCCTGCACAGGCTTGCATCGGCATGGTGCCGGGACCACGAACTGCGCATGCCCTGCCGCCGCGTCGACGTGGTTGCCGTCCTGGACGACGGAGCCGGCCAGCCGCGCGTAGAGCATCTGAGGGGGGTGGGGTAGGTGGCCCTGGGCAGGACGTACTCCGTGGCGCTCGTGGGACTCAATGGATACATCGTGGAGGTTGAAGCTGACATCGGCCAGACGCTCCCGGCCTTCGTCATTCTCGGCCTGCCGGACGCTTCACTGAACGAAGCCAAGGAACGGATCCGGTCCGCGGCGCAAAACTCCGGCATCCCGCTGAGCAGGCGCAAGATCACCGCCAACCTCATACCCGCTTCCCTGCCAAAACGGGGCTCGGGTTTCGACCTGGCCATCACAATGGCGGTCCTTCGGGCCGCAAATGACATCCACTCCACTGAACGGACCGTCTTCATCGCTGAACTGGGCCTTGACGGCAGGCTCAGGCCGGTCCGCGGAATCCTCCCGGCCGTGATGGCCGCCGTGCAGGCAGGCTACCCGGACATAGTGGTGGCCCAGGCGAATGCGGCTGAGGCGGCACTTGTAGCGGGAGCCCGGGTCCGCGGATACAAGACCCTGGCCCGACTCGCCTGTGACTTCGGGGCTGATCCGGCGGAGCTTGCGCTCGACTTCGAACCCGAGGACGAGGAACCCTCCGGCGATGCTGCGGCCGGAGAGCTGGAGGCACCCGACATGTGCGACGTCTCAGGCCAGGGGGACGCCCGGAGGGCGCTCGAAGTCGCGGCCGCCGGTGCCCACCATCTGCTCCTGTCCGGTCCGCCCGGCGCCGGAAAGACAATGCTCGCCGAACGGCTCCCGGGCCTGCTGCCTGACCTGGCTGACACCGAGGCCATGGAGGTGACGGCCATCCACTCCTTGTGTGCCCTGCCGTCAGCCGCCGTGCAGCTCCTCCGTCGGCCGCCGTTTGAGAATCCCCACCACAGCGCCACCGCCGCAGCCATCATCGGAGGCGGATCAGGGCTGCCGCGGCCGGGCGCCGCCTCCAGGGCACACCGCGGCGTGCTGTTCCTGGACGAGGCCCCGGAATACGAACGGCGGGTCCTCGATGCGCTCAGGCAACCCCTGGAGAGTGGCGAACTGGTGATCCACCGGTCCGCCGGAACAGCTGCCTACCCTGCAAGATTCCAACTCGTGCTGGCCGCCAACCCCTGCCCCTGCGGCAAAGCCTCGGGGAAGGGGCTCGATTGCACCTGCACCCCGATGATGCGGCGCCGGTACCTCGCCCGGATGTCCGGGCCCCTCCTGGACCGGGTGGACATCCAGCTGCAGGTGGAGCGGGTTTCGCTTGCCGATTTCGGGCGGACCGGGGCTGAGGAAGGCACTCAGGAAATTGCCGCACGGGTCCGTGACGCCCGTTTGCGCCAGCTGGAGAGACTCCGCCCCCTTGGGTTGGAAACCAACTCCCAGGTGCCCGGCCGTGTCCTTCGCGGGGCACTGCGCCTCGCATCACCCACCACACGGATCCTGGACCACGCGCTCGAACGCGGTGTCCTTACTGCCCGCGGATACGACCGCGTTCTGCGCCTTGCCTGGACGCTGGCGGACCTCGCATGCCGTAGCACCCCGGATCCCGACGATATCGGACAGGCGCTGGGACTCCGGCAAGCTGTCCCGGCCGCGGCCTGAAAGGAAATCCGATGACTGATCATGAACGCATAGCCCGTGCCGCCCTGTCGCGCCTAATGGAGCCGCAGGACGCCGTCGGCCTGGCACTTGTCAGGACCGCCGGGGCAGTGGACGGGCTCCGAATCGCCACAGGCCAACTGGTGTCCGGTCCGCAGCTTGAACAGGAGGTCACGGCTTTGCTTGCGGAGAACGGGACAGCGAGCTGGCCCGGAATGAGCGCTTCGCTGAGGCGCTGGGCCCCGCGAATCCCGGACCTCGCTCCGGAGCGGGATCTCGCCACCATGCACCGGCTGGGCGGCCGGATGATCATGCCGTCCGATTCACTATGGCCCGGGCAGTTGGCCGACCTGGACCTTCATGAGCCCATCTGCCTATGGTGGCGCGGAACGGAACACCCACTGCCTGCGGCGGCCAAGTCCATTGCCTTGGTCGGTTCCCGCGACAGCACAAGCTATGGCGCGGCCGTCACGGGTGACTTGGCCTATTCGTTGGCGCAGCGGGGCTTTACCATCGTGTCGGGCGGGGCTTACGGGATCGATGCGCACGCCCACCGGGCCGCGCTGGCCGGTGCCGGCGACGCGATGCCCACAATAGCCGTCATGGCCGGGGGAGTGGACCGCTTCTACCCGTCCGGCAACGAAGAACTGCTCAGGACCGTCGCGAACCAGGGTGCAGTCCTGGCTGAAGTACCGCCGGGCTCCGCCCCCACCAGGTACCGGTTCCTGCAACGGAACCGCCTTATCGCCGCGCTGTCCTCAGTCACCGTTGTGGTGGAGGCCCGGTGGCGCTCCGGTGCACTGAACACGGCCCACCACGCGGAGAGCCTGGGCAGGGCCGTCGGTGCCGTTCCCGGGTCCGTGCATTCCGCAAATTCCGCCGGGTGCCACCGGCTGATTCGGGAAGGGGGAGCCGTCTGCGTCACGGACGCCGGCGAAATCGCGGAACTTGCCTCTTCCAGCGGCGAATCGTTGGCAGACGAGGCCCCGGCACAGAGTGCCGATCATGACGGCCTTACCCTGGAGGACCTCATCCTCCTCGACGCACTGCCGCTCCGATCCACCAGCTCCGTCGAAAAGCTGACGTCGGTCGCGGGACTGAGTACTGACGCGGTCAGGGCCGGCCTGGGCAGGCTGGGGTTGCTGGGGCTTGCCGAATCCGAACGCGGCGGCTGGAAACGGTCCCGGAAAGCCGGCTGACAATTGCCCTCCTGCCCGCCCGTTGGCCGCGGCACTCGCTGCCGTCAGGCCTGCGACTTCCTCCAACTGGCTGCCCTGGCTGCGTGGTTCCTTGATTGGCAGTCAAATAATGGGAAAGTTGGACCGTGGACACTCCTGACCTCCCGCCGGCCCTCGCTGACGCCGCCCGCGGCTTCGGCCGCTACCTTGAAGGTGAACGTGCCAGGTCGCCCCACACCGTGCGCGCGTACCTGTCCGACGTCCACAGCCTGCTAACGGTGGCGGCAGCAGACGGCGCCACTGACCTCGACGGGATCGAACTGGCCACGTTGCGACGCTGGCTCGGCGCGCAGAGCGAGGCGCGCATGTCCCGGTCCACACTGGCCCGGCGTGCTGCTACGGCCCGGTCCTTCACCTCCTGGGCGGTACGGGAAGAGCTCCTGGGGTCCGACCCGGCGCTGCGACTCAAGGCGCCAAAACGGGAAAGGTCCCTGCCGGGTGTCCTGCACCAGCAACAGGTACTGCGCGTCGTCGACCATCTGAAGGCGGCAGCTGAAGACGGCGGACCGCTCGCCCTCCGGGACCGTGCAATGGTGGAGTTGCTCTACGCCACCGGCGTCCGTGTCGGAGAACTGGCAGGGATGGACGTGGACGATCTTGATCCCGACCGGCGGACGCTCAGGGTGGTCGGCAAGGGCAACAAAGAGCGGACAGTTCCGTACGGGCTGCCGGCGGCGGTCGCCGTGGATGACTGGCTGCGCCGCGGACGCCCGGTGTTGGCTGTGGACGGGAGCGGTCCGGCGCTCTTCCTCGGCGCAAGGGGCCGGCGGGTGGACCAGCGGCAGGTTCGCACGGTGGTTAAAGACGTACTGGACGCACTGGGGGACACCGCTGCCACCGGACCCCACGCTCTCCGGCACTCCGCCGCCACCCATCTGCTGGACGGCGGAGCCGACCTTAGGGCAGTGCAGGAAATCCTCGGTCACAGCAGCCTGGCAACCACGCAGATCTACACCCACGTCTCGGTCGAGCGGCTGCGGCAAAGCTACCAGCAGGCGCACCCCCGAGCCTGAAACGCATCCAACGGCTGCCGTTCGGTCCCGCCCTTCGCCGACTAGGCCCCTCCGGCCGGGGACGAGGCCCCGCCGGCCCGCGGTCAAGGCCCTGTCAACCGGAGAGCAGGATTTCTTGATGACCTCCGGCGCGCCGAATTGCACTGGCGTAATTAGGCGGGGTACGGCACAATAAGAATCACGCCCGGCAACTTTCAAGTCAGGCTTGAAGCTCGCCCTCAAGCAGCTTCAAGTTTCGCCGGGCACTAATTTCATAGTCTTGCAGGGACCACCGGCAGCATGCGGACCCGGCGCGGCAGACACACATCCAGGCAGAGGTCGTTGGGGAAGACGTACCTACAGCTATGGAGGATGGAATGTCTGTTGCAATGACCCGCGGTGTCTTGTTCGTTCACTCGGCCCCGACCGCCCTGTGCCCCCACGTTGAGTGGGCCATCGGGTCGGTCGTGGACAAGCGTACGGACCTTGAGTGGACTGCTCAGCCTGCTGCGCCCGGAATGTTCCGTTCGGAGCTGTCCTGGACCGGCAGCCCGGGGACCGGTGCGCTGTTGGCGTCTGCCCTCCGTGGCTGGGCGCACCTGCGCTATGAGGTCACCGAGGAGCCGAGCCAGGGCGTGGACGGCGGCCGATGGTCACACACGCCGGAACTCGGAATCTTTCATGCCGTCACGGACGTGCACGGAAACATCATGGTTTCCGAGGACCGCATCCGCTACGCCTACGAGTCCGGCGCCGGCGACCCGTCCGCCGTATACCATGAGCTGTCCCTTGCCCTCGGTGAGGCCTGGGACGAAGAGCTGGAGCCTTTCCGGCACGCCGCCGAGGGCGCTCCCGTTCGCTGGCTGCACCAGGTGGGCTGACCGGGCCTCCGCGCGGCCGGCACAGCGCGGGCGGACACAACCTGGCCGCTCAGCAATACCCTCCATAACGCAAGAGGCCCCTGCCGGACGGCAGGGGCCTCTTGCTGTGCAACCGGGGACGCTAGACGCTGCGGACTGCGATGACGGCATTGTGGCCGCCGAAGCCGAACGAGTTGCTCAGCGCCACGATGCTGCCCGAGGGCAGCTCGCGGGCCGTCTTCGTGACGACGTCCAGCGGAATCTCCGGATCCTGGTTTTCCAGGTTGATGGTTACAGGAGCCTTGCGCTCGTACACAGCCAGAACGGTCAGCACGGCCTCTACGGCGCCCGAAGCCCCCAGCAAGTGACCCATCTGGGATTTCGTCGCGGAGACCGCAACGTTGTCCACGTGAGATCCCAGGGCGGCGCGAAGGGCGGTGTACTCGGGCTTGTCACCTACGGGCGTGGACGTCGCGTGCGCGTTGACGTGCACGACTTCCTCCGGCTGGATACGGCCGTCGAACATGGCCGCCTTCAGGGCACGGGTGGCGCCCAGGCCCTGGGGGTCCGGCGCGGTGATGTGGTACGCGTCTGCTGTCACAGACGTTCCGGCGAGCTCACCGTAGATCCGGGCTCCACGGGCAAGCGCGTGTTCCTCAGCCTCGATGACCAAAGCTCCCGCGCCTTCGCCCATGACGAAGCCGTCGCGGCCCGTATCATAGGGGCGGGACGCGTGCTCAGGATCATCGTTGCGTCGGGAGAGCGCCTGCATCGAGGCGAACGCGGCAATGGGCATCGGGTGGATCGCCGCTTCGGCGCCGCCGCAGACCACGACGTCGGCCTTGCCTGAGCGGATGAGGTCCAGTCCGAGGTGCAGGGCCTCAGTGCCGGAAGCGCAGGCGGACACCGGGGTGTGGGCGCCTGCGCGGGCACCAAGGTCAAGGCTTACCGCTGCAGCCACTCCGTTGGGCATGAGCATGGGCACGGTCATGGGCAGAACGCGTCGCGGACCCTTTTCGCGCAGGGTATCCCAGGCGTCCAGCAGGGTCCATACGCCGCCGATGCCCGTAGCAAAGGCCACTGCCAGGCGGTCATGGTCGACTTCAGTGATGCCGGAGTCGGCCCACGCTTCGCGTGCGGCGACGACGCCGAACTGCGTGGAGGGGTCCATCCGCTTTGCTTCCACACGGCTCAGGACATCCAGTGCGGGGGTGGAGGCGCGGGCAGCGAAGTGAACGGGCAGTTCATACTTTGCCACCCAGTCATCCTCAAGCGTGCGTGCGCCGGAGACGCCCTTCAGCGCGTTATTCCACATTGTGGGGACATCGCCGCCAATGGGCGTGGTGGCACCCAGACCGGTAATGACTACTTTGCGTGCCATGGGATCACTCTCTATCGGTGCGCATGCCGTATCCGGGGAGATGCCTGGCCGGGGATGCGTGGGGAAAACTTGAGGTCGTTCAGCGGTGCCCGGTCCGGGGCGCTTCATCAGCGCTCCGGACCGGATACCAGTGCAGGCCGTTGCCGGCAGGAGCCAGGACTAGGCCTGTGCGTTTGCGATGAAGCTGACAGCGTCACCGACGGTCTTGAGGTTCTTGACCTCTTCGTCCGGGATGCGCACGCCGAACTTCTCTTCGGCGTTGACCACGATGGTCATCATGGAGATGGAGTCGATGTCCAGGTCCTCGGTGAAGGACTTGTCCAGCTCGACTGCTTCGGTGGCGAGGCCGGTCTCTTCGTTGACGATTTCAGCCAGGCCGGCCAGGATCTCTTCGTTGCTAGCCATTGATGGCTCCTTTTCTTGTTGTTGCCGGCATGTACTGCCGGAAATGATTCAAGCCGCGATTACGGCTTGGTTCGCGAATCCGTACTGTTCAGAACGTATTCAGTTGTGGGTAAAAGGTTCGGCTACGGGAGCACGATGACCTGGGCGCCGAACACCAGACCTGCGCCGAATCCGATCTGCAGTGCGAGTCCGCCGCTGAGTTCGGGATTTTCCTGCAGGAGCCGGTGGGTGGCCAGCGGAATGGAAGCTGCCGAGGTGTTTCCGGCTTCAGCGATGTCCCGGGCCACCTTGACGCTCTCGGGAAGCTTGAGCTTCTTGACCATTTCGTCGATGATGCGCATGTTGGCCTGGTGGGGAACGAAAGCCACTAGGTCTTCCGCTGTGATGCCGGCGGCGTCGAGAGCCTGCTGGGCCACCTTGGCCATTTCCCAAACCGCCCAGCGGAACACGGTCTGGCCGTCCTGGCGCAGGGTGGGCCAGATCGCAGCGTCCGTTACCTCGGCCTCCTCGGCGCTCAGCGCTCCGGACTTGTTCGCAGCCAAGGCGAGTTCACGCACATCAAGCAGCGAATGTGTCATGCCGATGGCATCCCACTTGCTGCCGTCCGAACCCCAGACCGACGGACCGATGCCGGGTGTGTCGGAGGGGCCGATCACCACGGCGCCGGCGCCGTCACCAAGCAGGAAGGAGATGGTGCGCTCGGTGTTGTCGATGACGTCGGAGAGCTTCTCGGCTCCCACCACCAGCACGTACTCAGCCGCTCCGGAGCGGACCAGGGCGTCGCCCTGGGCAATGCCGTAGCAATAGCCGGCACACGCAGCCGATATGTCGAAGGCCGGAGCAGGCGTTGCGCCGAGGCGGTCTGCCAGGCTTGCGGCAGCAGAGGGCGTCGCATACGGGTGCGTAACAGTGGAGACGATGACGGCGCCCAGCTGGCTGGCTTCGATGCCGGCCTTCGCCAGGGCTTCGCGGGCTGCGCCTTCCGCCATGTCAATGACACTGACGTCTGCGGGTGCGCGGTGGCGGGTCACGATCCCGGTACGCTGCCGGATCCATTCATCCGAGGAATCGATCCACTGGCACACATCCTCGTTGGTGACGATGACGTTGGGCCGGTAGGCGCCCAGTCCGAGGATGCGGGTGTGTTCCCGCAGCGGTGCCTGCTTGAGTACGGGAGCGCTCATGCCTGTCCCTCCAGTTCTGCGAATAGTGCAAGGGCAGCGGTGAGATCGTCCGGGGTCTTGACGGCGACCGTCTTCACTCCGGGCATGCCCCGCTTGGCGAGTCCGGCCAGGGTTCCGGCCGGTGCAAGTTCAATGACTCCGGTGACGCCGCGCTGCACCAGCGTTTCCATGCAGAGGTCCCAGCGGACCGGTCGGGAGACCTGGGCGATGAGGCTGCCGACTGCTGCGTCGCCGTCGGTCACTTCCTTGCCGTCAAAGTTGGACAGCAACGGCACCTGCGGGTTCCGGGGCTTGAGCGACGGCTTCAGGGCTTCCAGGGCAGCGACCGCCGGTGACATGTGCGAGGTGTGGAAGGCGCCGGCCACCTTCAGCGGGATCACGCGGGCCTTGGCCGGGGGGTTCTCCGCCAGCGCCTTGAGCTGCTCGAACGTGCCCGCGGCGACGGTCTGGCCGGCGCCGTTGACGTTGGCAGGCGTGGCGCCGGAGGCCTCAATGGCCGCCAGGACCTCGGCAGGGTCGCCGCCAACCACGGCGCTCATGCCCGTGGGGGTGACGGCTGCTGCGGCAGCCATGCTGTTGGCACGTTCCCGCACGAAGGTCATTGCCTCGGTCTCGGTGAGGACACCTGCAAGCGCCGACGCCGTGATCTCACCGACGGAATGTCCGGCGAGGATGACGGGCAGGGTGTTGAGTTCGACGTCAAACAGCGACTTGGCGGCCACCAGTCCGGCCGCAACGATCAGCGGCTGGGCCACTGCCGTGTCCTTGATGGTGTCCTCATCCGACGTGGTGCCGTGTGCGGTGAGGTCGATGCCTGCTATTTCACTGAGGGAGGCCAAATGGCCTGCGACGGGAGGCAGTTCCAGCCAAGGGGCCAGAAAACCAGGGGTCTGGGAGCCCTGTCCAGGGCAGACGATTGCAAGCACGTATCCAGCTTTCCAAATTACCGCGTGATTCTCGGTGTATTCATGCACCAAGCTCACTGGGTCAGTTTGTAGGAAGTCTACAACGGTTCAGTTGCCGTTCCGGGACGGCTGGCGTTCGGCGGGTGCCTTGGGCGGCACGGAAAGCCGCCCCACCACGAGGGCTGCCTGAAGCACAAACGCCTCCCGCGGAAGGAGCGGATCCCAGCCTGTGACGTCACAGACGCGCTTGAGCCGGTAGCGGACGGTATTGGCGTGCACAAAGAGTTCACGGGCCGTTGCTTCCAGCGAGTGCCCGAGTTCGAGGTAGGTACCAAGGGTCTCCACCAGGCCGTTGGACGCAGCGATCAATGGCCGGTAGATGTTCTTGATGAGCGACCTGCGTGCGGCATCGTCCCCGGAAATGACACGCTCCGGCAGCAGGTCGTCGGCAGCAACCGGGCGCGGGGCCGAGGGCCAGGCGCGTGCAGCCGTGAGCCCCGCGAAAGCCGACTGGGCCGAACTGCTCGCTTCCAGCAGGGAACCCGCTTCGGGTCCGTAGACGACAGGACCCGGGGCAAAAAGTTCGCTGAGTTTAAGGTAGGCGCTCTCCCGGTCCTGGACGCCTCCCAGGATGAGGATGAGGCGGTCGCCCTGGATCCCCACCAGCGCGTCTTCGGCGAACCGGCCGGCAGTCCGGCGCAGCTCGCTGACGTAACTGGCGCTGGGTTCCGACGGCGAATTGCCCACCATCACGGTAAAACGCTCCTGGGCTTTCCAGCCGAGGGCGGCAATGCGGGACCGCAAGGCATCGGTGTTCTCGCCGCGCAGGATCGCGTCGACGATCAGGGCTTCCAGACGGGTGTCCCAGGAGCCCCTGGACTCTGCGGCCCGGGCGTAGACATCGGCGGCGGCAAAGGCGACCTCACGTGAATAGCGGAGTACGGCTTCACGCAGTGCCGGCTGATCCGCCTCCGGGGCGATCACGGGCACCTGGTCCTCCACCACCTCCACCACGATCCTGATGAGCTGGAGGGCCTTCTGCAGGCTGATGGAGCGGGTCAGTTCGGTGGGCGCGGTCCCGAAGACGTCGGTGAGGATCCATGACGGCGAGCTTGGCCGCTCGTACCAGGTCACGAAGGCGGCAATACCGTTCTGGGCGACCATCCCGAGGGCGGACCGCTCGTCGGAACTGAGCCGGCTGTACCAGGGCAGCGATTTCTCCAGCTGGCGCATCGTGGTGGTGGACAGCTGTCCCACGCTCGCCCGGAGTTTCTTCAACGTCTGGGCTTTTTCCGGCGTCAGGGCGCGCGAGGCCGGCTTGCGCTTTGCGGGGGTTGGGGTTGGCTCTGCCATGCATCGAGCATACGGTGCGCGCAGGCCAAGCTCCATTTGTGCAAAGGCTACAACTCGATTTGCGCTGCGTCACAGGCCCGCCCGGTCAGGCCAACTCAGGGCGGGAACGACGACGGCGGCCCCCGCCTTTGGTGGGGACCGCCGCCGTCAATCTCCCTGGCTAGGGGTGGAACGTCAGGATTCGCCTCCGGCGTTTCCGGTGGAACCCGCATTCACGTTATGCAGGCGATACTTCTCAATGGCCTGGGCAGGAGCCTGGGCGTCCACCTCGCTGCGGCGCGCGAGCATCTCCAGTGAACGGACCACGATGGAGTGGATGTCGTTCTTGAAGAAGCGGCGTGCTGCGGCGCGGGTGTCGGAGAAGCCGAAGCCGTCCGCGCCGAGCGAGGCGAACTCGTTCGGGAGGAACTGGCGGATCTGGTCCGGGACGGCCTTCATGTAGTCCGTGACAGCCACGATAGGGCCGGTGGCACCTTCGAGCTGCGCGGTGACGAACGGCACGCGCGCCGGCTGGCCCGGGTTGAGGAAGGCCTCTTCCTCGGCGGCCATGGCGTCGCGGCGGAGTTCGTTCCATGACGTGACGGACCAGACGTCTGCGGAGACGCCCCAGTCCTCGGCCAGGATCCGCTGGGCTTCGAGCGCCCAGGGCACCGAAACGCCCGAGGCCAGGATCTGCGTGCGGGGGCCGTCAATCTTGGCCGGTGCGAGCAGATAGATGCCCTTGATCACGCCTTCAACGTCCAGCTCGTCCGGCTCTGCCGGCTGGGTGATGGGTTCGTTGTAGACGGTGATGTAGTACATCAGGTTCCGGTCAGTGGAGTCCGGTCCGTACATCCGCTCGATGCCGTCGCGGATGATGTGGCCCATTTCGTAGCCGTAGGCGGGGTCGTAGGTGACGACGGCCGGGTTGGTGGCGGCGAGGATGGGGGAGTGGCCGTCGGCGTGCTGGAGTCCTTCGCCGGTGAGGGTGGTCCGGCCTGCAGTGGCGCCGATGATGAAGCCGCGGGTCATTTGGTCCGCGGCGGCCCAGAAGGCGTCGCCGGTGCGCTGGAAGCCGAACATGGAGTAGAACACGTAGACCGGGATCAGCGGGACGCCGTGGGTGGCGTAGGCGGTGCCGGCGGCGGTGAAGGCTGCGACGGCGCCGGCTTCGTTGATGCCGGGGTGGATCAGCTGGCCCTGGGCGGATTCCTTGTAGGCCAGGACCAGGTCCCGGTCCACGGAGAGGTAGTTCTGGCCCTTGGGGTTGTAGATCTTCGCCGTCGGGAAGAACGCATCCATGCCGAACGTACGCGCCTCATCGGGGATGATCGGCGCGATGTGCTTGCCGAACTCCTTGTCCCGCATGAGGTCCTTGAGCAGGCGGACGAACGCCATGGTCGTGGCAGCCTGCTGCTTGCCCGAACCGCGCTTGGCCACCTCATAGGACTTCGCGTCGGGAAGCGTGATGGCGGCATGCTTGCTGCGGCGCTCCGGAACGGAACCGCCCAGGGCGGCCCGGCGCTCCATCATGTACGCGATTTCCGGCGCATCGTTGCCGGGGTGGAAGTACGGCGGCTGGTAGGGATCGCCCTCGAGCTGCTCATCCGTGATCGGGATGCGCAGGTGGTCCCGGAACGACTTGAGGTCGTCGAGGGTGAGTTTCTTCATCTGGTGTGTGGCGTTGCGGCCTTCGAAGTGCGGGCCGAGGCCGTAGCCCTTGACCGTTTTGGCCAGGATGACGGTGGGTTTGCCCTTGAATTCGGTGGCTGCCTTGTACGCGGCGTAGACCTTGCGGTAGTCGTGGCCGCCGCGCTTGAGGTTCCAGATCTGGTCATCGCTCAGGTCCGCGACCATGTCCTTGGTCTGCGGGGTCTTCCCGAAGAAGTGTTCGCGGACGAACCCGCCGGATTCTGCCTTGTAGGTCTGGTAGTCCCCGTCCGGGGTCTCGTTCATGATCTTCACCAGGGACCCGTCGTTGTCCTTGGCCAGGAGGTCATCCCATTCCCGGCCCCAGACGACCTTGATGACGTTCCAGCCCGCGCCGCGGAAGAACGCTTCGAGTTCCTGCATGATCTTCCCGTTGCCGCGCACCGGCCCGTCCAGGCGCTGGAGGTTGCAGTTGATCACGAAGTTCAGGTTGTCCAGGTTCTCGTTCGCGGCGAGCTGGAGCAGGCCGCGGGACTCGGGCTCGTCCATTTCCCCGTCGCCCAGGAACGCCCAGACCTGCTGGTCGGAGGTGTCTTTCAGGCCGCGGTTGTGCAGGTACCGGTTGGACTGGGCCTGGTAGATCGCGTTCATCGGCCCGATGCCCATGGACACGGTGGGGAATTCCCAGAACCCGGGCATCAGCCGCGGGTGCGGGTAGGAGGACAGGGCGTGGCCGGCCTTGGACTTTTCCTGCCGGAACCCGTCCAGGTCCTCCTCGGTCAGGCGTCCTTCCATGAACGCCCTGGCGTACATGCCCGGGGAAGCGTGGCCCTGGAAGAAGACCTGGTCCCCGCCGCCGGGGTGGTCCTTGCCGCGGAAGAAGTGGTTGAACCCGACCTCGTACAGGGTCGCGGCCCCGGCATAGGTGGAGATGTGCCCGCCGACCCCGATGTTCGGGCGCTGGGACCGGTGCACCATGACCGCGGCGTTCCAGCGCATGTACGCCCGGTAGCGGCGCTCGTATTCCTCGTTGCCCGGGAACGGTGCTTCCTGGTCCGCGGGAATGGTGTTCACATAGTCCGTGGTGGTGACCATCGGAACCCCGACGCTCTGGGCGCCGGCACGCTGCAGGAGACTGCGCATGATGTACTGGGCACGCTCGGTGCCCTGTTCCCTGATCAGCGTATCCAGGGACTCAATCCATTCGGCGGTCTCTTCCGGATCACGATCAGGCAGCTGGTTAGTCAACCCGCTGAGGATATGGGAGGTATCTTCTCCTGCAGCCACGTCCAACCTCTCTTTGCGCGCATGCATCGGCGCCCTCAGGTCCGGCAGGGTAACTGCCTGGCGTGAACGCGACGTGTGCGACGTATCGGTTACATCAGCCCGGTCATGTGCGCCGGGCAGGGTCCTATCACGTCTATGGCCTCTTAAAACCAGGGCGATCGCCCCGCCGGCATAGTCGTCATCAGCCACTCTAGCCGTGAGAGCTATCCGATGCGTAGCCGCTGCCTGACGTGCCTGTCGTATTTGACGTCATACTGGTTGTGTGACGGGAAGCCGCAAGGCCGGTCCGTCGCCAAGACCTGATGTGACGCAGAATAAGTGGGATCGCAGGGGCAACAGCTTGAAGAGCAGACACAAAGGGTGTTGGCTTGTAGTAATGGAAATCACTAGATTTATGCAGATGACTAAGCATTGGAGGAACACGTGAGCGAGGCCGACGCCGCCACTTCGGTAAATGTGGCGGAAAAATTGGGTTTCAAAAACGGGGATCTGATTCAGGAGTTCGGTTACGACGACGACGTCGACTTCGACTTACGTGACGATATTGAGGACCTGACCGGTTCTGAACTCCTTGATGAAGACGACCATGACGTTGTTGACGCCGTCATTTTTTGGTGGCGGGACGGCGACGGAGACCTGGTTGACACCCTCATGGATTCCCTCACCACTCTGAGTGAGAACGGTGTGGTCTGGGTACTCACTCCCAAGTCGGGCAGGCACGGCTACGTGTCGCCGGCGGAGATCCAGGAAGCCGCACCCACGGCAGGGCTCCACCTCACCACTTCACCTGGCGTTTCCAAGGACTGGAGCGCAACGCGCCTGGTCACCAGGAAGAACAAGTGACGCTCCAGCAACTGCAAACGGTTTACGGTGCCGGTGAGGCCCCCGCTGTTCCCGAGGTCGGAGACTTAGCGCCCGACTTTGAACTGGTCAACCAGTACGGCGAACCCGTCCGGCTGTCGGAATTGCGGGGACGCAACGTCGTCGTCGTGTTCTATCCGTTCGCCTTTTCGGGAATCTGCACGGGCGAGCTCTGTGAAATCCGGGACAACCTTTCGCTGTTTGAGGACGCGAATGCCACCGTCCTGGCCCTTTCCGTGGACAGTAAGTTCACTGTGCGGGCCTACGCGGAAAAGGAAGGGTACGGATTCGACCTGCTGGCCGACTTCTGGCCCCACGGGGCAGTTGCCGCCCAATACGGCGTCTTCGACCCCAACAGCGGCATGGCCCAACGGGGTACTTTCATCATCGATGCGGACGGCATCATTCGGTACGTCGTGGTGAATCCTCGCGGCCAGGCCCGTGACCTGGCCGCCTACCGTGCAGCCCTGTCGGAGCTTGGCGGGAACTGACCCCATGAGGCAGCGGCACCCCGGGCTCGGCATGACTGGCTTCGCCAGTCTGCCGCCGGTGGGTGCCGCCGCCCCTGCCCCTGACGAGCTCGGCGTCCTCCGGGGCATCAGGGACGCGATAGCTGGAACACGCTTCGCACTCCTCACCGGAGCCGGCCTCAGCACCGACTCCGGCATACCGGACTACCGGGGTCCGGATGCTGCCCCGAGGGCGCCCATGACCTATCAGGAGTTCATCGGGCACGCCGGCAACCGCCAACGGTACTGGGCGCGGAACCATATCGGCTGGTCCCACCTGCGGCGCGCCGACCCGAATGACGGCCACGCGGCAGCAGCCCGGCTTGAGCAGCGCGGCCTGTTGACCGGCCTGATCACCCAGAATGTGGACCGGCTCCACGAGGACGCCGGGAGCGTGAACGTGGTGGACCTCCACGGCCGCTTCGACCGGGTGGCCTGCCTGTCCTGCGCCCGCCGCTACAGCAGGACGCTGCTGGCCGGAGTGCTGGAGGAGCTCAACCCCGGATTCCTGGAGCAGGCCCTTGCGGACGGCGTGGTTGAGATGGCGCCGGACGCCGACGCCACGGTGGAGGATTCGGCCCTCATCCGCAGTTTCGTTGTGGCGCACTGTCCGGCCTGCGGCGGAACCCTCAAGCCCGACTTTGTGTATTTCGGCGAAAACGTACCAAAGGACCGGGTTGAACGCTCCTACGCCATGGTCGACGAGGCCGGCGCCCTGGTTGTTGCAGGATCCTCACTGACGGTCATGAGCGGGCTTCGCTTCGTCCGGCATGCCGCCAAGCAGGAGAAGCCGGTGGTCATCATCAATAGGGGAGCTACGCGCGGAGACGACCTTGCGACCATCAAACTGGAGGCCGGCGTTAGCGAATCCCTCACCTGGCTCGCCGCCGAGCTGCCGGATCTGTGACGTGCACCTCACCGGCCCGCTCGGGTGGTTGCCGATTGGCTTTCTGCACGTTACATCCGGTACAGTTGCTGTTCGTTGGTTGAAGCGCTGAGGCGCGGAAATCACCGTTTGGGTCTTTAGCTCAGCTGGTAGAGCGCCACGTTTACACCGTGGATGTCATCGGTTCGATCCCGGTAGGACCCACCAGCAGAACCCCGTTTTTGCAGCCTGACCAGGCCGCGATGGCGGGGTTCTTTGTGTTTGCTGCCACAGAGTGATTGTCGGACCCCGTCCATAGTGTGGCGGCATGGAACACATCATGATGAGGATGGCCCCGGACGGCCGGCCGCTCTCGATACTCCGCGGCGGCCGGGAATGGACCATCGGCGCGGAACCTGTCCGGTGGTTTGAGCGTGTGAGCTGGTGGGAGGCCGAGCGCAGGATGCCCAAGGGCCTGGGCAGGGTGGACATCGAGGTGTGGCGCGTCCAGGCAAGGCTGGGCAGGAACGAGAATTCGGCTCTGACCACCATGGAACTGATCCGCGACGGACTCGGCGGAGGCTGGCGGCTGAGGGAGGCTATCGCCGACGCCGCATGATTTCCGGCCTTGCGATGCTGCCGGGAATTGGAAAAGCCTTCCACCGCGGCTATTGGGGGATGCCGCGGTGGAAGGCTTGAATTGAATATACAGTGAATTTTTGGAAATGTGAAACAGTTTGAGGCGTGGCGTCAGTTCCCTCCAGAGCCAAAGGTCCCGCGCTGCCGGAGTCCGTTGTCAGGGCGGCCGGCTTCCCCCGTCCCGGCAAGCGGGAGCAGGGGGAACAAATCCATGCCCCAGACATTATGATGGTTACTGTTCAGCTGAATGAACAGGTTTGAATGAACGGCGCATCACGGACGCGCTTTAACTGAAGGAGAATCATGGCCGATTCCCGGGCTTCCCGCACCTCCGACGGACTGGGGAGCGCGTCCCCCGCTCCGGCTGTGACGCGCGCCGCCGCCGTGCTGGAGGCCCTGGCTGCCTCCGCAACGGGCAGGCTCACGCTGAGTGACCTGTCGCGCGAACTCGGCATCCCCAAGTCGTCCACCTCGAACCTTTTGCTCGCCCTCGAAGAGGCGCGCCTCATCAACCGCCAGGGAGCCGATTTTACGCTCGGGCGCAAGCTTGTGGAACTTGGTGCCGCCTACCTCAGCCGGCTTGACGAGGTCCAGGAGTTCTACCGCTTCTGCGAGCAGGCTCCCACCCTGTCCGGGGAAACAGTCCGCATCGCGATGCTTGATGGAACCAACGTCATCTACCTGGCCCGTTATGAAGGTCACCCCGCGGTCCGGCTGACCTCGAATATCGGCGACAAGATGCCGGTGTCGCTCTGTGCCGTGGGCAAGGCGCTCATCGCGCGGCTGCACGACCACGACATTGACGAGCTGTTCCCTGATGACGCCGAACTTCCCGTGCTCACGCCCAAGTCGCTGCGGACGGGAGCCGAATTCAAGAAGCAGTTGCCGGTTATCCGCGAGCAGGGATATGCCTTCGAGGATGAGGAATCCACCACCGGTGTCGTGTGCCTGGCAGTCTCAGTCCCGACCAGGGGAGCCCACGGGCCAAGCCTCGGCCTTTCGGTCACCGCACTGAAGGCCACCTACTCCCAGGAGCAGGGCGCCATGATGGTGAAGGAACTCAAGGAGTTGGCCCGGTCCCTGGGCAACCCGATGGGCTAAGCCGGACCTGCGTAGGCGGCCATGCGCGGCCCGAAAAAAATAAATCGGATTTCATCATTGGCTATCCGTTCAGGGTGCTGTACTCTGTTCAATATAGTGATCGACACCACCGGTGACGCCACTATCCCACCAGACCAACGGGGGTCTGGAGTGTTCTTAAGGGAGTGCTAGTGACAACTCGTACTGAATCACCGATTGCCGATGCGGACGGCGCCGTCGTCGAACCGGAACAACTGCGGAGGGCAACTCTTGCCAGCTCCGTGGGCTCCGCTCTGGAGTATTACGACTTCTACATTTATGGCCTGGCTTCAGCCTTGATTTTTGGACCGCTTTTCTTCAAGCCCCTCGGCGAGGACGGCGCCCTGATCGCGTCGTTCGCCACATACGGCGTCGGGTTTGCCGCCCGTCCCTTCGGTGGCGTCATCTTTGGCGTTATCGGTGACAGGTTCGGCCGCAAAATGGTGCTGATTCTTACGATCGGCCTGATGGGAACCGCAAGCTTCGCCATCGGTCTGCTGCCCACGTTCGAACAGGCGGGCATGCTGGGTGCGGTCCTCCTCGTAACCCTGCGCATCCTCCAGGGTCTCGGGGCCGGTGCTGAACAGGCCGGTGCAACAACTTTGATTTCCGAAGTAGCGCCGCGCCGTCGTCGTGGATTCTTTGCTTCCCTGCCGTTCGTCGGCATCCAGCTGGGCACCCTCCTCGGTGCGGGCACGTTTGCACTGATCGCCATGGCAGACAAAGCCGTCCTTGAGGGCTGGTTGTGGCGTGTGCCGTTCCTGGCCAGCATCATCCTTATTGCGGTGGCGATCTTCATTCGGCTGCGGCTCAAGGAAACGCCGGTTTTCCAGGAGCTCGAAAAGCACAAGAACGTGGTCAAGAACCCCATCGGCCAGTTGTGGAAGCACTCCAAGAAGAACGTCCTGATCGGCATCGGACTGCGCATGGGCGAGAACGGCAACTCCTCGATCTACTCCGCACTACTGATCGCGTTCCTGGCGGCCAAAGACGGCGTGTTCCCGGGCGACAAGTTCATCGGGCCCGTAGGCCTGCTCATTGCGGCCGGCTTTGCTGCCGTCATGGTAGTCACGTTCGGCGCTCTCTCGGACCGTTACGGTCGTGTCCCGGTATACCGCTACGGCGCCCTGTTCCAAGCCGTCATCGCCCTTCCGGCGTTCTACCTCGTGACGCTCGGCAACGTGACCCTCGTCTGGGTGGTCATGGTGGTGGGCATCGCCATTGGCGTCCAGTCCATGCTTGGCCCCCAGTGCCCGCTCCTGCCTGAACTGTTCGGGTCCCAGTACCGCTTCACCGGAGTGGCCATGAGCCGCGAACTCTCCGCCGTCATGGCCGGCGGTCTTGTGCCCCTCGTGGGCGCATCGCTCCTTGCCGCAACGGATCACTCGTGGCTGGTGCTCGCCATCTATTCGCTGGTGCTGGCACTAATCTCGTTCGCCACCACGTTCTTCACTCCGGAAACCGTGGGCCGCGACCTCGTCCTCACGGAGGACGCGACCTAAGCGACGGCCCCGGCAGCGCCGGAACTGCATTCCAAAGCGCAGGACGTGGCTCCCTCCACACGGAAGGGGCCACGTCCTTTGCTGCGCCGGCCACCACCAGCCGTCCCGCCTGATCTAGGAGCTGTTCCGTTCGATTGACTCGCCGATAATCCGCGCCCCTTCCGGGAAGGCACCCGGGTTGGACCCGGAGTAGTTGAGGCGGATAAACGCGCCGGCCGGTTCAGCAGGGAACCACTCCCGGCCGGCGGCGATGATGACGCCCCGGCTTTCGCAGTCACGGGTCAGCCGATCGAGGTCCGTCGCGTCGGGCAGCCGCGCCCAGAGATTCAGGCCTCCCTTGGGAACCTGCTCGATATGCGCCTGCGGGGCGTGCTCGCGGATGCTGGTCACCAGGAGGTCGCGGCGCGCCTGGAGCTGGTGGCGGAGGCTGCGCAGGTGCGTCTGCCACCCGGGTTGCGTCACGACGTCAAGCGCTGCGGCCTGGAGCAGCCCGCTGACATACATCGACTCGGCTGCCCGGTCCGCGAGGATGCGTTCACGTGCCGGGCCTCGCGCAATGACCGCGGCAATTCGGATGGCCGGCGACACACTCTTGGTCAGGGACCGGAGGTACACCACATGGCCCGAGTCGTCGCGCGAGGCGACGGGCACGGGACTGGTGGTGATGCCGAAGTCGTGGGCCCAGTCATCCTCCACCAGGAATGCACCCTTGCCCCGCACTACCTCCAGGACCTCTTCCCCGCGCCCTGGCGCCCACTGAGCACCCGTCGGGTTCGCGTAGTTGGGTTGCGCGTAGAAGAGGCGCGCGCCGGTTTCGTCAAATGCACGGGCCAGTTCCGCCGGGTCCGGGCCGTCCGGACCGCTCGGTACCGGGACAACGCGGACTCCGGCCTGGGCCGCTGCGAGGATGGCTCCCCAGTAGGTGGGTGATTCCATCAGCAGCGGCTGTCCGCGGCCCGCGAGCGCGCTGAAGATGGAGCTGAGCCCGCTCTGGCTTCCCGGCAGCACGACGACGTCGCTCGGGTTCGGCGGTGTGGTCCCGGCGGGTGTCGAGGCGCCGAGTTCGCGGGCGAACCACGATTGGAGTTCCGGCAGGCCCGCTGCGGGGGGACGGGACAACGCTGCGTCGCCCCGGGCAGCGCGGGTGAGTGCTGCACGCACCAGGCGCTCCGGCAGGAGTTCCCGGTCCGGGTAGCCGGAGTGGAAGGCGATGGCGTTGTTCGCGACGTCGCGCATGGTGGTGGAGGCCGACGGAAGCGGTGCCAGTGGTGAGCGTAAGGCCGCCGTCTGCCAGCCGTAGTCCGAGGGGCGTGCAGTCCGGACGGCCCGGACGAAGGTCCCGACGCCGGGGCGGCTCTCGATCAGCCCCTGCGCCGTGAGGGATTGGAGTGCCTTTTGGACGGTCACGGGACTTGCCTGGTAGCCAGCCACCAGTGAGCGCGTGGACGGCAGGCGGGCACCGGGTGCTGCTGTGGCGATCCATTCCCGCAGTCGTGCGGCAATCCGGGAACTGCTATCGTTGTTCATGAAAGACCATAGTAGCGCTACTGCGCGGGAATCTCGAGTGATACTGACCGGACAGCCTTCCGGCCTCTGGTGGGGAATCCTTGGAGTAGCGGCCTTTTCGTTTACCGTTCCGTTCACGAAGGTCGCCGTCGCGGGAATGTCACCGCTGTTCATCGGATCCGGACGTGCGGTCGTGGCCGCGGTCCTGGCCGCTGCCGCCCTCGCCCTCGGGCGTCAGCGACTTCCCTGCGGGGTGCAATGGGCCCGCCTCGCGGTGGTGGCCGCCGGCGTCGTGATTGGCTTTCCCTTGCTGACATCCTTTGCACTCGCCACCACTCCGGCCAGTCACGGCGCGGTGGTCATCGCACTGCTCCCGGCCGTGACGGCGACGGCAGCTGTGCTGAGGGGCCGCGAGCGTCCGCCCATGGCGTTCTGGCTTATCACCGGTGCGGGCGCCTTGGCGGCCATCGCCTTCGCGTCCATGCAGTCCGGCGGATTCGGGCAGTTGCACTCGGCGGACCTGCTGCTCCTTGGCGCAGTGGTCGCAGCGGCCATCGGCTACGCGGAGGGCGGCCTGCTGGCCCGTGAGCTCGGCCCCTGGCAGACCGTGTCCTGGGCATTGGTGCTTGCGTCGCCGCTCATGGTATTCCTGACGCTGTTTACCGTGGTCCAGCAACCGCCGTCGGCCACGCCGGTCCAGTGGTTGGCATTCGCCTATCTCGGCGTGGTGAGCATGTTCCTCGGGTTCTTCGCCTGGTACCGGGGCCTGGCCATTGGCCCCATGGCGCGGGTTAGCCAAATACAGCTCATCCAGCCCGTGCTGAGCATTTGCTGGGCCGGACTCCTGCTGGGCGAAGCCCTGACCTGGACCACCATCATCGGTGGCCTGGCCGTCATCCTCTGCGCCGGCGCAGCCGTCCGGGTCCGACTCGGCCCGGTGCCCGCTCCGCAGCCCAACCTTCACACCACAAGATCCCTCCAGCCCGCAAAGGACTAGCGCCATGTACACCCCAGCCCACTTCGCAGCCGGCCCCGGCGCTATCAGGGACCTCCTGGCCCGGCCGGCCGCAGCCAACCTTGTCACCATGACCTCGCAGGGCATGCTCGCAACGCTGCTGCCGTTCGTTTTCGATCCGTCTGTCGGAGAGAGCGGTGCCCTGCACACCCACGTGGCCCGGAACAACGCACAGTGGTCCGAACCGGTGATAGGCGAGGCACTCATCATCATCCCGGGTGCGGACGCATACGTATCGCCGTCCTGGTATGCCTCAAAGGCTGAGCACGGCCGTGTAGTACCCACCTGGAACTACACCGCGGCGCACGTATACGGCGAGTTGGTGATCCACGACGACCCGGTCTGGCTGGCCCGTCAGGTCAGGCGGCTGACGGGCGTGAACGAAGCCGGCTTCGACCAGCCGTGGAGTGTGGACGACGCCCCGGAGCGCTATATTTCCGGGCAGCTGCGCGCCATCGTCGGCCTTGAGCTGGTGATCACCAGGATCGAGGCGAAGGCCAAGCTTAGCCAGAACCGGCCTGATGCGGACATCGACGGCGTGGTGGCAGGACTTACTGCCCGGGGCCAGGCAGAGAGCGCTGCCGACGTCGAGCGGGCAAGGCGGCCGTAGGTCCGGAGCCGGCACGGCAGGCGGCCCCTCTGTTCGCCGGAGGGGCCGCCCTGTGCTGTGGTGTGCCGTGCGGTCCGGTGGACCGCGGGTCAGTGCGGCTTAGTAGAAGTGGACGGTGTCCACGAGATGGGGGAGTTCCCCGCCGTCAAGGAACGTGCGCAGGTTGCTGCTGAAGCGTTCGGCGATCAGCCGGTTCTCGGCTGCGCTCAGCGCCGAAGTGTGCGGGGACACCATCACCTTGGGGTGGTTCCAGAGCGGGCTGTCCTGCGGCAGGGGCTCTACGGCGAACACGTCCAGGCAGGCGTACCCCACCTGGCCGTTGTCCAGCGCTTCCAGGAGCGCGTCCTCGTCCACCACCGTGCCACGGCCTACGTTAACGAAAACCGTTCCCGGCTTCATGGCGGCGAACACGTCACGGTTGAACAGCTTCTCCGTGTACGGCGTGCCGGGCAGGGTGTTGACCACTGCGTCAGCCGAAGCAAGCAGGCCGGGCAGGCCGTCGTTGTCGGCCACTTCGACGATTCCCTCGATCGGCTCCACGTTCCGTTTGGTGCCGCTGACCTTCATTCCCAGTGCCCGGGCGATGCGGGCTGTCTCCAGCCCGATCTCGCCGAGGCCCGTCACCACGAGCGTGGAGCCGTTGACCAGGCGGGTCGGGGTCCGCAGTTCGGGCCAGACCTTGGCTGCCTGGTCCGCGGCGAGCTCGGCGCTGCGCTTGAAGCCGTTGAGGATGCCCAGCGCGGCGAACTCCGCCAGCGGCAGGGCATGCACGCCGGCTGAGGTGGTGACCTTGAATTTCTGCAAGGTTTCCTGGTCCAGGCCGGATGCCTTCACTGCACCGCCGGCGCCTGCGGCCATGGCATGGATCCACTGGAGCCGGGGGTTGCTGCCGGCAATGCGGGCCAGTCCGGACGGGCTCTCGTTGGGGAAGCCGTACAGGACATCAGCCTTGTTCAGCATGTCCCAGTACCGTTCCTCCTGTTCCGGGGTGCGTCTGAAGTCCGGGTCGCCGGCGTGGTCGGCGGGAAAGCGTTCGGCCGGGAGGAGGTCGGGCTCATAGAGGACGGTCACGGAAGGGTCTACGGCGCGGATGCGCTCCACCAGCTCAGCTTCGAGCGGGACGGCGATTGCGACGGTGGTTTTTGTCGTCATAGTGTTCATCATACTGAATGGAGGCTAGGATATTGAACAGATTTCCTCCCATTAACCCGACGATCAACCACAACGAAGTGAGGTGCCGCTGCCGATGAACGTGCAGACAGACCCTGATGCGAGCGAAGAGTTAAGCCGGAAGAGGGCCGGCTTCGTCGGACTGGGCCTGATGGGCGGCCCCATGGCGGCCAACCTGCTGAAGGCCGGCTGGAACGTCACCGGCTGGAACAGGTCCGCAGCCGCCCTGGACGACCTCGCCGCACGCGGCGGCATGCGCGCCGCGGATGTTGCCTCGTTGCGCGACGAACCGGTCATCATCTTTATGCTCCCGGACCTGTCCTACATCGAGGACGCGGCGGCAGGGCTCCTCGCAGGCTGGGCCGACGAGCCGCCCGGCCCCGGTACCGTCGTCGTGGTCATGAGCAGCGTGTCGCCGGCGGCCGTGCGCGATTTCGGGGTGAAAGTATCCGCCGCGAGCCGGGGCAACGCCGTCGTGGTCGACGCACCCGTCAGCGGCGGCACCAAAGGTGCCGAGGACGGAACCCTTGCGATTATGGTGGGTGCGGGGGAGCAGGACTTCCAGCGGCTCCTTCCCCTTTTCAACGCCATGGGCGGCACGGTCCGGCGGCTGGGACCCTTGGGTTCCGGTTCGCTGGCGAAAGCCTGCAACCAGCTCATCGTGGGCACCACGACGGCGGCGCTCGCCGAAGCCGCCGAACTCGCCGAACGCTCCGGCATGGACGTTGCGGCGTTGTACGAGTTACTTGCCGGCGGGCTGGCGGGCAGCAGGGTCCTGGACATCGTCGGGCCCCGCCTCGCTGCAAGGGACTACGAGCCCACCGGGCCCGCAAAATTCATGCACAAGGACCTTTCCTTCGTCCTGGAGAGTGCGGCCGCCGTGGACGCCGCCGTACCCATGGCCACGGTGGGCGCCGAACTGTACGCCGAACTCAAGCGCCAGGGACTCGGGGACCTTGACCTCGCCGCCGTCCGGCAAACCATCGCCAATCTCAGCAGGGACGCAAGTCACAGGCAACAGCCAGAACCAGCAGTCACACCCGGTAGTCGAAACCAATTGAGGAACAGCCAACGATGAGTGCACTTTTTGACCTGACGGGGCGTGTTGCCCTGGTGACCGGTTCGAGCCGGGGGATCGGCAACGCCCTGGCCCGGGCACTGGCCGATGCCGGCGCCACGGTGGTGCTGAACGGCATCAACCAGGAACGCCTGAAAGCCGCCGAAGCCGCGATGGCCGCCGACTATGCTCCGGGCCGGGTACACAGCTGCGCCTTCGACGTCACCAGCGACGCCGGGGCCGCGCGGGGAATTACGTGGGTGGAGGATAACGTGGGGCCGCTGGAGATCCTGGTGAACAACGCCGGAATCCAGCACCGGGTGCCCATGCTGGAGCTGGATGTGAAGGACTGGGAACGCGTCATCTCCACCGACCTGACCAGCGCCTTCCTGGTAGGCAGAGAGGCTGCCCGGCACATGATCCCGCGGGGACATGGCAAGATCATCAACATCTGCTCGGTGCAGACCGACCTGGCCCGGCCCACCATCGCCCCGTACATCGCGGCCAAGGGCGGGCTGCGGAACCTCACCCGGGCCATGACCGCGGAATGGGCGGCCTCCGGCCTGCAGATCAACGGGATCGCGCCGGGCTACATCCACACCGAAATGACGCAGAACCTGGTGGACGATGAGCAGTTCAACGGCTGGATCCTGGGCCGCACCCCGGCCCACCGCTGGGGGACCGTGCAGGATCTGGCCGGCCCGGCCGTCTGGCTGGCCTCCGACGGTTCCAACTTCGTGAACGGCCAGACCATCTTCATCGACGGCGGAATGACGGTGGTGGTCTGATGCCCGGTTTCGACCAGCTCCCGGCCACCTCGGCCGCCGTAGTAGCCCACGCGGCGGGCGACCTCCGGATCGAAGACGTTCCTGTGCCGCCTCCGGGTCCCGACGAAGCTGTCGTGGAAGTGGCCTTCGGCGGCATCTGCGGCTCCGACCTGCACTACTGGCTCCACGGTGCCGCGGGTGAGTCCATCCTCCGCGTACCCATGGTCCTGGGGCATGAAATTGTGGGAACGGTCCTGCACGCGGCTGCGGACGGCACCGGACCCGAAGCCGGCACCCCGGTCGCCGTCCACCCCGCCACGCCCGGCCCGGGCGCCGCACGGTATCCCGAGGACCGGCCCAACCTATCGCCGGGCTGCACCTACCTGGGCAGCGCCGCCCGCTACCCGCACACCGATGGGGCCTTCAGCCGCTACGCCACGCTGCCCGCCCGGATGCTCCGGCCGCTCCCGGACGGGCTCAGCCTGCGGACTGCCGCGCTGGCGGAACCGGCCAGCGTTGCCTGGCATGCCGTTGCCCGCGCCGGGGACGTCACTGGAAAGACGGCCCTGGTGATCGGTAGCGGCCCCATCGGTGCACTGGCCGTCGCCGTGCTCAAACGCGCCGGTGCCAGGCGGGTCGTGGCCGTGGACATGCACCCCAAGCCACTGGAAATAGCCCAGGCCGTCGGCGCCGACGAAGTCCTCAAGGCAGACGAAAGCGACGCCATCGCAGCGGTGGAGGCGGACGTGGTCATCGAATCGTCCGGCAGCCACCACGGCCTTGCCTCCGCCATCAAGGGCGCTGTCCGCGGAGGCAAGGTGGTGATGGTGGGCCTGCTGCCGTCGGGGCCTCAGCCCGTCCTGATCTCGCTTGCCATCACCCGAGAGCTGGAACTCCTGGGCTCGTTCCGCTTCAACGGCGAAATCGACGAGGTTATTGCGGCTCTCGCTGACGGCACCTTATTCGTTGACCCCGTGGTCACCCACGACTTCCCGCTGGAACGCGGACTCGAGGCCTTCGAAGTCGCCAGGAACTCGGCCGAGTCGGGGAAGGTGCTGCTGGACTTTAGCCCTGCTGCAGGGGAATGAAAACCCTGGGCTGGTCGCGCCAGCCGGCTTCCATCTCGGCGATCGTCTCGCGCATGATCCGGCTGGACGCCTCCCTGGCTCCGGCAGCATCCCCCGCGGCGATGGCCTCAGCAACGTCCACATGCCACTGCAGGGCGGTCTCACGCGGATGGTCCGGCATCAGGCCGTGGACGGTCCGGCCGGTCAGCGTTTCGGCCACCTGCCCGACCAGGTTCGCGAACATTTCGTTTCCGGAGCCCGTGAGGAGGAGCGAATGGAACTTGATATCCAGCTGCAGGAACTCTGCCACGCTGCCGGCCTGGCCGGCGTCGCGCATGGCCAGCGAGACATCCAGCAGTTCCCTGCGGATCTCCTGGGGGGCGTTGGCGGCGGCCAGCTCGGCGGCGACAGGTTCGACGGCGGAGCGCAGCTCCGCGAGGGACCTGAGCTGGGCGCCGCGGCCGTCGCCGGCCAGGCGCCAGCGGATCACCAAAGGATCGAACGGGTTCCAGCGGCTCGCCGGAAGCACACGGATTCCCACGCGCTTGATGGTCTCAACCAGTCCGAGGGACTGGAGGACCCGGACCGCTTCGCGCACCACGGAGCGCGAGACCTTCAGCTCGTCTTCGAGCTGCTCGGCCAGCATCACATGACCCGCGGGCAGCGCACCGCTCACGATGCGGGTGCCGAGGTGTTCGATGGCGCGGTGGTGGAGGCTGGTTGACATAGTCGTAAGCATAATCGGGTCGGCGCTGGCGTCCCGTGCGTGCACGGTCCCGGCCGGGCGGCCACCCTGCCCGGTGGAACGCCGGCGGCATCATAGACTGTTTTGTGACGCGCCACCTTCCAAAACGTGGGCGCAACTTTCCCGTTGTCCGCGGAAATACATATGGTTTATTGACAGCCACTGGTTCTTAAAGCGTGTTCCGCAGGAAGTGCGGAACAGAATGCACACGTTGCACAGAAATGAATTGGAGTTTTGATGTCAGCACACATCGGTGTCACCGGCCTTGCGGTGATGGGGGCCAACCTCGCCCGCAACCTGGCCCGGAACGGCTTCACCGTTGCCCTGCACAACAGGTCTGTTGAGAAGACTGACGCGCTGCTGGAAAAGCACGGACACGACGGCGACTTCGTGCGTACCGAAACCCTCCAGGAGCTTGTGGATTCCCTGGAAAAGCCGCGCCGCGTGCTCATCATGGTCAAGGCCGGCAAGCCGGTCGACTCCGTGATCGAGCAGCTTGAGCCCCTGCTGGAGGCAGGCGACATCATCATCGACGCCGGCAACTCGCACTACGAGGACACCCGCCGGCGCGAAGCCGCCCTGGCGAAGAAGGACCTGCACTTCGTGGGCATCGGCGTGTCCGGCGGCGAGGAAGGCGCCCTGAACGGCCCGTCCATCATGCCCGGCGGCTCCAAGGAGTCCTACGACGCCCTCGGACCGCTGCTGGAAAAGATCGCGGCCCACGTGGACGGCAAGCCCTGCTGCGCCTGGATCGGCACCGACGGCGCCGGCCACTTCGTGAAGATGGTCCACAACGGCATCGAATACGCCGACATGCAGGTCATCGGCGAAGCTTTCGACCTCCTCCGCTCCGGGGCAGGCATCGAGCCTGCCGAGCAGGCCAAGATCTTCGCCGAGTGGAACAAGGGCGAGCTCGCCTCCTTCCTCATCGAAATCTCCGCCGAGGTCCTCGGCCACGTGGATACCCGCACCGGCAAACCGTTCGTCGACGTCGTAGTGGACGCCGCAGGCCAGAAGGGAACCGGCCGCTGGACGGTCATCTCCGCGCTCGAGCTGGGCTCCCCGACGTCGGGCATCGCCGAATCAGTCTTCGCACGCGCCCTCTCGTCGCAGGCCGAACAGCGCAAGCTGGCCCAGGAACTGCTCGCCGGCGAGGAAATTGCCGTCGATGTCCCTGAAACGTTCGTTGAGGACGTCCGCCAGGCCCTGTACGCCTCCAAGCTGGTTTCCTACGCCCAGGGCCTGGACATGCTGACCTCGGCCGCGAAGGAATACGGCTGGGACCTGAAGCTGGACGAGATCGCTTCCCTCTGGCGCGGCGGCTGCATCATCCGTGCGGAACTGCTGAAGGAAATCACCAACGCCTACGCCGCGGACGAAAAGCCGGCCAACCTGCTGTTCGCACCGGCCTTCACCAAGGCCATCGCCGACGTCCTCCCGGCCTGGCGCCGGGTTGTCGCAACCGCAGTGCAGCTGGGCATCCCGGTACCGGTGTTCTCCTCCTCGCTGGCCTACTACGACGGCCTGCGCCGCAAGCGCCTGCCCGCCGCCGTGATCCAGGGCCAGCGCGACCTCTTCGGTGCGCACACCTACGGCCGCGTCGACGCCGAAGGAACCTTCCACACCCTTTGGGGCGAGGACAAGTCCGAAATCGAGGCAGTGGACACCCACTAGCCTCAACGCCACACTGGCTCTTACGCCAACGGTGACATCAACGGCCGGCGCTTCCCGGATACTCTGGGAGGCGTCGGCCGCTGGCGTTATCGGACTGTACGTCCAATGACGGCCGTCCGTCCACCGATTGCCGTTTCCGAGGAGTGCAGCCCATGTCGCAGCCAGTCGCGTTTGTCACCGGTGCGTCCACCGGCATCGGGTTCGAGGCCGCCAGGAAGCTCAGCGGGCAGGGATTCACTGTATATGCCGGGGCCCGGCGGGTTGAGAAGATGGAGCCGCTGAAAGCATTCGGCGTGAACGTGCTGGCGCTGGACGTCACGGATGAAGCGTCCATGGCAGCAGCAGTGGGCGGAATCCTCGAGGCGCACGGCCGGATCGACGTCCTGGTGAACAACGCCGGCTACGGATCCTACGGGTCGCTGGAAGAAGTGGAGCTGGCCGAAGGCCGGCGGCAGTTCGACGTCAACGTCTTCGGCCTGGCCCGCATGACCCAGCTGGTCCTGCCGGCCATGCGGGCGGCGGCGCAGGGGAGGATCATCAACGTGTCCTCCATCGGGGGCAAGATGTACGAGCCCCTGGGGGCCTGGTACCACGCCACGAAGTTTGCGGTCGAGGGCCTGAGCGACTCGCTGCGCCTGGAACTCAAGCCCCACGGCATCAAGGTGTCAATCATCGAACCGGCGGGCACGCAGACAGAGTGGGGCGCCATCTCCGGTGAAAGCCTGCTGGAAACGTCCGGGCAGGGCCCCTACCGGGACCAGGCCAAAATCGTCGCAGCGGCGCTGGCCTCCACTGAAGGCTCCGGCATGTCCACGCATCCGGACGTCATTGCCGATGCCATTGTCCATGCCGCCACCGCCGCCCGGCCGAAGACCCGGTACCCGGTGGGCAAGGGGGCCCGAGCCATCCTGACGCTGCGAAGGATCCTCCCGGACACCGTCTTCGACATGGTGCTCTGGACGGTCTACAAGCGGTTTGCCGCCTAGATCCGGTATTCGATGTAGTATTCGGCCGGATCCACGGCGGGCTTGGTCTCACGCTGGGCATCACGGTGGCGCCAGGTTGCAGGGACGCCGGTGATGATGGATTCCGGCGGGGCGTCCTTGACCACGACGGCATTGGCGCCCACGGCGCTGTCCCGTCCGATGGTGATGGGGCCGAGGATCTTGGCGCCCGCACCGATGGTCACGCGGTCCCCGATGGTGGGATGCCGCTTTACCTTTGCCAGTGAGCGCCCGCCAAGGGTCACACCGTGATAGATCATGACGTCCTCACCGATTTCGGCCGTTTCGCCAATGACCACGCCCATGCCGTGGTCAATGAAGAACCGCTTGCCGATCGTGGCGCCCGGGTGGATCTCGATCCCGGTCAGGAAACGCGCCAGCTGCGAAATCAAGCGGGCAGGGAAGCGGAGCGAGGGATTCTGCCAGAGCTTGTGCGTGAGGCGGTGCGCCCAGATGGCGTGGAGGCCGGAGTAGGCGAAAAAGTTCTCAAAAGAACCTCGAGCCGCCGGGTCGTGCGACCGGGCGGCGTCGAGGTCTTCCTTAAGTCTTGCGAAAAAGCTCACAAAGACCTTTCTACAGGAAACGGTGAATGTCGGGCCAAGGCTTAGCCTCGGATGTCGTCATAGAGCACGGTGGAGATGTAACGCTCGCCGAAGTCGCAGACAACAGCGACGATGAGCTTACCGGCATTCTCCGGGCGCTTGGCGAGTTCGAGGGCTCCCCAGACGATTGCACCGGAGGAAATGCCGCCCAGGATGCCTTCCTTGACTCCGAGATCGCGGGCGACCCGGACGGAGTCCTCCAGGGTGGCGTCCAGGACTTCGTCGTAGACGTTGGTGTCCAGGATTTCGGGGATGAAGTTGGCGCCGATGCCCTGGATCTTGTGCGGGCCGGGAGCGCCGCCGTTGAGGATGGCGGAGTCCTTCGGTTCGATGGCGACGATCTGCACATCCGGCTTGCGTTCCTTCAGGACCTGGCCGACGCCGGTGACGGTGCCGCCGGTGCCGATGCCGGCGACGAAGATGTCCACCTTGCCGTCGGTGTCGGACCAGATCTCCTCGGCAGTGGTGGTGCGGTGGATCTCCGGGTTGGCTTCGTTGGCGAACTGCTGTGCCCAGATGGAGTTCTCCGTGTTGGCCACGATTTCCTGGGCCTTTTCCACGGCGCCCCGCATGCCTTCAGAGCCGGGGGTCAGGACGATTTCCGCGCCGAACGCCCGGAGCATGACACGGCGTTCCGTCGACATGGTCTCCGGCATGGTCAGGATGACCTTGTAGCCGCGGGCCGCGCCCACCATCGCCAGGGCGATGCCCGTGTTGCCGGAGGTGCCTTCAACGATGGTTCCGCCGGGCTTGAGGGCACCGGACTTCTCGGCGGCGTCCACGATGGCCACACCGATACGGTCCTTAACGCTGTTGGCCGGGTTGTAGAACTCGAGCTTGACCGCCACCTGGGCGTCGAGGCCCTCAGTCAGCCGGTTGAGCCTTACCAGCGGGGTGCCGCCGACAAGCTGGGTGACGTCGTCGTAGATCCGTGCCATGTATTTGTGCCTATCTCTGAAGAGTTCTCTGAACAGCGAATACTGAGGTCAGCCTAACGAGGGCGGCAGGACCGCTGCTAAGCATTAAGCCATGCAGAGTAATATTTCCGCGCCTTCGCCAGTTTCGGGTTGATGATCACCTGGCAGTAGCCCTGCTCCGGATGCTTGGCGTAGTAGTCCTGGTGGAAATCCTCCGCCACATGGAACACGGGCAGCCTGCTGACCTCGGTAACGATCGGGTGCGCCCACAGTGCCTGGTTCCGTTCGATTGCCTCTTCGAAGAGGATCTTTTCCTCCGTGGTCTCGTAGAACATGGAGGAGCGGTACTGGGTGCCGACGTCGTAGCCCTGGCGGTTGAGCGTAGTGGGGTCGTGAAGGGCAAAGAACATGTCCAGGATGACTTCCGCCGGGATCACGTCCTCCTCGAAACTCACCGCAACCACTTCGGCATGGCCAGTGGTGCCGGAGCAGACCGAGTAATAGTCCGGATGGCGGTCGTGGCCGCCGGTGTAGCCCGAAATGACCGACGTGACACCTTTGGTTTTTTGGTAGACGGCGTCAAGGCACCAGAAGCAGCCTCCGCCAAGCACAAAAGTTTTCATGTCCTCTTCAATGGTTGAAGCGTGCTGATGATTCCCCCACCACCTTACGAGACTGTTACGGGTGCAGGCGAAGCCGGCGGATAGGGTAAAAATGAGGGTATGGAACCTGTGAACACCGACGTTGCAGAAGACGCGCGAAATACTGCTGATCCCGCCGGTGCCGAGTCCGCCGGGGCCGCCGAAACATCCGCTGTACCCACGCTCGGCGAGGTCCTGCTGGCAGTGGAAGAGCTCTGGCCGGAGTCCCTGGCCGAGGAATGGGACGAGGTGGGCCTGGTTGCCGGCCATCCGTCGGCAGAGGTCAGCAGGATCATGTTTGCGGTGGATCCCACCCTTGAAGTCATCGAGGAAGCCATTGAGTGGGGCGCGGAACTCCTGATCACGCACCATCCGCTACTGCTCAAGGGAGTCACCTCCGTTGCGGCAACGACTGCGAAGGGCAAGGCGGTCCATCGCCTCATCGAGTCCGGGACCGGTCTCCTGACCGTCCACACCAACGGTGATTCCGCCGTCGGGGGCGTCTCCGATGTCTTGGCGGACGCCCTTGGGCTCCACGATGTAGTGCCGCTCACGCCCGCGCCGAACGGCCTGCCGGAAGAAGGCATCGGCCGCGTGGGCGACCTTGAAGACGTCATGACGCTGGGGGACTTCGCCGCCCGCGTCTTCGGCATCCTGCCCTCGGTGGCCGGCGGCGTCAGGGTATCCGGAGACAAGGACGGACTGGTGCGGCGCGTCGCCGTGTGCGGCGGAGCGGGGGACTCCCTGTTCAGCGAGGTCAGGGCGAGCAACGCCGACCTTTTCGTAACGGCGGACCTCCGACACCACCCGGCGTCGGAGGCCCGTGAGAATGCCCTGAATGACCGGCCCTACCTCATCGACGTTTCCCACTTCGCCAGCGAGTGGCTGTGGCTGCCGGCGGCGGCCGAAGCATTGGGCAACGTCCTCAGCGACCAGGGCCACGACGTCGACATCCGGGTCAGCACCACCAACAGCGATCCGTGGGACTTCATTCTGACTCCGGGCGGGGACTAGAGTCTAAACTGCGCCGGGTCCGGTGCCCGGCTGCGGCCGGTAGGAACAAGCGGAGGTAATAGTGGCCAAGGCAGCACCGGCGGAACAGTTGAAATTGCTCGAACTGCAAGGACTCGACGCCAGGCTCAAATCGCTGTCCAACCGCCGCCGGACCATCGAAAGCGACCCCCGGATCAGCGACCTGCAAGCGGCGCTGTCCGTTGCCAACGGCGAGCTCGGAGCCGCGAAAGTGGCCGTCCACGACGCCGAGGCCGAGCTCAAGCGCGCCGAAACGGACGTCGAGCAGGTGGCCTCCCGGATCGAGCGGGACGAAGCGCGTCTGAACAGCGGAACCGGCCTGTCCAAGGACCTTGTTGCCCTGCAAAGCGACATTGCTTCGCTCAACAAACGGCGGTCGGCCCTCGAAGATGTGGAACTGGAGGTCATGGAACGCCTGGAGGGGCTCCGTGAACGTCAGTCGGCCCAGCAGCGGATCGTGGACGATGTTCAGGGCTCCTTTGGCGGGATCCGCGCGGAGCTGGACGCGGCCCTGGCAGAGATTGCCGCCGAGGCCGCGGAGGTGGGTGCCAAACGTGCAGAGTTCGCCGCCGGCCTTGATGCCGGCCTGCTGGGAATCTACGAAAAGACGCTGGCCAAGCGCGGAGTGGGTGCGGCCCGGCTCTTCCATGGAAAGTCCGAGGGCTCGGGCATGCAGCTCAGCCCCGGTGACCTGGCCGAAATCAAGGCAGCCGCCGAGGACGACATCGTATTTTGCCCCGACTCCGGCTGCATCCTGGTGCGCTCGGCTGAATGGGCCTAAGCCGGCAGGACGATGTTCAGTGCGTGTGCCCTGCGCGGAGTACCGTCCACCAGTTCGGCTTCCCACTCTTCGCGGGCCGCTTTGAGCAGCTGGGCCGGGGTCCCGGGAGCGGCACCCCGGCGTGTCAGCAGGTGCCGGGCCAGCTCGCCGCGGGTGTGCTTGGCGAAGTGGCTGACCACTTTGCGCACGCCGTTGGTTTCGGTGAAGACGTTGACGGCGACCGTTTGCGCCGGCGGGGGAGCCCAGGCGGCGGAATAGGTGCTGGAGCGGCAGTCCACCAGGAGCTCTCCTTCGGTCTCGGCCGCAAGGGCCTCCGAAATCTGGGGCTTCCAAAACGAGGCGAGGCGGCCGACGTCGGGCAGTGACGTTGCCATCGACAGCCGGTAGGCGGGGACCCGGTCAGCGAAGCGGATGGCGCCCCAGAGCGCGGAGATGACCACTACCGATTCATCGGCCTTGCGGCGCTGCGCCGCCGTCATCGACCGGTAGCCCAGGGCGTCGTACAGGACGCCGGAATAGACCTGGTGCGCGGGGGCCGCCGGTTCGGTATGGAGCCGGGTGTTGCGTTCGACGTCGGCCCTCAGCGAAGCGCCGACACCCAGCAACGCGAGGGCGTCCTGGTGGGCACTGACGTTTCCCAATGCCTCGAGAACCTTCGCGCGGTAGGTGTTCAGTCCTGGGAAGCTCAGGGCCGTCCAGTCGACGGAGTCACCATGGACAGCGGGGGTCTTGCCTTCGGACGGGGGGAGCAGAATCAGCACCGTACGATCTTACCGGCGGCACGGATCGGCGGTGTGCTGCGCCGGCCTCAGGCCAAGTTCCGGCCCAGGAACGAAAAGACATCCGGGAGTATGGAGCGCCAGTAGCCGCTGTCGTGGCCGCCGTCCTGGTATCCCCCCTCGTGTTCCCCCGGCAGGCCGCTCACATAGTCCTTAACGCTGTACAGCAGGTTGTCCGAGGTGCCGCAGTCGATTCGTTTGGGCACTGTTTCCAGTTCCGGCCTCAGCGCAAAGATATCGTTGGCCGCGAAGTCGCCGGCGCTGTCAAAGTTGTCCATGCGTCCGGCGTCGTGCTGGCTCCAGACTGCCGGGCTCATCGCTGCGACGGCGCGGAGTCCGGGGATGCGGTGCTGTGAGGCGAGGAGCAGCGCGCCGAAGCCGCCCATGGACAGCCCAAACACGGCGAGTCTGCCGGTGTCGAGGCCTTGGCCGGCAAGCAGGGGGATGAATTCCTCCACCACCATGGCCTGGGTGTCGGTGCCTGTGGCACGGCGGTGCCACCAGCTTTCGCCGCCGTCCACGGCCGCGATGGCGAATGGGGTCCCGCCGCGGGCCACGTGCTGTGCCAGGACCCGGGCTGCCCGGAGATCGTCGAAAACCATACGATGGTCAGCGCCCGTCCCGTGCAGGAACAGGGCAACGGGCAACGGCCGCTGATCGCTGCCCGCGCCGCGGTCCGGAACGGCCACGGACCAGTTTGTGCCGGTGCCCGGGCGGAACTTCGACGTGAAGGATCCGCTGTGCACTTCCGCGGTTGCAACCTCGGGGCCCTCGGTGACCGGCGCGCAGGCGGCCAGCACGGCGGCGGTCACGCCCCCGGCTCCGAGTTCCAGCAACCGCCGGCGTCCGAGCGTCGGTAGATCCATACGCCGATAATAGACGCGGATGCTCCGGATACCAGGGCAGGCTCAGGCCGCCTTGACCGGCGGTTTGGCCGCAGCCGTGGCCGCCTGGTTCTCGCGGGCGAGGAATGCGGATAGTTCACCGATGGTGCTCATCAGCGGCGCAGGGAACACGACCGTGGAGTTCTTGTCCACGGCGATTTCCACCAGGGACTGCAAATTCCGCAGCTGCAGGGCTAGCGGGTGGGCCATCATGGTGTCCGAAGCGTCACCGAGGGCGGCAGCCGCGATGGCTTCACCTTCAGCGGCGATGATCTTCGCCCGCTTCTCCCGCTCGGCCTCAGCCTGGCGGGCCATGGCGCGCTTCATGCTGTCGGGAAGCTGGATGTCCTTCAGCTCCACCAGCACCACCTCGACGCCCCAGGCGAGGGTCAGCTGATCCAGAATTTCCCGGATATCGCCATTAATGCGCTCGGTTTCGGACAGCGTCTGATCCAGGCTGTGGCGGCCCACCACCTTCCGCAGGGTGGTCTGGGCGATCTGGTCGATTGCCGCTGCGACATTTTCAATAGCCACGACGGATTTCACGGCGTCCACCACCCGGTAGTAGGCAACAGCCGAGATGTCTACGCTCACGTTGTCCTGGGTGATGATGCCCTGCGACTGGATGGGCATGGTTACTATCCGCAGGCTGACCAGCGGAAGGCGGTCAATAACGGGAATGATGAACCGCAGTCCCGGCATCCTGACGCCGATGACCCTCCCCAGCCGGAAGAGCACGCCCTGCTCGTACTGCCGGACGATCCGGATGGACATTTTCAGCAGGATGAGCAGCAGCAGTGCGACGGCGATGGCGATGAACGCATTGGTGGGGTCCATCCGGATCCCCTCCTTCTTGCCCGGGTGGTTTTGTTCAATTGTCCCACCAAAGGATCAAAAAGCGCCCGGCAGCCGGTGCGCAACCGGGCGCCCGGGGTTGCCCGTAGAATGGACGGCGGATGGGTTGACCAGGCGGCCGCGCGTCACGCAAGTGGCTCGAGGAACGTCCGGGCTCCGCAGAGCAGGGTGGTGGGTAACGCCCACTCGGGGTAACCCGCAGGCCAGTGCCACAGAGAACAGACCGCCTGCCGCGGTCCGTGTCCGCACGGGCTGTGAACAGGTAAGGGTGAAACGGTGGTGTAAGAGACCACCAGCTTCCCGGGTGACCGGGAAGGCTAGGTAAACCCCACCCGGAGCAAGGCCAGACAGGGCACGTTCGAGGGCTGCTCGCCCGAGTGTCCGGGTAGGCCGCTGGAGGGCGTCGGCAACGGCGTTCGTAGATGGATGGCCGCTATTCCCGCACCGGCAACGGCGCGGGAACACAGAACCCGGCGTATCGGTCAACCCATCCACCACCACCGTGGGGCCCGTGGCAGGGCGCCGGCAACCGTACGTGCAAACGAAAGGGGCCGGCACCGTGTGGTGCCAGCCCCCGCCGGTAGAGACCGGGTTTCAGTTCAGGCCTTGGCCTTCCGCTTCACCCAGCCCCAGGCCGCCGTAGCGACGAACAGGATGAGGCCGATGACGGCCAGCCACAGCAGGCCTTTCACGACGAAGCCCAGGATGGAGAGAATGAGCCAAATGACAAGAAGTGCAATGATGAGTCCCATTCGGACATCCTATGTCAAGGGAGTGCGCTCCGGCGTGTGAGTGACTTCACGCTTTTCCGGGCGCGGGAGAAGCCGCCGCCGCCCTAGAATGGATAGCGAACGTAGAAGTTCTGCCGTCGGGTCTGCGTTCGCAGCCGGCGGTTTTTCTTTGCGCTTCTCCAAGGTGTCCGGGGTGGACCGAATCCCCGCCGATGCCTGTGCCCCGGAATACCCCCGGTGGCCGACATCCGCATACGAGGACGTATGTGGTTGACCCAAGGAAGGTAGTTCTGTGAGCCAGACGTCAGATTCTTGTCTTGATACGTGGATGGGCCGTGAGGCGCTAGCCGAGGCCATGATCCCGGTCATCGGCCGGCTGTACCGCGAGAACAACGTGGTGACCTCCATCCACGGCCGCAGCCTGATCAACAAATCCACCATGAACATCCTGAAGGCGCACCGCTTTGCGCGACGGATGAGCAAGGACGAGCTGCTCCTGGAAGAGACGGCCCCGCTGCTGGATGCCCTCGCCGGGCTGGACCTGGGTGCTGCGGCAATCGATATTGCCCGCCTGAACCAGAAGTTCAAGACCGAGGCCAACGGTGCAAGCCTGGATGAATTCCTGCGCGCCGAACTCGCCGACATCGTCGGGAAGCGCGGCGGCGACGACCGCACCAGCACCGACGTCGTGCTCTATGGCTTCGGCCGCATCGGCCGCCTGCTCGCGCGCCTCCTCATTGAAAAGGCCGGCGGCGGCCACGGCCTCCGTCTCCGGGCCATCGTGGTCCGGCGCGGCTCGGACAACGACCTCGCTAAGCGCGCCAGCCTGCTGCGCCGCGACTCCGTACACGGATCGTTCGAGGGCACCATCAAGGTGGACACCGACAGCAACACCATCACTGCCAACGGCGTTCAGGTCCAGGTCATCTACTCGGACAACCCCTCAACCGTGGACTACACGGCCTACGGCATCAAGGACGCCCTCGTCGTGGATAACACGGGACGCTGGCGCGACGCCGAAGGCCTGTCCCAGCACCTCCTGAGCAAGGGCGTTTCCCGCGTCCTGCTCACGGCGCCGGGCAAGGGCGAGCTGAAGAACATCGTCCACGGCATCAATCACGGCACCATCCTTGACTCGGACAAGATCGTGACGGCCGCGTCCTGCACCACCAACGCCATCACTCCGGTCCTGAAGGCCATCAACGACAAGTTCGGCGTAGTCCACGGACACGTCGAGACGGTGCACTCCTTCACCAACGACCAGAACCTGATCGACAACTTCCACAAGGGCGACCGCCGCGGACGCTCCGCCGCGCTGAACATGGTGATCACCGAGACCGGTGCCGCCAAAGCCGTCGCCAAGGCACTGCCCGAGTTGCTGGGCAAGCTCACCGGCAGCTCCATCCGCGTTCCCACCCCGGATGTGTCGCTGGCCATCCTGAACCTAAGCCTGGAACGCGGCACCACCAAGGACGAGGTCAACGACTACCTGCGGCAGATGTCCCTGCATTCCGAGCTGCGCAAGCAGATCGACTACATCGACTCACCCGAGGTTGTTTCCACCGACTTCGTCGGCTCGCGCCGCGCGGGCATTGTCGACGGCCTGGCCACCATCTCCAACGACAAGAACCTTGTCCTCTACGTCTGGTACGACAACGAGTTCGGCTACAGCTGCCAGGTAGTCCGCGTGATGGAGGAAATGGCCGGCGTCAACCCGCCGTCGTTCCCCGTCAAGGAGCCGGCCGCCGCATTGGCAGCGATCGCGGTCTAGTTTCCGGGCGGGTCCGGGTCTGATGTTTCCCGGCCGATGCTCTGGCATCGGCCGGGAAACGGACCCAAAATGGAGTCATGGAACACGAATCGACTCTCGAACATGAAACCACCCTCGAACACGCCCTCGACGTAGCGCGGAAGAACCATAAGGAAGCCACCCGCCTCCTGGACCAGGCGCGAGTGGCGCATGCCGCGGGAGAGATTCCCGACAGCAGGATCAAACAGCTTGAGGAGCTGCTCGACCTTGCCGCCAACGACCTCAAACGAGTGTTGAAGGAGCAGTAACCCCTCCTCCACACTGTGGATAGCGGCCACGTTGTCGGTGGCCTGCCCTAGGCTCGTCCGGTGGGTAGGAATTCTCTCCGGGCAGGGCAACCGTGACCATCAGCTGGGCGGCATACCGCCGTGCCCGGCGCCGCTCCCGCCAGGCGTGGGCTGTACTGATCGTGCTGTCCGTGGGACTGGTTTCCGGCGCGTGCTGGTTTTTCACCGCGGGCCAGTTCGCCGTGGCAGAGCCGTCTGTCACCGGCCCGAGCGAAGCACCCGTGCTGGATACTGCGTGGATGAAAGCCGTTCCTTCGGTGCGGCCGGTGCCCGCGGGCAGTGCCGCGGAGGCGCTGGAGGCACTCGCGGTGAAGGGCCGGGCCGCCGACGACAGTTACGAGCGCACGGCATTCGGCCAGGCCTGGCTGGACGTGGACCGCAACGGCTGCGACACCCGCAATGACATCCTGCGGCGGGACCTGGCCGGCGTACAGTTCACGGAGGGCTCCCGATGCCGGGTGGCGGGCGGTGAATTCCACGAGCCGTACACAGGCGCGGTGGTCACATTCACACGGGGAGCGGAGAGCAGCAAGGCCGTCCAGATCGACCATGTCGTGGCGCTCGGGGACGCCTGGCAGAAAGGCGCCCAGCAGCTCACGCCGCAACAACGCCAAAGCCTGGCCAACGATCCGCTCAACCTCGTGGCCGCGGACGGTCCGGCCAACCAGGAAAAAAGCGCTTCCGATGCAGCCAGCTGGCTGCCGAAGAACAAGACCTTCAGGTGCCACTACGTGGCCCGCCAGATCTCCGTCAAAGCTGCTTACGGGCTGTGGGTGACCCAGCCGGAGAAGGACGCCATGAAGCGGGTCCTCGACTCATGTCCGCAGCAGCAGACTGTTATGCCGCGGTAGGGCAGCAAGCAGCGCTGCGGGTTAGTGACCGAACGGGTCGGGGTCGACGCCGGGCATCCACGTCAAACCGGGAACCCCCCAGCCGCTCCGTTTGGCCTGCTTCATGGCTTTCCGGGCGTAGCGGTCCATCAGCCGGTTCACGTAGAGCTTGCCGTCCAGGTGGTCGTACTCATGCTGGATGATCCGGGCGAACCATTCCGTCGCCTCAAAGTCCACCGGGTTCCCGTCCCCGTCGAATCCCTGCACCCGCGCCCACTCCGCGCGCTTGAGCGGGTACTGGCCGCCGGGGAACGACAGGCAGCCCTCCACTTCCTCGTCCGGGTCCGGGAGTGCGCCGGAGACCTTGGACAGCGTCAGGACGGGGTTCACCACGACCCCCGCGGGGGGCACGCCGTCGTCGTTGGCGAACTTGTAGACGAAGAGGCGTTTGCCCACGCCCACCTGGGGGGCTGCCAGGCCGACGCCGTTGGCGGCGTCGTTCGTTTCGAACATGTCGGCGATGAGGGTGCGGAGTTCGTCGTCGAAGACTTCCACTTCGGCGGCCCGGCGGTGGAGAACCGGCTCGCCCCAGATAGTGATCGGCAGAACGGTCATGTCAGGCGGTTCCTTTGATGCAGTGCGGTGAAACACAAAAGGCCGCACCGGATATCCGGTGCGGCCTCCTTGCTGGACGGCGGCAATACCATCCTGTGAGGGTGAGCTACGGGGGTTGAACCCGCGACCTCCTGGACCACAACCAGGCGCTCTGCCAACTGAGCTAAGCCCACCATGTGCCCTGCGGACAATCCGGCTAGCCGGCTGTCTTGGAAGGCAACGTCATATAGCTTACCTGCTCCGCGGGGCTGTTTTCGCCACTTTTGCCGGTTTCGAGGAAATTTCCCTCAAACGTGGCGCAGATTACTTTTCCGAGGGTTCCGACAGGGGCTCGGCGGAGGCCATGACCGACTTGGAAATCCGCTGGGCTGTGGCACTGTCCGGCCCCGGGGCGGGGACGAAGATTGCCTCCCGGTAGTAGCGCAGCTCATCAATGGAATCCTTGATATCCCCGAGCGCGCGGTGCCCGCCGTGCTTGGCCGGAGCCTGGAAGTACGCCCGGGCGAACCAGCGGCGGGAGAGTTCCTTGATGGTGCTGACGTCTATCACCCGGTAGTGCAGGTGCTCCACCACCGCGGGCATGTCCCGGGCGAGGAAGACACGGTCGGTGCCTACGGAATTGCCTCCCAGCGGAGCCTTGCGGGGATCGGGAACCCACTTTGCGATGTATTCCATGATCACTGCTTCGGCCTCAGCCATGGTCTTGCCGTGGGGAAGCTCGTCGAGCAGCCCGGAGCGCGTATGCATGTCGCGGACGAAATCGTTCATCTGGGCCAGCGCGGCGTCGTCCGGACGGATGACGACGTCGACGCCGTCACCGAGGATGTTGAGTTCGGAGTCCGTCACCAGGGCGGCCACCTCGATGAGGGCGTCGTTCTTGATGTCCAGGCCGGTCATCTCGCAGTCGATCCAGACAATGCGTTCGTTAGTAATAGGCACCCAACCAGCCTACCGTTCAGCTGCCACGGAGCTGTCCGATGCTAGGATTTCGGATACGTGGCGGTGCCTCTTTTTCATTGCCGCGGCCCCACCCCCGCCGGTTTGCCCGGCTATCACCGGGTGAAAAACGCCCCACAACAGATTGGACGATCCTGAGATGACGGCGCGTGTGCCTGCGGCGGGAAAAGTGGCTGCCGGCAGGTCACCGGAGCCGGCCACTGCGGAAGTGGACAACGCGCTCTCGCCGCTCCTCTCGGGGTTCGCCGGGTCGATGTTCATGGCGATCGGGTCGCTGGGTGTGGGCTGGCTCGCGCCTGTTTCCGAGCTTCGCCGCCTGCCGCTGTTCATCTGGATGCGCACGGAAGCGGTAGGGGTGGCGCTCTCCATCGTGCTGCTGGCCGTCGGCGGCATGCTCCTGGTGCGCGCCTGGCTTCGCCTTGGGCAGCGGGTCCGGGTCTGGGGTGCAGGCGCCCGTAGGGCCACGCTGCAGGCTGTGGCACTGTGGGGGCTGCCCATGATGTTTTCCGTGCCGCTCTTCAGCAGGGACGTGTACGCCTACATCGGGCAGGGCCGCCTGATGGTGGAAGGCTTCAACCCTTACGAAAACGGGATCTCGGCGCTGTCAAACTACTTCCAGCTCGGTGCCGACAAGATGTGGACCGAAGCGCCCGTTCCCTACGGCCAGCTGTTTCTCTGGATCGAACAGCTGGTGGTGTGGTCCACCAACGTGCAGCCTGAGGCCAGCATTATGCTGTTCCGCGTCGCCGCCCTGGTCGGCGTGGTTCTGTGCATCGTGTATGTCCCCAAGCTGGCAGAGCTGCACGGCGTCAATCCGCACCGCGCGCTGTGGCTGACGGCAGCCAACCCGCTGTTCCTCACCAACTTCATCGCCAGTGTCCACAACGATGCGCTCATGATCGGACTGGCGCTGGCCGGGCTCTACTACTGCGCCACCCGGCGCGTTCTTTTCGGCCTGGTCCTCGTGACGCTATCCATTTCCGTCAAGCCGATCACCATCGTCTTCCTGCCGTTCATCGGACTCCTGTGGGCCGGCAAGAACGCCGGCTGGCCGCGGAAGTTCGTCTTCTGGGGGCTCACTGCCGGTATCAGCCTGGCCATCCTGTACCTGATGAGCATGGTGAACGGCTTTGGCTTCGGCTGGGTGAACGGACTCTCCGCCCCCGGCAGCATATGGATCTGGTACGCGCCGGTGGGCCTGCTGGGACTTGTGGTGGCCTCCATCTCCAACGCCTTCGGCCTGGACGGCTGGGGCCTGGCCAAATGGGTTTACGACGCCGGCAAGCTGCTCGCCGTCGGAATTGTCGCCTGGCAGATCTTCCGCGGCGACCACGACCGCCTGATGCGCCGGCTCACTTTGGGGTTCGCGGCAGTGGTCCTGCTGGCGCCCATGATCCAGTCCTGGTATGTCGTGTGGCTTATCCCGCTGTTCGCCGTGACGGGCATCCGGGATGACTGGCAGGTGAAGGCCCTCTACTTCATCGTGTCTTTCTTTATGGTCTACGCCATCTCCGACCAGCTGGAAGTCTTCCCGTACCTGCAGACGGAGGACCTGGGGCTGCCCCTGGCCTTGGCGCGCAACGCGGCGGCCATCATCGCGCTGATGTTCGCGCTGTACCTGATCTTCCTCGATCCCAAGACCAAGCAGCTGTTCAGCAAACCCGACGAACCGGTAACCACCCGCCCGGTCATCTAGCCGGTAGGTTCCGGAGGGCCTCGCGGCGGGAGAGCGGGCTGAGCCCGGTCTCGTGCCGGGCCACAAACTGCCGGACCCAGTCGGCATCGGTCTTTGCGTACTCGCGCAAGGCCCAGCCAATCGCTTTGCGGATAAAGAACTCCCGGTCGGCCAGATTGGGCTCGATGACCGAGGCGAGCAGTACGGGATCTGTGGCGGATTTTGCCCCGAGCTGTGCCGTGATGGCAGCCCTGCGAACCCACATGTCAGGATCGCTGCTCCAGGAGCGGAGCACCCGATCGAGCTCCGGACGGTGTGCCTGCAGCAGATCGCAGATCCGGTGTGCCACTCCGTCCACAAGATCCCACCATGCACCGGTCCGGATGATCTCCTCGTACACCGGAAGCATCTCCAGCCTGCCTCTGGCCGGCCTCGCACCCGTCAGGTCAATGGCGGCGTAACGCTCTTCACGGAAGACGGCTGTACGCCAGAGTTCCAGGACAGTGTCGCGCAGCTCCTCGAACGACCGGCAGGGCCACTGCGCGGCGGCGCCAGTCGTGATCTTGCGGACCTCGGGAACCCTGACTCCCAGCGTCGGCATGTCCGATTTCATGTACGACTGGCTTCCCACGGCCCGTAACGGATCCGCCGCCGCCCTCAGCCCGGCGCGGACCCCGGCGATCAGTTCCTCGTTGGCCATGGTGGCCACTCTACTGGCGTGCCTGCATGTGCTTACGAACCGCTCCCGCGGAGTCCTGGATTTGGACCACGCGAGGTGATCCGGAGGAGGAAGCCCATGTCCATGATCAAGGGTCCCCAGGAAATAGGACTGACGCGCGAGTGATCACCGTGGACGAGTCGCCGGTGGACTAGAATAGTGAGCGCTAACACATATATTCCCGGCAGCATTGGACAACCATGACCCGCACCGAACATGAGATCAGTTTCGGCCCCTACACGGCTGTCGCCACGACGCGTGGAGGAGCCCTCCGTGAGCTGCGGCATGAGGGCCGCGACCTGGTGGTCGGCTTCGCTGCCGACGGCGAAATTCCGGACTACCGCGGCGTCATTTGTGCACCGTGGCCGAACCGCCTGGCTGGCGGCCGGTACAGCTTCGAGGGCAAGGACTATCAGGCAGTGGTCAACGAGGAGCAGCGCGGGACTGCCCTGCACGGGCTGGTGTTCGGGGCGGTATGGGAACTGCTTGAACACACTGCGTCTTCTGTCCGGCTTGGAACCCGCATCGAGCCGGGCGACGGCTATCCGGGGCGCCTTGACGTGTCCGTTGACTACGAGCTGCGGGCAGACGGGCTGCACAGCACGGTGCGCGCCCGGAACGTTGGCGTTGAAGCAGCCCCTTACGGCGCGTGCCCGCACCCGTACCTGATCGCAGGTCCGGCCCCGCTGGATGAGTGGAGCGTGCAGATCCCGGCTACGGAATTCATGGAGGTCTCCGCCGACCGGCTGCTCCCGGAAGGCATGGCCGGCGTGGAAGGCCATGCCTTTGATTTTCGGACGGAAAAGGTCCTCGGGTCCGTGCAAATCGACCACGCTTTCACGGGCCTGATTCCCAACGCGGACGGTCTTGCCGCGGTGCGCGTTCACGACCCCTCGGGTACCGGAGTGGAGCTGGAATGGGACGCGACGTGGCCCTGGCTGCAGATCCATACTGCGGACAAGCCGTCAGGGCCCACGCGGCTCGGGCTTGCGGTTGAACCCATGACCTGCCCGCCTGATGCCTTCAACAGCGGAACCGACGTGCTCCGGCTGGCTCCGGGGGAGTCCCACGAGGCCAGCTGGACCATCCGGGCGCTCAGTCGTTGAGTTAGGACTCAGCCGTTGACGTAGGTGCTGGCATACCGCCGGTATTGCTCGAGGACGTCCGGCGAGCCACTGCCGGTCCCTGGAACTTCGGTGCCGGACGAGTCCCACTCCGGCCACCGGCCCGTGAGGACGGCCGCCGCCTGCCGGGCGGCACCGTCCGCCACGTATTCACCTGGCTCGGGCACCACGACGGGAAGGTCGAAGACGGACGCGGCAATCTGCTGCACGGCAGCGGACTGCGCGCCGCCTCCTACGAGGATGATGCGCGCGGCCGTGACTCCCTGGGCCTGCAAGGCCGCCAGCCCGTCCGCGAGGGAGCAGACCACGCCTTCGACGGCGGCCCGGGCCAGGTTGGCCCGCGTGTAGCTCGCCAGGGTGGCGCCGTGCAGGGACCCCGTGGCGTGCGGCAGGTTGGGTGTGCGCTCGCCTTCGAAATAGGGAACGAGCGTGAGGCCGCCCGAACCTGCCGGGGCGGCGAGGGCCAGTTCGTTGAGCCCGGCCAGGGTCACGCCGAGCAACGCGGCCGTGGAATCGAAGATCCGGGTGGCGTTCAGCGTGCAGGCCAGCGGGAGAAAGTTGCCGGTGGCGTCGGCAAATCCGGCAACGAGTCCGGTTGCATCGGCGGACGGAGTCTTCGAGACGGCGAAAACAGTTCCCGATGTCCCCAGCGATACCACCACGTCGCCCGGACGGGCGTCGACGCCAAGGGCCGCAGCCGCGTTGTCGCCGGCGCCGGGGCCGATGATTGCACCCGCCGGCGTTGTGCCCGCGGCCTCCAGCGAACCGGCGACGGCAGGGAGAACCGGAACGTGGCCCAGTATTTTTTCGAGGAGTTCCGGGAGGTAGGTCCCCGAGGCCGTGGAGAAGTATCCGGTTCCGGAGGCGTCCGACCTGTCCGTGCGAAGCTGTTGCAGCGACGCGGGACCGGAGCCCGGGCCGTGGCCGGCGAGCCGCCAGCTGAGCCAATCGTGCGGCAGGCAGACGGCCGCCACGCGGCGCGCGCTGTCCGGTTCATGGCGGGCCAGCCAGCGAAGTTTGGTGATGGTGAGGGACGCCACCGGAACTGTACCCGTCGCCTCCGCCCAGAAAGCGGCTCCGGCTTCGGCGTCGCCGTCGCCCGCCTCTGCGATGAGCTGTTCCGCATCCTCCGCGGAGCGCGTGTCGTTCCAGAGCAGCGCGGGGCGCACCACCGCACCGGAGGCATCCAGGCACACCATGCCGTGCTGCTGGCCGCCGACTGAGACGGCGGCTACATCGTCCAGGCCGCCAGCCTGTGCGATGGCCTCCTGGAGGGCTGCCCACCATTGGTCGGGGTGGATCTCGCTGCCGTCGGGGTGGGCGGCGCGGCCCTGGCGGATCAGCGTGCCGGTGTGCGCATCCCGGATCACCACTTTGCATGACTGCGTGGAACTGTCGATTCCTGCTACCAACGGCATGGCGGGTTCTTTCTGAAGGACTGCCGCCGGACCCGGCAGTCCGGGTCCGGCGGCAGTGGAGCTGGCTGGTTGGGGGAGCCTGGCCTAGCGGGCGCCGAGCAGGTGCTCGATGGCCAGCTGGTTGAGGCGGACGAAGGCGAATGACCGCTGGGCGGCGGCATCGGCGTCGAACTCCGCGAACGCGGAAGCGTCAGCCAGCAAATCCGCCGTGGTCTCTCCGGCGGCAAGGGTGGGCTCGCCGAGTTCGAAGACACCGGAGGTCTTCAGGGCTTCCTGGACATCGGGGTCGGCGCGGAAGGCCAGGGCGCGCTCCTTCAGGAGGAGGTACATGGACATGTTGGATTTCGCGGATTCCCAGACGCCGTCGTATCCGTCGGTGCGTGAGGGCTTGTAGTCGAAGTGACGCGGGCCGTCATACTTCGGACCGCCGTTGGGGAAGCCGTTTTCGAGCAGGTCCACGGTGAAGAATGCGCTGGTGAGGTCGCCGTGCCCGAACACGAGGTCCTGGTCGTACTTGATGCCGCGCTGGCCGTTGAGGTCGATGTGGAAGAGCTTGCCGGCCCACAGCGCCTGGGCGATGCCATGGGTGAAGTTCAGTCCGGCCATCTGCTCGTGCCCGGTTTCCGGGTTGAGGCCCACGATGTCGCCGTGTTCCAGCTGCGCGATGAAGGCCAGTCCGTGGCCGACGGTGGGCAGGAAGATGTCGCCGCGGGGCTCGTTGGGCTTCGGTTCCAGGGCGATCCGAAGGCCGTACCCCTTGTCCTTGATGTAAGCCGCGGCCGTGTCCACGCCTTCCTTCATCCGGTCCAGCGCGGCAGAGAGGTCCTTGGAACCGTCATACTCGCTGCCTTCGCGCCCGCCCCACATGACGAAGGTCTCCGCACCCAGCTCGGCTGCAAGGTCGATGTTCTGAAGGACCTTGCTGAGCGCGAACCGGCGGACGGACCGGTCATTGGAGGTAAAGCCGCCGTCCTTGAAGACAGGATGGCTGAACAGGTTGGTGGTGACCATGGGGGTCTTGAGGCCCGTCTCGGCGAGGGCGGCCTTGAAGTTCTTCAGGATCAGCTCGCGCTCGGAAGCCGTTGCGTCGAACGGGACCAGGTCATTGTCATGGAAGGTGATGCCGTAAGCGCCCAGTTCGCTGAGCTTGTGGACGGCCTCGACGGGGTCCAGGGCAGGGCGGGTGGCGACCCCGAAAGGATCCGCCCCGGTCCAGCCGACGGTCCAAAGGCCGAAGGTGAAGCGGTCTGCTGGGGTGGGCTGAAGAGTCATGAAGCATCCTTGGTTCAGAGGTGGGATGGAAGTGGCCGGCCAGGCATGAAATGCAGGCCGATGAATTAGTTTTCAATCTGAACTATATGCGTCATGATTGACTTGGGTCAATGGTTAAGGGGTGGAAATGTCACGGGAAGATAATGCCAACGGCCGTGCAGGCGGTTCCTTCAAAGAACCGGGTCCGGCACCCGGCCGGGTGGAGGACGTCCGGCGCGGGAACCTCGTGCGGGTCCTCGCGGCAATTGCGCAGGCACGGACGGATCCACAGCGCTACCCTACGCGCGCCGAGCTGGCCTCCCTGACGGGCTTGACCAAGGCCTCAGTGTCCAGCCTGGTCGCGGAGCTCGCGGACTCCGGCCTGGTCATGGAGTCCGGCGCCACGCGCGACGGTGAACGCGGCCGGCCCGGGGTAGGCCTTCAGCTGAGCACCCGCCGCGGCGTGGTGGGCATGGAAATCAACGTGGACTACATCTCGGCAGGCCTTCTGGACCTCGGCGGTGCGCTGCGTGCTTCCAGGACGCTGGAGTGCGGAAACCGCGGCCAGTCGCCTGAATCCGTTATGGCCCTGTTGTCCGGGCTCGTGAACGGCGTCGTTGCCGAGGCGGCAGCCGCCGGGATCGAAATCCTGGGCGGCGGACTGGCGGTGCCCGGCCTCGTGGATACGGCCTCCGGAACTGTTTCCAGCGCCCCCAACCTGCAGTGGCACAGTGTTGCCCTTGAACTGGGCGGGCTGCTGCCGGGCGCACCGCTGGGCACTGTTCTGTATAACGAGGCTAACTGCGCCGCCCTGGCCGAGCTCTGGTACGGGCACGGACTGGATTTCCGCGACTACCTGTTTGTTTCCGGTGAGGTGGGTGTCGGTGGCGGCCTGGTCATCGGCTCCCGGCTCTTCGCCGGACCCCACGGACAGGCGGGGGAGGTAGGCCACGTTGTGGTTGACCCCTCGGGTCCGGACTGCTCGTGCGGCGGCCGCGGCTGCCTGGAAACGTTCGCCGGCCAGGAGGCCATCTTTGCCGAGGCCGGCATTCCGGCAGGCACTGCCTCCGTGCGGCTGGGGCAACTCGTGGAACAACTTGACGCCGGCAATGCAGCCGCCACATCTGCCGTGGCCCGCGCGGGCCGCTACCTTGGCATCGCCGCAGCATCCACGGCACGGCTGATGAACCTCTCCGCCGTTGTCCTCGGCGGCCACTTCACCCGGATGGGGCCGTGGCTTGCACCGGCCGTGATAGAAAGCCTCGCCAACCATGCGCCCGGCGTCGTCAGTCCCGCCAGGGTGGCGGTTTCGGAGCTTGGCCAGTCGGCTGCCCTCCTGGGCGCGGCAGGGAGCGCCCTGCGTTCCGTCCTTGCCGCTCCCTCCGCGCTGACGCCCGCCGGTTAGCTTCTGTCCGGGGCGGCGAACCGGACCACCGCCCGGCCGGGCACTGCATTGCTGACCACCTCGAAGCCGGCGTCCAGGAACAGCTTCAGCGTTCCCTGGTAAAGGTCAGCCGGGCCGGCTTTCGGCCGCAATGTTGGATCCACGGGGTAGCCCTCCACAATGCGGGCGCCATGCCCCACGGCATGGCCGACGGCGGCACGAAGCAGCGCTGCCGCCACGCCGCTGCGGCGGTGGCCCGGTGCGACGACGAAACAGCTCACCGACCAGACAGGGCCTTCCGGCTTCCCGCCGGGTCCGCCGTGCGCCGCCGGACCCGCGGCCTTCAACACCTGGGACCGGAGGATCCGCGGGTAGCAGTCGCGCGGCTCCACGGCACACCAGCCCACCGGCGCTCCGTCACGGAAAGCGAGGACGCCCGGTGCCGGAGTGCCGGCCTCGAACCTGGCCCGCAGGTGATTCTTCCGCTCCGGAGGGGTCGAATCATTCCAGTCGGCCCCCGTCATGGCGAAGAACCTGCACCAACAACGAGACGGCTCACCGCGCACCCCGAAAAGGCGTTCGACGTCGGGCCATTCCGCCGGTGCTGTGGTTACGGGTGAAGCGGTCACGGCCGCCAGCCGTGTCCGGCAAGCCAGGCGGCGCACAGCTCGGTCCAGCGTTCCACGCCGGCCACCCCGGAAGCGAGGCCCAACCCGTGCCGGCCCTGCGGAAAGACGTGCAGCTCCGCGGGCACGGCAGCCTTGCGCAGGGCCAAGGCGTAGCGCAGGCTGTGTTCCACATCGACTGCTGCGTCGTCAAACGTGTGCCAGATGAAGGCCGGGGGAGCATTGCTTGTAACGGTGAGCTCGGCGGACAACTCTGCCAGGAGGTCACCGGCCGGCGCAGCGCCGAGCAGGTTGTCGATGCTGCCCTGGTGGACGGCCGATTCGAAGGACACCACGGGGTAGCACAGGATGGCGAGGTCCGGCCGGGACTCCGGCCCGTCAAGTGTCTCGTCGCCGGTGGAAACTCCTCCGGCGAGGGTGGCAGCCAGGTGCCCCCCGGCGGAGAATCCCAGGACACCCACGCGTGCGACGTCCACTCCGAGTCCGTGGCCGCCGCGCCGGATCCAGGCCACGGCCGCCTTCGCGTCCGCCAGCGGCGCCGGGTGGCGGTGCGGAGCCACCCGGTAGCGCAATACGAAGGCGTGGATGCCCAGCGACGCCAGCCATTCGGCCACCGGCTCCGCCTCGTGGTCGGCGTGGCGCGCGTAGCCTCCGCCGGGAAGGACCAGGATTGCCGGGAACTGACGGGATTGCCCGTTGTCCGGGTGTGCGCGGGCCGGTGACGTGCCGTCTCCGGATGCGGAAGGACCGTGGCGGGCCGGGACCACGGTGAGGCTGGCCGGCATCCGGGAACCGCCCGTCAGGGTGTCCACTCTGTGCTCCGCCGGAGCGTCACCTGACCGGTGACGGCCGTGCCGTCGTCGTGTTTTCCGTCCGCTACGGCGGCAGCTTTGGAGCCCACGGTGCTCAACGTTGCCAGGCGGCCAATTTCCTCCAGCGGAAGGCGCACCGTTGAAAGCGCCGGGCGGAAGTCCCGCAGCGTTTCGATGTCGTCAAACCCTGCGATCAGGGCGTCGCGGGGAATTCGGAATCCCTGGGAGCGAAGCCCCGCAGCGGCGCCGATTGCCATGACGTCGTTCGCCGCAAAGATGCACAGGTCAGGCCTCCCGCCCTCGTTCGCCGAGGCGGAGTTCCGGGCATTCCGGATCCGTTCGGCCAGCACGAGCCCGGCTTCGTAGCCGCCGGCACGGTTGAAGGAGGCGCGGAGGACTTCGGCTTCGGAGCGTCCGGCCGAGGCGAGGCCTGCCTGGAAACCGCGGATCCGGTCGTCGGACGTGATCAGGCCCTCGGGGCCGCCGATGATCACGAAGCCGCCTGAATGGCTGGCTGCCAGCTTTCCGGCAAATTCCGCAGCAAGCTGTTCGTTCGGCACCTCCACAAGGTGGTAGCCGTCCAGTTCAGCGGCTCCGACGATTGCCTGCCCTACGACGCCCACGTGCCCGCCATTGCGGCAGTAGCGGTCCAGTTCGGCGGCAAGATCGGCGTTGCCTTGCTGGTCTTCAGGACGGCTGGACCGTGAACCGGCAATAACGATGGCGTCGGCCCGCCTGGCAGCAAAGGCGGCGACGGCTTCCTTCTCATCGGCCGGAGTTCCGCCCGTTGTGGCCAGCAGCACCATCTTGTGCTGTTCGCGGGCCACTTCCTGGACCCCGCGGGCGATCGCGGAGAAATACGGATCGGCGATGTCGTGCACAATCAGGCCCACCAGGCCCGAACTGGATTTCGCCAGTGCCTGGGCCTGGGCGTTGGGGATGTAGCCAAGGGTTTCGGCTGCCTGCCGGACCCGTTCGGACACTCCCGGGCCGGGTTTGCGGGCGGAGCCATTGAGGACGCGTGACGCAGTAGCCGGCGAGACCCCGGCCAATCGTGCCACCTCGGTGAGGGTACTTGCAGCCACTGATATCTCTCCTGTTCAGCCAACGTGCGCGTAGTGGTCATTATGGCAGTTTGAAGGACTTTCGGGAAAGCGCTTGCCATGAGACGCGGGAAGATGCATCATAAATGCAGTGGGAATGCGCTTTCCCAGCACACCGTACCGAATCAACTCACCGTGGAGGACACATGGGCTTCGAAACAAAGACGATCCGTATCGCCATGAACGGCATTACCGGCCGGATGGGATACCGCCAGCACCTGTTGCGTTCCATCCTCCCCATCCGCGACGCGGGCGGGTTTACCCTCGAGGACGGCACAAAGGTCCAGGTCGAGCCCATCCTGGTTGGCCGCAACGAAGCCAAGATCCGGGAACTCGCAGAACTGCACAAGGTCTCCGAGTGGAGCACCGACCTGGACGCTGTGATCAGCGACCCCACAGTCGACCTGGTTTTTGATGCGTCCATGACGAGCCTCCGCGCCGCCACCCTGAAGAAGGCGATGTCCGCCGGGAAGCACATCTTCACTGAGAAGCCCACGGCGGAAACCCTGGCGGAGGCCATTGAGCTGGCCCGGATCGGCAAGGAAGCCGGGGTCACCGCCGGCGTCGTGCACGACAAGCTCTACCTGCCCGGATTGGTCAAGCTCCGCCGCCTCGTTGACGAAGGCTTCTTCGGCCGTATCCTGTCCATCCGCGGTGAGTTCGGCTACTGGGTCTTCGAAGGCGATGTCCAGGCAGCCCAGCGCCCGTCCTGGAACTACCGCAAGGAAGACGGCGGCGGCATGACCACGGACATGTTCTGCCACTGGAACTACGTCCTCGAAGGCATCATCGGCAAGGTCAAGAGCGTCAACGCCAAGACCGCAACCCACATCCCGGCCCGCTGGGACGAAACCGGCAAGGAATACAAGGCCACGGCCGACGACGCCTCCTACGGCATCTTCGAGCTGGAAACCCCGGGCGGCGACCAGGTCGTCGGCCAGATCAACTCCTCCTGGGCCGTCCGCGTCTACCGCGACGAACTGGTGGAATTCCAGATCGACGGCACCCACGGTTCGGCGGTCGCGGGCCTGAACAAGTGCGTCGCACAACAGCGCGCCCACACCCCCAAGCCCGTCTGGAACCCTGACCTGCCCGTGACGGAGTCCTTCCGCAGCCAGTGGCAGGAAGTCCCGGCCAACGCTGACCTGGACAACGGCTTCAAGCTGCAGTGGGAAGAATTCCTCCGCGACGTCGTCGCCGGCCGCGAACACCGCTTCGGCCTGCTCTCCGCGGCCCGCGGCGTCCAGCTCGCCGAGCTTGGCCTGCAGTCCAACGACGAGCGCCGGACCATCGACATCCCGGAGATCTCGCTCTAATGACATCCCTGATCCTTCCCACCGGCGACGGCGGAACCCGCGAATACCGGCTTAAGTCTTCCCCCGCCTGGGCAAAGCCCTCGGCACCCATCACCTCGCGGCACGCCTACGCCGCAGCCCACGTCATCCCGGAAGTCACCGCGGACAACACCCCCGGCGCGCCGGCCCGGCTCGACTGGGACGCCACGATGGCCTACCGGCACGAGCTCTGGTCCTATGGGCTCGGGGTTGCTGATGCCATGGATACCGCCCAGCGCGGCATGGGCTTGGACTGGGCTGCCACTCAGCAGCTGATCAAGCGCACCGGCGTCGAAGCGGCGTCAGTGGTCGCCGCGGGCGCTGCCGCCACGGCCGGCAAGTCCGTGCGCGACCTTGTCTCGTGCGGGGCCGGGACCGACCAGCTGGATCCGGCCGCCCTGCCGACGGGCGCCGCCGGCATCCAGGCCGTCCTGGACGCGTACCGTGAGCAGATCGCCGTCGTCTCCGAGGCCGGGCCCAAGGTCATCCTGATGGCCTCACGCGCGCTGGCCGAAGTGGCCAACGGGCCGGACGACTACCTGCACGTGTACTCCACGCTGCTGCGGGAAGCGGACCAGCCGGTCATCCTGCACTGGCTTGGCACCATGTTCGATCCCGCCCTCGCCGGCTACTGGGGATCCGACGACGTCTCTACGGCCACGGACACGTTCCTCTCCCTGATCCGTGAGCACGCGGACAAGGTGGACGGCGTCAAAGTCTCACTTCTTGATGCCAGCCACGAGGTGGCGCTGCGCGCCGCACTCCCCGAAGGCGTCCGTCTCTACACGGGCGACGACTTCAACTACCCGGAACTGATCGACGGCGACGGCACGCACCATTCGGACGCCCTCCTGGGCATCTTCGCCGCCATCTACCCGGCAGCATCGGCAGCGCTGCAAAGCTACGACGCCGGCGATGCAGTCAAGGCGCGGGCCATCCTGGACTCCACCCGCGAACTGGGCAAACACATCTTCAGCGCCCCCACGTTCTACTACAAGACCGGCATCGCCTTCATGTCCTGGCTCAACGGCAAACAGCCCGGCTTCCAGATGGTGGGCGGACTGCACTCCGGCCGGTCCGTGGTGCACCTCGCCAAAACCTTCGAACTTGCCGACCAGGCCGGACTGTTGAAGGACCCCGCCCTGGCGGCGTTCCGGATGTCCGACTACCTGCGCATCAACGGGGTGGGAGTATGACCTTCAATTCAGGGCCGTCCCCTTTTTCGCGACTTTCCCTCAACAGCGCCACCACCAAGAAGTGGACCCTGGCCGAGGCCGTTGACGGCTGTGCCCGGGCAGGGATCCCGGCGATTGGCCCGTGGCGGGACCGCGTCCACGAGGCCGGCCTGGACAAGGCCGCGAAGCTCATCAGGGACGCCGGCCTGCGGGTGTCCTCGCTCTGCCGTGGCGGCTTCCTGACAGCAGCCGACGCGGAGGGGCAGGCCTCCGCGCTGGCCGACAACCGCGCCGCCATCCTGGAAGCCGTGGCGCTGGACACCCGGGAACTGTTCCTGGTGGTCGGCGGCCTCGCGCCGGGGGAGAAGGACGTGGTGGCGGCCCGCCAGCGCGTCGCTGACCGCCTCGGGGACCTGGTTCCGTTTGCCGTCGAGAACGGCGTGCGGCTGGTGCTTGAACCGTTGCACCCGATGTACGCCGCCGACCGCGCCCTGATCTCCACCCTGGGCCAGGCCCTTGACCTGGCCGCGCCTTACGACGCGCAGGCCGTCGGCGTCGCCGTCGACACCTTCCATGTGTGGTGGGACCCTGAGCTGAAGGCCCAGATCGAACGGGCAGGCCGGGAGGGGCGCATCGCGTCCTACCAGGTCTGTGATTTCAACCTGCCCATCGCCGCCGATGCCCTGTTGTCCCGGGGCATGATGGGCGACGGCGTGATCGACTTCGCAACCATCGGCACCTGGGTGCGGGACGCCGGCTACACGGGCGACATCGAAGTGGAAATTTTCAACCAGGAAATCTGGGACGCCGACGGCGACACCGTCCTGGCGACCATGAAGGAGCGCTACGCGGGACTCGTCCTGCCCTACGCCTGACCGGCCGCAGCGTCTTCCCGCGGGGACGCGATTCCTGGTACAGACCGCGGGCCCCTGCTTCGTCACGGCCGGGGCCTGCGCCCCACGGAACGGCCCGGCACCGCTCAGCGGTGCCGGGCCGTTTTTGGTCCTTGGATGTTCCGGGTCCTTAACAACGCCTGCCGTCGCGCGTAGGGTCGTGCGCAGGAGGCACTCACGTGAATGAGCAGATCAAGGTCGCGGAAGCATCGGTTCTGGTGGAAGCCCCGCGGAGCCGGGTATGGCAGGCACTGACCGATCCGGAAATCGTTAAGCAGTATTTCCTCGGCACTACTGTGACTACTACCTGGCGCGAAGGTGAGCCGGTGACCTTCGCCGGGGAGTGGAAAGGCAAACGCTACGAGGACAAGGGCATCGTGCTGGAAAACCGGCCTGAGGACCTGTTGCGCATCAGCCACTACAGTCCGCTGACAGGGCTGCCGGACGTGCCGGAAAATTACCACACGGTGGAGTACCGGCTGGATGAGCAGCCGGACGGCACACAGGTCACCATCACGCAGGGGAACAACAAGAGTGATTCAGAGGCGGAGGAGTCCGCAAAGCTGTGGGCAATCGTGCTGGGAAACCTCAAGGGGCTGCTTGAAAGCTGAGGGTTCCTGCCCGACGGAGTGGTGGCCTGCACCGCACATGTGAAGCGTCGACAAGCCGAACGTTCGGGACTAGCTTGGGCACATGACTGAGATTCCAGACGAAAACGGCACCGCCCGGGGCGACGACGGTACGGTCCGGCCGGCGGAGGAGGCCGCCCGGGTTTCCGTCGCCGGCGACCTGGCGGAAACGATTGAGCCCGATATCGCCGACATGGACGACACCCCCGAAGGACACCGGGGAGACGTGGATTACGGGTGAGGTTGCGCGGGTGATCCGGACCGCTTCGGGACGCCTTGGCGGACCACCCGCGGGTGTGCCTTAGCGCACCCGCTGCGCAAGCACCCGGCGGCGATGGGCCGCGGCACGCAACTGGATGATTCTGGCTGCGCCGGCAACCGCCACAAGCACCCCGCCGCCCACAGCCGCAATGAAGAGTGCAATCCCCAGCGGAACCGCGCCCTCCAGGCCGAAATACCTGACCTGCACGTAGTCCTGGTTCTGCAGGATGAAGATGATCAGGAGCACCATCACCGCCAATGCGGTGGCGACGGCCACCCAGACCATCCCGGCGCGTGTCACGTGCCGGTCCTCGGGCGGCGCAGTCGCCTGCGTTGCGGGTGCCCCTGGCGCCGGAGCACGCCGGGCCGGCGCGACCTCTCCTGGCGCGACCTCTCCCGGTGCGCCCTGTCCCGCGCTGCCTGGTGCCGGTGCGCCTTGGGCGGGTACGCCCGGGGCGGGTTCCCCCGCCGGCGGAGTGCTCTGGGCCGCACCGGGTCCCGTTTGCGCTGATGACGTGGTTGTTTCCTGCGGCTCGTAGTCCGGTGATTGCTGAGTCATTCGGTCCATCCTCTCCAAGATGATCCACCGCGGCGGAAGGTGCGGCGCCGACGCCACTTCAAATGAGTCGGCGCCGCCCTCAAATGATAAGCATGCTTAGGGTGAATTGCTTGCAGAAGCATGGTGTCCTGCATACGGCATGTCAGTTAACACTGTCCTCCGGAGACTCGCGTCTGGAAAGGCCGGGGCGGCATTGCCCTTGCCGCCGCGGTGAAGGGCCCGGATCCGGCTGACCTCAGGATGAACGAAACGGCCCCCACTGCGTTGACGCAAGTGGGAGCCGCTTCCTGTCAAGTGCCCCAGGAGGGAATCGAACCCCCGACCGGCGGATTAGAAGGCCGCTGCTCTATCCCCTGAGCTACTGGGGCACGTTGGCGTGGCCGGACCAATCCGGCAGCGCCTAGAAAAGTTTACAGTGCCACGCGCCTCCGGCCAGTCAGCCCCGTCGCGGCGTTTTGACTCGTCCCTAACATCCCGGGTGCACCCGGAGTTGTCCACATAGCGACGCGGGCCCCTCGCCCCGGCGCTTATCCGGCCTGAAGCTGAAGATGCCTGCTAAGGCACCACCATTCGAGACAGGACACCAAGATGACCGACAACATCACCGTCCGGGGCTTCGTCGCCACGGAAATCAAGAGTTCGACCACGCCCGGGGGAGTCCCCACCGCGTCGTTTCGGCTCGGCTCCACGGACAGGCGGTATGACCGCGCATCGAGCACGTGGGTCGATGGCAATACCAACTGGTTCACTGTCCAGGGCTACCGGCAGCTTGCCGGAAACATGGGCTGCAGCATCAAGAAAGGCCAGCGCGTCATCATCGTTGGCCGACTCAAGATGCGAAGTTGGGAAAAGGACGGCAGGATCTATCACGCGGCCGAGATCGATGCCGAGTCGGTTGGCCATGACCTCATGTGGGGCTCTGCCAATTTCACCCGCACAGCCGGCAACTCCGCCCACTCCGGCCCGGCCCAGGGGCAGCTGGATCATGCGTCCGGGCCGCTGCACGGCGGCGGACCCGGCGGGGAGGATCATGATGACGCCGGAGGCCTCAGGGAGGACGGGGGCGACCCGGATCCCGCAGCTGAAGGTATCTTCATCGACGACGAGAGCGGTGACGTCCTGCAGCTCGATTCGGAGACCGGCGAACTTAAGGGGACGGCTGCCTGAACATGCCCCCGCTGATGCCCCGCGTGCGGCACCGTCCCCTGCGGTGCCGCATGGCAGAATGGCAACGTGATCCGAGCAAAGACACCCCAGCCACACCACGGCCGCCAGTCCGGAACGTCACCGTCCGGAACGTCACGGCCCGGAACCGGGCGGCGGCTGCGCGGCGCGTCAGTTCTGCTCCTCGCGGCGTCCATGCTTGCGGCCGGCGTCGCTGGCTGCAGTGGTGCGGGTACGGGTTCCCCGGCGTCTGCCTCTCAGGCTGCCGCTGTGCCCGGATCCCGGGCCGCGCAGCCGGCAGCGTCAGCTACTGCGGGATCCCCGGGCGCTCCAGCGCAGCTGCCCGAACTTGACGCTGATACCGCCCGGCTGAGTGAAACCGTCGGCAATGCCCTTCGCGGAGTCGCCGCGGCCAACCCCAAGCCGGGGCAGGACCAGCTGACTGCGGCCCTGACCGGCGCCGGGATACCCGCCGGCTCCCTGCAGGTATCCGCCAGCCGCACGCCCACCGGCCTGGAAGTGGATGCCATAGAGGCCGCAGCGCTCCAGGGTAAGGATTGTGTGATCGGCCAGATCCGCGACGGAAGTGTAGTGGTCACCGTCCTGCCCGTGCTGGCTACCGGAAAGTGCTTTGTCGGCGGCTGAGCCGGAGCCGGACCGCCCGCGAATGACAGCCGCGAATGTGAGTTAACCCCGCCGACCCACTAGATTTGGAAGCATGGCGGAATTTATCTACACAATGACCAAGGCCCGAAAGGCCGTTGGCGAAAAACTTATTCTCGACGACGTAAGCATGTCCTTCTTCCCGGGGGCCAAGATTGGTGTTGTTGGCCCCAACGGTGCCGGTAAGTCCACCATCCTCAAGATCATGGCTGGCCTGGACACTCCCTCCAACGGCGAGGCGCGGCTCAGCCCGGGTTACACGGTGGGCATCCTGCTCCAGGAGCCGCCCCTGAATGAGGAGAAGACGGTCCTGGGCAACGTCCAGGAGGGCGTGGGCGAAATCTACGGCAAGATCCAGCGCTTCAACGAGATCTCCGAGGAAATGGCCAACCCCGACGCGGACTACGACACGCTTCTGGAAGAAATGGGCCAGCTCCAGGAAGCCATCGACGCCGCCGACGCCTGGGACCTCGACTCCCAGCTCGAACAGGCCATGGATGCCCTCCGCTGCCCGCCGGCGGATGCCGACGTCACCCTCCTTTCCGGTGGCGAACGCCGCCGCGTTGCGCTGTGCAAGCTCCTGCTGCAGAAGCCGGACCTCCTCCTGCTCGACGAGCCCACCAACCACCTCGACGCCGAAAGCGTCCTCTGGCTGGAACAGCACCTCTCGAACTACGCCGGCGCCGTCCTCGCCGTGACCCACGACCGGTACTTCCTTGACCACGTGGCCGAGTGGATTGCCGAAGTGGACCGCGGCCACCTCTACCCGTACGAAGGCAACTACTCCACGTACCTGGAGAAGAAGCGCGCCCGCCTGGAAATCCAGGGCAAGAAGGACGCCAAGCAGGCGAAGCGCCTTACCGAGGAACTCGAGTGGGTCCGCTCCAACGCCAAGGGCCGCCAGACCAAGTCCAAGGCGCGCCTGGCACGCTACGAGGAAATGGCTGCGGAGGCGGACCGTACCCGGAAGCTCGACTTCGAAGAGATCCAGATCCCGCCGGGACCCCGCCTGGGCGGTTTGGTGCTGGAAGCCAAGAACCTGCAGAAGGGCTTCGAGGACCGGACCCTCATCGACGGACTCTCCTTCACGCTTCCGCGTAACGGCATCGTTGGCGTCATCGGCCCCAACGGCGTCGGCAAGACCACGCTGTTCAAAACGATCGTCGGCCTGGAACCGCTCGACGGCGGCGACCTGAAGATCGGCGACTCAGTCAAGATCTCCTACGCCGACCAGAGCCGCGGCGGCATCGATCCGAACAAGTCCCTCTGGGAGGTTGTCTCGGACGGCCTCGACTACATCCAGGTGGGCCACGTTGAAATGCCTTCCCGTGCCTACGTGGCGGCGTTCGGATTCAAGGGTCCGGACCAGCAGAAGAAGGCAGGCGTCCTCTCCGGTGGTGAGCGCAACCGCCTGAACCTGGCGCTGACCCTCAAGCAGGGCGGCAACTTGCTCCTCCTTGACGAGCCGACCAACGACCTCGACGTCGAAACGCTCAGCAGCCTCGAAAACGCGCTGCTGGAATTCCCCGGCTGCGCCGTAGTGGTGTCGCACGACCGCTGGTTCCTGGACCGGGTGGCGACCCACATCCTGGCCTACGAAGGTGACGAGGAAAACCCGTCGAAGTGGTACTGGTTCGAGGGCAACTTCGAATCCTACGAGGAAAACAAGGTTGAGCGCCTCGGCCCCGATGCGGCCAAGCCGCACCGCGTGACACACCGCCGCCTGACCCGCGACTAGGCTCCGCCCCCAAGTCAAGGCATGAAAAGGCCGGTTCCCCGACGGGAACCGGCTTTTTCATGCGCAAGCCCGGGCGGCACCGGGCCGCTGGCCGCTGTCACGCGGCGGCCGACAGCTTATTCTTTCCCGGCCTTGCGCATCTGGTGCTGGAGGACCTTCGTCTGGAAGGCGCCCACCACTTTGTTCTTGAGGTCGGTCGGCACCCGCACCATGCCCTCCTGGGCCACCGTTGCGACGTGCTGCCCGTCCCGGCTGAAGATCCGGCCGGTAGCCAGCCCGCGGGCGCCCTGTGCGCTCGGGGATTCCTGTACGTACAGCAGCCACTCATCGACGCGCACCGGGCGGTGCCACCACATGGCGTGGTCGAGGCTTGCCACGCTCATGCCCGGCGTGATCCAGCTGAGTCCGTGTTTGCGCAGGATGGATTCCAGCAGCGTGTAGTCGCTGGCGTACGCAAGGGCTGCGCGGTGCGTATTTGCGTCGTTCGGCATGGGCCCGAAGGTCTTCATCCAGACGGCATTGCGGGCTTCCCGTTCACCGTTTGCGGAGACGTACAGAGGCGGGTCCACGTGCCGGATGTCGAAGGGACGCTCGTAGGCCCAGTGCCGAGCCACCGGGTGGTCGAATTTTCCCAGCAGGTCTGCCGTGCTGGGCAGCGATTCGGGGTCGGGGATGCCCTCGGGCATGGGGGACTGGTGGTCGATTCCCTCGTCTTCCTCCTGGAAGGACGCGATCATGGACAGGATCGGCATTCCGTCCTGGTAGGCGTGGACCCGTCGGGCAGAGAATGACCGGCCGTCCCGCAACCGTTGGACGCCGAAGGTGATGGGCTTGTTGGCATCCCCCGGGCGCAGGAAATATCCGTGCATGGAGTGCACGCTGCGGGCGGGATCAACGGTGCGGTTGGCGGCGATCAGCGATTGTGCCAGGACCTGGCCGCCGAAGACCCGCTGCCGCGGCTGCCTCTGGGAAGGCCCCATGAATATGTCCTCATCGGTCCGGGCACCCTCGAGCTCGCCGAGGTCAAGGAGTTCAATGAGCGAGGAGGTGGGGTCCTGTGTCGGTGGTCCCGGCAGTCCGGCATCGGCTTCAGTCATGGTTCGACTTTAGACGTCCCCCGGGCACCCTCCCAAAGAGGCGCAGCCGGTAGAGTCGATATTGTGTCTGACGTCCTAACCCAGCCCCTGCAGTTCACCGATCCCCGCGACCTCGCAGATTTGCGCACCTTTGCCACCCGCGCCAAGTCGATCGACGACGGTGCCATCCGCCTCCAGGCCTCCGGCCCGGTGCTTGCCGCCTACGTGTGCGTGCTGCGGCCCCGGCTGTTGGGCGAGGCGACGCCGACGATCCTCGGGCTGCGGACCATGGCCCTGGCCCAGCCGGCGGACACCGACGTCACGGTTCCGATCTCGGCGGTTCTGGACCGGCTCGCCAGGGCAGGGGAGAACGACGTCGAGCTGCCGCTGCCGCCCGTGACCGTCACCGAGTCATGGGCCGGCGTCGGCGCGCCTCGCACGGGGTGGGAGTCAGTCGGCGCGCTGCCGGACGCCACGCTGCGGCAGGCCGCCGAGGCCGGCATCACCGAGATCGCTGCCATCATCCCGGACAAACCCGGCGCCCTGATCGTCAACAACGCACGTGCCACCGTCTGGGGCAGGGAATTGCCCGGTGCCGCCGGGCTGCCGCTGGGTGCCGCGTTTGCTGCCCTGACGCTCGGCTTCCTGGCCGATGGTGAACAGCAGCTTTTCCGGGCGGGGCGCTGGTTCAGGCTCAGCGGGTCCCGCGGACACGTGCTGGCCCGCACCGGATCGGGGCTTTAAGGCCCTCGTAAGGGTCCTAACGGGCCCGCCATACTGAGCGCATGAGCCGTGTAACCATGCTGGTTCCTCCGGTCGAGCGCCACGCCGGCTTCAACGACGCGCTGCGCCCCGACCGTGCCTGGGTCCGCCTGCTCCGCTTTGCGGTCGGCGCCTTTGTGCTGGTCGCCCTCGTGCGGAAGACAACGGACGCCACCCTTCCGGGCAGCGACGTGGACATCGGACAGCTCTACTCCGAATTCACGGTCCAGTCGAACCTTGTCCTCGGGCTCGCGCTCATCGCGTCCGCCGCCGTGCCGCGGGCGCGGCTGCCGGAGTGGTGGGACCACCTGCTCGGCGCTCTCACTTTTTACCTGGTGATGACGGGGATCATCTACGCGGTCCTCGTCGCGCCGCCGGGCGAGCCGTGGTGGAGCTGGGACATGTACTGGCCGCAGCTTGCGCACCACCGTCTCGCCCCGCTCTTCGTCATCCTTGACTGGGCGCTGGTGACGAAGACCGTCCACGGAAAGTGGTGGCGGCCGCTCGCGTGGCTTGGCTACCCTGCCGCCTTCCTCGTCTTCTCATGGATCCGAGGAGCGATCGACGGCTGGTACGTTTACGACTTCCTCGATCCGACCCTCGACGGCGGCTGGCCGGCCGCGCTGACGACGACGGCGCAGGTGCTCGTTGCGTTCCTCGCGATCGCCGTTCTCGTGCACGCCGCGGGAAACGGACGCGCCGCGCTTGCCGCGGGGCAAAAGCGGCGCTGACGGGTCCATACCGGATGGTGGACCGCGCTCAGGCGTCCGAGGGACTGTTGATCATGGACAGTGCCGCGCGCTCCATATAATCCCACAGAGTGCCCTCGTAGAGCGGCGGCAGCTCCAGCGCGTCAACCGCCGTGCGCATGTGGTGCAGCCACCGGTCCTTGGCTTCGGGGGTGACGCGGAACGGCATGTGGCGCATGCGCAGCCGGGGGTGTCCGCGTTCCTCGCCGTAGGTGGTGGGGCCTCCCCAGTACTGCTCGAGGAACATCAGGAAACGCCGTTTCGCCGGTCCCAGGTCCGCTTCCGGATACATCGGCCGGAGCAGCGGGTCGGTGGCCACGCCGTCATAGAAGACGTCAATGAGTTTCACGAAGGTCTCGTGGCCGCCAACGGCGTCGTAGAAGTTGTCCGTGTACCCGGGCCGGGAGAACGGATCGTTCTGCATCAGCATCTTCGGTTGGCGCGGTTCAGGGGTTGGCATGCTCATGGTTCTATTCTCCGGCCTTCTGCTGGGGTGCGGTCTCAGGGGCGGACACGTCCGGGGTCTCGTCCGCCGGGGCGACATAGTTGCCCTGGGAGCGGTTGCCCACCCGCAGGATTTCGCCGTTGCGCAGGTACCAGATGGCGCCGTCTTCGGAACGGACGCGGGTGATGCGCAGGCCCATGGACTCCACCGTGCCCACCACTTCACTGGTCTCGATGACATCGCCGATGCCGTACTGGTCCTCGATCGTGATGAAGATGCCGGCTAGAAAGTCGCGGATGAGCTGCTGGGCGCCGAAGCCGATGGCGACACCCAGGATGCCCACGCTCGTCAGTAGCGGCGCGATGTCCACGTCCAGGTTCTTGAGGACGTACATGATGGTGATCACGGCGATCAGGACACCCGCCACGCTGTTCAGCAGCGATCCGATCGTTTTGGCACGCTGGACGCGGCGTTCGTGGTCCAGGGCGCGCAGCGCAGGGGCGACCCAGCGGAAGTGCGGCTTTTTGAAGAACGTGGTTCCTGCAGCCACACTCTTGGTGATTCCGGCAATCACAAACGAGGCTACGAGCCAGATTGTGACGCCCACTCCGATGCTGATCACAATCCCGGCGGCGTTGATTCCGGACATGTCCGGGGTGGCGGGCGGGGTGATCGACAACATGCTGTACATCGGCAGGGATGCTCCTTATTGCTTATCGGCTCTCGCCGGAGCTGCCGGCGTTCGCCGGGCGCATAACACTCTTTTCACCTTCAACAGTAGCGCCGTAGCGTGGCCACATGCGCATCCTGATTCTTGGCGGCACCGCATTCCTGTCAGCCGAAATTGCCCGGCAGGCAGCCGCCGCGGGCCATGCTGTGACCTGCCTCGCCCGCGGCTCGGCGGCCACTCCGCCGGAAGGAACGGCCTGGCTGCGGGCCGACCGGACCACGGGCCTGCCGGCCTACGCGGAGGCAGCAGGAGACTGGGACGCCGTCATTGACGTGGCCCGTGATCCGGAGCAGGCCAAGGACGCACTCGAGGCCCTGGCGCCCGCGGCAGCGCACTGGACCGTGGTGTCCAGCTGCTCTGTCTACGCCGACCATTCGGTGCCCGGCGCGGATGAGAGCGCGGCCCTGTTACCGCCGCTCACACGGGACACCGGCTTTGCGCCGGAGAACTACGGCGAGGCGAAGTCGGCCATTGAGCACCATGCCATGGCCATTACCGGCGGGAAGGCCCACCTCTGCCGGGCGGGGCTGATCGGCGGCCCGGGTGACAGTTCGGACCGGTACGGCTATTGGCCGGCCCGGTTTTCCCGTGACGCAGGGCCGGTCATCGTTCCGGACACAGTTTCCGGTGCGACGCAGGTCATCGACGTCCGCGACCTCGCAGCGTGGATCCTCAAGGCGGCCGAACTGAAGATTGCCGGCGCCCTGAACGCGGTGGGAGGCGTCGTGAGGTTCGGTGACTACCTGGACGAAGCAAGGCGTGCGGCCAACTATTCCGGTCGCATGCTGGCGGTCCCGGAAGACTGGCTGGTTGCCCGCGGGGTCGGTTACTGGGCAGGCCCCGATTCACTGCCCCTCTGCCTCCCTCCGGGACATGACGGTTTCGCCACACGCTCCAACGATGCCGCGCTGGCAGCCGGCCTCAGCCTGCGGCCGTGGCAGGAGACGCTGCGGGACACGCTCGAGGACGAACGCCGCCGCGGCCTGGACCGGGAGAGGAAAGCCGGGCTCAGTGCCGACACCGAGAAGCGGCTCGTGGAAGCCCGCGGCTAGGCTTCCCGCACCTGCACGGAGGGTTCGTGCAGGACGGGAAAGTTCACGCTCCGGGCAATGAAGCAGACCTTGTTTGCCTCCTCATGCAGCTGCTCCATCAGTGCGGGGTCCAGGGCTGAAGCAACGGTCACTTCGGGCCGGAGTGTGGCGGACTCGAACTGGCCGCTGCCGTCGCGGTTGGTCCGCATCAGGCCTTCGGCGCGGTCCTCGTAGGCCGTCACCACTACGCCGTGCTTCACAGCCACATGCAGGAACGAAAGCATGTGGCATTGCGACAGGGCGGTCAGCAGCAGCTGTTCGGGGTTGTAGCGCGTCCTGTCGCCGTGGAAGGTGGGATCCGCGGAACCCTTGAGGACCGGAAGCCCGGGGATTTCGATGTCGTGGTCCCGGGAGTACCCCCGGTACGTCGACGTTCCGTCTCCCCGGTTCCCGGTCCATCGGACCGTCACGGCGTAGCGGTGCTCGTCGAGGCTCATGCCGTTGACTACCCGACGTCAGCCTGGCGGGCCCGCAGCGCGCGGGCAACGCCGTCGCGGTTTTCCAGCATCATGCGCCGCAGGGCGGCGCTGTCTTCGGGAAGCGAAGCCAGGAACTCGTCCGTCCGGTCCACGGTGGCCTGGGTGGTCTGCTGCGCCGGATAAAGCCCGACGACGATCTGCTGGGCGAGCGCGTGCGTGCGGTTCGCCACGATGCCGGGAACGGCGTCGAAATACTTCTCCGTGTAAGGCTCCAGCAGCGCAGGATCCAGGACGCGGGTGAAACCTGCCACCGCGGATGCCTGGAGGGCGTTGGACAGCTCACCCTTCACCACGATGGACTCCCAGGCCGCGGCCTTGGCCTCGGCCGTGGGGATGGCTGCCTTGGCCAGTGCCGCCGCGTTCTGGCCGTTGGCGGTGTTGTCCTGTTCGAGTTCGGCGTCGATCCGGTCCTGGCCGGCCCGGCCGCCTGCCACCAGCGACGCCAGCAGTTCCCAGCGCAGGTCCTGGTCGACGGTGAGGCCGTCCAGTGCCGCCGAGCCGTCCAGCAGCGCGGAAACCGTATCCAGCTGGCTGTCGCTGCGGGCCAGCAGCGCGAAGGACTTAACGAACTGCAGCTGCGCGTCCGATCCCGCCGGGACGGAACCGGCAAGGTTCCAGAGGGTGTCCGCTGCGGCCACGGACGTCTTCTCCCGGTGCTCTTCGGCAACGTAGTAGCTGAGCGTCGTGGCCAGCTGGCGAAGCTGGACCAGGATCACTGACGAATCGGATTCGGAGGCGATGTTGGCGAGGATCAGTTCGACGTAGCCGCGGGCGGGTGTTTCGCCGTCGCGCGCCGCATCCCAGGCGGAGCCCCAGACGAGCGTCCGCGGCAGGCTCTCGCGGAAGTCCTTCAGGTGGGCCGTCGCGGTGGCCAGCGACTTCGGATCGAGCCGGACCTTGGCATAGGCGAGGTCGTCGTCGTTGAGCAGGATAAGGTCCGGCTGCTGCAGGCCGGCGAGGGCAGGCACGTCGGTGCGTTCGCCGTCGACGTCCAGTTCCTCGCGGTGCACCCGGACAAGCTGCCCGTCGGCGACGTTATAGAAGCCGACCGCGAGCCGGTGCGGCCGGATGGTGGGCTGCTCCGCCACCGCGGACTGCACTATGGAGAAGGACGTGATGACCCCTGCGGAATCCACCGCCACGTCAGGAGTCAGCGTGTTGACGCCGGCGGTTTCCAGCCACAGCCTGCCCCACTGGTCCAAGTCACGGCCACTGGCTTTCTCCAGCTCCACCATGAGGTCGCTGAGCTCGGTGTTCTGCCAGGCGTGCTTGCTGAAGTACTCGCGGACACCGGCCATGAACTGCTCCGGGCCCACCCAGGCAACCAGCTGGCGCAGCACCGAGGCGCCCTTGGCGTACGTGATGCCGTCGAAGTTCACCTCCACGTCCTGCAGGTCGTTGATCTCGGCGAAAATCGGGTGTGTGGTGGGCAGCTGGTCCTGGCGGTAGGCCCAGGACTTCTCCACCGAGGCGAACGTGGTCCAGGCGTGGTCAAACTCGGTGTTTTCCACGGCAGCCAGGTGGGACATGTACTCGGCGAACGATTCGTTAAGCCAGAGGTCGTTCCACCAGCGCATGGTCACGAGATCCCCGAACCACATGTGTGCGAGCTCGTGCAGCACCGTGATGGCACGGCGTTCAACCTGTGCGCCCGTGACCTTGCCGCGGAACACGTAGCCTTCCAGGATGGTCACGGCGCCGGCGTTTTCCATTGCGCCGGCATTGAACTCGGGAACGAAGAGCTGGTCGTACTTCTCGAACGGGTAGGGGCAGCCGAACTGTGCCTCGAAGAACTCGAACCCCTGGCGGGTGAGCTCAAAAATGTTGTCCGCATCCAGGTACTGCATGAGCGACTTGCGAGCGAATACGCCCAGCGGAACGACGCGCCCGTCGGCGCACTTCACCTCGCTGCGCACGGACTGGTAGGGGCCGGCGACCAGCGCCGTGACGTAGGAGGACAGCCTCGGGGTGGCGGCGAATTCCCAGACGGAGCGGGCGCCGCCGTCCTCGCCGGGAATGGTTTCGATGGGGACGGGCGTGGGGGAGTTGGACACCAGGTCCCAGTGCGACGGCGCGGTGACGGTGAACGTAAAGCTCGCCTTGAGATCGGGCTGCTCGAACACTGCGAACATCCGGCGGGAATCCGGAACCTCGAACTGCGTGTACAGGTAAACCTCGTTGTCCACCGGGTCCACGAAACGGTGGAGCCCTTCGCCGGTGTTCATGTACGGCGCTTCGGCAACCACCAGCAGGTCGTTTTCCGCGGCGAGGTAGGGGAGCTGGATGCGGACGCCGTCGGACACTTCCGCGGGGTCGAGTTCCTCGCCGTTGAGCATGACGCTGAGGACCTGGTGGGTTACCGCGTCGATGAAGGTGGAGGACCCGGGCCGCGCACTGAACTTCACGGCCGTGGTGGTGCCGAAGACTTTGTCGCCCCGGGTCAGGTCCAGGCTGACGTCGTAGGACTCAACGGAGATGAGGTCGGCGCGCTCACGGGCTTCGGCGCGCGTCAGGTTCATGCCTGGCAAAGTGGGGCCTCCAGAAAGGGTTGCGGTTGCCGGCCGGCAACGGTCATCGCCGGCACTGTGAAGTTATTCTTTCACTTCGCCGGGCGATGGCAAGTTAGGTGGATCACGCGGCGCCGGCGCGGAGTAGCGTTGGGGTATGGGAAAGATCAGGGATTCGGTGGACGCCAGGGCACTGCGGTTCGCGATGGTGTTCCCCGTGCTGCTGGCCGCCGCGTTCGTAGTCTGCGCACTCTTGATCCGGCCGGACGTGCCGGACCCCATGGCGGTGCGCTGGACCGAGGCCGGACCGGCCGGTTTTGCGCCGTTCTCCGCCTTTGTGACCTTCGGGGGCCTGATCGTAGTGCTGGTGGGCTGGCTAGTCCTGGGGCAGGCCGTACCGCTGAGCAGGCCCGCCGTCATGCGGCGTCTCATGATGGGCGCCGGGCTGACGGTCAGCCTCTTCGTCACCACGGTGCTGGCTGCAGTGCTCGTGGGCCAGGCGGGAATCGCAGACGTCCGCGAAGCCCGGGTGGACATGACTGTCCTTGCCCTCGGGAGCGGGGCCGCCCTGCCCCTCGGCGTCATCATGGGCTTCGTTTTCAAGGCGGACGAGCGGTGGTCGGTGGACGATGACCGTGCTGTGCGGGCTGCCTTGGACCGCGAAATCGACCCTGAGCTGGCGGCGGATTCAGTCCACATGTGGGTCCATGCGCGCAGTTCCGTGTTTGTGATGCTGGGCGTCGCCTCGCTCTTTCCGGCAGCCCTGGTCTCCATCGCCGTCCCGTGGCTGGGTGCGCTCCTCGTGGCGCTGGCGGTGCTGGCAGCCGCCTTCCTCTTCGCCAGGGTCATCGTTGACCGGAGCGGGTTGCGGGTATTCGCCGCAGGGTTCGTCCGCGTGATGGAAGTCCCGGCGTCGGCCATTTCCTCCGCAACGCCCGCAGTTGTCCGTGCCGCAGACTACGGCGGCTGGGGCTACCGACACCACGGCGGAACCACTGCCATGCTGGTCAGCAGCGGACCCGCCGTCGTGGTCAACCGCGCGGACGGCAAGAAGATGGCCATCAGCGGCGGCAGCGCCGATTCCGCCGAAAAGGTGGCCGCCGTACTCTCCCGCGTGGCCGCCCGGGCCCGCGGCGAGAAGTAGCCCCCGCAATCCTGATCCGAACGCCTGGTGCACCTACCGGCGTCCGCAGAGTGTTCATGGCAGGCAGCCGGCGCCCGCAGGCTAGTACGCTTGGATCCGACCCCCGAAGCAGCCCGGAAGCCTACCGGTGCTTATGACTGAACGGACATTGCCGTGACCACATCTTCCGACTTCCCGCGCGTCCACATCGCCACAGACCACGCCGGCATGGAGCTCAGCGCCCATCTGGTAACCCACCTCACGGCCAAGGGCTACACCGTGGTGGACCACGGGCCCAAGGTCTATGACGCACTGGACGATTACCCGTCCTTCTGCATCAACGCGGCGCTTGCCGTCGTGGCGGACCAGGCGGCGGGAATCAACGCCCTGGGTATCGTGCTCGGCGGCTCGGGGAACGGCGAGCAGATCGCCGCAAACAAGGTCAAGGGTGTCCGTGCGGCGCTTGCCTGGAACCTGTCCACGGCAACCCTGGCCCGCGAGCACAACGATGCCAACGTCGTTGCGGTCGGCGGCCGGCAGCACAGCGTGGACGAAGCGACGGAAATCATCGAAGCCTTCCTGCGGGAACCATTCAGCAACGATGAACGGCACGTGCGCCGCATCGGCAAGATCGCGGCCTACGAGAACACCGGCGAGGTTATCGCCTAGTGCCTGAGGGGCACTCGGTCCACCGGCTGGCCCGCCAGTTCGCGGACGTCTTCGCTGGCCAGCGCCTCGCCGTTTCCAGTCCGCAGGGCCGGTTCGCCGACGGCGCGGCGCTGCTGGATGCCCGCACCTTGCTCGGCACGGTGGCCCACGGGAAGCACATGTTCCTGCATTTCGACAACGGGCTCGCCCTGCATGTGCACCTGGGCCTCTATGGCGCTTGGGATTTCGGCGGTGACGCCACCTTCCGGGGCGCGTCCAGCATCGGCGCACCCCGGAAGGTTGGGGAGAGGGAAGTGTTCGACGACGGCGCAACGGACCCCGCGGCCGGCGGCGGACCGGGATACACAGGGCCGCCTGCGCCGGTGGGCGCCGTCCGTGTCCGCCTTGCAGGCGCCCACGGCTGGGCGGACCTCAGGGGTGCCACCACGTGCCACGCCATCACGGAGGCCGAGGCCGACGCTGTCCTGGCCCGGCTGGGGCCCGATCCGTTGCGGAACCTTCCCGGGGACAAGGACGGTTTCGTTGCCGGTCTCCGCGCACGCAAGACGCCCCTCGCGGCGTTGCTGATGGACCAGAAGGTGATAGCCGGCGTCGGGAACGTCTACCGCGCCGAACTGCTCTTCCGCCAGGGCCTGGATCCCTGGCTGCCAGGACGCTCCCTGGACGCGGAGGCGGCGGGCGGTCTCTGGGAGGACACTGTCGCCATGATGTCCGACGGCGTCCGCGACGGCAGGATCATCACCACGCCTCCCCGCTACTGGACGGAACCCGCGGCCGGCCTGCCGGCACCCGGCGAGTCCCACTTCGTCTACCGGCGGCACGGCCTCGACTGCCGGATCTGCGGTTCGCCGGTGGCCCTGACGGACCTTGGCGCGCGCAAGCTCTACTGGTGCCCCGTGTGCCAACAGGGATCCTGACGAAACAAAAGAGCCCCTCCGGAGAGGGGCTCTTTTGTTGTCCTGCGTGGTGGTCCCTGGAACGTTCCTGCGGGACTGTCCTGGAGGGGACGACGGGAATCGAACCCGCGTAATCAGTTTGGAAGACTGAGGCTTTACCATTAAGCTACGTCCCCGTGGAAAGGCATCCGGCCGTGCTGCTGATCCGCAGGGGCTGTTGGTGCATTTCTTCCGGTCGGCTGCTCGAGCCGGATATAACTAAACCTAATTCAGGGCCCCAGTGTCAAATGTGCATATCCGGCCGTTATGACCGTAGACTGTTCTGTGCACTTACGGGGTGTAGCTCAGCTTGGCTAGAGCGCCTGCTTTGGGAGCAGGAAGTCGCAGGTTCAAATCCTGTCACCCCGACTCTGCAGCTTGTCAGATCATCGTGTTTGCAGAACCCCATCCCACAAAACCAGGAGTACTTAGACTGTGAAGAGCGCTGTCGAGAACCTCACCCCCACGCGGGTCAAGCTCAATGTTGAGGTCCCCTTTGAGGAATTGAAGCCCAGCATCGATGAGGCATACAAGACTGTTGCTTCGCAGATCCAGGTCCCTGGCTTCCGCAAGGGCAAGGTCCCCGCAAAGCTGATCGACCAGCGCGTTGGCCGCGGCTACGTGCTGGAAACCGCCATCAATGAAGGCCTCAACGGCTGGTACCAGGAGGCTGTCCAGGAGACTGGCATCCGCCCGCTGAGCCGTCCCGAGGTTGAAATCACCGAGGTCCCGGATCCCACTGCGACCGACGGCGAACTCAAGTTCCATGCCGAAGTTGACGTCCGTCCCGAGATCGAACTGCCTGACTACTCGGGCATCAAGGTCGAGGTGGCCGCTGCTGAGTCCTCCGAGGCAGACGTTGACAAGGCCCTCGACGAGCTTCGCGGCCGTTTCGGCACGCTGAAGTCCGTGGATCGTCCGGCCGCCGACGGCGACTTCCTGACGATCGATATCACCGCTTCGATCGATGGCGCCGAAGTTGATTCCGCTTCCGGCCTGTCCTACCAGGTTGGCGCCGGCACCATGCTCGAAGGCCTGGACGAGGCTGTAACCGGCCTCAGCGCCGATGAGGACGCCATCTTCGACACCACCCTCGTGGGCGGTGACCACGCCGGCGAAGCTGCCCAGGTCAAGGTAGTGGTCAAGTCCGTCAAGGAGCGCGAGCTTCCCGAGGCTGACGACGACTTCGCCCAGCTGGCATCCGAGTTCGACACGCTGGCCGAACTGCGCGAGGACCTCGCCAAGCAGGCTGCCGAATCCAAGGTTGTTGAGCAGGGTGTCGAAGCGCGCGACAAGGTCCTGGACAAGCTCGTTGAGCTCGTTGAGGTTCCCGTTCCCGCTTCGGTTGTCGAAGAGCAGCTGGAGCAGCACTTCAAGGCTGAGAACTCCCACGGCGACGGCGAGCACGACACCGAAGAGCACCGCGCCGAGGTCAAGGCCAACACTGAGCGGGCCTTCCAGAACGAGATCATCCTTGACGCCATCGCTGACAAGGAAGAAGTCGGAGTCAGCCAGAACGAGCTGATCGATTACATCGTCACCACTGCCAGCCAGTACGGCATGGACCCGAACCAGTTCGCCCAGATCATCGATCAGTCCGGCCAGGTTCCCATGATGGTTTCCGAGGTTCGCCGCCGCAAGGCACTGGCCGTCGTGTTGGGCCAGGCCGAGGTCACGGACTCTGAAGGCAACAAGGTTGACCTGAGCGACTTCGTCCGCCCCGGCGGCGAAGAGGAGGCCGCTGAGGCTGAAGCAGCCCCCGCCGTCGACAGCGACGCCGTTGAAGGCGAAGCTGCCACCGAAGAAGCTGCGCCGAGCGACGATCCGGCAGCAGTGAAGTTCTAGCACGTGTTGCACGGAAGTCCCCGGATCCCTGATCCGGGGGCTTCCTCCGTTTAACCCCGGAATTGCGGCTGTGTCGTGCTCTGCGGTGCGGTTGCGGGCAATCGTGCGCCGTCAGCGAACAGCGCGATCCGTGAGAACAAAACGGCCGCCAAACCGGTTAGTGTCCAAGTAGTGATTTTCAGTGACGTCGTCCCGTGACGTCACCGTCGCCAGCGAGAGGTAAGTACATATGTCACAGCAAGCAGGGGCCCCCCGGATGGCTACTGTCGATCCGGCAGCCCAGGACAACTACATCTACAACCGCCTGCTGAAAGAGCGAATCATCTGGCTCGGCTCCGAGGTCCGCGATGAAAACGCCAACGCCATCTGCTCGCAGTTGCTGCTGCTGTCCGCGGAGAACCCCGATAAGGACATCTACCTTTACATCAACTCGCCGGGCGGCTCTGTTACGGCAGGCATGGCCATCTACGACACGATGCAGTTCATCCCGAACGACGTCGTCACCGTCGCCACCGGCCTCGCTGCATCCATGGGCCAGTTCCTGCTGTCCTCGGGCACCAAGGGCAAGCGCTACGCCACCCCCAACGCCCGTATCCTGATGCACCAGCCGTCCGGCGGCATCGGCGGTACGGCCTCGGACATCAAAATCCAGGCTGAGCTCATCCTGCACATGAAGAAGGTCATGGCGGAACTCACCGCCGACCAGACCGGCCAGACCGTGGAAACCATCCTCAAGGACAACGACCGCGACAAGTGGTTCACGGCACCCGAAGCCCTTGAGTACGGCTTCTTCGACAAGATCGCCGCGCACGCGGGATCTGTGGCCGGCGGCGGCGGAACTCAAAACGCCAGCGGCTCGGAAAAGTAACCGGGGTAGACAGAAATGATTCCAGGAGAAATGAACATGAACTACAATTTCGGATCGTCTGCCGGGAACCTGCCCACCAGCCGCTACGTGCTGCCGCAGTTCGAGGAGCGTACCCCTTACGGCTTCAAGCGCCAGGACCCGTACACCAAGCTTTTTGAGGACCGGATCATCTTCCTCGGTGTGCAGGTGGACGACGCCTCCGCCGACGACGTCATGGCGCAGCTGCTGGTGCTGGAGTCCACGGACCCGGACCGCGACATCACGCTGTACATCAACTCTCCGGGCGGCTCCTTCACCGCCATGACGGCGATCTACGACACCATGCAGTACATCCGTCCCGAGATCCAGACGGTGTGCCTGGGCCAGGCTGCAAGCGCCGCAGCCGTCCTGCTGGCGGCCGGTACGCCGGGCAAGCGCCTGGCACTGCCCAACGCCCGCGTATTGATCCACCAGCCGGCACTGTCCGGCGGCCAGGGCGGCCAGGCCTCGGACCTCGAGATCCAGGCCGCGGAAGTCATGCGGATGCGCTCCTGGCTCGAAGACACGCTGGCCAAGCACTCGGGCCGGACGTCCGAGCAGGTCAACAACGACATCGAGCGGGACAAGATCCTGACCGCCGCAGAGGCGCAGTCCTACGGGCTCATCGACCAGGTCCTTGATTCCCGCAAGATCAAGCCGCAGGCTATCAGCAGGTAATCAGCACGACATGCGGAGCCGGTGCGGTTCATGAAAAATGGACCGCACCGGCTTTCGCTTTCAATGCGTAAGGTTCCACCTCTCAGGCCGAATGTGACCTAGAGTGGAAGATGTCACGGCCGGACCTCCCGGACCCACCGTGATTCCAGCAACCGGTGCAGTGCTGCGGTAGCAGCAGGATACTAAGGGGTTCACATATGGCTCGGATTGGCGAGAGCACGGATCTGCTGAAGTGCTCTTTCTGCGGAAAGAGCCAGAAGCAGGTGCGAAAGCTCATTGCCGGGCCCGGCGTCTACATCTGCGACGAGTGCATTGAGCTCTGCAACGAGATCATTGAAGAGGAACTCGCGGAAGTAGCGGACCTTGGCAGCTTCGAACTGCCCAAGCCGCGCGAAATCTACGATTTCCTGCAGGAATACGTCATCGGCCAGGAACCGGCCAAGCGTTCCCTCGCCGTCGCGGTGTACAACCATTACAAGCGGATCCAGGCCGGCCACGCCCCGAAGAGCGGCAGCCTCGCCGAAGGCGTCCATCACGACGACGTCGAGATCGCCAAATCGAACATCCTCCTGATCGGCCCCACCGGTTGCGGTAAGACCTACCTGGCCCAGACCCTCGCCCGGCGCCTCAACGTACCGTTTGCCGTCGCGGACGCTACGGCGCTGACCGAGGCCGGGTACGTGGGCGAGGACGTGGAGAACATCCTCCTGAAGCTCATCCAGGCCGCTGACTACGACGTCAAGAAGGCCGAGCAGGGCATCATCTACATCGACGAGATCGACAAGATCTCCCGAAAGAGCGAAAACCCTTCCATCACCCGGGATGTCTCCGGCGAGGGCGTGCAGCAGGCCCTCCTGAAGATCCTGGAAGGCACGGTGGCCTCGGTGCCCCCGCAGGGCGGCCGGAAACACCCGCACCAGGAATTCATCCAGATCGACACCACCAATGTGCTGTTCATTGTCGCGGGGGCCTTCGCCGGGCTCGAGGACATCATCGGCTCCCGTTCCGGCCGCAAGGGCATAGGCTTCGGCGCTCCGCTGAACGAAGTCAAGAACAACTCCGACTCCTACGGCGAGGTCATGCCGGAAGACCTGCTGAAGTTCGGGCTGATTCCGGAATTCATCGGCCGCCTTCCCGTCATCACCACGGTCTCCAATTTGGACCGGCCGGCCCTGATCCAAATTCTGTCCACGCCGAAGAACGCGCTGGTGAAGCAGTATCAGAAGATGTTCCAGCTGGATGGTGTGGAGCTGCTCTTTGACGACGAAGCGCTGGATGTGATCGCCGACCAGGCCCTGGAACGGGGCACCGGCGCCCGCGGGCTCCGCGCCATCATGGAGGAAGTGCTCCTCCCCGTGATGTTTGATCTCCCCAGCAGGGACGACATCGCCAGCGTTGTTATTACCGCGGATGTGGTGGCAAAGAAGGCGCCGCCCACCATGATCGCCCACGACGTGGTGGCGAAGCGGCGGAATAAATCAGCTTAGTTCATCGCTCTTGGTAGACGTGCGCCTGAAGTGCGCCGTGCCCTGACGACTTTACGAGGAGATTTCCGTGCCTGAAACCACCGTGAGCAAAGCCGACTTCTGGTTCGACCCCCTGTGCCCCTTTGCCTGGATCACGTCCCGCTGGGTGGGCGAGGTGGAGGAAGTGCGCGACATCCAAACTGAATGGCACGTGATGAGCCTTGCAGTCCTCAATGAGGGCCGCGAGCTGGACCCGGGGTACCGCGAGGCCATGGACAAGGCCTGGGGCCCGGTACGCGTCATCATCGCCGCCCGTGAGCAGCACGGCGACCAGGTCATCAAGCCCCTCTATGACGCAATGGGCAGCCTCATCCACGACGGAGGCGAGAAAGATTTCGGCATCGTCATCAGCAAGGCGCTGGCGGAGTGCGGCCTCCCGCCCGGCCTCGCGGCCGAAGCATCCTCAGACGCCTTCGACGCGCAGCTCCGCGCGAGCCACGAAGAGGGCATCTCCCTCGTGGGGCAGGATGTGGGTACGCCCGTAGTGGCCTTCAACGGCACGGCATTCTTTGGCCCGGTGCTGACCCGCATTCCCCGGGGCGAAGAAGCGGGACGCCTGTGGGACGCCGCGGTGACCCTGGCTGCGTACCCGCATTTCTTCGAGATCAAGCGCAGCAGAACAGAAAGTCCCGAATTCAACTGACGTTCCCCCAGACGGCCCCCTGCGGGCCGTGAGAATTACTGCCTTGTAGTTCTTTCGCTACCCTTGCGAATGCCCCCGGGTGGGACAACAATAGTTCTTACCCACTTCGAAAGAAGCGGGACACGGAAACCAAAGATTCAGTGACACGCATCTGACGCAGCCTTCGGCAAAGTCAGAAGCTGGCTACCAGTGACGAGGTAGGAAGACCTGGAATTCCGAGGATTCCGCCAGATTGTCACAGACGTCACGAGACAATCGAAAAAGTCGAAGCCCCACCAACGGCAAAACGCTGATGGGGCTTCCCCTTTGCCCTAAATCAGTAAGGCCGCCGAAGGCAGAAGCCCCACCAGCGTTGAACGCTGATGGGGCTTCATGTGTGTCCGGTAGCCGGGGGACGGGCTAGGCGCCCGGCGCTTCTTCCGGCTGGGCCAGCACAACGTCGCTGACGGTGAGTTCTCCTTCGCCTGCCACAAGGGTCAGTTCGCGAGCATTGGAGGCTGCCTTCAGGTCTGCAAGGCCGGCCTTCAGCTGCGTGGTGAGCGACTCCGTGGCGGTAATCGTCGCGGAGAGCACCTCAGTGCGCTGCTTGACCTTCGCCTCCGATTTGGCCTTGCGGATGCCGCTCAGCGCAATTCCCACAGTCGCGAGCATGGTCGTGTCGCCGTCGGACACCTCCAGGGCGGCCGGCCACTCGGCGCGGTGCACCGAGCCGCTGCGCCACCAGCCCCAGACCTCTTCGGTAGCGAAGGGCAGGAACGGCGCGAACAGCCGCAGCAGAGTATCAAGGGTGGTGGCCAGGGCTGCCAGCACGGACGCCTGCTCGGCCTCGCCTGCGGCACCGTAGGCCCGGTCCTTGATGAGTTCAACGTAGTCGTCCGTGAACTGCCAGAAGAAGCTCTCGCTGATCTGCAGGGCACGGGCGTAGTCGTAGTTCCCAAAGGCCTTGGTGGCCTGTGCCACGACGTCCGAGAGCTGCGCCAGCACGGCGCGGTCCAGCGGGTTCGTGAGCACCGACAGGTCGGCGGAGACCACCGAGTTTTCCGTTGCACCGAGGTTCAGGACGAACTTCGAGGCGTTGAGGAGCTTGATGGCCAGGCGGCGGCCGATCTTCATCTGGGCGATCTCGTAGGCGGTGTCCGCCCCGAGCTTCGCCGAGGCTGCCCAGTAGCGTACGGCGTCCGATCCGTACTCGTTCAGGACATCGGTCGGCACGATCACGTTGCCCTTGGACTTGGACATCTTCTTGCGGTCCGGATCGAGGATCCAGCCGGAGATGGCCGCGTGCTTCCACGGCGCGGTGTTCTGCAGCGCATCGGCACGCACGGCGGTGGAGAACAGCCAGGTCCGGATGATGTCGTGTGCCTGCGGGCGCACGTCAAACGGGTAGACCTTGGCGAAGAGGTCTTCATCCGTGCTCCAGCCGCCCACGATCTGGGGAGTCAGCGAGGACGTGGCCCAGGTGTCGAGGACATCGGCGTCACCGGTGAAGCCGCCGGGCTGATCGCGCTGGGCCTCTTCGTAGCCGGGTGCGGCGTCAGCGGCAGGGTCCACCGGGAGCTGTTCGTCGGTCGGCAGGACCGGGGCGTCATAGTCAGGGTTGCCGTCGGCGTCGAGCGGGTACCAGACCGGCACGGGGACGCCGAAGAAGCGCTGGCGGGACACGAGCCAGTCGCCGTTCAGTCCGGAGATCCAGTTCTCGTAGCGTGAACGCATGAAGGCGGGGTGGAACTCAATCTCGTTGCCGCGGCCGATCAGGCGTTCGCGGCGGTCCTCGTCACGTCCGCCGTTGCGGATGTACCACTGGCGCGACGTCACCACCTCGAGGGGCTTGTCGCCCTTTTCGAAGAAGTTGACCGGGTGCATGATCTTCTTCGGCTCGCCGTCGAGGAGTCCGGCAGCGGTGAGCTGCTCGACGACTGCTTCCTTGGCGCTGAAGACCGTCTTGCCGGCGATAGCCGCGAAGGCTGTGCGGCCTTCCTCGGTGGTGATCCAGTCCGGGGTCTCACCGATGATGCGGCCGTCGCGGCCCACAATGGCTCGGGTGGGAAGCTGGAGTTCGCGCCACCAGGTCACGTCGGTGAGGTCGCCGAAGGTGCAGACCATGGCGATTCCCGAGCCCTTGTCCGCCTTCGCAAGGTGGTGGGCCTTCACTTCCACCTCGACGCCGAACAGGGGAGAGGTGACCTTCTTGCCGAACAGCGGCTGGTACCGCTCGTCGTCGGGGTTTGCCACCAGGGCGGCGCAGGCTGCCAGCAGTTCCGGGCGGGTGGTCTCAATGAAGAGCTTCTCGCCGTCCTCGGTGAAGAACGGGTAGCGGTAGTAGGCGCCTGCGACCTCGCGGTCCTCAAGTTCCGCCTGCGCCACAGCCGTACGGAAGGTGACGTCCCACAATGTGGGGGCCTCGGCCATGTAGGCGTCGCCGGCGGCCAGGTTCGCAAGGAACGCGCGCTGGGAGATGGCCCGTGACTTGTCATCGATGGTCCGGTAGGTGAGGTCCCAGTCAACGGACAGGCCAAGGGTCTGGAACAGGTTCTCGAAGACTTTCTCGTCCTCAACGGCGAGCTCCTCGCACAGCTCGATGAAGTTCCGACGCGAGATGACATCGAAGTCGCGCTGGTTCTTGGCGGGCTCAGCCGGCGGGCGGTAGTCGGCGTCGTAGTGGATGGCCGGATCGCAGCGCACACCGTAATAGTTCTGGACGCGGCGCTCGGTGGGCAGGCCGTTGTCGTCCCAGCCCATCGGGTAAAAGACATTCTTGCCGGTCATGCGCTGGTAGCGCGCCAGGACGTCGGTCTGGGTGTAGGAGAACATGTGGCCCACGTGCAGGGATCCCGACGCAGTGGGCGGGGGAGTGTCGATCGAATAGACCTGCCCCCTGGTGGTCTCCCGGTTGAACTTATAGGTCCCTTCGTCAAGCCAGCGCTGCGTCAAGGCAGCTTCCAACCCCTCCAGGGCGGGCTTGTCCGGAACGTTGATAGGGGCGGTGGTGGGCGTGTCTGTACCCTGATTGTCTTCAGCCATGGAGCAATTGTTTCATGATCTCTTCCCTCGGCCTGCGCCCCGCCCTGCAGTAGCATCCCGTAAGACCGCGTGCGGCTCGACTTCCTGCGACGCTAGGGTGGTGCCATGACTGAGGAAATGCACACGAAAGCAGCAGTAGTTACAGGAGCAAGCACAGGCATCGGCGCGGCCACTGTCCGCGCGCTGCGGGCCGAAGGGTGGACGGTTTTTGCCGTCGCGCGCCGGGCTGACCGGCTCGCTGTGCTTGCCGAGGCCACCGGGGCCACGGCAATTCCGGCGAACATCGTCGACGACGCTGACGTGGAACGCCTCCTCTCCGAGGTGACGCAGGCCGGCGGGATTGACACCCTCATCAACATCGCCGGCGGTGCTCGGGGCGCGGACCGGATCGCGGACGCCAAAACCGAGGACTGGGAATGGATGTTCGACGTAAATGTCTTGGGCACCATGAAACTGACCCGTGCCTTCCTTCCGATGCTGCGGGCCTGCGGGGAAGGGACGGTCCTGAACCTGACTTCGACGGCGGGACTTGCCGCCTACGAGGGCGGCGCCGGCTATAACGCCGCAAAGTTCGCCCAGCACGCCATGACCGGCGCACTGCGGCTGGAAGAAGTGGAAAACAACATCCGGGTCATCGAAGTGGCTCCGGGCCTGGTGCAGACCGAGGAGTTCGCCCTCAACAGGCTGGGCGACGAGGAGGCTGCCGGGAAGGTGTACCAGGGCGTCGAGAAGCCGCTCACGGCCGGAGACGTGGCCGATGTGGTCCGCTACGCTGTCATGGCCCCGCACCACGTCAACCTTGACCAGATCGTGATCCGGCCCGTGGCGCAGGCTGCCAACTACAAGCTCATCCGCAAGCAGGGCTGAGCCGGGGACTACCGGCCCGTCGGCAGGCTCAGCGTCGCGAGCACGGCGGCGTGGTCGGTTCCGGGTACGCGATGGACCGCATACCCGGAAGCGGCGATGCCGGGGCTGGTGACCAGGTGGTCGATGGCAATGCCGGGGAGCCGGTGCCCCTCCATCGGCCAGGTGGGCTCCAGCCGCAAGCCGGCGGCCGTCCCAACATCGACCATCTTCCGGCCGTCCGGCCCGACGTCGAGCAGCGCGCGGAACTCGGCGTGATCGTACGTGGCGTTAAAATCACCGATCAGCAGCCTGTTGCCCGGCCGCACGGACAGTCGGGCGAGGGCAGCCAGGTCGCTGCGCCACTGGTCCACACGCACGTCCACCGGCGGAAGCGCATGGACGTTCGTCACCTCCAGGACCGCCGGCGCTCCGGCGCCTTCCACCGTGAGCCTCACGATCGGCATGTGGAACGGGGTGTCAGGCAGGACGCCCACGGCTTCCAGTCGGTGGGCCGAGTAGATGGCGCTGCCGCCGCCGTCGTCCGTTGGAGAGCTGATCCTGTAGGGCAGCAGGCCGGACAGCCCCGCAGCGGCCAGCCTGTCCTCGAGTGCCCGCGAATGTTCCTGCACCGTCAGCAGCCCCACGCCGTTCTCCCGGACCAGCCGCACAATCCCGGCCGCCTCGGCCTGGCCAAACTCCGAATTGATGGTCATGGCCGTCAGCTTCGCCGCGGGCGCTCCGGCCTCCGTGATGCTCCGGCCGTGGTCCAGCGGGAGCAGCCAGAAGACCTGGGCTGCCGCGAGGGCCGCGGTCACCCAGATGAGAAAACGGCGCCGCCCCGGGATGGCGAGAAGCACTGCGGCGCCGGCCGGAATCAATAGCCATGGAGTGAAGGACAGGAGCTGGACGGCCAGGGTGGGCCACTCCACCGGGACGGCGCGGAACACAGAGAGGACCGCAACCGGCAGGGCCAACAGCACGGCGGCCACCGCCCACACGGCGGACCAACGGCTACGTGGCCGGACTCCGGCAACGGCCCGGGCGGTGAAAGTCATACGCCCGAGTCTAGGCACGCCCCCGGTTACGGAAGAACACCGCAACTCCGGGTAGAATCGAGTATCAGCTTCGACCCGGCCATCACCGGTGAGCTTCCGGAAGAACCTTCGGACCCCTGCAGCGCAGGAACCCGGAGCAGTAGAACCGGACGGGTAAGCCCGTCACAGCAGCAATGAGCGGCCGACGCCGGTGCTCCCTCAAACGGGGGTGCGGCGACGGTAAGTGAGGTGGTACCGCGGTGCCGGTGCTGTTGCAAAACAGCGTACGGGCCGTCCTCGCATCCTGAATGATCCACTTGTTCACTAGCTCAACCCAGGATGTCGAGATGACCTATTACCCCAAGGCCTCAGCCGCACCGTCAGGCACCAGCAGCGTTTCCGCCTCTGTGAAGTTCCCGGAGATCGAAGAGCGCATCCTCAAGTACTGGGACCAGGACGGCACCTTCCAGGCGAGCATCGACCAGCGCGAAGCCGGCACAGACGGGTCCAACGAATTTGTCTTCTACGACGGCCCGCCCTTCGCCAACGGCCTGCCGCACTACGGCCACCTGCTGACCGGCTACGCCAAGGACTTGGTGGGCCGCTACCAGACCCAGCGTGGCCGCCGTGTCGAGCGCCGGTTCGGCTGGGACACCCACGGGCTCCCCGCCGAGCTGGAAGCAATGAAGCAGCTGGGCATGACGGACAAGACCCAGATCGAGGCCATGGGCATCGACAAGTTCAACGACGCCTGCCGCGCTTCCGTGATGAAGTACGCGGACGAGTGGAAGAGCTACGTCACCCGCCAGGCCCGCTGGGTGGACTTCGACAACGACTACAAGACGCTCAATGTCGAGTACATGGAGTCAGTGCTCTGGGCCTTCAAGCAGCTGCACGAAAAGGGCCTGACCTACAACGGCTACCGCGTCCTGCCGTACTGCTGGAAGGACGAGACGCCGCTGTCCAACCATGAGCTGCGCATGGATGACGACGTGTACAAGAACCGCCAGGACCAGACCGTTACGGTCACCTTCCCCATCACGGCTGGGGAGTCGGAACTGTCCCGGCAGCTTGCCGGAGTCCAGGCCCTCGCCTGGACCACCACGCCGTGGACACTGCCCACCAACCTGGCGCTCGCCGTCGGGCCGTCCATCACCTATGCGGTGCTTCCGGCCGGACCCAACGGCATCAAAGCGGCGTCCCCGGATGCCCCGGTCGGAGGCAGCTTCCTGCTCGCCGCGGACCTGCTGGGCGCCTACGCCAAGGACCTTGGCTACGGCGACGGCACCGCCGGCGTTGAGGAGGCGGAAGCCGCAGTCACCGCCACGTACACCGGCGCCGAACTTGCCGGCCTGGCGTACCAGCCGCTCTGGAACGACTTCAGCGATACCGAAAAGTACGGCACAGAGAATGCCTGGCGCTTCCTGGTGGCGGACTACGTCACCACCACCGACGGCACCGGCATCGTCCACCAGGCGCCCGCCTACGGTGAGGACGACCAGAAGGTCTGTGAAGAGGCCGGCATCCCCGTGGTGCTGTCCGTGGACGAGGGCGCCAAGTTCCTGCCGCTCTTCTCTCACGGCGAGCTGCACGACATCGTTGGGCTGCAGGTGTTCGAAGCCAACAAGCCCATCACCCAGGTGCTGCGCGCCCAGGGCCGCCTGGTCCGCCAGGCCAGCTATGAGCACAGCTACCCGCACTGCTGGCGCTGCCGTAACCCGCTGATCTACCGTGCCGTGTCCTCCTGGTACGTGGAGGTCACCAAGTTCAAGGACCGCATGTCCGAGCTGAACCAGGAGATCAACTGGATCCCCGGCAACGTCAAGGACGGCCAGTTCGGCAAGTGGCTGGCCAACGCCCGCGACTGGTCCATCAGCCGCAACCGCTACTGGGGCAGCCCCATCCCGGTGTGGCAGTCCAGCGACCCCGAATACCCGCGCACCGACGTCTACGGCTCGCTCGCCGAGATCGAAGCCGACTTCGGCCGGCTCCCCTTGAACAAGGACGGGCAGGTTGACCTGCACCGGCCGTTCATCGACGAACTCGTGCGCCCCAACCCGGATGACCCCCGCACGCCGGAAGAAGGACAGTCAGTGATGCGCCGCGTCGAGGACGTCCTGGACGTCTGGTTCGACTCCGGTTCCATGCCCTACGGCCAGGTTCACTACCCGTTCGAAAACGAGCAGTGGTTCGACACGCACAACCCGGCGGACTTCATCGTCGAGTACATAGGCCAGACCCGCGGCTGGTTCTACATGCTGCACATCCTCTCCACTGCGCTGTTCGACCGGCCTGCCTTCCGCAACGTCATCAGCCACGGCATCGTGCTGGGCTCGGACGGGCAGAAGATGTCCAAGAGCCTGCGCAACTACCCGGACGTCTCCGAGGTCCTGGACCGCGACGGCTCCGACGCCATGCGCTGGTTCCTGATGTCCAGTCCCATCCTTCGCGGCGGCAACCTTGTGGTCACCGAGCAGGGCATCCGCGACGGCGTCCGCCAGGTCATCCTGCCGCTCTGGAACGTGTACAGCTTCTTCACGCTGTACACGAATGCCGCGGATGGGGGACGCGGTTATGACGCCAGGCTGCGCTACGACGGCTACGCAGACACCCTGGACCAATACCTGATGGCCAACACCGGGGACCTGGTCCGGAACATGACCGCGCAGCTGGACGGCTACGACATCTCCGGCGCCTGCGACGAACTGCGCAGCTACCTGGACATGCTCACCAACTGGTACGTCCGCCGCAGCCGCCAGCGCTTCTTCGACGAGAGCGTTGACGCCTTCGACGCGCTGTACACCGCGCTGGAAACTGTCTCCCGCGTGGCCGCATCCCTGTTGCCGCTGGTTTCCGAGGAGATCTGGCGCGGCCTCACCGGCGGGCGTTCGGTGCACCTGGCCGACTGGCCGGACGCCGGCCTGTTCCCGGCCAACCCGGAACTCGTTGAGGCCATGGACCGGGTCCAGCAGATCTGCTCCACCGGATCCTCGCTGCGCAAGGCCGCCAACCTGCGGGTGCGCCTGCCGTTGCAGGAGCTCACTGTTGTGGCACCCGGCGCGGACGCGCTGGAAGGCTTCGCCGCCGTCGTCGCCGATGAACTGAACCTGCGTTCCGTCCGCCTGCTCGACGCCGAGAGCGCCTCACCGGAGGAGTTCGGCATCGAACAGAAGCTCGTGGTCAACGCCCGGGCCGCGGGCCCGCGCCTGGGGAAGAACGTCCAGCAGGCCATCAAGGGCTCCAAGTCCGGTGACTGGTCTGTTTCGGAAGCTGGTGTGGTGACGGCCGGCGGGCTCGAGTTGGAGCCGCAGGAATACACGCTGGAGACCGTTGTGGCGGAAGCGGCGGAAGGCGAAGGATCCCGCGCGGCGGCGGTCCTGCCCGGCGGCGGTTTTGTGGTCCTCAATACTGAGGTCACTCCGGAACTGGAAGCTGAGGGTGCCGCCCGCGACATGGTCCGCGCCATCCAGCAGGCCCGCAAGGACGCCGGACTCAACGTGAGCGACCGGATTCACACCACTGTTACCGCGAAGCAGGACGTCGTCGACGCTTTGCTGGCGAACGCAGAGCTCGTCAAGACCGAAACACTGACGGTAAAGCTGGACACCGTCCCGGCCGATGTACGTGAACCGCAGATCAGTGTTGTCAAGACCGCGGCAGAAAAAGTAGAGGCCTAAGCAATGACTGACGAATTTTCCGTAGAGAGCGTCTACGCCGAGCTGCTGGGCCGGGCGCCGGAAAACAAAATGGAGCCGCGCCTTGCGCCGCTCTTCCGTGCCATGGACGTGCTGGGGGAGCCCAACAAGGCGTTCCCGATCATCCACATCACCGGCACCAACGGCAAAACGTCCACGGCACGCATGATCGAAGCGGGGCTCCGCGCGCACGGGCTAAGCACCGGGCGGTACACCAGCCCCCACCTGTCGAAGGTCACCGAGCGGATCAGCATCGACGGCGCCCCCGTGCCGGATGAGACCTTCGTCCGGATCTGGGACGAAATCCGCCCTTACCTCCGGATCGTGGACAGCGAACTTGAAGCTGAGGGCCAGCCCCGGCTGACCTACTTCGAGTGCCTGACCATCCTGGCCTTCGCGATCTTCGCTGACCAGCCGGTCAACGTCGCCGTCATGGAAGTGGGCCTGGGCGGTATCACCGACGCCACGAACGTCGGTGACGGCCAGGTGGCCGTGGTGACTCCCATTTCACTGGACCACACGGACCTCCTTGGCGACACCACGGAAGACATCGCTTACGAGAAGGCCGGCATCATCAAGCCGGGAGGCTTCCTGGTCAGCGCCGCACAGCCGGTGGGCGCCGCCCAGGTGCTGCTCGAGAAGGCCCGGGAAGTGCAGGTGCCCTACCGCTTCGAAGGCGTGGAATTCGGCGTCGAGTCCCGGACGGTTGCCGTTGGCGGCCAGATGGTGACCATCCAGGGCCTGGCCGGACGGTACGAGGAACTCCTGGTGCCCCTGCACGGAGCTCACCAGGCGGAGAACGCCGCCGTCGCAATTGCCGCGCTCGAGGCGTTCTTTGGCGGAGAGAAAGCGCTTGACCCCGAGGTCCTCCAGGAAGCGTTTGCGTCGGTCACGTCACCGGGCCGGCTCGAAGTGCTCCGGACCGCCCCGACCATCATTGTGGATGCCGCCCACAACCCGGAGGGGATCCGGGTTTCAGCGGAGGCTATCCACGAAGCCTTCAGCTTCACCAAACTGGTGGTAGTGGTTGGCGTTCTGAAGGAAAAGGACGCCGAAGAGATCCTTCGGCAGCTCAAGGAGTCCCTGGGCGACCTCGCCGCCGAATACTGCTTCACCCAGTCCAACTCGCCCCGGGCAGTGCCGGCCGAGGACCTCGCGGAAATTGCGCTGGATCTCGGATTCGGCGAGGACAACATCCATGTTGCCGAAAAACTCGACGATGCCCTGGAGTGGGCCGTGGAGCACGCTGAAGCCAACGAGGACCTCGCCGGCGGCGTCCTGGTGACCGGCTCCATCACGCTCGTGGCGGAAGCCCGGATCCTGCTCGGAAAGGCGGATGCCTGACCATGGCCCGACTCACAAAGGCGCAGCGGGAGTGGCGGCCCGGCATGCCCAAGAAGCGGCGCTCCACCAAAGTCATGTTCGCCTCCACGGTCCTGGTTCTCGAAGGGTTCGTCGCGTTCTTCGCCACGCTGGCGGTCTTTGGACTCCGCCGCGACGAGTTCCCGCCGGCCGTGATCCTCTCGGTGGGCATTGTCCTGAGCCTGGTGCTGGTGTTCACCTGTGCGGTGCTGTCCAAGCCGTGGGGTGTGGCGCTGGGGTGGATCCTGCAGCTCGTCCTGATCTTCACCGGATTCATTGAACCCATGATGTTCGTGGTGGGAATCCTCTTTGCCGTTGCCTGGTGGTACGGCATTAGGACCGGCATCCGGATTGACCGCGAGTCCGCCCAGCGCGAACGCGAACAGGCCGAATGGGACGCCGCCCACCCTGACGGCGAAACCAACTAGACTTATTCCGAACCCCACACCAACCACATTGGAGCAGCTGTGAGCATTGAGCGCACCCTCGTCCTGATCAAGCCAGACTGCGTGACCCGCAACCTGACCGGCGCCATCCTCGGCCGGATTGAAGCCAAGGGCTACACCCTCACCGAGCTCAAGAAGGTCGACGCCAGCCGCGAACTGCTGGAGCAGCACTACGAGGAGCACGTAGGCAAGCCGTTCTACGAGCCGCTCGTCGAGTTTATGCTCAGCGGGCCGGTTGTCGCCGCAATCTTCGAGGGCCACCGCGTGATTGAGGGCTTCCGCTCGCTCGCCGGTACAACGGACCCGACGACCGCGGCGCCCGGCACCATCCGCGGTGACTTCGGCCGCGACTGGGGCCTGAAGGTCCAGCAGAACCTGGTCCACGGTTCAGACTCCGTCGAGTCCGCCGAACGCGAGATCAAGATCTGGTTCCAGGACTAACAGCCACCGGCGCGAACGGACACTTAGGCACCTGCCTTAAGCGCGAACGTATAGTTGAGGCCCCCTTCTCTTCGGAAAAGGGGGCCTCAACTGTACGTTCGCGCTTCTTCTTTGGCTTTAGTACCCGGAGGTTCCGATGAACACCTGGATGAAGGCAAAGAAGATGGTGGCGATGACGCCCACGTACAGCAGGGCTACGGCAATCCAGCCGGAGTCTCCGACGACCTTCGCGGGGCCGGCCGGAACCTTGATCACTCCGTGCGTGATGTTCCGGACCGTTACCCACACAAAGAGCGGAATCATCGCTGCCCAGACCACCATGCAGAACGGGCACAGGATGTGGATGGAGTACAGCGCCTGCGACCACAGCCACACCACGAAGGCAAAGCCAAGCGTGACGCCCGCTTGCAGGCCAAGCCAGTACCAGCGGGCAAACTTTGCGCCGGAAAGGACCGCCATGCCGGTGGTGATCACCACCGCAAAGGCCACGATGCCGATGAACATGTTGGGGAAGCCGAAGAGGGAACTCTGCCAGGTCTGCATGACGGCGCCGCAGGAGACCCACGGATTGACGTCGCAGGCCGTGACGTGGTTCGGATCCTTTAGAACTGCGAGCTTTTCCAGGACCAGGGCGCCGGAGGCGAGCCAGCCGATAACGCCTGTAATGACCAGAAGCCAGCCGAACGGTTTGTCCCGGGTCATGGGAGGCAGGCCTTCCTGGGCCGCTGCACGCTCGCGGAGGTCGCCGTCCACCACGTTGTTCTGCATGGAATGGGAGATGCTGGGCATGGGATGTTGCGTCCTTTTTCTCGAGGGCTCCTCGCCCTGATTGTAACGCCGGAGACTGGGCGGGCCGCACAGAGTCCGCGCGGCCGTGCCCTGATTATCCGCCTGCCTGCGCCGCTTCCTCCTCGTTTGAGTGAGCGTATGAGAGAATGAAGCTGGCTGGAATACGATCCACATTCGGATTCCGGTCCGGTGGCTTGTTTGTAAGACCGCCAATGATGAGCAGGGCACGCTCCGGATCCACGATTGATCCCGGCCTCCCGGCAATGCCATTGGACGGCACCTGGTTGTGGCTTTGAGGAACAACGGGTTTCAGAACAACGTCGCCGGCCCTCCAGGGCTGCCGCACCCCACTGCCGGTGCGAACCTGAGGGTATCCAATTGACTTCTGTCAACGCCTGCGGGTTTTGACAATATGTGCCCCAATGGGTGCCGGATGTGGCGGTGCGTCAGGGGCAGGAGTGTCGCCACATATGGATAATGACCAGGTTCTAGCCGTTAATGAAGAAGCAGCTGCCAGCGAAGAGGCTGCAGCGCCCCAAGCGCCCAAGAGGGCCGTCCGCACCAGGCGCAAGGCCGCCCCGAAGGCGGAAGCCGTCGAAGCGGAGGCAGCTCCCGCGGAAGCTCCCGCAGCCGATGCCGCCGCGGAGGAAAAGTCCCCGGTGCGCCGCAGCCGTTCACGCAAGAAGGTGGAGCCCGCCGAACCGCTTCCGGTTTTTGCCGATGACTCCGCCGCCCCCGTGGACGCGGTGCAGGCCGACACTGCACCCGCAGGGGAGGCAGTAGGGACGGCAGAAGTCGTCGAAAAGCCCGTCCGTCGCCGGGCCTCGCGCGCCAAGGCCCCCGCGAAAGCCGCCGAAGCCCCCCAGGCCGCCGAGCCTGCCGTCACCCTGGGTACCGAGGCCCGGGATGTTGCGGCCGTTGCCGAGCCGGCAGCTGAAGAAGAAGTGGTTGCCGCAGCCCAGGAAACAGAAGTCCAGGAACCCGCCGCTCCCGTGGCTGCCACTGAGCAGCCCGCGGCAGCCGAAGCCGCCAGTCCCGTCGGCGCGCTCTTCCTCGAGCCCGGTTCGGTGACGTCCATGATTTTCCAGGCACCGGACCTGAGCACCGTGGTCCGTCCGGCAGCCGCGCCTGCCGTGGCAAAGGAAAACGACGAGGAAGACACGGAAGAGGACACCGAAGAGGTAGACGCAGGCGGCTCCCGTCGGCGCCGCAGCCGCGGACGCCGTGGCCGCAGCCGTGTGACCGACCGGGAAACTGCCGGTGAGGCCGAATCCGCCGAATCCGCCGAAGGCGCAGCGGGCGACGAGGACTCGGATGAGGAATCCACCCGGACCGCGGACGACGGCGTTACCTCCCGCCGTCGTCGTCGCCGCCGCCGCGGTGACCAGGACCTCGAACTGACGGGCGGGGGAGACGACGACCCGCCCAACACGGTGACCCGGGTCCGTGCACCCCGGGCCATCAGCGAGGCGCCGGTCAACAACCGCGTCACGTCCGTCAAGGGTTCCACCCGGCTTGAGGCCAAGAAGCAGCGCCGCCGCGAATCCCGCGACACCGGCAGGCGCCGTACTGTCATCACCGAGGCCGAGTTCCTGGCCCGCCGGGAGTCGGTGGACCGCCAGATGATCGTTCGCCAGCGCGACGACAGAATCCAGATCGGTGTCCTGGAGGACGGCGTCCTGGCTGAGCACTTCGTTTCCAAGACCCAGCAGGACTCCCTGATCGGCAACGTCTACCTGGGCAAGGTCCAGAACGTGCTGCCTTCCATGGAAGCCGCTTTCGTGGACATCGGACGCGGACGCAACGCAGTCCTCTACGCCGGTGAAGTCAACTGGGACGCCGTCAACCTCGAAGGCAAGCAGCGCCGGATCGAGAACGCGCTGAAATCCGGCGACTCCGTGCTGGTCCAGGTCACCAAGGATCCGGTCGGCCACAAGGGTGCACGCCTGACCAGCCAGATCTCGCTGCCCGGCCGGTACCTCGTGTACGTTCCCGGCGGATCCATGACCGGCATCTCCCGGAAGCTGCCCGACGTCGAGCGCAACCGCCTTAAGCGGATCCTCAAGGACCGCCTGCCGGAAGACGCCGGTGTGATCGTCCGCACCGCTGCCGAGGGCGCGTCCGAGGAAGAACTGACGCACGACATCAACCGCTTGCGTGCCCAATGGGAAGGCATTGAAAGCCAGGCCACGTCCACGAAGATCCTTGCTCCGGAGCTCCTCTACGGCGAACCGGATCTCACCATCAAGGTGGTCCGGGACGTCTTCAACGAGGACTTCTCCAAGCTGATCGTCTCCGGCGAGGAAGCCTGGGACACCATCGAGGCGTACGTGACGTACGTGGCACCGGACCTGGTGGGGCGGCTCGAAAAGTGGACCAAGGACACGGACATCTTCGCGGCCTGGCGCATCGACGAGCAGATCCACAAGGCCCTGGACCGCAAGGTCTTCCTGCCCTCCGGCGGCTCCCTCGTGATCGACCGCACCGAAGCCATGACCGTGGTGGACGTAAACACCGGTAAGTTCACCGGCAGCGGCGGCAACCTGGAGGAAACCGTCACCAAGAACAACCTGGAAGCGGCTGAAGAAGTGGTGCGCCAACTGCGGCTGCGCGACATCGGCGGCATCATCGTCATCGACTTCATCGACATGGTGCTCGAATCCAACCGCGACCTTGTGCTGCGCCGCATGGTGGAGTGCCTCGGACGCGACCGGACCAAGCACCAGGTTGCGGAAGTGACCTCGCTGGGCCTGGTGCAGATGACCCGCAAGCGCATGGGCACCGGGCTGCTGGAGGTCTTCGGCGAGCAGTGCGAGGCCTGCGCCGGCCGCGGCATCGTCACCCACGACGAGCCGGTGGAACACCGCCGGGCCAACACTGTTGCCGCCGAGCACCACGTGCAGCGGACGGAAGCCCAGCAGCCTCCCCGGACGGAGCGCAAGAGCCGCCGCCGCGGCAAGGGCGGCCAGCCGGCCTCCGAGGCTGTTCCGTTGACGCCGGCCCCGGTGCACCACGAGCCCACCGAAGCCGAACGCCACGCCAAGGCTGAAGCGACCCGCGTTGCCCTGGCCAACATCGCTGCGGCAGCACACGCCGCCCACCTGCATGACTCCGAGACGGGCCATGCAGCCCCGGCGGCCGCCGCACAGGCAAGTGCCGCACAGGCTGTCGGCCAGGCACTCGCCGCGCAGGCTCCTTCCGGGCAAGCCGGAGCGACGGCCGGGGAAGGGGCGGCCCAGCCGTCCACCACCCAGCCCGCCACGGCAAGGCCGGCCAAGGTGTCGGAATCTGAAGCAGCAGCCGCAGGACGGCCCGCGGCCGTTCTGACCTTCGGTGGCGAAAAGGTGGCACTGCCGTTTGTTGAGCATGCCGGCGAAGCACCCGCGTCCGGAGCCGCCCTGACTCTCGACCGGCTCGCTGAGGCTTTCGCGCACCTGGGTGAGCCTGCAGCTGCTGAGGCTCCGGCGTCACCGGCTGAGCAGCAGGCTCCGTCCGCCCAGGCGCCGGTCGAGGCACCCGCCCGTGTGCCGTCGGTCCAGGCCCCGGCAGCACCCGCTGCTGAAGCCGACTACACCGACCACACTGCGGTCCAGGGCCGGGCGCGCCGTCCCCGCCGTCACCGGAGTGCCAGCCGCGCCCAGGGCGCAGCCAACGAGACGTCCGTGGAACACCACGAAACTGCTCCTGTGGCCGCGTCAGGGCACACCCATGAGGCAAAGGCTCCCGAGCCGGCGAAGAAGGATGTGCCCGCCAAGGCACCGGCCAGCGAGCCGATCATCCTGGGTGTGGGAGTACCGGCCTCCGAGCTCTGATCCCACAGCACCACGGTCCCACACGCTGACATCGCGGGTGCGGTCCGGGACTGGCGTAGCAATACGCCGGTTTCGGGCCGTGCCCGTGAGTTCGTTGCGGTGGAACAGCTAGGCTAGGGGACTGACACGGGGTGCCGCGCACAGGGCCGGCTGAGATCCACACCCGTTGAACCTGTCCGGTTAGCACCGGCGAAGGGATGTCTCCTTTGGCCTCATCATTCCTGCCCACCCCTGCCTCCGAAGTCGCCCGCGAATCATCACCGGGCGGCACTGTCCTGCGCAGTACGCCCCGGGTCCTGGCCATCGCCGGCTCCGATCCGTCCGGCGGGGCGGGGATCCAGGCCGACCTCAAAAGCATTGCCGCAAACGGCGGATACGGCATGGCTGCCATCACCGCCCTGACGGCGCAGAACACCCGTGGCGTTCGTGCCGTGCACGTGCCCCCGGCGGATTTCCTGACGGCCCAGCTTGAAGCCATCAGCGACGACATCAGCATTGACGCCGTCAAGATCGGCATGCTGGGTGACTCTTCGGTGATCGCCGCTGTCCGCAGCTGGCTGGAGAAGGCCCGTCCCGCCGTCGTGGTTCTTGACCCCGTGATGGTCGCCACCAGCGGGGACAGGCTCCTGCAGGAGGCGGCCGAGGCGGCACTGCGCGAACTCCTGCCCCTCGCCGACCTCGTCACTCCCAACCTGGCGGAACTGGCGATGCTCCTCAACGAACCGCTCGCGGACGACTGGGAGGCGGCACTCGCCCAGGGGAAGCGCCTCGCCGCCCGGACCGGCGCCACTGTGCTCGTCAAGGGCGGACACCTCGACGGCGGGGAGTGCCCTGACGCGCTGGTCAACACGGCAGGGCTGCTCGCCCAGGACGTTGTGGTTGTACCCGGCGAGCGGATCGATACCATGAACAGCCACGGCACCGGCTGCTCCCTGTCCTCGGCAATGGCCACCGCGCAGGCGAGGCTGGGGGACTGGGAGGAATCCTTGCGGACAGTGAAGCCATGGTTGCAGGGGGCGCTCCGGGAAGCCGGCGCCTTGGACGTGGGAACAGGCAACGGCCCGGTGCACCATTTCCACCACCTGGCCCCCAAAGGAAGTGATGCGCCCCCCGAAGGCCGGTTCGCAGCGGTGCTCTGGCAAGATGCCGGGCCGGACCTGGACGCCGTCTACGAGCTCGACTTCATCCGCGGCCTGGCCGACGGCTCCCTCACCGAGCAGCACTTCGCCTATTACCTTGCCCAGGATGCCATCTACCTGAACGGCTATTCCCGGGTACTTTCGCGCGCCGCCGCCATTGCCCCGACCGAGGTGGAACAGCTGTTCTGGGCGCGGTCGGCACAGCAATGCCTTGAAGTCGAGTCCGAACTGCACCGGACATGGCTCAGCACACGGAACGTGGACACCGCACTCGGACCGGTTACGAAGTCCTACGTGGACCACTTGCTGGCCTCATCCGTTTCAGGCAGCTACGGGGTACTCGTCGCCGCTGTGCTCCCATGCTTCTGGCTGTATGCAGAGGTGGGTGCCACCCTGCACGGGCAGTTCCTTGCTGCCGGGTCGGCCCCGGACCACCCGTACGCCGAATGGCTCCGCACCTACGCGGACGAAGGGTTTGCCGCCGCCACCCGGCAGGCGGTGCGCATTGCCGACGACGCTGCCCGTGCCGCGTCTGACGCGGAGCGGCAAGCCATGCGGGTGGCCTTCCGGCAGTCGTGCCGGTACGAGGTGGAATTCTTCGACGCGCCGAGGCTTCACGCTGCACCGCAAAGCATTCCCGAGCCGGTACGATAGTGGGGCACGGTTCCGGAAGTCGTTGCGGCAACAGTCTGTTTTGAGCAGAGTGGCGCCTATCACGTACTACCACCGGAGTCAGCCTCATTTGCGGCCGAAGGCAAAATTAGCGTATTCTAGATCTTCGGTGCTTACGCCAACACTTGGGTTATAACCTCAGAACGGTCCGTTTGGAATTCCAGATGGCATTGTTCCTTGGATAACTCATGGGTTCCCCCGGGGAACCCACCGGCGTTGAGGCACAGCGTGAACCAGGCCAAACAATTGGACCCAGGTTCCGCACGCAAATCTAGTAATAAACGTCGAGAGAAGTGAGTTCCCCAGTGGTGTACGCGATTGTCCGCGCAGGCGGCCGCCAAGAGAAGGTTTCCGTTGGAGACTTCGTTACCCTGAACCGCGTCCCCGGTGGAGCCGGCAGCACCATTGAGTTGCCCGCACTGCTCCTGGTAGACGGTGACAAAGTCACGTCTGCCGCTGCGGACCTGGCCAAGGTAACGGTTACGGCTGAGATCCTTCAGGACCTTCGTGGTCCGAAGATCGTCATCCAGAAGTTCAAGAACAAGACCGGGTACAAGAAGCGCCAGGGTCACCGTCAGGAACTGACCAAGGTCAAGATCACCGGTATCAAGTAACCTTCCGTTACTTTTCAGGTTTTCAGCAGATTCCCCAGAATTTTAAGGCAGGCATTTCAAATGGCACATAAAAAAGGCGCGAGTTCCACTCGCAACGGTCGTGACTCCAACGCCCAGTACCTCGGCGTCAAGCGCTTCGGCGGCCAGGTAGTTTCCGCAGGCGAGATCATCGTCCGCCAGCGTGGCACCCACTTCCACCCGGGTGCCGGCGTTGGACGCGGCGGCGACGACACCCTGTTCGCACTGACCCCCGGCGCCGTTGAATTCGGTACCCGCCGCGGACGTCGAGTCGTGAACATCGTTGCTGCTGCAGCTGCAGAGTAACAACAAGATCCAAACCGGTGGAGCGGGCCATGATGGCCCGCTCCACTGTTCTTTTAACCGCATTACAATCAATTTGGGCGTCCAAGACGGTCAGGTTAAGCAATAGAGGAGATTCACGTGGCGAGCTTTGTAGACCGGGTAGTACTGCACGTATCCGGCGGTACCGGCGGTCACGGCTGTGTCTCCGTCCACCGCGAAAAGTTCAAACCCCTGGGCGGTCCCGACGGCGGCAACGGCGGTGATGGCGGCGACGTCATCCTGCGTGTTGACCCCCAGACCACCACGCTGCTGGACTACCACCACGCACCCCACCGCCACGCCACCAACGGCGGACCCGGCATGGGCGACTGGCGCGGTGGCAAAAACGGCGAGACGCTCATCCTTCCCGTTCCGGAAGGCACCGTCGTCAAGACCAAGGACGGCCGCGTCCTCGCCGACCTGGTCGGCGAAGGCACCGAGTTCATCGCGGCCGCAGGCGGACCGGGCGGATTGGGCAACGCCGCACTCTCCTCGCAGAAGCGCCGCGCCCCCGGCTTCGCCCTGCTCGGCATCGAAGGCGAGTCCAGCGACATCGTCCTGGAACTGAAGTCCATTGCGGACATCGCCCTCGTGGGATTCCCGTCCGCCGGCAAGTCCAGCCTGATCGCGGCCATGTCCGCTGCCCGTCCCAAGATCGCCGATTACCCCTTCACTACACTCATCCCCAACCTTGGTGTCGTCCAGGCCGGCGACGTGCGCTTCACGATCGCAGACGTGCCCGGCCTCATTGAAGGGGCCAGCGAAGGCAAGGGCCTGGGCCACCACTTCCTGCGGCACGTGGAACGCTGCGCAGCTTTGGTTCACGTTTTGGACTGCGGTACGCTCGAAGCTGACCGCGATCCGCTCTCCGACCTGGCGATCATCGAAGCAGAACTCGAAAAATACGCGGTTGACATGAGTTACGCCGGCACCGACGGCGAGGTCGTCCCGCTGAACCACCGGCCCCGGCTGGTTGCCTTGAACAAGGTAGACCTGCCTGACGGCAAGGACATGGCCGAATTCGTCCGGCCCGAGCTTGAGTCCCGCGGCTACCGGGTGTTTGAGATCTCCGCGACGAGCCACGAGGGCCTGCGCCAGCTTGGCTTCGCCATGGCGGAGATCGTCAAGGCGGCCCGCGACGCCGTGGCCGCCACCCCGCCGAAGGTGCACGCGCCCGTACTGCGCCCCCGTGCGGTCAACGAGGCCGGCTTCAAGATCCGCCGCGAGGAAAAGAACCTCGAGCCGCTGTTCCGCGTCCTGGGCGACAAGCCCGTGCGCTGGGTCAAGCAGACCGACTTCACCAACGAGGAAGCCATCGGCTACCTCGCCGACCGCCTGGCAAAACTGGGCGTGGAAAACGAGCTGTTCAAGCAGGGCGCCAAGCCCGGCGACACCGTAGTGATCGGTGAAGACGACGGCGTGGTCTTCGACTGGGAGCCCACCATGATGGCCGGCGCCGAACTGCTCGCCTCGCCCCGCGGCACCGACGTGCGCTTCGCCGACATCGGAGACCGCCCCACCCGCGGCCAGAAGCGAGACGAGCAGCAGGAACGCCGCGACGCCAAGGCAGCGGCCCGGGCAGAGCTGGAAGCCGAGCGCAAGGCCGGGATCTGGACAGAATCAGTCAGCGGGCGCCGTGCCGCACGGCCGCTCCAGGAGAGCGGACTGACCACCGAAAATGAGGAGTGAACCCCCACACGTGACCGATAATTCCGCAATTGTCATCGAGGAACCCAGGACCGACGACCGCAGCATGCTCGCCAGGGCACGCCGCATTGTTGTCAAGGTCGGATCGTCGTCGCTCACCAGCCTCAAGGGTGGAATCTCCGAAGAGGCGCTGATCGAACTCTCGGACGCGCTGGCTGCCAAGCACAACGGCGGAACCGAGATCATCCTCGTGTCCTCCGGCGCGATCTCGGCAGGCCTTGCCCCCCTTGGCCTGGTGAAGCGTCCCCGGGACCTCGCCACCCAGCAGGCGGCCGCCAGCGTCGGCCAGGGCCTCCTAATGGCCCGCTACACGCACGCGTTCGCAGCGCACGGCGTGACCGTGAGCCAGGTTCTGCTGACCGCGGACGACCTCATGCGTCGCAGCCACCACATGAACGCTTTCCGTGCACTGAACCGGCTCCTGAACCTGGGCGTTGTGCCCGTGGTCAACGAGAACGACACAGTGGCAACGCACAAGATCCGTTTCGGTGACAACGACCGGCTTTCCGCCCTGGTGGCGCACCTGGTCCGCGCTGATGCCCTGGTGCTGCTCTCCGACGTCGACTCGCTCTATGACGGGCCTCCCTCGAAGGGGGCCAAGCGGATTCCCCAGGTGGACGGTCCCCAGGACCTTGAGGGCGTCAACATCGGCAAGCCGGGTCAGGCCGGTGTCGGAACCGGCGGCATGCAGACGAAGGTGGAGGCCGCCACGATGGCCGCCGATTCGGGCATCCCCGCACTGGTCACCTCCACCGCGAACGCCGCCGCAGCCCTGAACGGTGAAGACGTCGGAACCTGGTTCTCCGTCAACAGCGGACGCAAGTCGGTGCGCATGATGTGGCTCGCTCACCTTGCGCACGTGCAGGGCCGGCTGCTCCTTGACGACGGTGCCGTCACCGCTGTCCGTGACCACCGCTTTTCGCTGCTCCCGGCCGGTATCACGGCCGTCGAAGGCACCTTTGAATCGGGCGACGCCGTCGAAATGGTTTCGCCGGACGGCACCGTGATCGCCCGCGGGCTGGTCAACTATTCATCGGACGAACTGCCGCAAATGCTGGGGCGTTCCACTGTGGAACTGGGGGAGTCCCTCGGCCGCGGCTTCGACCGTGAGGTTGTTCACGTTGATGACCTGGTTCTGGTCTAGCGGACTGATTCGCCTAGACTTGAATGATGACTGAGGCACTGATTCACCAAGCGGCCGAGAAATCCAACGACTCCACGGAGGCATCTCCCACGCCGGAAAATGCCCAGCTGTCCCCGGCTGACATCGAGACTGCCGTGCACGCAATCGCTGATCGATCCCGGCACGCTGCCCGCAGCATGGCACGCGCCAACCGCGCCTGGAAGGACAAGGGCCTCCGCGCGATCGGCGCCGCCCTGCTCGACAGCAGGGCGCAGATCCTGGCCGCCAACGCCACGGACGTTGAGGCCGGCCGCGCCAACGGGACGTCCGCGGCACTGCTTGACCGGCTCACTCTTAATGACGCAAGGATCGAGGCGCTTGCCGCCGCCCTGGAAAACCTTGCCGGCCTGCCGGACCCGGTGGGAAATGTTGTTCGCGGCCAGACGCTTCCCAACGGCCTGCGGTTGCGGCAGGTCAATGTTCCCATGGGCGTCGTTGCCGCCATCTATGAGGCCCGTCCCAACGTGACAGTGGACATCGCCGGGCTGGCGCTGAAGAGCGGCAACGCCGTGATCCTGCGGGGCGGCACGGCCGCGGCGGCCACCAACGAGGCCCTCATCCGCGTCCTTCGGGATGCCCTCGCCTCCGTTGGTCTTCCCGCGGACGCTGTCCAGACGGTCGACCAGTTCGGCCGCGAAGGAGCCAATGTGCTGATGCGGGCCCGCGGCCGGGTGGATGTCCTCATTCCCCGCGGCGGCAGGGACCTGATCCAGACGGTCGTCACCAACTCCTCCGTCCCGGTCATCGAGACGGGCGAGGGCAACGTCCATATCTTCATCGACGAATCCGCCAGTGAAGACATGGCCGTGGACATCCTGCTCAACGCCAAGACCCAGCGGCCCAGCGTCTGCAACACGGTGGAGACCCTCCTGGTGCATTCCGGGTCCACGGTCCTGCCGGCCGTCGCGGCGGCGCTCCGAAAAGCCGGAGTCACCCTCCACGCCGACGAGAGGGTCCGTGCCGCCTTGCCCGCGTCCATTGAATCCGTCCCGGCCACTGATGAGGACTGGGCCACCGAGTACATGGACCTGGATCTCGCGGTGGGCATGGTGGACAGTCTTGACGAGGCGGTGCAGCACATCCGCAAGTGGTCGACCGGACACACCGAGGCCATCATCACCAACGACCTCGCCAACGCCGAACGCTTCATTTCCGAAATTGACTCGGCAGCGGTCATCGTCAACGCGTCCACCAGGTTCACGGACGGCGGGGAACTTGGCCTGGGCGCCGAGGTGGGCATTTCCACCCAAAAGCTCCACGCGCGCGGCCCCATGGGCCTCACCGAGCTGACGACCACGAAGTGGATCGTCCAGGGCGAGGGCCAGATTCGCAGCTAGCAACGCTGTAACATGGAACAGAAGTCCGGAACGGCGGGAATGACCGCCGTCGTCATTGTGTGAACTCTTTAGGGGAGAAAATGCTGTTGCAGCAGGTGGGCGCGTCTGTCGCCGAACATGAAGAACTGGCTCCGCTGTGGGCCGAACCGTGGGTCTTTGGCGTGTCGATCTTTGCGATCATGCTGGTCCTGATGTTCGTGACGCTGTCCTACAGCAACCTGGGCAACCGGCACGAGGCCGTCGAAGAGCACTCGGACCCCCACCGCCAGCACCCGAACAAGCACGATCACGGCCAAGGCCACTAACATCACTGCGGTCCTGAAGCGGCGTGGCGCCAAGCGTCGCCTGCGTTTAGGTGTGATGGGTGGGACATTTGATCCCATCCATCACGGCCACCTTGTTGCGGCCAGCGAAGTTGCGGCGAAGTTCGGCCTCGACGAAGTGGTATTCGTACCGACCGGCCAGCCGTGGCAGAAGATGAGCAAGAAGGTCAGCGAACCGGAGCACCGGTACCTGATGACTGTCATTGCCACGGCGTCCAACCCCAGGTTCACCGTCAGCAGGGTCGATGTGGACCGTCCCGGCCCCACTTACACCATCGACACCCTGCGGGACCTGCGCACGCAACGGCCGGATGCGGACCTTTTCTTCATCACCGGCGCGGACGCCATGGCGCAAATCCTGTCCTGGAAGAACATCGATGAATTGTGGTCGCTAGCGCATTTCGTTGGTGTGACCCGGCCGGGGCACGTCCTCGACGGGATGGGCAGGAAAGACGTCAGCCTCCTGGAAGTCCCGGCCATGGCGATTTCCTCCACTGACTGCAGGACGCGCGTGGCGGCCGGGAACCCGGTCTGGTACCTCGTACCCGACGGGGTGGTCCAATATATTGCGAAATACGGCCTGTACGCCGGGCATGCCGACCCCGGCCCCAGTGCCGCACTTACCGAGTTACACGAACCAGCCAGTACCGAGTGAGTTGTTAGATGAGCCAGGAACAGCCTCCCCTCCGCAGCCGCCGCGAATTGCGGCAGGCCAGAGATGAGCGCGCGGAATCACGCCAGGACACGGGGCCCTCTGCCCCGGGTCCGGTTCCCCCTGCCTCAAACGCGCCCGGGAACGGAACACCGGCACCCGCCAGGGAGGATGGCACCGGCCGCATCCGCCGTGTGGCTCCCGGCCCCGTCGACTCCGTCCGCACACCGTCGGGATCCGAGCGGTCATCGCAAAGCCGGGCGCGCGACCGTGCCGCCCTTCGCACCATCAAGGAACTCGCGGAGAAGGAGGAGCGGCTCTCCGGTGGCGGTCCGCCCACGCGCCGCCAGCTCCGCCTCCAGCAGCTCCAAGCCGAGGCCGCGCCGGCTACGGCCGCGAACCTGATCGTCCCGCCAGCCCGCACTTCCGCCCAGCGCACCGTGCCGCAGGCCCGGCCGGGACAGTCTGCGCCGCAGGTCCGGCCAGGGCAGCCCTCGTCGCCGAAGGGGGCCTCGCAGGCAGCAGCTCCGCAGGCCGACTCCCCGGAGGCCAACGCGGAAAGCAAGCTTCCTGAGGGCATGACTGTGGAACAGGCACTCGCGGCGCGGTCACTCATCGCCGAACAGGCCAGGAACCAGATTGCCAAGATGGAGCACATCGCGGCGAACGACCCCGAAGCGGTGGACCCGGAGATCCTCGCGGAGCAGATCGCGCTGGCCGAGCGTGCCGCCATCCTGAACAAACGGGCCATGGCCAAGCAGAAGCTGGCCGAGCAGGCCAGCCAGCCCGCCCACCCGAAGACCGAACCATCAGCCGTCAGCAACCTTGCGATGGTCACGCCGCTGGAGTTCGAGAAGGTTCCAGGAATTGACCGGCCGGTGATGAAAAAGCCTGCCACTTCGTACGTGCCGGTGGTCACCAACCCCGGTCCGCGGCTGCAGCCAGCCGGCACCAAGGGTGCACGCAAGGCAGGCCCCGCGAAGCGGACCGCCCGGCCGGCGACAGGCCGGGCCGGAGTGCTTGCCCGTGCTGAGGCAGCCGCTCAGGCCGCAGCCGATCCTGCGTCGGCAGTCCAGGCATCCGCCGCTGGTGAGCCCTGGGCTGCTGAAACCGGCGAGAATTTCGTGGACAAGCCGCGTGTCGCCGCCAACACCGCCTACGGCCTGGAACCGCTCGACGCTGTCACTGCCGGCCTGGGCAGGGCACACCGTATCCGGCTGCTGCAGCTCGCGGTCCTCGCACTGGGGATCGTCGCACTGATTGCAGGCGTCACCATGATCATCAGCGGCTTGACGCCCTGACCCGCCGCACCGGCGCATCAGCGCGCCGCCATCCTCACGCATGACGGCGCCGACATCAACGGCGCCGAACCTACATAGCTTTAAACCACTACAAGGAGTCCCGTGACTGCAACCGATTCATCCATCGCCATAGCCCGCGTCGCCGCGCGCGCTGCAGCGGACAAAATAGCCCAGGACATTGTTGGCCTGGACGTCAGCGAGCGGCTGGCCCTGGCCGACGTCTTCCTGATTGCCTCTGCACCCAGTGAGCGCCAGGTCAACGCGATCGTCGACGGCATCGAAGAGGAACTGGGCAAGCAGGATCTCCGTCCTGTCCGCCGCGAGGGCCGTTCCGGCGGACGCTGGGTCCTGTTGGACTACTCCGACGTCGTGATCCACGTCCAGCACGAGGAAGACCGCGTGTTCTATGCCCTGGAGCGCCTGTGGAAGGACTGCCCCGTGGTGGATCTCCAGCTCGGGGAAGACACGTCCGCCAAAGCGGCCGTCTCCTCGGACAGCGAGTAATCCTGAGTCGGCCACCGAATATGCCCGATTTGGAATTTTCGGAACGGCTGTTCTAAGATATTTGAGTTGCTTCGGAGAGATCCGGACGCAGAACCGGGCCCTACAGTGAAGACTGAAGGTGCCGGAGCAATGAAAATTCGGGGCTGTGGCGCAGCTGGTAGCGCACCTGCATGGCATGCAGGGGGTCAGGGGTTCGAGTCCCCTCAGCTCCACCCAAGGGTCCGCCGGAATCGAAAGATTCCGGCGGACGTTTTTGTGTCCTGCCCTGTTTTCCTCGCTTACCGTCGGCGTTACCACCACCTACGGCGGACCGGTACAGGGTTCCGGACCCGAATTGGCGTCTTACACAATTGTGGTTTAAGATAATCAAGTTGCTTACGGAGATCGATCCGGAAGAAACAAAGTTTGGGGCTGTGGCGCAGCTGGTAGCGCACCTGCATGGCATGCAGGGGGTCAGGGGTTCGAGTCCCCTCAGCTCCACTCTGTTTTTTTCAGAGCAGAAGCCGCCCGATCGGGCGGCTTCTGCTGTTTAACGCTCGACTAATATGGGAGCGTGAACGAATCCCTTCCGCCCTGCCCTGAATGCTCCAGTGAGTACACCTATGAAATGGGAGCGCTGCTGGTCTGCCCTGAATGCGCACACGAGTGGTCCGCCGAGACCTCGGAGACGCCAGAGGCGGCGGACGCTGTCATCAAGGACGCGGTAGGCAACGTCCTCGCCGACGGAGACACCGTGACTGTCATCAAGGACCTGAAGATCAAGGGAAGCTCCACAGTCATCAAGGTGGGGACGAAAGTACGCGGCATCCGGCTCATGGACGGCGTGGGGGACCACGACATCGACTGCAAGGTGGACGGCGTCGGCCCCATGCAGCTGAAGTCCAGTGTGGTCAAAAAGGTCTAGGCGGGTCCCGGGATCCCATATGCCCAGGCGGCGGAACTGCACGCCGCAGATGTAGTGGTGATTGGTGCGGGCCAGGCCGGTCTGTCGGCTGCCTACCACTTGCAGCGGCGCGGCTTCCTGCCCGCCGGAAGGACCGCCGGTCCCGCCGTCGTGCAGGGCTCCGCGGGATCGTACGTGGTGCTGGACGCCGAAGCCGGACCCGGCGGGGCCTGGCGCCACCGCTGGCAAAGCCTCAGGATGGCCACCGTCAACGGCATCAGCGACCTGCCGGGCATTCCCCAGCCGGAAGTCGACCCGGCTGAGCCAAGTTCAGGATTCCTTTCACGCTACTTCGGGGACTACGAGGAAGAACTCGGACTGAACATCGTCCGGCCCGTGAAAGTCCGCTCGGTATCCCGGGAAGATGGCGCCCCTTCCGGGCGGCTCAGAATCGAAACCTCTGCCGGCGACTGGTCCACGCGGGCGGTCATCAATGCCACAGGCACCTGGACCAGGCCGTTCTGGCCCATCTACCCGGGCCAGTCCTCCTTCCAGGGCAGGCAGCTGCACGTGGCCGACTATGTGGCGGCAGAGGAATTCCGCGGGAAGCATGTCATTGTGGTTGGCGGCGGCATATCGGCTGTCGGCCTGCTCGACGAGATATCCCAGGTGACCACCACGAGCTGGTTCACCCGACGGGAACCGGTGTGGCGCGATGCGGGATTCGACCGCAAGGCGGGGCACGACGCCGTCGCGCTCGTTGAAGAGCGGGTCCGGCAGGGACTTCCTCCGCAGAGCGTGGTGTCAGCCACGGGACTGATCTGGACCCCTTCGCTGCGGGCGGCCGCCGCGCGCGGCGCCCTGGACCGGCACGCGATGTTCACCGCAATAGAGCCCCACGGCGTCCGGCTCGACGATGGAACCTTCCTGGCGGCGGATGTGATCCTGTGGGCGACCGGATTCCGGGCCGAGCTGGAACACCTTGCCCCGCTGCACCTTCGCAGCAGCGGCGGGGGCATCGTTATGGACGGCACCCGGGTGGCAGCGGACGAACGGATTCATCTGGTGGGTTACGGGCCGTCGTCGTCCACCATCGGCGCCAACCGGGCCGGCCGCGCTGCCGTGGCCGGCATCGTGAGGATGCTCGGGCGGCCACCGGGCCGGGTGCCTGCGGCGTCGGTCGGGGCCGTTTCACGGTAGGTTTACCGGGTAGCTTTTCGTCGGGGGCTCCTTCCCCGACGGCGGAGCGAGTACTGGCGCGGCGATTGTCAGCCGAATGGCGATGAACAGAGGAGAGGCAGCTTGGACGTGGCGGACAACACCCTGGAATCAGTCCTCTCTGGTCTGCGCCGGTTCCCGGATGTCGAAGCCCCCAACCTGCAGGCCTGGGATGCCACCGACAAGCTGCTCCTGGAAACAGCGGCCGGACTGCTCGCCCCGGACAGCCGAGTCGCGGTAGTGGGTGACCGCTACGGCGCCCTCACTCTCGGGGCGCTGGCCGCCGGTGGCGTCCGGCAGGTGCAAGTCCACCAGGACCTGATAACGGGGGAGCGGGCCCTCCGCAACAACGCCGCAGCACTTGGAGTGGACGCCGGCTTTAAGCAGCTGCCGCTTGGTCGGGCCCTTTTCGCCGACGCCGACGTGGTGCTGCTGCAGCTGCCCAAGACGCTCGCGGAGCTGGAGGAAGTGGCCGACGCCGTGGCCCGCTATGCAGCGCCGCACACGGTCCTGATGGCAGGCGGCCGGATCAAGCACATGAGCCTGGGCATGAACGCCGTCCTGCAACGCCACTTCAGCGATGTCCAGCCACAGTTGGCACGGCAGAAATCCAGGGTCCTGGTTGCCAGGGACCCCCGGCCCGTTACGGGACCGCCGCCGTTTCCCGTCGCCGAAAGCAACAGCGAACTGGAACTCACCGTCTGCGCGCGGGGTGCGGTGTTCGCCGGCACAAAGCTCGACATCGGGACACGGTTCCTGTTGAGGTACCTGCCTGACATGCCGTCGGCCGGGAACGTGGTGGACCTCGGGTGCGGCACCGGCATTTTGGCCGCCATGTATGCCAAAAGCCATCCGGAATCGAAGGTCACGGCGACAGACCAGTCGGCGGCCGCCGTCGACTCCGCCCGGGCCACAGCGGAAGCCAACGGACTCGGGGGCCGGGTCACCGTTCTCCAGGACGACGCCATGAGCTCGCTCCCGGACAGCAGCGCCGGCCTCATCCTGCTGAATCCGCCCTTTCACCTGGGTGCCAGCGTCCACGCGGGGGCGGGAATCAAGATGTTCCGGGCCGCCGGAAGGGTGCTGGAGCCGGGCGGCGAACTCTGGACCGTGTACAACAGCCACCTGCAGTACCTGCCGGCCCTGGAACGGTACGTCGGCCCCACCCGCGTGGCCGGCAGGAACGCAAAGTTTACGGTGGCCGTCAGCACCGGACGCGCTCCGCACCAGTAATGGTGCAGGTGACGGGACGCCCGCGCCCGGTGCTGTCCCGCCCGGAAGCGAAAGCACGGTCCCGGAAGTCCGCGTGGGAGCGTACCGCCGCGCGCGCAGGTAACGTACGATTCAAGCATCAGAAGTGCATAACCGAAGACGTTTAGGGGAATCCGTGACTGAGATCCGCACGCCAACGCCGAGGCGCGGAACCAATTTGCCCCGTATGGGGGACTTCAATCTCACGGTGATTTTGGATGCCATCCGCCGGTCCTCGGGAGGCCTCAGCCGGGTGGAACTCGCCCAGATCGTAGGGCTCTCCCCGCAAACCATCTCCAACATCTCCCGCCGGCTGCTTGACCAGAACCTCATCGTCGAAGCCGGTAAGGAAGGAAGCGGGCCGGGTAAGCCGCGCACCATCCTCCGGTTGAACCCTGCCGGAATGTATGCCGTGGGGGTCCACCTCGATCCCGCCGTGACCACTTTCGTGGTGCTGGATCTCGTCGGCTCCGTCGTCAGGCACTCACGGATCAACACCCCGGGCGCCAGCGACCCCGACGGCATCATCGCCACCATTGCCGCCGAGATCAAGGACCTGGTGGCAGCCTCCGGCGTCGACCCGGACAAGATCGCCGGGCTCGGCGTCGCAGCCCCCGGCCCCATCAACCTGGATGAGGGAACCGTCGTGGATCCGCCGCTGTTGCTGGGCTGGGACCGTGTGCCCCTGCGCGATGCCCTCGCGGAGGCCACCGGACTGTCCACCCTGGTGGACAAGGACGTCACCAGCGCCGCCGTCGCCGAAACCTGGGCAGGCGGCCCGAGCGGCTCCGGCAGCTTCATTTTTATGTACATGGGCACAGGCATCGGCTGCGGCATCGTCCTGAACGATGAAGTGGTGCGCGGGACTTCGGGGAATGCCGGTGAAATCGGGCACATCATTGTTGACCCGGACGGTCCGCCCTGCGACTGCGGACTTCGGGGCTGCGTGAAGTCAAGCAGCATCCCGCAGGTCCTCGTGGCGCAGGCCGAAGCCGCCGGCGTGCTGGAGGTTGTGCGCCATCCCTCCGGTGCGCTGGACATCCAGGAGAGCTTCGCCAAACTTTGCGACGAGGCCGACGCCGGCAACAGCCAGGCGGGGGAGATCATCGACCACTCCGCCGTCCTGGTCGCCCGGGCCGTGGCAGTGGTCACGAACACCCTCGACGTCGAAAGGGTCGTCTTCGGCGGCCCCTTCTGGACGCGCCTCTCACGGAGGTACCTGGACCGTGTTCCCCAACTGCTGGCAGACAACAGCGCAGCCCGCGAGATCCACGGGATAGAAGTTGTCGGGACCGGGGTGGGAGAGGACGTCGGAGCCATCGGTGCGGCCTGCCTGGTGCTGGAGCATACGCTGGCCCCGCGCGCACAGCGCTTGCTGCTGGAAGGCTGACGCCGGCATTCCGTTGCCCTGTCAGTGCGGAGCACTAACCTGAAATTGCATATCGGCTAAAGGCTGGGGCCAGCTGGAGGACATTGGGGGCTGCAGCCGCTCGAAGATTGGAGCGTCATGCACCGCCCTGCCAAAATACTTGCGGCGCTGATGTCGGCGGCAGCGCTGCTGGCCACATCAGCCTGCTCCGCGGAGAAACCGGCCGCCGAAGACCGGACCCTGAAGATCGTCTACCAGAAGACTGACTCGTTTTCTGCCCTGGACACCTTGTTCAAGGACGCCAAGAAGGACTTCGAAGCTGCCAACCAGGGCACCAAAGTGGAGCTGCAGCCCATCGAGGCCAACGATGACGACTACGGCACCAAGCTGGCGCTGGCCCTCCGGTCGTCCGAGACCGCCCCGGACGTCTTTTACGAGGACACCTTCAAAGTGAGGTCCGATGTCGACGCCGGATACCTCCTGAAACTGGACGGGTATCTCGAAAAATGGGACGACTGGAAGTTGTACAACGAGGCCGCCAAAGCTGCCGGCACAGGAGACGACGGCGGGATCTACGCTGTGCCCCTGGGAACCGACACCCGCGCCATCTGGTACAACAAGAAAGTCCTGCAAAAAGCAGGCATATCGGTTCCCTGGCAGCCCCGGAGCTGGGACGAAATACTCGAAGCCGCCCGCAAGATGAAAGCGGCGGACCCGTCCCTGGTCCCCTTCAACATGTATGCCGGCAAGGCCACCGGTGAAGGAACCGTCATGCAGAGTTTCTACGAACTGCTGTACGGCACGGACAGCGAACTCTATGACCAGCAGGAGAAAAAATGGGTGATCGGTTCCCGGGGGTTCACCGATTCCCTGGCTTTCCTGAAGACACTCTACGACGAAGGACTTGCCGTCACGCCTGCCGAGGCGCTTGACGCCAACGTCTGGAAGAAGGTCTTCGGCGAATGGCTGCCCAAGGGCAAGATGGGCGCCACCGTGGAAGGTTCCTACACGCCGTCGTTCTGGCAGAAGGGCGGCAACTACGAATGGGCAGGCTATGCCGAGGACATGGGGGTGGCGAAATTCCCCACCCAGCGTGGCCAGGAACCCGGCGGCGTCAGCATGTCCGGTGGCTGGACGCTGGCCGTCGGAGCCGACTCCAAAAACCCGGACCTGGCGTTCAAGTTCCTTTCCGAGGCCGTGAGCAAGAAGAACTCGCTGGCGTTCACCGTGTCCGGATCCCAGATCGCGGTCCGGACGGACGTCGCCGCCGAAGCCGAGTACCTGGCGGCAAATCCGTTCGTCAAAGACGTCTCCGAACTCGTATCCGTCACCCACTACCGGCCCGCCACGGCGGACTATCCGCGGATCTCCGCCGCGGTCCAGGAGGCAACCGAAGCCGTGATCACCGGTGCCCTCTCACCGCAGGAGGCAGCCGCGCAGTACGACAAGACAGTCAGGGACCAGGTGGGTGACGCCAAGGTCCTGCAGAAATAGCGCATGGCTGAACGACGAACTGTCCGGCGGCAGCTCCGGCTGCTGCCGGTGGTCCCCTCCGTCCTGCTGCTTCTCCTCTTCCTGGCGGCGCCCGTCCTGTGGTCCTTCCACGCCTCCTTCACCAACGCCGCCCTCACCGGCCGCAACGCCAGGAACCCGGCCTGGACCGGCGTCGAGAATTACGTGCGGCTGCTCAGTGACCCTGCGTTCCCGGCCGCCGTCCTCCTGACCATCGTCTTCGTTGTTGCGTCAGCGGTGGTGGGCCAGAACCTGCTGGGACTCCTGATTGCCGGACTGATGACACGCGCCCGGAAGCCGGTGTCCGCCGTTGTGGGTACTGCAGTGGTCGCCGCCTGGGTGCTCCCCGAGATCGTGGCGGCCTTTGCCGCTTACGCCTATTTCAGCAAGGACGGGACGCTGAACCAGCTGCTCGGCAATGCCGGCGCTGCCGGTGCGGACTGGCTCTACGCCTACCCCATGGTTGCCGTGGTGCTGGCCAACATCTGGCGCGGCACCGCGTTCTCCATGCTGGTGTACCGCGCGGCCCTGGCCGACGTTCCCAGGGACATCTCCGAGGCAGCCCTGATGGACGGCGCTTCCGGCTGGCAGCGCCTGGTGTTCATCACCCTGCCGCTCATCAGGTCCAGCATCGCCACCAATTTGATGCTCGTCACGCTCCAGACCCTGGCCGTGTTCACCCTGATCTGGGTGATGACGGCCGGCGGACCGTCCAATGCCAGCACCACTTTGCCGGTCCTCGCCTACCAGGAGGCCTTCAAGTTCGGAGACATTGGCTACGGCACGGCGATCGCCTCGGTGCTCATTGTCCTGGGCCTGGTGTTCGGGATTGGCTACGTGCGGCTGCTGAAGGGGGACAAACGATGAGGACGACAGGCCGGCCGCCCTTAGCAGTCGCTTCACGGCGGGCCACCCGCCGGGGAGTTGCGTCGCCGGGATTCCGCCGGGCCCGGACTCCGGCAGACGCGGCCCTGCTGCTGATTGGTGCCTGCTTCGTGTTGCCGCTGCTCTGGCTGGTGTTCGCCTCCCTGGACACAACGGCGGGCTACCAGACACAGTTGCCGGCCAGTGCTTCGCTCGACAACTTCGCGGCTGTCCTCACCCCGGACTTACTGCTCGGCCCGCTCTGGAACAGCCTCTTGCTCTCCGCCGGGACGGCAACAGTGACTCTGGCGGCAGCCGTGCTGGCCGCCTACCCGCTGTCCCGTTTCCAGTCCAGGTTCAACCGGCCGTTCATGTATTCGATCCTGTGCGGCACCTGCCTGCCGATCACGGCCATCATGGTGCCCGTCTATGGTCTGTTCGTCCAGCTGCGCCTGCTGGATTCGCTGCCGGCCACGGTCCTCTTCCTGGCGGCAACTTCGCTGCCCATGGCCATCTGGATGACCAAGAACTTCATGGATGCGGTGCCCGTTTCGCTGGAGGAGGCCGCCTGGGTGGACGGCGCGTCCGGGCTCACTGCCCTGCGTTCCGTCGTGCTGCCGCTCATGCGCCAGGGGCTGGGGGTGGTGTTCATTTTCGTCTTCATCCAGACGTGGGGGAACTTCTTCGTACCCTTCATCCTTTTGTTGTCGCCGTCAAAGCAGCCCGCGTCGGTTTCAATCTTCAGCTTTTTCGGACAGCACGGTGCGGTCGCCTACGGTCAGCTGGCCGCATTCTCAATTCTCTATTCGGTTCCGGTCCTGGTCCTCTACGTACTGGTGGCGCGGGGAGCTGGCGGGTCGTTTGCGCTGTCCGGGGCGATGAAGGGCTGAGCCGCCTTCAGTCGATGTCCTCGACCACTGTCCCGAACGGGATCGTGTCGTCCAGATGGGCCTGATGGCCGGTAGGGCCGGGGTTGTACAGGACCCTGACGCCGTGCATCTTTTCCGCCGCCGACTGCATGAGGATCGGACGGACAGTGTTGATGAAACTCTCGCTCTTACCGGCGAGATACTCCTGGTAACTGGCTGGAAGCTGGATCATGCCATCAGGATAGTCCTGCGCGGCCTGCATGGGGAGTGGTCCCCATTGTGCAATCCGCCGCCCGGGGCTTGGATAGTATGGCCCGTGGCGGTCGCCTAGTGACCGCCGGACATCCGGCAGCAGCCGCGGCCGTTCATGAACAGCAACCAGGGGGACTTCCAGTGCTTCAGACTACGGCCGCCGTCCGGATCGAAGCGGCGGAGCTGGCCCGGGCGCAGCAGGTCATGGGCAGCATTTCCCGCAGCTTCGACGCAAAGGTTGTGGGGCAGGCAAGGCTCCGTGAATCGCTGCTGGTGGGGCTCATGACCGGCGGGCACATCCTGCTCGAAAGCGTCCCCGGACTCGCGAAGACCACCGCCGCGCAGACGGTGGCGGAGGCCGTCAGCGCAGAGTTCCGGCGGATTCAGTGCACGCCGGACCTGCTCCCCAGCGACATCGTGGGCACGCAGATCTACGATGCCGCCAAGGGCACGTTCGTCACCCAGCTTGGCCCGGTCCACGCCAACATCGTCCTCCTGGACGAGATCAACCGCTCCAGTGCGAAAACGCAGAGCGCCATGCTCGAGGCGATGCAGGAGCGGCAGACATCCATCGGGGGAGTGGTGCACCGGCTGCCCTCCCCGTTCCTTGTCCTGGCGACGCAGAACCCCATCGAGCAGGAGGGCACCTACCTGCTGCCCGAGGCCCAGATGGACCGCTTTATGCTCAAAGACGTCCTGGACTACCCCACGCCGGCCGAAGAGGCCGAGATCATCCGCAGGATCGATTCCGGCGTCTTCACCGATGAACAGCGCCCAGCGGCGGCTGCGTCCCTGGACGCGGTCTCGGAAGTGCAGGAGCTGGTCAAACGCGTCTACATCGATCCCGCAATAGTGCGCTACATCGTGGGGCTGGTGTTTGTCACCCGGAACGCCGCCCAGTACATCGACTCCCGCCTGGCGGGTTTTATCGAATTCGGAGCCAGCCCGCGCGCCAGTATCGCCTTCAGCCAGGCCGCCCGCGCTGTCGCACTCCTGAACGGCCGGGACCACGTGATCCCCGAGGACGTGAAGGCACTGGCCCACCGCGTGCTCCGGCACAGGATTATCCTTGGCTTCGAAGCGGTCGCGGAGCAGGTTCCGGTCGAAACCGTCATCGATGCCATCGTGGCGTCCGTCCAGACTCCCTGAGCGCGCCCGCATGGCCAGCCTCCTGACCCGGGTGAAATCTAAAATGTCGATCTTCGCCCACCGCAAGGCACGCGGGATGCTCGACGGCGAATACGGTTCCGTTTTCAAGGGGCGCAGCCTGGACTTTGACGACCTCCGTGCCTACATTCCCGGAGACGAAGTCCGCGACATCGACTGGAAAGCCTCTGCCCGGCACGGATCCCCGCTCATCAAACGCTATGTTGCAGTGCGGCGGCAGACAGTGCTGCTGGTCACGGATACCGGACGCAACATGGCTGCTTCCTCGCTCGGCGGCGAGGAGAAGAAGGACATTGCCGTGATGGCCCTGGGCGTGGTGGGCTACCTTGCCCACCGTCACGGCGACGTAGTGGGGCTCGTGTGCGGCGACGGGACGTCGACCCGGTCGCTGCCCGCGAAAGCCGGCGAGGCCCACCTGGAAAGGCTTCTTCGCGAAGTCGACGGGGCCACGGCGCTGGCCTCGCCCCGAAGCAACATCAGCGAGCAGCTCTCCTATGTGGCACGCAACTTCGGCCAGCGCATGCTGCTCTTCGTTGTGGCCGACGAGCTGGTGCCGGATGCCGGGATGGAGCGGCTGCTGCGGCGGCTGCGCGCGCAGCACGAAGTCCTCTGGCTGACCGTCCGCGACGCGCAGTTGGCCGGACCCGCCGCCGGACCGAACCCCGCCGGACCCGCCGCCGGACCGAACCCCGCCGGACCCGCCGCCGGACCGAACCCCGCCGGACCCGCCGCCGGACCGAACCCCGCCGGACCCGCCGCCGGACCGAACCCCGCCGGACCCGCCGCCGGACCGAACCCCGCCGAACCCGTCGACCGCTACGACGTTGCGGATGCCGGCTTCCTTCCCGGACGCCTTGCGGCGTCTGATGCCATCATCCGGGCCTATGCCGCGGCGCAGGAGCAGCGCGATGCCGCCCGGGAGGCTGTGCTGCGGCGGATGGGCATTGCCCACGTCGATGCGGGCAGCAGCCATGATGTGATGCCTGCGGTGTTCACCCTGCTGGAACGGCACCGCCGTGGGAAATGACACCGGATTCTATGCCCCCCTGGCCTACAGTGCCTGGCTGCCGTGGGCCGGCCTTGGCGTTCTGGTGCTCGTGGCCGCGTGGCTGGCCTACGTGATCCTGAGCACGCGGCGGCGGCCCGACATGTCCGCCGCAGCTCCCCCCGCGCCGCCTTCGGATCCGTCCAGCCTGAAACGGGACTACCTGCGCCGTATCGATGTTGTGACGGCTGACGCCGCGGCCGGCAGGCTGTCCGCACGCGCCTCGCACCAGGAGCTCAGCCTGCTTATCCGGAGCTTTGTCCGCGACATCGCAGGGATTGACGCTCCACGGATGACCCTGGCTGAGCTCAACGAGCAGAACATCCCGGCTGCCGCCCTGGCCGTCAGCAGCCTCTATCCGGCGGAATTTAGCCCGGGACCCTGCGACACCGACGTTGGCGACACCGAGCTTGGCGACTCTGTCGCGGTTGCGGCGGAAACGGCCCGGGAGGTGGTCCGGACATGGAACTGATCTTCTGGTGGATGATTCCGGCGGCGATCCTTACGGGCGCAGGGATGTGCTGGATGGCCTGGAAACGGCAGCGGGGCGACGACTCCGCCCGGCGGCCTGTGGCGCACGGCCACCGGCTCACGGAGTTGCCGGAGTACCAGGCCGCTGTGCGGCGCCACCGGCGATGGCTCACCGTTGCCGCCGTCGCCGGTGTGGTGTTGATGGCGGCGGCCGTGGCGGCAGCAGCACGTCCCGCCGAACGAAGCACAGTCAGCCCCGAACAGCGCAACCGCGACATCATCCTGTGCCTTGACGCCTCGGGATCCATGAGCAGCGCCGATGCAGCGGTGGTGGAAGTTTTTGCCCGGCTCGCAGCGGGATTCGACGGCGAACGGCTGGGCCTGACCGTCTTCGACAGCAGCGCGGTACAGGTCTTCCCCCTGACCGATGATTACGACGTCGTGCAGGGGCAGCTCGAAGCAGCCCGGAAAGCATTTGACGGCGCACCCGGCAGCGCCGCGTTCCTGGACGGCACATGGAACGGTGCGGGCTCCTCGCTGATCGGTGACGGATTGGCTTCCTGCGTACAGGGCTTCCCGTCAAACGGGGGCGATACCGGCACGGGAGAGCAGGCCGGAAGCGGCAGGGAGGAGCGATCCCGCTCCGTCGTACTGGCCACCGATAATTTCATTTCCGGCGAGCCCATCTTCACCCTGCAGGAAGCGGCGGCACTGGCCAAGAAGCAGGACGTCCGGGTCTATGCCCTCAACCCCGGAGACTTCGACTACGGCACGGACCCGGACCAGCCAGGGGTTCAGCTGCGCACCGCTGTGGAAGGCACCGGCGGTGCGTACTACCCGCTGGACAGCCCGGAAGCGGTCGGGGAGATCATCCGCAGGGTCCAGTCCACGGAGGCCACCGCCTTCAAAGCCGCCCCGCAAGCCGCCGTTTCGGACCGTGCCGAGATTCCCCTGAGCATCGCCTTGCTGTCCGGCCTGGTGCTGGCCGGGGCTACCTGGAGGCTCCGGTCATGACAGTCCAGCCCATCTGGCCGTGGTGGATCATGCTGCCGGTTGTTGTCGCCGTCGTCGTCTTCCTTGCGTGGACGGCCGTCCGAAGCCGGCTCCGCAGTGCCGGACTGCGCGGGTGGCTGCTGCCCTCCGGCCTTGTGGTCCTGCTGATGCTGGCGGCGCTCCGCCCGGGTTTACCCGGCGGCAGCGTCCGGGCAGCGGCAAGCGACTTGAACGTCTTCTTCGTGGTGGATACCACCAGCAGCATCTCCGCCGAAGACTACGGCACGGGCAGCCCCAGGCTGGACGGCGTCCGGAAGGACATCATGGCCATCGCCGGGGAGCTGGCCGGGGCCCGGTTTTCCATGATCACGTTCGATTCCCAGACGGTGGTCCGAATGCCGCTGACGACGGACACCTCCGCCCTTGATACGTTGACCGGTGTGCTGGAACCCCAGATCACCTTGTACTCGACAGGCAGCAGCGTCACCGCCGCCCGGACCGTCCTCAACGAACGGCTGGGGGCAGCGCGGGAGAGCCACCCGGAGCGGGCGCGGATCGTCTTCTACTTTGGCGACGGCGAGCAGACCAGCGGCAGGGCACCGGAGCCCATGAACGTGGATGCTTCGCTGGTCAACGGCGGCGCGGTGCTCGGCTACGGCACAGACCAGGGCGGGCGTATGAAGGAGAAGACCAGCTATGTAGCCGACGATGCCGCCGGCTACATCCAGGACCGCAGCGGCGAAAGCGCCGGGGACGCCGTGTCACGAATCGACGAGGACACGCTGCGGGGGATCGCAGCGCAGCTCGGCGTTCCCTATGTCCACCGGGCTGCCGGGGATGGAGTGGCCCCGATGATGCAGGCGGCCCGGCCCGGCGCCCTCCACGAAACAACCGGGTCACTCGAGGGCAGGGTGGAACTGTACTGGGCGCCGGCACTGGCCGCGTTCTTCCTCGCGCTGTGGGAGAGCCTCACGGTGCTCCGCCAGCTGAGGCAGCTCAGGACCGGAAAACGGGAGGTCCGCGCATGACCGGGGCATCGGAACAACAACCGGGGCAGGGCCTGCGCAGCCGCCGACGGCGCCGTTTGCTGCTCGGATCCGCGCTGCCTGTGTTGGTCGCCGTGGCGCTCGCCGTCAAGCTTCTGAGCGTCGGCTACCTGGGCGGCGAGGCGGCAGGATCATTCGGCCGCGGTGACCAGGCCGCCCTTGCATCCGCGGCATCCGGACTGGGTGTCGCCAATATCGTGGAACGGCACAAGGCGCCTTTTGCGGCCGCCGATGCCCTGGTGCTGGGCGGGGACTACGGCGGTGCCCGGGCGCTCTTTCAAGCAGCCCTCGCTGATGCGCCGCCCGCTGACGAATGCAAGGTGCGCGTCAACCTGGTCCTGAGCATCGAACGGCTGGCAGACAAGGCCGCCGAGTCGGCCGGCTCCGGCGCCGAAGCGGACCGCCTCTACGCCGACGGACTGGCGGCGGTCAAGGCCGCTCCGCCCGGTTGCTTCAACCCGGAGGGCGGCGAGGCCGCCGCCAACGGGGCGGACGGCGAAGGCGACCGCCTCCGGGAAGCGGAACAAAGGCTGCAGGGCAAAGCGGACAAGCTCGGAGATGCGGGGGCCGGGGCTGAAGCCGGGTCCGGCGACAAGCAGCCGCAGCCCGATCCGGAACCGCAGCAGAGCCAGCTGGACAAGCTGGAGGAGTCGGCCAAGTCCGCGCAGCGGGAACGCAACGGCGGCATGCAGCGGAACGAGTATCTCCGGAATGCCGACACCGGGGCCGGAACAGACAAACCCTGGTGATGCGCGGAGGTTGCGACCAAATCCCCTAGCGCCGGGAACTATTGCGCGTCACGCTGTTGACAGGGGAGGCCGATCAACAGAGCGGCGGCGGCGGATGAAGATTGCCAGGCGTGTAAACGTGCGTCAATGGATGTGGGCTTCGTGGCTCGTTGCGGCGGTGCTCTCGCTGGCGTTCCTGGACCTGACTGTCTACGGTTTGGTGATCCCGGCTTCAGCATTGGTGCTCGCCCTCCTGGCAGGTCCCGGACTCCGGAGGCGCGGTAGGGCACGGATAAGGGTCGACAAGCTGGACCTGGCCGTGGTCGCGGCACTGTACCTCGCCGTCGTGGCGCTCTTCAGGGTGGCATTCACGGTCTTCACCCCTGCCAACGTCCTGGGTCTCTTCCTGTGCTTCGGCACCGGACTTGTCCTGGGAGTCGCTGGGCCGGTGTTCTATACGGTGCAGCGGCGACGGCCCTTGTCTGACCTGGGCCTGTGGGCGGGAAACTGGAAAGAGGCTGTCGCCCTGGGCCTCGTCCTGTCTGCAATCCAGTTCGCCATCACCCTCTGGGGCCGTGCGCTACCGGCGCCCGTGGACTGGGTTCCGCTGCTGGTTATGTCGCTGACCGTCGGGGCCTTTGAGACGGTTTTCTTTAGAGGTTTTGTCCAGACGAACCTGAGTGCGAGCCTGGGGCAGATCCCGGGCATAGCACTCGCGGCGGCCCTGTACGCGGTGTACCACGTCGGCTACGGGATGAGCGGACTAGGAATGGTCTTCCTGTTCGGGCTCGGCGTCGTCTACGCCGTGGCCTTTGCGCTCGTCCGGAACGTGCTTGTCCTGTGGCCGCTGCTCACCCCGCTGGGTTCGTTCTTCAACAACCTCAACAGCGGGGATATCGAGCTGCCCTGGGAGGCTATCCTCGGATTCGCCGATGTCCTCGGCCTGATGGCCGCAGCGGTGTGGTTGGGGCGCCGGAAGCTACGGAAAGCGGTCCGCCGCCAGCCTTGAATCCGCGGACTGCCGTGCAAACCATTCCGGGTACTGGTCAATTACCGGCCTTTCGGCGAACAATGTTCTGTCCGGTGGCGCAACAGAGCGTAAAGGTGCGTCTTAATTCGGGGCCCGGCTTGAACGCCCCGGAGCAGGGCCCTAGAGTCTTATACAAGTTACCGAGGTAACGTGTCAGCGATCCTCCGCCAGGAGGGTGTGGGTGCCCCCATGTGGGCCTGACATTTGCTCACGGACAACTTCCTGTCAGGCGTAACAGTCGCGGCTGCGCCCTGCCGAAGTTCTCTCCGTGTTCCCAAACTCAAATTCATTGACGGTTCAGCGTTTCCAAAGTCCCATGGACTGAGGCGCAGCTGCCGGCAATGGCCCAAAGCCAAGGACGCAAATGTCTCCACCTAGCCTTATTGACACACATCCGAATCTCTCCGACGCCGCCCCGGTGGCGCTTTCGTACGAGCTGTTCCCGCCACGTTCGCCGGCGGCCGCCGAATCGCTCTGGACCACCATTGGCGAGCTGGAAGCCACGGACCCGGACTACGTTTCCGTGACATACGGCGCCAGCGGATCAAACCGGGACACCGCCGTCGAACTCATCAACCGGCTCCTGCTGGAGACGACGCTGCGCCCGCTGGCCCACCTGACCTGTGTGGGCAACACGCCGGAGGAACTCTCCGAAATCATCGGCGAGCTCCTTGACGTGGGTGTCCGGGGAATCCTGGCCCTCCGCGGTGACAGGCCTAAGGACGGCGCAGCACCGGTTAGCGGTTCCCTGCGGTACGCCCAGGACCTGATCGAGCTGATCCGCCGCGTGGAGCAGCGACGTTCGGCACTGCTGTGTGCCGGCAAGGTGGCGGTCGGCGTGGCCGCGTACCCGACGCGTCACCCGGAATCACCCACTGAAGCCCACGACGTCGAGGTGCTGCTGGCCAAGCAGCGCTCCGGCGCGGACTTCGCCATCACGCAGGTGTTCTTCCACACCGAGCAGTATGCCGACCTCATCACGAGGGCACGCCGGGCCGGGGTCACCATCCCCATCATCCCGGGCGTCATGCCCCTGACCAGCGTGCGGCGGCTCAACCGACTGGCTGAGCTGACCGGCGTCGAACCCGCACCGGAACTCATGGCACGCCTGGCAGCTGCGGACACCGACGCCGAACGCCGGCTGATCGGCGTCCGGGCAACGGTGGACCTGGCCAACGCAGCCCTGGACGCCGGAGCACCGGGCATCCACCTGTACACCTTCAACGAACACGCGTGTGCTCTGGAGGTCCTGGACAAGCTGGCCCTGCCACGCCCCGCCCGTCCGGCGAGCAGGCTGAATGCCATTGCCCGCCGCCACCAGGAAATGGCCAGCTGAGCCGGCTTCGCCCGCCCGCCAGAACCACGCGCCCGACCCGGCACCCGGCACCGCCCGCCGGGAGCACTGCTTGTCGGCACTGCCTGTCGGTACCCCCGCCCGTCAGCACTGGCGCTTTCAGCATCCAACACCACTGATTTTCACCAACACCCAAGGAATTCCACATGACTGAGCAGAACACCCCGGCCGTGACCACTCCCTTCCCGTCCGCTTCGATCCTGGGCTACCCGCGCATCGGCCGCCGCCGCGAACTGAAGAAGGCCGTCGAAGCCTACTGGGCCGGCAAGATCGACGCCGCCGCCCTCGATGCCGCCGCGAAGGAAATCCAGCTGGGCACCGCCACGCGCCTGCAGGGACTCGGCCTGACCGAAGCCGCCGCTGTTCCGGGCACCTTCTCCTTCTACGACCAGGTGCTCGACGCCGCCGCCCACCTCGGCGCCGTACCGGCCCGTTTCGGAAACCTCCTCAACGCCGAGGGACAGCTGGACATCGATGGGTACTTCACCCTGGCCCGCGGCAACAAGGAAGAGCAGCCGCTTGAAATGACCAAGTGGTTCGACACCAACTACCACTACCTGGTGCCGGAAATCGGTCCGGAGACCAACTTCGCGCTGACCTCCAACCGCATCGTCGAGGAATTCGAGTACGCCCTTGCCAACGGGGTGGAGACCCGCCCGTACATCGTTGGTCCGGTCACCTTCCTGCTGCTGAGCAAGGCTTCCGACGACGCCCCGGCCGGATTCAGCCCGCTGTCCCGCCTTGAGGACATCCTGCCGGTTTACACCGCGCTGCTGGAGAAGCTCGCCGCTGCCGGCGCCAGCTGGGTCCAGCTGGACGAGCCCGCACTGGTGGTTGACCAGGACACGTCCGCCGAGGAGATCCAGGCCGCGGTTGCCCGCTCCTACGAGGTCCTGTCCGCTGCAGGCCGCCGCCCGCAGCTGTTCGTTTCCACCCCGTACGGCGCACTGAACGGCCAGCTCGGCACCCTCGCCGCCACCAACATCGACGCGCTGCACGTCGACGTCTTCAAGGGCGCTGTTCCGTCCGCTGCGGCACTCGCTGCACTGGGCAACAAAACCCTGGTTGCCGGCGTCGTGGACGGCCACAACATCTGGCGCAACGACCTGGCCGCCTCTGCCGAGAAGATCGCCGAACTGAAGAAGTCCGTGACCAAGCTGGCCATCAGCACCTCCACCTCCACCCAGCACGTCCCGCACGACGTCGAGGAAGAGACCCAGCTGTCCGAGCAGCTCCGCAGCTGGCTGGCGTTCGCGGACCAGAAGGCCGTTGAAGTAGCAACCCTCGCCGGCCTGCTGACCGACGCTGCCGGCAGTGAGACAGGCTCAGTGCAGTCGGCCATCGACGAAGCCACGCGCATCATCGCCTCCCGTGCCGCCGCCGAAGGTGTGCAGCGCGCCGACGTCCGGGCCCGCACCGCGGCCCTGACCGCGGCCGACTTCAACCGCTCCGAGTACCCGGTCCGCGAAGCCGCCCAGGAAGAGGCCCTTCACCTGCCGCCACTGCCCACCACCACCATCGGCTCCTTCCCGCAGACCTCCGAAATCCGTTCGGCCCGTGCGCGCAACAACAAGGGCGACCTCACCAACGAGCAGTACGAGCAACTCATGAAGGACGAGATCAAGCGCGTCGTGGAGCTGCAGGAAGAGCTCGGCTACGACGTCCTGGTGCACGGCGAGCCCGAGCGCAACGACATGGTCCAGTACTTCGCCGAGAACCTGGAAGGCTTCGACGTCACGGTCCACGGCTGGGTGCAGTCCTATGGCTCACGTTGCACCCGTCCGTCCATCCTGTGGGGCGACGTCACCCGCAGCGCCCCCATCACTGTGAAGTGGGCCGAGTATGCCCAGTCGCTGACCAGCAAGCCGATGAAGGGCATGCTCACCGGTCCGGTCACCATCCTGGCCTGGTCCTTCGTCCGTGACGACCAGCCGCTGGGGGAGACCGCCAACCAAGTGGGCCTGGCGCTCCGCGACGAAATCGCCGACCTCGAAGCAGCCGGCATCAAGGTCATCCAGGTGGACGAGCCCGCCCTGCGGGAACTCCTTCCGCTGCGCAAGGCAGACCAGGCCGCATACCTGGACTGGTCCGTGAACTCGTTCCGACTTGCCACTGCCGGTGCTGCCGATTCCACGCAGATCCACACCCACCTGTGCTACTCCGAGTTCGGCGCCATCATCGACGCCATCGACGGACTGGACGCTGACGTCACCTCGATCGAGGCCGCACGTTCACGCATGGAGGTTGTCCACGACCTCGAGTCCCACGGTTTCGGCCGCGGCGTCGGCCCGGGCGTCTACGACATCCACTCGCCGCGCGTCCCGGGTGAGCAGGAAGTCACCGAGCTGCTCAGCACCGCCGTGAAGCACGTCCCGTCCCGCCAGCTCTGGGTCAACCCGGACTGCGGCCTGAAGACCCGCGGCTACGCAGAGACCGAAGAGTCCCTGCGCAACCTTGTTGCGGCCACCAAGACGGTCCGCGCCAGCCTCCTGGCGACGGCCAAGTAGGCAAAAGCAACCACGCACGACGGCGGCCGGTCACCTGAGGTGACCGGCCGCCGTCGTAATGTCCTGCTATCCGATGGTTGAGTCCGTCGAAACCTGGATCCCGACGGGCCGGATCACCGGCCCCTCACGACTCCCAGAGGATTTCGTCGTCCACGACGCCGTCTTCGTCGGCGGACGCTACCAGGACTTCGTCGGTGAAGTGCTCGCCCAGGGTGAAATCCAGGACGAAGTAGCGTTCGGGCTGGCCGGGGTAGATGCCCACGTGGCCAAGTTTCAGTGCCTTCAGGAACACGGCATTGGTCAGCTGGCTCTTGTCCTCCACGCCGAACACCTTCTTGAGGTGCTCGTCCTTGATGGCGTTGCAGTGGAAGTGCCGGTACTCCTGGGGGCTGGTGCCCTCCTGCTCCAGTTCATCGGCGATCATGTCCCGGACCTGGTCCACGAGCTCGGGCAGGTACCGCAGCCGGTAGTCAACCTTGTGCATGGCCGCCTCGTCGAAGTGGTCGTGGGCATTGATGTTCAGGTCCAGCTCTACCGGCTGGCCGCCCAGTTCATGCTTCGCTGCGATGTTGTGGTCCCGGCCGTGGTTGAGCTCGATTTCACCAAAGTGCCGGCTCGCTACCTTGTTCATATCTTCAACATAGCCCTCTCGGGCAGTCCATTCCAGCATCGGTGATTTTTATCTGGCGCTTTATCCCCGGCTGCAGCCCGTCCCGCGTCCCGCCACGGGTACATTGATCGGATGCACACTCCCGCCGCCGCCGTCGCCCGATCCCGCGAGCTTTTCGACAGCGGGGTGAGCCGCCCCCTGGACTGGCGGCTGGAGCAACTGGGCAATCTGCGCAGGATGCTGACGGAACGCCGTGAGGATTTTGCCGGCGCACTGCTCAGCGACCTGGGCAAGCACCGGAGTGAATCACAGATGACCGAAATCGGTTTTGTGGCCGCGGAAACGGCCCATCTGGAACGGCATCTCGCGGGCTGGCTTCGGCGCCGCCGGGTGGACGTTCCGCTTGCCATGCAGCCGGCCCGGGCCTGGACCGAGCTGACTCCGCTCGGTGTGGTGCTGGTGATCGGCACCTGGAACTACCCGGTCCAGCTGACGCTGGCGCCGATGGCCGGCGCCCTGGCGGCCGGCAACACCGTGGTCGTCAAGCCGAGCGAGCACGCCCCCGCCACCTCAGCCGCCCTGGTCCGCTGGTTGCCTGAGTACCTGGGCGGTGCCGCCGAGGTGGTGCCCGGAGGCATCCCGGCAACCAAGGCACTCCTGGCTGAGCGCTTCGACCACATCTTCTTCACCGGCGGCCAGGACGCGGCCCGGGTGGTCATGCGGGCGGCAGCCGAACACCTGACGCCGGTGACCCTGGAACTGGGTGGAAGGTGCCCGGCCTTCGTGGACGGGACCGCCGACCTCGAGACCACCGCCGGACGCCTTGCCTGGGGCCGGTTCATGAACGCGGGGCAAACGTGCGTTGCACCTGACTATGTGCTGGCCGCCCCCGAGGTTCTGGACGCGCTGGAACCGCTGCTTGTGGACGCCATCACCGCCATGTTCGGAAAGGACCCGGCGTCCAGCGCTTCCTATGGCCGGATCGTGGATGACCGGCACTTTGAAAGGATCGCCGAACTGGCGGACGGCAGCACCGTGGTGCACGGAGGGCAGCGGGACCCCGGCAGCAGGTATTTTGCACCGACGCTGTTGCGCCCCGCCCCCGGCGATGCAGTCCTGGGCGAGGAAATCTTCGGTCCGCTGCTGCCGCTGGTGCCGGTATCCGGGCGGGACGAAGCCATCCGCATGATCAATTCCGGCTCCAAGCCGCTGGCCGTGTATGTCTTCAGCGAAGAGGACGCCGTGCGCAGCGCCTTCGCGGCGGAAACGTCGTCAGGCGCGCTGGCCTACGGAGCACCGGCGGCACACCTCACGGTTCCGGGCCTCCCGTTCGGCGGGGTGGGCGGCAGCGGCATGGGGGCATACCACGGTGAACATTCCGTGCGGACGTTCTCGCACGAACGGGCAGGCATGGACAAGCCGCTGTGGCCGGACACCCTCGGGCTGGCCTATCCGCCTTACGGGACGGCGAAAGACAGGGTGGTCACCGCCCTGCTGTCATTGGCCGGGCGGGTGCCGGGCCGCCCGAAAGCCGGCCGTCCCGGGGACCGCAAGGCCTAGCGGGCTGTTCCCATGCCGTGCAGGGTGTCGGCCAGGAGTTCGACGAAGAGCTGCACCCGCGCCGTCCGCTTGTCGTTGATCAGCAGGGCGAAGACATTCCGGGCCAGCCGGATCTCCGGAACGTCCAGGACCACCACACCGGCAGGCCGGTGCCGCAGGGCAAGCTCAGGGACCAGCGCGGCTCCCAGTCCAGCGGCGGCCATTTCGAGGCTGGCATGGAAGTCGTCGCTATAGGCCACCACGCGGGGGTGCAGGTTGCAGCTGGCGAACAGCCGTTCAATGACCGTCGCGTCGCTGGTGCCCGGGTGATGGACGATCCACGGCATGTCGGACAGATGGTCCGCCGCCACCTTGGCTTCGGCGCGGAAACCCCAGGCTGCCGGCAGTACCACACGGAATTCGTCGTCGCCGATCCATTGCCGGTTCACGGTGTGGGGCCACGCGAGGCCGGACTGGCCCACCTGGTAGACCAGGGCCACATCGAGTTCGCCGCCAGTGCGCAGCCCCTGTATGGTCTGGGACGGCTCAGCCACGGACACCCTGAGGTCGATGCCCAGGTCCTTCCACTTCGGGTTCTGCAGGATCCGCGGCAGGACGTATGTTGCCAGGCTGGGAAAAATTCCCAGCCTGAGCTCCTGATGGGTGGCGTCGTGCGTCCGGGAGGCGGCCGCCATGAGGGCCTCAATGTCGGTCAGGACCTTAGCGGCGTGCCGGGTCATCACCAGGGCGGCTTCGGTGGGCTGGATGCTCCTGGCCGAACGCTGGAAGAGATCCACGCCGGTGTCCCGTTCCAGGGCAGACATCTGCTGGGAAACAGCGGAAGCGGTGTAGCCCAGCCGGTTGGCGGCTGCCGCGAATGAGCCAAGGCGGGTGACCTCGACGAGGGTCCGCAGATGAACGGGGTTGATCAATGGGTTGCCCTTCGCCTCGGAAATCCCGCTTCATTGTGGCACATCGCCCCGCAGCCCCGGAATGTCGCGTCAGGCTGGCCGGGTCCATGGGGCAGAATCGCGTCAAGGTGCCCGGCGGGAATTCGTAGTCATCCGGGAGCCCATCGGTGACGAATTGTCCATAAGACGATTCATCACAACGATTCAGGCGAAGCCAACAGGAGCAGATCAGTGTCGCAAGCAGCAAGCATTCCGGACGGCCGGCGGGTGGCCGTCATTGGCAGCGGCGTGGCAGGACTGACCGCGGCCTATGTCCTGAACCAGCGGGACAACGTGACGCTATTCGAGGCGGACTCCCGGCTGGGCGGGCATGCCCACACCCACGACGTGGGGCAGGAGGGCGGCCCGGACCTCGGCGTGGACACGGGTTTCATCGTCCACAACGAACGTACCTACCCCACACTCCTGCGGCTCTTCGCGGAACTCGGCGTGGAGACCCAGGACTCCGAAATGAGCATGTCGGTACGCTGCGACGGCTGCGGCCTCGAATATGCCGGCGCCCGCGCCAAGGGGCGCGGCATCATTCCCCGGCCGTCCACCCTGCTGCGCGGCCGGTACCTGCTGATGCTGCTGGAGGTGACGCGCTTCCACCGCCGTGCCCGTGCCTTGCTTGCCGGGGCGTCCCGCGGTGCGTCCGGCACCGGGGAGCCGGAACTGACGCTGGGGGATTTCCTAGCCCGGGAGAAGTTCAGCAGCTATTTCATCTCGCACTTTATGACCCCCGTGGTGAGTGCCGTCTGGTCCTGCGACCCCGCCACGGCGCTGGCGTACCCGGCCCGCTACCTGTTCACTTTCCTCGCCCACCACGGGTTGCTCGGAGTGTCAGGCTCACCCCAGTGGCGGACGGTCAAGGGAGGTTCCCGCACCTACGTGGACAAGCTGGCCGCGGCGCTGACGGACATCCGGCTGTCCAGCCCGGTCGCCTCGGTGCGGCGCCACGGCGACGGCGTCGAGCTGACTACCGCGCAGGGCACGGAAAACTTCGACGCCGTCGTGATTGCCACCCACCCGGCCCAGGCGCTGGGCATGCTCGCCGATGCCTCATCAGCCGAGCGCGAGGCACTCGCCGGCATGCCCTACTCGGTGAACCAGACACTGTTCCACCGCGACGAAGCCGTCCTGCCGCGCATCGCAAACGCACAGGCGTCCTGGAACTACCGGCTGCCGTCCTGCGACGCACGTCCTGACAAAGTGCTGGTCAGCTACGACATGACGCGCCTGCAGCGACTCGAACCTGCCGACGGCGGACGCTACATCGTGAGCCTCGGTGAGTCCGAACTCATCGCCGACGGGACGGTGCTGGACCGGATGGTCTACGAGCACCCGCAGTACACGCCCGATTCGCTCCGGGCACAGCAACAGATCCTGACCCTGGGGGACGAACGCCTGGCCTTCGCCGGCGCCTACCACGGCTGGGGCTTCCACGAGGACGGGGCCCTCTCCGGCGTCAAAGCGGCTGCCCGGCTTGGCCGGAACTGGGAGGAGCAGCCGGTGTCCGATCCCGGCCTGGAGAGCGTCGCCGCGGAGGTCGCCTGATGCAACGGGCAGCCATCTACCGTACGTCCATAGCCCATGTGCGGCGAACACCCCTGCACAATGCGTTTACCTACCGCAGCTACAGCTGGTATGTCGACGTCGACAGGCTTCCGTCTCTTCCGTGGCCGCTCCGGCCGCTGGCCGGCTTCCGCGTTGCGGATCATCTTGGCGACCCGGCCGGGTCGCTCCGGGGCAATGTCGAACGGTTCCTGCGGACCCGGGGAATCGAACTCGACGGCGGCCGGATCACCATGCTGGCCAGCGCCCGTGTGTTCGGCCACGTGTTCAACCCGCTCAGCCTCTTCTGGTGCCACGACGCCTCCGGCGGCCTGCGTTGCGTGGTTGCGGAGGTCCACAACACCTATGGTGAACGGCACTGCTACCTGCTTGAAACGGACCATTCCGGCAGGGCCAGCGTTCCCAAAGCGTTCTACGTTTCCCCGTTCAACGACGTCGAAGGCCAGTACCGGATGAAACTTCCGGAACCGGGGGAGCGGCTCGCAGTATCCATCGTGCTGGAGCGCGAAGGCCAGAAGCCCTTCGTGGCAACAGTTGACGGCGAACGCCGCGAGGCATCGGTGCCGAACATCCTCTCCGCCGCGCTCGCGGTTCCGCTGGCGCCGCTCCGGGTGTCCGCGCAGATCCGCTGGCAGGGCATCAAACTTTGGGCACGTCGGCTGCCCATCATCAAACGACCACAACACCCTTCACAGGAGGCAGTACAGTGACCATCACCGAAGCTACCGGATCCGCAGCGGGGCGCGGACAGGGCGAAGGCCACGCAGGCCGGGTTCCCTACTCGGTTCCACAGCCGCCCGTCACTATCGACGCCGCCATCTGGCCCAGCATCGCCACCACGCCGGACAGCCTCAAGGCACGGGTGGCCGGCCGGATTGCGGACGGCATCTTCAGAGCCGCCGTCCGAACGCTTCCGCTGGAAGTCCGGTACCCGGACGGCACCGTCCTCGGTAAAGCGGCATACGATCCGGCACCCGGCAATCCGTACCCGGTCATGACCCTGAACCGGCCGGATGCCTTCGCCGCCCGGCTGGGCGACGGCGGGCTGATCGGACTCGGGGAGTCCTACATGGCCGGCGACTGGGACGCCGACGATCTCACCGCTGTCATGGAAGTCTTCGCAGCCCGCGTCGGAACCCTCGTGCCCGAGCCCTTGCAGAAACTGCGCGCTCTCTACCTGCCGCGCCAGCCGCGCAGGGAACGAAACACCGAACAGAACACCCGCTCCAACATCTCCCGGCACTATGACCTCTCCAACGAACTGTTTTCCTCGTTCCTGGACAGCACCATGACCTACTCCAGTGCACTGTTCCCGGAGCGGGGCGATGCCCTGCGGACGGTCGCCTGGGACGGTTTCGCCGCCGCGCAGCAGGCGAAGATCGACCGGCTGCTGGATAAGGCCGGCGTCGGCGAGGGAACGCGCGTACTGGAAATCGGCACGGGCTGGGGCGAACTCGCGCTGCGTGCAGCTGCCCGCGGCGCCACGGTGTATTCGGTCACGCTCTCCAGCGAACAGCAGGAACTCGCCCGCCAGCGCGTGGCCGAGGCCGGCTACGCCGACGCCGTCACGATTGAGCTCAAGGACTACCGGGCGGTGGAAGGCGAGTACGACGCCGTCGTCTCGGTGGAAATGATCGAGGCCGTCGGCTACGAATACTGGGCCACCTACTTCCAGACGATCGAGCGCGTCCTCGCCCCCGGCGGGAAGGTGGCCATCCAGGCCATCACCATCGCGCACGACCGGCTGATCGCCACCCGGACGAGCTACACCTGGGTGCACAAGTACATCTTCCCCGGCGGCGTCATTCCCTCCGTCCGGGCCATCGAGGAAATCACCGAGAAGCAAACCGGGCTCCGGGTCCGCGAACGCCTCGCCATGGGCGAGCACTACGCGCAGACGCTGCGCCTCTGGGAGGAACGTTTCATGTCCCGCGCCGACGAGGTAGCGGCCATGGGGTTCGACGCGATCTTCCAGCGGATGTGGCTGTTCTACCTCTGCTATTCCAGGGCAGGCTTTGAGACCGGATACCTGGACGTCCAGCAGATTGTCCTGGACCACGCAGCATCCAAGCGTGCGGCCGGCGGAGCCGCAATATGACGGCGCCGCTCGCGGACACCATCGCCGAGGTCCTGCGCCCGGTGGTCGGCGGTGAACTGCCCGTCCGGCTCAAGGTGTGGGACGGCAGCGAAGCAGGCCCGGCCGACGCTCCGGTGGTGCGGCTGAAGGCGCCCGGTGCCATCCGCCGGCTGCTGTGGGCGCCGGGGGAGCTCGGGGCCGCCCAGGCGTACGTCACCGGTGAACTGGACGTCGACGGCGACCTGAACTTGGCCCTGGAGCACCTGTGGAAGGTAGTCCGGGAACGCGGACTCTCCGGGATCCGGCCCACACCGGCCGTCCTCGCAGGCGTGGGCAGGATCGCACGGGCGGCAGGCGCCGTCGGGACTCCGCCGCAACCGCCGGCCAGCCAGGCCCGGGTGAAGGGAAGGCTCCACAGCATCCTCCGTGACCGGGCGGCCATCAGTCACCACTACGACCTCAGCAACGAGTTCTACGGCCTCATCCTGGATCCCCAGATGGCCTACTCCAGCGCGTACTGGACAGACTCCTCCGAGAACTACGGGCTGGAGGACGCCCAGCGGGACAAGCTGGACCTCGTCTGCCGGAAGATCGGGCTCAAGGCCGGCATGCGCCTGCTCGACGTCGGCTGCGGCTGGGGGTCGCTGAGCCTGCACGCAGCACAGCACTACGGTGCCCACGTCGTGGGTGTCACCCTGTCCACCGAACAGAAGGCCTTCATCGACGCTCGGATCCGCGAACGCGGCCTGGAAGACCGAGTGGACATCCGGGTCCAGGACTACCGCGAGATCCCGGACGGGCCGTTCGACGCCGTCGCCTCCTTGGAGATGGGCGAACACGTGGGGCAGCGCAACTACCCGGTGTATGCGGCGGCACTGTTCAATAACGTCGTTCCCGGCGGGAGGGTGCTGATCCAGCAGATGTCCCGGCGGGGAAAGCACCCCGGGGGAGGGCCGTTCATCGAATCCTTCATCGCACCGGACATGCATATGCGCCCGGTCGGCGAGACCCTGGGCTTCCTGGAGGACGCCGGCCTTGAGGTCCAGGCCGTGGAGGCGATGCGTACGGACTACGTGCGCACCCTTGAGGCCTGGTACGCCAATTTCGAGGCGAACCAGGAGGCTGCCGTCGACATGATGGGGGAGGAGATAGTGCGCGTCTGGCGGCTCTATCTCGTCGGTGCCCTGCGCAGCTTCGCTGAAGGCAGGATGGGCGTGGAACAGATTCTCTGCAGCCGGCCGGCTCCGCACGGCTGAGCCCGCCACCGTCTGGCAAGTCGGCTCTCGCCGCTACGCCGTTCCGTTCGTCACATCGGGGGTCCTGAAAATGTTTCAGGACCCCCTTTGTGTGCCCTCCGACACGCCTTCGGCACAGTGGCGACACGCCGTCTACCACGCGACACGCGGGGGGATTAGTTGTGGCTAACTCCTCCACAGGGTGTGGATTTCGTCCGTGAAAACAGCTGAAACACGGACATTTTTCAACCCCTGCCCTGTGGATTAACGGTGCATTAAATGACATACTTGTAATACATCATCTTGGGGTCCATATCGGGGCCGTGCACTACATGTAGTATCGACATACAGATTGAGCGGGACGCAGGACCGGCATCGAGCAGGGGTTTCAGATCCGGGCAGTGTCTACCGCAGCGATGATCCAGAGACTTCAAAAGCAGTGACTTCAACAAAGGGGACAGGAACCATGACCGTTACGGTTTACACGAAGCCGGCCTGTGTTCAGTGCAACGCAACATACCGCGCGCTGGACAAGAAGGGCATCACCTACCAGAGCGTCGACATCTCCCAGGACGCGGATGCCCTCGAGCGCCTGAAGGCCCTCGGCTACATGCAGGCCCCCGTCGTGGTCACGGACCAGGATCACTGGTCAGGCTTCCGCCCGGACAAGATCGAGGAGTTGGCGCTGAGCGCAGCCGCCTCAGTGGCCTAGGCTCAGCCCGCCGCTTCCGGCAAAGAACTTTAGGTAGATGAGGTGACTCCCATGGCAGCGCCGGCACTTGCCGATGCGCCGCTCGCAGCAGATGCTGTGAATACGACGCCCATGAACCGGACATCCAGTCACCTCATCTACTTTTCCTCGGCTTCCGAGAACACCCGGCGCTTCGTTGAGAAGCTCGGCCGGGATGCAGCCCGGATCCCCCTGCATCAGCGTGAAGCTGAACTCGTAGCCTCCGAGCCTTTCGTCCTGGTGGTTCCCACCTACGGAGGAACCGGCGGCGAGGGCTCAGTGCCGAAACAGGTGATCCGGTTCCTCAACAACCCGCAGAACAGGGCCCTGATCCGCGGGGTGATCGGCGCAGGAAACACGAATTTCGGGGACAACTACTGCATGGCGGGCGACATCATCGCCTTCAAATGCCAGATACCGCACCTCTACCGCTTCGAACTCATGGGGACGCCTGAAGACGTCCGCCTGGTAAACCAAGGATTGGACAAGTTTTGGACACTACTGTCGCAGACACAGAAGTAACCATGCCTGAGGGTCAAGGTCCCCGCGCGGGGGCCGCCGTCGAAAAGACCGCAGAGAAGTCCGCGCTGCCCGCCGCCTACAAGGGGCTGGGCTACCACGAACTGAACGCCATGCTGAACCTGTACGGGCCGAACGGGGAGATCCAGTTCGAGGCGGACCGCGAGGCCGCGCACCAGTACTTCCTGCAGCACGTGAACAACAACACCGTGTTCTTCCACGACCTGGAAGAGAAGCTCGACTACCTGGTGAAGAACCAGTACTACGAGCGCGAGACCCTCGACCAGTACACGATGAACTTCATCCGCGAGCTCTTCAACCGTGCGTACAAGAAGAAGTTCCGTTTCGAGACCTTCCTGGGCGCCTTCAAGTTCTACACGTCCTACACACTGAAAACGTTTGACGGCAAGCGCTTCCTGGAGCGCTACGAGGACCGCGTCTGCATGGTTGCCCTGCACCTGGCCCGCGGCGACGAGCAGCTTGCCCTGCAGATGGTGGACGAAATCATCGAAGGCCGCTTCCAGCCGGCCACCCCCACGTTCCTGAACGCCGGCAAGAAGCAGCGCGGCGAGCTGGTCTCCTGCTTCCTGCTCCGCATCGAAGACAACATGGAGTCGATCGGCCGTTCCATCAACTCCGCCCTGCAGCTGTCCAAGCGCGGCGGCGGCGTGGCGTTCGCGCTGACCAACATCCGCGAAGTCGGCGCCCCGATCAAGCAGATCGAAAACCAGTCCTCGGGCGTCATCCCCGTGATGAAGCTCCTCGAGGACAGCTTCTCCTACGCCAACCAGCTCGGTGCCCGCCAGGGCGCCGGCGCGGTCTACCTGCACGCCCACCACCCGGACATCTACCGGTTCCTGGACACCAAGCGGGAAAACGCGGACGAGAAGATCCGCATCAAGACCCTCTCACTCGGCGTCGTGATACCGGACATCACCTTCGAGCTGGCCAAGCGCGACGAGGACATGTACCTGTTCTCCCCGTACGACGTCGAACGCGTCTACGGCATGCCGTTCTCCGACGTCTCGGTCACCGAGAAGTACTACGAGATGGTGGACGATTCCCGGATCAAGAAGACCAAGATCAAGGCGCGCGAGTTCTTCCAGACGCTAGCCGAGATCCAGTTCGAATCCGGCTACCCGTACATCATGTTCGAGGACACCGTTAACCGCGAGAACCCGATCGACGGCAAGATCATCATGTCCAACCTGTGCTCCGAGATCCTCCAGGTTTCGCAGCCCACCACGTACCACGATGACCTGTCCTACGACCAGACCGGCAAGGACATCTCCTGCAACCTGGGCTCGCTGAACATCGCGAAGACCATGGATTCGCCGGACTTCGGCCTGACCATCGAGACGGCCATCCGCTCGCTCTCGGCTGTTTCTGACATGTCCAACATCACCTCGGTGCCGTCCATCGCCCGCGGCAACGACCAGAGCCACGCCATCGGCCTGGGCCAGATGAACCTGCACGGCTACCTGGCACGGGAGCGGGTCCACTACGGTTCCGAAGAGGGCCTGGACTTCACCAACATCTACTTCTACTCGGTGGTGTACCACGCGGTCCGCGCCTCCAATAAACTGGCCATCCAGACCGGCCAGACCTTCGGCGGCTTCGAGAAGTCCAAGTACGCCTCGGGCGAGTTCTTCGACAAGTACACGGACCAGGAGTGGGTGCCGCAGACCGAGAAGGTCGCGGAGCTGTTCAAGAACATCCACATCCCCACCCAGGATGACTGGCGCGAGCTGAAGGCTTCCGTCATGGAGCACGGCATCTACAACCAGAACCTGCAGGCCGTTCCGCCGACGGGCTCGATCAGCTACATCAACAACTCCACCTCCTCGATCCACCCGGTGGCGTCCAAGATCGAAATCCGCAAGGAAGGCAAGCTGGGCCGCGTGTACTACCCGGCGCCGTACCTGACGAACGACAACCTGGAGTACTACCAGGACGCGTACGAGATCGGCTACGAGAAGGTCATCGACACCTACGCCGCTGCCACGCAGCACGTGGACCAGGGCCTGTCCCTGACGCTGTTCTTCAAGGACACCGCCACCACGCGCGACATCAACAAGGCCCAGATCTACGCCTGGAAGAAGGGCATCAAGACCATCTACTACATCCGTCTCCGCCAGCTCGCGCTGGAAGGGACCGAGGTGGAGGGCTGCGTCAGCTGCATGCTGTAACCCCGGTGGTCGAGCCTGTCGAGACCATAGCTTGAGTACGACGGCGGGCGCCCGCCCGCCGTCGTACGCTTTAACTTAGAGAAACCACCCAACGTTTAGGGGATGACATGACCGAGAAGGTCAAGCTGCTTAGCCACGTCGAGGCCATCAACTGGAACCGCATCCAGGACGACAAGGACGTGGATGTCTGGAACCGCCTGGTCAACAACTTCTGGCTGCCGGAGAAGGTGCCGCTGTCCAACGACGTCCAGTCGTGGGCGACGCTGACGCCGGACGAGCAGCAGCTCACCATGCGTGTGTTCACCGGCCTGACCCTGCTGGACACCATCCAGGGCACCGTCGGCGCCGTCTCGCTGATCCCGGACGCGATCACCCCGCACGAGGAGGCCGTGTACACGAACATTGCCTTCATGGAGTCCGTGCACGCCAAGAGCTACTCGTCCATCTTCTCCACGCTGGCCTCCACCAAGGAGATCGACGAGGCGTTCCGCTGGTCCACCGAGAACGCGAACCTTCAGAAGAAGGCGCAGATCGTCATGGACTACTACCAGGGCGATGATCCCCTGAAGCGCAAGGTGGCTTCCACGCTGCTGGAGAGCTTCCTGTTCTACTCGGGCTTCTACCTGCCGATGTACTGGTCCTCACGGGCCAAGCTGACGAACACGGCAGACTTGATCCGCCTGATCATCCGCGATGAGGCCGTGCACGGCTACTACATCGGCTACAAGTTCCAGAAGGGCCTGGAGAAGGTCTCCGAGGAAAAGCGCCAGGAAATCAAGGACTACACCTTCGAACTGCTCTTCGAGCTGTACGAAAACGAAGTCCAGTACACGCACGACCTCTACGACTCCGTCGGCCTGGCCGAGGACGTCAAGAAGTTCCTGCACTACAACGCCAACAAGGCGCTGATGAACCTGGGCTACGAAGCCATGTTCCCGGCGTCCGTCACCGACGTGAACCCGGCCATCCTTTCGGCCCTGTCCCCGAACGCCGACGAGAACCACGACTTCTTCTCGGGCTCGGGTTCGTCTTACGTAATTGGTAAGGCTGTCAACACTGAGGACGAGGACTGGGACTTCTAGTTCTTCTTCTTCGAGGTTCAGCCGACCTCCCTTGAAAGCCGCGCCGCATCCTGTGGCGCGGCTTTCTTGCGGGATCGCTCGCACACCACGGTGTGTCGAGGAGTGCATTCCTAGTCTCTCTTGACAGGCCCGCGATCCGGGGGCTCTTATCGAGTATCTACATGGATAAGAGAGGGCGTGGTGGCCATGCCTGCCAGCCAAACCATCCCGGGGAACCCGGCCCGCCTCCGGACGGGAGCCGCTCTCATGGCGCTTGCCGGGCTGGCCTTCGTTGCGTACGCCCTAGTCTTCCTGGGACTGAAGTTTTCGGGCGCCTTCCTCGAGCTGGGTATCGGCCCCGACCAAGTGGACAAGGGGATGGCGGAGGTCGAGGCGTTCAGCCCGCAGCTGCACCACTACATCAGCCATCTGCACATTGCGCTCGGCGGCTTCATCGCTGCGGCCGGGCTGGCCATAGCAGGCCTGTCCTGGTACGGGGTGCGCCGAGGAGAACGGTGGGCCTTCGCCACAGCCGTCATGGTCCCCACCGTCGCACTCGCAGTGGCCCTCCCCGCACATTACCCGTGGGGTCTGGCCACGCTTGGGCACCTCGGTCCGGTCTACCTCACTGTCCTGATTTTCCTGGCAGGGGTAGGAGTCGCCTCCAGCGGAATGCGCAGCCCTGCGAGGAAGCACGATTGAGGGGCCGAACCAGGCCTGCGGCGATGATGGACTGGAACCAGACATGACTGAACGGACCTACCCGCAGGGCGTCCCATGTTGGATCGATACCGAGCAGCCTGACGTCGAGGCAGCCGCAGAGTTCTACTCCGGACTCTTCGGCTGGACATTCGAGGACGTCATGCCGCCTGGAGCGCCGGGCCGCTACCTGATAGCAAAGCTCGACGGCCAGGACGTCGGTGGGGTTGCCGGCACCCAGGGCGGTGCCGCGGTGTGGAGCACCTACATAGCCGTCGAGGACGCGGATGCCGCAGTGCAGCGGCTGGTTGCTGCCGGTGCCGCGGTGCGATCGGCGCCTGCCGATGCGGGCGAAGGCGGCCGAAGTGCGGTGTTGGCCGACCCTGAGGGTGCCGAGTTCCGCATCTGGCAGGCCAGACGACGCTTAGGGGCACAAGTGGTCAACCTGCCGGCGTCCTGGAATTTTAGCGACCTCCACACTGCCGACCCCGGCGCGGCCATTGCGTTCTACGAGGATGCGTTCGGTTGGCAGGTCGACGACCTTCGCTTCGCGAAGATGATCCGCAGGCCAGGTTATGGCGACCACCTTGAGGCGACAGCGGATCCGGGCATCAGGGCGAGGCAGTCCGGGCTGGCAGCCCCGCCCGGTTTCGAGGACGCGATCGCCTGGGTCGCTGCCACGGCCCCCGATGAAGCGCCCCACTGGCACGTCTCGTTCACCGTCGCCGACCGGGACCGGACGGTGTCTGAGGCTCAGCGACTCGGCGCCCAGGTCCTTCGCCAAAACGACACCGCGTGGACGCGCACGGCACTGATCCGCGACCCCCAGGGAGCGGAGTTCACTGCCAGCCAGTTCACGCCCCCGCCGGGATGAACCGTCCTGTACAAGTGACACAAGGAAATCCCGCCCCGGTCAGCCCTTGGGCTCCGTGTCGAGGACGGTGACCTCCAGAGGCATGCGGTTGGTGCGGCGGAGGCGTCCGGCGATCAAATTTCGCAGTCCTCGCGAAACCATGGTCGTCTTGGTCAGATACCGGAACTCGGCCGCATCCGAGGTTACGAGGTCCAGGAGGGGACGCGCGGCGTCATCAGGGGTCTGCCCCCACAGTCCGACGACGACCTGCAGCCCGCCCAGTCGATGCTCATACCCCGGCTGGGACGTGACGTGCCCCAGCAAGTCCGTCACCACCAGGCCCGGGTTCATGCCATGCACCCGGACGCCGGTGCCCCTGGTCTCCAGCCGCAACGTCTCGGTGAACTGGCGGACCCAACGCTGCTTGACGCATATGCGTTCTGTAGCGCCACCGGCCCCTGGTCGCCTTGGCCGTAAACGTTGACAAGGTCGCCCCGGCCCTGGCCGAGGAAGACTGGCAGCGCAACCCTCGACCCGTGGAACGTGCCAAGGATGTTCGTGCGCACCACTCGGGTGAAGTCGTCCACCGGCGTGGACGCCGTGGGCCCGAAGACACCGGAGACTCCGGCATTGTTGACCCAAATGTCGAGCCTCCCGCGGCGCAGGGCCTCGTCGCGCAGGGCTTCGACGTCTGCCAGCTCACCGGTGTCGCAGGAACGTCCAGAGGCTGCGATCCCTTCCGCGTGCAGGGCCTCGACGGCGGCCGCGACATCGACGTCCGACCTGGACGCCAGCACCACCGCAGCGCCCTGGTGCCCCAGGAGCCGGGCCATGGCAAACCCCAGGCCGCGTGTCGAGCCAGTTACGACCGCAACACGTCCGCGGAGGACGTCTCGTTTCGAAGCCATGCATCTCTCATACGCGCTGCAGCCCAGGAGAGCAAGGGCACCGGCATGGCGACAGCAGCCGATCAGACGCGTTGGGGCACGAACGCCTCGGGGAGGAAGTCGTCCAAGGGCGGCGGCCAGCCCGGACCGTCCATGTCTGCGGCCTGGAATTCGTCCGCGGCCGTGACTAAGTGCCATTGCGGGAAGGGGTCCGCGGGCATATTGAGGTCGGGATCCCGGCTGGTCTCTTCGTGGGTCAGGATGTGGTCCGGCCAGCGGGGTGGTTCCCAGTCCTGGTGTTCGCTGGGGTAGTGCCGGCCTGACGGTGAGGTCCAGCCCGGCGGGTGGTCTGTGCTGGCTCCGGTGGGTGTCCAGCCGGAGCTGTGTTTGAGTTTGTGGTGTTTTGGGCACGGCTGGCCCAGGTTGGAGATGCCGGTGGTGCCGCCGTCTGCCCAGGCCAAGAGGTGGTCTGCTTCATTGTCGAGGGAGTGGTTGTTGCAGCCGGGGAAGGGGCATTTGCCGTCGCGGAGGCGGAGCCACTGACGCTGCGCCTTCGTGAGCCGGTAGCTGGTCCGTCCGATTTCCAAGGGCGCCCCGTCGCGGGGGTCCGTCAGGACGCGGTGGAAGGAATCGGCGCCGTCGGCGATCAGCCGGCGGGCCATGGACGGCGGGATCGGGCCGTACCCGTCCAGCATGGCTGGTTCGTCCGTAGCGCGCCCAGTAGTGACAAGACCGGAACAGTGATGAGGACTTGGGCCCTCGGATACGGGACGTCTCCACCCAATCCGGCCCCGCGGTCGACCGTCCCGCCGGGGGTGCCGGTGCCGTTGGTGAGGAGCCAGCTAGCGGCGACGTCGGCGCGGAGCTGGGTGAGGGTCCTGACCTCGTCCGGGGCTTGCATGGAGCGGGCGGCGGCGGTGGTCCGTTCCCAAATGCCCGCTGCAATCTGGGCCGGGAGGTAGGCCGAAAGCCATGCCATGCGGTCCCGGTCCGGGAGGTACTCGACCCGCCGTTCGGCGGCGCTGCTGGCGAAGCGTTTTTCGATGCTGACCGGGTGGTGGCGTTCCCGCCAGGAGGCGTGCCTTGGCCCGGAACCGGGGAGGCACGAGGTCCCCGGCCGGACAGCCGCGGGCGGGGTTTGGCGCGTCGGTGTCCAGGAAGTGCGCTTCCAGTGCGGCTGCACCGTCAGGATTCAGGCTGGTGGTTTCGTCGACGATGATCCGGGCATGCTGCCAGGAGATCGTCCCGGCTTGAAGCGCTGTCAGGGTCAGCGGCAGCGCCGTGGTCAGCGTCCGGCATTCGTGCAGGAGGGCTCCGGCGGAACGTTCGCTGATGGTCAGGACGCAGGCGACCTCGGCCACCAGCGCCATCTGTTGGGTGGTGCGTTCGCGCGGGGAAGCAGCCGGTGAGGCCAAGGCCCGGGTTGCCCGCACATATTCTGCGGTCATCCTCACCTTCAGCGCGGCGGTCCGGGCTTCCTGTCGGGCTATTTCAGCGAGACCTTCCAGGCAATCATCCGCCAGGCGCTGAAGCGGATCGGTGTCCGGAAGGGGATCGGTGCAGGGTGAACCGGCCCCGTCTGGGCCGCTTTCGACGAGGGACTCCAAGGCAGCAGTGGAGGCAGAGACGGCCGCCAGGGCCTCCCTGATGTCCGCACTCCAAGCTGTTCTGCTGTCCATTGCCTAAGCATCGCAGAGGGCGCTGACATTATTGACGCCGTCGCCGGAACTGCCATCGGCCCTTTCCGCACAGGGAACTAAGTCTTCTTCGGCCGGTAATAGGAGGAGCCTGAAGGGGTCCGTTCCAGCAGCCCGAAGTCAACCAGGTAGCGGCGCAGCATCACGACGTCGTCCGTATAACTGAGAAGCCGTTCATTGACCTGTCTTTCCGACAGGTCTTGGCCGAGCTCGATGGCATCGGTGACAATTCATGCCAGGAGCTCCCGTCGCTCCGCCTTGTTGGCCGGATACCGCTCGATCCTGCCCAAGCGCATAAAGCGGGCGTGTCCGGTCTGCGGCTGTCGCCGGGATTGTTGCGTGAGGAGGCGGCGGAAGATCGCCCCGGACGCCTCGAGTTCGCCGGCAGCGTTGGGTTCGACGAGCCCGGACTCGAGCAGGGCCGTGATGGCCCGGCTCCGCCGCCGTTCGTTCAAATCAGCGATCGCTTCGGGGAGCTTGGCCCCGAGCACTACTTGAGCGTAAGCCGTCCGTGCGTCATCGTTGCCGAGGGCGGCCATCACCCGGCGCCAGTGCGGTCCGCTAAACCTCGTTGCTTCGGTCATAGTCGTCTTACCACCCCGTGTTCACCCCTTGCGTCTACGTCGCCCTCACTCGGCCACGGTGTCGGCGTGGCGGTGCGCCACCTTCCATTCTCCGTTTTCTCGGCGGTAGACCTGGGTGGCGCGCAGGGTGTAGCTGCGCGGCTGACCGTCCACGGAGGTTGAAATATGTTCCAGGCCCGCGGTGTAGGCCATGGCGCCGACCACGTCATAGGCCTGCAGTTCGAAACTGTAGGACGTGCAGTTGGAGAAAGCCCTCTCGAGGACAGCGAAGGCCTCGTCGATCTCCTGCTGCCCATACGCATTCCGCCACGCGCCAAGGATGCTCACCGGCTCATTCCGTGACCAGAGCGCCCGGCGCGGGGCGGCGTCGCCGTCGTGGAGGGCCATTTCCGCCCGGTACAGCGCGGATCTAACCCAGGCTAGAAAGTCGTCGGCGTCATCCATACCTCAGTATGCCCCTGGCCCGGAGCATTGCACAGGGTGGCCCGTTGCGCCCCGGACCGGAAATCGGCTCGGTCCTGCTTTCCATGAGCCACCTCGCCCACAAGTCCTTAATAGTGATGGCTGCCGCCGCGGACCCCGTAGCGGTGGATGCTCCGGGACCTCCGCCGCCGGAAGCGCACCCCACCAGTAGGAGCGCCGCTGTCAGCGGAAGTGCGGCACGGGCCTGAACTGCTTTCATGGGGGAGGGCGCTACCCGGTCATCGTCAGGCGCTCACCGGTGCCGGCGAAGGCCACCGAGATCTCAGGGGTCACCGTCAGCGAGTTGTGAACGGTGCAATGCGAGGCGACGGCAAGCAGCGGCTCACGTCGCTCGGCGGGCACGTCGGCGGGGATAGTGAGCCGCACCTCGATCCGGGCGACGCGTGCAGGACGCGAGCCCATCTGGAAGTCCGCGTCCACGGCCAGGCCTTCGGTGGGAAGTCCGTGCCGGTCCAGGTAACGGCGGGCGTAGAACGCGACACAGCCTGCGAGGCTCGCAATGAACAGCTCTGTCGGCGTGGGACCGGTGTCCTCCCCTCCGTCGCTGGTTGGCTGGTCGGTCCGGATGACGTGCCCGCGGACATTGATGTCGAAGCGGTCTCCGCCCTGATGCACGACGTGTACTGGCTGTACATCGCGGGCTGCAGGGCCAGGACCCGGGTTGGACCTTCCGGAGGCCGTGATGGGTTGTTCGCTGCTCATGGTTGCTTCGATCCGTCGTTTGATCCCACGGGGGTCCGGGGCCGGTTCAGGGGCGGTGATTGTCGTAGGACTTCGGGCCTGCGGAGCTAGCGTCCGAACAGCTTGGCGAAAAAGCCCGTCCCGGCCGGGTTTTCGTGCTCGTGCCCGCGGCAGCGATCGGAGCCAGGGACCCCGCGCATCACCTGGTCGACGTGCTGGCCGCAGCCCGCCCAGGTTGTCTTACCGCATTTCTTACATGTCACTGCACGGCACATCTGGTGGCTCCCTCAGTATCAGTGGATAGTCACATCAGTATACCCCATGGGGTATTTGAGGCTGTGTTCCCAGCACTGAACCGACGACGGCGGGCGGTGGGCCAGGGAGGTCACCCCGCTCATGGTGTGAGCGGGCCCCGGAGGACGCGAAGTGCCAGCGCGGCGTCGCCGTCGATGATGGCCGTGTCCTTGATATTGGACCGGCCCCACAAGCCGAGGTACATGTCCGTTAGCGGGGCGGTGACAGACGCCGCCGCGGGGCCGCTGCCGACGGTCCAGCTGGCCGCCCCGGGCGCCTCGAAGCCGGGCACGTCGAAACCGGACACGTGGAAGGCGACGGCCTGCTCAGGCGGCTGCATCCGCTTCAGCCGCAACTGTCGCGGAGTGAACATCGCCAGGACCTCATCGACGCCGTCGAGCATGAATTCCGCGCCGGGAACCGGCGCTGCCACTCCGGACGCCTGGCTGGCGTCGATGAGGTGGATGGCATGCTCGTGCGCCTGTCGTCGAAGCCAGAAGCCCGCCGTGCGCGGCGGCGGTCCAAAGTTCCAGCACGCTGCCCCGGGTTCGACGGACGCCATCGCCTCGAGGAACGGCGCGGTGCCCTCGATGAACCACGCGGCGGCTCCCGCGGCCGGGGGAGCCGGCTCCTCAACGTAGTTCCCGCCACGAACCACCGCCGCAGCCCAGCGTTCGATGGAACCGAGGTGCCCGAACAGCTGGTCGAGTGTCCAGCCGGGGCACGCCGGAACGGAACGGGACAGCACGTCGTCGGGCTGGCGGGCGAGTGACGTGAGACTGTCCAGGAAACCGGCAAGCTCGGCGAGGTAGCGATCGGGCGACATGGCATGAGCCTACGGTGCAACTGTTCTCCCCAAAAGCAGATCTTGCTATCGTCGGAAGTGGACTGCCGGCCTGCGGTACAGCTGGCGAGCCCTTCCGGCTACAGGACGAAGGTTCACCATGAAGCGCACACGCCTTTCCGCTCTCGGCCTCTTTGCAGCCGCAGCCCTTGCCTTGGCCGGCTGCGGGTCCGGGTCCACCACCCCGTCCGGCTCGGCGCCGACAGGCGGCGCGGACTCCTCCCTGAGCGACGTCAAGAGCGCCGGCGAGCTCAAGATCGGCACGGAAGGCACCTACAAACCCTTTTCCTTCCACGCTGAGGGCAGCGGCGAACTGACCGGTTACGACGTCGAGATCATCACCGCCGTCGCCGGGAAGCTCGGTGTGAAGCCGTCCTTCCAGGAAACCCAGTTCGACGCCATCTTCGCCGGCCTGGAGGCCAAAAGGTTCGACGTCGTAGCCAACCAGGTTTCGATCACCGACGAACGCAAAGCAAAATACGAATTCTCCGAGCCGTACACGGTGAGCACCGGCGTTATTGTCACCAAGGCCGATGACGGCAGCATTAGCTCCTTCGACAGCCTCAAGGGCAAGACCACTGCGCAATCGCTGACCAGCAACTGGTACAAGCTCGCGCAGCAGAGCGGTGCCAACGTTGAGGCCGTGGAAGGCTGGGCACAAGCGGTCACTCTGCTCAAACAGGGACGCGTCGATGCCACCATCAACGACAAACTCACCTATCTGGACTACCAAAAGACCGCGAAGGACAGCGACATCAAGATCGCAGCCGAGACCACGGACAAGTCGCTCAGCGCCCTCGCCTTCCGCAAGGGATCAACAAGCCTGACGGAGGCCGTGAACAAGGCCCTCAGCGAACTGGAGACCGACGGCACCCTTACCAAAATTTCGCAGAAGTACTTTGACGCGGACGTTTCGAAGTAGCCACGTGGAAGCCGGCGGCGAACGCAGCATCAGAGCATGAACATCAATTGGGACCTCGTCTGGAACTCGCTGGGGCCTATCCTCATCGGCGCCATCACCGGAACCATTCCGCTGGCACTGGCGTCCTTCGGCCTCGGCCTCCTCCTTGCCCTGCTCGTCGCGCTCATGCGGTTGAGCCGGAATCCAGTGTTATCAGCCGCGGCTCGCATGTATATCTCGGTTATCCGCGGCACACCCCTCCTGGTCCAGCTGTTCGTCATCTTCTACGGACTTCCCTCGGTCGGCGTCACGATCAGCCCCTGGCCCAGTGCCATAATCGCGTTCTCCCTGAACGTGGGCGGCTACGCCGCGGAGGTCATCCGGGCGGCCATCCTTTCCGTTCCCAAGGGACAGTGGGAGGCGGGCCATACGATCGGCATGTCCCGCCGCCAGTCGCTGGTGCGGATCATCCTGCCGCAGGCCGCGAGGGTGTCGGTCCCGCCCCTGTCCAACACGTTCATCAGCCTGGTCAAGGACACGTCGCTGGCATCCCTGATCCTCGTCACCGAGCTGTTCCGCCAGGCGCAGCAGGTGGCGGCGTTCAGCCAGGAATTCATGCTGCTGTACCTGGAGGCAGCGGTCATCTACTGGATCATTTGCCTGGTCCTCGCCGGCGGCCAGTCCGTTCTGGAGAAGAGATTGGACCGCTATGTCGCCCACTGAACCGTCATCCACTGAGCCGTCGCCCACTGAACCCGGACCACCCGGCACCGGGGCGCTGCTTTCTGTGCGCGGGCTGCGCAAGGCATTCGGCAGCCATGAGGTGCTGAGATCCGTGGACATGGACGTCCGCCGGGGCGAAGTCGTCGCCCTGATCGGGCCGTCGGGATCCGGCAAGACGACCGTCCTGCGGTGCCTGAACGGACTCGAAATCCCCGACGACGGCGTGGTGGACTTTGTGGGCCAGCTCGCCGTCGATTTTTCCGCCCCGGTGTCAAAGAAACAGCTGGCCGCGCTCAGGGACCGCAGCGCCATGGTATTTCAGCACTACAACCTCTTCCCACACAAAACGGTGCTGGAGAACATCATCGAAGGCCCTGTCCAGGTGCAAAAGCGCCCTAAAGCCGAAGCGATCGCCGAGGCCAGGGACCTGCTGGCCCGCGTAGGCCTCACAGAAAAGGAGAAGAGCTACCCCTTTGAGCTCTCGGGCGGCCAGCAGCAGCGCGTGGGCATTGTGCGTGCCCTGGCCCTGCGGCCGCAGCTCCTTCTTTTTGACGAGCCGACGTCGGCCCTGGACCCGGAGCTCGTTGGGGATGTCCTGACCGTTATCAAGGAGTTGGCGGATGAAGGCTGGACCATGGTGGTGGTCACCCATGAGCTGGCGTTCGCCCGGCAGGTGGCCGACGAGGTCATCTTCATGGACGGCGGCGTCGTCGTCGAACGCGGCCATCCGGACACCGTTCTGCGCGACCCCCGGGAGGAACGCACCCGGCAGTTCGTGGACCGGCTGCTCAACCCGTTCTAGGCAGGGCGCTGAGCGCGCGTAATGACTGACTTCGAGCCCTTGCCCCGCGACGGGCGGCAGGGGAGTATATGTGGCAAACGGCAGGAGGCCCGCCATGACAGTGCAGCTCGGCAAGTCTGAGAGATACCTGATCGAGGGGTTCTTTGACGACTACCGTGCCGGTGCCATGCCGCCCGCAACGCCAACCGGCACCGGCACGCCCTCTGGCTCCGCTGCCGCCAGGGCGCTGACCCGGGCGGGAGTGCAGCGCCACGTGGCGGATTTCGCGACAGCGTTCGACTTCCTGGCCTCGCAGGACTTCGTCGACGCCGGGCGCATGGCCATGACCGGCTTCTGCGTCGGCGGAGGCATCGGCAAATATGTCTAACCGTGCGCCCGCGGCCGGAACCAGCGTCCGCAACGGCCTATCGCTGAAGCTGATTCCCTCGGCCCTTGTGTCGCTCTCCGGCTTCGTCCTCTACGTCCTGGAACAGAAACTCCCGGGGTACGGGCTGCTGGCGCTGGCCCTGGTACTGGCGGGCTTCATTGACCGTGCCCTCCTCCGGGACCTCGCCCTGATCGCTCTCGGGCTCGTAGCCATCAGCCTGGTTCCGATCACCACTGATATCAGCACCGGGCACATGGTGGTCATGGGCACGGCGATGATCATCGCGGTGGGAGTTCCTTACGCGGTGTCGCGATGGGTCTTCAAGGAGCACGCTGTCAGGTTTCCCGTGCTGACCGGGCACCCATGGACGCGAGCGGAAAAATGGTACCTCGCCGCCGTCGTGCTGATGGGATACGCCCTGCTCCCGGCGTACATGGTCAATACCGGGGTATACAGCAACTGGCCAGCGGTATCGGACCCCGAAGGAATCTTCCGCCTCTTCCTGGGCACCAACGCGCTGGGCATCTGGGACGAGCTGTTCTTTATCTGCACCGTCTTTGCGCTCCTGCGCCGGCACCTGCCGCTTGCGCAAGCCAACGTGCTGCAGGCCGTCCTGTTCACATCGTTCCTTTGGGAACTGGGTTTCCACGCGTGGGCGCCGGTGTTTATCTTTCCTTTCGCCATGCTCCAGGCGTTCATCTTCACCCGGACGAAGTCACTGTCCTACATCGTGGCCGTACACCTGCTGTTCGACTTTGTGCTGTTCCTGGTCCTGCTGCATGCACACAACCGCGCCTGGATCGACATCTTCGTCTACTGACACTGTTTGCCTCGGGGCGGCAGACTCGCCAGCCGGCCGGGAGTCCCGTTGCCGTTTGGGCAAGGGGATTCTGTCCAGATCCTGTGCGGCGATGACGGCTGCCAGGCCCGCACGGGCACGGGCTTGCTCCGCCAGCCCACTGACGTCGCTGTAGCGAGACGAGAAATGCGTAAGGAGGAGCGTGCCGGCCCCGGCGGTGGCGGCCAGCGCGCCTGCCTGCCCGGCGGTGAGGTGAAGATACCGGGCGGCGAGCGCGGCGTCGTCGTCGCTGAAGGTGGACTCCGCCACGAGGAGGTCCACGCCGTCGGCGAGTTCCCGTGCACCGTCGCATTCCGCGGTATCCATGACGAAGGCAAAGCTCTGGCCGGGGCGCGGAACGCTCACGTCCTCCAGGCGCACGCCGCGCACTGTCCCCTCACGCTGCAGCCGTGCGATCTCCGGCCCGGCGATCCCTGCCGCTGCGAGCTGATGGGGCAGGAGTGTTCGCCCCTCGGGCTCCACCAGCCGGTAGCCGAATGTGTCGATGCGATGCCGCAGGGGCCGCACCTCCAGCCCGGGCGCGATCGGGCCCGGACCGGAGTGCGGATGCAGCCGCAGGTCCAGGCCGGGGGAGGCGAGGGACACGAGGGCGCGGACCACATCTCCGCCGGCGGCTGGAAAGTGCAGGTCCACCGGGTGCTGCACGCCGTCGAGGACCATTCGTGAGAGCACGCCCGGAAGCCCGTAGCAGTGGTCCCCGTGAACATGCGTGAGGCAGATCCGCGTGATCTGGCTGGCTGAAACGCCGGCGTGGATCATCTGCCGCTGAGTGCCTTCACCGGGATCGAAGAGCAGCCCGTCGCCGTCCCATCGAAGCAGGTAGCCGTTGTGGTTTCGGGTCCGGGTGGGGACCTGCGAGGCGGTTCCCAGGACGACCAGTTCACGCATGGGACTGAGTGTCTCACGTAGCCGCGGCACGCGCTCGCAGGCAGCACACGGGCACCGGTGCCCGTGTGCCAGCGCGCGATATTAGGACAGAATAGTCGGGTGACCGATGCCTGTGACTTCGTGGATGCCTCGCTGCAGCGGGAGAGTTCCTGGCTCAGGGCGGAAGAGGCGCACGCCCGGCTGGGCGACCGCCTTCAGTTCTACGGTGCATCCGTCGGTGCTGTGCGGGGGACCATCCGTGACATGCTGCGCCGCCACCGTGACCTGGTGCACGACGACATCACCGCCCTTAGCACCGAGCTGTGGTCGGTTCCCGTCTTCGAACGCCGCCTGGCGGCGGTTGTCCTGCTGCAGTCCCGGGTGGCCCTGCTCAACAACTCCGACCTCACCCGGATCGAGGGCTTTGTGCGGGAGGCGCAGCTGGGTGAGCTGGTGGACCCGCTCGCCGTCGACGTCGTCCGTCCCCTGGTGGCGGCGCTGGAAGGACAAGCGGGGATGCGGGCACGCGCTGTGCTGGAGCGCTGGGTGCGGGATCCCGATCCGTGGCTGAGGCGCGCGGCGGCGCTGTCGCTTGCGGACGCCGCTCAGCCGCCGGCCCGGCGCTCCACCACCGCGTAGGCCCTGCCTTCCAGGAACTCCCAGTCTGTAACCACCATGAACCCGAGGGCGCTGACACGGTCGTTGAGAACCAGGACGTCAAAGCCGCCGTCCCGCGGCTCGGCGTCCCACGTCGCCACATGCAGTTCCTTGCCCTCGAGGATCAGGAGCTCCGTGTTGACGTCGAAATCCTCCGGCGGCTGATCGCTCAGCTGGCAGATCGCCACGCAATAGTGTTTCACCACGTATTCCGCTTCACGCGGGTTCTTACGCAGGGAAGGCGTTGTTGTAGCGGTACATGAAGGCCGCCATGGCGTCCCTGTTCACGGACTGGACGGGACGGAAGGTCCTGGTGCCGTTCCCTTCGACCCAGCCGGTGGAGATGTTCATCGACGCGAGCCAGTTGATTTCCTTGTAGAACTGCGTCTGCGGGACCACGTCAGTGAAGAGGGAGGCGCCCGGGGCGTTGTAGGCAGGGCTGCCGGCAAAGCGGTACATGAAGGCTGCCATCGCATCACGGTTCACGGTCTGCAGCGGCCGGTACGACTTGGCGCCGTTTCCTTCGTCCCAGCCGGTGGAAATGCCCTTCGAAGCGAGCCAGGCGATTTCCTTATAGAACTGCGTCTGCGGCGTCACATCGATAAACGGGGAGGTGCCCGGCGGTGTGTACGCCGGACTCCCGGCGAGTCGGTACATGAAGGCAGCCATGGCATCCCGGTTGACGGCGAGCGCCGGGCGATACGTGCTGGTGCCGTTGGCTTCAACCCAGCCAGTGGAAATCCCTTGCGAGGCGAGCCAGCTGATCTCCGTGTAGAACTGCGAGTTCGCGGGAACATCCGTAAACGAGCCCGCCGGCGAGGGTGACGGGGTCGGCGATGGTGACGGTGAAGGCGAGGGAGGCGGTGACGTCACGGGGGACTGGCCCAATGCCTGCGCCACTGTACGCACCGACGTCGTACCGTTTGCTGTCCGCGCGGCCAGCCACGTGACGAACTCTTTGAACAGCGCGGGGCTGATGGACAGCGACGGATCCGTTCCGTTCGCAATCTCGTGGAACGTCAGCTGCAGCCAGCCGCCGGTTGTCTCGGCGTTGGTGACTGTCGCCTGCAGGTCCGCCAGGGTCCATGTGGCGGCCACCTGGTCCGGCGCCTTGGTGACCATGGGTTCCTGCGGCGGGAGCGTCTCGGCGACAGGGCAGTCGGCGCAGCTGGCGGGAGAACGGATGTCGCCGAGGCCACGGGAACTGCTGTACCCGCAGCCGCTGACGGCGTTTTGGGCTGTCTGATTCACCGCCGCGAAGGGGTAGGCGAAGTTCCGGACGGTGAAGCCCCAGGCCTCGAGGGTCGACTTGCTGTTGCAGGCCTCCGCGCTGGCGGCCGCTGCGCTGAGCGTTGTCATGTCCGGGTGGGTCACGCTGTGGCCGCCGATCTCATTGCCGTCGGCCACGAGAGTGTTCAGGTTTGCCTGGGTGAGGAACCCGGACTGGCCCACGAAGGACGTGGTGATGAAGAAAGTTCCCACCAGTCCGTGGGCTTTCAGCTCCTGCGCCGCGGCCAACTGGCTGCCGAGGCCGTCGTCGAACGTCAGGCTGACGATGGTTGGCGCCGCAGCCTTCGAAGTACCGGCCACGCCCGCCACTGTGCTGACAGCAAGCAGCAGGGCACCCAGGACTGCAACCCAGCGCCTGCCGTGCCGGCCTTCGGCCAATGGTTCAGGGGGATCCGCCACGCAACGCGCGGGCTTGCGGACAGGCTGATTCGACCAACGCATGATGCCTCCAAGCGTGTGAGTCCCCCCGCAAGAACATGCACGTAGACTACGCCTCGCGGCGCCAAGGCAAAACACTCGACTTTGATTGCCGCAGTACCCAAGTACACAGCAGCCATCTGCATGCCGCCCTTGGTCCGGCAGCGCGTTACTCAAATGTGACATCGGCCGAGAGGCACGCGTACGGTGGAACGGTGCCGGTTATCTCAGATGCGGGCACTCCCGGGCGGATTGCCTAACCCTGCCGCGGTCCGGGATCCGATCGAAACCATCCGGCAGGGACGGGGAAACCACTTTTGGCCTGCAGGATTCTTGTGCAGGTCTTCGGGGTGAAGCCGCACGCCGTCCTCTGAGCGGATGGCAACTGCGGCCGGGTGTCTCCCATCCGAATCCGACAGCTAACCTCGCAGGCATCGGGAGAGGTTACTTCATGTCTTCACGCAAACTGCCCGCTCATCATCCGTCAACCGCGCCTGCAGGGCGCTCCGGGTTCCCAACGGCCCGCGGCAGGAGCAAGGTTGGCCGCCAGGCCGCGGTAATTGCGGCGGCTTCGGGCCTGGTCCTGTCCAGCGGGATGGCTGCGCAGGCCGCCGAGGCTCCCGCGGAACGCGACTCGGCACCGGCATCCGGCCTCGACGCCCAGGCCCAGGTGGGTGCCCCGCTCAGCGCGGACTCCCACGTCAGGATCAGCTTCGAGCGGCCGGACGTCAGCACCACCCCCGCTCCGGTCGAAGTGCCGGTTGCAGAGCCCGCCCCGGCAGAAGCGGCGGCCCCGGCGGCAGCTCCGGCACCGGCCGCGACACCGGCGGCCCCTGCCGTTTCCGTCCAGGTCCAGGCGGCTGCGCCCGCCCCTGCCCCGGCCCCGGCTGCCGGCGGCGTCAATGCCGCCATGGTTTCTGCCGCCTATGCCCAACTGGGCATCACCCAGGACTGCACCGCCATGGTGGAGAAGGCGCTTGGCTCCGCAGGCATTCCCGTCGGCGACCTGGGACCCATGCAGTTCATGAACTACGGCTCAGTGGTGGGGGAACCCCAGCCCGGCGACATGGTGGTGCAGTCCGGCCACGTGGGCATCTACGTCGGCGACGGACAGGTGATCAGCGGCGGCATGAACGGCGTCAACGCCACCGTCACGCACCCGTTGTCCTGGCTGACGGCCACCGGCGGCGTGACTTTCGTCCGCGCCGGAGCCTAGCCTTCCGTCCCGTTCTCGCCGGGGGCAGGGAACAGGATGACAGGCCGGTGATCTGCTGCCTTGGGGGCAGCCGGTCACCGGCCTTCCCCGTCGCCACGTATCCGCCCGGGGTTTCAGGGCGGGGATATCGCGATCTGAACCGTGCCCTCGCCCTCTGCGAATTTGATGCGAAGGACCGCATCGCGCGTGTCCGCCGGGATAGTGAAGCGGACATCGCCCGATTTGCTTGCATCGCCAGCCACCAGCTCGTTCAGGCCGGAATCGGGGGAGTGGCTCACCCCGCTCGCGTTCAGCCTGAATGTTGAGTCCCAGAAGTTGATGTCGTACCTGCCGTGGTTGGTGCATCTGAGCGTAAACGTCACCGCGATCTTGCCGGACACATCAGGGCGGGCACGGGCACCGAGAATTTCGTATTCGACGTCGGCAGCCCGGTAGCGGCGTTCGGCGGGCAGGGCCACGGCCCATTCCGGGCTGTTAGCGGCGCCGGACCCGGCACCCGACGGCGGCACGGTGCCGTCCGGTTGTGCGGACGCGCCGGCGGCGGAGGAGCCCGCCGTTGAAGCTGCGGGCTTGCCGGCGTCGAACATCCCAAGCTGCCCGAGGCCGAGCAGCAGCCCCGTCACAGCGGTGATAACCGCTGCGGCGGCGGTCAGCAGACCGGGCAGCGTAGCCCACCAGCTGGTCGGTTTCTCCTCCGCCATAGCAGCTCCCCCTCGGTCCCGTGCCAGGGTCAAGATCCGTTGTATCCCAATACTCCTGCCAGGCGGCCACCAGCGCCAGATGCCGGCCGGCGCCGCATAGGCCCCCGGCCGAAACCCCCGTCCTGCCAGTGCGGAACGGCCCTGTTATCCCTGCCCCGACACTCGTACTCTGGTTCTTGGAGGTGATTGCCATGAAGGCAACCCAGGGAGACCGGATCACTATCCGGGGCAAGACGGTCGGATCGGCGGAGCGGCACGGCCAGATCATTGAGGTCCACGGCGCTGACGGAGCGCCGCCCTACGTGGTGCGTTTCGACGACGGCCATGAAACCACGGTCATTCCCGGCGGGGATTTCGTTGTGGACAGGATCCACCCGCAGTAGGGAAGCTGCTGTGCACCTGGGCTGCCAGACGCCGCCTGGCCGCTATTCGGCGGCCTTGGCGAACACTGCGGCGCTGACGAACTCGATGCCCGTAAAGGGCTCGTCTCCCTCAACCCATGCATCATGCCCTGGCGGGATGCTGTAGGAGTCATCAGCGGCGATGGTGATCTGGCTGCCGTCAGAAGTCTGGACCGTGAGCTTGCCGGAAACGCAGAAACCAACGTGGCTGAGCTGGCACGAATCGGTCTGGACGACGGGCTTGATGCACTCGGACCAACGCCAGCCGGGTTCAAACTTGAATCTTCCGATGGTGTAGGCGTCGACGGATACAAGATCCACTTCCGTCTTGTCCGGGCGGCGCTTTTCGTCCGGAGAATTGTGCGACTTTACTGCGAGCTGAGCGACAACGTTCGTGGTCATGGCTCTCTCCATCAATCGGAGTTGCGGATGGGGCTGTCCGGACCCGCATGCGCGACCGGACAGCGGAGTCGGTTTGCCTGGTCTGAATCGATGCGGCGAACCGATGTAGTGATCGCTTTACGATGCTCAGCTTCCTCCGATCCGGGATCCTTGTCGAGACCCGGTGGCGGGCCGCAGCGGCCGCACCGCCGGCAGTTCGGGGCCTTGAACCGTGCCTAGAAACTGGACGAACTCCCGGACCCGGAGAAACTGCCTCCGCTGCCGCCGTAGCCGGTGGTGCCGCCACCGCCGCGGGCCGTGCTGACGCTCCCCACCCCGGTGCTGAACCCGGTGTTGAAGGCGGGGACTGAGAAGAAGTAGTACGACGGATAGACCGTGCCAAGGATGCTGGGTTCGTAAGTACGGCCGTACCTGACCTTTGTACCGGCCTGCGCGCTGTCCATTTCCTCTCGCATCAGTCTGGCCTCCCGGTCGGTCTTCGCGAAGCCTGCGATGACTGTGTCTGCGTGGTTTTTCAGCAGTTCGGTCAGGTGCGTCCGGGCATCCCGCAGCCGGTCCAGGGCCGTTTCAGGGCTCGTGGTGCCCTCGGCGAGTTCGGCCGACCACCTCTCAATGTCCCGGTGGCTCTCGTCGCGGAAGGACCGCAGTGCCGCGGCAGTCGCCGAGTCGCCCGCGGCGTGCCGCTTGCTGAGCATTTGTTCCAGGGCTGCCAGGTCACTGCGGAACGGCGCCAGTTGCCGGTCCCAGGCAGATGCCCACGCTGATCCGCGGTTGAGCAATGCGTTGGTGTCCGCAATGACGTCATCGAGGGCATCCAGTTCAGCGGAGGCGTCGGCAAAATCCCGCACCAGCTTGAGGTTCGGCCGCCGGCTCATGGCACGTGGAGTGAGCGCGTGCGCCCGGTTGGCCAGCTCCGTGGCGGTTTTGTACTTTGCCAGGAAGGTGCGGTGCTTCTCGAGGACGGTGCTGCCGTACCGGGAGGACTCCGGGATGGTGCCGGCGTTGAGCTCGGTGACCTGGAGATCCATGCTGACGCTGGAGTAGCTGGCGTCCCCGCGGGCGAGCTCCCTGCGGCTGGCGGCCCTGGTGCGCCACCGCACGACCAACCATGCCGCGGCACCGAGGACGGCCGCGGCGGCGGAGCTCCATGCCGTCACCAGAAATGCCGTGGACCGGTACCAGGGCTGGTTGATCAGCTCCGCCCCGCGCCGGATGCCGGCGATGGTTCCGTCGGTCCACTGGGCATCGCGCAGCAAATCCTTGGAGGCGTTCTGGATGTCCTCGCGCTGTTCCAGGGAAACCTTGCGGTCCTCGCCCATGTAGGTGCCCACATGGCGTCCCACCGGGTCCACCGCGAAGATGAACAGACCGTCCGCCCATTTCTGGCCGTCCCCGCTGATCCATTCCGGATGTTGCGCCCGGGCGAAGCGAAGGACTTCTTCGTTTAGGTTGTCCTCCGCCGAGCCCCGGTACGTGAACACGGCAACCCGGGTGGGTTCGTAGAAGTCCATGGCTTCCACGGCCGGGATCAGGCGGTTGCGGTCCAGGACGCCGGCACCGTCTTCCACCACGATCCCCACCGGCGGCTCGGCGCGGGCGGCGGCTGGACCGCTTACCAGGCCGAGCAGTACGAGCAACATGGCAGCCAGTGCTCTGCGCATGATTCCTTTCCCATGAGGCAACGATTGTCTTCAGCCTCGTTCATGCCAATCACTGCTGATAGGGCCGAAAGTACCGTAGCTAGGGTGTGGGCAGTGCGACATACTGACCACATGGAAGCAGCGGCGGGAAAACCGAACAGGATCCTCGTGATTATCCTGGCAGTTATCGCCGTCCTTGCGGTGGCTGCCCTGGCTGTGGTCTTCTCGCGGGGCGAACCGGCCTTGCTAGACGAGTCCACGCCCCAGGGCGTGGTGCAGCGCTACTCCGCAGCCGTCATCGACGGCGATGAGTCGGCGGCTAGCGCCTACCTCACGGAAACGGCCCGCACTCAGTGCGTCGACTTTGAGCGTGCCTCCACGGACAACCTGCGGGTCACTTTGGTGTCCACCACGGAGCGGGCCTCGTCTGCTGACGTCCGGGTCCTGATCGTGGTGTCGAACGGGGGCGGACCCTTCGGGAACTCGGACTACGAGATGGAGGACGTGTTTGACCTCGTCAAGACGGACGGAAAATGGCTGATTGATTCCGCGCCGTGGCAGCTCAGGGTCTGCACGAACCGGACGGTGAAGCAATGACCGCCGTCCGGCCGGTGCCTGCCCCGGCAGCGGGGTCCGCCCAGCCGACGGTCCGCCGCCTCATCGTATACACGCTGCTTTTCGCCTTGGTGGTGGTGACGGCCATCGGACTGAGCGGCCTGTTGGGCCGGCTCCTCGGCGCCGGCACGGTGCTTGTCGCAGGTGATGTGGCAGGCCTGGCCCGGTCGCTGGCGTTCACACTGATCGGCGGGCCCATGGCAGCCGCCCTCTGGTGGTTCGTGTGGCGGCGGCTCGACGACGCCATTGAGCGGTCGTCCGCGGGCTGGGGACTTTACCTGACCGGCATGTATGCGGTTTCGCTCATCACGTCTGCCACCGGGCTGCTCAGCGCCGCGGCGTCCGTCATCGGAGGCGAACGGCTGGGGTGGCAGCTGTCACTGTCCAACGGACTGGTCTGGGCAGGAGTTCTGGCCTGGCATCGCTGGATGTGGCGGCATCCGCGAAAGAGCCCCTCGCTGCTCGCGGATGTTCCCACGGTGGTGGGGGCGGTTTTCGGGCTCATCATCGGTGTGGGCGGAACTGTGACAGCGCTCGCAAATCTCCTGGACACTGCGATCCAGGGCTTCACGTCATCGGCGTCCATCGGGGATCCGTGGTGGAGGTTCGTGCTGCAGTCGCTCGCCTGGGGCGCCGGCGGCGCCGCTATCTGGTGGTGGCATTGGATTCACGACGGCGGACGCCGGCTGAAAACGGATTTCGCCGATGTGGCACTGGTGGTGGTCGGAATCCTCGGGGCCGTCCTCCTGACTGTGGGCGGCACGGGCACAGTCCTGTTTGTCCTGCTCCGGCTGGCCTTTGACCGTTCGGACCCGGTCGGCGAAATCCTGGAGCCGCTTGGGGCGGCGATAGCTGCGGGCGCAGTGGGTTCCCTCGTCTGGGCGTACCACCGGACCGTTTCCATGGGGCGGTCAGACACCACCCTGCAGGCAGCAAAGCTAGTGACCTCCGGCGTCGGTCTGGTTGCTGCGGCCACCGGCATCGGCATCGTGGTCAACTCGGCCCTTAGCATCGCAGCGACGCCACTGGCCGGCGACGGCATTCGTACCCTCCTGCTGGGCGGCATCAGTGCCCTGGCAGTCGGCGGTCCGCTGTGGTGGCTGACCTGGAAGCCGGGAGTGCCGCCGGAACCGACTGAACTTGGCCGCCGGGGCCGGCGGGTGTACCTCATCGCAGTCTTCGGCCTGAGCGCGATCGTCGCCGTCATCACGCTCCTGGTGATCGGGTACCGGGTCTTCGAATTCCTGCTCGACGACATCAGCGGCGGAAGCCTGGTGGACCGGATCAGGGCGCCGCTGGGCCTGCTCGTGGCCACGGGACTCGCCGCCGGATACCACTTCGCGGTATGGCGGCACGACCGTTCCCTCACCGCAGCCGCTGCGCCCCGCAAACGCACGGTGCGGAAAGTGATCCTGGTGGCGGCCGGGGACCCGGAGCCGCTAGTTCGGGTGGCGGCTGAGGTTACCGGGGCGAGTGTCACCGTCTGGCGGAAGGCCGACGCCGGCACCTCCGGCGCTGCGAACGCCGGCGCTGCGACTCCCGGTGCCGGGACATCCGTCACCGCGACCGCTGCGGAGGGTGCCGCGGGCGACTTGCCCGAACGGCTCGCCGAGGCACTGGACGGTGTCGCGGCGGACCGTGTCCTCATAGTCATAGGCCCGGGATCGCGCCTCGACGTGATTCCCTTGGGTTCGGACTGAGCCGGCTAACAACAGCGGCTAGATCCCGAAGGTCCGCTTGTAGGTGCGCACCGCGTTGTTGACCGTGGGGAAGAAGTGGTCCGGACCAAACCTGCTGCTGACGCCAAACCTGAGCAGGCGGTCCTTGACCGGTCCCTTCAACTCGGCAAAAACCAGGCTGATGCCCTGGCCGGCAAGTTCGTCGTCGAGCTCCACGAGGTCGTCCAAGGCGGTGGTGTCCAGGTCCGTGATGGCCTCGGCAGCCACAATGACCCACTTCACCGGCGCGGGCGCGTTCGCCACAAGATTGCGGATGTGCTCCGCAAAAACCGCTCCGTTGGCAAAGAAGAGCGGCGCATCGAAACGGGCGATCACGAGGCCGGGGACGCGCTTGCCCTCCGGGTGCCGGCTCAGGTCGTGATATCCCGGGATGTCTTCCAGGCTCGCCAGTTCGGTGCGGTACGGATCCCACGCCCGCCGGATGAACGCGATCAGCGAGAGGGAAATGGCGATGACGATGCCCTGCAGCACCCCCACGAACGCGACCCCAAGGAATGTGGCGACGAGCAGGACCGTTTCCATCCTGCTCATCCGGACCAGCCGGAGCAGGGTTTTGATATCCACCAGCGAGGCCGCTGCAACCATGACGACCGCGGCCAGCGTGGTGGTGGGGAGATAGGCTGTCACTCCGGGGGCTGCCACCATGAATACCACCACCAGGGCTGCCGCCACGATGCCGCTGAAGGGGGTGCGGGCCCCGGCGTCGAGCGCTATCGGCGTCCGGGATGAGCTGCCGCAGACCGGAAAGCCGCCCAGCATGCCGCTTGCCACGTTGGCGATCCCCAGCGCCCCCATTTCCTGGTTGCCGCTGGTGTGGATGCCGCGGCGTCCTGCGAGGCTTTTGGACAACGCCGACGTATCGGCAAAGGCGATGAGCGCGATACCGGCAGCAGGTCCAATGAGGCCGGCGACGTCCTCCATAGTGACGCCCTCGAGGGCCGGTTTCGGCAAGCCCGATGGAAGCGCTCCGACCATGGGCATGGCATCCCTGAGGTCCAGGGCGGCGGCCGCTGCGATGGAGGCCCCCACAGCCAGGAGCACGCCGGGCACCTTACCGGGGAGGAAGCGGCCGGCCACGATGATTGCCACCGTGGCAGCTCCGAACAGCAGCGCCACAGGGTTGGTGGCTCCCCCCACAACGGCTTCGGCCGTCTCCGTGGCCCGGGCCGGTAGTGAGTCTCCCGATACCGTGATCCCAAGCAGCCTGGGCAATTGGCTGACCATGATGGCGAGCGCGATGCCATTGAGGTAGCCCACCCGGATCGGCTTGGACAACAGTCCGGTGACGAAGCCCAGCCTGAAGATCCGGCCGGCGACAAGGAAGATTCCGATCAGGATGGCCAGGACGCCTGCGAGCGCCACGGCATGGTCAGGATCCCGTCCTGCCAGCGGGAGCACAGCGGCGGCGATCATGGGCGCCAGCGAAGAATCGGGCCCCACAATGATTACCCGGGCAGGCCCGAAAACGGCGTAGAACAGCATGGGAACCACAGACGCGTACAGTCCGGTGATCGCGGGAAGGCCGGCGGCTTCAGCGTAGGCCATTCCGGCCGGTATCAGGGCTGCGCTAAGGGCTGCTCCGGCGGCCAGATCTGGTTGAAGCCAGGACCGCTGGTATGTCCGTGCCAGCTGGATGCCCGGAACGGCTTTCAGGATCCAATCGCGACGCACTGGGGCCTCCCGGGCTGGTGGTCGGCGTCAGGGCTGGGGCGTTCCCTGGATGGGTCCGTAATCCTGGCCGTACTCCGCTGACACCAGGATGGGAAGGTGGTCCGAGGCGCCGCGCGGCAGGGTTTCCACACTCTCGATGTCCAGGCCGAGGGAGGTGGCGAAGTCGAAATGGCCTTTGAAGACCTTGTACCTCGTATAGGTTCGCCGGTCGCTGAGCGAGAGTTCGTAGCCGGAATTCTTCATGTGTTCGGTGAGGTTCTTGGTGAAGAACGGGTAGTTGAAGTCGCCCACCATAAGCGTCATCAGCCCGCTGCCCATGCCCAGGAGCTCCGCGTGTGCCGCCTTGATCTGTTTGCGGCGCAACGAATTGGAGGCCGTCAGGGGAGCGGCATGGAATGAGGCGATCACCAGCTCATGGTCTGTTTCATTGTCCACCACCCGTGTGCCGATCAAACGCTCATGGGCCGGGGCCAGCACCCGGTCGTGCAACGACTTCTTCAACGCGAACGTGTTGGTATCAAAGGCCGTGAATCGGTCCATCCGGTAGTAGATGGCGAGCCCCAGCCTGTTGCCCTTCGTTGAATCGGCCAGATGGAGCGGGCCCAGCGTGTCCGGCAAATCGGTGGTGTCGCATTCCTGCAGGCACAAGGCATCTATCCCGAAGTCGCGGGCCAGATCCAGCAGTTCGCCGCGTGCCGCGTGCTTGCGAAGGTTGTAGCTGATGACTCGTATCAGGGGATTACCTCTTCCGAGCGTAGTTAGGAGAACCGACTCCTGAGTCTAGTCCGTGCGGGGTGCCGAGCACAGGAAGGCAGCGCAGAAAGACTCCACAGAAACAGTGCAGCATCACGGCGGGGGACGCGGCCGTGCCGTCGTCCCCCGCCTGCCCTTGCGCTGTTTGTTCTTGAGAGGAGTCATGCCCTGATTTCCAGGCTCCGGACTATGCCGGCCGTGAGGCCCTGATATGAGGAAGCTGTGAGGACGAGGGGATGCTGCGGGCCGGCAGGCGATAGTGTGTTCTGGGATCATCACCAGCCATGCGAAAGGGTCGACGTTGACTGCTGCACTTCCGGAACTTGCCGAGGGCGGGTTCTACTACCAGTCATTGGGCGGCGGACGATTCCGTTCCACGATTCATGCCCAGGGCGCCTGGAACGAGCATGAACAGCACATGGCGCCCGCGTCCGGGATCATGGCGGACTGCCTGGAGCGGCACTCGCCGCGGGACGACGTCAGGATGGCCCGGCTGAGCTACGAGATCCTGGGACTGATTCCGGGCGGCGACTTCGAAGTCCTGACCACCACGCTTCGCCCCGGACGCACCATCGAACTGCTCCAGGCCGAACTAGTGGCCGGGGGGCGGGTGGCCATCCGGGCCACTGCTTGGCGGATGATCACCTCCGACACATCGGCGGTGGCCGCGGTGGAAGACACCCGCATTCCCGGGCCGGAGGAGTGCTCGCCATACGACGGCGCGAGCGTCTGGCCGGGAGGTTACATCCGCTCCCTTGAGATGCGCGTTGCGGACGGACACCGTCCGGGCTCCGGCACCGTCTGGTTGCGCACCGCGCATCCGCTCACCGACAGGGAGGACAGCGGCGACGTCGCACGGCTGATGGGGCTGGTTGATACGGCGAACGGAATAGCCGCCCGCGTACCCCCGGGCAAGGACAGCTATGCCTTCCCCAACCTGGACCTGCAGATCCACATGTACCGGAAACCCTCCGGCGATTGGCTGGGCCTGGACAACGCCGTCTCCTTCGGCACCGACGGTATCGGGCTGACGTCAACTGTGCTCCACGACCTCGCCGGGCCTTTCGGCCGGGCGGAACAGATCCTGACCCTCCGCAGGACGTAGCTGCTGCGGAGGTCCGTTGTTGCGGGGCTGGTCCTGCTGCCCCTAGTTCTGGTGGAATACCAGCCAACCGGCCAGCGTGGCCAGGCCGGTCAGCGCCGCGCCCCAGAGAATGTCCACAACGATCAGCTGCAAGGGCCACGTTTTCAGCGTCGCGGCGTTGGTGAGGTCGTACGTGGCGTAGGCGAAGGCGCCCAGGGCGGCACCGTAGCCGACGGCGCTGAGCCAACTGCCGCCGTCGAGCGCGGGGCGCAGGGCGAAGAAGACAATGCCGGCAATGTAGATCACGTAGAAGACCACCGCGTACCCTAGATTGGGCTTGTCGGCCAGCAGCTCACCAATCTGTCGGCGGTAATAGGGGTTCATCGTCTTGAGCCAGATGGCGTCAATGACGGCGAACGCAGCGGCGACGACCAGGAATTGCAGAATGACCATAAGGGAGCTTAGCAACATGCAGCATGCGGCCGGCGTACCAGCCTCGCTGACCATTGTCCGGCAGGAGGAGTCGCTGGGTGCGGCGCGTGACCTCGAATTCGGCATTGAATTGCTGGGCATGGCTAAGACCGGGCGGATCGGCCCGACTCTCAGGCTTTACCGCCCTGCTCCCACGGTCGCCTTCGGCCAGCGCGACGCGCACCTTCCCGGCTTTGAGGCTGCCGCCCGTGCCTGCCGGGAGCTGGGTTTTGAACCGCTGGTGCGGAAGGCCGGCGGCCGGGCCGCGGCCTACCACCAGGGAACGCTGATCGTCGACCATGTGGAACCTCACGCCGACGCAATTGCCGGCGCGAAGGGGCGCTTCGCCTTCTTCGGCGGGATGCTGGCGGACGCGCTTCGGAGCGCAGGGGTCCACGCCGCCGTCGGCGAAATCCCGGGTGAGTACTGCCCGGGCGAGTTCAGCGTCCACGGCCTCGACCCGGCAGATCCGCAGCACCGGGTCAAACTGATCGGCACGGCCCAGCGGGTGGTCTCAGGAGGCTGGCTGTTCAGTTCGGTCATCGTGGTGCAAAACTCGGCACCGATCCGCAAAGTCCTGGAAGCCAGCTACGCGGCCCTGGGGCTGGACTGGAACCCGGCAACTGCCGGCGCGGTGGACGACCTGGTTCCCGGACTCGACGTCGCGGCCATCGAAGCGGCGGTCATCAACACCTACGCCGGCTATGCGCAGCTGGACTACGCGGACTTTGCCAGCCTGCGGGGCTAGCCGGCGGTGCAGGGCTGCCGGAACCTGCGGATATGCAGAAGGAGATGACCCCTAGGCCGCGAGCCGGCTCTTTACTTCGGCTGCCGACGGGTTGGTGGCGGCGGTACCGTCCGGGAATAGCACGGTGGGGACGGTGCGGTTGCCTCCGTTGAGCTGTTCCACGAGGTCGGCGGTGCCTTCGACTTCTTCGATGTTGATCTCGGTGTAACCGATGCCCTGGGCGTCCAACTGCTTCTTCAGCCGGTTGCAGTATCCGCACCAGGTGGTCGAAAACATGGTGATGGTGCCGGATTCGGGAGTGAAATCCACGGAGTTCTCCTCAAGCTCGTTATTGCTCGTCGTTATCAAATCAGATGTCTTTGTCCTCAACCGTAACCCGGCCGCCGGTATTCCCCTGGCGCCGGGGTGCCGTAGGAACGCCATGGTTACGCCGGGTGACACCGGATGCGGGCGGTGGCATGCTGGTGCCATGTGTGGACGCTACGTGATGGCCAGGGCCGTCGGGGACCTGCTGGCAGAATTTGACGCTGAACTGGAAGAGGAGCTGGTGGTTCCGCCGTCGTGGAATGTTGCCCCGACCGCTGACGTGCCCATCCTGTTGGAGCGGCTGGTGGACGGCAGCCCGGTCCGGCAACTGCACGTGGCCCGCTGGGGGCTGGTGCCGTCCTGGGCCAAGGACCCTTCCATTGGTTCGAAAATGATCAATGCGCGAAGCGAGAGCGTCCTGGAGAAGCCGGCTTTCCGCAAGGCGACCCGCTCCAGGCGCTGCGCGGTTCCGGCGGACGGCTACTACGAGTGGAAGGGTGAAGGCCGCAGCAAGCAGCCCTACTATGTGCACCCGAAGGACGGCCGGCCGCTGGTGTTCGCCGGTTTGTATGAGTGGTGGAAGGATCCCTCCAAGCCCGAGGGGGACCCGCAGCGCTGGATGCTGTCCACCTCCATCATGACGACCGATTCACCGCCGGACGGCTACGCCGGGGGAGTGCTGGCTGAACTCACCGCCCTGCACGACAGGGTGCCCTTGCCCATGGACCGCGAGACCATGCAGGCATGGCTGGATCCGCAGGCGGACGATGCCGCGGGGCTGGTGGATCTGGTCCGGGCCGGTGCGCACGACGTCGCCGAAGGCTGGACCATCGATGCTGTCGGCACCGCCGTCGGGAATGTGAAAAATGACTCGCCGGAACTTATCCAGCCGGTGGGAAGCCTGTTCTAGCCGGCTTTCAGACCGTGACGTTGCCGGCGGCGTCCACGGACCAGGTGGGATTGAAGGCGATTTCCCAGCGGAAGCCGTCCGGGTCCGCGAAGTATCCGGTGTACCCGCCCCAGGGCTGGGTTTTCGGCGAGGCCACCACGGTGGCCCCGGCAGCCTCGGCATCGGCCATGACCCGGTCAACGTCCGCCGTGCTGCCCACGTTATGGCTCAACGTGATGCAGGGGACCCCGGCAGGGATGTCCACGGAGGCTTCGGCCTGCATCTGGCCCGCGTCCCAGAGGGAAAGAATGAGGCCGTGATTTGCCTGGATAAACACCACCTCGCCGGGGACTTCCCGGTGGACCGGCCAGCCGAGGCCGTTGACGTAGAAGGCGCGGGAGGCATCAACACTGCGGACGCCCAATGAAATGAAGTCGACTCGAGGCTGCATTCTTAGATACTGTCATGCACATGCCCACAAATCACGGACACGACAAAGACGCCCAGGCCGACAGGGAGCAGCTCGCAGCTGTCCGTGTGGCCGTCGATGAAGTTGATGAGCAGATTGTCACCCTGATTGCCCGCCGTGAACGCCTGATCCGGATTTCAGGCACCTTGAAGGGTGATGACGCGGAGGTCCGGGCTCCCGGCCGGGTGGAGAAGGTCATCGAACATGTCCGCGCCGCCGCCGAGAAGAAGGACATCGACCCGGACATCGTGGAGAAGACCTACCGGGCGATGATCACGGCTTTCACCGAGCTTGAGATGAAAGTGCACAACGCCAGCAACTAGCGTCCAGCAACTAGCGGCTCAGAGGGATTCTTCCACGGGCACGTTTGCCTGGTAGCCCCTGCCGTCAGCGTCGCTGAAGGCCGTCATCAGGTGACCCTTTTCCAGGCCCAGGACGGTACTCATGGGAAAGTTGCCGGTAATGGTGCTGCCTGAGTGCGTCACGCCGCTGAGGTCGAAATTCTCCTCTGTGCCGTCGTGGCTGAAGCAATAGAAGGACACAGCTTCGCCGTTCATGAACTCAATTCCCATTCTTCGCTGATGGGAATGATCCGGCGTGGCCGCGACAAGGCCCACAACGTAGGCGCCCGCCCCGGGGATGTTGCCGTCTATATCAAAAGTCGCCACCAAGGTGGAGTCCTTGGCGGCGATGGCTACGTGCTTCAGGAGTGCGTCATGGGAGCTCATGGCTCCATCCTGCTCCCTGCGCTCCCGTCCGTCCACCCCTGATCAAGGTTTTGTCAGCCTCCGGTCCGGATCCAAAGTGTTCGAAGATATGTTCGAATATCAATGACCGGCAGGAGTGGGGCCGGCCGGCGGTCCTCTGGCTCCAGGCCGGCGGCGGTAGCGCGGGGGCCAGTGACTTCCGCAAGGGACTTACTCGCTGTGTACGACCGGCACTCCGGACGGATGCGGAGGCCGATCCTTGAGCGCTACGGATTCCTCCGGGCGTTAACAACAACATCAGTCGCCGGCAGCCCTGAACCCGAGGGCTTGTAGTTTTTGTCCCGGCTCCGGCGTAGACTTGAATTATTCGAAGATATATTCGAACCAAGTATCTCAAATCGAATCAATTCAGTTTCTCCCCGCCGGCGGTGCGATCGCCTGTTCGGGAAGGGGAGTGCAGTTCCGGGAGGCGCCGATGGGCTTATTCAGCGAAGGTGTGGACGTCGTCTGCTCGCCAGCCGGCCAGCCGTCCGCACTCACCTGGGCAGGTCGGCATTACACGGTCTGCGCAGAGCCGGTGCACTGGTTTGAACGCCGTCAGTGGTGGGTGGAGGAAACCCGGGCGCCGCTGGGAACCGGCCCGGGGCTGGTGGATCACGAAATCTGGCGCGTCCAGGTCCGGCCAACCGGTGCCAAGGAAACCCCGCAACCCCATGAAACCCTCACCCTTGACCTGACAAGGAACATCGGAAACGGTCGGTGGAGGTTGCTGAAGATCCACGATGCCCTAAGGCCACAATCAGCATGAGTTTCACCCATCTTCACGTTTCCACAGCCTTCAGTGCCCACTATGGCGTGTCCTGGCCGGATGAGCTCGCCCAGGCGGCTGCCGCCGACGGCGCCAAGGCGCTTGCCTGCACCGACAGGGACGGCCTGTACGGCACCGTCAAACACCTCAAGGCCTGCATGTCGGCGGGCCTGGATCCCGTCGTCGGGGTTGACCTGGCGGTCTTCGACGACGACGGCGACCTCCGCACCCAGCTCGCCGGCCGCGTCGTCGTGCTTGCCCACGGACACAACGACGGTGCGGGCTACCGCGCCCTCTGCCGGCTGATTTCAGATGCCCATGCCCGTACCTCCGGCAAAGCCGGGGGAGTGGTGCCAGTCGCTGTGACCCGCGCCGAAATCGCTTCCCGGGCTCTGCACCCGGAAACACTGGAGCCGGTGCTGACGGTGCTGGTGGGACCGGATTCCGATGTCGGGAGGGCAATGGGCGGACGCCGGTACCTTCGCCCCCGCACGCTTTTCAAACAATGGCTTGACGGCATGCCGAAGGGAACCGTGGCAGCCGAAGTGGTGTCGCACCTCAGTGCTCCCGGTGAGGCGCTGAGCACCGCCCATGCAGTGCGCATGCTCAAGCTTGCTGCCGAGCACGGCGTTCCGGCCGTACTGACCAACGCGGTGCGGTACTGCGCGGAGGATGGCGCAGCCACGGCGGACGTGCTGGATTCGGCCCGCACCTTGAAATCGCTTCCCGAGCTGACAGCGGAGCCGTTGCTGCAGCCCAATGGAAGGGGGTGGCTGAAAACATCCGCCCAAATGCTCGAACTCGGGCAGGAAATCATCCATGCCGCCGGCTACGGCGCCACTGACCTCACGAGGCTGTTGGGCCAGACCGAGGCGCTCGCGGACCGCTGCCGGATGGATCCCGTCACTGATATGGGATGGAAGCGGCCGGTTGTTCCTGAGGCGTCCGTCATCGGCATTGCGGGCGACCCCCTGGTTGAGCTGACCCTGCGCTGCGAGGCGGGCATCGGACGCCGGTTCCCGGGGATATCAGGGAAGCCCGAGGCGGAAATGCGGGCACGGCTGGAACACGAACTGCGGATCATCGCCAATCTGGGATTTGCCTCCTACTTCCTGACCGTGGCCGAAGTTTCCCGGATGATCCTGGACATGGGAGTCAGGGCAGCGGCCAGGGGATCCGGCGCCTCCAGCCTGGTGAACTACCTCATTGATGTCAGCCAGGTGAATCCCCTGCAGCACGACCTCATCTTCGAGCGGTTCCTTTCCCGTGACAGGGCCACGCTTCCGGACATCGACATCGACGTCGAAAGTGCCGAAAGGCACAATGTCTACCGGCGGATCTTTGACCGCTTCGGAGCGGAACGCGTCACGCTCATGAGCATGCAGAACGGCTACCGCGCTCGCGGTGCGGTCCGTGACGCCGGTATGGCGCTTGGCATGGACGACGGCGACATCGGCGAGATCGCCAAGCAGCTTTGGCGCTTCTCTGCAAGGAACTTCCGTGAAGCCCTGGTGGAAAAGCCAGAGCTCAAAGAGTTCGCGGGCAGGGTGGAACAGCGGGATTTCGCGGAAAACCAGCAACTGGACCTGCTAGTTGACTTAACCGAGAGGCTGGACCGCCTGCCGAGGCACATCTCGATGCACCCTTGCGGGGTGATCCTCGGCGATGCCACCCTGCTGGACAGGACACCCGTCCAGCCCAGCGGACTTGGCCTGCCCATGAGCCAGTTCGACAAGCACGACATGGACCCGATGGGCATGCTCAAGCTGGACGTCCTCGGCGTCCGGATGCAGAGCGCCATGGCCTTTGCTGTCCGGGAAGTTATCAGGCTGCATCCCACCAAGGCCGAGGTAGTGGCAGCCGGCGCCCATCGACCCGGCCCGGACGGAACGGGCCCGGACTACATCGCGGCTGACGGCCGCATTGACCTTAACGCGGTGCCACTGGATGACGAACCAACCTACGAGCTGATCCGGAGCACGCACACCCTGGGTTGCTTCCAGATAGAATCCCCCGGGCAGCGGGAACTGATCGGCAAGATGGCCCCGCGTGAATTCAACGACCTCATCATCGACATTTCGCTGTTCCGCCCGGGGCCCATGAAGTCGGACATGGTGCGTCCCTTCCTGGAACACCGCCACGGTTTTGCGCCGGAGGTCTATCCGCATCCGGACCTCAAGCCCGTGCTCCAGGAAACCCATGGCGTGACGGTGTTCCATGAACAAATCCTGAAGACCTTCGATGTCATGACAAAATGCGGGCTGGCCCGGGCTGACGAATTCCGCCGCGCCCTGGGGAACGAACTCCTGGAACCCAAGGTGGAGGAATTCTTCCGCAAGGAAGCCCGGGCACGGGGTTACACCCCCGAGGTCGTGGATAAGGTCTGGGGAACGCTGAAGGCCTTTGGCAGCTTTGGCTTCTGCAAGGCACACGGGGCAGCCTTCGCCGTGCCCACCTATCAGTCCGCCTGGCTGAAGGCCCACCACCCGGAGGCTTTCCTGGCCGGGCTATGGGAACACGATCCCGGCATGTACCCCAAACGGCTCCTGGTGGCCGAAGCGCGGCGGCTGGGGATCCCCATCCTGCCCCTGGACATCAACCGGAGCCACGCTGAGTACCGTGTGGAACGGGTCGGATCTGGTCCGGACCGCGGCAAGCTGGGCATCCGGTTAAGCCTGAACGGCATCTACGGGCTCTCGGGGGCTGAACTCAAAAGGATCGTGGCAGGGCAGCCCTACGACTCGCTGGCAGACCTGCGTGCCCGCTCCAGGCTGAGTAAACCCAGCATCAAGCGGCTTGCCCAGCTGGGAGCCTTCGATACCCTGCACCGCGAATCCGGCGGAGCCGCCAACCGGGCTGACCTCGTCCAGCACCTGCAGGCCCTCCAGAACCGTCCTTCCAAAAAGGGCGTTGACGTCATCGAGGGCCAGCTGTCCCTGCCCTTGGGCGATGTTGAACTCAGGAACCTGAAGGCCGAACTGCCTGCTCCGAGCATGATCGATAACGTCAGGGCCGAGCTTGACCTTATGGCCGTGGATGTCAGTGAACACCTGATGACCAGCCACCGGCCCCTGCTCGACAAGCTGGGAGTCACCACGGCGGACAAGCTCCTGGGGCTCAGAAACGGCACTGAAGTACTGGTGGCCGGAGTCCGGATCGCCACGCAGACACCCCCGATGCGCGGAGGGCGCCGGGTGGTTTTCATCAGCATCGACGACGGCACCGGTTGCGTGGACTCGGTGTTCTTCCATGAGGCACAGGAGCTGGCCGGCCCGTTGCTGTTCGGCACCCGGCTGCTCCTGATCCGGGGCAACACCCGCAGGACCGGGCCGCGGGGGATCAGCATCAGCGCCACCATGGCGTGGGACCTGAGCCGCACCGAGACCCTCCCGTACCCGGAAAAACAATCCGCTGACCCCTGGGATCCGGCCCTCCAGTTGCAGGGGCCGCTGGACGGAATCAGCCGCAACCTGGCTATCACGGGACTCGGCAGCTGAGCTCCACCCGGAAAGAGGTCAGGCGCTTGGGCCGGACGCGCCGCTTTGGTCGGCCTATCTCTCAACCGATAGCATGGACGAGGCTGGCTGTGGTCCCCGTACGCCACAAGCTACGAAGCCTTAACTTTGAATAGGAGACACCCGTGTCAGATGCCCAGCAGATCACCCTCATCGTCGACGGCGAAGAGACCAAGGTGACTACCGGGACCACCGGCGCGGAACTCTTCTTTGAGCGCCGCGACGTTGTGGTTGCCCGAGTAAACGGCGAACTGAAAGACCTCGACCAGCCGCTCCCTGAGGGTGCGGACATCGAAGGCGTCACCATCGATTCGCCGGACGGGCTCAATGTCCTCCGGCACTCGACCGCGCACGTGATGGCCCAGGCCGTGCAGCAGTTGCGTCCCGACGCCAAGCTCGGCATCGGCCCGTACATCACGGACGGGTTCTACTTCGACTTCGACGTCGCCGAGCCGTTCACCCCGGAAGACCTGAAGGCCCTGGAAAAGATGATGCTCAAAATCATCAACCAGAACCAAAAGTTCGTCCGTCGCGTGGTGTCCGAGGACGAGGCACGCGAAGCCATGAAGAACGAGCCCTACAAGCTCGAACTCCTGGGCAAGAAGAACAACGCCGCCGACGCCGGGGAAGGCGTCAACGTCGAGGTGGGCGCGGGTGACATCACCATCTACGACAATGTGGACCGCAAGAGCGGGGACAGCGTCTGGTGCGACCTCTGCCGCGGACCCCACCTGCCCAACACCAAGCTCATCTCCAACGCGTTCGCCCTGACCCGGTCTTCAGCCGCTTACTGGCTGGGCAACCAGAACAACCAGCAGCTGCAGCGCATCTACGGGACCGCCTGGCCCACCAAGGACGCCCTCAAGGCCTACCAGGAACGCATCGCCGAAGCCGAACGCCGCGACCACCGCAAACTCGGCGCCGAACTGGACCTGTTCTCCTTCCCGGACGAGCTTGGCTCCGGCCTTCCGGTGTTCCACCCCAAGGGCGGCATCATCCGCAAGGCCATGGAGGACTACTCCCGCCAGCGCCACGTTGATGCCGGCTACGACTTCGTCTACACCCCGCACATCACCAAGGGGCACCTCTACGAAGTCTCGGGCCACCTGGACTGGTACAAGGAAGGCATGTTCCCGGCGATGCACATCGACGCGGAACTGAACGAGGACGGCACCGTGCGCAAGCCCGGCCAGGACTATTACCTGAAGCCGATGAACTGCCCCATGCACAACCTGATCTTCCGCTCACGCGGACGGTCGTACCGGGAACTGCCCCTGCGGCTCTTCGAATTCGGTTCGGTGTACCGCTACGAAAAGTCGGGTGTGGTGCACGGCCTGACCCGCGTGCGCGGCATGACACAGGACGACGCCCACATCTACTGCACCCGCGAGCAGATGAAGGACGAGCTCACCACCACGCTGAACTTCGTACTGGGCCTGCTCAAGGACTACGGCCTTGACGACTTCTACCTGGAACTCTCCACCAAGAACGAAGACAAGTTCGTGGGAGACGACGCCACCTGGGATGAAGCCACCCGCACCCTGGCCGAGGTGGCTGAAGCGTCCGGCCTGGAGCTCATCCCGGATCCGGGCGGAGCTGCGTTCTACGGCCCCAAGATCTCCGTCCAGGCAAAAGATGCGCTCGGCCGGACCTGGCAAATGTCAACCATCCAGCTGGACTTCAACCTGCCTGAGCGCTTCGAGCTCGAATTCCAGGCCGCCGACGGCACGCGCCAGCGTCCGGTGATGATCCACCGCGCCCTGTTCGGTTCCGTGGAACGGTTCATGGGCGTGCTGACGGAACACTATGCCGGCGCCTTCCCGGCGTGGCTGGCGCCCGTACAAGTTGTTGGCATCCCCGTGGCGGAAGCTTTCAACGACTACATGTTCGACGTCGTGGATCAGCTCAAGGCCGTAGGCATCCGGGCCGAGGTGGACATCTCCTCCGACCGCTTCCCGAAGAAGATCCGGACCGCCAGCAAGGACAAGATTCCGTTTGTCCTGATTGCCGGCGGCGAGGATGCCGAGGCCGGAGCAGTGTCCTTCCGGTTCCGCGACGGCAGCCAGGACAACGGCGTGCCGGTCGCCGAGGCGGTCCAGAGGATTGTCGAAGCCGTCCGCAACCGGACCAGCTAGCGAAAGCGGAATGGCAGGCGACGTGCAGGAGAACACAGGCGCTGGCGGGGGATATCCGGGCGACGGCGAGGTGACCGATGAGTTCGGCCTGGCCGGAGTCCCGGACGCTTTCCAGCGCCTGTGGACTCCGCACCGCATGGCCTACATCAAGGGCGGGCAGCACCAGTTCAAGAACAAGGATGACTGTCCGTTCTGTGTGGCCCCTGCCCGCAGCGACGAGGATTCGCTGATTGTTTACCGCGGACGCACCGCCTACGTGGTGCTGAACCTCTTTCCGTACAACCCGGGCCACCTGCTGATCTGCCCTTACCGCCACATTCCGGATTACACGGACCTGACCGTGGAGGAAACAGCGGAATTCGCGGCACTGACGCAGACGTCCATGCGGGTCCTGCGGAAGGTGTCCAACCCCGGTGGCTTCAATCTTGGAATGAACCAGGGCGTGGTGGGCGGGGCCGGAATAGCCGGACACCTGCACCAGCACGTGGTCCCGCGGTGGGGAGGGGACGGCAACTTCTTCCCCATCATCGCCCAGACAAAAGCGATCACGCAGACGCTGGGCGAGGTCCGCCAGCAGGTTGCCGAGGCGTGGCCGCAGGACGAACATGCTTAACCGGCATGCCCGCGGGTTCTTCACCGCCCTGTTTTCACCGCTTGCCCGCTGGCTTCTGAAGATTGGTGTTTCACCGGACGCCATCACCATCGTGGGCACGGCGGGAGTCGTGGTGGGCGCGCTGGTCTTCTACCCGCTGGGCGAGCTTTGGTGGGGAACGCTCTTCATAACAGCCTTCATCTTCTCGGACGTTCTCGACGGCATCATGGCCCGGATGCAGGAGCGCGGCGGCCGTTGGGGCAACTTCCTGGATTCCACCCTGGACAGGGTCGCCGACGGCGCCCTGTTCGCCGGAGTTGCCATCTGGTATTTCACGGGAGGCGCGGACCGCGCGATCGCAGTCGCCGCCGTCGTATGCCTGGTGCTTGGCATGGTGGTCTCCTATGCGCGGGCGAAGGCCGAAGCCCTGGGCTTCCACGCTAACGTGGGCATTGCCGAGCGCGCCGAACGGCTGGTGTCGGTGCTCGTGGTCACCGGATTCACCGGGATCGGCCTTCCCAGCGTGGTCCTCCTGGTGACGCTTATCCTCCTGGCCGCCGCCAGCCTGGTCACCGTGATCCAGCGGATTGCCACCGTGCACCGGCAGTCGCTGGAAGAGACGGGACTGCCGGGGTAACCCGAATTCAGCTGGGTCGCAGCGTGGGACTAGTATTAGCTGTACCTGGTCATTGGATCCGGTAATCCGGTGTGCGCGCGGCGTGGCTTATCCCGCCTATGCTGCCGCCTGCGCCGGAACCGAGAGACCGGATCTACGTAACATCTAGCTACCCATAGGGGTTTTTGTGTCTACACCTGATGTAAGCAGCGAAGCCGGCTCGTCCGCCAACAGCGTCACGGGCAGCAACCGCGTCAAGCGCGGCATGGCCGAGATGCTCAAGGGCGGCGTCATTATGGACGTCGTCAACGTCGAACAGGCCCGCATCGCCGAAGACGCCGGTGCCGTGGCCGTGATGGCGCTGGAACGCGTTCCGGCCGACATCCGGGCCCAGGGCGGCGTGTCCCGCATGTCCGATCCGGACATGATCGACAAGATCATCGAAGCCGTGTCCGTGCCGGTCATGGCCAAGGCCCGGATCGGCCACTTCGTCGAAGCCCAGGTCCTGCAGTCCCTCGGCGTGGACTACATCGACGAGTCCGAGGTCCTGACCCCGGCCGACTACGTTAACCACATCGACAAGTGGAACTTCAAGGTTCCCTTCGTCTGTGGCGCCACCAACCTCGGCGAGGCGCTGCGCCGCATCAACGAGGGTGCAGCCATGATCCGGTCCAAGGGCGAAGCCGGTACGGGCGATGTCTCCAACGCCACCGGCCACATGCGCCAGATCCGTTCCGAGATCGCCAAGCTTGCCGCCCTGCCCGAGGACGAGCTCTACGTCGCGGCCAAGGAACTGCAGGCCCCGTACGAACTGGTCAAGGAAGTTGCTGCCGCCGGCAAGCTCCCGGTGGTCCTGTTCACCGCCGGCGGTATCGCCACGCCGGCCGACGCCGCGATGATGATGCAGCTCGGAGCTGACGGCGTGTTCGTCGGCTCGGGTATCTTCAAGTCCGGCAACCCGGCCCAGCGTGCCGCCGCCGTCGTGAAGGCCACCACCTTCTTCGATGACCCCGACGTCATCGCCAAGGCATCCCGCGGCCTGGGCGAAGCCATGGTCGGCATCAACGTCGACGAAATCCCCCAGCCGCACCGCCTCGCCGAGCGCGGCTGGTAACAGCTTCACAGCAGTACGACGGCGGCGGGTCACCTGGCAAGGTGACCCGCCGCCGTCGTCCGTGAGGGGAGGGGAGATTACTCCAGGCCGCGGCGTTTCAGCAGCGGCTCCAGCCTGGCGTCGCGGCCCCGGAAGGCACGGAATGAATCCAGCGGTTCGCGGCTGTTGCCCCGGGACAGTAGTTCGTTCCGGAAGAAGTCGCCGTTGGCCCGGCTGAGCCCGCCGTTTTCCTTGAACCACTCCACGGTGTCCGCATCAAGCACCTCACTCCAGATGTACGAGTAGTAGCCGGCAGCATAGCCGTCGCCCGCGAAGATGTGCTGGAAATAGCCCGTCCGGTACCGCGGCGGAATCAGGCTGTGTGCCACCCCGGCCGCTGCGAGGGCCTTGGCTTCGAACGCCAGGACATCCGCCGGAACCCCGGATTCGTCCAGTACATGCCAGGCGAGGTCCAGGAGCGCCGCGCCCAGGTACTCAGTGGTGCCGAAGCCTTCGCCCCACAGCTGCGACTCGTTGAGCTTGTCCACGATGTCCTGGGCAAGGGGCTCGCCGGTCACATGGTGGCGGGCATAATTGGCCAGCACCTCGGGCCACATGATCCACATTTCGTTGACCTGGGAGGGGTACTCCACAAAATCGCGCGGAACTGCGGTCCCGGAGAACCGCGGGAAGGTCACGTTGGAAAACAGTCCGTGCAGGGCATGGCCGAACTCGTGGAACGCGGTCCGGAGTTCATCCAGCGTCAGCAGCGTGGGCTCTCCGGCCGGAGGCTTGGAAATGTTCAGGTTGTTGATCACCACCGGTTTGGTACCCAGCAGCGCGGACTGATCCACCAGCGAGTTCATCCAGGCACCGCCGCGTTTGGACTCACGGGAGTAGTAGTCACCCAGGAACAGCCCCAGTTCTGATCCGTCCTCGTTGCGGACTTCCCAGGCCCGGACGTCGGGGTGGTAGCCCTGGAGGTCGGGCCGCTCGTGGAAGGTGACACCGTACAGGGCCGTGGCGGCGAAGAAGACACCGTCGCGAAGGACCCGGTCCAGTTCGAAGTAGGGTCGCAGCGCCTGCTCGTCGACGCTGTAACGCTCCCGCCGCACCTTCGCGGAATAGTACGCCCAGTCCCAGGCCTCGAGCGGATGGCCCGCCACCTCTGCCAGGGCGGCCGCTTCGGCGTCGGCGTTCCGGACGGCGGCAGGCGCCAGCCGGTTCATCATGGTCTGCACAGCTTCGAAATCGGGTGCGGTCTGCCGGTCCACGGTGAGCTCGGCGTAGTTGGCGAACCCCAGCAGCCGGGCCTTCTCGGCGCGAAGCGCAACCATGGACTGCACCAGCTCCAGGACATCGAGGCTACCCCCGCTGCTTCCCCGGCTGATGGACGCCTGGTAGAGGCGGCGCCGGACGTCGCGGTTTTCCAGGGACGCCATGGCGGGCTGGTTGCTGGGCTGGATGAGCGTGAGCAGAAATTTTCCGTCGTGCCCGGCCGCGCGGGCTGCTTCGGCGGCACTGGCGACGTCGTCCGCCGGCAGCCCTGACAGTTCCGCGGCGTCGTCAAGAAGCAGCGCAGAGGACTTCATGGCCTCCTTGGTGCGCTGACCGAATTCAGTGCCGAGCCGGGACAACTCTGCGTTCACTGTCCTGAGCCGTTCCTGCCCGGCGTCGTCCAGCTGGATGCCCGACTGGCGGAACTCCTTGAGGTACTCCTCCACGAGCCGGGCGGATTCTTCGTCGAGTCCGGTGGTGTCCACGGCGGCGAAGCGGTCAAACAGCCCCCGGTTCATGTAGATGGCGTCCTGATGTGCGGAAAACTCCGGGGACAGTTCAGTCTCGAGGACGCGGATGCCGTCCGAGGCATCGGCAGAAACCAGAGTGTAGAACGCCGCGGCGGCGCGCTGGAGGAGCTGCCCGGAACGCTCCATGGCCAGCACGGTGTTTTCGAAAGTTGCCGGTTCCGGATTGCCTACGATTGTCCGGATCTCAGCCAAGTGCCCGGCAAGGCCTGCACGGACTGCCTCGGAATAGTGGGACTCTTCGATTTCGGCAAACGGGGGCAGCCCGAATGGCAAAGGGCTGGGGCTCAGGAGGGGGTTGGTCATGAAGCAACCCTTTCATGTAACCGGGCGGTTCTCAATGGTGATTATTCGGGATTCCGGGACGGCCCGCCATAGGATGGCGCCCATGGGGGAGTCGCCAGGATGCTACCGAAAATCAACCGCGGGCCGGGGAGTCGCGGCGTTGGCCGCTGCCGCCCTGCTGCTGAGCCTGTCGTCGTGCGGTGTCTTGGCTGAACAAGGCGCCGGGCAGCGTTCAGCCGAAGCGGCGAGCACGACGGCGGCCTCCGCACCGCCGTCTTCAGCTGCACCGGAGGTGCCGGCCCCTTCCCCGGAGCCGACCCCGGGCAAGGGCCCGGTGTGCGCTGCGGTCCGCTGCGTGTCCGTTCTGGTGACCGGAGACATGCTGGTGCATGCCCAGTTGTGGGACCAGGCACGTGCCGACGCTGCGGCGCTCGGAAAACCCGGGTTGGACTTCACCCCGTTGCTCGAAGGCCAGCGGGAGTACATCGGGGCAAGCGACCTCGCCATCTGCCACCAGGAGACTCCGGTCGCCGAACCGGGGGGTCCCTTCTCGGCCTATCCCTCGTTCAACGTGCCGCCGCAGATCGTCACGGCGTCGAAGGACGTTGGCTACCAGGCCTGTACCACAGCCAGCAACCACACCATCGACCAAGGGACCAGCGGCCTCGTCCGGACCCTCGACGCGCTGGATGCCGCCGGCCTGCAACACACGGGCTCCTACCGGACCGAGGCCGATTCGCAGGGCATCCTGATCCTGCAGACCGATGCCGCCAGGATAGCGGTGATCGAAGCTGCCTACGGCCTGAACGGCCAGTACCCCGAGCAGGCCTGGCAGGTGGACATGCTTGATGCGCCGGCCATGATTGCCAAAGCGAAGAAGGCCAGGGCGCTCGGTGCGGACATCGTCCTTGGAGTCATGCACGCCGGTGACGAATATGCCAGCGTCCCGAACGCCCAGCAGCAGGACACGGCCCATGCCCTGGTTGACAGCGGCGAGTTCACGATGATTTATGGCCACCACACACACTCCGTGCTGCCCATTGAAAACTACAAAGGCACGTGGATCGTTTACGGGCTGGGCAACGGCATCACCGAACTGTCCCCCTGGTATGTGGTGAACAACGAGGGGCTGCTGGTACGGGCGCAGTTCAGCCAGGATGCAGCCGGAAAATGGCAGGCATCGGACCTGGCGTGGGTGCCGTCGGTGATCGTCCGCGACCCTTACCGCTGGTGTTCCGTGGCTGCCGATGCGCCGCAGGGACCGTGCGCCGGCGCCGAAGCGGACGCTGCCACGCGGTTGAGGACCCGGACGGTGGTGGAATCCATGGGAGCCGCCGCGGCGGGTGCCCGGGAACTGCTCATTTCCGGGGAGCGGTGACGACGGCGGCGTCGGATCTGTGAAACGGGCAGCGGGTCACTTGATCCGGCCGGCAACATGCCTGACGTACCAGTCCTGCCAGGGTGTTTCCACGGCCGGACCGTAGTGATCCCGGACGAAAGATACTGCCTTTTCCGGGGGAACGCCGTCCATAACGGCGATGCAGGCAAGGGCCGTGCCCGTCCTGCCGTGGCCGCCCAGGCAGGCGATTTCAACTCGCTCCGATTCTGCCCGGTCCCAGGCCTCCCGCAGGGCATCCATGGCGTCATTTGTGTTTGCCGGCAGCCAGAAGTCCGGCCAGCGCACCCACCGCTGTTCCCATGCCGTTGGAGCCGGCCGGTTGCCGAGCAAGTAGACGGCGAAATCGGGTAACGGACCCGCCGGGAGCGGACGCCGCAGTGCACGGCCGCGGATGCGCCGGCCGGAGGGAAAACTGATGACGCCGGCGGCCTCTCGTTCCCAGGTGTCCATGTACTGACTCTGGCATTGGATCGGTTGCGCGGGAAGGCGTTGCCGCGGCGAACGGAGCGATGAATGGCGGAGGAGGGGCACCGCCGGAAGCGATGCCCCTCCTTGTCGCCCAGGACCGGTCGGTCAGGCGACGGTTGGCAACCTAGTGGCGGCCGCGCCGATGGTCGTCGTCACAGTAGCTGTGGAAGTGCCAGCCACCCCTATGGTCCCTGTCACCCCTGTGGTGGTGCCAGTAGCCGTTCCGCTCACACCACCTGCGGTCATGACGCCAGTCCCGCTTGTCATCGTCCCTCTTGTGGTCCGTGTAGCTCTGGTAGTTCTCAGCCGAAATCGTGACGGACTGCAGTCCCGTATCCGCTGCGGCAGGTCCGGCAGCCATTGCCGTCCCCCCGATACCAAGTCCTGCGGCCAGCAGGGTGGATGCGAGCAATCCCATTGACCTCTTCATGAGATCTTCCTATCTTGTGGTTCATTCCCAGGTATAGGCCGCAGGCTGTCCCGGGCAGCTGGAATCACCCGTCGTGGATCAGTGTGGGTTCCAGCGTGCCATGCTGCCGGCCGCGCCGGATATACGATTCCAGTCGGACGTTTGCCTGCGGTTAGTGGCCCCAAATTTTCGCGGATATGCGCTCCGTGAATCGGCGCAATGCCCCATTTTTGCAGTGGCCGGATTCAAAGCGGTGGCGCAGAGCCCCTGCCGCTTTTGGGAACCTCCGTGCCCCACGGTGCGTGAAGTGAATCGCACGGATAACGATATGAGGGCACCCCCCGTGCCTACCCCAATATCCACAATCCCGGCTCCGGTAACGGTGTCCGGTGGCCGGCCTGTAGTGCCGGAACAACACCGGTCCGCCACGTCCATGTGGGTGGAGGGTGTGTTCACGAACAACGATAGCGCGACGGCCGGGACCCGAATAGGAGCAGGGGTTTATTACTTTCGAAACTGCGATATCGTCGACTTGGGACACGTTTTCAACGCGCCCCTGATGTGTTTGCGCGCCGCACGGCCCATTCGGCTCGGGCGGGGTCGTCAATCACCCGTAATGTTACGGGGCGCTCATTTCCTCCGGTACGGCCACAACGTGGAATTCTTTTCCATCGCGGAGCGCCGAAATGTCCAATGGTGCCCCGATGGCCTCCGAGAACAGCAGCTTCTGGAGGCTTTCCGCGTTCGAAACGGATTTCCGCCCCACGCTCAACAGCACGTCCCCGGCGCGGAGGCCCGCCCGTTCGGCAGGTGATCCGGGAAGCACTTCGACAACCAGCAGCCCATCCCGGTGGCCGGTGCGGACCACCGAGCTGACCGGAAGTTGAACGGGAGTGTTCACGAGTCCCAGGTAAGCGCGCCGGACCCGCCCGTCGGAGAGGAGGGAGGCGATAATCCGGCGTGACGTCGCGTTGATAGGAATCGCCAAACCCAGTCCCGCTCCTGCGACCGCCGTGTTAATGCCCACGATCCTGCCCCGTGCGTCGGCCAGGGCCCCTCCGGAGTTGCCGGGATTAAGCGCGGCGTCGGTCTGGATGACGTCCTCGATCACGCGCCGGTTGCGTCCCGACCACACCGGGATGGAACGGCCGAGGCCGCTGACCACCCCTGCGGTCACGGAGCCCGAGAGTCCCAGCGGATTACCGACAGCGATCACCAGCTGCCCGACCTTGAGGAGTTCGGCGTCGCCGAATTCGGCCGGCCGGACCATGGGTGCTTTGCCGTGGACAACAGCGAGGTCGGACAGGGGATCGGCACCCACCACTTCAACAGCCGTCCGGGTGCCGTCGGCAAACACCGCGTGCCCCTTTCCCGCGGAGCCCACCACATGCGCGTTGGTCACCAGGTAGCCGTCGGAGGTGAACAGGACGGCCGACCCCGCGCCAACCCGGTATCCGCCGTTGCGGCCCGTGCCGGCCATTTCGACGGCGGCTACGTGCGGGGTGACGGTTTCCGCGACGCGGATGACTGTTGCGGAATAGGAATCCAGCGGGTCTTCAATAGTGTCGGCTCCGTTGATCCCGCTGCTGGCTGCCGCCATGGTGTGCCTCCTGACATGGTGCCTACCTATGTCAACGGCTATGCCCGCGCCACTACTCCGGCCAGTGCTACGCCGTCAGAGAAACCATTCAGGGTACCAGGCAGAGAATCAGTCAGCGGATCACTAAGGGTGCGCCAGCCGGCGCCACAGCTGAGGCCAGGCCGAGGCGAACGCCGGGTGGAGTTCCCTGTCTTCAACGGAACCGGCCGGGACCCACTTCAGCTCGATGCTCTCCGGATCGTTGATAGCCGGTTCGAAGGATTCCACCACGCGCACCGCCACGGTGGTGTACGACCAGTATCCGACATCGAACACGGACGTGAAGAGGACGCGGACGTTGTCCGGTGGCACGGCCGCTTCTTCGTGGGCTTCGCGCAGGGCGCCCGTAATGGCGTCTTCGCCCTGGTGCAGTGCCCCGCCGGGCAGACCCCAGGTGCCGCCGTGGTGGCTCCAGGTGGCCCGGTGCTGCAGCAGGATGCCTTTGGCGGGATCCTGCACCAGGAGGCCTGCCGATCCGAAGCGGCCCCAGAACTTGCCCATTGCGCCTTCGACCCACGCGTCCCCTGGATCGCGGGGATGGGACGGATTGCGGAGGTGTTCCGGGAAGCTGGCAGCTGCGGTGTCCATGGGACCAGTTTCCCACGGACCGGTTTGCTGCCGGTCACAAAGCGTCACCGGCGTTCGGGGCGGAAAGGCAGGCGGACGCGAACCGGCCGGCACCCCTAGCGTGGCCGCCGTGCGGCGTGTTCACGCGCCATCACGGCGTAGCGGTCATCCGGCGCACCCGGCGTGAAGCTGCCGTATTTGCGTTCGACGGCGGTGCGGATCAGGAAGTCGGCAATGGCAGGGTTTTTCGGCAGGAGCGAGCCGTGGAGGTAGCTGGCCACGATGTTCCGGTAACGCGCCCCTTCCTGACCGTCCTTGCTGTTATTGCCGATGCCCTTGGGGGTACTGCCAAGGGGCCGCACTCCGGGGCCGAGCGTCGTCTGTCCGCTGTGGTTTTCGTAGCCGAGGACGTCGCCGAACTCGGGAGAAGACACCGTAACGTTCCCGATCAGGCGTTCGTCGGTTCCGTGGGTTTCCACATCCAACACGCCGATGCCGGGAATGACCGATCCCGTGCGGGTTTTGAAGAACTTTCCGAAGAGCTGGTACATCCCGCAAATGAGCAGCATGGGCGTCCCGGCTTCGGCCAGTTCCTTCAGCGTCGATTCGCGGGAGAGCAGGTCGTCCTGGATGACCAGCTGGCCGCTGTCCTGGCCGCCTCCGCCCACGATCAGGTCGACGCCGGCAGGGAATTCGTCGCCGACGTTGTATTCGAGGAGTTCCGGGGTGTAGCCGTGCCAGCGCAGGCGCTGCTGGAGTACCAGCGCGTTGCCCCAGTCGCCGTAGATGTTCATGTCGCGCGGGTACAGCTGCAGGACACGGATGGTTCCCTTGCTCATGAGACCACCTCCACGGTAGTGATTTTGGAGAGCTCGCGGCGGATGGCCAGCATTGCGGTGTACGTGCAGAAGATGCGTTTGGGTTTGCCTTTCGCACCTTGGATAAAGGCGGCGAGGGCAGGCGCGATCTCCGGATTGACGGCACCGACCGCAACGTCGTCGTATTGCAGCCGCAGGGCCATGTCGTAGGCCCGGGAGCCGGTCAACTGGTCCACGCCGCCTTCACGCAGCGAGTCGAACTCCACGTCCCAAAGCCAGGACATGTCGCGGCCATCAGCATAGTTGTCGTTGATGGCCACCATCGTGGCGTAGCCTCCGGCCGGGAAGGACTTCAGGCCCAGGCGGAAACCGCTGGGGTTCTTGACCAGCACCAGGTCCAGGGGCAGGCCGTCGACCACCAGGCTTTCCCCCCGGCCGAAGGCGGGCGCAACCTGTGACAGGGCCTTGAGCAGGCCGTCATGATCCGTCGGGGTGGCGCCGTTTCCGGCGATGCATCGGGCCAGCGCAAGCGCGGCGGCCGCGTTGAAGATGTTGTAGACCCCCCGGAGCTTCATCCCGGTGGTGACCGTGGCGCCGTCGTACTCAAAATCGGCGTCGTCCGTCCCTACCCGGCGAAGCACGACGTCGGCGTGCGGCTTTTCGGGCATTGCCGGCAGCGGGCTGCCGGGGCCGGCGCGCAGGTCGTCGTCGTTCGGGAACGTGCTGAGCAAGGAATCGTCGAGCCCGAAATAGCGGACCTCCGGTCCGTCCAGGGTGTCGGCGATCCGGGCGACGCGGGGGTCCTCGCGGTTCAGGACCACAGTTCCGGTGGTTTTTGAAGCGATGTGCTGCAGGAGCTGGGCGGTCTTGTCGATCTCGCCGAAGCGGTCCAGCTGGTCGCGAAGGACGTTGAGCAGCAGGCTGTAGCGCGGCGGAACCCTGTTGACGAAGTGGACGGCGTGCGCCTCATCCAGCTCCAGCACAGCGATGTCCGCTTTCAGCCGGCCCCGCCAGTCGACGTCGCCCAGCAAAGCCGCAGCCACGCCGCGGGTGAAGTTGCTTCCGGTGCGGTTCGTAAAGACCTTCAGCCCCTGGCTCTCCAGCAGTTCCACCACCATTTTGGTAGTGGTCGTCTTGCCGTTCGTTCCGCTGACGACGGCGACGCCCAACGGGAGCGTGGACAGTGTCCGCTGCATGAATCCCGGGTCGATTTTCTCCACCACAAGGCCGGGGAGGGCAGAGCCTCCGCCCCTGAGCCGGGAGACCCGGCGGACGAGCTTGCCGAGCGGAACGCTGATGTAAAGCATGCTCTGTAATATATCCCAGTCGAGGCATGGAAGCGGGCCGGCCAGCCTGTTCCGGCAAGCCTCCGGCCGCGGGGGCCACTATGCTGATGGGATGACCAACCCCCCTTCCACGGACTATTCCCGCGCGGGTGCGGGCCTGCGAATCGGTGTCCTGGCCCTCCAGGGCGACTTCCGGGAGCACCTGCGCGCCGCAGAAGCAACCGGCGCCACCGGCATCGGGATCAGGCGCCCGTCCGAACTTGACGGCATCGACGGCCTGATCATTCCCGGCGGCGAATCAACCGCGATCGACAAGCTGGCCAGGGCCTTCGAGCTCGCGGACCCCTTGCGGAAGCTCATCGCCGAAGGACTGCCCGTGTACGGCTCGTGCGCTGGCATGATCCTGCTCGCCGACGAGATCGCGGACCCCGCCACGGACTTGGCCGGCAATCCCCAGCAGACGTTCGGCGGACTGGACATCACCGTCCGCCGCAACGCCTTCGGCCGGCAGCGGGAGTCCTTCGAAATCGACCTGGAGTTCAAGGGACTCGGCTTCAGTGACACCGGTTCCGGTGTCGCCCCGGTGCACGCGGTGTTCATCCGCGGCCCCTGGGTGGAGCGCGTGGGCCCCGGCGTGGAGGTCCTGGCGCAGGTGGAGCCGGCGGATCCGGCGCATGCTTCGCATGCGGCCGCGCTGCAGGGGACGGCTAGAATTGTTGCAGTGCGTTCAGGCCACCTGCTGGCCACCTCCTTCCACCCGGAAGTGACGGGGGAGAAGCGCGTGCATGAACTGTTTATTCGAATGATCAGAGGAGAAGCGTAAAGCATGTCAGGCCACTCCAAATGGGCGACGACCAAGCACAAGAAGGCCATCCTTGATAGCCGCCGGGCAAAGTCGTTCGCCAAACTGATCAAGAACATCGAAGTCGCAGCCCGGATGGGCGGCCCGGACCTCGCGGGCAACCCGAGCCTGGAACTCGCCGTCACGAAGGCCAAGAAGACCTCGGTCCCCGCTGACAACATCGACCGCGCCATCAAGCGCGGCGCCGGCCTCACCGGCGAGGTCGTGGACTACACGGAGATCATGTACGAGTGCCGCGGCCCGCAGGGCTCGGCCTTGCTCATCGAGTGCCTCACGGACAACAAGAACCGTGCCGCGTCCGAGGTCCGCCTCGCCATCTCCCGCAATGGCGGCACCATCGCCGATCCCGGCTCCGTCAGCTACCTCTTCTCCCGCAAGGGCGTAGTCACCCTGCCCAAGAACGGCCTCAGCGAGGACGACGTCCTGATGGCCGTCCTGGACGCCGGTGCCGAGGAAGTCAAGGACAACGGCGAAACCTTCGAGATCCACTCGGACCCGAAGGATCTCCAGGCCGTCCGCGATGCCCTGAAGGACGCCGGGATCGACTACGACACCGACGAGGCTGAGTTCGTTCCTTCGATGGAGGTTCCGCTTGACCTCGACGCCGCCAAGAAGTTCATGAAGCTGGTGGACGCACTGGAGGAGCTCGACGACGTGCAAAACGTCTACAGTAATGCCGACCTCAGCGACGAAGTGCAGGCCGCACTGGAAGCCGAGTGATCCCGCAGCCCAGCTGTGAAACTGAGGCCCGGCCTTGACCCTCCGAGTATTGGGAGTCGACCCGGGCCTCACCCGTTGCGGCATCGGCGTCGTGGACGTCGAGAAGAACCGGCGCGCCACCATGGTGGCAGTCGGCGTGGTGGGAACGTCCCCGGATGAGAGCCTGGACCAGAGGCTGCTGTTGATCGCCACGTCCATCGACGACTGGCTGGACCGCTACGAACCCCACGTCCTTGCCGTGGAGCGGGTGTTCTCCCAGCTGAACGTCAGCACTGTGATGGGGGTTGCCCAGGCGTCCGGCGTGGTGATTGCCGCCGCCGCCCGGCGCGGCATCCCCGTCGCCCTGCACACCCCGTCGGAGGTCAAGGCGGCCGTCACCGGCAGCGGAACCTCCAATAAGGACGCCGTCACGAAACTCGTCACCAAGATCCTCCGCCTGGATGCCCCGCCCCGCCCGGCGGACGCTGCCGATGCGTTGGCGCTGGCCATCACGCATGCGTGGCGGGCCGGTAGCGGAGCTGCCATAGCCACCACCGGACCGGGCAGCCAGTCGCTGACCCCGGCCCAGCGCGCGTGGGCCGAGGCGGAAGCCAAGGCGCGCCGTGCACGGTGAATGTCCGGACCCCTTGCTAGGGTATTCGTAGATATGTTCGGATAGCCGGTTTTCGCGCCGGCTGCATTTTTTGCTGTAGACCCAGGAGCCCGGCCTTGATCAGTTTTCTCCGCGGAACCGTAGCGCACGTCGGGTTGTCCTCCGCCGTGATCGACCTCAACGGCGCCGGCATGAGCGTTAACGCCACGCCCCAGACCCTCAGCGGGCTGCGCACCGGCGAAGAGGGCAAGCTCTTCACGTCCCTGATCGTGCGTGAGGATTCACTGACGCTGTTCGGGTTCTCCAGCGACGATGAGCGCGAGGTCTTCGATGTCCTGCTCAGCGTCAGCGGCGTCGGACCGCGGCTGGCCCTGGCCGTGCTTGCTGTCCATGATCCCGAGGCAATCCGCGTGGCTGCGCACACCGGTGATGGAAAGGCCTTCACGAAGGTCCCGGGGATCGGCCCCAAGGTCGCCGGCAGGATTGTCCTGGAACTCGCCGGGAAACTGGTGCCCCACGGGACCGGTGCAGCGGCAGCGCCCGCAGCCGCCGCTTCCGCGCCGTGGAAGCCGCAGGTGGTGGCGGCAATGACGAGCCTTGGCTGGTCCGAAAAGGACGCCACGTCCAGCATCGACAAGGCGCTCTCCGACTCCCCGGAGCTCGAAGCCGGCGGCCAGGTGGCCGAAATCCTGCGCGCCACGCTGCGCTGGCTGGGCCAGGACGGCGCGCGTGCGGGCAACCGGGTAGGCAGCCGTGGCTGATTCCTCCCTGGTGGGCGGGGGAGAGGAGCCCGAGGAGAGGGTCATCGAGGCGGCCCTCCGTCCCAAGAACCTGCACGACTTCGTCGGCCAGCACCGTGTCCGTAAGCAATTGTCGCTTGTGCTGGAAGCGTCGCGGATGCGCGGACGCAGTGCCGACCACGTCCTGCTCTCCGGCCCGCCCGGCCTCGGCAAGACCACGTTGTCCATGATCATCGCCGCGGAGATGAATGCTCCGCTGCGGATCAGCAGTGGTCCGGCCATCCAGCACGCCGGCGACCTCGCCGCCATCCTTTCCTCGCTGTCGGAGGGGGAAGTCCTGTTCCTGGATGAGATCCACCGGATGTCCCGTCCTGCGGAGGAAATGCTGTATATGGCCATGGAGGATTTCCGTGTGGACATCGTGGTGGGCAAAGGCGCCGGCGCCACCGCAATTCCCCTCGAGCTGCCTCCGTTTACGCTCGTGGGCGCCACAACCCGTGCCGGGCTCCTTCCGGGACCGCTGCGGGACAGGTTCGGGTTCACGGGCCATCTGGAGTTCTACTCCGTAGAGGAGCTGGAGCTCGTCCTGAGGCGTTCGGCCGGACTGCTGGACCTCAAGGTCAATTCGGCGGGCTTCAGCGAAATAGCGGGCCGGTCCCGGGGCACGCCCCGCATTGCGAACCGCCTGCTCCGCCGTGTCCGCGACTGGGCGCTTGTCCACGGGATCGAGCAAATCGATGCCCGGACAGCGTCGGCCGCGCTGGACATGTACGAAGTGGACAAAAGGGGCCTGGACCGGCTGGACCGCTCCGTCCTCGAAGCCCTGATCACCAAGTTCGGCGGCGGCCCGGTGGGGCTGTCCACGCTGGCCATTGCGGTGGGGGAGGAACCGGAAACGGTGGAAACCGTGGCTGAGCCCTACCTTGTCCGTGAGGGCCTGCTGGGACGGACGCCACGCGGGCGGATCGCCATGGCTCCGGCCTGGACGCACCTTGGCTATGCGGTTCCGGAAGGGGTGTTCGGCCAGGAGGCGCTGGCGCTTTTCGAAGTGGAAGACCTCGGCGTCGAGCCGGTGGCGGAGTGGCTGCCCAACGGGCAATAGCAGCGTCCGGCTGACTTTCCCTTTAGACTGGTATGACGCTCGGCACGTTCGGGTCTTTGTTTCTGTGGGCGGCTCCGGCCGCCGTTGGCTGGGCATGGTTTTCTGCCGGGTGGGCCGAAACGAAGCCGACGTTGCTGTAAATCAGCTACGCAAGTACAGAACGGAAACTTCCTGTGTTCGGACACATTACTGCCCAGACCCAGCCGCAGGCCGGCGGCGGCATCGACATCATGACCATCCTGCTCTTCGTGATGCTCGGACTCTTCATCTTCATGATGTTCCGCCGCAACAAGAAGACCCAGCAGCAGCAGGCATCGCTTCAGTCCCAGTTCGCTCCGGGCGTCGAGGTCATGACCAGCTTCGGCCTTTATGGACGCATCGTTTCCATCGACGAGGACGAAAACAAAGTCGTCATCGAACTGTCCCCGGGCAACCTGGCCACAGTGCACCGTCAGGCCGTCACCAAGATCGTTGAGCCGGTTGCAGCGCACGACGAGCCTGCCGTCGTTCCGGACGACGCCTCCTCCCTGACCGGGCACGACGCCGACCGCGCCGAGACTGTTAACGAGACCCCGGAAGAATCACTGAAGCGTCTCAACGACGAAGGCAAGAAAGACAGCTAACCTGGCGCTTCCGCCAAGTCCCGCTACGTAGAACTAACGACGGCCGCGGGCTGCCGCCGGTGTGTGAGCCCAGCTCACCCCGGCGGCTCCTCCGTAAACAATAGAAAGATCGACAATGGCACGTACTGGCCCCAAAAACTCAGCACTCAGAGTGCTGGTCTGGCTCGGCGTTATCCTCGCCGTCATGACTGCCGTGCTCGCCGGCGGCTCCATTTCCGGCCAGGCCAGCTGGGCACCCAAGCTCGCACTTGACCTTGAAGGCGGAACCCAGATGATCCTGGCGCCCAAGGTCGAAGGCGGTTCGGACATCAATGAGGATCAGCTCAACCAGGCCGTTGCGATCATTCGCCAGCGCGTTGACGGCTCAGGCGTGGCGGAAGCTGAAATCAGCACGCAGTCCGGCCGCAATGTGGTGGTAAGCCTCCCGGGTACGCCTTCCAAAGAGACCCGCGCCCTCATTCAGGCCTCGGCCGACATGAACTTCCGGCCGGTTCTCCAGGCCGGTCCCGGCGCCGCAGTACCCGTGGAATCACAGACGCCGGAAGACAAGCTGCCCAAGCCGACGGCTGCGCCGGCCAACAGCAGCGACGTCAACTGGGTTACGCCAGAGGTCTACAAGAAGTTTGAGACCCTGGACTGCGACAACCCGTCACAGGACAAGCAGGAGCGCTCGGATCCTGCCAAGCCGCTGGTGACCTGTGAGCCTGCGACGGCCACGTCCCCGGCCATCAAGTACATTCTGGGTCCGGTGGAAGTAAAGGGCTCGAACATCAAGTCCTCCTCCTTCCAGCTGCAGCAGGGTGCACAGGGTGCTGTTACCAACGAATGGGCAGTAAACATCCAGTTCGATGAGGCCGGCACCGCCAAGTTCAAGGAAGTCACGGAACGGCTGTACCAGTTCTTCGTGGCGGCCGGCGGCGAATCAGGCAACGATCCCAAGGCCCAGTTCGCAATCGTCCTCGATGACCAGGTCATCTCCGCCCCGCGTTCACTTGCGGTGATCACGGACGGCCGTCCCCAGATCACAGGCGGATTCACGGAGGATACCGCGAAGGCATTGTCCGATCAGCTCCGGTTCGGCGCGCTCCCCATCAGCTTCGAGATCCAGAGCGAACAGCAGATTTCCGCGACACTGGGCGGTGAGCAGCTCCGGATGGGCCTGCTCGCAGGCGTGATCGGCCTGCTCCTGGTAGTGGTCTACTCGCTCTTCCAGTACCGGGCCCTGGGATTTGTCACCATTTTCTCCCTCGTGGTTGCAGGTGCGCTGACCTACCTGGCCATTGCCATCCTGGGGTGGACTGAAAACTACAGGCTGTCACTTGCCGGCGTCGCCGGCCTCATCGTGGCCATCGGCCAGACAGCCGACTCCTTTATCGTCTATTTCGAACGAATCCGCGATGAATTGCGCGAAGGCCGCGGGCTGGTCTCCGCCGTGGAGAACGGCTGGAAGCGTGCCAAGCGCACCGTCCTGGCGTCGAAGGCAGTGAACCTGCTGGCAGCCCTGGTCCTCTACTTCGTGGCCGTAGGCAACGTGCGCGGTTTTGCCTTCACCTTGGGCCTGACGGCCATCGCCGACCTCATCGTCGTGTTCATGTTCACCCACCCGACCCTGCAGCTGCTGGCCCGCACCAAGTTCTTCGGCGAGGGCCATAAGTTCTCCGGCCTTGACCCGAAGCGGCTCGGCGCCGTGCCTCTCTACCGTGGTGCCGGCAGGCTCCGCACGCCGGAGGACAAGCCGGCCGTGGTGCGCGCCAAGAACACCGGAGCAGCCGCCGAAGCTGAGCGCAGGATGACCATCGCAGAACGCCGCCTCGCGGAAAAGCAGGAGCAGCTTGCCGGTTCCTCCAAGAGCACGACCAAGGAGGGCAAGTAAATGACCACGAATTTTGCCACGTTCGGCAATGAGCTCTACACGGGCAAGCGCTCGTACAACTTTGTCAGCGCCAAAAAGATCTGGTTCCTGATTGCGGCCGTCGCCGTGGCGCTGTCCATCCTCCTCCCGGTGGCCAAGGGCGGATTCAACCTCGGCATCGAGTTCCGGGGCGGGTCGGAATTCACCGTTTCCAATGTGAAGACCACGGAGGCGTCCCTCGGCGAGAAGGCCGTCCAGGACGTCGTGGAGGGCAGTATTCCACGCGTAGCCAACGTTGCCGGCAACACCATGCGGATCCAGACGGACAAGCTCACCGATGACGAAACCCTCCGGATCAAGGAAGGGCTGACCACCGCCTACGGTGTCACGGACAACGAGGTGACTTCCACGTTCGTGGGACCGACCTGGGGTGCTGACGTCACCAAGCAGGCACTTCTGGGCCTGGTGATCTTCGTTGTCATAGCGGCGGTCCTGATGGCGCTCTACTTCCGCACCTGGAAGATGTCGCTTTCCGCGCTGGTGGGCATGCTCGTGACCATGTTCATCACTGCAGGCGTTTACGCACTCAGCGACTTCGAAGTCACACCGTCGGCTATCATCGGCTTCCTGACGGTGCTCAGCTACTCGCTGTACGACACGGTGGTGGTCTTCGACAAGATCCGCGAGAACACGGCCGACATTGACGCCTCCACCCGCCGTACGTTTGCGGAGGAGGTCAACCTGGCCGTCAACCAGACGCTCGTCCGGTCCATCAACACGATGATGGTTGCCATCCTTCCCGTGGGTGCCATTCTCTTCATCGGCGCCGGCCTCCTGGGCGCAGGTACCCTGCGTGATCTCTCGCTTGCCCTCTTCGTCGGCATCCTGATCGGCACCGCGGCGACCATCTTCATCGCGGCCCCGCTGTATGCCTGGTTGCGCCAGGGCGAACCGCAGCTGGTGAAGCAGGCTGAGCGTGTGGAACGCCGCCGGGCAGAGTCTGCTGCCAAGGAAGCGGCCGCGACGGAGACTGCAACAGCCTGAACCGTCCGCGCCTGAAGGGCCGGGCTCCGTCATTCATGACGGGGTCCGGCCCTTCGCATCTGAGTTCCGGTTACGGAAGTGCCCTGCCGCAGGAATAGACTGGGATAATTAACGGGTCGTGAGGGGTGCTTCATTGGAAGAACGTTCGACGTCGGCGCCAACGGCCGACGGTGGTGAAGGTCCGGGCCAGGGTCCGCAGACCGGTCTGGTAGCGTCCGGGCGCCCGGACGCAGGTGTGCCGGTTGACAGTTCCGGGTTCCGGCCGACCTTCCCCGGACGCCGCGAACGCACCAGGTCCAGGCTCGCCCGCCTGACCGGCCGCGGCACGGCGACGTATTCACCCATCCTCGAACCGTTGCTCCGCACCGTCAGGGCGAACAATCCCAAAGAGGACTTCGACCTCATCCAGCGTGCCTTCGTCGTGGCGGAACAGAGCCACCGGGGGCAGAAACGCAAGAGCGGCGATCCGTACATCACGCACCCCGTCGCGGTGGCCACCATCCTGGCGGAACTGGGCCTGAGCGGCACGACGCTGGCAGCCGCCCTCCTGCACGACACGGTTGAAGATACGCCGTACACGCTGGCGGACCTCAAGAGGGACTTCGGTCCCGAGGTGGCCATGCTCGTTGACGGCGTAACAAAACTGGACAAGGTGAGCTTCGGCGAAGCCGCGCAGTCCGAAACGGTCCGGAAGATGGTCGTGGCGATGGCCAAGGACATCCGGGTGCTGATGATCAAACTCGCCGACCGGCTGCACAATGCCCGCACCTGGCGCTTCGTTTCGGCGGAGTCCTCGGCACGGAAAGCGCGCGAGACGCTTGAAATTTTCGCGCCGCTGGCCCATCGGCTCGGTATGAACACCATCAAGTGGGAACTCGAAGACCTGTCCTTCGCAGCGCTGTACCCGAAGGTGTACGAGGAAATAGTCCGCATGGTGGGGGACCGGACCCCGGAGCGTGAGAAGAGCCTCAGCGTTATCCGGAACCAGATCACCGAAGATCTCCGGACCGCGAAGATCAAGGCCACCATCACGGGCCGGCCCAAGCACTATTACTCGATCTACCAGAAGATGATTGTCCGCGACAAGGACTTCGACGATATCAACGACCTCATGGGCGTCCGGGTCCTGGTGGACTCCGTCCGTGACTGTTACGCAGCCCTTGGCACGCTGCATTCGCGCTGGAACCCGCTCCCGGGGCGGTTCAAGGACTACATCGCGATGCCCAAGTTCAACATGTACCAGTCCCTGCACACCACGGTCATCGGGCCCGGCGGCAAGCCGGTGGAGATCCAGATCCGCACCCACGAAATGCATCGCCGAGCCGAGTACGGTGTCGCGGCGCACTGGAAGTACAAGGACCAGCCGAACAGGACGGCCGCCGGCCCCGGAAGCCCCCGTGACGGCGACATGGGCTGGCTGCGGTCCCTCGTGGACTGGCAGCAGGAAACGTCCGATCCGGGCGAGTTCCTGGACTCCCTGCGGTTTGAAATCAACGCCCGCGAAGTTTTTGTGTTTACGCCCAAGGGCGAGGTCATGGCACTGCCGGCCGGATCGACCCCCGTGGACTTCGCCTACGCCGTCCACACTGAAGTGGGCCACCGGACCATCGGTGCCAGGGTCAACGGCAAGCTGGTTCCGCTGAACAGTGAGCTCAACCATGGCGACTGGGTGGAAATCTTCACCTCCAAGGCTGAAGGCGCCGGTCCCAGCCAGGACTGGCAGCATTTTGTTAAGAGCGCCCGCGCGCGCAACAAGATCAGGCAGTGGTTCAGCAAGGAGCGCCGCGAAGAAGCCATCGACCGCGGCAAGGAACTCCTGACGAAGGCGATGCGCAAGCAGAACCTTCCACTTCAGCGACTGATGACCCATGACGCCCTCGCCGAAGTGGCCGAGCACTTCAAATACGTGGACATCTCCGGACTTTATGCCGGTGTGGGCGACGGGCACACCTCGGCGCAGTCCGTGATGGAACGGCTTGTGGAGACCCTTGGCGGTAATGAGGGCCCGGAGGATGACCTGACAGAGGTCAGCATCCCCACTCAGGTCAGCAAGACGAAGTACTCCGACTCCGGCGTGATTGTCCGGGGCGTGGGCGACGTGTGGGTCAAGCTTGCCCGGTGCTGCACGCCGGTCCCTCCGGATCCCATCCTGGGATTCGTGACCAGGGGCTCCGGAGTGTCGGTTCACCGCACGGACTGCACGAATGTGTCGGACTTGAAAGACCAGCCGGACCGGATCGTTGAGGTGGAATGGGCGCCTACCCAGTCCAGCGTCTTCCTCGTCGAGATCCAGGTGGAGGCGCTGGACCGGAAGTCCTTGCTCTCCGATGTCACCCGCATCCTCTCCGAAAACCACGTGAATATCCTGGCCGCCAGTGTGCACACCTCGACTGACCGGGTGGCCATCTCGAAGTTCGCCTTTGAAATGGGCGATCCCAAGTACCTGAGCCACGTGCTCAGTGCCGTGCGGCGCATCGACGGCGTGTTCGATGTGTACCGCACAACCGGAAACCGCCGGCGCAGCTGACTGCCGGCCGCGCCGACCGCTACGCTTCCCGCGAGGCGTGCGGCTAGCCGGGCTGGGCCTGCAGGGCAGCGAGTTTTTCCAGTGCCGCCTTCTTGTGCGGAACCCGGGGAGTGGCGTCGACCGCGAGGGTCAGGAGCCGCAGCCTGACGTCCAATTCAGGGGTTGCCAGCATTCTCCTGAGGGCCGGCAGCGCCCGCTCTGCGTCGACGTGGAGTGCGATATCCAGTGCGGTCCGCAGCGGGCTGGAAACCATCAGGCCGCCCAGGCTGACAACGTCAAACGGACCGAGCCGCACTTCGTGCAGGGTGCAGCCGCGGGTCGACCTCAGGCTGGAGACACGCCGGGTGGCATCCACCAGGAGCGCAAGCCGATCCGGCTCCCCGGCACAGCCGTAGATCCACGCCGCCGTCATTCGCCCCGCAACTACCCGCTGCCGGATCGCCGGCGGAACGGCGAAGGACGCCGCGCGGGCGCGCAGCTGGGGCGTGGCGGCAGTTCCGGGGAGCATGTAGCCGCGCTGATACAGCTGGTTCAGAATGCCGTCTGCAGCCATGGCCTGCAGTTCCGGCCAGGAGAACACTCGGCCGGGTGAATACAGTTCTACGGAACCGATATCTGTGCGCCCCGCTGCTGCAGACCGGGAATTGGCGGGGACGGGGGACGAGGTAGCCATTCAGCTATCTTTTCCTGTGGCCTTAAACCGGTACAGGCCCCGTTCCGGTTATGTGGATAACCGGAACGGGGCCTGTACGTTAAGCTTGCGCGACTATGCCAGTTCGCTGGCCGAGCGCGAGATCTGGTCAAGCCATGCCTGGCGGGCCTCGAGGGCCTCCTGGGCGGCCTTGATCTTACGCTGGTCGCCAGCCTGCTCCGCCTTCGCGAGGTCTTCCTTCAGCCCTGCGATGGCGGCTTCCAGCTGGGAGAGTGCGCTGTTGGTCCGCGCCTTGGTCTCCGGGTTGGACCGCTTCCAGTTTTCGTCTTCGGCCTGTCGGACGGCGTCCTCCACCTTCCGAAGCCCGGCTTCGATCCGGCCCATGTCCGCGCGGGGAACCTTGCCGGCTTCCTCCCAGCGGTCACGGATGGACTGGAGGGCCTTCTTGGCGGCACCCAGGTCCTTGATGGGCAGCAGGGCGTTCGCCTCGACCAGGAGCGCTTCCTTCACGGTCAGGTTTGCACCGTACTCCTGGTCGATCTCGTCATTGGCTGCCTGGCGTGAGGTGAAGAACACGTCCTGGGCGGCGCGGAAGCGGGCCCAGAGTGCGTCGTCGTCCTTGCGGCTGGCCCGCGGTGAGGCCTTCCATTCGTCCATCAGGCGCCGGTATTCACCTGCGGCGAAACCCCAGTCCGTTGAGGTGGACAGTGCTTCGGCTTCAGCGATCAGCTTTTCCTTCGCGGCCTTGGCTGCGGAGTTATTGCTGTCCAGCTGGGAGAAGTAGGCCCGGCGGTGGCGGTCGAAGACCGTCCGTGCTGCCCTGAACCGCTTCCAGAGGGCGTCCTCGTTGCTGCGGCCCAGCCGCACGCCGTTCTTCTGTGCCGCCTTCCAGCTTTCGAAGAGCTCGTTCATGCGGGCGCTGGAGGTCTTCCACTGGATCTGCGCGGGGTCGTGGCCGGAAATTTCTTCCGCTTCTGCAACGATCGCTTCCCGTGCGGCCAGCTCGGCGGCGCGCACGGCGTCGTGTTCGGCTTTTTCGGCCTTCTCGAGTTCGGCGATCTGCGTGGACAGCGTATCGAGACGGGCTTCGGCCGCGCGGAGGTCGCCCACCATGTTGCGTTCCGCCAGCTGCTCGCGCAGGTGCGTCACGGTCTTCTGCATGTCGGTGGTGGGGGCCTTGGAGCCCACCCGCTGTTCGAGCAGGACAATCTGGGCCACCACGTCATCGTACTTGCGGGCGAAGTAGCCGAGGGCTTCCTCGTCGCTGACGTCCGGGTACTGACCCACGGGGTGTTCTTCGCCGTCGATGGTCAGGAAGACGTGGCCGTCGCCTTCGACGCGGCCCCAGCGTGCGGCTTCGGCCAGGGAGGCAGCCGAGGAAACAGGAGCGGGGACGGGAACTGCAGGCGAGGACGCTGCCTTCGGCCGCGCGGCGAACGCTGCCGGTGAGGGCGCCGGGCGGGCCGCCGGACGCGGTGCCGGGGCCGCGGGCGCCTCAGCCTGCGCGGCGTCGTCGGCGGCCTGAGCCTGCGCGGCGTCGTCGGCGGCCTGAGCCTGCGCGGCGTCGTCGGCGGCCTGAGCCGGAGCGGGTGCCTCGGCCGCGGGGGCGTCTTCGGCGGGTGCCTCGGCCTCCGTTGCGGAAACTTCCTGGGTACCGGACTGCGCCTCTGCCGTAGCCTCGGGAGCTGCGTCGTTGCCAGCTGCCTGTGCGTCGTCAACCACCTGAGCCACGGTCTCGGCTTCTTCGGAGGCTGTTACTGTTTCGTCGGATTTCTGACTGTCTGTCACCGCTAAAAGTCTTTCGCTTGGAGGGAAATACCAGCACCCGCAGCGTGGAGGCCGAGGCTGGTTACTTCAGAGAGAACGAGTCTATCGTGACTGGTTCCGCAGGAGCGCCGTCTGTTGCGCTTCCGCCCGTCTTAATACCGCCGGCGGCGATCTTGGTTACCACATCAAGGCCGGAGGTCACCTTGCCCACCACTGTGTATCCGCCGGCTTCATCGGCCGGGATGACGGTGTCCTTATAGACGATGAAGAACTGCGTACCGTTCCCGTAGGCATTGCCGCCGGTCCGCGCCACTGCAATCGTTCCAGCCGGATAGTTGTTGTCCGCCGGCGTGTTTTCAAGCGGGCCCCAGGTGTACGCGGGATCGCCCTGCCCGTCACCGGTCTTCGATCCGCACTGCAGGACGCCGAACGTTTCGCCCGTGGTCAGCCGGTGGCAGCTGATGCCGTTGTAATAGCTTTCGTCAGCAAGGGACTTGAAGACCGCTGCTGCCTGCGGTGCCTTCGTTCCGTCCAGCTCAACGCCCAGGGTGCCGCTGTTCAGCTTGAGCTCGCCGGTGAACACCTTGCCAGCCGCGGTCTCCGGTTTGGGGATGTTGGGACCGTTCGTGGCCGACGGTGCGGGCGACGCCGAAGGGCTGGTCAGGCCTGCCTGCGCGGCCGCGTACTCCTCCTCGGAGGGGTTACCGGCGAACACAGTGAGCTGAAGGACGATCGCGAGTGCCACGGCAGCGGCGCCGGCACTGACAGCAATGATATTGTCGCGCCTGCGGCGCTTCTCCTGGTGCCGCCGCAGCTCGCGCTTCGCTTCCATTTGCAGGATGCGCCGCTTTGCCTCGCGGGCGCTCCGTGAACTGGCCGCCAAAAGTCCTCCTGGTTGTCGGGCCGGCCAGCCGAACGGGCCATGGGCGACGTCCGGTGTCCGGCAGCAAGCGGCAGGCGTGCTCCGGGCCGCTCCATTAGAGTTGCCGGCGCCGAAAGCATAAACTGACTGCCGCACATAGTTTATGCATGACTGGCTGGTCTCCCGCCCTAACCGCCGCTTTTGATCGCATGGCGGAACCGGAATACCGGGTAAGGGACGTCAGCCTTCTGTTACCTGAGGAGAAAATCCACCATGGCACGCACCGCCTCCCTGTCCGGATTCCCCGAGTGGCTTCCCGAGGAGCGGCTGGTGGAGCTGCATGTGCTGGACACCCTGCGGCGGGTCTTTGAGCTGCACGGCTTCTCCTCGATCGAAACCCGTGCCGTGGAAACGGTGGGCCAGCTGCTCCGCAAGGGTGAAATCGACAAAGAGGTGTACGGCCTCAGCCGCCTGCAGGAGGACGAAGAGGACTCTAGGGCCGCCAAGGGCGACCACCACTCCCTGGCCCTGCACTTCGACCTGACGGTGCCGTTCGCCCGGTACGTCGTCGAAAACGCCGGATACCTCGCCTTCCCGTTCCGCCGGTACCAGATCCAGAAGGTGTGGCGTGGCGAGCGACCGCAGGAAGGCCGCGCCCGCGAATTCACGCAGGCGGACATCGACATCGTGGGCGACGGCGAGCTGCCGTTCCGCTACGACGTCGAAATCGCCCTCGTGATCGCTGAAGCCCTCAGCGCCCTCCCGATTCCGGACTTCCGCCTGCGCATCAACAACCGCAAGCTGGCCGAAGGCTTCTACCGCGGGATCGGACTGACGGATACCGCCGGAGTCCTGCGGAGCATCGACAAGCTCGAGAAGATCGGTCCTGCCAAGGTGGCCGACCTCCTCAAGACTGAGCTGGGAGCCTCCGAGGAACAGGCGCAGGCCGCCCTGAGCCTGGCCGGCATCCGCACCGAGGATACTTCCTTCGTTGAGAAGGTCCGTGCCCTGGGCGTGAAGGACGAGCTGCTGGAGGAGGGCCTGAATGAGCTGGAGCAGGTCATTGCCGCCGCGGTCCAGCGTGCGCCGGGCAAGGTGGTGGCGGACCTCAGCATCGCCCGCGGCCTTGACTACTACACCGGAACCGTGGTGGAAACCGTGCTGGTGGGCCACGAGCAGCTTGGCTCCATCTGCTCCGGCGGACGCTACGACGCATTGGCAAGCAAGGGAAACCGGAAGTTCCCGGGCGTCGGCCTGTCCATCGGCGTCACCCGTCTCGTCTCAAGGATCCTGAGCCAGGAACTGGCACAGGCCACGCGATCAGTGCCGACCGCAGTGCTCGTCGCCCTGAACAACGACGACAGCTGGGGCGCGGCCCAGGACGTCGCCGCGCAGCTGCGCTCCCGCGGAATCTCCACCGAGGTGGCCGCCAAAGCGGAAAAATTCGGCAAGCAGATCAAGTTCGCCGACCGCCGGGGCATCCCGTTCGTCTGGTTCACAGACGATGACGGAAAGCACCAGGTGAAGGACATCCGTTCCGGCGAACAGACAGACGCGGACCCCGCTTCCTGGACGCCGGCCGAAGAGGACCTGCACGTCCGGATCCTCAAGGCCTGAGCGGCCTTAAGGCCTGGGCTGCCGCTTCCGGAACCTCAGTACCAGGAACCGGCCGGCAATCCCGGCGGCAAGCACTGCTGCCATGCCCGCAACGGAGGCAAACGGCAGCGTAGCGGCCAGGAGCAGGCACCCCGCGAATCCCGCAGCGTTCATCCATCGGGGTGCGGATGCCGGTCGTTCGGTCAGGGTGAAGGCGGCGGCGTTGGTCACGGAGTAGTAGATCAGCACGCCGAAACTGGAGAACCCCACCACGGTGAGGACGTCCGTGGTGATGAGCAGGGCAACCACCGCGGCGGCCACGGAGAGCTCAGCGACGACCGGAACAGTGTGCCGTCCGCCCACCCGGGCCAGGGGAGCGGGGAGGTCCCGCTCCCGGGCCATGGCCAGCGCCGTGCGGCCCACTCCGGTAATGAGCGCGAGCAGGGCCCCCAAACATGCGGCGGCTGCGCCGGCTTGAACCAGCGGGCTGCCGGCGCTGAGGCTGGAAAAGGCTACGACGTCCAGCAGGGGCGACACGGATCCAGCCAGCCGCCGCGGGGACAGGTGCCACAGCAGCAGGACGGCGAGTCCCAGGTAGATCACGAAGGCAGCGGCCAGTGCGGCCAGTATCGCCCGCGGAATGGTGCGGGTGGGATTCTTGACCTCCTCGCCCAGCGTAGCGATCCGGGCGTACCCGGCGAAGGCAAAGAACATCAGACCGGCGGCCGGGAGGATTCCCCAGCCGCTGCCGGGGCTTTCCGCCGACACGCCGGGCCCCGGGTGGGGGCCCATCACACCCGCAACCGCGACAAACACCAGGGTGGCGAGAACAATGCCGAGCAGGACCCTGGTCAGCAGCGCTGTGCGGGTGATACCCATGAGGTTGACTGCCGTGAGCACTGCTACGGCTGCAACGGCCACGGGCGTGGCGTAATCCGGGGCCACATAATAGCCAAAAGTCAGGGCCATGGCCGCGCACGATGCTGTCTTCCCGGTGACAAAACCCCAGCCGGCAATAAATCCCGGCCATTCGCCCAGCTGTTTCCGGCCGTAAACGTAGGTGCCTCCGCTGGCCGGGTATTTGGCGGCCAGCTGGGCGGAGGCAACGGCATTGCAGTAGGCAATCGCGCCGGCGATGAGCACGGAAACGATCATGAGCCGGCCGGCCAGTGCGGTGGCAGGGGAGAAGACGACGAACACGCCGGCGCCGAGCATTGAGCCGAGCCCGATTGCGGTGGCGTCAAACACTCCGAGCCGGCGCTGGAGCCGCTGATGGGTCTGCATGGCGGATGTAAAGCCTCTCCAACGGGTAAACTCGAACGGGACTGTTCCCTAACGGTCCCATTCAACATCATCTCTGTATTCCTGCTGTCTCCCTAAGAAAGGCGTGCTGTGCTGCGCACACATGACCTCGGATCCCTTCGCTCCGAGCACATTGGACAAACCGTAACCCTTGCCGGCTGGGTGGGCCGGCGTCGTGATCACGGTGGTGTGGCATTCGTTGACCTTCGCGATGCCTCGGGCGTTTCCCAGGTGGTCGTCCGCGAAGAAGAGGTCTTCCACGGACTCCGCAATGAGTACGTCCTGCAGGTCATCGGTACGGTGTCGCAGCGTCCGGAGGGTAACGAAAACCCGGCGCTGGCCACCGGCCAGATCGAGGTTATCGCCGAGAAGGTGACCATCCTCAACACCTCTGATCCGCTGCCCTTCCAGATCGACGAGCACGTCGAGGTGGGCGAGGAAGCCCGCCTCAAGCACCGCTACCTCGACCTGCGCCGCCCGGGCCCCGCCCGTAACATGCGCCTGCGCTCCGAGGCCAACCGCGTGGCGCGCGAACTGCTCCACCGCGACGGTTACGTGGAGATCGAAACACCCACGCTCACGCGTTCGACGCCGGAAGGCGCCCGCGACTTCGTGGTCCCCGCACGCCTCGCGCCGGGTTCCTGGTACGCGCTGCCGCAGTCCCCGCAGCTTTTCAAGCAGCTCCTGCAGGTGGGCGGGTTCGAGAAGTACTACCAGATCGCGCGTTGCTACCGCGATGAGGACTTCCGCGCGGACCGCCAGCCGGAATTCACCCAGCTGGACATCGAAGCGAGCTTCGTCGAGCAGGATGACATCATTTCGCTCGGCGAAAGCATCGTCAAAGCCCTGTGGCAGCTGATCGACGTCGAGATCCCGACGCCCATCCAGCGCATCACTTACGCGGATGCCATGGCACGCTACGGCTCAGACAAGCCGGACCTCCGCTTCGGCCTGGAGCTGACCGAGCTCACCGAGTTCTTCAAGGACACCAACTTCGGCGTGTTCAAGGCGCCCTACGTCGGTGCAGTGGTCATGCCCGGCGGGGCCTCGCAGGCACGCCGCGCGCTGGACGCCTGGCAGGAATGGGCCAAGCAGCGCGGGGCCAAGGGCCTCGCCTACGTCCTCTTCAAGGAAGACGGCGAACTGGCCGGTCCCGTAGCCAAGAACCTCACGGATACCGAGCGTGCCGGCCTCGCCGACGCCGTCGGCGCCAAGCCCGGAGACTGCATCTTCTTTGCCGCCGGCGAGAAGACGCCTTCCCGTGCCCTCCTCGGTGCCGCCCGCGTCGAAATCGGACACCGCACCGGCCTGATCAACCCCGCCGACTGGGCGTTCTGCTGGGTCGTGGATGCGCCGATGTTCGAACCCGCCGCAGCCGCAGTGGCCTCGGGCGACGTCGCCGTAGGTGCGGGCCAGTGGACCGCAGTCCACCACGCCTTCACCTCGCCCAAGCCGGAATTCATGGATTCGTTCGACAAGGACCCGGAGTCCGCGCTTTCCTACGCCTACGACATTGTCTGCAACGGCAACGAGATCGGCGGCGGCTCCATCCGTATCCACGAGCGTGATGTCCAGGAGCGTGTCTTCGAGCTCATGGGCCTGGACAAGGCAGATGCCGAGACGAAGTTCGGCTTCCTCCTGGAAGGCTTCAAGTTCGGCGCTCCGCCGCATGGCGGCATTGCCTTCGGCTGGGACCGCGTAGTGGCACTCCTCGCCGGCGTGGAGTCGATCCGCGACGTCATCGCCTTCCCGAAGTCCGGCGGCGGCTACGACCCGCTGACCCAGGCTCCTGCGCCGATCACCGCGCAGCAGCGTAAGGAGGCCGGCGTCGACTTCAAGCCCGAGGCAAAGAAGGCAGATCCCGGCGCCACGAAGGCCTGATCCGCCGAGGCACAAACACGAGCAAGGGGCTCCCCGGGACAACCGGGGAGCCCCTTGCCGTTGATAAAGGAGGGAGACGCATGGCTCGCATCGGACTGTCTGACATTGAATCCGCCATGGATGCTGCCTGGCCCGCCACTGACCGGGAAGAGTCCGGCGGCTGGGTGCTGCGTGCCGCGGGCGGCGTGACCCAGCGGGCCAACTCGATCTGGCCGCGTTCGGAGCCTGCCGGCACCCACCACGACCGGATGGCGCGGCTCCGGGATGCCCGGGCCTGGTACCGCAGCCGCCGGCTTCCGGTGATCTTCCAGGTCTTCGACGACTCCCGCAGTAGCGCCCTGAACGCTGTCCTCGACGAGGAAGGCTTCACCCGGCAGTCGGAGACCCTGGTCCTGGTGCGCGACGCCGGCGCGGAGCCCGTATCTGCTGGCGAGGCGCCTGACGCCGGCGTCGAACTGACTGCAGAGCCGTCGGCCGAATGGCTCCAGCTGTGGTGGAGAGTGGACGGCCGCGGCGGCGAGGAGTCCCTCGCCACCGCCCGCGCTATCCTCGAAGGCTGCCGGTCGCTGTACGCCCTGGTGCGGGACGACGACGGCGCGCCCGCCGCCGTCGGACGCCTTGCCGTTCCGTCCGGCACGGAGGGTGGCCTGTACGCCATGGCTACCCGCCCTGATGCCCGTCGCCACGGCTACGCGACCCGGGTTCTCCGGTCCTTGCTGCGTGAAGGTGACGCCCTGGGCCTCAGCGGATACTGGCTTCTGGTGACGGCGGCCAATGCCGGCGCCCGGGAGCTGTACGCCCGCTCGGGATTCACGGAAGCCGGACGCTACTACTATCGGCAGGAGCGGCCCAAGAGGCACCTGACCGGCTGCTAGGTTCCTTCGGTCGCATAGCTTTCGGTGGCGTGCGCCGGCCAGTGTCCGGGGTACTGATCGGGGCCGCTGGTGGGGCGCGGCGTGGTAATTCCTTTCGGGCTGGTGCTCGGACTCAATGGTTTTGCAGATCCCGCCGGGCGGCGGTACCGGCCAGGTACGGAGCACCCAGCTCCCCGATCGGCGTTTTGAACGTCTCACGGGAGTAGTACACCGAGGCTGCAGCTATGAGCATGCACACCGTGCCGAACACAGCCACGGGAACCCAGCCGGTGACGCCCGGGGTCAGGAGCAGGCCGGCAATCATCGGGGCGAAGCCGGCCAGGACGAGTCCCAGCTGGTTTCCCATCGCCATGCCTGTGTAGCGGACCGGTGCGGCGAACTGTTCCGCGAAGAATGCGGGCCAGATGCCGTTGAAGCCCGAGTACAGCAGCGTCATGTTCAGGAAAGCCGCCAGGAAGACCAGCACGATGTTGCCGGAGGACAGTGCAAGGAAGTACAGGAAGATCGTGGCTGAGCACCCGAACGCGGCCGTAAGCAGCACGGGCCGGCGGCCGATCCGGTCCGAAAGTCTGGCCGCCACCGGCATGGCAAACATGGACAGCCCGATGGCGACGGCGTTGACGGTCAGGATGGAGGCCCGGTCAAAGCCTGCCGTGGAGGTGGCATACGCCAGGCCGAAAACGGTGAAGATGGTCTGCATGACGGACATGATCGACATTCCCACAACGCGCATCACATCAGGGCCTTGGAACTTAAGCACTTCCTTGAGCGGCATCGGGGCGACCTTCCGGTGTTCCTGGGCCTCTTCGAAGACCGGAGTTTCGTCCAGGTGCGTCCGCACCCAGTAGGCGATGGCCAGGACCACGATGGAGAGCCAGAACGGGATGCGCCAGCCCCAGCTCATCATTGCTTCCTGCGGCAGGGCCGTGACCGGAATGAACACGAGGGTGGCCAGCACCATGCCGGAGGCGTAGCCGGTCATCACGAAGCTGGTGAAGAAGCCGCGTTTACCTTCGGGCGAGTGTTCCAGGGTGAGGGTGGAAGCGCCGGCCGACTCCGCACCGGCGGAGAAGCCCTGTGCCAGCCGCCCCGCCACCAGGAGGACCGGTGCCCAGACGCCGACCTGTTCGTAGGTGGGCAGGAATCCGATGCCCAGCGATGCCAGGCCCATGATGCCCAAGGTCAGCAGCAGGATCTTCTTCCGGCCCAGCTTGTCGCCGAAGTGGCCCATCACCAGCCCGCCCACCGGCCGGGCTACGTAGGCGACGCCGAAGGTGGCGAAGGCGCCGATCAGGCCGATGGCGGGGTCGGCGGAAGGGAAGAAAAGGTGCGGAAACACGAGGGCGGCGGCGGTTCCGTAGATGAAGAAGTCGTAGTACTCCAGAGTGCTGCCGAGGAATGACGCCAAGGCTGCCTTGCCCGGGGTTTTGCGCGGTGTCGTGCCCTGGGCGTCATGTGGCGGGATTCGGGTTGCGGGTGCAGATTGCATGGGGTTCTCCTTAAGACGTCGGTGTCTTAGTGGAAGCCGGCTGGGAATCCGGGAGGTGGAAGTCCACCGAGAGGATTTGCCGGCTGTTGGGGAATGAGTAGGCCTTGAGCGGCTCGTGCAGCGGATGCGTGTTGTACACCGCGATGTCCTCGACCGTTTTGAAGTCGGCGACGATGGCGTAATCGAAGGAGCGCTCGGTACCGAGCAGGTCCGGGCCATGGCTCAGGCTGAGCATGCCGGGAATGTTCCCGGCCATCCTGTTGAGTCCGGCGATCCAGGCCTGTTTATCGGCGGGCGGGAAGTCCGGTTTGAACTTGAAGAGTACGGTGTGGCGGATCATCTCAGGCTCCTACCAGTTCCGCTGCTGCCTCGTTTTCTTCAGCCGGGCGGTACTCCGGCGACCGGCCGGCGATGGTGCGGCCGGCGAGGTAGCCCATGGTCATGATCGGTCCAAGGGTGGCGCCGGCGCCGGGGTAGCCCGCGGCGTAGGCGTTTTCGGCCGTGTTGCCGGCGGCGAACAGGCCCTCGATGGGGCGGTTGTCGACGTCGAGCACGCGGGCCAGCCCGTCGGTTGCCACGCCGCCGTTGGTCCCGAATGCGCCGTTGACCACCTCCATGGCGTAGAACGGGCCGGCCCGCAGCGGACCCAGGGACGGGTTCGGGTACAGGTTCTCCTCATCGCCCCAGTACTTGTCGTACGCGCTTTCTCCGCGGCCGAAGTCGGGGTCTTCGCCCTTGACCGCAAACCCGTTGAACCGTGCCACGGTTGCGCTGAGGTTTTCCGCGGGAACGTTGATCTTTGCCGCGAGTTCTTCCAGTGTGGCCGCCTCGATCAGGTAGCCAGGGGCGGGCTGGCCGGCGCGGTGGGCCAGGATGCCGTACCGCTCCATGTAGGCGTGGTCGACTATCACGTGTGCCGGCGTGTTGAGGGTCTGGTTCGCGGCGGAATCCCAGGACTGCAGGCTCCGGGCGAGGTCGTTGTAGTTCTGCGACTCGTTGGCGAAGCGGCGGCCATGGCGGTTGACCATGATCGATCCCGGGCCCTGGCGCTCGAAGCGGAGCAAGGTGCCGATCGGCTGCCCGTCGCGCGTGTCGCCGGTGACCGACATCGGGGCCCACCAGGCTTCCCTGGTGCCGCGGGTCTGGCCGCCGATCCGCTGGGCCATCCGCAGGCCGTCGCCGGTGTTCGAGGGCGGTGAGCACATCGTGTAAAGCCGCGAGGCCAGCATCGAGTCGGCCAGTGCCTTGTCCCATTCGAAGCCGCCGGTGGCCAGTACGACGGCATCGTTCGCCTGGAAGACTTCGCCCGATTCGAGCTCGACGCCGGTCACCCGGGCGCCGTCCGTGAGCAGCCGGTGGCCCCGTGCTTCGGTGACGAAAGCGGCACCGTCGCGGACCAGGCTGGCAAGGAGCATGGACACCAGGGCCTGGCCCTTGGCCACGAGCCCGTCAGCCTGGCGCTGGTTGAGGTCGTCCCAGGGGAACCTGGTGAAGGCACCCCAGTTTTCGTATTCCTGCATGGTGAACGGGGCCCTGCCGTCGGTGCGGACGTGCGCCGTGAGTGCGCCGAGGGCTTCCTTGCTGTTGAACAGCTCGGGTTCCACCGTGCGGCCACCCTCCACGGCGCCGGGGAGGTCCTGGCGGTAGTCCGGGAAGTTGTTGAGGAAGATGAAGCGGACGCCGCACTCCTCTTCAACAAACCGGAGCATCTGGTCCCCGTAGTCCAGGGCGGCGTCCAGGAGCTCCGCCCGTCCGCGTCCCCGGGCCACGGCGCGCACGTATTTTGCGGCCGCTTCCTTCGAATCGGTCATGCCGGCTTCCCGGGCGTGGTGGTTGTCCGCCACCCACAGCATGCCGCCGGAGACGGCGGACGTGCCGCCCAGCACGGCGCTCTTTTCCAGGACGACGACGGATTTGCCGGCGCGCGCTGCGGTGGCCGCCGCGGTGAGTGCACCGGCGCCGGATCCGACGACGACGACGTCGTAGCTTTCCGCTGCGGTTCCATTGACGAATTTCATGGGTGTTGCCTTTCAGGAGGGAAAATTGGTTGCGCAGATGCCTGCGCGAACGGTTCTGCCAAGCGGCTGCCCGGGGCCGGGAACCCCGCGCCGGGTCAGACGGCGGTGTAGCCGCCGTCGATCACGAGCTCGGAACCGGTGGTGAAGCGGGATTCGTCGGAGGCCAGGTACAGCACCCCATAGGCAATCTCGTCCGGCTTGCCCTGCCGGGGAAGGGGATTGGAGCCCACCAGCTGCCTGTAGTAGGCCTCGGCGCCGATGTCTGACTGCTCGGCCGAGCGGCGGCTCATCCGGGTGTCCATGGAGCCCGGGTGGATGGAGTTCACCCGGATGCCATGGGCTCCGTACGCCGCCGCATCGGACTTGCTCAGGAGCCGGACGGCACCCTTGGTCGCGTGGTACAGCGGCACGTTCCGTCCGCCCGTGATTCCGTGGATGGAGGAGAAGTTGACGATGCTGCCGGCGCCCCTATCGATCATGCCGGGGACCACGTGCTTGGTCATCAGCCAGACACCCTTGACGTTGACGTTGAAGATTGTGTCGAAGTCCGCCACGGAGGCGGTGTGGGAGGCTCCGGCGGGCCCGATGATTCCGGCCGCGTTGACCAGGATGTCCGGCGTGCCCAGGTCGTCGATGACCCGGCGGATAGCATCGGCGACGCTGTCCTCGCTCGTGACGTCGACGTCGTACTGGCTGATGTTTGCGTGGGACGCGCCTGCCGGGATGCCGGCAACGTCCAGGCTGGCGACTACTGCGCCGTGTTGAGCCAGCAGGGCGGCAGTGGCGCTGCCCAGGTCGCCGCGGCCGCCGGTGACGATTGCGGTCTTACCAGCCACCCGGTTCGCTGTGGTGTTCATGGGTTTGCTCCTCGTAGCTCCTGCAGCTTCTTTGCCGCGTCTAGCCAGAGTGGCAGGGGAGGTGTGACTGGAACCACATGATTGCCGATGAACGGCAATGCAGCGTCCAAGAGCTCCGGTCAGTGGCTCTGGCGGACGGTCCCCTTCAGCTCGCCGCGCCAGCCCAGGGCCCGCGAGATTCCCCGGGCGGCGGCCATCAGGACGGGGACCCGGGCAGCCGCGTTCTCCTCGTTGCGCGGCACCACTACGCTGAGCGCGGCGCGGACTCTGTTGTCGGGTCCAAAGACGGGGACAGCGATGCCGCTGGATTCGGGCACGATCACGCCCGGCATGGCAGCAAAGCCGCGCTGCCTGATCTCGGCCAGGTGGCGGCGGAGCACCGCAGGGTCCGTGAGGGTGGTTTCGGTGAACTTTGTCAGCGGACGGGCCAGGAAGCTGCCCTGATAGGCCGCCGGGGAGTGCGCCAGCAGAACCAAACCCGAGGACGTTGCGTGCAGCGGCAGCCTGCCGGCGATTTTCGTGATGTCCACGATGGTCTTGTCGGAGCCAAGCCGTTCGATGTACAGCACTTCATCCGAATCCAGGATGCCCAGCGTGGTGGAATGCTGCACAACTGCCTGGACGTCCTCCATGAAGGGCAGGGCGGCCTCCCGCAGTCCGAGCATCTTGGACCCGCGGGAGACGAGTTCCCACATCCTGGTGCCGATGTGGACGTCGCCGCCTGGCTCGCGTTCGAGGAGCCGTTCCTGCAGCAGGTCGTTGACCAGCCTGTAGGTGGTGGTTACGGGCAGCCCGGTCCTGCGCCCGAGTTCGGCGACGCTCATGGAAGTATGGCGGTCGTCGAAGGCGCTCACGATTTTCACGAAGCGCCCGATGATTGACTCGCCCGATGCGGAATTGGCCACTCTTCTCCTCAGGATTCCCGCTCAATGGTAATCCTCCTCCCGGGCGCCGGGACCTGCCCTCCGGGACAACGGCAGTCCCGTCCTGGCCTCCTGCGGCTGCACCGCCTCCTGAGCAACCTGCCACGTGTTCCTCGGGAGGGATGCCTTCGACACGCTGGGCGGGCGCAGCGAGGATTAGGTGGAGCAGCGGCGGGGCTAAGCCGGCGGGTCGGTCACCAGGATCCGGACCGAACACGCGTCGGCTGCAGCCTGCTTCAGCACGGAAGCGCGCGGGTCCGGGACGTCCAGGAACGCAAGCCGGAACCGCGCCGCGTAGCGTTTCAGTACGGGTTCGCCGAGGACCTGCTCGGCAAGGGTGCGGTCGCCGCCCGGCACCAGGTATTCGATCCGGTGCTCCCGGAAGATCCGGTCGGCGTGCCCGGCGACCGCCTCCACCAGGGCGTCGGCCTGGTTGGTGCGGCGCCGGGCGAACCGCTGCTGGGACCCGCCCCCGGCGGCAGTCCTGGACTGGATGTGGCGGGTACCGGTTTTGGAGGCAAGGGCGGCCCCGTCACGGACCACCGCCACTGAGTAACCGCCGCGGCGGACAAGCACCAGCCCGACCGTCCGGGACTGCGCCGCCAACGAAGCCAGCCGTCCCACGGCATCGGCGCCGCGGCCGGGCCGTCCGTCCGCCGGCCACGGCGACTGCAGCAGCGCCACGGCACCGTCCGCCGCGGACAGTTGCAGGCCGCCGTCGAGGTCTTCTTCGACAAGGGTGCCGTGGCTTGCGGCAAAACGCTCCACCCATCCCGGCAGCCGTTCACCGGAGACGAAAGCCACACGGGACTCTGGGTTTGGCATCGCGTGGTTCTCCGTTGTTAGGGGCGTCCTGAACTAGAAGTAGCCTATCTATGTGGATGATCTCTTTGGCCAAGGGCCGGACAACGACGACGACGGCGGGACTGTGACGCCGTCCGGATCGGCAGTTTCCGGGCTGGCCGCCGGCCGGACGCAGCCCCGGAGCCCGCTGGCTGTCCGGATGCGGCCGCGCACGCTTGACGACGTCGTGGGCCAGCAGCACCTGCTGGGGCAGGGTTCGCCGCTGCGCCAGCTTGCCGCGGGAGCGGGGGCGGATTCCGCCGGCCCGGCCGGCCCCACCTCGCTCATCCTGTGGGGTCCTCCAGGAACCGGCAAGACCACGCTTGCGCATGTGATCGCGAAAGGCCCGGGCCGGAAGTTCGTCGAACTGTCCGCCATCACCGCGGGCGTCAAGGACGTACGGCGCGTGATGGACGATGCGCTCACGGCGCGGGACCTCTACAAGACCACAACGGTGCTTTTCCTCGACGAAATCCACCGTTTCAATAAAGCCCAGCAGGACGCGCTGCTGCCGGGGGTCGAAAACCGCTGGGTGGTCCTCGTCGCCGCCACCACCGAGAATCCCTCGTTCTCGGTCGTGTCCCCGCTGCTGTCCCGCTCGCTGCTGTTGACGCTCCGTCCGCTGACCGATGCCGACATCGAGGGCCTGGTCCAGCGGGCCGTTGCTGATCCCCGCGGACTCAACGGGAAAGTGCAACTAAGCGAAGAAGCACTGGCGCACCTGGTCAGGCTGTCCGGCGGAGACGCGCGCCGAGCGCTGACAGCGCTGGAGGCGGCCGCCGGCGTGGCTTTCGGTGATGCCGACGACGCCGACGACGGTCCCGTCACCGTGGAACTGCGGCATACCGAACGTGCCCTGGATGTTGCCGCCGTCAGGTACGACCGTGCGGGGGACCAGCACTACGACGTTGCCAGTGCCTTCATCAAATCGATTCGCGGATCCGACGTGGACGCCGCACTCCATTACCTGGCACGCATGCTGGAGGCCGGGGAGGATCCCAGGTTCATCGCCAGGCGCATCGTGATCTCGGCTGCGGAGGACGTCGGGATGGCGGACCCCACGGCGTTGCAGACTGCCGTGGCGGCGGCGCAGGCCGTGCAACTGATCGGCATGCCCGAGGGGCGGATCGTGCTGGCCGAGGCCGTGGTCCACCTGGCGACGGCCCCGAAGTCCAACGCCGCCTATATGGGCATCAACAAAGCCACAGCCGATGTACGGGCCGGCTTGGGGAACGGCATCCCCGCCCACCTGCGGGATGCCCACTATCCGGGTTCCAAACAGCTCGGGCACGGGCAGGGTTACAAATACGCGCACGACGCACCGCACGGCGTTGCCACCCAGCAATATCCACCGGACGACCTCGTGGGCCGGGACTACTACCAGCCCACCGCCAACGGCGCCGAACGGGAGATTTCCACCAGGCTGGAGCGGCTCCGGAAGATCATCCGCGGCGGCTGACGGGCCGGCCCCTGCGGACGGTGCACTTGCCCGTTGACTTCCGGCGGCGGAGGGCTAACGTTGAATTACGTCAGCACAGATCTGCTGTACGTGCGTGCCTTGAGGGGGACATCAGCACACTTGCCGGTTGCCCGTTCGCTCAGGCCCGGGCCGGCCGCCGGCACGGAAACAGCCCGGCACAACCCTATGCGCCTCCTTCCCAGTTCCCAGGCAGTGTCACATGTCCGCAAATTTCGTCACAGCAATGTCCGTGAAGTCGTTCGACGTTCCGGACAAGAAGCGTTGCCCCGACAAGGCCGAGTTCGATCTGGTCACCGTGAACGATTACTCAGTGGCCCGGCTGATACTCAACCCCGGCTGGCGGTGGTCGGAGAGCATCAAGCCCCTTGAGAAGACCGACTTCTGCCAGCACAACCACCTCGGATTCTGCGTCTCCGGTGTCATGGAAGTGGAAACCCCCGACGGCGTCCGTTCCACGATCCATGCCAACGACACCTACACGCTGCCTCCCGGCCACGATGAATGGGTGGTGGGGAACGAGCCGTTCATCGCCGTCGAGTTCCTGGGCGCCGCGTCCTTCGGCCGTCCGGCCAGCCGCGGCGTCCACGCGCGGACCTGACGGCAGGCGTCAGGGACGGCAGACCGCATCGTGGTAGGATAGTTCGTTGTCTGGCAAGGCACGGACGCACAATCCACCAAATTCACTTTGATGAGGTTATGCCCTGCGCCCAGTAGCAAAAGGCAGCGGTTGGCCGATGCTCTCCATCGTGGAGGCCAGTAACACTGACACACCGCAGATATTGGAAGGACACAAGTGGCTAACAACACTCGTGCTCGCCGTACCGCACGCCTTTCGCGTGCACTCGGCATTGCTCTGACCCCCAAGGCCGCCAAGTACATGGAGCGCCGCCCGTACGGCCCCGGTGAGCATGGCCGTGCCCGCAAGAAGCAGGACTCCGACTACGCCGTACGTCTGCGCGAAAAGCAGCGTCTGCGCGCCCAGTACGGCATCCGCGAAGCCCAGATGACCCGTGCCTTCGAAGAAGCACGCCGCACCAAGGGCCTGACCGGTGAAAACCTGATCGAACTGCTCGAAATGCGTCTCGACGCCCTCGTGCTCCGTGCCGGCTTCGCCCGCACCATCGCCCAGGCCCGCCAGCTGGTTGTGCACCGCCACATCCTGGTTGACGGCATCCGCGTTGACCGTCCGTCCTTCCGCGTCGGCGAGGGCCAGCTGGTCCACGTCCACAGCCGCAGCGAAACCATGCCTCCGTTCCAGGTTGCAGCAGCCGGCGCGCACCGCGACGTCCTGCCCCAGGTTCCGGCCTACCTGGACGTCAAGCTTGACGCCCTGCAGGCACGCCTGGTTCGTCGCCCGAAGCGCTCCGAGGTTCCCGTAACCTGCGAAGAGCAGCTCGTCGTCGAATTCTACGCACGCTAAATAAAAGCAGCGTATACAAAGAAGCCCGTGGCAAGCGCCGCGGGCTTCTTTGTATGTAAGGTACTGGGGGGAGTTCCGCAAGAGCGGCCACGGCGCCGGTGCGGAACCCGCAGCAGTCCACGGAAATACAAGGAGATGAACGTCTATGTCTGGTGGCGATATTGCCGGCCTGATCGCGGCAGGGGTGTTTGCGCTCCTCGTGCTGTTACTCGCCGTGCCGATCCTGAAGCTCGGACGGGTTTTTGATGAAGTCCGGACGTCTATCCGTTCGATTAGCGACGGCGCCACACCGCTCATGGACGAAGTCACGGCAACGGTTTCCACCACGAACCAGCAGCTCAAGAAGGTTGACGGCATCTCGTCCAACGTCTCGGACGCCTCAGCCAACATCTCCGCCCTCTCGTCTCTCGTGGCGGCAACCGTGGGTTCTCCGCTGATCAAGGTGGCAGCCTTCAGCTACGGAGTCCGCTCCGCCCTCTCCGCCCGCAAGAAACCCGCCACCGGCCGCCGCAGCCGCTAATCCCGACGGAGCACTCAATGAAAAGAATCCTCTGGATGGGAATCGGCGTCGCCATCGGCGTCATCGCTTTCCGCAAGATCACCGAGGCCCAGTCCACCTTGGGCCCTGAAGGCCTCAACAGGGCGGTGGGCCGGCTGGCCGACGGCATCTACGACTTTGCAGACGCTGTCCGCGATGGCATGCAGGAGCGCGAAAGCGACCTGCGGGCTGCACTGGGCATTGACACCCAGGAGCTGGTGCGGCGCTAACCCGCAGCCCCTGGAACGGCCCGGAAACCGGTCCGGTACCCGCGCGGACATCACAATGCCCGGCGTAGGGGAGAATTAAACCGGTGGCTCAGGCATGTGCCAGGGCAGCCACGCGTTGCATTGCGTGAACCGCACGCATCAGAACTACACGCAGTACACCAAGAAGGGTAAGTAACCAGGTTATGAAGTCGCAGGAGATCACCAAGCGCTGGATCGACTTTTTTGTCAGTAAGGGCCACACGGCGGTGCCTTCCGCATCACTGGTCTCCAGCGACCCCTCCCTGCTGTTCACGGTGGCCGGCATGGTTCCGTTCATTCCGTACCTGACGGCCCGCGAGGAGGCGCCCTACAACCGCGCCACCAGCGTGCAGAAGTGCATCCGCACCGGCGACATCGAGGAAGTCGGGAAGACCGCCCGCCACGGCACCTTTTTCCAGATGTGCGGCAACTTCTCCTTCGGCGACTACTTCAAGGAAGACGCCATCAAGTTCGCCTGGGAGCTCCTCACCACCAGCGTCGACGACGGCGGCTACGGCCTGCCGCCCGAGAAGCTTTGGGTCACCGTCTACGAAGAAGACGACGAGGCCGAGCAGCTCTGGCTCAAGAACACCGGCATGCCCGCCGAGCGGATCCAGCGGATGGGCAAGGCGGACAACTACTGGTCCACCGGCCAGCCCGGCCCGGCCGGACCCTGTTCCGAGATTTACTACGACCGTGGCCCTTCCTACGGCGTCGAAGGCGGCCCCATCGCCGACGAGAACCGCTACGTCGAAATCTGGAACCTCGTGTTCATGCAGTACCAGATCGACAACGTGCGCTCGAAGGTGGACTTCGACATCACCGGTGAACTGCCCAAGAAGAACATCGACACCGGCCTGGGCATGGAACGCCTGGCAATGATCCTGCAGGACGTCGAAAACATGTACGAGACCGACCAGGTCCGTCCCGTCATCGACAAGGCCGCGGCACTGTCCGGCAAGGAATACACCTCGGCCGAGTCCGCCGACGATCCCCACCACACCGACGATGTCCGGATGCGCGTAGTGGCGGACCACATCCGGTCCGCACTGATGCTGATCGCCGACGGCGTGACGCCCTCCAACGAAGGCCGCGGCTACGTACTGCGCCGCCTCATCCGCCGGGCCGTGCGCTCCATGCGGCTCCTGGGCGTCGAAAAGGCCTGCCTGCCCGATCTGCTGCCGGCTTCCCGTGACGCCATGAAGGGCGTCTACCCGGTGGTGGAGACCGACTTCGACCGCATCAGCCGCATCGCCTACGCCGAAGAGAAGGCGTTCCTGCGGACCATTGCTTCCGGCACCGCACGCCTCGAGGACGCCGTCAAGGATTCCAAGGCAGCCGGCCAGCCGCTTTCCGGCGCCGATGCTTTTGCCCTGCATGACACTTACGGTTTCCCGATCGACCTGACGCTGGAAATGGCGGAAGAAGCGGGCCTGAAGGTCGACGAACCCGAATTCCGGAAGCTGATGCTTGAGCAGCGCCAGCGCGCCCAGGCGGACGCCAAGGGCAAGAAGGGTTCGCACGCCGACCTCAGCGCCTTCCAGGAGCTGCTGGCCGAGGGGGAGACGGTCTTCACCGGTTACACGGAGCTTGCCGGCGAATCCAAGGTCCGCGGCATCCTTTCCGGCGGCCGCAAGGTTTCCCAGGCCTCCACCGGCGAGGAAATCGAACTGGTGCTCGCCGAGACCCCGTTCTACGCGGAAGCCGGCGGCCAGGCTGCCGACACCGGGCTCATTACGGGAGACGGCTTCGTCGTCGAAGTGCTGGACGTCCAGCGCCCTGTCAAGGGCCTGAGCGTGCACAAGGCGATCGTCCGCGAGGGCGAAATCGGCGCGGACTCGCTCGTGCAGGCGGCGGTGGACCGCGAGCGGAGGCACTCCGCAGAGCAGGCCCACACCGGCACCCACATTGTGCATGCCGCCCTGCACCAGATCCTCGGCCCGGAGGCACTGCAGCGCGGTTCCTACAACAAGGCCGGATACCTGCGCTTCGACTTCGCCTGGGGAGAGGGACTCAGCGCTGCCACGCGCTCTGAAATCGAAGAAGTCTCCAACCTTGCCATCCGCAACAACTTCCAGGTTGAGACCAAAGTCATGGCATTGGCCGAGGCCAAGGCTCTCGGCGCCATGGCGCTCTTCGGCGAGAACTACGGCAACGAAGTCCGGGTCGTAGAGATCGACGGCGCATGGTCCCGCGAGCTTTGCGGCGGAACCCATGTGGCCAACACCTCGCTCATCGGCAGCCTGTCACTGCTGGGCGACCAGTCCGTCGGCTCGGGAAACCGCCGCGTTGAAGCCTTCGTGGGAATGGAGGCTTTCCGGCACCTGGCTGCCGAGCGGGCGCTGGTCACGGAGCTTACGGAAATGCTGAAGGTGCCGTCAGGGCTGCTGGCGGACCGCATCGCCACCACCCTGACCAAGCTCAAGACGGTGGAAAAGGAACTCGAGCGCCTGCGCAAGGAGCAGCTGACGGCTGCCGCTGCGCAGCTGGTGGGTACGGCTAAGGACGCTGCCGGGGTGAAGGTCATTGCGCACGACGCCGGACAGGTGAGCGGCGCTGACGACCTCCGGGGACTGGCGCTTGACCTGCGCACACGTCTTGGCTCCGAGGCCGCGGCAGTTGCGGTTGCGGGTGTGAGCAACGACCGCCCCGTGATTCTTGTCGCCACCAACGAGGCGGCCCGTGCCGCGGGTGTGAAGGCCGGAGCACTCGTCCGGCTCGCAGCCGGGATCCTCGGCGGCGGCGGTGGCGGCAAGGACGACGTCGCCCAGGGCGGCGGCACCGATGCCGCGAAGGTGCCGGCGGCGCTGACCGCCGTCGTGGACGCAATCACGAGGCGATAACCGAACCGTGAACCAATCTGTTGAATCCGACGCCTACCCCCGGGGCATCAAACTGGGGGTGGACGTGGGCACGGTCCGTGTAGGCGTCGCGGTGTGTGACCGCGACGGCATCCTGGCCACACCGTTGAAGACGCTCGAGCGAAACGCCAAGAAAAATACGGATGTCCGTGTGCTGGCGGGTCTGGCATCCGAGCTTGGCGCCGTGCAGGTCTTTGTAGGGTTGCCGCGTACGCTCAAAGGGGAAGAGCATGCTTCGGCCCGGATGGCGACGGATTATGCGGAGCTGCTGGCCGAAGCCCTCGCGGCCCGTGGATCGGACATTCCGGTGCAGCTCGTGGACGAACGGTTGAGCACAGTGACGGCCCACCGCAACCTGCACGAAGCTGGCATGAGCAGCCGGAATCACCGTAAGGTAGTGGATCAGGTTGCCGCCGCAGGAATACTGCAGCACGCAATCGACATGCAAAAAGCCAGGGGAACGGATGTAGGAAGCCGCGTGTTCGCGGTTTCCCAGCCGGGGCTTTCCGGGGACGCCGCAGCGGAAAACGCTGATCCGGCAGTCCCGGGAATCAATGTGCAATCTTCAGAAAATGGAAGGCAACAGTGAGCCCGGTTAACAGCGGAGAGTCCTCAGGTGAGGAATTCAGTGACTCCGGACGTCAGCTGACGCGCAAGGAAATTCGGGCCAGGGAGAAATCCCTGACCACCGACGGTAACGACGTCGTCCCGCCGCAGGCGTTTGAAACCGGCCACTCGCCGCAGGTTCCGCCCGCCATGCCGGCGGAGCCGCCCACCGTGCAACAGGACGCTGTTCAGGAACCTGCCCGGGAACCGGTGCACCACGAGCCCGGGCAGCACGACGAACCGCTGCACCCCGACGCGCCGTTGCATCAGGAAGCCGTGCACCCCGAACCGCTCCACCACGAGGAACCGCTGCACCACGACGACTCTGCGGAGTTCGCCCCGCATGCCGGCTACCCCGTGCACCACGAGCACGAGGATGACGCGCACCACGTCTACCCTGTGCACCCCGACCACGAGGACGACGAGCACCACGTCTACGATGACGCCCACCTCTATGCAGCGGGGGAGCACCACGAGGAGCATCTTGACGAACCTGCACATCCGCTGATGGCCGGCGGCTCGTCCGTGGCGGTCGTTCCGGCTACGTCCAAGAAGGTCCGCCGTCGTCGACGCTGGCTCGCGCTACTGCTGACCCTTGCGGTGTTCGTGACTGCCCTGGTGGTGGGCGCCCAGTTCCTGAAACCCCTTCTGGGCGGGAACACGATCGCCGATTACCCCGGCCCCGGCACCGGCGAGGTGAATGTTTCCGTGGAGCCCGGTGAAGGTACCCGGTCTGTGGCCACCAAGCTCGCGGAGCAGAAGGTAGTTGCCAACCCGGACACGTTCCTGCGCGAGCTCACAGCTTCCGGCGGCACGATAGCCCCGGGGGAATTCCAGTTTCGCCAGGAAATGAAGAATTCAGACGCCGTGGCCGTGCTGCTGGGCAAGGGCGAGGGCAAAGTCATGTACTTCGCCCTGAGCGCCGGCTTGAGGATCGGCGAATCACTGCAGGCGATATCCAAGGGCTCCGGTATCCCTGTTGCCGAACTCAAATCGCTCAGCGACTCCCCGGCCCAGTTCGGACTGCCGGCGAAAGCCAAGAACCTTGAAGGTTACCTGGCTCCGGGCGAGCACCGGTTCCCGCTGGGAACGCCGGCGAAGGAGATCCTCCAGAACCTTGTGACCACCACGACCGACGAGCTGAAGGCGCAGGGAGTCACGGATCCCGCGAAGCAGTACGACGTCGTCACGGTCGCCAGCATTGTCCAGGCTGAAGGCGGCCAGGCCGAGTACGGCGACGTCGCCGGTGCCATCTACAACCGGCTCAAGCCGAACAACACCGAGACGGCCGGCCTGATCCAGTCCGACGCAACGGTGACTTACGGGCTGGGAATCAAGAGCTTCCACATCGACGAGGATCAGAAAGCTGACAAGTCGAACCCCTACAACACGTACGCCAACCAGGGGCTTCCGGTGGGACCCATCGGCTCACCGGGCAAGAACGCCATCGACGCGGCAGCCAAGCCGAAGGCCAACGACTACATGTACTGGGTGACCATTAACCTGGACACCAAGGAGACGAAGTTCTCCAAGACGCTGGCTGAGCACAACCAGTACGTGGAGCAGTACAACGCCTGGTGCGCCGCCAACGCAGGACGTTGCACGTGACCTTGAAGGCTGCCGTCCTTGGGCACCCGATCGGCCATTCGAAGTCCCCGGCCCTGCACCGCGCTGCCTACCGGCGTTTGGGAATCGACGTCGAGTATTCCGCCATCGATGTGACTGTTCCCGACCTGCCGGCCTTCATGGCGTCGGTCCGCAACCAGCCCGGCTGGTGTGGACTGTCCGTCACCATGCCGCTCAAGACGGCCATGGTTTCCGAGGTTGACGAGGTCCGCGGCGTAGCCGGCATCCTCGGAGTGGTCAACACGGTGGTGTTTGAGGCCGACGGTACGGCCGTGCGACGGGTCGGCTACAACACCGACGTCGCGGGCATCGTCAACGCCGTGCGGCATGCCGGCGTGGTTTCCGCACCGTCAGCCGTGGTCCTGGGCGGCGGCGGAACCGCTGCCGCCGCGATCGCCGCGCTCAAGGACCTCGGCGCACCGTCTGCTGATGTCTACGTGCGCGACGTGGGCCGGGCGGCAGAAGCCCGGGCTGCCTCCCAAGGCGTGGGCCTTCCCGTCCGCATCCTCCCGCTATCCGGCGCGGCCGCCGCAATGGCCGCCGCCGACGTCGTCATCTCCACGCTCCCGCCCCGCGGGGCCGACGCCCTGGCGGACGAGCTCGCGGGCCTCGGGGCCCGGACGCCGGGAGTGCTGCTGGATGTCGCCTACGATCCGTGGCCCAGCAGGATAGCCTCCGTCTGGCAGGACGGGGGAGGCGCCGTGGTTCCCGGCCTGGAAATGCTGCTCTACCAGGCAGTAGAGCAGGTCCGGTTCTTTAGCGGCCTTGGCGACGACGTCACGGCCGAAGTCATAGATGTGATGTGTGACGCAGTCGGGGCACCCCGACGAGTGTTCTAACCGCCCTACGTGGCAGGATGGATTTTATGTTGCGTTGGTTGACTGCCGGTGAATCCCATGGACCGGCACTGGTCGGAATAATTGAAGGCGTCCCTGCCGGTGTTGAACTCACCAGCAGCCAGATCGCGGATGCCCTCGCCCGCCGCCGCCTCGGCTACGGCCGCGGTGCCCGGATGAAGTTCGAGCAGGACGTCGTTACCGTCCTTGGCGGCGTGCGCCACGGCATCACGCAGGGCGGCCCGGTGGCCATCCAGGTGGGCAACACTGAATGGCCCAAGTGGGAGCAGATCATGGCTGCGGACCCCGTGGCCCCCGAGATACTGGCGGACCAGGCACGCAACGCACCACTGACGCGGCCGCGCCCCGGACACGCGGACTTCACGGGCATGCAGAAATATGGCTTTGACGAAGCACGCCCCGTACTGGAGCGCGCCAGCGCCCGCGAAACCGCTACCCGCGTTGCACTGGGCACCGTGGCGTCGCAGTTCCTCAAGCAACTGGGCATTGAACTAGTCAGCCACACGGTTTCGATCGCCAGTGTCTCTGTGCCGGAAGGGCGCCCGCTGCCTGTACCCGCCAACGTGATTGCCCTCGACGCCGATCCGCTTCGTTGTTTTGACCGGGAAACCTCCGACGCCATGGTGGCCGAAGTTGACGCCGCCCACAAGGAAGGCGAAACCCTCGGCGGTGTGGTGGAGGTGCTGGCCTACGGCCTTCCGCCCGGACTCGGCAGCTACGTCCACTGGGACCGCCGCCTGGACTCCCGCCTCGCCGCCGCCCTGATGGGCATCCAGGCCATCAAGGGTGTTGAGGTGGGCGACGGATTCCTCACGGCTTCCCGCCGGGGCTCAGCCGCCCACGACGAAATCGTCAAGGACTCCGACGGCCGGATCATCCGCACCAGCAACCGGGCCGGCGGCATTGAAGGCGGCATGAGCATCGGTGACGTTCTGCGGGTCCGCGCGGCAATGAAGCCCATCGCCACCGTTCCGCGCGCCCTCAAGACCATCGACGTGAGCACCGGGGAGGCCGCCAAGGCCCACCACCAGCGCTCTGACGTCTGTGCTGTTCCGGCCGCCGGCGTAGTGGCTGAGGCCATGGTGGCACTCGTATTGGCCGAGGCAGTGGCGGAGAAGTTCGGCGGCGATTCGGTCGCGGAAACGGCACGGAACATCAAGGGTTACCTGGACAACATTCCGGCGTCCCTGGACTCGATCGGCCAGTAGTGCCGGCCAGCAGCAGGAACGGCACTGCGGCCCGGCGGCCCATTGCGCTCATCGGACCCATGGCCGTTGGCAAGTCGGCAATCGGCCACCAGCTTGCTCAACAGCTGGGGGCGGCGTTCGTCGACACCGACGTCGTGATCGTGGAAAACCACGGAACCATCCCGGACATCTTCGCCGCCCGCGGCGAGCGTGCGTTCCGGGAGATTGAGGCCCGGACCGTCGCCCGGGTCATCGAAGAGGCCGGGAACACCGGCACCGTCATTTCCCTCGGCGGCGGGGCCGTACTCGACTCCGGCACCCAGCAGCTCCTGCGCCGCTGCACCGTTGTCTACCTTGAGTGCGACGCCGACACAGTTTCGGAGCGCATAGCCCGCAATTCCGGCCGTCCGCTCCTGGCCGGAGACGCCATGGGCCGGTGGCGTGCGCTTTTTGCCACCCGGCAACCGGTCTATGAACGGCTTGCCGACCTAGTTTTCGATGTCCGCCACGGATCCGTCACGGATCTCGGGCACCGGCTGGAAGAGGCGCTGCGTGAGTACGCGGCGGCACAAACCGCGGCGGCGGAGCCAGTGGCCGCTACAAAGGAAGTTGAAAAGTGAGTAGCGAATCAACCGTCATCAAAGTCACCGGCAAGTCTGCCGCTGACAACTACGACGTCGTTGTGGGCCGCGGCCTGCTTGGACGCCTTCCCGAGCTGCTGGGCGAGCGTGTCAAACGGGTTCTGGTCATCCACCCGCGGGCCCTCCGGCTCACCGGTGACACCGTCCGCGATGAGCTGGCCTCGGCCGGGTTCACTGCGCTGACCGCAGAAATCCCGGACGCCGAAGAAGGCAAGCACATCCAGGTAGCCGCGTTCTGCTGGCAGGTCCTGGGACAAAACGACTTCACCCGCTCCGACGCCGTGGTGGCAGTAGGCGGCGGCGCCGTCACGGACCTCGCCGGCTTCGTGGCGGCCACCTGGCTCCGCGGCGTTAAGGTCATCCACATGCCCACCAGCCTTCTCGGCATGGTGGATGCATCCGTCGGTGGCAAGACCGGCATCAACACCGCCGAAGGCAAGAACCTGGTGGGTGCGTTCCACCCGCCGGCCGCCGTCCTCGCGGACCTCGATACGCTCAGCACCCTGCCGAAGAACGAGCTCATTTCGGGCATGGCCGAGGTCATCAAGTGCGGGTTCATCGCCGACCCCGCCATCCTGGACCTCGTGGAAAAGGATCCGTCCGCAGTCACCGATCCGCAGTCAGCGTTCCTCCGCGAGCTGATCGAGCGCGCCATCGCCGTGAAGGCCGACGTCGTGTCCGAAGACCTCAAGGAAACCGGCCGGCGCGAGATCCTCAACTACGGGCACACCCTAGGCCACGCGATCGAGCTAGTGGAACGCTACTCCTGGCGCCACGGCGCCGCTGTTTCGGTGGGGATGATGTTCGCCGCTGAACTCGCCCGCAGCGTGGGTCGCCTCAGCGACGCCGACGCCGACCGTCACCGCACCATCCTGGAAACGCTCGGACTGCCGATCACCTACCGCCGGGACCGGTGGCAGGGGCTGCTGGACGGCATGCGCCGGGACAAGAAGTCCCGTGGAGACCTGCTTCGTTTCGTGGTCCTGGACGGCATCGCCCGCCCGGGAATCCTTGACGTTCCGGACACGTCCCTGCTGTTTGCCGCCTACCAGGAGATTGCCTCTTGATGACGGGGAGCGTCATGATTGATTCCATGGGCGGCACGAGTGAGTGGCCGGACGCAGGGTTCCCGGGTGTCAAGATCAACCCGGACACCCTCATGCCGGGAATCGTCAACGAAGAGGCATGCAACCTGGCACTTCAGGCGTCCTCCGATCCGGCGGACCGCATCATGGTCCTCCTGGCGGAAGGCCACGCCGGCGATGCCGCGGAGCTCCTGGCCGAAGCACGCTACAACGACCCCGAATCTTTCCGGCTCCGGGCCTTTGAAGCCGAGCTCCTGCGGGTCTCCAAGCGTTATGACCGGGCCGTGGATCTTTACCGCCAGCTGTTGGCGGAGGTCCAGGGAACCGAGCTGGAGGCCATGGCGCACCAGCATCTCGGCCGTGCCTACTATGCCGGAGGCAACACGGCAGCGGCCGTCGACGAGTTCGCCAAGGCCCTGGACCTCCGCGTTGCGGGGGCCGCGGATGCCGCGCTGATCTACTCGTCCACAGTCGCGCTGCAGCGTGCGCGGAACGTCCTGGAAAGGTCGTCCTAGGGTCGGTCGCAGCAGCCCGCCGGCATTGCCGGTAGAATGGTTCTTGGATTTTTGACAAATACTCGCTGGCGGCCTTGTGGCGTGCCTGCCTGACATAACCGGCTGGCGGCTAGAAGCGGTCAGAGACAAACCAGAGGATACCAGTGGCAACCACAAACGACATCAAGAACGGAACCGTGCTGAAGCTTGAGGGCCAGCTCTGGAACATCATCGAGTTCCAGCACGTCAAGCCGGGCAAGGGCGGCGCTTTCGTCCGTACCAAGATGCGCAACGTTATGTCCGGCAAGGTGGTCGACAAGACCTTCAACGCCGGCCTCAAGATCGAGACCGCCACTGTGGACCGCCGCGACTACCAGTACCTGTACCAGGACGGCGCTGACTTCGTGTTCATGGACACGCAGGACTACGACCAGATCACGGTTTCCGGCGCCACCGTAGGCGACGCCACCAACTTCATGCTGGAAAACCAGATGGTCAACATTGCCATCCACGAAGGCACCCCGCTGTACATCGAACTGCCCCCGAGCGTCGTGCTTGAAATCACCTACACCGAGCCGGGCCTGCAGGGCGACCGCTCCTCCGCCGGCACCAAGCCCGCCACGTTGGAGACCGGCTACGAGATTCAGGTGCCGCTGTTCGTCGAGAACAACACCAAGGTCAAGGTTGACACCCGCGACGGCAGCTACCTCGGCCGGGTCAACGACTAGTGAGCGCCCGCGGTAAGGCCCGTAACCGGGCCCTGGATGTTCTTTTCGAGGCGGAGCAGCGCTCCCTCTCGGCTTTCGATGTGCTGCGGTCACGCCGTGAAAAAACCGACCAGATCGTCAACCCCTACACACTCGAGATCGTCGAAGGCGTGGTGTCCCACCAGGCCGCCATCGACGAATTCCTGGAAACCTACTCGCAGGGCTGGACACTGGAGCGCATGCCGTCGGTGGACCGCATCATCCTGCGCATCGGCACGTGGGAACTTCTCTACAACGATGACGTTCCCGACGGCGTGGCGGTCAGCGAGGCCGTCGCCCTTGCCAAGACGCTGTCCACGGACGAGTCACCGTCCTTTATCAACGGCCTCCTCGGCCGGCTCCAGCAGCTGAAGCCTTCGCTGCTGGCATAACAACAACATGAAAAAGGACCGGTCCCCGCCAAGGCGGGCGCCGGTCCTTTTTGTTTGCCCGCCTAGCGCAGCACGGCGTCCCGCCGGGCCACGACTTCTGCGAGCTGGTGGTGCTCGTCCAGCTGGTGGGCCGGAACGTCCCGGCCACTGAGGATCCGTTGCCTGATGAAGGCAAGCCGGGTGGCCGATCGCAGGAAGGCTTTCATCTGCGGCCCCCGGCCGAACTGCTTCGCCCAGCGGACCGCAGAACGGCGTCCGCCGGCGGTTGCCAGCATCTCCACTTCCGGCGGCGTGAACCACCCCGCGGCTGCATACTCCTGGAGCCGCTGCCGCGTTAGCCGGTTCTCCGCCACACGCAGCAGCACAATAACGACGACGGCCAGCACGAAGATGGGCACCTGGACCACGATGTACTGAACCAGGAAGTCCTGGCCCATGCTGTTCCACATACTGTGCAGGATCATCGCCGGGACCAGTCCCACGGCGAACGCAACGACGGACATCCCCGGGTGCCAGCGCCGCGCCGCAAAACCGAGAATGAGTCCGGTGGTACCCGTGAAGATGGCGTGGGCGAACGGGGACATGACGCCCCGCAGGAAGAACACGACCGCGAGGTCTGTGCCCGGTGTTGCGGACTCGGCGATGGCCCGGCCGAAGTAGAGGATGTTTTCCGTAAAAGCAAAGCCGCCGGCAATGGTGAAGGCGAACACCACCCCGTCCACCGGGCCGTCAAAGTGCTTCCGCGCCAGCACAAGCAGTAGCAACAGGCCCAAGGACTTGGCGAACTCCTCCACCACGGGGGCCTGCACGGTGACGGCAAAAGTCCGGTAGTCCACGCCGGCCGGGGGCACCGCTGCCAGCGCAAAAACCGGCTGGATCAGCAGCGTGACGGAAATAGACACGACCGCGCCCCACATAAAGGCGAACAGCAACAGGCGCTTGGGCTCGGGCTCCCAGCGGTCAATGACGTAGACAGCGAGGAGCACGGCGCTCAACGGGATCAGGGACGCGATGAAGCCGATCACGAACCCGGTGACGCCGGTGTTGCCAACAAGGTAGGGGAGGACCAGGAAGAGGCTGGCAAAAGCCAGGAAGCCGCCGCCGCCCACGAGTCCTACAACTCCCGCACTTGACCGGCTGCGCACCGCGGCAGGCGGCATCATGGTGTTCACGGTGGGCGCGTGGTTGCTGGCGGGTGCCGGACGGTAGTGATCGGGCCGGACCTGGCCCATCCAGGTGGGATTGGCCTGCGTCGGCAGCTCCTGCCGGGGCCAGGGTGGCTGCTGCCCGTATTCGTGGGCCGCCGGTGGGATCGTGCTGCGGCCAGGGCGCGTTCGATGTCATGGGACTGAGCCTATGTCCCCGTCACTGTCGCTTCCAAGGCGACAGGCGCGCGGGAAAGGCACGCCTCACCATCCCGGGGGTGTGATGTTAAACGCCTTCCCGCCGCCCGCCGGCCCGCAGGGTGTGGGTGTGGCGTGTGGTAATTTTGAACTGCAAATGTTCCTTTTTTAATTCCGTCCCGTGAGGCGGGGAAAGGGGAGACGAGCGTTGACTTCAGTCACAGAAGCACCGGTTCCGGCCAGGGTTGTGCTCAACTCTGCGGACATTGACCGTGCACTCACTCGTATCGCCCATGAGATCCTCGAGGCCAACAAGGGTTCCCAGGATCTGGTGCTGCTGGGCATTCCGCGCCGCGGCTACCCGCTGGCCGTCCGCCTGGCGAAAAAAATCGCCGCCGCCGATCCCACCGTGGATGCCGCCGCCATCGTTGGCCAGCTGGACGTCACTATGTTCCGGGACGATTTGTCCCACCAGCCCACGCGGCCGCCCTATCCCACGCAGCTGCCCCGCACCGGCATCGACAACAAGGTCGTTGTGCTGATCGACGATGTCCTTTATTCGGGCAGGACCATCCGTGCAGCGCTGGACGCCATCGTGGACCTCGGCCGCCCGCGCATCGTCCGGCTGGCCGTCATGATCGACCGCGGCCACCGCGAGCTGCCCATCCGCGCAGACCATGTCGGAAAGAACCTCCCCACTTCCTCCTCCGAAAAGGTCCGGGTGCGGCTCGAAGAGACCGATTCCATCGACGGCACCCCCGTCAATGAAGTGGTCATCGAGGCAGGCGCATGAAACACCTGCTCTCCACCGAAGACCTCAGCCTGGCCAATGCCATCCGCATCCTCGACACCGCAGAGGAGATGGCGGCCGTGGGGGACCGGGAAGTCAAGAAGCTGCCTGCGCTCCGCGGCCGCACCGTGGTGAACCTGTTCTTCGAGGACTCCACCCGCACCCGCATCTCGTTCGAAGCGGCAGCGAAGCGGCTGTCCGCGGACGTCATCAACTTCGCCGCGAAGGGATCCTCGGTCTCCAAGGGCGAATCCCTCAAGGACACGGCCCAGACGCTTGCAGCGATGGGGGCCGACGCCGTCGTCATCCGCCACTGGGCCTCGGGTGCGCCGCACCGGCTGGCAGCCACGGACTGGATCGACGCAGCCGTCATCAACGCAGGCGACGGAACCCACGAACACCCCACCCAGGCGCTGCTGGACGCTTTCACCATGCGCCGGCACTGGGCCAGGCTCCATGGGACGCCGTCCGCCGGGGCAGACCTCAAAGGAATGCGCGTGGCCATTGCCGGCGATGTCCTGCACTCGCGTGTGGCCCGTTCGAATGTGTGGCTGCTGCGTACACTCGGCGCGGAGGTCACCCTCGTGGCGCCGCCCACCCTGCTGCCCATCGGCGTCGGGCAATGGCCCTGCAGCGTGAGCTACGACATGGACGAAACCCTGGCGAAGGGCGTCGACGCCGTCGTGATGCTGCGCGTCCAGGGCGAACGGATGAATGCCTCCTTCTTCCCCACGACCCGCGAGTACTCCCGCCGCTGGGGATTCGACGACAACCGGCTGCGTGCCCTGGACAGCCTGGGCCTGAAGGACACCATCATCATGCACCCCGGCCCCATGAACCGCGGGCTGGAAATTTCCTCCGCGGCCGCGGACTCACCTCGTTCCACCGTGCTTGCGCAGGTGCGCAACGGCGTGTCCGTCCGGATGGCCGCCCTGTACCTGCTGCTCTCCGGAGACACCCGCGAACCAGCCCTAACCCCAAACGCCGCCTATTCCACCAAGGAGAGCCACTGATGGCACACGATCAACAGGATGCAGCCACCACCGGGGCATACCTCATCCGCGGCGCAGCGATTCTTGGCGGCGCAGCCGAAGACCTCCTGATCCGCGACGGCATTATCGCCGCGCGCGGCACCGACCTGGCCGGCACCGACGCAGCTGACGGCGCCACCGTCATCGAGGCCGCCGGCCTGGTGGCACTGCCCGGCATGGTGGACATCCACACCCACCTCCGCGAACCCGGACGGGAAGACGCCGAAACAGTGGAAACCGGCACCCGCGCCGCCGCGCTTGGCGGCTACACGGCCGTGCACGCCATGGCCAACAGTAATCCCGTTGCGGACACCGCAGGCGTCGTGGAACAGGTGCACACCCTGGGACGTGCCGCCGGCTGGGTGGACGTCCGCCCAGTTGGCGCGGTGACCGTGGGCCTCGCAGGCGAACAACTGGCCGAGCTCGGCGCCATGGCTGATTCCCGTGCCAAGGTCCGGGTCTTTTCCGACGACGGCATCTGCGTCCACGACCCCGTGATCATGCGCCGTGCGCTGGAATATGTGAAGGCGTTCGACGGCGTGGTGGCACAGCACGCGCAGGAACCGCGGCTCACCGCGGGCGCCCAGATGAACGAAGGCGACGTCTCGGCAGTTCTCGGACTGACGGGCTGGCCCGCCGTGGCCGAGGAAAGCATCATTGCCCGGGACGTGCTGCTCGCCCAGCACGTCGGGTCCAGGCTGCACGTCTGCCACGTTTCCACGGCAGGCTCGGTGGAAATCATCCGCTGGGCCAAGGCCCGCGGGATCAATGTGACGGCCGAAGTGACGCCGCACCACCTGCTCCTGACCGATGAACTGGTCCGCAGCTACGACCCCGTCTACAAGGTCAACCCGCCGCTGCGCACGGACTCCGACGTCCAGGCCCTGCGTGCCGCCCTGGCCGACGGCACGATCGACGTCGTCGGAACCGACCACGCCCCGCACCCGAGCGAACACAAGGAATGCGAGTGGGCGCAGGCGGCCATGGGCATGACGGGGCTGGAAACGGCGCTGTCCGTCGTCCAGGAAACCATGATCGAGACCGGCCTGATGGGCTGGGCCGACTTTGCCCGGGTGACGTCCACCGCTCCCGCCGTGATCGGACGGGTGGCGGACCAGGGACGTCCGCTGGAGGCCGGCGAACCCGCAAACGTCACACTGGTGGACCCGGCTGCGCGCTGGACCGTGGACCCTTCTAAGATGGCAACCATGGGCCGTAACTCTCCGTTCGCCGGCAGGGAACTCCCCGGCAAGGTAGTGGCGACGTTCTTCAAGGGCCACCCCACCGTCCTTAACGGCGAGCTCAACACCCCGTACCGCCACGGGCCCCACCAGGAAACAACCGCCGCCGCACCGGCGGGCGGGTACTGATGGACAAAGCACTCCCCGGACTCGCCATGCTGGCGATCATCGCGGTGGCCTTCGTGTTGCTCGGCATCGGGTGGCGGAACCGCCTGCGGCGCCAGTCCGACGTCGAGCAGCTGCCCGCGGTGCCGGCCGAACTGAGCCAGCCGCTGGCCACCGCCGACGGCCAGTATGTTGCCACCACGACGGCCGGCGACTGGCTGGACCGCATCGCTGTCCATGGCCTGGGCATCCGCACCAACGCTGAACTCACCGTCCACCCGGAGGGCGTGCTGTTCGAGCGTTCCGGGGCCGGGCCGGTCTTCATCCCGGCGAACCGGCTCACCGGAATCCGCCAGGACAGTGGCATGGCCGGGAAGTTCGTCGAAAAAGACGGACTCCTGGTGGTCAGCTGGACCCTGGGCGGCCGGGAACTCGATACCGGGTTCCGGACCCGCCGTGCCGCAGACAAACCGCCCGTCCTGGCAGCCTTTCAAGAATTGATCTCCGCAGCCCCTCAGGCAGATGCCGATAGTGGAAAGTAACAACGTGACAGAAACCGAAGTAACAGCAAACGCAGATACTGCACCTGAACAAGGAACTTCCGCACCCGCGGTGCTGGTGCTCGAGGATGGCCGCACCTTCCGCGGCACCAGCTACGGCGCAACCGGCACCGCGCTCGGCGAGGCGGTGTTCGCCACCGGCATGACCGGCTACCAGGAAACCATCACGGACCCCTCCTACGCCCGCCAGCTCGTGGTTCAGACCGCCCCGCACATCGGCAACACCGGCGTCAACAAGGACGACGCCGAATCGCGCCGCATCTGGGTGGCTGGCTACATTGTCCGCGATGCCGCCCGCCGGCCCTCCAACTGGCGCTCCGAACGCTCCCTGGACGACGAACTCGTGGAACAGGGCATAGTGGGCATCCAGGGTGTGGACACCCGTGCCATCACCCGGCACCTGCGCGAACACAAGACCATGCGTGCCGGGATCTTCTCCGGCGAGTCCGCCCGGGCCACGGACAAGGAACTGCTCGACGCCGTACTGGCCAGCGCCCCCATGGAGGGGTCCCGCCTCGCCGAGGAAGTCAGTGTTGACGAGGCGTATGTTGTGGAGCCCAAGGATTGGGGCTGGGACGGTGAGCCGCGGTTCACCATCGCCGCCATCGACCTCGGCATCAAGCGCATGACTCCCATTCGCTTCGCCGAACGCGGCGTCCGCGTCCACGTCCTGCCGGCGACGGCCACCCTGGCTGACGTGAAGGCGGTCAACCCGGACGGATTCTTTATGTCCAACGGCCCCGGCGACCCCGCCACGGCGGACAACCAGGTCAAGCTGCTCCGCTCGGTGCTGGACGAGAAGCTGCCGTACTTCGGCATCTGCTTCGGCAACCAGATCCTTGGCCGTGCGCTCGGCTTCGGGACGTACAAGCTCCGCTACGGACACCGTGGCATCAACCAGCCCGTCATGGACCGCCGCACCGGCAAGGTGGAGATCACCTCACAGAACCACGGCTTTGCCGTGGACGCCCCGCTCGACGGCGCCACCCAGGCTCCCGAGGAACGTTACGGCCGCGTCGAAGTCAGCCACGTCAGTCTCAACGACGACGTCGTGGAAGGCCTCTCCTGCCTGGACATCCCCGCATTCTCGGTGCAGTACCACCCTGAAGCTGCCTCGGGCCCGCACGACGCCGCCTACCTCTTTGACCGCTTCATCGAGCTGATGGCGGACACCGCTTCCGAGACAAAGACTGCCACCGAATCCAAGACTGAGGACAAGAAGTAATGCCTAAGAGAACTGACCTTAAGAGCGTCCTGGTCATCGGTTCCGGCCCCATCGTGATCGGCCAGGCCGCCGAGTTCGACTATTCCGGCACCCAGGCTCTCCGTGTCCTCAAGGAGGAAGGCCTGCGCGTCATCCTGGTCAACTCCAACCCGGCCACCATCATGACGGACCCCGAGTTCGCCGATGCCACCTACGTGGAGCCCATCACCCCGGAGGTGGTGGAAAAGATCATCGCCAAGGAACGGCCTGACGCGATCCTGCCCACCCTGGGCGGCCAGACAGCCCTCAACACTGCCATTGCGCTGGACAAGAACGGCGTGCTGGAAAAGTACAACGTGGAACTCATCGGCGCCAACATCGCCGCGATCGAACTCGGCGAAGACCGCGAGAAGTTCAAGGGCGTCGTGGAGCGTTGCGGCGCGGAGTCCGCCCGCAGCCACATCATCCACAGCATGGACGAGGCACTGAAGGCCGCCGAGGACCTCGGCTACCCGATGGTGGTCCGCCCGTCCTTCACTATGGGCGGCCTCGGCTCCGGCCTCGCCTACACCGAGGACGACCTGCGCCGGATTGTCGGCCAGGGCCTGCAGTACAGCCCCACCAGCGAGGTCCTGCTCGAAGAGAGCATCCTCGGCTGGAAGGAATACGAGCTCGAGATGATGCGGGACAAGAACGACAACGTGGTTGTCGTCTGTTCCATCGAGAACTTCGACCCCGTGGGCGTCCACACCGGCGACTCCATCACGGTTGCACCTGCGCTGACCCTTACGGACCGTGAGTACCAGCGCCTGCGCGACATCTCCATCGCGGTCATCCGCGAAGTGGGCGTGGACACCGGCGGCTGCAACATCCAGTTCGCCGTCGAACCGGACACCGGACGCGTCGTCGTCATCGAGATGAACCCCCGCGTCTCCCGGTCCTCCGCGCTGGCATCCAAGGCCACCGGCTTCGCCATCGCCAAGATCGCCACCAAGCTTTCCCTGGGCTACACCCTGGACGAGATCCCCAACGACATCACGCAGAAGACCCCGGCCTCCTTCGAACCGACGCTTGACTACGTCGTAGTCAAGGTTCCCCGCTTCGCGTTCGAGAAGTTCCCGGCAGCAGACCCCACCCTCACCACCACGATGAAATCGGTGGGCGAGGCCATGGCCATGGGCCGCAACTTCACCGAGGCCCTGCAGAAGGCGCTCCGTTCCCTGGAACAGAAGGGCTCGCAGCTGGACTTCAGCCACGTTCCGGAATGGGAAGTCCCGGAGCTGATCGAAAAGGCCAAGCGGCCCACCACCGAACGACTGCACCAGGTGCAGCGTGCGCTGCTCGGCGGCGCAACAGTGGAACAGCTCTTCGAGGCCACGAAGATCGACCCTTGGTACCTGGACCAGCTCCAGCTGCTCAACGAGATCTCGCACGAAATCCGCAAGTCCACGGCCCTCACCCCGGAAATGCTTCAGCGCGCCAAGCGCCACGGCTTCTCCGACGAGCAGATCGGCGCCCTCACCAACAACCAGGAGGCCGTGGTCCGCGGCGTCCGCCAGGCCCTGGGCATCCGGCCGGTCTACAAGACCGTGGACACCTGCGCCGCGGAATTCGCCGCCTACACCCCGTACCACTACTCGTCCTACGACGAAGAGGACGAGGTGGCGCTGCACTCCAAGCCGTCCATCATCATCCTGGGTTCCGGGCCAAACCGCATCGGCCAGGGCATCGAATTCGACTACTCCTGCGTCCACGCCTCGATGGCGCTGCGCAAGGCCGGATACGAGACCGTCATGGTCAACTGCAACCCGGAAACCGTCTCCACCGACTACGACGTCTCCACGCGCCTCTACTTCGAGCCGCTGACCCTCGAGGACGTCCTCGAGGTCATCGCGGCGGAGGAGCGCACCGGCGGCGTCATGGGTGTGTTTGTCCAGCTCGGCGGCCAGACCCCGCTCAAACTCGCGCAGCAGCTGGCCGACGCCGGCGTGCCGATCCTCGGCACGTCGCCGGAAGCGATCGACCTCGCCGAACACCGCGGCGCCTTCTCCCGGGTGCTGGACGAGGCCGGACTGATCTCACCCAAGAACGGCACGGCCGTCTCCTTCGAAGACGCCAAGAAGATCGCCGACGAAATCGGCTACCCGGTCCTGGTGCGCCCGTCCTACGTGCTGGGCGGCCGGGGCATGGAGATCGTATACGACGAGCCCAACCTCTCGCGCTACATCGCCAACGCCACCGAGATCACCACCGAACACCCCGTGCTGATCGACCGGTTCCTGGAGGACGCCGTCGAAATCGACGTCGACGCCCTCTACGACGGAACCGAAATGTACCTCGGCGGCATTATGGAGCACATCGAAGAGGCAGGCATCCACTCCGGCGACTCCGCGTGCGTCCTGCCGCCGATCACCCTCGGCAACAACGTGATCGAACGCGTCCGGACCGCCACCCTGGCCATCGCCGAGGGCGTCGGCGTAAGAGGCCTTATCAACATCCAGTTCGCCCTGGCCTCCGACGTCCTGTACGTCCTCGAAGCCAACCCGCGGGCCTCCCGCACGGTGCCCTTCGTCTCCAAGGCCACGGGCGTTCAGATGGCCAAGGCCGCTGCACTGATCGGCACCGGGGTGACCATCAACCAGCTCCGCAGCGCCTACAAGATGCTGCCGGAGACCGGGGACGGCTCCACCCTGCCGTTCGACGCCCCCGTCTCGGTCAAGGAAGCCGTGCTGCCGTTCAGCCGCTTCCGGACTCCGGAAGGCAAGGTTGTGGACTCGCTCCTCGGCCCGGAAATGCGCTCCACCGGCGAGGTCATGGGCATCGACAAGCACTTCGACACAGCCTTCGCCAAGAGCCAGGCCGCCGCCAACAATGCGCTGCCGACTGAAGGGAAGATCTTCGTGTCCGTGGCCAACCGGGACAAGCGCTCGGTGATCATGGGCGTCAAACGCCTTTCCGACCTCGGCTTCGAGATCGTCTCCACCGGCGGCACCGCGGACGTCCTGCGCCGCAACGGCATCCAGGCAACCCCGGTCCGCAAGGTCGCCGAGGGCAGCAGCGCCGAGGGTGAAGGGACCATTGCCGACCTCATCGTCGCCGGTGAGATCGACATGGTCTTCAACACGCCTTCCGGCGGCGAGGCCCGCATCGACGGCTATGAACTGCGCGCCGCGGCAACCTCCATCGGCATTCCGTGCATCACCACGGTGGCCGAGTTCAACGCAGCCGTCCAGGCCATCGAAGCGCAGCGGACCTACGAATGGTCCGTGACCAGCCTGCAGGAGCACGCCGAGAACCTGAAGGCCCTGCAGAATGGCTGAGCAGGCGGCAGCAATGACGGCCGGTCGGGAGTCCTTCGGCTCCCGGCTGGGCCGGGCCATGGCGGACCGCGGTCCGTTGTGCGTGGGGATCGATCCGCACCCGGCGCTGCTCAAAGCCTGGGGACTGAACGACGACGCCGCCGGCCTGGAGCGCTTCTCGCTCACCGTTGTGGACGCAGTGGGTTCGCTCGCTGCCGCCGTCAAGCCGCAGGTGGCGCTGTACGAGCGGCACGGCTCGGCGGGCATGGCGGTGCTCGAACGCACCCTCGCGGCCGCCGCCGGCGCCGGTGTGCTGACCATTGCCGACGCCAAGCGCGGGGACATCGGCTCCACGATGGCGGCCTATGCCGACGCCTGGCTCCGGGACGGCTCGTCACTCGCCGCGGATTCGGTGACACTGAGCCCCTACCTTGGCTTCGAATCGCTGCGTCCGGCCCTCGACCTGGCTGCAGAGTACGGTCGCGGCGTCTTCGTCCTGGCCCTGACGTCCAATCCGGAAGGCGCCTCCGTCCAGCACGTGGGCGGTGCGGATTCAGTGGCGCGAAGGATCACCGAGGCCGCTGCCGGGGAAAACCGCCGGTACGGGGGCGCCCTGGGTTCGGTGGGCCTGGTGGTTGGCGCCACCGTGGGCGGAGCCCTGCAGGATCTGCAGCTGGACCTGGCGGCTGTCCGGGGGATCATCCTCGCTCCCGGGCTCGGGGCGCAGGGCGCCACGGCCGCTGATCTGCGGACAACGTTCGGTGCCGCCTATTCGCAGGTCCTGGGCACCTCAAGCCGGGACATCCTCTCGGCGGGTCCCTCCGCCGGCGGACTCCGCGAGGCCGCACTGCGTACCCTGGAACCGCTGCTGACCAGCTGATCCATTGACTTCGGCGCCATTGATTTCTGCGACGGGCAAAGGGTAGGTTCAGGAAGACTCCAACGGCCCTTGCCTTGGTTCAGACTGACGATTCGGCGGTGACTTGAGTGAGCCTGCGGCCCCTGACAGACCAGGAACGCGCGGAAGCCCTGGGGAAGGCGGCAGCGGCCCGGGCTGCCCGGGCGGAAGCCAAGGAGCAGCTGAAGTCCGGAACCCTCTCCGTGGCGGAGCTCCTCACCTCCGGCGACGGCAATTCCGCCCTTGCCCGGATGAAGGTCTCCGAGATGCTTGAGGCAATGCCCGGTATCGGCCGCGTCACGGCGGCCGCCATTATGGACGAGCTGGGTATTGCCGCGTCCCGCCGGCTGCGGGGACTCGGCATTCACCAGCGCCGGGCGCTGGTAGATTTTATGAACGAGAACCACGTCCATCCGAATAACGCCCAAAGGAATATGTGAGCAAGAAACCGGGACTGACAGTCCTCGCCGGCCCGACGGCTGTTGGCAAAGGCACCGTGTCCACCTACATCCGGGACAACTATCCTGAAGTCTGGCTTTCCGTCTCGGCCACCACCCGTGAGCCGCGCCCGGGGGAGCAGGACGGCGTTCACTACTTCTTCAAGTCCGCCGAGGAATTCGACGCCCTGGTGGCCCGCGGGGAACTGCTGGAGTGGGCCGTGGTCCACGGCCGCAACCGCTACGGCACGCTCCGCAGCACCGTGGACGCCGCCATCGCCGATGGCCGCTCGGTGCTGCTGGAGATAGATCTGCAGGGCGCACGGCAGGTCAAGCAGGCCGTTCCGGAGGCGCAGTTCGTCTTCCTCGCCCCGCCCAGCTGGGAGGAAATGGTCCGCCGCCTGGTGGGCCGCGGCACCGAAACAGCCGAGGAACAGCAGCAAAGACTGGAAACCGCTAAACTAGAACTTGCCGCTGAGCCGGAGTTCGATCACACCGTTATCAATGATGACGTTCGACGCGCAGCGGACGAGCTTGTTTCACTCATGGGGCTGACCCCGCACCCGCACTAGCCGCAGGGTCGGATCGGCCCGTTAGAATTTGGAGAATTCGTGTCCACGAACCTTGAAGGCATCATCAACCCGCCGATCGACGAGCTGCTGAAGGCAGCTGATTCCAAGTACGGCCTGGTGATCTTCGGTGCCAAGCGTGCACGTCAGATCAACGCATACTACGCGCAGCTGCACGAGGGCCTGTTCGAATACGTAGGTCCGCTGGTCGACACCAAGCTGAACGAGAAGTCGCTTTCCATCGCCCTGCGCGAGATCAACGAAGGCAAGCTCGTTTCCACGCCGATCGAGCCTGCAGAGTAAGAACTTTTCGGACTGGGTCTCATCGGAATACAGACTGCCTGTTGACGGAGGTCACGTGCGCATAGTCCTCGGAGTCGGGGGAGGGATTGCCGCCTACAAGGTGGCATCGCTCCTCCGGCTTTTTACTGAAGCCGGACACAACGTCACGGTGATCCCCACGGAGGCCGCGAACCGCTTTGTCGGAGTGGCCACCTGGGAAGCGCTGTCCGGAAATCCGGTCAGCAACAGCGTCTTCGACGACGTTCCTTCGGTCAACCATGTCCGCCTGGGGCATGAGGCGGACCTCATTGTTGTGGCTCCGGCCACCGCGGACCTCCTGGCCCGTGCCGCCGGCGGCCACGCCAACGACCTTCTGACAAACACTTTGCTGATGGCCAGCGGTCCCGTGCTGATGGCACCCGCCATGCACACCGAAATGTGGCAGCACCCCGCCACCCAGGCCAACGTGGAAACACTGCGCGGCCGTGGCGTCACCGTCCTCGAACCCGCCAGCGGCCGGCTCACCGGGTCCGATTCCGGTCCCGGCAGGCTCCCCGAACCGGAGGCAATCTTCTCGGCCGCCATGGCGCTTATGCAGGACAGCGGGGTTTCCGGGCAGCTGCCGCTGGCCGGCCGCACTGTCACCATCAGCGCAGGCGGCACTCGTGAACCTTTGGACCCGGTACGGTTCCTCGGTAACCGTTCCTCCGGCAAGCAGGGCGTGGCGCTTGCCGTGGCGGCACGCGACGCGGGGGCCAGCGTCCGGCTGCTCGCCGCCCACATGGACGTGCCGGCGCCCGCCGGCGTCGAGGTGGTCCGGGTGGAAACGGCGCTGCAGCTCCGGGAAGAGGCGCTGCGCGCGGCCGTCGATTCCGACGTCGTCATCATGGCCGCCGCCGTGGCGGACTTTCGTCCCGCGAACGTTTCAGACACCAAGATCAAGAAACGTGACGACACCGACGATCCGGTGATCAGCCTGCTGCGCAACCCGGACATCCTGCAGGAACTCGTGGAAGTGCGTGCGGCGAACAAGCCCGGGCAGCTGATCGTGGGTTTTGCGGCCGAAACCGGGGACGCCCACGGTGACGTCCTCGCCTACGCCGAGGCCAAACTGCGCAAGAAGGGCTGCGACCTGCTGGTGGTCAACCATGTGGGCGAAGGCCTGGTGTTCGGCCAGGACCACAATTCGGTAGTCATCCTTTCCCGCTCCGGCTCCGAACCACAGGCGGCATCCGGTTCAAAGGACGATGTTGCGGCCACCGTCATTGACCGCATCAGCTCCGAGTTGAGCCGCGTTTTCCCGCGATCATGATTTTCGAGAAACTGTTTTCCGGAGACTGAGAGACCGGCGTGTGCAAAGCCTGCTTAGCAGGGGGACACATGCCGGGGCCTGAACGATTCCCAACCAGTAAGGTAGTTGAGTGACTTTACCGCTGCACATTCCCGCTTCCCATGGCGCGACGCCGCCATCCCTTCGTCTCTTCACGTCGGAGTCCGTGACTGAGGGCCATCCCGATAAGATCTGCGACCAGATCAGCGACGCCATCCTGGATGCCCTGCTTGCGAAGGACCCCGAGTCCCGTGTGGCAGTCGAGACACTGGCCACCACCGGGCTGGTGCACGTAGCTGGCGAAGTCACCACCGACGCCTACGTGGAGATTCCGCAGATTGTGCGCGAGACCATCCTGGGGATCGGCTATGACTCCTCGGCCAACGGCTTCGACGGCGCCCGCTGCGGCGTCTCCGTGTCCATCGGCCAGCAGTCCAACGACATCGCCGGCGGCGTTTTCAATTCCCTGGAGGCCCGGGAAGGCCGCCAGGAAGATGACTACGACCTCCAGGGCGCCGGAGACCAGGGCCTCATGTTCGGCTACGCCAGCGACGAGACGCCGTCCTACATGCCGATCCCGATCTGGATTGCGCACCGCCTCTCGGAGCGGCTCACCGAAGTACGCAAGAATGGCGAACTGCCGTACCTCCGCCCGGACGGCAAGACCCAGGCGACGATCGGCTACGACCGGGACCGGCCCGTCTCCGTCGAAACCATCGTCATCTCCAGCCAGCATGCTGAAGGCGCCAGCCTCGAACAGTTGCGAGCCGACCTCGCCACGCACGTGATCAATCCCGTGCTGGCGGCAACGAACCTGGACATCTCCCGCGCCCGCAACATCCTGAACCCCGCCGGTGCGTTCGTGATCGGCGGCCCCGTGGGAGACGCCGGCCTGACCGGCCGCAAGATCATCGTCGACACCTACGGCGGCATGGCGCGCCACGGTGGCGGGGCCTTCTCCGGCAAGGATCCGTCCAAGGTTGACCGCTCGGCGGCGTACGCGATGCGCTGGGTGGCCAAGAATGTAGTGGCTGCAGGACTCGCCAAGCGGGCCGAGATCCAGATCGCCTACGCCATCGGCCAGGCACGCCCCGTGGGTACCTACGTCGAGACCTTCGGCACGGAAACGGTGGATCCCGAGCGCATCAGCGCCGCGATTTCGGAGATCTTCGACCTTCGTCCCCGTGCGATCATCGACGCGCTGGACCTCAAACGGCCCATTTACGCCAAGACCGCGGCGCACGGACACTTCGGCCGCGACGATCCCGACTTCACCTGGGAACGGCTCGACCGGGTGGACGAGCTCAAGGCTTTCTTCAACGCCTGAGAACCGCCACCCGCAAACAAACCGCGGCGCGCTCGATCCGCACGGCATGAAATGTGCCGCGTCGGAGTAAAAGTCGGTGCCTTGTGCTTGGCTGTAGCAGGGCCCCCGTCCGGGTGGCCCTGCTACAGTGCTTTCCGGCCGGTGGCCGCCGGGGCCCCTGCACCGGATCCACTGGCACCATAACCTGCACGATGCTGAACGGAGGGTGGCACCATGACTTCCTTTTCCTCCGACGGATCGGCCGCCGGCGAGCCGCTCCAGCTTTCACTCCTGCAGGGGTTCCCGGCGGGCCGCCCGGTGTCTCCATCCGGCCCGGTCCTCGCCCCCTCGCTGCCCGTGGCCAGGGTGCTCATCGAGTCTTCGCTGCCCCACCTGGACCGGCCCTTCGACTACAGCGTGCCGGCGGCGTTCGACGACGTCGCGCAGCCCGGCGTACGGGTCAAGGTCAAGTTCAACGGCCAGGAGCTCAGCGGCTACATCCTGGACCGGCTGGCGGTATCCGACGCCGGCCATACCCTGGTGCCCCTCCACAAAGTGGTCTCGCCCGTCCGGGTGCTCACCCCCGAACTCGCCGAACTCGCCGGCAAAGTGGCTGCCCGCTACGCAGGCACCGTCAGCGACGTGCTGCGCGTAGCCATTCCGCCGCGGGTTGCCAGGCTGGAAAAGGAGCTGGCCGCCGGGGGTGCCCTCGGTCTGAGCCCGGGTACGGCCGCCGAAGCCGCAACGAACCTTGCGCCGGAGGCGGACCGCACGCCTCCCGCACCCGGCCACTGGTCCCGCTACGTCAACGGAGCGGCGTTCCTGCAGCATCTTGCGGCCGGCGAATCGCCGCGGGCCGTCCTCAGCGCGCTGCAGGGTTTCGGCCCCGCCGGGTGGCCAGCCCTCGTTGCCGAAGCCGTTGCAGCCGCCCGGGCCTCGGGCCGCGGCGCGGTGGTGGTTGTTCCGGACTACCGCGACCTGGACCGTGTCGAGGAGGCGCTGGCGGAACTGCTGCCCCGGGAAGACATTGCCCGACTTACCGCAGACGACGGGCCAACGCCGCGCTACCGCAGCTACCTGCGGGTGCTCACGGGCAGCGCCGGGGTTGCCGTCGGTACGCGCTCGGCCGCCTATGCTCCAGTGCACAACCTGGGTCTTGTGGTGTGCTGGGATGACGGCGACGATCTTCACATCGAACAGCGGTCGCCGTACGCCCACACCCGGGAGGTCCTGCTGCTGCGGGCGGAACAGGAAGGCGCGGCGTGCCTCATGGCGGCGCACACACGCAGCACCGAACTCCAGCGGCTCGTGGAGGCGGGCTGGGCGAGGTCGGTGGAAGCCGACCGTCCGGAGGTCCGCCGGACCGTGCCGCGAGTTGTGAATACGGCGGACAGCTTCGAGCAGGAGCGCGACCCCCTGGCCAGGATCGCGAGGCTGCCCGGGGCGGCCTGGCGTGCCGCCAAGGAGGGCCTGGAACGCGGACCCGTCCTGGTCCAGGTCGCCCGTTCCGGCTACGCGCCTTCGCTGGTCTGTGATTCCTGCCGGGAGCCGGCACGTTGCACGGCCTGCAGCGGACCCCTGGCTGTTGCCGGCGCCGCAGGCAGTTCCGCCGTGCCGCAGTGCCGCTGGTGTTCCGCTCCCGCGCCGGCCTGGCGCTGCAGCCACTGCACAAGCCCCCGGCTGCGCCGCTCCGCTACCGGCGTGCTGCGAACCGCGGAGGAACTGGGCCGGGCATTTCCTGGCAAGACGGTCATCACGTCGTCCGGGGACCACGTCAAAGCCGCAGTCCCGGACACAAAATCCCTGGTGGTCGCCACCGTGGGGGCGGAACCTGTGGCGGCTGGCGGCTATGCCGCCGCAGTTCTGCTGGATGGAGACTCGCTCCTCCGCCGCGAAAACCTCCGCGCCGGGGAGGACGCCGTCCGGCGCTGGTTCAATGCCGCGGCGCTGGTCAGGCCTGCCCGCGAGGGCGGCCTCGTTGTTATCACCGCCGACGACACAGCAGGGGTCGGCGCGCTGCTGCGCTGGGACGCAGGGGGGTACGCGCAGCGGGAGCTCTCACTGCGGCAGGAGCTCCAGCTGCCCCCGGCGGTCAGGATAGCCTCCGTGACCGGCGGCCGGACCGCCGTCGGGCACTTCACCGAAGCCATCGAACACAGCCTTGCCAGGCAGGGCATCACCCTTCGCACCGCCGGACCGGCGCCTCTGGTGCTCACGGACGCACGCGCACCGCGGCGGGACGCCAGCGAGGACGTCAGGACCCTGCTGTTTTTTCCATACTCCCAGGCGGCCGACGCCACGCGGGTGATGCGGGCCGTCAAGGCAGCTGCAGCGGCGCGGCGCAGCGACGACCCCGTCCAGTTGAGGCTCGACGGCGTGGATGTGCTGTAGCAGTGATTCACCCCGGGGGGCGGCACCTCAGCGGCGGTTGATTCGGGCGGCCTCCTCGGCCAGCTGCACAAGCTGCCGGGCCGAGTGGTCCCAGCTGAATTCCGCGGCGCGTTCCACCGAACGGAGTGAGTGAGCTTTCCACACTTCCGGCTCTTCCAGCCTGCGGACCGCGTTGGCGAACTCCGAGGGGGAATCCGGGTGGACATAACTCACCGCGTCATGGCCTACTTCACGGAAGATCGGGATGTCGCTTGCGATTACGGGGGTCCCATGGGACATGGCCTCCACGAGCGGGAGGCCGTAGCCCTCCGCTCGTGAAAGGCTGATCAGGGCCGTTGTCCGGCCCAGCAGGGCCTCGTACTCGGCATCCGTCACGCCGTTGTGGAACACAACGTTGGCTCCCGGCTGCACCAGCGCTTCCAGCTCCGCCTGCCGCTGCGGCGTGATGCGGCTGAGCAGGTGGAGCGTCATGTCGGGAAGTTCGGCCATTCCCCGCACCATGGTTTCCACGTTCTTGTACGGCATGAACGAACCCATGTAGAGAAGCGTCCTGTCCGCGCCGGCACCGGGGTCGCGCGGAGTATGGCCGTGCTGCGGCGCATTGCCCACAATCCGGACCGGACGCCGGGTGAGGCGGTGTTTGGCGATCAGTGCTTCGGTGGTGTGGCTGATGGTAGCCACCACGTCCGCCCGGTCCAGGAGCAGCCGCTGCGGCCAGTACGCCTTGTGGTACAGGCGCCACAGCACACGGACGGGTGCCGGCAGGAAGCCCGGCGGGGAAGGGTGCTCGTAGTAGATGAGGTCGTGAAGTGTCAGCACCAGGCCGTACTTCCGGCCGAACGTGCCCATCGTCTGCATCGGGCACACCACGACGTCGGCGCCCAGCTTGTTGACCTTGCCGGCCACGAACAGCTCCGCGGGGGAGAGCGGGCTGTTGATCAGCGTGTAGGGCACATCCGGGAGGAGGGCCAGCTGCCGGGAATCGCTGATGAGCATCGAGACGTCTGCGATCTTGGCCGTGGCTGCGATCAGGCTGGCGCCGTACCGGCTGATGCCGTCGTGGTGGTCCAGGCGGGTGAAGCGGGCGTCGATAATGATTTTCACGCGGGATGGTCCTTCAGGAAGCGTCTGATGAAGCCGGCGGCCGGTTGGGGGGTCTCGTAGTGGATGAGGTGCCCCACGCCGGGAATCACCTCGAGGGTGCCGTCCGGCAGGAGTGCCTGCAGCTTGTGCTGGTCCGGGAGCATCGCGATCTCATCCTTCTCCCCGGCAATCAGCAGCACCGGGAGGGAAAGGTCCGGGGCAACCTCGGAAACGTTGCTTCCCACGGAGGCCTTGAACGACTCAAGCAGGCTGTCCCGGTTGGCGAAGGCGGAGAAATAGGCGTTGTGCTGTCCATGGATGAACTGCAGGAGCTGCTTGTCCCTGGTCTTGGCCATGGCCATGCTCATGACCCTGACAATGAGCCGGCTGCGGAGCAGGTAAAGGCCGAGGGCCCGGGGGAGCCTGGCGGAGGCCTCGTAGTAGATGACAGCCAGTTTGGTCATAACGCCCTTGGGCCCCTCCAGCGCCGGTGCGGCAATGGGGTTGATGAGGATCAGCGGGAACACCGCGCCGGGGTTGGCAGCCGCGAAATGGCTGGCAACGATGGACCCGAACGAGTGCCCCAGGAGCACCGTGTCCGGCCCCAGTCCAAGTGCGGCCATGAAATCGCTGATGAACTGCCCGTACCGCCTCACACTGTGCCCGCCGTCCGGGAACGCATCGGAGCTGCCGAAGCCGGGAAGGTCGGGCATGATGAGCCGCATGTCCGGGAGCTGGTCCGCTACCCGGAGCAGGCCGTGGTGGTCGCCCCGGAATCCGTGGACCACCAGCATGGTACGGGTCTCGGCCGTCACGCTGACAGGTTCATAGACCCAGTAGTCCACATTGCAGCCGTGCAGGTCCACGCTGGCAGCCCGCGTCCGGGCGTCCAGTTGCCCGCTGAAGAGGGGCGGGGCCTGCGCCGGTCCCATGTCCACTTGTTCCATGGTGTCGAATCCTAGTTGACGTCGTCAGGGTTGGAGCCGGTGCGGTGGCCGCGTTCCAGGGCGGCGAGGGCGGCCATCTCCGCCGGGTCCAGGGTGAACCCGAAGACGTCCAGGTTTTCCCTGATCCGGGCATAGGAACTGGCTTTCGGGATCACCACGTTGCCGAGCTGCACGTGCCATCTCAGGATGATCTGCGCCGCGCTCCGGCGGTGCGCTGCTGCCAGCTCGAGGACTACCGGATCCGCAAGCACCTGGCCCCGGCCCAGCGGGCTCCAGGCCTCGGTGCGGATGCCTAGCCGGTCGTGCAACTGGCGGAGTTCGTCCTGCTGCAGCCAGGGGTGGAGTTCGATCTGGTTCACTGCAGGGACGACTTCGGCGGTCTCCAGCAGGTGCTCCAGGTGGGCGGGCTGGAAGTTGGACACCCCGATGGCCCGGATCCTGCCCTCGCGGTAGAGGGTCTCCATGGCCCGGTAGCTTTCCGTGAAAAGCCCGCGGCGGGCGCATGGCCAGTGGATGAGGTACAGGTCAACATATTCCATGCCGAGGTTGGACATGGACGTGTCAAAGGCCCGCATGGTGGCGTCGTAGCCATGGTCGTCGTTCCACACCTTCGTGGTGACGAAGAGGTCCTCGCGGGAAAGCGACGGTGCTGCCTCGCCGGAGCCTCCGGCCGGACCGCCGCCCGCGAACCCGGCAAGCGCACCGATGGCCTTGCCTACCCCGGTTTCATTCCCGTACATGGCGGCAGTGTCGAAGTGACGGTAGCCGGCCTCGAGGGCCATGGTTACCAGGCCGGCGGCGTCTGCAGGGGGAACCTTATAGAGCCCGAAGCCCAGTTGGTCGATCAGCACACCGTTGTTGAGGCTTAGTCGGGGCGAGTTCTTCATAGGACTGACTCTACCGACTCGGCGCCGTCCGCTCCCCGGGACAGGCCGGGCGGGACTGGCAGCAGGCCTCAGGACAGTCCGTCAAAGCTGACCAGGCGGCGGGCGGTGGCCTCATCGAGGATCAGGTCCGTTGCCAGGCCGGCGGCGAGCGCGCCGCGCAATCCGTTGATCTTCGAGGCCCCTGACACAACGCAGATCCGCCGCCTGACCTGCCGCAGCTGCGCCAGGGCGGGGCCGGTGGACCTCTCATTGAGCGTGATGCCGTCAGAGGATCCGTCCCCGCGGAAAAACACGGTGGCTACGTCACCCACCACGTCGGAGTTCGCCAGAATATTCAGGTCGTCTTCGTCGAGGTATCCGCCGGCATAGACGTGGCTCGGGTAGTCGGCGTCCACCGACCCCACGCCGAAGATGGCAATGCTCATGCGCGACTGCAGCTCAAGGATGCGCTGGACGCTGCGTTCATTCCACATGGCGGTTTTGGTGGCTGCGTGGTCGAAGAAGGCAGGAACGGGAAACTGTTCAACGCGTGCACCGTAGGCACTGCCGAACCTGCGCATGATGTCGCTGGCGTAGGTAATGCCGGTGGTCTGCATGTTGCCGGCGCCGTTGAGCTGGACGATCACGCTGTCGTGGGTGATCTTGCGGGTGAGGTGCCTGCTGACGGCGCTAAGGGTGGATCCCCAGGCGACGCCGATGATGGCGTTGGAGTCAACCAGCGGCCCGATCGTCCTTGCAGCCTGCATGGCCACCCTGTCAAGGGTTTCCGCTTCATTAAGGGTGTCCAGCACCGGGACGACGTGGACATCCACCCGGTATTGGGTGCGGATCATGTTTTCCAGTTCCGGCCCGGTGTCGAGCGGATTGCGGATCTGGATCTGGACCAGGCCGGTCTCCCGGGCAGCGGAAAGAAGGCGGGAAACCGTGGATCTGGACGTCCTGAGCTCTCTGGCTATGGCGTCCATCGTGAGGTCCTGGAGGTAATACAGTTGTGCAGCCCTGAGGGCTTCTGAGTGGCGTGAGCGCGGCATTCGGCTTCCGTTCTGCACGTTTGTGCATAGTGCTTGACTCCATTTTCCATTACTCCAAAGAATAGTGATGAACGGCGCCGCGCTGTGAGGTGCGCCGCACAGGACCAAACCCGAAGGAGCAGATTTGGGAACCAACGATTCATCCGGCCATCCGGCTACCAGCCGCCAGCGGTCATCAGTGCAGAGCCTGCGCAAGCGGCCCCGCGCCCAAGTCCTGATTATCGGCGGCGGGATCAACGGAGTCGGCACCTTCCGCGACCTGGCACTGCAGGGCGTGGACGTTGCGCTCGTTGAACGCGGGGATTACTGCCAGGGGGCCAGCGGTGCATCGTCGCACATGATCCACGGTGGAATCCGATACCTGGAAAACGGCGAGTTCCGGCTGGTCCAGGAGTCCGTCGTCGAACGCAACAGGCTCCTGCGCATCGCTCCCCACTACGTCAAGCCGCTCCAGACCACCATCCCTATCTTCAGCACTTTCTCGGGTGTGCTGTCCGCGCCCCTGCGGTTCCTGACCCACAAGCAGCAGGGCAAGCCGAAGGAACGCGGAGCTTTCCTCATCAAGGTCGGGCTTAGCATGTACGACTTCTTTTCCCGCGACGGGGGCACCGTTCCGCGCCACCAGTTCCGCGGCAGGAAGCGCGCCCTGGCGGAGCTGCCACGGCTGCACCCCGGCATCAAATACGCGGCCACGTACTTCGATGCCTCGGTCCACAACCCAGAGCGCCTCACCCTTGACGTGCTCCAGGACGGCGAGAAGGCCGGCGCCAGCGGGCAGAGCGACGCGCGGGCCAGCAACTACCTCTCGCTCGTCGCCATGGGCGGAGCGGCCGGCACGTCAGCCGGGCCCACCGGCGGCAGCACTGTCCAGCTGCGCGATGAACTGACCGGAGAGGTGTTCGACTTCACGGCGGACGTCATCGTCAACACCACGGGGGCGTGGGTGGACCTGACCAATGAGGCCATGGGCGCCGCGTCGATGTTCATGGGCGGCACCAAGGGCTCGCATATCGTGCTGGACCACCCCGGCCTCCTCGAAGCCTGCAACGGCCGCGAGATCTTCTTCGAGCACACGGACGGCAGGATCGTGCTCATCTACCCGATGGGCGACCGTGTCCTCGTGGGGACCACCGACGTGGACGCGGACATGGCCGAGGACGCCGTGTGCACCGACGACGAGATCGACTACTTCTTCGACCTGATCGGCCACGTCTTCCCGGACGTCGCAGTGCATAGGGACCAGATCGTCTACACCTTCGCCGGCGTTCGCCCGCTGCCCAGGCACGACGCCACCCAGCCCGGCTTCGTCAGCCGCGACTACCGCATCGAACGCAGTGCCGGCGGCCAGGAAGCGGCATCCGGCGGCAGCGGCGCCGTCGTACTCAGCCTGGTGGGCGGCAAATGGACAACATTCCGGGCGCTGGCCGAACACCTCACAAACGACGTGCTCAAGGAACTGGGCATGGACCGGAAAGTCTCGACGGCGAAACTCGCCATTGGCGGCGGAGCCGGCTTCCCGGACAGCCAGGCCGGAGTCCAGCAGTGGATCAAGGCCCACATGTCCGCCGGCCGCGACGCTGACCGGATCTCCGGATTGCTGACCCGATACGGCACCCGCGCCGAAGAGGTGCTGCGCTACCTCGACGCGGGCCCGGACCGGCTCCTGCACTCCACCCGTGAACTCAGTGTCCGCGAACTGGAATTCATGGCCCGGAACGAACAAGTGGGGCACCTCATCGACGTGCTGATCCGGCGCACCTCGCTGGCCTTCCGCGGGCTGGTGACCGGCGAACTCCTCAACGAGGTGGCAGACGTCCTCGCTGCCCCGCTGGAATGGGACGCCGCTGCCAGGGCAGCCGAAATCCACCATGCCCAGGAGGTGCTTGAACGCTTCCACGGCGTCCAGGTCCACAGCCTGGTCGCTTAGAAAGCTTGCGTGCCCGGGGAGGAATTGCCCGGGCGCAAGGGCTGCGCAGTCCCGCTGGAGGAGCAGCCAGCGCAGCAGCCGGCCGGCAACGCAACAACGTTGCCGGCCCAACAGCCCTTCAAATCGCGAGGGGCTGACAACAGAAAATAGAGGAGTCAAAGATGTCTCTTGGAATTGTTTTCCTTTCCGAAGTATTCGGAACCGCAATGCTCACCCTGCTGGGTTGCGGCGTTGTGGCAAACGTTGCGCTCAAAGGCACCAAGGGCAACAACGGCGGATTCCTAATGGTCACGTGGGGGTGGGGCATCGCGGTCTTCGCCGGCGTCTATGTGGCGGTAAAGTCCGGCGCACACATCAATCCTGCCGTGACTCTCGGCCTGCTGGTGAACGGGAAAAGCGAATATGCGCCCGGGGTGCCCGTCGACTTCGCATCCACACTGACCTACTTCGGCGGAGAACTCCTGGGCGCGTTCCTGGGCGCAGTCGTCATGTGGCTGGCCCACAAGCAGCACTTTGACGCCGAACCGGAACCCGCCAGCAAGCTCGCCGTGTTCTCCACCGGCCCTGCCATCCGCTCCACCCCCTGGAACCTGATCACCGAGATCATCGGCACGTTCGTGCTCGTCTTCGTCATCCTGACGTTCGGCGGCACCCCCTCGGGCCTCGGCCCGCTCGCTGTGGCCCTGCTCGTCGTGGGCATCGGCGTGTCCCTCGGCGGTCCCACCGGCTACGCCATCAACCCCGCCCGTGACCTTGGTCCCCGCATTGCGCACGCTCTGCTCCCCATCAAGGGCAAGGGTTCCAGCGACTGGAGCTACTCCTGGATCCCGGTCGTCGGGCCGCTGGTAGGCGGTACCCTGGCCGGCGCTGTCGCAGCTGTAGTGCCGATCATCGCCTCGGCAGCTTCCTGATCCGCCCGCGTTTCAACAACCCCGTCAAGCCCTTCAGACAACAGACAAGGACGTCAACATGAACCAGTACGTAATCGCCATCGACCAGGGCACCACCAGCACGCGCGCCATCGTCTTCGACCACAGCGGCAGCATCGTCTCCTCCGGCCAGATGGAACACGAGCAGATCTTTCCGCAGGCCGGCTGGGTGGAGCACGACCCCGCCGAAATCTGGAACAACACCCGCGAGGTCATTGCCTCGGCGCTTTCCAAAGCGAACCTGACCCGGCACGACATCGCCGCCGTCGGCATCACCAACCAGCGCGAAACCGCCGTCGTGTGGGATAAGACAACGGGCAAGGCGATCTACAACGCCATCGTCTGGCAGGACACCCGGACGCAGGACATCGTGGATGAACTGGCCAAGGACGGCGGACCGGAGCGCTTCAAACAGAAGGTGGGCCTGCCGCTGGCCACGTACTTCTCCGGCACCAAGATCAAATGGATCCTGGATAACGTGGAAGGCGCCCGTGCCAAGGCCGAAGCCGGTGATCTGGTCTTTGGCAACACTGACTGCTGGGTGCTGTGGAACCTCACCGGCGGAGTGGATGGCGGCGTGCACGTCACGGACGTCACCAACGCCTCCCGGACCATGTTCATGGACCTGGACACGCTGTCCTGGGACCAGGAGATCCTTGACGCCTTCGGTGTTCCCGCGTCAATGATGCCCGCAATCAAGTCCTCCTCCGAGGTGTACGGAACCGTCCACACCTCGCAGTTGCTCCGGGAAGTGCCGGTTGCCGGCATCCTCGGCGACCAGCAGGCAGCCACGTTCGGCCAGGCGGCATTTGATGCCGGCGAAGCCAAGAACACGTACGGAACGGGCTGCTTCCTGATCTTCAACACCGGCGAGGAGATCGTCCATTCCAAGAACGGACTGCTGACCACCGTGGGCTACAAGCTGGGGGATGCTGCTCCGCACTACGCCCTGGAAGGCTCGATCGCCGTCACCGGATCCCTGATCCAGTGGCTGCGGGACAACCTCGGCCTGATCAGCAGTGCCCCGGAGGTGGAGACGCTCGCGGCCTCGGTCAAGGACAACGGCGGCGTCTACATCGTGCCGGCGTTCTCCGGCCTCTTCGCGCCGTACTGGCGGTCCGATGCCCGCGGCGCGATCGTTGGCCTGACCCGCTTCGTGAACAAGAACCACATCGCCCGTGCGGCGCTGGAGGCCACGGCCTTCCAGACCCGTGAGGTGCTCGACGCCGTCAACGCGGACTCCGGTGTTCCGCTGACTGAGTTGAAGGTCGACGGCGGCATGGTTGCCAACGACGCCCTGATGCAGTTCCAGGCGGACATCCTGGGCGTTCCGGTGATCCGGCCGAAGGTTGTGGAAACCACCGCCCTCGGTGCCGCCTACGCTGCCGGCCTGGCCGTCGGCTTCTGGAAGGACCTAGGGGAGTGCTCGGCCAACTGGTCCGAGGACAAGCGCTGGGAACCGCAGATGGACGACGCCGAGCGGGACCGCCAGATGCGCCTCTGGAAGAAGGCCGTCACGAAGTCCATGGACTGGGTCGACGAGGACGTGAAATAGTCTGACCTGTCGTTGATGGCAGCCGCACCTGCCCCGCCCGCTTCGCGGTGCCCACCACACCCGGGCGAGGTGCGGCTGCCATCAACCTATCCGTCAGCTATTCAGCCGCTCGTGGCGACTTACGTTTAGCTGATGGTAGAGGTGCGCTAAAGTAGTTCTATGCGTGCGATCCTTCTGCTTAGCTAGCCGCCCGGTATCCCGGACCTACTCGGATTACCGCGCGGCAGCCCCTCCATGTCGAGGGGCTTTTGTGTGTCTGGAGCCCTTCGGGGCCGGCAGCAGGGGATTAGGGGGCCGGGGCTGGACAGCAAGCCCGGGCCGTACGAAAAGCGGTACAGAACAGAAGAGGGCAGCAGTGAGCGTTCAGCCGGAGACAGAGACCGGAACAGCAGCAGTCGCGACGGAAGGTCCCGAGGAGGGCACCTACAGCTTCGCCGCGATGGAGGCCAAATGGCCGCAGGTGTGGGAAGACCTCAAGGTGTTCACACCCGTCGACGACGGCTCGCGCGAGCGCCGCTACGTCCTCGACATGTTCCCCTACCCCTCAGGCGACCTGCACATGGGCCACGCCGAGGCGTTTGCCATGGGCGACGTCGTGGCGCGCTACCTGCGCCAGAAGGGCTACGACGTCCTGCACCCGATCGGCTGGGACTCCTTCGGCTTGCCCGCCGAGAACGCCGCCATCAAGCGCAACGCGCACCCCAGCGAGTGGACCTACGCCAACATCGACACCCAGGCGGCGTCCTTCAAGCGCTATGCGATCTCGGCGGACTGGTCACGGCGCCTGCACACCTCGGACCCGGAGTACTACCGGTGGACCCAGTGGCTGTTCAAGCGCTTCTACGAACGCGGCCTGGCGTACCGGAAGGATTCTCCGGTCAACTGGTGCCCCAAGGACCAGACCGTACTGGCCAACGAACAGGTGGTCAACGGGGCCTGTGAGCGCTGCGGCACCGCTGTAACCAAGAAGTCCCTGAACCAGTGGTACTTCAAGATCACCGACTACGCCGACCGGCTGCTGGACGACATGGACGAACTGCGCGGCCACTGGCCCGAGCGTGTCCTGGCCATGCAGAAGAACTGGATCGGCCGGTCCGAAGGCGCCCACGTCAACTTCGTGATCGAGGCCGCCGGCGATAAGCCGGCCAAGGACGTCACCGTCTTCACCACGCGCCCCGATACCCTCTACGGCGCCACGTTCTTCGTGGTTGCAGCAGATGCGCCGATGGCAGTGGAGCTGGTCACGGACGAGCACGCCGCGGCCCTGGACGCGTACCGCGAACAGGTCAAGGCGCTGTCCGAAATCGAACGGCAGTCCACCGAGCGCGAAAAGACGGGCGTCTTCACCGGCCGTTACGCCGTCAACCCACTGAACGGCGAAAAGCTGCCCGTCTGGGCGGCCGACTACGTGCTGGCGGACTACGGCACGGGCGCCATCATGGCGGTCCCGGCCCACGACCAGCGCGACCTCGACTTTGCCAGGACCTTCGACCTGCCCGTCCGCGCCGTGCTGGACACGGGGGAGGACGACCCCGCGGTGACCGGGAAGGCCACCGCCGGGGAAGGCACCCTGATCAACTCCGGCGTGCTCGACGGCCTGCCCAAGGCCGAGGCCATCCCGACGGCGATCGACATGCTGGAGAAACAGGGCACGGGCGAAAAGTTCGTCAACTTCCGCCTGCGTGACTGGCTGCTCAGCCGCCAGCGCTTCTGGGGCACGCCCATCCCGATCATCCACTGCCCTGCCTGCGGCGAAGTTCCGGTTCCCGACGACCAGCTGCCCGTCACCCTGCCGGCCGACCTGCGCGGCGAGGACCTGTCCCCGAAGGGCACCTCGCCGCTGGCCGCGGCCGAGGCCTGGGTCAACGTTGAGTGCCCCAACTGCCACGGTCCCGCCAAACGCGACACTGACACCATGGACACGTTCGTTGACTCGTCGTGGTACTTCCTGCGCTTCGTGTCGCCGCAGTACACCGAGGGTCCCTTTGATCCCAAGAAGATCAACGACTGGATGCCTGTGGGGCAGTACGTGGGCGGCGTGGAGCACGCCATCCTGCACCTGCTGTACGCCCGGTTCTTCACCAAGGTCATCCATGACCTCGGCATGATCGACGCCGACGAACCGTTCAGCGCGCTGCTCAACCAGGGCCAGGTCCTCAACGGGGGCAAGGCCATGAGCAAGTCCCTGGGCAACGGCGTCGACCTCGGTGAGCAGCTGGACAAGTACGGCGTCGACGCCGTGCGCCTCACCATGATCTTCGCCTCGCCGCCGGAGGACGACGTCGACTGGGCTGACGTTTCGCCGTCGGGCTCCGCAAAGTTCCTGGCCCGGGCCTGGCGCCTGGCGCAGGACGTAAGCAGCGCGCCCGGCGCGGACGCTGCCCAAGGAGACCGGGCGCTACGCTCCGTCACGCACCGCACCATCGCCGATGCCGCCGCACTGCTGGACAGCAATAAGTTCAACGTGGTGGTGGCCAAACTGATGGAGCTGGTCAACGCGACCCGCAAAACCATAGATGCAGCCTCCGGCGCGGGCGGGGCGGATCCCGCCGTCCGCGAAGCAGCGGAAGCTGTCGCGGTCATCCTAAGCCTTTTCGCGCCGTACACGGCCGAGGACATGTGGAACGTTCTGGGGCATCCCGCCTCGGTGGCGAACGCCGGCTGGCCCTCGCATGACGAAGCGCTCCTGGTGCAGGACACGGTGACCGCCGTCGTCCAGGTCCAGGGCAAGGTCCGCGACCGTCTCGAAGTCTCTCCGGAGATCGGCGAAGACGAGTTGCGTGAACTGGCCCTCGCGTCGGAGAACGTCCAGCGCGCCCTCGACGGGCGGGGTATCCGCACGGTCATCGTGCGTGCACCTAAACTGGTCAACATCGTCCCGGCGTAGCCCGGGCACCGGCCGCCGGTATTGCCGGCGGCCGGCCATGACGTTTTACCGGAGCAGCAGGGGGACGCCGTGAACGACCGGGAGCCGGCCGGCTGGCCGTGGCTAAAGGAACGGCTTGTCCGCCTGCGGCAGGTTTCCAAGCCAGGGGCTGCGCCGGAAGCCGTGGTCCCGGCCGCCGTCGTGCGCACCGCGGTGGTGACCGATTCCGCAGCCGCGCTGCCTGCGGACTGGGTCACGGACTTCGCCGCCGACGGGCGGCTGACCGTGGTGCCCATGCCGGTCATGGTGGGGGCGGAGATTTACGGCGAGGGCGAAGACGACATCACCGACACGATCGCCGTGGCGCTGGCCACCGGGACGCCGGTCAAGACGTCACGACCGTCACCCGGCCAGTTCGAGCAGGCCTATCTTGCGGCGCTGCGACGCGGTTTCGAAGCCGTGGTCTCCGTGCACATCTCCGGAGCGCTGTCCGGCACCGCCGACTCCGCCAGGCTTGCGGCAACCCGTGTAGGCATCCCCGTGGAAGTGGTCGATTCGAAGACCGTGGGCATGGCGCTGGGCATGGGTGTGCAAAGCGCAGTGGTAGCGGCTGCGGACGGCCGCCCCGCAGCCGAAGTGCGCGCCTTCGCCGAAGACCGGATGGCCCGCACCAAGGTCTATTTCTATGTACCCAGCCTCGAGCAGCTGCGCCGCGGCGGCCGGATCGGAGCGGCGGCGTCCCTCTGGGGAACCATGTTCGCCATCAAGCCGATCCTCGCCGTGGATGACGGGAAAATCGTTCCGCTGGAGAAGGTCAGGTCCGCGGCAAGGGCCGTGGCGCGCCTTGAGGAAATCGTGGTTGCCGACGCCGCAGCGCGGCCCGCCGGCCAGGCCAGGCTGGCAGTCCACCATTTTGGCAACCCCGGTGAGGCGGCGGAGCTTGCGGGCCGGCTGGCAGCCGCGCTACCGGAAGTGCCTCCGGCGCAGATCAGTTCGCTCCCGGCCGTACTCGCTGCCCACGCGGGACTGGGGGTCCTTGCCGTGATCGTGGGGGAGAGCAGCACGCCGCAGAAGGAACCCCCTCTGGTCCGATAGCTTTGCCGGTAGTACAGTCTCCCCACCAAGCAAGGAGGCTCCCATGACAATGCAGGTGCACCACGTTGCGCAGTTCGACAAGGACGTGTCCGAAGAAGTCACCAACTGGCTGAAGTACCTCAAGGGCCAGGTGACAAGCGTCCAGTTCCTGACGACGACTGTTCCCGACCCCAAGGCGCCGGAATCCTGGCGGGTCCAGTACGAGGCCTACATCACCTACCAGAAGTAGCCGGCAGGCCGGGGAACCGCAGAGGAAGCCGCCGGCAGCGCTTTCCACATACAGTCATTCGCGCTGTCTGTGCCGCCTCCATTTGCCTAGCGTGGGGGTATGTCACGCCGGAACGCGGAAGCGGGAGCACCTGCCGCGGCCAGCCGCGCGCGCCGGCGCCTGGCAACCACACTGGGGCCTTCCGGCGGCGGTGACGGCGGTGGATCCGATGCCGGGAACCCGGGTTCGGCGGGGCTCCTGGGGTACGGCGCCGGGGTTCACGGCCACGGGTCTTTCACGTATGACGGCGGTGCGCAGCCGGAACCTGGCGCCGTTGGCGGCTCGGCCGCCGATTCATCCGCCGTTTCCGGAACACATGCACCGGCGAAGTTCCGCTGGCGCTCGGGGTTTCGCGTTGCGGTGCTGCTGGGACTGCTGAGTCTCCTGCTGGGCGGCTGGTTCTGGTGGGATGTGGCAGCCAGCCGTCCCCACGTGGTGCCCTTGAGCGACGTCAGCAGCCCGGAAGTCAGCGCGCAACAGGAAGGACATCCCGGTTCAGGGCCGGGAGGATCCGACGGCGCCTCAACGGGACGACAGCCTTCAGGTGCCGCATCCGGAGCGAAGATCATTGTCCACGTGGCGGGGGCCGTCAACCGGGCGGGCGTTGTGGAACTGCCGGAAGGCAGCCGGGTCCACGAGGCCATCGCCGGTGCGGGTGGAAGTGCGGAAGGGGCTGACCTGAACCGGTTGAACCTTGCCGCCGTCCTGGCCGACGGCCAGAAAATCCACGTTCCGCTGGTGGGGGAACCGGTGGACGCCCCTGGGGCGGCAGCCGGCGCCACCGGACCGGGAGCCGCGGGATCGGGGCCCGGCGACTCAGTCCCCGGCCAAACGGGAGCGGAGGGCGGGAAGATCGACCTGAATTCGGCGTCTGCCGAGGAACTGGGCGCATTGCCCCGGGTTGGTCCCGTGCTGGCCCAGCGCATCGTCGATTGGCGCAAGGAACACGGCCGGTTCAGCACCGTTGAGGAACTAGACGCGGTGGACGGTGTTGGCCCCAAGATGCTGGAAACGCTGCTGCCCCTCGTTCGGGTGTCCTGAGGTGGGCAAGGTCAGTCCGTGGCACCGCTTCATCGACGCAGCCGTCAGCGGTGAGGAGGGAGGGACCCCCCGGCCGCCGCGCACTGCCGAGAACCCGCCGGAGGCCCGCCAGGCAGCGGAAGTCCGCGCTGCCGGCATCAGGGGCATCGTGCCGCGAACGGCGTCCGGCCTGCGGGAAGTGCTCGCGGCGCGACTCCTTCCCGGACCGGAGGGCCGGGTACAGGGGACAGGAAGACCTGCGGGAACCGCAACCGGCAACAGGCCGCAGCGCCGGACCGACCTGCGTCTCGTACCTCCGGCACTCCTCGCCTGGGCCGCCGCCGTCGCCGGCGTCTGGTTGCCGTTGCCCGCGCTCGGGGTCTTGATCGCGGGATTGCTCCTGGCAGCTGTGGCGCTGTTAGCTGCCATCCGCTGTCGCCGGATGCGGCGCCACGGGGCAGGGCTGGTGCCACGGAGCTTCCTGACCACCCTCGGCATTGCCGTGGTGCTGTCCGCGGCCATCGCGTCCCACTCGGCCATCGCCGCATCCCAGAAGCACGACGGGCCCGTTGCGGATGCAGTCACGGCCCGCTCCGCTGTAGTGGTTGAGGCCGAGATCGCGGGGACACCGCGCCAGCTGAAAATTCCCGGCCGCGGCGGTTCGGACCGTTGGGCAGTTGAAGCCACCGCATACGCGATTATCGCCAACGGCGGCCTCATCAGGAGTGACGCCCGCCTGTTGCTCGTGGGCGGCGGGGACTGGCAGCACGTGGTCCCCGGACAGCGGATCCGGACTACGGGAAAGCTGAGGCCGGCCGACCACGGCCAAACGCAGGCGGGGACCCTGTCCGCCACCACGGACCCAGCCACCACGGCAGCCACCACCGCATGGCAGGAGGGACCAGGCGCCCTCCGCAGGGGGTTTGCCGCCGCAGCCGAATGGATCGGCGGCGATGCCCGCGGCCTCCTGCCGGGAATGGTCACGGGCGACACCAGCTACCTCGACGACCAGCTTGGAAGCGCCATGAAAACTGTCGGCATGACCCACCTGACCGCAGTCAGCGGGGCGAACTGCAGCCTCATCCTGGGGACTCTGTTGTTGGCTGCCCGAACTATCCGCCTGTCGAGGGCTCCCGCGGCTGCGGCTGCCCTCTCCGGCCTGGCACTGTTCGTCCTGATGGTGGGTCCGGACGCCAGCGTCCTCCGGGCTGCGCTCATGGGCGCAATCGGACTGGTCTCTCTGTCCGGCGGCCGGACCGGACGCGGGCTCAGCTTCCTCTGCCTGGCCGTGATCGGGCTCCTCATGGCCGATCCGGGACTCGGGACCAGTTTTAGCTTTCTGCTGTCCGTGCTGGCCACTCTCGGCATCGTGACGGCCGGCCCGCGGATCATGGAATGGCTGCCACCGGTTGTGCCGCGCTGGCTGGCTGCCGGCCTTGCCGTTCCGCTGTCCGCCCAACTCTTCTGCAGTCCGGTGATCGTCCTGCTGCAGCCCCAGTTTTCGTCCTACGCCCTGCTGGCAAACATGGTGGCGGCTCCCCTCGTGGCGCCGGTGACCATCCTCGGAACAGCCGCCGTGCCCGTGGTGCCGCTGGCCCCTTGGGCAGCTGCGGTTCCCATGGCGGTTGCGGGTGGCTGCGCGGCCGGAGTCGCGGCCGTTGCCAGGTTCTTCGCGGACCTGCCCGGCGCCGCCCTGCCGTGGCCTGAGGGACCGTTTGGCGCGGCCACCATGGTGGCGCTGTCCGGCTGCACGCTGCTTGTGCTGTGGCTTGTTCTGCACCCGCGCGCCTTGTGGACGCTGGTCCTGGCGACGCACCGAAAGACCGTCGATCTGCTGGATCTGTGGCCCCGGTTCACCGGCTTGGATGAGCGCCGCCACCGTGGGAGTCTTAGAGGTATTAATCCGATGTCCGGGAGGAACCAAGAGTGGCCGCTGCGCAAAAAGCACGATCCAAGCCGGCGACGTCAGCGACCGCCACCTGGCGCGACGTGACCCCGGCCCGCGTGGTGCTGATCGGCGGACCCGAAGAATACCTCGGCATCCGGGCCATGGACCGCATCAGGTCCCAGGTCCGCGCAGCCCAGCCGGATGTCGAGATCACCAGGCTCAACGCAGGCAGCTATGAACCCGGGTCCCTGGCCATGAACGTCAGTCCTTCGCTGTTCGGGGAATCGAAGCTGATTGAGGTGGAGTCGGCGGAAGCAATGAACGACGCGTTCCTCACGGACGCCCTCAAGTACCTGGCAGACCCTGAGCCCGACGCCGTCCTGGTAGTCCGCCACGGCGGCGGCGTCCGGGGCAAGAAGCTGCTCGATGCCATCAAGGCCGCCGGCTGGCCGGTGGTCGATTGTCAGCCGCTCAAGAAGGATGCGGACAAGTCGGCATTCGTCGCTGCTGAATTCAAGGCCGCTTCGCGCCGCATCGAGCCCGAGGCCGTCCATGCGCTGGTGAATGCGGTGGGCGCCAACCTGTCGGAGCTCGCCGCCGCCTGCAGCCAGCTCATCGCGGATGCAGCCACTGCTGTGGATACGGACATGGTGGACCGTTACTATGGCGGGCGGATCGAGGCAACAGCCTTCAAAGTTGCGGACGCCGCGCTAGCCGGCAACGGACCGCTGGCACTCTCTACGCTCCGCCACGCCCTTGCGACGGGGGCGGACCCCGTTCCGCTCGTGGCAGCACTTGCCGCAAAACTCCGCACGGTGGCCAAAGTAGCCGGCGCGCAGGGATCCTCGGCGCAAATCGCCCGCCAGCTTGGCATGCAGCCGTGGCTTGTGGAACAGGCGCAGCGGGACGTCAGGCGCTGGACCCCGGAAGGCCTGGTCCGCTCCATCCAGGTGACTGCCGAGGCGGACGCCCAGGTCAAAGGCCTTTCCCGGGATCCGGTCTACGCGGTGGAGCACGCTGTCACCGTCATCGCAACGTCGGTCCGCCGCAACTAACGGAGGAGCGGTAGCGGGCGGAGCGCGGCGGCCTCTGCCAACCTGCAGCCGCGGTTAAAAGGATGTGGCCGGCACCCCGTCGGGGTGCCGGCCACGATCATCAGTTCAGGTGAACTGGAAAACCTTAGAGTGCGTTGACCTTCTTGGAGATCGCCGACTTGCGGTTTGCAGCGTTGTTCTTGTGAAGAACGCCCTTGCTGACAGCCTTATCCAGCTTACGGCTTGCAGCAACCAGCGCAGCAGCAGCGGCATCCTTGTCGGTGGACTCAACGGCGGTGTTGACGGCGCGGATGGCCGTCTTCAGCTCCGACTTGACTGCGTTGTTGCGCAGGCGAGCCTTCTCGTTGGTGAGGATGCGCTTCTTCTGGGACTTGATATTAGCCACGTGTGAACTCTCTTTTTAATGCGGAAATGGTCTAGAGGGCTTTCAGATTGGCCATTGACTGAGCGGCGTGGGGATACCTATGGCGGCCAACCATCAGTGGCCGTCGACCTGCACGGACACACAGCTGTCAATAGTAGCAGATGCTCTGGCATGCCGTTGTTTTCCGGCTGGCGTCTGTCGCTGCCCGGTGGTTGTCAGTCAGGTCCAGCCGTGCAGCTCACGCAGTACCGAGGCGACGGTGTCGAAGCGTCGCCGGTCCAGGACAGCGCCCTCCCTGCGGATGTCCGCCGGGCTGATCTGGATGATGCGGTCCAGCTTGGCCTCACTGAGCCGGCGCTGCCTGTCCCAGCTGCCTGTCCCGATATCCACGTAGCTATCGTCATTCCTGCGGTCCTGGTCATGGTCCTTGCTGGTGAGCATGAGTCCAAGCAGGTACCGCCCGCGGCTGCCGATCAGGAGCACGGGCCGGTCCTTACCCTGGGAATGGTCCTCTTCGTAGGGAACCCAGGTCCACACGACTTCGCCCGGTTCCGGCTTGCCGTTGGGGGAGGGGGCGTACTTGATATTCGTGGTGCCCTTGAAGTCGCCAGGGTATTTTCCGCTGAGGCCGCCGGCAGCGGCCTGCGGCACCTTTGAACGGGCGGGAGCGGAACGGCCGGGGGTCGGGCCGGCCGGTCGACCCGCGGCGGGGCGCCCTTCCAGCAGGCGAAAAGCGGTGCGGACAGCCCGGGCGAGTGAGCGGAGGTTGAATGCCATCCTGCAACGATACTTCGACCGCATGGACCGGACCTTTTGCGCCCCCGCAGTCCGGGTACGCAAACAATGCACCGAGTGGCGGCAGGACGTGGGACACTATAAGTTCACGTGCGGCAGGTCCCGCGACGGCCCCGGCCGTCCTGAGCACAGCCGCGGAAATGCCAACAGTAAGGACCCTGCGTGTCTCCCATGGCCCGCACCGCCCCGGTGCCCGCCGCAACAGATCCGGCCATCATCCGGAACTTCTGCATCATTGCGCACATTGACCACGGTAAATCCACTCTGGCCGACCGCATGTTGCAGTACACCGGCGTCGTTCAGTCCCGCGACATGAAGGCCCAGTATCTGGACCGCATGGATATCGAACGTGAGCGCGGCATCACCATCAAGTCCCAGGCAGTACGCATGCCCTGGGAAGTTGACGGCACCAGCTACGCGTTGAACATGATCGACACCCCCGGGCACGTCGATTTCACCTATGAGGTCTCCCGTTCGCTGGCCGCCTGCGAAGGTGCAGTGCTCCTCGTGGACGCGGCCCAGGGCATCGAGGCGCAGACGCTCGCCAACCTGTACCTGGCGATGGAAAACAACCTCACCATCATCCCGGTCCTGAACAAGATCGACCTCCCCGCGGCTCAGCCTGAAAAGTACGCCGAGGAACTCGCCAACCTGATCGGCGGCGACCCCGATGAGGTCCTGCGCGTTTCCGGCAAAACCGGCATGGGCGTCGAAGTACTGCTCGACAAGATCGTCCGAGACCTGCCGGCACCTGTTGGCGACCCCGACGCTCCCGCCCGCGCCATGATCTTCGACTCGGTCTACGACACCTACCGCGGCGTGGTCACGTACGTGCGCGTGGTCGACGGCATGCTGCACCCCCGCGAACGCATCCAGATGATGTCCACGCGAGCCACCCACGAACTCCTTGAGATCGGCGTGAGCTCCCCGGAGCCCACCCCCTCCAAGGGCCTGGGCGTCGGCGAAGTGGGCTATCTCATTACCGGTGTGAAGGACGTCCGCCTGTCCAAGGTCGGCGACACCGTCACCAACCTGGCCAAGCCTGCCTCACAATCACTGCCGGGCTATGCGGACGCCAAACCCATGGTGTTCTCCGGGCTCTACCCGCTGGACGGCACGGACTACCCGGTGCTCCGCGATGCCCTTGAGAAGCTGATGCTCAACGACGCCGCCCTTGTTTACCAGCCGGAAACCTCGGCTGCGCTGGGCTTCGGCTTCCGTGTGGGCTTCCTGGGGCTGCTGCACCTGGAAATCACCCGTGAGCGCCTCGAACGCGAGTACAAGCTCGACCTGATTTCCACGGCCCCGAACGTGGAATACGAAGTGACCCTGGAGGACAAGCGGGTCGTCCATGTGACAAACCCGAGCGAATACCCCACCGGTAAAATCGCGGAAGTCCGGGAGCCGATGGTGTCCGCCACCATCCTGGCGCCGAACGAGTTCGTCGGGGCCATCATGGAGCTGTGCCAGAGCCGCCGCGGCGTGATGGGCGGCATGGACTACCTCTCCGAGGACCGTGTGGAAATCCGCTACCGCCTGCCGTTGGCCGAAATCGTCTTCGATTTCTTCGACATCCTCAAGTCCAAGACCCGCGGCTACGGCTCGCTGGACTGGAAGGCCGACGGCGATCAGGTAGCCGACCTTGTCAAGGTAGACATCATGCTCCAAGGCGAACAGGTGGACGCCTTCAGCGCCATTACCCACCGGGACAAGGCCTATGCCTACGGCGTGATGATGACGGGCAAGCTGCGCGAGCTCATCCCCCGCCAGCAGTTCGAAGTGCCCATCCAGGCCGCGATCGGCTCCCGGATCATCGCCCGTGAGAGCATCCGTGCCATCCGTAAGGATGTCCTTGCCAAGTGCTACGGCGGTGACATCACCCGTAAGCGCAAACTGCTGGAAAAGCAGAAGGAAGGCAAGAAGCGCATGAAGATGGTGGGTCGCGTTGAAGTGCCCCAAGAGGCCTTCATCGCAGCGCTCACCACGGACGAATCCAAGGACAAGGCCAAGAAGTAGTGATGATCGTGGCCGGAACCTCCGGAGGCCGCACCCATGCCTAGCGTCCTTCCCCTGGGCGACCCCGCGCCGTCGGACGGCCTGCTGCCCGCGCAGGCCGCTTACGGCGCTGCGCAGCGGCGATTCGGGCTCTACGTCCACATTCCCTTCTGTGCCGTCCGTTGCGGTTATTGCGACTTCAACACCTACACCGCGACAGAGCTAGGCGGCGGCGCGTCCCAGGACGCGTACGCCTCCACTGCCATCGCGGAAGTGGAGTTTGCCGCCAAGGCCCTGCAAGGCAGCGGTCTGCCGGAACGCCGGCTGGGCACGGTCTTTTTTGGCGGCGGCACACCAACTCTGCTGCCCGCGGAAGACCTGGCCCGCATCCTCACCGCGGCGGTATCGCAATGGGGCCTGGAACCGGGTGCCGAGGTCACTACCGAAGCCAACCCGGATTCGGTCACACCGGAGTCGCTGCAGCTCCTTGCGGATGCCGGCTTCACCCGTGTTTCCTTCGGAATGCAGTCGGCTGTTCCGCACGTCCTGAAGGTCCTCGACCGCACCCATACGCCCAGCCGGGTGCCGCAGGTGGTGCAGTGGGCCAGGGATGCCGGACTCGCCGTCAGCCTCGACCTAATCTACGGAACACCGGGGGAGTCGCTGGAGGACTGGCGGTACTCGCTCGAGACAGCCCTCTCGTACGGCCCTGACCACATCAGCGCCTACGCCCTGATCGTGGAGGACGGCACCAAGCTGGCCGCCCAGATCCGTCGCGGCGAAGTGCCGGGGATCGACGACGACGACCACGCGGCCAAGTATGAACTCGCCGATGAACTGATCACCGCCGCAGGCCTTGGCTGGTACGAGGTCAGCAACTGGTCACGCACACCTGAGCAGGCGTGCCGGCACAACCTGGCCTACTGGCGCGGCGATGACTGGTGGGGGATCGGCCCGGGCGCGCATTCGCACGTCGGCGGAGTCCGCTGGTGGAACGTGAAGCACCCCACGGCCTACGCCGGGAGGCTTGCCGGCGGTGTGTCACCGGCGGCGGGCCGGGAAACGCTCGACGCCGAAACCCGCAACGTTGAGCGGGTCATGCTTGAGGCCAGGCTGAGCACCGGACTCGAGGTATCCGGACTGGGAGTGTCCGGGCGGCAGGCCGTCGCCGGACTGATCGCAGACGGCCTGGTGGATCCCGCCGCGGCATTTCGGGGCAGGCTCGTGCTCACCCTGAAAGGCAGGCTGCTCGCGGACGCCGTAGTCAGAAGGATCCTGCCCGACTAATCCGGTTACCTTGGCCGGCCGGTTGGTCGGCCCTATGGCTTACTTGATCCAGCGCAGGTTGAAGTCGTAGCGGTGGGGCTGGCCACGGTTGACGTGGATACCGGCCGCCACGGAGAAGCAGGTTACAGCGATCCAGATCAGCGTGGCCAGCACTGCGAAGATGTTACCCACCACCGGCAGCATCACCAGGATGTTGCAGATGACGGCGGCGATTGTGGGAGGCAGGGTGAAGTTCAGCGCTTCCTTGGACTCCTGTGCCGTGAACGGGCCGCGGTCCTTGAAAATCAGGTAGATCAACAGCGACGGGACGCACCCGAGGATGCCGCCGAAGTGTGCGAGGGTTGCCCACTGCCGGTCTTCGTTGGCCGTCAGCGGCAGGGCATTGGCGGGGACACCATGATACTGGGGCTGGCCATGGCCGGCCTGGTTGTCCCGTTGTTCACGTGCGTCTTCTGCCACGGTGTCGTCCTTCGGATTGCAGTGGTGCGGTGGTTCCCGGAAAAGCGGGCGCTGCCTCAACAGCAACAACCGCCGTATCAAGAATACTGGGTCAGGGGTGCATTCGAAGAGTTCAACAGGCGCCCTCGGCACTGCGTACTTCCGTCAACAGGCTTGTGCTCTTCCACCTAGGGCACTGTGAGGAAGTCGATGACCTCTTCCACCCGGCCCAGCAGGGACGGTTCCAGGTCCGCGTAGCTGCGGACTGCCCCGAGCAGTTTCTGCCAGCCCAGGCCGATGTCCTCCTTGGTCTCGTGGGGCCAGCCGAAGGCCGTCAGGATGCCGGTTTTCCAGTCCATGCCCCGGGGGATGACCGGCCATGCGTCAATGCCCAGGACGGCGGGCCGGATGGCCTGCCACACGTCCACGTAGGGGTGGCCCACAATCAGCACGTTTCCGGCGGCGCCGGGGGACGCCATCACGGCATCGGCAATCCGTGATTCCTTTGAGTCGGCAACCAGGTGGTCCACCAGCACCCCCAGCCGGCGGCCCGGGCCGGGCCGGAACGCGGCAACCGCCGCTGTGAGGTCGTCAATGCCGTGCAAAGGTTCGACGACGATGCCCTCCACGCGGAGATCGTCACCCCAGACTTTTTCCACGAGTTCGGCGTCGTGCTTGCCTTCCACCCAGATGCGGCTGGCCTTGGCCACCTGGGCGCGCTGGCCTTCCACCCGCACGGAACCGGAGGCCGTCCTTCCGGATCCGGCAGAGGCTGCCTGCGGCCGGGGCGCCGGGGGCATCAGCCGGATCGGCAGGCCCTCCAGGAGGAACCCGTAGCCGAGCCGGAACGTGCGTGATTTGCCCCGCCGGTCCTCCAAGGCAACAACATGCATTCCGCCGGACTTCTCCACCCTGGTAACGGCCCCCACCCAGCCGGACTGCACGTCTTCGAGCACCATGCCGCGTTCGACCGGCACTTCGGGCAGCTCGGATTTCCGGGGAGCGGTGATGTCCTGCGGGCCCCAGTTCTGGTACGACATCGGATAGACACAGCCTTGCGCTAGAAAAAATAAACAGGAGAAGTGAACAGGGCGTCTGTAGGTTCACGGCAGTGCACGTCCAGTCCCGCTCCCGGGTTTCGCCAGGAGCGGTACCAATGCTAACAACGCGGCGACTCATATTAGACTGGTTAGCACTTAGACATGTCGAGTGCTAACGGATAACGGGACATGCGCCCGGCGCAGCGCCGGGCCGCGCACCGGGAAAGCCGATCGGAGGTGGAGAATGAGCGAGCCACGCAAGCTTGAAGTATTGCGGGCCATCGTGGAGGACTACGTCCATTCCCGCGAACCTGTGGGCTCCAAGGCACTGGTTGAGCGGCATCACCTGGGAGTCTCCAGTGCCACCATCCGCAACGACATGGCGGCGTTGGAAGACGAAGGCCTCATCACGGCGCCGCACACCAGTGCCGGCCGGATCCCCACGGACAAGGGCTATCGGCTTTTCGTCGACCAGATATCAGCCGTCAAGCCGCTGTCGCAGGCCGAACGCCGGGCTATCCAGACGCTCCTGGAAGGGTCGGAGGACCTGGACGACGTCCTGGAGCGCACCGTGCGGCTGCTATCCCAGCTGACCAACCAGGTGGCCGTAGTGCAGTATCCGCACCTCAGCCGCGCCATGGTGCGGCATATCGAGTTTGTGCTGCTCGCGCCGCGGCAGGTGCTGATCGTGCTGATCGCGGACACCGGCAAGGTCGAGCAGCGGGTTATCGACGTCGGCCAGGAACTCGGCGATGATGCCCTCGCCGGCCTCCGCGCGCGGTTCCTGAAAAGCCTGGCGGGGACACCCCTGAGCCTGCTCCCGCAGGCGCTGCCCGCCGTCGTCGCCGGTTGTGAACCGTCACGCCGGCATGCCGCCCAGGCGCTGGCCCGTGGCCTGGATGCCCTGGCCAGCAGCAGCCGCGAGGAGCGGATGGTCATGGCCGGCACGGCGAACCTCGCGCGGTCCAACGTTGACTTCCCGCTGAGTATCGGCCCGGTCCTCGAAGCACTCGAGGAGCAGGTGGTCATGCTCCGCCTGCTCAGCGATATGGCCCAGGACCCCCGCGGTGTCACTGTCAGCATCGGCAGGGAGAACCCTTACGACGGACTCGCGGAAGCCTCGGTGGTAGCCACAGGCTACGGTCCCGGCTCCAGCGCCAAGGTGGGCGTACTCGGCCCGACCCGGATGGACTATCCCACAACCATGGCCGCGGTCCGTGCCGTGGCCCGCTACCTTTCCAGGATCCTTGGGCCGTGACCGGTCCTACATCAGCCAACCAGGCCTCCGTGTCCCGGCTTCCGGGGCGCAGCAGCAGCACCACAGGCAGTACAACCAGGAAGAGATACGAACTTTGAGCAGCCACTACGACGTTCTTGGAGTCTCACCCGAAGCGACGGGCGAAGAGATCAAGAAGGCCTACCGAAAGCTTGCGCGCACCCTGCACCCGGATGTGAACCCCGGTGAGGATGCCTCGGACCGCTTCAAGGCTGTCACCCACGCCTACGAAGTCCTTTCCGACCCGCAAAAGCGCCGGGTCTACGACACGACCGGCAACGAGAACGGCACCGATAACGGCTTCGGCGGCGCCGGCTACTCGGGACAGGGCTTTGCCTTCCAGGACATCTTCGACACCTTCTTCGGCGCCGGCGGTTCGTCCGGTCCGGCCTCGCGGGTCCGCCGCGGGCAGGACGCCCTCATCAGCGTCCGCATCGACCTTCGCGATGCCGTCTTCGGCGTGAACAAGAAGCTTGAGGTGGACACGGCCGTTACGTGCCCCACCTGCGAGGGATCCTGCTGCCAGCCCGGGGCCCACCCGGTGCGCTGCGACATCTGCGGCGGAAGCGGCCAGGTTCAGCGGGCCGTTCGTTCCATCCTGGGCCAGGTCATGACGGCTGCCCCCTGCGGTTCCTGCGAAGGCTTCGGAACCGTCATCAAGGATCCCTGCAACGAGTGCAACGGCCAGGGCCGCATCCGCAGCCGCCGTTCGCTGACGGTCAAGGTCCCCGCCGGCGTCGCCACCGGAACCCGCATCCAGCTCGGCGGGCAGGGCGAAGCCGGCCCGGCCGGCGGCCCCTCAGGCGACCTGTACGTGGAGATCCGCGTGAATAACGACGCCACGTACGTGCGTGACGGCGACGACCTTCACGCCACCCTGCACATTCCCATGACCGCCGCCGCCCTTGGCACCGAGCTCAGCCTGGACACCTTCGACGGCCAGCAGGAAATCGACGTCAAGGCGGGCACCCAGTCCGGCGAGGTCATCACCCTGCGCGGGCTCGGCGTTACCCATCTCCGGGGCTACGGCCGCGGCGACCTGAAGGTTCACCTGCAGGTCGAAACCCCGACGAAGCTGGATGCCGCCCAGGAAGACCTGCTCCGGCAGCTCGCCAAACTGCGGGGCGAGCAGTACACCGAGGGAAAACTCACCGCCAGCGGGGGAGTTTTTGCCAAGCTGCGGGACCGGTTCGGTAACCTGTAGCGGTGAGCAACCCGGTCTTTTTCGCAACCCCGGGAGCCCTGGACGAACAGGTTCCCGGTTCGCACTTTGTCCTCCAGGGTGCTGAGGCCCGGCACGCGATCACCGTCAAGCGGATCGCTGTGGGGGAGTCGGTTGACATCGCCGACGGCGCGGGCAAGAGGCTCACCGGCACCGTTGCGGCCGTCGACCAGGGCGAACTGACGGTGGAGTGTTCGGTCCTTGAAACTGAGGAGCGTCCGGACCTCCGCCTCGTCCTGGTGCAGGCGCTGGCCAAAGGCGACCGCGACGAACTGGCAGCGGAAACAGCTACTGAACTGGGGATCGATGCCGTCATCCCGTGGCAGTCGGAGCGCTCCATAGTCCGTTGGAAAGGCGAGCGTGCCGCCAAGGCCCACGCCAAGTGGCAGTCTGTGGTGACCGCGGCGGCCAAGCAGGCGCGGCGGGCCTGGATTCCCGAGGTCCGTTCCGCCGTCGACGGCGCGGGTTTGCAGTCCGCTGTCGCCGCGGCGGACCTGGCGATCATCCTCCACGAGGATGCCGTCCGGCCCCTGCGCGCAGTGCTGGAGAAGTGGCACGACGGCGAGGGCGGGACACCCGGTTCGGGGCCCCGCGAAATTCTCCTCATTGTTGGTCCGGAGGGCGGAATCAGTCCGCGGGAAGTCACCAAACTCTGCAGCGCCGGTGCCGTCACGGCCCTGTTGGGGCACCATGTGCTGAGGTCCTCCACGGCAGGTCCGGCGGCCACAGTGCTCGCCAGCGACATCCTCGGACGCTGGTAGCGGCGGAGCTATTCGACCTTGAAGCCCCGGGTGTCCACGTTCATTTCCCGGTCGGGTTTGCCCGGATCGATCTGTGACACCCGGACTTCATAGTTCCCCGGTGCCAGGTTGACTGTCAGCGAGAAATGCCCCGATTGTGCCGGCTCGGCCGACGCCGTAACCTCCCCGCCCAAATACGACGCCTTGTCTGTGCTGCCTTCGACCTTCAGGATCTTCCACCGGAGTTTCCCGCCGGGGACGGTGCTTCGTCCGCTGATCTTGACGCTGCCGTCAGCAACGCCCACGCCTTCCTGTGGGTCGATGATCCAGACCGGGGCCACCATTCCTGCACTGCGGGGAGTGGGCGAGCCAAGCCGCACGTGGTTGAAGGCCAGGTAGTCCGTGTGCCCGTCAACGAGGATGACAACCTGGATCTGCTGGCCCGAATCCACCAGCCCGGAGCTGGCACCGGCGGCCGTTGCCGTGTACACCAACTGCTGAATGGCACGATTGGCCATGTCCTCGTCGAGGTTGCTGTTGAAGGCATCCGCTGAGACGTCCACCGTGATCACGTTCTTGCCGGAGATCGAGGTTGCCAGCTTCTTCGGGTTCTGCCATGGAGTGAAGAAGTCGGGATCGAGGGGCTTGTCCGACATCATGGCGCGAAGTGCCCTGGTAACCGGATTTTCCTGTTCGGGGACGTCCCGGAACTCACGGTAAAGGAAGACGTTCTCGTTGCTGCGCCCGATCCAATACACCGGTGCCTTGTTGGAGGCCTGTGTGGTTTCCAGCGGTGCGCTTGTGCTGGGGACACCGGCGGTGGCGGACCCGGTCACTGACTGTGGTGTGCTGTCCGCGCTCGTCGCGGAAGGCTGGGGAGTGGCGACGCAGCCGGAGAGGACCATGGCCGCGGGCAGCACAAGCAGTAGCGCGGCGGACCGTGTCCGCCCGCCTCCTGTTGCCTTCCGGCGTCGTGGATTCCAGATCTCCATAGTGCTCCCGGGTACCCCGCCCTGTCCCTGCAACCGTTGTCGGTGACGTCGTTTTCGGCCGGCGCAATCCCGGCGGATTCCAGCATTACATAGAGCGGGCGGCCGCCAGCGGCGTTTGCGGACGGTCAGCAGAACTGCAACGGGAACGATATGAGGCCGATATGAAGTTGATACCTAATGACGTAAACCCGCAACGAAAAGGCTGCACCCGGCCGGCGGACCTCCACGGTCCGCGGCTCCCGGGCGGCGTGCTGGCGTAAGATAAGAGGACTCGGCCGGGCACGGGGCCCGGTGCTGCAGCAGCAGCAGCGGCGATGTGATCGGCCGGAGAGACACTATTCCTAACTGGAGGGGACCAGAGGCCCGCAGGCCGGCACCATGACTGAAGCAACAAACGGAAGGCCCCGGTTCAGCGCCGGAGAGCGCACCACAGGTGAATTTCCCCATAGTCTTCCCGGCGTCCGGACGGAGGTGGTCATCTTCGACAACTCCGAACAAATGGTTCAGTCGCTCGGCAGCCACGATGAGGCGCTGCGTTTCATCGAGGAACAGTTTCCGGCCGTCGACTTCCACGTCCGCGGCAATGAACTGGCCATCAGCGGCCCCGCCGCCGACGTTCCCAGGATCATGCGGTTGCTCCATGAAGTGCGCGGGCTCGTTGACCGGGGAACTGTCATTACGCCGGCGGTACTCCAGCAGCTCGCAGCCCTGCTCCGGAGCCAGTCACTCCAAAACCCGGTTGAGGTACTGACCTACAACATCCTCTCGAGCCGCGGCAAGACGATCCGGCCCAAGACGCTGAACCAGAAGAACTACGTGGATGCCATTGACGCCCACACGGTGATCTTCGGAATAGGACCTGCCGGTACCGGCAAGACGTTCCTCGCCATGGCGAAGGCAGTCCAGGCACTGCAGCAGAAGGAAGTCAGCCGCATCATCCTTACCAGGCCAGCGGTGGAGGCCGGCGAACGGCTGGGCTTCCTGCCCGGGACGCTGAGCGACAAGATCGATCCTTACCTGCGTCCCCTTTACGATGCACTGCACGACATGATGGACCCGGAGTCCATTCCCCGCTTGATGGCGGCAGGCACCATCGAAGTGGCTCCGCTGGCCTATATGCGCGGCCGGACCCTCAACGATGCCTTCATCATCCTCGACGAGGCCCAGAACACCACACCAGAGCAGATGAAGATGTTCCTGACCCGGCTCGGCTTCGGCTCCAAAATGGTGGTCACCGGGGATGTCACCCAAGTGGACCTGCCATTCGGCACCCGTTCCGGCCTCCGGATCGTGGAAGAGATCCTGCAGGGAATTGAGGACGTGAATTTCAGCGTGCTGGATGCCTCGGACGTGGTCCGCCACCGGCTGGTGGGCGACATCGTCAATGCGTACGGCGTGTGGGACGAGGCACAGAGGAACCGGGTGAAGCATTCCGTGACCCGGGAGAAGCGGGGAGAGCACGCATGAGTATTGAAGTGAACAACGAATCAGGCGTCACGGTGGATGAAGCCCAGCTGGTTGCCCTGGCCCGGTTTGTGTTTGAACGCCTGTACATCCACCCCCAGGCTGAACTGTCCATCCTCCTGGTGGACGAACCCGCCATGGAAAAACTGCACCTGGAACTTATGGACGAGCCGGGGGCCACCGACGTCCTGTCCGTTCCCATGGACGAATTGACTCCGGGCACACCGGACAAGCCGACGCCGCAGGGCATGCTCGGCGATATTGCCGTGTGTCCGCAGGTGGCGGAGGTCCAGGCACGCAATGCCGGGCATTCCACGCAGGATGAGATGCTGCTGCTCACCACCCACGGAATCCTGCACCTGCTGGGATACGACCACGCCGATCCCGAGGAAAAGGAAGAGATGTTCGGCCTGCAGCGGGAACTGCTTGAGGGCTTCACCGGTAAAGAAGCCCCGTCTGAGACGATGCAGTGACCCCACTGATCCTTGTTGGCATGGCGCTGGTCTTCCTCAGTTTCGCAGCCCTGCTGACAGCGGCTGAGTCCGCGTTTAATTTCCTTCCCCGCCACGACGCCGAAGAGGCCGTGCTTCGAAGTGACGGCCAGGCCCTGAAGCGCATCCTGGACCAGCCAGTCGCGCACATGCGGTCCCTGAGGTTTTGGCGGATCTGGTTCGAAATGGCCTCGGCAGTGGCGGTCGCTGTCCTTCTGCACAGCCTGCTGGACAGTGTATGGCTCGCCGGCCTTGCCGCCACCGGAATCATGGCCCTCGTAGGCTTCGTGATCGTGGGGGTGTCACCGCGGCAGCTGGGCCGTGCCCACGCCGCCGGCGTCGCCAGGTTCAGTGCGCCGATCATCCGTTTCCTATGCTGGGTGCTGGGTCCCATTCCGGGCTGGCTGGTTGCGCTGGGCAGCGTCGTGGCACCGGGCGCACGCGCCGGCGACGAAGCCTCCTTCAGTGAAGAAGAGTTCCGCGAGCTCGTGGACCGTGCCACTGAATCTGACATGATCGAGGACAACGAAGCCGAACTGATCCAGTCCGTGTTCGACTTCGGCGACACCCTGGTCCGGGCCGTGATGGTGCCCCGCACGGACATCCTCAGCATCGACGCGGGCTCGAGCCTGCACCGGGCCATGTCCCTCTTCCTGCGGTCCGGCTACTCCCGGATCCCCGTGATCCGCGACAACACGGACCAGATCCTGGGCATCATCTACCTCAAGGATGTCGCCGCCGCGCTGCACGGCCTCGGCCCGGGCGAGGAACCCCCCATCGTGGATGACCTTGCCCGCGAAGTCCGCTACGTGCCGGAGTCGAAGCAGGTCAGTGACCTGCTTCGTGAACTGCAAAAGGAATCAACGCATGTGGCCATCGTGATCGACGAGTACGGCGGAACTGCCGGACTTGTGACGCTTGAGGATCTGATCGAGGAAATCGTCGGCGAGATTGTGGATGAATATGACACCGAGAGCGCCGAGGCCGTGGCCCTTGGCAACGGCAGCTACCGGGTGAGTGCCCGGATGGGCATCGACGACCTCGGCGAGCTGTTTGATGTGGAACTCGACGACGACGAAGTGGACACCGTCGGCGGCCTGCTCGCCAAGGCCCTCGGCCGGGTTCCCATCGTCGGCAGCACCGTAGAGGTGGACGGGATCTCGCTGCGGGCGGAACGCTTGGAAGGCCGCCGCAACAGGGTCAGCCACATCATCGCGGCGCCCGTTGCAAAGGGCGCCGTTCCAGAACAAACTGACCTTGAAGACCTACTCGACGAGGCCGAAACAATGCAACAGGGAGTTCCACGTGAGCAAGCAGAATAAAGCGGACGACGACGCCTTTGGCGGCTTTCGGGCCGGATTTTCGATCCTTGTGGGCAGGCCGAACGCCGGTAAGTCCACACTGACGAACGCCCTTGTGGGCAAGAAGGTGGCCATCACCTCTGCCAAGCCGCAGACGACGCGCCACACGATCCGTGGCATCGTCCACCGGGACGACGCCCAGCTCATCCTCGTGGATACACCCGGTCTGCACCGGCCGCGGACGTTGCTCGGCAAGCGCCTCAATGACCTGGTGGCGGACACCCTCTCCGAAGTGGACGCCATCGGCTTCTGCCTTCCTGCCAACGAAAAGATCGGTCCCGGCGACCGCTTTATCGCCGCCCAGCTGGCCGCGGTCGGCAAAAAGCCCATCATCGCCATCGTGACCAAGGCAGACCTGGTGGACCGTCAGGCACTGACGGAACAACTGCTCGCCGTTGCCGCCCTGGGCCGCGAAGTCCTTGGCGAGGAGGGCTGGAAGGACATCGTGCCCGTGTCGGCAACGGACGGCTTCCAGGTCGGCACCGTGGCGGACGTCCTCATCAGCCACATGCCGCCCTCGCAGCCGCTGTACCCGGACGGGCACCTGACCGATGAGCCCGAGGCAGTCATGGTGGCCGAACTCATCCGCGAGGCCGCGCTGGAGGGTGTCCGCGACGAGCTTCCGCACTCCCTGGCCGTAGTGGTGGAGGAGATCGTTCCCCGGGAGGGCCGGCCCGAGGACAGCCCTTTCCTGGACGTCAGGGTCAACCTCTACGTGGAGCGTCCCTCCCAAAAAGCCATCATCATCGGTAAGGGCGGCGCCCGGCTGCGGGAAGTCGGCACCACCGCCCGCAAGGGCATCGAAGCCCTCCTCGGTACCCGGATCTACCTCGACCTGCATGTCAAGGTGGCCAAGGACTGGCAACGGGATCCCAAGCAGCTGGTGAAGCTCGGTTTCTAGCCCTCGCCGGGCACGGGGCTGCGTCCCGAGATGCTGCCGCCGGACCGGACGGCCCATCCCGGCTGTCCGGCGGGCCCGCCCATCGGGCGTTTTCCCAGCCAGGACCACTAAAATGGACCGAACCCCGTTTTATAGAGGAAGGTAACACCACGTGGTGCGACGCCGAGACACTCCCGGACAAGGCATTGGTTCGCCAGCGTCCGACGCCGCTGCCAGGCATTCGGACACGAAGGACATGGGCCCCGCCCGGCACCTCGGCGCCATGGGCGGAAAGCCCGCGTGGTTCAAGGTGGCCACTGCTGTTGTGGCCCTTGTCCTGGTGGGCGCTCTCGCTTTCGCCGCCTTCTGGGTCATCCGCTTGCAGATGAACATCAGCAAAGCTCCACTCGGCGCAGGCAGCAGCCGCACCGAAGATCCCGTCAACGACTCCAAGGACCGGATGCAGATCCTGATCCTGGGCTCGGACACCCGCGACGGCAAGAATTCCGACTACGGCACGGCCGAGGACTCCACAGGCTACGGCCAGTCGGACGTCATGATGATGATGGACATCTCGGCGGACAACAAGCGTGTCAGCGTCATCAGCTTCCCGCGCGACCTGCTCGTGGACATTCCCGAATGCACGGACCAGAAGACCAAGCAGGTGTTCCCGGCCCGAAGCGGCGTGATGATCAACGAAGCCATGAAAGAGGCCGGCATCGGCTGCGCCGTGGACACGGTGAACAAAATCACGGGGTTGGAAATCGACCACTTCATGATGGCGGACTTCAACGCGGTCAAGGAACTTTCCAACGCGGTGGGCGGCGTGGAAGTCTGCGTAAGTGACGCCGTCTACGACCCCGACTCCCGCCTGCGCCTCCCCGCAGGAAACTCGCAGGTGCAGGGCGAGCAGGCGCTGGCCTACCTGCGGACCAGGCATGCCTTCGCGGACGGCGGTGACCTGGGCCGCATCAAGGCGCAGCAGGGCTTCCTGTCATCCCTCACCCGCAAGATCAAGGATGACGGCACACTGTCCGACCCCCAGAAGATGCTCAAGATTGCCGACGTCGTCACGCAGAACCTTACGGTGGATGATGGACTGGCGTCCGTCCCGTCGCTGCTGACCATCGGCAACCGGCTCAAGAACATTGACATCAGCAAGGTGGCGTTCGTTGCCGTGCCAACCACGCCTGCTCCCACTGATCCCAACCGGCTCACCGTTGCCGAGCCGGCCGCATCGCAGCTTTTCGCCGCGCTGCGCAAGGACGTCGACCTGACCGACCCGACAGCCACCCCGAGCCCCACGGCGGAGCCGAGCGAATCGGCTCCCGCCCCGACGCCGACCGAAACGCCGCTGCCGCCCTACGATAAGGCGCTGCAGCCGGTGACCGTCGCGAACGGAACGGGTGTTCCGGCGCGGACCCAGGAGATCACCCAGGCGATCATCGCCGGCGGCTTCACCCAGGTGGCCCCGCTTGTGGCGCAGCCTGTCGCGAAGACGGCGGTCTACTACGGACCCGGCTTCGAGGACGTGGCGGCGGACGTCGCAGCATTGCTGGAAATACCCGCCACGCAGGTTCTCCCGGCGGCCGGCGTCAGCGGAGTTCAGGTCTACCTCGGCACCGACTTCATGTCCGGAACAAAGATGGACTCCGTGCCGCTCCCGTCCGACATTGTCAACCAAACGGCCGGCGACACCGTCTGCCAGCAGGCGAACCCTGAACTGATCGTCCGCTAGCTGCGGTTGCATCGACGCATAAACTGCGGGGCCGGCCACTGTTTGTGGCCGGCCCCGCAGTTTCATCACGACCTGCCGGTCACCAGATGCTGACGCGTTCCTCCGCGGGCATCCACATGCCGTCCTGCTCCGCCACGCCGAACGCGTCATGGAACGCATCCAGGTTCTTGGCGATGGCATTGGTGCGGAACTCGTTGGGTGAGTGCGGGTCGGTAGCGAGACGGCGGATTGCCTCCTCGTTGCGGATCACCTGGCGCCAGCCGGCAGCCCAGGACGCGAAGAACCGCTGCGGTCCGGTGAGGCCGTCCAAAACAGGCGGCTCTGCACCATCAAGGCTTATCAGGTAAGCCTTGTACGCGATGGTGAGCCCGCCCAGGTCGCCGATGTTTTCGCCGAGGGTGAGCTTGCCGTTGACATGGTGGCCGGGGGCCGCAGTAGGCGACAAGGCATCGAACTGCGCCACCAGCTTGGAGGTCAGGGCTTCGAACGCAGTCCGGTCGTCCTCGGTCCACCAGTTGCGCAGGGCACCGCCGCCGTCGAACTGCGAGCCCTGGTCATCAAAGCCGTGCCCGATCTCGTGCCCGATGACGGCGCCGATACCGCCGTAGTTGACGGCGTCGTCGGCGTCCGCGGTGAAGAACGGGGCCTGCAGGATTGCTGCCGGGAACACGATCTCGTTCAGCAACGGGTGGTAGTAAGCGTTGACGGTCTGCGGCGTCATGAGCCATTTGTTCTTGTCAACGGGCTTGCCAACTTCGTCCAGGTGCCGGTCCACGTCGGCATTGTGGGCCCGCTCAACGTTTCCGAGCAGATCGGCCGGGTCTATTTCCACCGCGGAGTAGTCGATCCACTCATCCGGGTAGCCGATTTTGGCCCGGAATGCTTCGAGCTTCTTGAGGGCTTCGAGCTTCGTGTCCTCGCCCATCCAGGCCAGAGCGGTGATGCTTTGCCGGTAGGCCTCGATGAGATTGGCGACGAGCGTCTGCATGCGGGCTTTGTGGGTTTCGGGAAAGTGCCGGGAGACATAGATCTGGCCGACCGCCTCGCCCAGTGCTGCCTCGACGACGGCGACGCCGCGCTTCCAGCGGTCCTTGTTGCGCGGGGTGCCGCTAATCGTGGTGCCGTAGAACGCGAAGTTCGCGTCCACGAATTCGGACGACAGGTACGGGGCTGCGGAGCTGACGACACGCATGGCCAGCCAGTCCTGCCAGGCCGCCAGCGGTTCGGATTCGATCAGGCCGGCTGCCCCGGCGAAGAAGTCAGGGGTGCTGACCACCATCTCCTGGCGTTTGTCCGGCCCGATCCCGGCGGCCTCGAACCAGGCATCCATCAGCGGGAAGAGCTCCCGCGCCTCCTCGGCGGATTTCAGGTTGTAGGTCTTTTGCGGATCCCGCAGGGTCACGTTGTCCCAATGATGGGCGGCAAGGGCCGTCTCCAGCCGGACCACGCGTTCAGCGGCGGCATCGAGGTCCGCGGCTCCGGCGAGGCCGAGCATTGTCCGGACATGGTCGCGGTAGGCCGCCACCATGGGAGCGAACTTTTCTTCGCGGTAGTACGACTCGTCCGGCAGCCCGAGGCCTCCCTGGCCGGTGTACAGCAGGATCCGGTCCGGGTTGCCCGCGTCGGGTGCCGGGTAGATGTAGAAAAGCCCTGACACGTCGGAACGGAAGAGCTTTCCTGCCAGTTCGATGACGTCCGCCGCGGACTTCGTGTCGTAGACGGAGGCGAGCCGTTCCCGGATGGGGTCCAGGCCTTTGGCTTCGACGGCAGCTTCATCCATGAAGCTGTTGTAAAGATCCCCGACCTTCTGTTCGATCCCGGTGGCTTCCTTGCCGCGTCCGGCGGCTTCTTCGATGATTTCCCTGACCGCCAGCTCGGAGCCGTCCCGCAAAGCGGTGAAAGTGCCTTCAAGGGGGCGGTCGTCCGGGATGGTCGTGCTCTTCAGCCACGCGCCGTTGATGTGCTGGTACAGGTCATCCTGCGGCCGCACGGTGTGGTCGATATTGGACAGGTCGATCCCCGAGTTTGGCACAAGTGCTCCTTCAGGTGAAGGCTGCCTCCGGCGCTGGCACCGGTGGCAGCGTCTGCATGGTGGACGTTGCTGGAGGTGTTGCTCCTTCATCTTACGCACCCGTGTTACTGTGAAATGGTGCGCGCAGAACTGCTTCTTCTTAGCTGCCGCGGCGAGGCCTCAGACGCGATCTAGCGCAAGGCCAATCCTCGTCGCGGAGTTTGTGTTGCCCGGCCACCTTTCACCCAGGAACCACAGAAAAGGCCCCGATAGTAATGCGAAACGCACAAAAGCCCTCCGGAATGCCCGTCCACCGCTACATGCCGTTCCAGGACCAGATCACCGTTGAACTGCCTGACCGGACGTGGCCGGACAAAGTCATTACGAAGGCCCCGCGCTGGTGCGCCGTTGACCTCAGGGACGGCAACCAGGCCCTGATCGACCCCATGAGCCCGGCCCGCAAGATGAAGATGTTCGACCTGCTGGTCCGCATGGGTTACAAGGAAATCGAGGTGGGCTTTCCCTCCGCCTCGCAGACTGACTTCGATTTTGTCCGTCAGCTGATTGAAGGCAACCACATTCCGGACGACGTCACCATCCAGGTGCTGACGCAGGCCCGTGAGCACCTGATCGAGCGGACCTATGAATCCCTGGTTGGCGCCAAGCAGGCCATCGTGCACCTCTACAACTCGACGTCGGTCCTGCAACGCCGCGTGGTGTTCAACCAGGACGAGGACGGCATCCTGGACATTGCACTCCAGGGCGCCCGGCTGTGCAAGAAGTACGAGGAAACGCTGGCGGACACCCACATCACCTACGAGTACTCACCGGAATCCTTTACCGGCACGGAACTCGAATACGCTGTCCGCGTCTGCAACGCAGTGGCCGATGTCTTTGAGGCCTCGGCTGACAGCCAGGTCATCATCAACCTGCCGGCCACTGTGGAAATGGCCACCCCCAATGTCTACGCCGATTCGATCGAGTGGATGAGCCGGCACCTGCACCCCCGCGAGGGCATCATCCTCTCGCTGCACCCGCACAACGACCGCGGCACCGGTGTTGCCGCGGCCGAGCTCGGTTACCTCGCCGGGGCGGACCGGATTGAGGGCTGCCTGTTCGGAAACGGCGAGCGGACCGGAAACGTGGACCTGGTGACGCTGGGCCTGAACATGTTCGTCCAGGGCATCGACCCCATGATTGATTTCTCCGACATTGACGACGTCCGCCGCACCGTGGAGTACTGCAACCAGCTGCCGGTGGCGGAGCGTTCGCCGTATGGCGGCGACCTTGTCTTTACGGCGTTCTCCGGCTCGCACCAGGATGCCATCAAGAAGGGCTTCGAAGCGCTCGAAAAGGATGCGGCTGCCGCCGGCAAGGATGTGGCCGACTACACCTGGCAGGTTCCGTACCTGCCGGTCGACCCCAAGGACCTGGGGCGCAGCTACGAAGCCGTCATCCGGGTCAACTCGCAGTCCGGTAAGGGCGGCGTGGCCTACCTGCTGAAGAACGAGCACAGCCTGGACCTGCCGCGCCGCGCACAGATCGAATTCTCCGGGGTCATCCAGAAGCGGACGGACACCGTGGGCGGCGAGGTCAGCGGCGCCCAGCTCTGGCAGATCTTCCAGGACGAATACCTGCCCTCCAGCAAGGAGGACGGCCAGTGGGGCCGGTATTCGCTGGGGTCGTTCAGCACGGAAACGGACGACGACGGCGCCATGACCTTGCATGCGACGGTCACCGTGGACGGCGTCCAGGTCCGCCGCACCGGCTCCGGCAACGGTCCGATCGCAGCGCTGCTGTCGATCCTCGGCCAGGATGGCGTGGACGTACGCGTCCTGGACTACAGTGAGCACGCGCTCTCTGAAGGCGGCAACGCCCGTGCAGCCGCGTACGTTGAATGCGCTGTCGGCGAGCGGGTGTTGTGGGGCGTGGGGATCGACTCCAACACCACCACCTCCTCGCTGAAGGCCGTCATTTCGGCCGTCAACCGTGCCATCCGGGACGCGCAGGCTTAGGCGCATTAGTCGAACCACTGACAGGCTGCGCCCCCGGACCACTCCGGGGGCGCAGCAGCGTTTTCCTGAAGTTCAGTGCGAAGATTAACTGTGGCCCAACAATCCTCCTTTTCTGCCCGCGCCTACCGTGACGATGCCGTGGTGCTGCGTACCCACAAACTGGGCGAAGCAGACCGGATCATCACGCTGCTGACCAAACACCATGGCCAGGTCCGTGCGGTGGCCAAGGGAGTGCGGCGCACCAGCAGCCGCTTCGGCGCCCGCCTGGAACCGTTTATGGTGGCGGACCTGCAGCTAATCTCCGGACGGACGTTGGACGTCGTGACCCAGGCGGTGGCCAAGGGTGCCTACGGCGGCAACATCGCGGCCGACTACGGCCGCTACACGGTGGCGGCGGCCATGACGGAGACCGCCGAAAAGCTGACGGACGTGGACGGCGAGGCCGGAACCGCGCAATACAACCTCCTGGTGGGAGCCCTTGCCTCGCTGAGCCGGGGCGAGCACACTCCTGAACTCATCCTCGACTCCTACCTCCTGCGTGCACTGGCTACCGGGGGATGGGCGCCGAGCTTCACGGTGTGCGCCCGCTGCGGCGCACCCGGCCCGCACACGGCCTTTTCAGCGCCGCTGGGCGGCATGGTGTGCAGCAATTGCCGTCCGCCGGGATCACCCGCACCCGCAGCGGAAACAGTCTTCCTGCTGGGGGCACTGCTGACAGGGGACTGGACGACGGCGGATACGTCCCTGGCGCTTCACCGGCGGGAGGCTGCCGGTTTGGTGGCCAGCTATCTGCAATGGCATCTTGAACGGGTGCTGAAATCACTCAAACATGTGGAGCGTAGCTGACAGTGGCCCTTGGAAAGAAGAAGACCCCCGTCCGGAAACGGACCGGGCCCGTGATCGCGCCGTATCCGCACGGCTCCGGGGCCGTGGCGCCGTCGATACCCGCGGAATTCATCCCGCAGCATGTGGCGATCGTCATGGACGGCAACGGCCGCTGGGCCAACCAGCGCGGACTGCCGCGGATCGAGGGCCACAAAGCGGGGGAGCCGGCGCTGCTGGATGTCGTCGCAGGCGCCATTGAGCTAGGCATCAAGTACGTCACGGTATACGCCTTCTCCACGGAGAACTGGCGGCGTTCACCGGAGGAAGTCCGCTTCCTGATGGGATTTAACAAGGACGTGCTAAGACGGCAGCGGAACCAGCTGGACGAGTGGGGCGTACGGATCCGCTGGTCGGGACGCCGGCCCAGGCTGTGGGGATCAGTGATCCGCGAACTGGAAGAAGCAGAGGAGTACACGCGGGGCAACAGCACGTGCACGTTGACCATGTGTGTTAATTACGGCGGCCGTGCCGAAATTGCGGATGCTGTCTCGGCGATAGCCGAAGACGTCGCGGCCGGCAGGCTGAAGCCGGGCTCGATCACCGAACGGACCATCCAGAAGTACCTGGACGAGCCGGACCTTCCCGACGTCGACCTCTTCCTCCGAAGCTCCGGCGAGCAGCGCCTCTCCAACTTCATGCTGTGGCAGTCCGCCTACGCGGAGTTTGTCTTCATGGACACGCTCTGGCCCGACGTCGACCGCCGCACCTTGTGGGACGCCGTCGAAATCTATGCCGGGCGTGACCGCCGGTACGGCGGGGCCGTGGATGCTGCCCGGACCGGCCCGGACGACGCATCCCGGCCTGTGGAGTCCGCGGAGTCCTGATATCCGTCAGCCCGGATGCGAACTCAGCCAGTCGACCAGGTCCCGGTAAGCTTCCTGCCGCACCTCGCGGCGTGAGAGGAAGACGTCGTGGATCGCCCGGGGGTAGCGGAACACGGACGTCCGGCGGCCCAGGCCCAGCACGCGGCGCGCTGTCTGTTCCACGTCGATCACGGCGTCCGCGATCATCAACTCTTCGGACCACTCAGCCTGGATTCTGGTACGGTCCGAGAGCATCACCAGAACAGGTTTCGCAATGTCCAGGCGCCGCTCCACGGCTGCATGGCCGGCAAGGACGGCCCGGGTCCAGCCCGCACGGATAGGGAACGACGCCGTCGGGCGCCACTGCGGATCCAGGAACCACTCGCCGTGGGCCTGGTCGCTGACGCTTTCCCAATAGCCGGGCATTTCCGGAAAACGGAACGCCCGCCGTGGATCCGTGCGTGCGATCGGTTCCACGAGATGCATGGCGATGTTCCGGATCAGGCTGCTGCCCTGGAGCTCCAGCCATGGCGCGTTGAGGATCAGTGTCTCGAGTGCGGCCGGGTGCCGGTCCGCCCAGAGCGCACCGATCAAGCCGCCCAGTGAATGCGCCAGCATGTGGACCGCGGGATCCGCGGCCAGGCCGGTCCGCCCTGCCACGTCCGTCCTGATGACCTCGATCGCAGCGGAAATGTCCTCATCGTAGACGCCCAGGTCCGTCGTGTAGCCGGGCGTCTGCCAGTCGCGCAGGCTCCGGCCGTACTTGCGGAGGTCCAGCGCATAGAAGTGGATTCCGTGCGCACCGACATACCTGGCAAGTTCGGACTGCAGGAAGTAGTCCGCCCAGCCGTGAAGGTAGAGCACTACTCGCGGGCGCGATGAACCGTTGTGCTCCCGGCCGCCTGATGACGGCCACTCCAAGGGCCGGAGGACCGTATTACGCAGCGCAGAAAGGAAGGCAGGCGGACCCGCCGGAACCGCCGGCACGTAACGGATCAGGGTGGCAGTCACCGTACCTTCTTCGTCGTCGGCCAAGGGCAGCTCCAGGCACTCGAATCCTTCCCCGAGCAGATCGGGCTGCCAGGAAAGTGCCTCCGGCTCCGCCTCTTTCACTCCCCGCCGCCGTCGTCCAGGACGTAGCCCCGGATCCAGCGGGTCAGCCGCGCGTACGCGTCCGCCCGGACGTGGGGTGGAGACAGGAAGACGTCGTGGAGGGCGCCGTCGATCCTTTCAAGGGTGACCGTCCGGCCGAGGGCCATTGCCCGGATGGCGATCGTATTCACATCCAGCACGGCGTCGGTCCGTCGCATTGCCTCGGTCCAGAACATGCCGTTCGCGCTGGCTCCGGACAGGAGAACCAGGATGGGGATGTCGATCCGCAGTCCGCGGGCCACCCGGGAATGCCCGGCCAGGACGGCGCTGAGCCAGCCGGCCCGCACGGGAAAAGCCAGGGGCGGCCGGTACTTGTTGTCCAGCGTCCACTCACCCTCAGCTTCGCTGCTGATGCTCCGCCAATAAAAACCGCGCTCCGGTAGCCGCAGCACAGCCTCCGGACGGTACCGTGCCAGCGGTCCCACCATGGACCTGGCGGCACGCCGGACCAGTGAACTGCCGTGCATTTCCAGCCACGGGCTGTTGAGGACCAGTTGGGAAGCCACGCCCGGATGCCGGCTCACCCACAGCGCGGCGATGAGGCCGCCGGTGGAGTGGCCCATCAGGGTCAGCGGCGGCTTGCCGGCTTGCTCCGGCCAAAGGGAGCCGATGATCTCAATTGCCTTGCTGATTTCGGCGTCGTAGTCATCGAGGTCGGCCACGTAGCCGCCATGGGTGTCTGCTTGCAGGCTCCGCCCGTGGTTGTGCATGTCTAGGGCAAAGAACTCAAATCCTTTCCCTGTCCAGAACTGGGCGAGCTCCACGTTGAAGAAGTAATCGCTCCAGCCGTGCAGGAAGAGGATGGCGCGGCGGGGGAGGGGCCGGGGTCCGGAACCGCCCGGCCCGCCAGCGTCGCCTTGGGGCACATGGCGCACAAGGGTAGCCGTGCGCTCCACGCCGTCGCCGCCGGTGGCCTGGTAGGAACAGGCTTGGAAGTCGTCCCCCAGGATATCTGTGTGCCATTCCATTTCATCAGACTAGACAACGCCTGCTTCAGCGGCGAGTACACCGGCCGTGCCCGCGAAGCGCGTCACACCGCCCGCCGTCGTGCGCGCCGGTTTGGTCTGCGGAGCCTGAACCGGAAAACTGGACTCATGCGCGTATATCCCACCTTCTTTCGCCTGGCCTTTTCATGGATGGACGCCGAACGCGCCCACAGGATCGGCTTCCGTGCCATCAGGCTGGCCCACAGTTCAGGGGCGGGCAGGGTGCTCGCTAAATTCACGGCACCTGCGCCGTCGCTCCAGACCACTGCCTTCGGCATTACCTTCCCTTCACCCTTCGGGCTCGCCGCAGGCTTTGACAAGGAAGGGCACGGCATTGAAGCGCTGACTGAACTCGGGTTCGGCCACGTGGAGGTCGGCACCATCACCGGGCAGGCCCAGCCCGGAAACGAAAAGCCCCGGCTCTTCCGCCTCGTCGAGGACAAGGCAGTTATCAACCGGATGGGATTCAACAACGACGGGGCCACCGCCGTGGCCCCCCGGCTTAAGTCCGCGCGGGCCGCCTTGCAGCGCCGCCACCCGGGCGTCCGCCCGGTGATCGGCGTCAACATCGGCAAAAGCAAGGTAGTGGAGCTGGAGGACGCGGCCAGCGACTACCTCGTCAGCGCCCGGAGCCTTGCACCCGCAGCCGATTACCTCGTGGTCAACGTCAGTTCACCGAACACGCCGGGTCTCCGCCTGCTCCAGAACGTTGAGACCCTCCGCCCCCTGCTCAAAGCGGTGGGAGAGGAAGCGGACAAGGCCGCCGGCAGGCACGTTCCGCTGCTGGTTAAGATCGCCCCGGACCTAACGGACGAGGACATTGACGATGTCGCGAAGCTCGCCCTGGACCTCGGGCTGGACGGCATCATCGCCACCAACACTACGATCGGCCGGGAGGGGCTCACGTCCGACCCGGAGAAAATCCGGGACTGTGGGCCCGGTGGCCTCTCCGGGGCTCCGCTGAAGGCGCGGTCCCTGGAAGTGCTGCGCCGCCTCAAGGAAGCAACCGGCGGCTCGCTCACGCTCGTGTCCGTCGGCGGAGTGGAGAATGCCAGGGATGTGCAGGAACGGCTTGACGCCGGTGCCACCCTGGTGCAGGGCTACACGGCGTTCCTGTATGAGGGTCCGTTCTGGGCCGCGCGCATCAACCGGCAGCTGGCCAAACACCCCGCCCGCCGCTAGTAACCGGCAATTCTGCGAAAAGCGCCCGACGACAAAGAAGCCCCCGGCAGTTGGTGAACTGCCGGGGGCTTCTTCTTGCCTCAATTAGGCGGGGAATTCTCCGCGCTTGACGAGCGGCTTGGGAAGGCGCAGGCGGCGGAACTGGAGTGAACGCATGGATCCGTACCAGACGGTTCCGCGTTCCACCTCGCCAAACTTCTCGGTGAGGCGCTTCCGCAGCTTACGGGACAGGATGAAGACGTCAACGAAAACGGCGAGGAACATGACCCAGAAGCCGCCCAGGACATAGATCATTGCCTCGCTGGTGGAGGGGACCAGCAGGGAGATGACAACGAACAAGAGGGCGCCGAACATCAGGTACTCGCCCAGGCTGAAGCGTGCATCCACGTAATCGCGTGCGTAGCGCTTCTGCGGGCCCTTGTCGCGAAGGGGCAGGAACTTTTCGTCGCCAGTGTCCAGGGCCTGGCGCATTTTGATCCGCTGTTCCTGCACGGCCGCCCGCTCGGCTGCCTTGGAGGCCTTTCGGTCCTCCGGCACCAGGGGGCGCTTCCGCGCAGCTTCCTGTGCTTTGCGCTTGGGCGTGGGCGCGCCCTTGCCGAGGGCTGCGTCCTGCCGGGCCAAGGCCTCGGCTGCCTGCTGGTCAACTACGTCCTGCGCCGTTGGCGCTTCTTTTTTACGTCCAAACACCCCTAAAGAATACCCTGCACGCGCAGGCGGAATTTCATGTGTCGCGCGGGTCCGGCGGCGGCGAACCGGGGGAGCCGGCGGGCGGTTCCGAAGTGTTTCCTGTGGTCACGGACACAGGTAGGGTTTTGGCCATGACTTCATCACCGGCGGGGACCCCGCAAAAAATCAGCGCAGGAATCGACGGAATCGACGTCGACGCCCTGCGCCAGGCCGTACACGAGTCCTTCGACACCACCGTTGGGCAGCTGAAGGACCTCGTCACGCTCCCGGGCATCGCCTGGCCCAGCTTCGATCCTGCTCCGCTGGACCGCAGCGCGGAGGCCGTGGCGGAGCTGGTGCGGGCTGCGGGAGTCGCTGACGTCCGGATCCTGCGCTGCAACAAAGAGGACGGGACGCCGGGCGGCCCGGCTGTCGTGGCACGACGTGCCGCTGCCGATGGAAAGCCGACCATTCTGCTTTACGCCCACCATGACGTCCAGCCGACCGGGGACCTGGCGCTGTGGGAGACCGAACCGTTCACCGCCGTCGAACGCGACGGCCGGCTTTACGGGCGGGGTGCCGCCGATGACAAAGCCGGCATCATGGCCCACATTGCCGCCTACGCCGCCGTCACCGAGGTACTGGCCGACGAACTTGGACTGGGTGTGACGTTCTTTATCGAAGGCGAGGAGGAAGCAGGATCGCCCACGTTCCGCACGTTCCTGGAAACGCACCGCGAACTGCTGCGCGCCGACGTCATTGTGGTAGCGGATTCCAGCAACTGGAAAGTGGGCATTCCCGCGCTGACCACCAGCCTGCGCGGCCTGGTGGACGGGACCATTGAGGTGCAGGTCCTGGAGCACGCCGTCCACTCCGGAATGTTCGGCGGGGCGGTCCTTGATGCGCCAACGCTGCTTTCCCGCCTGATCGCCACCCTCCATGACGACGAAGGGAACGTCGCCGTGAAGGGCCTGGTCAGCAGGGACGACGTCTCCGTCGACCTGACGGAGGCGGAATACCGGGCCGACGCGTCAGTACTGGACGGCGTCCGCCTCGCCGGCAGCGGAACCATCGCCTCCCGGCTATGGACCAAGCCCGCACTGTCCATCATCGGCTTCGATGCTCCCGCTGTGGACGTGGCTTCCAACACACTGCTGCCGCGGGCGCGGGCAAAGTTCAGCCTGCGGCTGGCTCCGGGCCAGGACCCGGCCGACGCCATGGCCGCCGTGCGGAACCATGTTGAGTCCAATGCACCGTTCGGCGCGAAGGTGGTTTTCACCCCGGGGGAGAGCGGAAGCTCCTTCCTGACCGACACGGGTTCCGCTGCCGCAGGCATGGCGATGTGGGCCCTCGGGGAAGCATGGGGCGTTCCGGCGGTCGAAATGGGCATCGGTGGTTCGATTCCCTTTATCGCGGACCTTACGGAGGTCTATCCGGACGTGCAGATCCTGGTGACCGGTGTCGAGGACCCCGATTCCAGGGCCCACAGCGCCAATGAGTCACTGCACTTGGACGACTTCCGCAACGCCGTGGTGGCTGAAGCCCTCCTGCTGGCCCGGCTCAACCATGAGGGTCTTGCCTGACGCCTGGACCGGCAGTGCAGCTGCACCCGCGTTTCCTGGCGGGTCTGTTCCGGACCCGCCAGGGAACATTCAGGGTATGGCCACGGTTACGTCAGGAGTTAGAGCTACACGCAGGATCGACGTAGCATGTAGCTATAGCCCATACCGTTTCCGTAGGGGCGGGCAACGCGCAAGCCGAGTCGCCACCACCGTCGTAAGAAGGTAGGCCAATGAGCACTACAACCAATGAAAACAGCGCCGCAGCCACCGGCACCGCCAGCGAAGAACTGCCCACGCACGAGGTCAAGCTGACCGACGTCGCCGCGGGCAAGGTCCGCAGCCTGCTGGAGCAGGAAGGCCGCACCGACCTTCGCCTGCGCGTTGCTGTCCAGCCGGGCGGTTGCTCCGGGCTGATCTACCAGCTCTACTTCGATGAGCGCCTGCTCGACGGAGATGCCGTACGTGACTACGACGGCGTCGAGGTCGTTGTCGACAAGATGAGCGTCCCGTACCTCAGCGGCGCGAGCATCGACTTCGAAGACACCATCTCGAAGCAGGGCTTCACCATTGACAACCCCAACGCCGGCGGCTCCTGCGCCTGCGGGGATTCTTTCCACTAGCCTGGCTCTTTTGCCCCATGACAGCTTGCTTTCGGCACCGGTGAAAACCGGTGCCGACGCACGGTGCCGACATGTGAGCGAAAACCCCCGGGGAGCGGTAAGCTCTACATCGAGTAGTAAAACTTTTAGTGTGCCCGGGGAGCCATCTACGGCCCGGGCAACAGCAACAAGTAGGAAGGGCCGTCTGTGAGTTCGCAGAACCGAACCGGCAGCCGACGCAAACAGATCACTACGATCACTGGCTTGGCACTAGCCGGCGCGTTGGCTTTGACTGGATGTTCACCAGAGGTACAGAGAGGCTGGTTGCCCACCGAGCGTGGCACCACCAATCACACTGACCGCATCATGGACCTCTGGGTCAACTCATGGATAGCCGCATTGGTCGTCGGCATCATTACCTGGGGACTCATGGTCTGGTGCGTCGTCGCCTACCGCCGCCGCAAGGGCACCGTCGGGTTCCCGCGGCAGACCAGCTTCAACCTTCCCCTCGAGGTCTTCTACCTGACCATCCCGCTGTTCATGGTGCTGGTGTTCTTCTACTTCACCGACCGGGACCAGCAGGCCATCGACAACCGCTCCGAGCCGGCCGACGTCGTTGTGGACGTCCGCGGCAAGCAGTGGGCCTGGGACTTCAACTACAAGCAGGGCGACGTCATCACTGAAGACGTCCACGAAGCAGGCGTCCAGGCGCACCTCACCGGTGCTGAAGTGGACAAGGAAAAGCTGCCCACCCTGTACCTCCCCGTCAACAAGTCTGTTGACCTGGAGCTGAACTCCCGCGACGTTATCCACTCTTTCTGGGTCCCCGCCTTCCTGCAGAAGCGCGACATGATCCCGGGCAAGACGAACTACATCAGGTTTACCCCCACCAAAGAGGGCACCTACGACGGCAAATGTGCCGAACTCTGCGGCGAATACCACTCCGAAATGCTGTTCCGCGTGAAGGTTGTCTCCGAAACGGAGTTCCAGGCGCACCTGGACCAGCTCCGACAGGACGGCAACACCGGTCTGCTCGGCGAAGAGTACGACCGCAACCCGAACCTGAACGAAATTAAGTAAGGGGAGCGACGTGGCTACGTACACTCAATCCGCACCTGCCGGGGCCCTTGGGGCGCCCGTTGTTCCGAAGTCCAAGGGACGCATCGTCGTCAACTGGATCACTTCGACCGACCACAAGACCATCGGGTACATGTACCTGATCTCGTCCTTCGTGTTCTTCTGCTTCGGCGGCGTCATGGCGCTGCTGATCCGCGCCGAACTTTTCGAGCCCGGAATGCAGATCCTGCAGACCAAAGAGCAGTACAACCAGCTGTTCACCATGCACGGAACCGTCATGCTGCTGATGTTTGCGACCCCGCTGTTCGCCGGCTTCGCCAACGTCATCATGCCCCTGCAGATCGGTGCACCCGACGTCGCCTTCCCGCGACTGAACGCACTGGCTTTCTGGTTCTTCCTCTTCGGCTCCACGATCGCCGTCTCCGGCTTCATTACGCCCCAGGGTGCCGCTTCGTTTGGCTGGTTCGCGTACGCGCCGCTGTCCAACACCACATTCAGCCCCGGCGTCGGCGGTGACCTCTGGGTGTTCGGCCTCGCACTCTCCGGCTTCGGCACCATCCTCGGTGCAGTCAACTTCATCACCACCATCATCTGCATGCGCGCTCCGGGCATGACCATGTGGCGCATGCCGATCTTTACCTGGAACACGCTGGTTACGGCCATCCTGGTCCTCATGGCCTTCCCGCCTCTCGCTGCAGCCCTGTTCGCCCTCGGCGCGGACCGCCGCTTCGGAGCACACATCTTCGATCCCGAGAACGGCGGTGCAGTCCTCTGGCAGCACCTGTTCTGGTTCTTTGGCCACCCCGAGGTGTACATCATCGCGCTGCCGTTCTTCGGCATCGTCTCCGAGATCTTCCCGGTCTTCAGCCGCAAGCCGATCTTCGGCTACAAGGGCCTCGTGTACGCAACCATCGCCATCGCTGCTCTGTCCGTGACCGTGTGGGCTCACCACATGTACGTCACCGGCTCGGTCCTCCTGCCGTTCTTCTCCTTCATGACGATGCTGATCGCCGTACCTACCGGCGTGAAGTTCTTCAACTGGATCGGCACCATGTGGCGGGGTTCCATCACCTTCGAAACGCCCATGCTCTGGAGCATCGGCTTCCTGGCAACCTTCCTGTTCGGTGGTTTGACGGGCATCATCCTGGCTTCACCGCCCCTTGACTTCCACGTATCGGATTCCTACTTCGTGGTGGCCCACTTCCACTACGTGGTGTTTGGCACCGTGGTATTCGCAATGTTCGCCGGCTTCTACTTCTGGTGGCCGAAGTGGACCGGCAAGATGCTCAACGAGCGCCTGGGCAAGATCCACTTCTGGCTCCTGTTCCTTGGTTTCCACGGAACCTTCCTGATTCAGCACTGGCTGGGTGTCGAGGGCATGCCCCGCCGCTACGCGGACTACATGCCGCAGGACAACTTCACGTGGATGAACCAGTTCTCCACAATCTCCTCGTTCGTGCTGGGCGCTTCGCTGATCCCGTTCTTCTGGAACGTGTACATCACCTGGCGCAGCAACGAAAAGGTTGAAGTGGACGATCCCTGGGGCTTCGGTGCTTCTCTCGAGTGGGCAACCTCTTGCCCGCCGCCGCGCCACAACTTCACGTCGCTGCCCCGGATCCGCTCGGAGCGTCCTGCCCTGGACCTCCACCACCCGGAGCTCGCACAGTCGCACACCGTTGAATCACCGGCACCGGCAGCGTCCGTGCTGGGCAACGCAGATCAGAAGGACACCGCCAAGTGAAGATCGAATCATGGATTTTTGGAGCCGGAGTCTTCTTCTTCGTACCGGTCTCCCTGGTTTACGGATTCCTGACCAACTGGTCTGAGTGGGTCGGCATCCTCGGTATCCTTCTCGTTGGCGGCCTTGCCGGCATGATCGGCGCGTACCTTGGCTTTACCGGCAAGCGCGTGGGTATGCGTCCCGAGGACCGCAACGACGCCGAGATCCACGAAGGTTCCGGCGAGCAGGGGCACTTCAGCCCCTGGAGCTGGTGGCCGCTGGTCCTGGGCCTGTCCTGCGCAGGCGGATTCCTCGGCCTGGCCGTAGGGTTCTGGGTCACGTTCATCGCCGGCGGCCTGGCCGTCATCGCCCTCGTGGGCTGGGTGTACGAATACAGCCGGGGCGACCACGCGCACTAGCGCATAAGTACTGATAACAACGACGGCGGGCCCCACCATTTGGTGGGGCCCGCCGTCGTTATTTGCGCTTAGCCACAGTAGGACGCGTCCGTACCTCGCGCGGTGTGGCGCACAGGCCCGCCGAAGTCGGTCAGGAAGCCCTCAGGCGGCCGCGCCTGCCTCCAGCAGTAGAGTCAGGCCTTCCAGTGCTGCCTCTGCGGATTCGACGCTGTAGCGGGCGGGAAGCGCCTCGGGGTCGACCGAGAGTTCCACCTCACAGCCGCAATAGAAATCGGCGGTCATGACTTCGAGCAGGGACCGCGCATCGACGGGCACGATTCCCTTCTTCCCGATTCTGACCGGCAGGCCGGAATCCGTAACGGCCCGGACGAAGACAGCGGCCGGCCGCGCGTGCAGGCCTATGGGTGATTGAACGATTGCCTTGCGCACTGGCAACAGGACTCCTTTGTTCCGACGGGTCTCGGCCGTCACGACTGCATTCCTGAACAAGCGTAGTGCCGGTACATCCGGTGGCCGAAACCGCCATCCGGGTGGTCTAGACCTGCCCTGTTGTTGCTCTACCCTTAAAACATGAATGTAGATCTGGATTGCGGCCATGGCGGCGTCTGACGCGAGCAGGATGGTAGGGGAGATCGACCGCGACAGCGGGACGCCCATCTATGTCCAGCTGCGGGAACTCCTGCGCGCACACATCACGGCTTCCTGCCCGCCAGGCTCGTCGCTGCCTTCGGAGCGCGACCTCGCCGAAAGATTCGGGCTGGCCCGCATGACGGTCCGCCAGGCCATCGATGCGCTGGTAGGCGAGGAGGTCATTGAACGGGTGGTTGGCCTGGGGACCTTCGTCCGGAAACCAAAACTCGATCTGCAGGTGAAGCTGACCTCTTACAGTGAGGAAATGCAGCGCCGTGGCATGGTCCCTGCCGCCAAGGTGTTGAGCTTCGAGCAGATCGGCGCGAGTGCGTTCCTGGCCCGCGAGCTGCAGCTGGACGAGGGTACCCCCCTGGTCCGCTTCAGGCGCCTCCTGCTGGCCGACAACGAGCCCATGAGCGTCGACGAGAACTTCATTCCCGCTCATCGCGTTCCCGGCCTGCTCGACGGCGAACCACCCACCTCGCTGTACAACGTCCTGAGTGAACGCTTTGGCCTGGTCATGGAGTGGGGGGAGGACATGATTGAGGCCACGGCAGCGTCTCCGTCCACTGCCAGGCTTCTTAATGTAGAGGTGGGATCCCCGCTGCTGAAGATCCAGAGGCACGCCTTCGTTGCTCGCTCCATGGTGGACTACTCCGTGTCTTACTACCGGGCAGACCGCTACAAGCTGTGGGTGCCGCTGCAACGTCCCGGAGTCCGTCCCACGCGCAACTACGCCTCCGGCTACCGGAATCCATAGGCGACACAGAAGAGGCCCGGTCCATTCGGACCGGGCCTCTTCTGTGTCGCTTTCAAACCACTAGCTAGTGGCTGAGGGTCTTCTGTCCCTCGGCCGTTTCGACCGCTTCGTGCTGGCCGTGGTGCCCGTGGGCGGCCTCGAGCTCAGCCGGCGAGGCAGGTGCGACCCTGTCCTCGAAGAACCAGCGCGAGAGCGCTGCACGGCGCTTTTCCTTGCGGGTTACGACGCCGTGTTCGTTCGGAACAGCAGGTAGCGGCACCGGTGACTCGAAGCCCACCAGCTTGTAACGCTTGTAGTCATCCAGCGGGGCATGGACCTCAATGAACTCACCGTGCGGCAGGCGCACGATGCGGCCGGTTTCGCGGCCGTGCAGGGCGATTTCGCGGTCCTTGCGCTGAAGCGCCAAGGCGACGCGCTTGGTCACAACGAACGCGATGACCGGGCCGATGAAGAACAGTGCCCGCAACCAGTACGTCACGTCGTTCAGTGCCACATGGAAGTGAGTGGCAATGAGGTCCGAGCTAGCCGCAGCCCACATCACGCAGTAGAACGTGAAGCCGGCCATGCCGATCGCGGTACGAGTGGGAGCGTTGCGCGGGCGGTCCAGGACGTGGTGTTCGCGGTCGTCCTTGGTGATCCAGCGTTCGATCCACGGGTACATGAACAGCACCGTGAAGACGAGGCCGGCAGGTACCAGGGCCGGCAGCAGCACGTTCAGGGTCAGGACGTGCCCGAAGATGACGTACTCGAAATGGAAGTCACCGATGACACCGGGCATGAGCCGCAGCGCGCCGTCAACCCAGCCGATGTACCAGTCAGGCTGCGTGCCTGCGGAAACCGGGGAGGGGTCGTAGGGACCGTAGTTCCAGATCGGGTTGATGGTGAAGAACCCCGCCATGAGGGCGATGACACCGAACACGATGAAGAAGAAGCCGCCGGCCTTGGCCGCGTACACCGGACCAAGAGGGTAGCCGACGACGTTGCCGTCGTTGCGGCCGGGGCCGGGGTACTGGGTGTGCTTGTGAACAACAACCATGAAGAGGTGGATCACAATCATCAGCAGGATCAGTGCCGGTACCAGGAGGATGTGCAGCATGTAGAGCCGGCTGATGATGACCGTACCGGGGAACTCGCCGCCGAACAGGAAGAACGAGATGTAGGTACCGATCACCGGGATCGACTTGATGACACCGTCGATGATCCGCAGGCCGTTGCCGGAGAGCAGATCGTCGGGGAGCGAGTAGCCGGTGAAGCCTGCCGCCATGGAGAGGATGAGCAGGACACCGCCCACCACCCAGTTCAGTTCGCGGGGCTTGCGGAACGCGCCGGTGAAGAACACCCGCAGCATGTGGACGGAAACGGAAGCCACGAACAGCAGGGCGGCCCAGTGGTGCACCTGGCGCATGAACAGGCCGCCGCGGACATCAAAGGAGATATCCAGCGATGAGCTATAGGCGACCGACATTTCGACGTTCTTCAGCGGCGTGTACGAGCCGTCATAGTGCGTCTCCGCCATGGACGGATCGAAGAAGAACGTCAGGAACGTGCCGGAGAGCAGCAGGATGACGAAGGAATACAGCGCCACTTCGCCGAACATGAACGACCAGTGGTCCGGGAAGACCTTTCGGCCGAATTCGCGGAGAATGCCGGATCCGCCGACGCGCTGGTCAACAAAGTCGGTAATGCGGCCGCCCTTGGTTTTGGCGACGAAGGCGGGGGCATTAGCTGTTGATGTTGCGCTCATGCTCATCACGCTCCCAGTAACTCGGTCCTACGGGTTCTTTGAAGTCGCTCGTAGCGACCAGGTAGCCCTCGGCGTCAACTGCGATGGGCAGCTGGGGGAGAGGCCGGCTGGCCGGGCCAAAGATAACCTTGCATTCCTGGGTCAGGTCAAAGGTCGACTGGTGGCACGGGCACAGCAGGTGGTGGGTCTGCTGCTCGTACAGGGCAACAGGGCAACCAACGTGGGTGCAGATCTTCGAGTAGGCAACGATGCCGTTGTAGCTCCAGTCCTCGCGGCCCGCAGAGGGCTTGAGGGACTCGGGGTTCAGGCGCATGAGCAGGACGACGGCCTTGGCCTTTTCGTTCAGCTTGCCTTCATGCAGTTCGTTCAGGCCTTCCGGAATCACGTGGAAAGCCGAGCCGATGGTGACGTCCGAAGCCTTGATGGGCGTACCGTCCGGGTCCCGGGTAAGGCGTTTGAGCTTGCCCTCTTGCGGGGCCCACATGGTGTGTGCAAGCTTGTCGTCCGGACGGGGACCGAGGTCACCGAAGACGGCCAGTGCAGGCAGCGGAGCCAAAGCCACGGCGCCGAGGAGCGTGTTGCGGATCAGCGGCCGGCGCTTGATGCCCGTTTCTTCGACAATGTCATCAACGATGCGGACTGCCGCCTGGCGGTCCTCTTCGGTGCGGATGGCATGGCGCTCTTCGGAGACTTCGTGGTCTGGCATGAGCGCCTTGGCCCAGTGGACAATGCCGGTGCCGATGCCGAGCATGGCAAAGGCGGTGCCAATGCCCAGCAGGGCATTCTGCAGCCGGATGGTGGCGATCGTGGAGTCGGGTCCAAGATCGATGGCGAAGTACGCCACCAGGAAGATCACGGTGCCCACGACTGAGCTGCCGAAGAGAACGGCAACCTGCCGTTCTGCACGCTTTGCGGCCTTCGGGTCCGTGTCAGCCAGGCGCAAACGATGCGGGGGAATTCCAGGATCCTGGAACTTCTCCACCTCATTCTGACCAGCCGTAGCTACGGTGCCCGAGTGGTTCGGACTGCCGTCACTATGGTTGCCCATAATTCGCCTCATCCTTCTCTCGTCCCGGCCAGTGCCGGGTTAGTTTTCAATTCCATACTGCTGACTCGTCAGCAGGAGTTCTTACAGTTGCGGACGTCGCTAGGACGTCCGGGACGTCAGCCAGATGGTGAAGGCGATGATGACGCCCAGGCCGGCGATCCAGACAAACAGACCTTCAGAGACGGGGCCCAGGGCGCCGAGATCGGCTCCGCCGGGTGAACCGCTGGCTTCGATCTGCTTCAGGAAGGTGATGATGTCGCGCTTGCCTTCGGGGGAAACGTTGGCGTCGTTGAAGACCGGCATGTTCTGCGGCCCGGTAACCATGGCCTCGTAGATGTGCTTTTCGGAAACATCAGCAAGGGCCGGTGCGAACTTACCGCGGGTGAGCGCTCCGCCGGCGGCTGCAGCGTTGTGGCACATGGCGCAGTTGACCCGGAAGAGCTCGCCGCCCTCTGCGGCGTTGCCCTTTGCGTCCAGGAGGCCCTCTTCAGGGATGGACGGGCCGGGGCCGAGCGAAGCGACGTAAGCGGACAGCTGGTGGGTCTGTTCGTCGTTGAACTGTGCGGGCTTCTTGTAAGCCTGCGGGCCGTTCATCTGCATGGGCATGCGCCCGGTGCCTACCTGGAAGTCAACGGCGGCAGCACCGACGCCTACAAGTGAGGGTCCGTCCTTGGTTCCGCTCGCACCCATGCCGTGGCAGGTTGCGCAGTTGGCGGCGAAAAGCTTCCCGCCCTCTTCAGTGTCGTTCGCACTGAAGCTGGTGGTGGAAGCCTTGGCCTCGTTGACGGTGGTGGCAACGGCGTACAGCCCACCAGTGAGGAGGAGGCCCATCAGCAGCAGCGCAATGGCTGCCAGTGGGTGACGTCGCTTCTGCGAGAGTGCCTTCACGTGGTGGTTCCTTTTTTCGATCGTGCGTCGGCTCCGGGAGCCGCTTCTTGAAATTCTGCCTCTTGTAGAAAAAGAGTCAAGTCGGGGCTACCTGAGGACGTAGATGACCAGGAAGAGGCCGATCCACACGACGTCGACGAAGTGCCAGTAGTACGAGGTGACAATCGCGGACGTTGCCTCGAAGTGACCAAACTTCTTGGCGGCAAACGAACGGCCGATGATGAAGAGGAAGGCGATGAGGCCGCCGATGACGTGCAGGCCGTGGAAGCCGGTGGTCATGTAGAAGGCAGAGCCGTAAGCGTTCGACGAGAGCGACACATGCTCCGAGACGAGCATGGCGTATTCAGTTGCCTGACCGGCAACGAAGAAGGCACCCATGATGAACGTGAGCGTGAACCATTCGTTCATCCCCCAACGCGTGAAGGCAAGGGGGCCGCCGGCGCGGCGCGGCTGGAGCCGCTCAGCGGCGAAGACGCCCATCTGGCAAGTGAATGAACTTGCCACGAGGACGATCGTGTTTACGAGCGCAAAGGGGAAGTTGAGCTTGGCTGTCTCTTCGGCCCACATCTGTCCGGACGTCGAACGGAGTGTGAAGTACATGGCAAAGAGACCGGCGAAGAACATCAACTCACTGGACAACCAGACAACGGTTCCTACGGAAACCATATTCGGGCGGTTCAGCGTCGGGTGCGCCGGGGTACTGGGGGCATGGGTCGCAGATGTCACATAGACATTATGTCTGTAAAAGTTCCTCCTGCCCAACGCAAACCGCCATTTCCGCGGACTTTTTCTACCAAGACGCGAATTCGCGCGGAAAAGTTCCCGGACCGGTTCACATTGGTCATCAGGGCGGGTGCCTCGATAGCATCAGGAGGTGACTTCACAGGCATCTGCACAGGCGGCGGGCAACACCTGGCCGCGGCTCATTTCGGCACTGATCAACGGCGCGGACCTGACGGCCGACAATACGGAATGGGCGATGGACACCATCATGTCCGGGGAGGCCACCCCTTCGCAGATCGCCGGGTTCCTGGTGGCGCTGCGGTCAAAGGGCGAGACGGTGGACGAGATAGCCGGGCTTGTCGAGGCCATGCTGGCGCACGCGAACCCTGTCGACATCGCCGGCGAGAAGCTGGATATTGTGGGCACCGGCGGTGACCAGCTGAACACCGTCAACATTTCCACCATGGCCGCCCTCGTCTGTGCGGGAGCGGGCGCAAAGGTGGTTAAGCATGGCAACCGTGCGTCGTCGTCGTCGTCCGGGTCGGCGGACGTGCTGGAAGCGCTCGGCGTCCGGCTGGACCTGCCCATCGAACGCGTTGCGCGCAACGCAGAAGAAGCGGGGATCACGTTCTGCTTCGCCCAGGTGTTCCACCCCTCCTTCCGGCACACTGCCGTCCCGCGCCGGGAGCTTGCCATACCCACGGCGTTCAACTTCCTCGGCCCGCTGACCAACCCCGCGCGGGTTCAGGCCTCGGCGGTTGGTGTCGCCAACGAAAGGATGGCCCCCTTGGTTGCCGGGGTCCTGGCCAAGCGCGGAAGCCGCGGCCTGGTTTTCCGGGGGAGTGACGGACTGGACGAACTGACAACCACCGGACCGTCCACTGTCTGGGAGATCCGGAACGGCGAAGTGACGGAACAGACGTTTGATCCCCAGGCGCTGGGCATCCGTGCCGCAACAGTGGAGGAGCTCCGCGGCGGCGACGCGACAGCCAATGCCGCCGTCGTCCGTGATGTCCTGAGCGGCGTGGCGGGCCCGGCCCGTGACGCCGTCCTTCTGAATGCCGCCGCGGGCCTGGTGGCATTCGACGTCGATGCCGAGGGCACGCTCACGGACCGGATGGCGGCCGCGTTGAAGCGAGCGGAAGAGTCCATTGACTCCGGTGCCGCGGCGGCCGTGCTGGAAAAGTGGGTCGCCCTTACCCGGGGCTAGCCGTTCAGGGGCTACTGCTCGAAGCCCAGTGCGAAAGCCGCATCGAGGTCGTGCTGGGAGTACGCGCGGAACGCGATGTGCGTCGTCGTGTGAACCACCGCCGGCACCTTGGACAGCTTGTCCGCAATGACGTCCGCGAGGTCATCGTGCTTCGCCACCCGGGCCACGGCGATCAGGTCCCATTCCCCGGTCACGGAGTAGACCTCGCTGATGCCCGGAATCGCCGAAATTTCCTCCGCCGTCTCCGGAATTCGGGAGGCGTCTGTCTTGATCAGGACGAATGCGGTGATCACTCTGGACCTTTCGGATGGATGCGCCCTTTAAGGGGCGGCAGGCGATGCTGTGTGCTGCCAGCCTAGTACATTCAATGTGAATCAGCGGAGCTGCCGGCGTCCTTTGAACCGGCCAACAGCGGCCACAATCAGACGGTAGCCCACAAGGAAAACGCCCAGGCTCAGCGTGGCAACAATCACGAACGGCAGGACCACCGTCTGTCCGGTCGCCGCCCGCAGAACCATGCCCAGGGCCACGGCGCCAAGCCACACAGCGACGCCTTCCGGCCAGACGCGCAACGGCCCCCGCCATACCCGCAAGGCAAGCCATGCGATGGCAGCCCCGGCCAGAAACGGCCAGGCCGTCGAGAGGACCCCGGTGATCACGTCTCCGCGCTGGTGCGCGTCCCGGCCGATGGCTGCAAACGCCAGGATAAGGACGGTATCGGCGAGGGCGGCAAATCCTGCCGCGTTCCTGGCAGCGGCGCGGACGGGTGTCGGGTTAGGGCGGGAAGGCATACCTCCACACTAGTTGCGGTTCCGCGCCCGGACGAGCCGATGTGGGCCTGCGTGACAGCCGTCGGCGGCCCTAGACTGTGACCGGGAACACCGCCAGCAAACTTTCCGGCGTTCCTGTTCACGCCCCACAGCACCAGTTCCTCACGCAACGACAAACCGGACGGCACTATGAGACTTGTCCAGATCGCGCAACATGCCAGCGACCTTCCGCGGGCAGGGGAGTTTTACGCCGCCTTGCTCGGCGTCGAGGCCCGTGCATTATTCGATCCGCCCGGGCTTCTCTTTTTTGACCTGGACGGCGTGCGCTTGCTGCTCGAAACCGGGGCGCCGTCCGCCTTGCTCTACCTGGCAGTGCCTGACGTCAGGGAATCCGTGACCGGCCTCCGGGGCAGGGGAGTGGAGATAGTTGAGGAGCCCAAGGTGATCTTCAGCCATGCTGATGACCGCCTGGGTCCGGCCGGAACCGACGAATGGATGGCTTTCATCCGGGACAGCGAAGGGAACACCCTTGGCCTGGTCAGCCAGCTGCCGCATTAACGGCCAGCTTACCGGCTCCATTGTGCCGCGAATCACCCGCCGCTAGGCTCACACACGCAACCGAAGGATCGCGTCGGGAGTCCGTTCCGGCGAAGCCAGTGAGATGAAGCCAGTGAGATGAGGGAACCAAGTGACTGAAAAGATCACCACCTGCCTGTGGTTTGATACGCAGGCCGAGGAAGCAGCGGACTTCTATGTCTCGGTCTTTGACGACTCGAAAATCCTTAACGTGGCCCGTTATGGCGACGTTGGACCCGGCATCGCAGGCCAGGCGATGACCGTGGAGTTCGAAATTGAAGGCCGCAAATTCCTGGGTCTTAACGGTGGGCCCGCGTTCACGTTCACTGAAGCTGTTTCCTTTGTAATCAACTGCTCCTCACAGGAAGAAGTGGACCGATACTGGACGGCCCTCACGGCCGGCGGTTCGGAGGGCCAGTGCGGCTGGCTCAAGGACAGGTTCGGCCTTTCGTGGCAAGTAGTGCCTTCCGCAATGGGGCAATTGCTGGGCGGGCCGGATCCTGAGGGTGCGCAGCGTGCCATGCAGGCAATGCTGGGAATGCGCAAGCTGGTGATCAGCGAGCTGCAGGCCGCCTACGACGGGGTCTGAAGGAACTTTAGGCGTCGGGGCCGGCTCCCAGGTTGGGTGCCGGGGGAGCGGGCCACATGCCATGTGGCCCTACCCGGCTCCGGCTGGCGGGACGATAATCGGGAATACCTACCCCGCACGCGATTGGAGGCGTTCGCGATGTCTGTTTACACGCTCGGAATCTGGTTGGTGAAACCCGGCAGGGAGAATGACTTTGTCCAGGCATGGCGCGATCTCGCCCGGAAGACCGAAGAGGATTTTCCCGGCGCGAAAGCTGTGCTGATGCATGATCGCGATGTTCCCAACAGATTCATCAGTACCGGCCCCTGGGAGTCGCTTGAACAGGTCGACGTGTGGCGGGCCTCACCCGCATTTACCCAGGGCTATGAGGCCATGCGCGACATGCTGGAGCACTTTCAACCGCACACCCTGGATGAAGCGGCGGCTATCGGCTGATTCCGGCCGGACACGTCACGCTCACACTGTGCCTGGGGCTTCGCCGGAAAACTTCTAGTGGCATCCCTGCGGATTCAGTCTGAGCGTATTCGTTGAGGAGAGACGGCGAGGTGGGCGGACTGCCTGGCCTGCGTTGCCTATGGCGAATTGGCTTAGGTATTGCCTAGGGTGAGCCATGAGCGCAAACAGGAACCCTTTGGGTGGAGATCCTCGTCGAACTGCCCGATGGGCGGCGGTTGGTCTGTGGATCGTCAGCGTTTTCTGTGCGGTGAAAACGGTCTTTGACGTCATGAATAACGACTTCCGCTTGATCTATCTTGTGCTCATGTTGGCCTCTCTGGGACTGGCCATCGTTTATACCCTGATTTGGCGGAACGCAAAGCAGGAATCAGTCAGAGACGAGCCATAGCCCTCACCCAGTGACGTCAGGGCGTCGTGCGGAGATTGACGTAGCGTGACCAGGCGTCGCCTGCTGCGTCGGCGTGGAGGAAGGCTACTTGGTGGCTATAGCCAAGGGCGTTGGCGACCAGTGGCGGTGGTGAGGCTAAGAGGTGTTCGTCGAGGGCCGTGTTTCGTGCGCCCTGAAGATCGATGCCCAAGCTTCGGAGCCTATCCATGATGCCGTTTGGGTGAAGTGGTTGTCCGGCCCGGATCCCCGGGAAGAGCCAAGGGCTTTGTGCGTCTGATCCTGTTCTGAGATTCGGACGGCCTTTAAGGTGCTCTCGAAGCAAGCCGGCGAAGGGTTCGGGAATGGGCACTGGGTGCGGGCCGAAGGTGATCCGCATGTTGCCGGTGCTTTCATTGGTTTCGATAGCGTCGGTTCGGAGTTTGGCGACCCGCACGAGCGGTTGGGCGTAGAGAAGCAGCAGGATGCCGGCGACTCGGTAGGTCAGGGACTCGCTGGTGCCTGTAAGCAGTTCCCGGAGCCATGCCAGGCGCTGGTCCTGGGTGATCGTTGGGCGGGTTTTGGCGGTGTAGTGGCCCATGTCCACGCGGTGGTTTGTGCCGGTGTTTTTGATGAAGACGATGAAGGTGCGGATGGCTTTTCTGGTCGTGGGACCGGTGGCGAGCCAGGTTTCGATGTCTTGTTGGGTGCAGTTCGCCGCTGTCCGCTGGTGGGTTTCCCAGAGCCAGTCCAGAAACTTGATGGTTTCGGTGATCTCTTGTTTGGCGGAGTGGACCGGAGCTTGGGCGCTCTTCTCCGGTGTTGTGATGGATCGGATGCGGCGGAGGTGATGCCAGGTGGCGAACTGTGCGACGGGTTTGGCGACCTCCTCGGGCAAGTGGCGGAGCTTGTCGTCAATCCAGGTTTCGAACCGGGCCAGATGCGGGTCTTGGTAGGGGAGGAGTCCGTGGTGGATGAACAGGGCGCGCAGGTGATTGGCTTCGCGGTTCGCTGACTTAGCCGCGGCATCGAGTCCTTCGTGCGTCAGCGGAGTCTCCCCGCTCGATAGAGAGCCGAGGAGGGCTTGGACTTTGGGGGAGCGCTTCCAGGTGATGATGCTTTCGGGCCGTTCTGCTTTGCAGAGGACATCGACGATTTTGCCGGCGGTCTCCGGGTCGGCAGGGTGCGTGAGCAGTAGTTCGTTGAGATCCTCCCGGAGGGCGCAGCGGGCGCATATGCCGCGCCGGTAGAACTCGCCCTCCGTATTGCAACGGGTGCAGTGGAAGTCGTGGAGGATGCCGGCGCAGGGCGCGCAGCGTGGCCCTCCGCTGATGTCCGGTGGCCCGGGTAGAAGTCTGTGCTGGCCGCACTCCGGACAGGTCCCGTGGGTGCGGGTGGCGGTGGTGAAGCAGGGGCCGCAGATTCGGCCTTCGGGCCAGGTGGCGCGGGTTCTGCCGGCGGCCCGGCCGCAGCGTGCGCAGGAAGCGGTCCCGGTGGTGCGGGGCCGGCCGCGGCTGGTGCTGCGGGGACTGAGGCCTTCGGGCTTGTCAGTGATCATTGTCGATGATGCGCGCCCGTCGTGGTCTGACGGTGCGGTTCAGGTCGACGACGTTGGGGGCGCTGGTGCCTGTTTTGCGGGCGCGGACGTCGGCGGCTGTGACGGTGATGAGGTCTTCGGGTCCGCAGGAGAAGATGTCGCAGATCGCGGCGATGACCTGCAGTGCGACGCGTTCGGGCTTCTGGTTGACGAGACGGTAGACCTGTGGCCGGGACAAGGTGATGCCGCGCTCGGCCAGCAGGGGGATGAGGTCGGTGGTGTTGTGCAGTCCCCGTGCTGCCATGAGCTCGGAGAGCCGCCATTTGTATTCGACTTCGCGTTTCACCATTGACCTCGCATCTGCACGCCCAGGACTTCGTCCATGGTGCGGTCCAGGGCCGCCCGGAGGGTCGTGTTGCGGAAGTCGTCGCTGACGAACTGGTAGATCCCGGTGGTGGAGGCGTGTTCGTGGCCCATTTGATGTTGCACGAATCTAGGATCCCATCCGTCCTCGAGCAGGTGCGTTGCATAGGAGCGCCGGAGCGAATGCAGGTCCAGGCCATCCATTGGCAGGCCCAGCTCGTTGAGGTAGCGCCGGAGCCGGCGCAGCAGGGTGGATTCACAGATCAGGCCGCCGCGTTCGCTGGGGAACAGGTCCAAGGTGTCGAGTGTGCCTCGTCCGTTGGCGAGCCAGTCCTCGATGACTCCGGCGGTCCAGTCGAAGACCGTCAGGACGCTGCGGGGTTTGTGGGGGGAGCCCTTGCGTGATTTGCCGAACCGGACCTTGCAGACGCCTGCCTTGCCGAACCTTCGTGCTTGGGGGTTGGCCGCAAAGTCGATGGTTTGCAGGTGCCGGAGCTCGTTGAATCTGAGCCCGTACGAGTAGGCGACTTTCAGCATGACGGCGTCCCGGTAGGCTGCCTGCCAGCCTTTCTTGCCTGAGGCGGCGATGAGTTCGACCTGGTCGTCGGCGTGATCGAACAGCATCTGCAGTTCGGTCTTGGTGAAGGGCCGCTTGGAGGCGCGTCCTTCGTACTCCTGCGTGTGGGTGGCGGTGTTCCAGTCAAAGAAGACCTGGGAGGGGTGTGTGCCGAAGCGTTGTTCGCAGACCTGGTCCCAGCCGTAGTCGGGGTTCGACACGTAGGACGTGAACCGGCGGAGCGTGGACTGGTAGCCGCGGATAGTGGAGTGCTTCAGCTGGTGGATCGAGCGGAGGTCACCGAAATACTCCTCGACTTGCTCCGGTGCCCAGTTCCACGGGAACTCGTTCACATGGTTGACGAACCGGCGGACGCACTCGATGCCCTTGTCGACTGTGTCGAACTGGAGGTTCCTGGAGAGCTGCTGGTTGCGCCAGCCGGTCAGCATGTCTTCGAGCGTCTGTTCCTCGGGATGCAGCAGCTGAACAGCGCTCAGCTGCAGCACACGCCCGGACCCGTCGACCGCCATTTTTCGCCTCACAGTTCCGTCGAAGTTTGTGCTCAAATCCTGAATCAATGATTCATTAAATGCATCATCAGCGCAAAACCGCAGGTCAGACGCTTGTGTCGGTCGCTCTGAGGATGGGCGTTGCAGCCGTCAGGAGCGCTTGGGCCGCGGCGCATCAAAGCCGTCAGGCCGCAAATTCCGCGGAATCTCAATGGAGTTAGAGAACTCCTTGCCGATCAGGGGGATCGGGGCGATTGATTCATCTGATGCAATACGCAGAGCACTACTTTACATAATGTAGATTATCGGCGTTTTGGAGAAGTGGTTCAGAAGACGAGAGGACCCGCCTTCTGAACCCCTGGGCACCCTGTCTGGTCAGGCGCCGACGTAGGCCGCGAGGTGTTCACCGGTGAGCGTGGAACGTCCGGCGACGAGCTCGGCCGGCGTGCCCTCAAAGACGACCAGTCCGCCGTCGTGCCCGGCGCCCGGGCCAAGGTCGATAATCCAGTCGGCGTGAGCCATAACGGCCTGGTGATGTTCGATCACGATTACTGATTTCCCGGAATCCACCAACCTGTCCAACAGGCCCAGCAGGTTCTGGACGTCGGCGAGATGGAGGCCGGTGGTCGGCTCGTCCAGGACGTAGACGTCGCCCTTCTCCGCCATCTGGGTAGCCAGCTTGACGCGCTGCCGCTCGCCGCCGGACAGCGTGGTGAGCGGCTGGCCGAGCGTCAGGTACCCGAGCCCGACGTCCACAAGCCTGTCGAGGATTTTGTGGGCTGCCGGCGTCCGTGCCTCGCCTGCGCCGAAGAACGCCTCGGCTTCGGTCATGGACATTGCCAGCACTTCAGCGATGTTCCGGCCACCCAGCTCGTATTCCAGGACTGACGCCTGGAACCTCCGGCCCTCGCAGTCCTCGCAGACGGACTCCACGGTGGCCATCACACCCAGGTCCGTGAAGATGACCCCGGCACCGTTGCACGGGGGGCAGGCGCCCTCGGAGTTGGAGCTGAACAGCGCCGGCTTCACACCGTTGGCCTTTGCGAATGCTTTACGGATGGGCTCAAGCAGGCCGGTGTACGTCGCCGGGTTACTGCGGCGCGAGCCTTTGATAGCGCCTTGGTCGATCACCACAACGCCATCGCGGCCGGCCACCGAGCCCTGGATCAGCGAGCTCTTGCCTGAACCCGCGACCCCTGTCACGACGCAGAGCACGCCGAGCGGAACATCGACGCTCACGTCGCGGAGGTTGTGCGTCGAGGCACCACGAACGTCCAGGGTGCCGGACGGCGTGCGCACCGTGTTCTTAACAGCTGCCCGGTCGTCGAGGTGGCGGCCGGTGATGGTGTCGCTCCCCCGCAGCCCCTCCACGTTGCCCTCAAAGCAGACGTTGCCGCCCTCGGTGCCTGCGCCGGGGCCGAGGTCAACAACGTGGTCAGCGATGTCGATGGTTTCCGGTTTGTGCTCTACGACGAGCACGGTGTTGCCCTTGTCACGCAACTGCAGCAGCAGCTTGTTCATCCGTTCGATGTCATGCGGGTGGAGCCCGATCGTCGGCTCGTCAAAGACGTAGGTGATGTCCGTGAGGGACGAACCGAGGTGCCGGATCATCTTGGTACGCTGCGCCTCTCCCCCGGACAGCGTGCCCGCGGGCCGGTCCAGGGAAAGGTAACCCAGCCCGATTTCGGCGAAGGAGTCGAGCAGGTGCTGCAGCCCCTTGAGGAGCGGGGCGACGGACGGCTCCCTGAGGTCACGGACCCAGCCGGCCAGGTCACTGATCTGCATCGCGCACAGGTCGGCGATATTCCGGCCCTGGATCTTCGACGACCTTGCCTCCGGGCTGAGTCGCGTGCCCTCGCACTCAGGGCAGGACTGAAAGGTGATGGCACGCTCAACAAAGGCACGGATGTGCGGCTGCATCGCGTCAACGTCCTTGGAGAGCATCGATTTCTGGATTTTCGGGATCAAGCCCTCGTATGTGAGGTTGATGCCCTCGACCTTGATCTTGGTCGGCTCCTTGTAGAGCAGGTCGTCCAGCTCTTTCTTGGTGAACTTCGCGATCGGTTTGTCCATGTCGAAGCCGGCACCGCTGAATATACGGCCGTACCACCCGTCCATGCTGTACCCGGGGACCGTCAGGGCACCCCCGCCGAGCGACTTGCTGTCATCGTAGAGCGCCGTGAGATCGAAATCGGAGACCGAGCCCATGCCCTCGCACCGCGGGCACATGCCGCCCAGGTAGACCGCGTTCTGCACCACGCTCTTCTCGACCCGGCCGCCCTTCTCGGTGCTCATCACCCCGCTTGCCTTCCGTGTCGGGACATTGAAGGAGAAGGCCGTGGGTGGACCGATATGCGGTGTCCCCAGCCGGCTGAAGAGGATACGCAGCATCGCGTTGGCGTCGGTAGCGGTGCCCACGGTGGAGCGGGGGTTGGCCCCCATCCGTTCCTGGTCCACGATGATCGCGGTGGTCAGGCCCTCCAGCAGGTCGACGTCGGGCCGCGCCAGAGTCGGCATGAAGCCCTGCACGAACGCGCTGTACGTCTCGTTGATCATCCGCTGCGACTCCGCGGCAATGGTGGCGAACACCAGTGAGCTCTTGCCCGAACCGGAGACGCCCGTAAAGACCGTCAGCCGGCGCTTCGGGATCTCCAGGCTGACGTCCTTGAGGTTGTTCTCACGCGCCCCCTGCACGCGGATCAGGTCGTGGCTGTCGGCCACGTGCGGTGCCGGCGGCTGGGGTTCGGCCTGGGTGGCCATGCTCATCGTGTCTCCCTCGGTTATGCGGGGGCAGCCGTCGCGGCTTCCGTCGGCGTCGCCCGGTTCAATCTAACCCGGTTCAATCTAACCAGCTCCGGCCGGTCCGGATGGGTGCCCTACCGTTTGGTAGCCACCATTGTCTTAAGTCCGAAGCTCACTGAGAATGAACCATGACGGTCTACATGAGGTCCCTGGAAACTGCTGTCCCGCCCACCGTACTCATTCAGTCTGAAGCCCGCGACGTGTTCGCGGCCCAGCCGGGGCTGACCAGGCTGGGGTCCCGGCTGGTCAACACCTGCTTTGATTCCGCAGCCATCGACACCCGGTACACGGCTGTCACCGAGCTCACCAAGGACACCCGTGCGGACGATCCGCAGTTCTTCGACCCGGCCACCGGCCTTGTGCTGAGCCCCAGCACCAAGGTCCGGAACGACATCTTCGGCCGCGAAGCCACCAAGCTCTTCGTTCAATCCGCCCAGGCCGCGCTTGATGCCTGCCACGGAATCGGTGCACAGGACGTCACCCATCTCGTGACAGTCTCATGCACGGGTTTCTTCAACCCCGGCCCGGACTACAAGATCGTCCGTGCCCTGGGCTTGAGTCCGGCCGTGCAGCGCTACCACCTCGGCTTCATGGGCTGTTACGCGGCGTTTCCGGCGCTGCGTGCCGCCAAGTCGTTCTGCGAGGCAGACCCCGACGCCGTTGTCCTGGTGGTCTGCGCGGAGCTCTGCTCGCTCCATGTCCGCACCTCCAACGACCCCGACACCATCATGGGCTCGGCCTTGTTCGCCGACGGCGCCGCAGCAGCGGTCATCTCGGCACGGGACATTCCGGACGGAACGCCCCTGTTGCAGCTGGACCACTTCGAAACGGTACTCACTCCCGTCGGAGAGGAATCCATGGCGTGGAACATCGGCGACGAGGGCTTCGAGATGGTGCTGGGCAACTATGTCCCGCACATCATTGACGACCACATCATCGGCGCCCTTGAGCCGCTGCTTTCGCGGGACGAATCCCTGCGGGGACTCCCCTACCGTGACATCACCCACTGGGCGATCCACCCCGGCGGGCGGAGCATCCTGGACAAAGTACAGTCCCGGCTTGAGCTCACCGATGAGCAGCTCGTGCCGGCACGGGAAACCCTCCGCAACTTCGGCAACATGAGCAGCGCCACGGTGCTGTTTGTCCTCAAACACATCGCCGGGCTCCCGCCGCAGGAGGGCGATGAACGCATCTGTTCGATGGCCTTCGGGCCGGGCCTGACGGTGGAAACGGCGATGTTCACCAAGGTGCGCGCACCGCAGCCGGAAGGCTCGCACGCGGCTATCCGGCAGTTCGCCGGGACGGATGAAGCCGCAGCACGCACCGAGCCGTCACTCATTTGATGGCCACGCATACGACGGCCGCCGTCGGAATGCTGCGCGAGCGTGACACGCACGCTGTGGAGGAAATGGACCGTCCGGGCTGTGATCCTGCACGGCTGGACCGCACCTACGCACAATTTTCCCTGGTCAACCGGGCCGTGGCCGGATGGCGCGGAATCTACCGGACGCACCTCCGGCCGCTCCTTTCAACGGACAGGGTCACAACGCTGCTGGATATCGGCTGCGGGGGCGGGGACCTGGCGGTTCTGCTGGCGGCGTGGGCGGCCAGGGATCGGCGGCAGCTGGAAGTCACCGGCATCGATCCGGACCGTCGTGCCTTTGAGTTCGCGCTGCGCCGCGGGCGCCTCGACGCAGTGACGTTCCGGCAGGCATCCACTGCCGAACTGGCCGCCGAAGGAAAACGCTACGACGTCGTCATCTCCAACCACGTGCTGCACCACCTGGGCGCAGCGGAACTGCCGCAGTTCCTCGCCGAGTCGGCGCTGCTGTCCCGCGGCACCGTCCTCCACAACGACATCCGCCGGAGCCCCGCCGCATATGCGCTCTTCTACGCGGGATCATGGCCGTTTCGCGGTTCCTTCATCAGGGCGGACGGGCTGACGTCCATCCGCCGCAGTTACACAACTGCGGAACTCCGGGCTGCCGCTCCCCCGGGCTGGGCCGTTGCGCCCCGCGTACCCTTCCGCAACCTCCTCACCCGGATTGACCTTGAACCGGAACGCCCGCGGTGATTGACGTCGTCGTAGTGGGCGGCGGGCCGGTGGGGCTGTACCTGGCGGCCCTCCTGCTGCAGCAGGGCGTATCGGTCCGCGTCCTGGAGCGCCGCACGGAACCCGACACCCACTCCCGCGCCATCGGCATCCATCCGCCGTCGTTGGAAGCGCTTGACCGGATCGGGGTGGCGTCAGGCCTGGTGAACGAGGGCGTGCGGATCCGCCGCGGGGTTGCCATTGGCGGCGGCGTGGAAGTAGCCGGCATGTCCTTCGACTGCGTGTCCGGCCGCTTCCCCTTCGTGCTGTCGGTCCCGCAGGTTCTTACGGAGGCCGCCCTGGAACGGCGCGTGGGTGCACTGGACGGCGGGGCGATCATCCGCGGCGCCACAGTGACAGGAATTCACGACGACGGCTCCTCGGTTGCGGTGGACGTCGTCACCGCCGGCGGGGAATCCAGAATTCACGCCTCGCTGGCGGTGGCCGCGGACGGGGTCCGCTCCACCATCCGTCAGCTGCTGGCCATCACCGCCCCGCTGAGGACGTATCCGGACAGATACCTGATGGGAGACTTCGCGGACGGCACGTCGTTCGGCCCCGACGCGGCCCTTTTCCTGGAGGCTTCCGGGATCGTGGAGTCCTTCCCCCTGCCTGGAGGCGTGCGTCGGTGGGTGGCCAGGCTTCCGGGAACCACGCCGGACGTGCCCACCGCTGGTTCCTTGGCCCTGATCGTGCGCGACCGGACCGGAATCGCCGTCGACGCCGGCACCAATTCGATGTTCAGCAGTTTCGGCGTCCGCTCACGGCGGGTGAAGAGCATGATCCACGGCCGGACGTCTCTGATCGGTGATGCCGCCCATGAAATCAGCCCCATCGGCGGCCAGGGAATGAACCTGGGGTGGCTGGATGCCGCTGAACTGGCGCCGCTCATCCTCAGCCGGTTGGCGCATGCTGACTGCGGGCCTGAACTCAGGTCCTTTGAACGCCACCGGCTGCGGGCGGCGGCCAGGGCCGTCCGGCAATCCGAAGTCAACATGGCGCTGGGCCGGCCGGTGCCGCGCCCGCTGTGGCATGTCCGGAACCGGCTGATCGGATCCGCCGCCAGTGTGCCGGTCATCAATTCACGCGTTGCCGCCCGGTTCACCATGCACTAAAAGTCGCGGCGGCCTACTCCGCAGCCGGCTGTACCTCATCTGCGTCATCCTCGTCGCCGGTGAAGTAGCAGTCGTAACTGTCCTGGCTGGTGATCCGGCCTTCACGGACTTCGAAGACGGAGGTGGTGCGGGCCCTGATGGTGTCGCCGGCATCCCAATAGCGGAGATTCATCAAGAGCGTCGCAGACCAGTCCACTTCCAGCACAACCCGGTTTCCTTCGCACGTGGTCCGCCGGACATCGAACCGCTGGTTGGACACCACCTGCCGGCTTTGCTCGGCACCCGCCAGCACCTGGTCGCGGGTCCGCCTGGTTCCTTCCGGGGCAAGCACGTGCGGCGCTTCGACCAGGGTGAAATCCTCGGCAAGGAAGCCGTCCACTTCAGCGGCGCCGCCGCCGGCCTCAATGGCGCGCACAAATCCAAGGACACAGGTGAGCGGCGTCTGTTCAGTCATGGAACGAGGGTAGCCCATTGTCAGGCGTCGCTTTTCAGCGCCGGTCGCGGCCGGGCAATGCCACCGGGCAGTGGCTTTAGACTGCTGGCATGAACGGCTTCCCAAGGGCAGGACGACGGCGGTCCTCAGCAACCTTCGCCGTTCTGGGTGCCCTGGTGGCGGGCCCGGCGATGCAGGGCTGCAGTCCCCAACCGCAGGCGCCCGGTCCCCTGACAGCGGAGCTCAACCAGTTCAGGGACAGCTACGGCACCGGGATCATCGAGATCCAGCTCAGCAATACGGCGAACGAGCCGGTCACTGTCCTCAGCGCCGAAGTGTCGACTTCCCTGTTCCCGGCCGGCACGGCATGGCACGCGCAAGCGGAGGGCACTGAGGTGCCGCCGGGCCAGACCAAGAGCCTGCCTGCCAGGCTGCCGGCACCCGCGTGCGGTCACCCCGGGACTGATGAACCTGAGACCGCTGAAGGGGCGGAAACCGGGCCCGGCAGTGCGCCGGCGGAAGTAACGGTATCCGTCCGGCAGGGCTCCACAACCCGCGAGGAGCGTCTTACGGCTGCCGACCCGTTCGGCGTCCTGGTCCGGAACTATTCCGAGCTGTGCCTCGCGCAGGACGCAGGGGAGATCGCTGACATAGGCCTGGCCCCGGACTTGGAGGTTGCAGCGGACGGCCGGACCGCCGTCGTACGCCTTCGGGTCACCCCGCGCAGCGCCGGTGCCGGAGCATCGCGCACACTGACCATAGAAAGGATCGAGGGGACCACACTGCTGGCCGAAGCGCAGGGGAACCCCTGGCCGCGCAGCATTACCGTGGCGACCGGCGCGGCTCCCCGGGAGCTCAGGCTCCATATCCGGCCTGCACGCTGCGATCCGCATGCCGTCGCTGAGGACAAGGTGGGGACCCTGCTGCCTTTGCGCGCCGATGCCGGCGGCCGGCAGGGTGTGCTCAAAGTTGCTGCCGGAACCGTCCTGAAAGCCCGGATCTACGAATTCGTCACGGCGGCATGCGCAGCGCACTAGGCTTTTCCCATGCTTCACGTAGCCAATCCCACGCCGTTCAGCGCCGCCCGGATCAGGGAAACTGTCCAGGAAATCCTCTCCGCAGGCGTCCTTCCCGCCATTGTCCAGGCCGGCCATCCGGTGCTCCGGCAACAGGCTGCCCCGTACGAGGGCCAGCTGGATGGCACTGAACTTGCAGCGCTGATCGCCCTGATGCGGGAGGTGATGCATGACGCGCCGGGCGTCGGCCTGGCCGCACCGCAGCTCGGCATTCCCCTGCAGCTTGCGGTCCTTGAGGACCAGTACGACGTCGACGCCGAGACTGCCGCCGTCCGCCACCGGTCGCCGCTGGAGTTCTTTGCGGTCATCAATCCGTCATATTCGCCGCTGGGGACCGGCACTGCGGCGTTTTACGAGGGATGCCTGTCGCTCCAGGGCCTGCAGGCCGTGGTCTCTCGACACGAAACGGTCCGCCTCGACTTCACCGATCCCGGCGGAACCAGGCGGCAGCAGGATTTCTTCGGCTGGCAGGCGCGGATTGTGCAGCACGAGGCGGACCACCTCCAGGGGATCCTCTATGTGGACAAGGCTGAGTTGCGCTCCCTCAGCAACAACGCCGAATACGGTGCCCGCTGGGCGCATCCGGACATCCGCCTGGCCCGGCAGGCATTGGGGTTTTTGCCGGGTCAGGGTACCGACCAGGGCAACTAGCTGTTGGCCGCCGTTGGCAGGTAGCGGGACCACCAGCGCAGGACTTCCTCGAAGCGCTGCTTCCGGTGGTGCGGGGTACCGGACCGGGAGAGCTCGTGGTTCTCCCCGGGGAAAACGAGGAACGCGGCGTCCACGCCCTGCTGCTTCAGCGCTGTGAAGTATCGTTGGCCCTGTTCCACCGGGCAGCGGAGGTCTTCTTCGCTGTGGATGACCAGCGACGGCGTCCGGACGTTGCCGACCGTGGCCATGGGGCTTTGGGCGGCCATCTGTTCCGGCGAGGTGCCGGTGTACTCGCCGCCGAAGAACCAGCCGATATCCGAGGAGCCGATGAAACTGACCGGATCCAGGAATCCGCGCTCCACGATGGCCGCCTTGAAACGGTGGTCCTGGCTGATGGTCCAGGCCGTGAGATATCCGCCGTAGGAACCTCCCATGATCCCAAGCGCTCCGCCGTCGAGCTCCTGGAACTTTGCCAGGGCACCGTCGAGGAAGGACAGCACGTCCTGCATGTCAACGGTTCCCATCTTTTCCTTGATGGTCCGCCCGTGGGCCTGGCCGTACCCGGCCGAGCCCCGCGGATTACACATAAGCACTGCGTAACCGGCCGCGGCGTACACCTGGGCCTCGTCAAACAGGGCCACGGTGTATTGCGAGAACGGTCCGCCGTGGATGTTGAGCAGAACGGGGTGCGGCCCTTTCCCCGGCGGCAGCACCAGCCAACCGTGGACCGGATAGCCGTCAGCCGCCTCGAAGGTGACCTCCCGGGGCTCGATGATTTCTGCCTGACGCCGCAGCTCCGCCGAGAAATCGGTCAGCAGCCTCAGCTGGCCTTCCTCCAGCGCTGCGACGTCCCCCGCCGTGGCGGGATCAGCAAAACTGACGAACACTGAGCCGGCGGCCGCAGCTGCGCCGGTGACAACACGGTCACCATGAACCAGCAGCGCGTGGTTCCCCGTTGCTCCGAACTCCAGAAGCTCAACCGTGCCCTGGGCGTTGTTAAGCAGCAAGACGGAATCAGGTCCGCGGAGCTCCAGTCCCCCGGCGGACCCGGCCAGGTCCATAGTTTCGACGTCGCTCAATACACTGGCGTCGCCGCCCCCGGCCGGCATCACATACAGGGCCGTGTTGCGTGCGACGAAGTCCTGGCCGGACTCGCCAAGTTCCTGGGCGGTGTAGAACAGCCACTGTCCGTTCCTGGACTGACGTGCCGCGCCCACCGTCTGGCGGCCGCTGTTGGCAGCCCTGACCGGTTCCGGTTCTCCTCCAACGACGGGAACGCGGTACACGCCGGTCTCGAGGTCATGGTCGCTGCCCTCATGAAGGGCTGCAACGAAGTACACAGAGTGTCCGTCCGTGCTGAAGGATTCTCCGCTGTGGTCAGCCGCGGCGAACGTCAGCTGCCGTGCCGGCGGAAGCAGGGCCTCGGCGGTGTCGGCTTCACGCGCCGGACCGGCTTCTCTTCCGGTACCTTCGGCAACGGTCTTTTGCGCCCGCAGGGCGCGCCCTGCGGGCGCAACGGGCGGCTCGTCGTCCAGCTCGGGTACCTCCACGACGTAGAGCTGGAGCGGCTTGTCCGCCGTATATCCCACGCCGTTCATCCTGTATTTGAAGTCTGTGATGAGCCGTGCGTCCTCGGCCCCGGCGGATACGCCGTCCAGCGTGCCGTACCGGCCGTCGTCGGGCGTCCTGGCGCCGAACACAATGCTGTGCGAATCGGGAGACCAGGCGAAGGAGGAAACGCCGAGTTTGGCGTTCGTCAGGACCTGCGGTTCGCCGCCAGCAGCCTCCACGACATAAAGCTGCGGCTTCCCGTCGGCAGTAGCGCGCAGGAACGCCAGCACCAGGCCGTCCGGGGAAAATGCCGGTGCCGTGTCGCGGAAGCCGCGGGTCAGCCGGCGGGGCAGCTTTTCAGGGTCCAGCGGCACAGTCCATAACTGGCCCACGTAAGTATCGGCGTCGAAATCAGGGCGGATGACGGAGACCACGGCCCGGCTGCCGTCCGGATGGACGGCCGGGGCGGAAACGGACTTCAGCAGGGGCAGATGTTCAGGTTTCACGATTGTGAGCCTAACGGCTCGCGCATGGCCTGTGAAATAACTCACGCCGCGCCTGGACGGGACTGCCGGCGCCAGCGGCCGGGAACCGTGAATCGGCCGCCGCCGCGGCCCCTAGGATGGTGGCATGCTTCCCGACGCCGCCCGTTCCCTCCAGTGCCCCGTCTGCCGGAACAGCCTGACGCTGAGCGGCAACCGCCTGGCCTGCGTCGAGGGCCACAGCTTCGACGCTGCCCGGCAGGGGTACTTCAACCTGCTTGTCGGCAAGGGAACTGTCTTCGAAGCCGATACCGCCGCCATGGTGGCAGCCCGTTTCGATTTTCTTTCCAAAGGTCATTACCGGCCGCTCGCCGGGGCGGTCGCGGAGCTCGCAGCCCCGGTGCTACAGGGACCGCACGCCGCGGTACTCGACGCCGGCACGGGAACCGGACACTACCTCAAGGAGGTATTGGCCGCCGCACCCGCGGCGGCCATCGGCCTGGACATTTCCAAGTTCGCGCTGCGGCGTGCCGCCCGGATGAATCCCGGCGCCGCCAACCTGGTCTGCGATGTCTGGCAGCCGCTTCCGGTCACGGACACGGCCGTGGACGTCGTTACGGTGGTCTTCGCGCCGCGGAACGCCTCGGAATTCGCCCGGGTGCTGCGTCCCGGCGGCCGGCTGATCGTGGTGACGCCGCGGTCCGGGCACCTCGCGGAAATAGCGGGACAGACGGGCATGCTCGGCATCGAACCGGCCAAGGAGGAACGGCTGGCCGCTTCCCTCGGGGGACATTTCGCTCCGCACTCCGCCCGGGAGCTGGACCTCGAGCTTGGCCTTGAACCGGCCGACGTCGGCAACCTTGCCCTGATGGGCCCCGCCGGCCACCACCTGGATCCTGTAGCGCTGGACACCATCATCGCCGCGCTGCCGCCCCTCACCAAGGTCTCAGCACGGTTCCGAATCAGCGTTTTCGAACTCTTGAAGCGGCCGCCTGCATAACGACTTGACTACGTTCGGAACGTCCCAGGGGGCAGCCTCCTGCGCTCCGTGGCTTCGGTCTAGGATGGAAGGACAGTTACTGAGGGCCTGCTTCCGCAGCTCCGGGGACGAAGGGGGAACACATGTTTGAATGGCTTGGCGAGAACTGGTGGGCACTGTGGCTCACCGTATTCCTGGCGTTCGCCGTGGTGGAAATGCTGACGCTGGACCTCTTCTTCATCATGCTTGGCGGCGGAGCGCTGGCCGGGCTGCTTGCTGACTTCGCCGGTGCCGACTTCTGGCTGCAGATCGTTGTTTTCTGCGTTGTTTCCCTGCTGATGGTGGTGTTTGTCCGGCCCGTAGCGCTGAAGCACCTGAAGAAGGGCCCCGCGGAACAGCGGACTAACATCGACCGCCTGATCGGCGAATCCGCCCTCGTCATGGAGACTGTCAGCACATCCTCCGGCCTGGTCAAGATCGGCGGGGATGTCTGGAGCGCGCGCTCTGAGAACGGAGTCCTGAACGCCGGGCAACGCGTGGTGGTTTCCGCCATCGAAGGAGCCACCGCCGTCGTGGCGCCACAACCGGAAACGGCCGTTCAGTAGCAGCAGCACCATTACTTTTCCGGCAGCCGCCACCGGCGCCGGTCAGGCGGCAGAGCATCGCCGCAATACATAGCAGGGCACATAACTGGGGAATAGGTGATGTATGGATATCGCAGTCGCAATCGTGCTGCTGGTTCTCGTTGCGTTCGTAATAATAGTGCTGGTCCGGTCGGTGCGGATTGTCCCGCAAGCCCGGGCCGGCGTCGTGGAACGGCTCGGTAAGTACCAGCGGACACTGCTCCCCGGCCTCACCATCCTTATTCCCTTCGTGGACAGGCTCCTGCCGCTCCTGGACCTTCGCGAGCAGGTTGTTTCATTCCCCCCGCAGCCGGTCATCACCGAGGACAACCTCGTCGTTTCCATTGACACCGTGGTCTATTTCCAGGTCACTGACGCGAGGGCGGCCACGTACGAGATTGCGAATTACATCCAGGCGGTCGAACAGCTCACCACCACCACGCTCCGAAACGTCGTCGGCGGCCTCAACCTCGAAGAGGCCCTGACCTCCCGCGACCAGATCAACGGCCAGCTTCGCGGCGTCCTGGACGAAGCGACCGGCCGCTGGGGCATCCGCGTTTCCCGTGTGGAGCTGAAGGCCATTGATCCGCCCCACTCCATCCAGGACTCGATGGAGAAGCAGATGCGTGCCGAACGTGACCGCCGCGCCGCCATCCTCACCGCTGAGGGCACCAAACAGTCAGCCATCCTCACGGCGGAAGGCCAGCGCCAGTCCTCCATCCTCAAGGCTGAAGGTGACGCCAAGGCTGCCATTCTCCGCGCAGACGGCGAAGCCCAGGCGATCCAGAAGGTGTTCGACGCAATCCACAAGGGCAACCCCGACAACAAACTCCTGGCTTACCAGTACCTGCAGACCCTGCCCAAGCTGGCCGAAGGTTCCTCGAACAAGCTCTGGATCATCCCCAGCGAAGTTGGCGAGGCCCTGAAGGGCATCGGCAACGCCCTTGGCGGTAGCAACCCGGATCCCCGCGCCGGCGGTCTGTTCGATGCCGCTACTGGCGACGGCACGAACACCGCCGCCGGGGCGCGGCCGGATGCTGCCGAACCCAACACTCCGAGGCAGCCGCTGTAGGCAGCCCCGTGAACCGTGGGCCAGGGGAGGTATCCGCAGTGCGGGCGCCTCCCCTGTTTCGTGCCGCGGCCTCCGCTTTACTCGCCAGCACAAAAACCCGTATAATAGTATATTTGTCCGGCTGGTTCAGCCCCGCCGGAACAACATAGCTTGGCAAAGCGTTGTACCTATTGGTGCAATGCTTGCAAACAGTAGTCCGAGGCGTTAGCTGCCCCGGCTAGCGCGGAGCCTGACTCCGCGAATCGACCAAAGGGAGAAATCATGAGCGATCGCAGCCTCCGGGGCATGCGTCTTGGCGCACAGAGCATGGAGACGGAATCCGGTGTTGAGCCGGCTCCGCGCCAGCGGGTTGAGTACCGTTGCGAGGACGGCGAGCAGGTCTTCGTTACCTTCTCCTCCGAAGCCGAGATTCCCCCGGTGTGGGTTTCGAAGACCGGCAAGGAAGCCTTGCTTGTCGACGGCGAACGCCCCATCAACAGCAATGAGAAGGCCGTCCGCACGCACTGGGACATGCTCCTTGAACGCCGCTCGCTGCCTGAGCTCGAGCAGATCCTCGAAGATCGCCTGACCATTTTGCGGGAGCGCCGCGGCGAACGGCGCTCGGCTTAGGTCCGGCGCAGGCTAGGCGCAGCATAAAAGGGCCGGGCCCGTGACCTCTTGTGAGGCTACGGGCCCGGCCCTTTTGCGACTGTGTCTGTCCGGCCGCTGCCGGCACCTCGCCGCTCGTCTAGGCTGCGGCGGAACTCCGGCCCGTGAGCTTCTGCCAGCGGGCAGTCAGTCCCCATTTTGTGACGTTGATCATGGCTTCCACCACAATGTTTCCGCTCATTTTGGAAGCTCCGAGTTCCCGCTCCACGAACGTGATGGGGCGTTCCACGATCTTCAGACCCATCCTGGCCACACGCCAGGCAAGGTCCACCTGGAACCCGTAACCCACGGAGTCCACCTGGTCGAGGTTGAGCTTCTCCAGGGTCGTGCGGCGGAAGGCGCGGTACCCTCCGGTGACATCCTTGATCTTGATGCCCAGCATCAGCCTCGCGTACGTGCTGCCGACGCGTGAGATCGCCTGCCTGTACAGCGGCCAGTTGACCACGCTGCCGCCCGGCACCCAGCGCGAACCCATGGCCAGATCCGCGCCCTCCTCCACTGCGTCGAGGAGCTGCTGCAGCTGCTCGGGCTGGTGCGAACCGTCGGCGTCCATTTCCACGAGGATGTCGTATCCGGCCTCCAGGCCCCACTTGAATCCGGCGATATAGGCGGCTCCCAGTCCGGCCTTGCCTTCACGGTGCAGGACGTGGACCTGGCCGTCCTCAGCAGCGATACCGTCCGCCAGCTGGCCTGTGCCGTCCGGGCTGTTGTCGTCCACCACCAGCACATCGGAAGCCGGGACAGCTGCACGCAGGCGCGCGAGTGTCTTGGGCAACGATTCCAGCTCGTTGTAGGTGGGGATGATGGTGAGGACACGCACAGCGAGGCCCTTTCCTTGATGGGAGCGGTCACGCGCCAGGAAGCTCAACAGGAGAGCCGGCTTTAAGGCGCAAGTCACCATTATAGGGAGTTTGCGCATACCGGGCGCGTCACACGTGATGCCGCGGGCAGGTCCACACGCCTCGGGCCAGTTTCGGACGGATGCGATATGCCTCGGCGGAACTGTTTTCTGCTGCGAAGTGGACCTGCCCCTGGGACTACCACGCTCCGGCCTGCCGTCAGGCGCGGGCTAGGCATCCTGCTGGAAGGCCACGTGGCCAGACGGAGCCCCTCGACTTTGGATTCCGTCCGTTGCGACTCAATGCTACGGACCGCCCCGGGAGTGTCAACCCGCGTTTGACGTGCGGTTTTAGGTGTAACCGCAGGTCAGGGACATACGGCGCGCCGGTAGCTTTACGGTCTATGACTGAAGGGAACCGTTTGTGAACAACTCTTTTCCGTCGCGGATGGTCTGCAGGCACACAGGATCGTTCCCGGTGTCCAACGCCGGGAGCAAGGGTGTGCGCGCCCGCGGATCGGTACTCCACGACTGCACCCGCCCGTCCGCGACCTGCACCATCAGTTCCTCCACCTCCCAGACCGCAAAGCTGGCGGGCGCGCCGGGAACCAGCTGGCCAGCCATTGGATTGTTGTACTTGGCTGCCCGCCAGCCTGCCCTCGTGTGGCCGAGGAACGCCGCGCGGGCTGAGATGCGCTGGTCCGGGTTGCTGTGCTCAAGGCAGGCGCGGACGCTGGCCCACGGGTTGAGCGGAGTGACCGGGCTGTCGCTGCCGAAGCAGATAGGGACTCCCGCCGCATAGAAGGAGGCGAAGGGGTTCATGCCGCGCTCCCGGTGCCCCAGCCGTTCCTGGTACAGGCGTCCCCGTCCGCCCCACGCTGCGTCGAATCCCGGCTGCACGCTAACGGTCACCGAGTACTTTGCGAGCCGGCCGATTGCCTCGGGGTCGGCCATTTCCACATGTTCGAACCGGTGGCCTGCCGCCTTGACCCGCTGCTCCCCTACGTCGGCTGCTGCCCGGTCCAGGGCGTCCAGCGCCGCGTCGAGCCCGGCGTCTCCAATGACGTGGAACCCGGCCTGAATGCCGAGCAGCGAGCAGGCGGCAAGGTGGGATGCAGCTTCGTCAACCGACAGGTAGAGGCTGCCGCGCTCCCCCGGAGCATCGCTGTAGTCGTCCCTTAGGGCGGCTGTACGGGACCCCAGGGATCCGTCGATGTTCAGGTCCCCGGCAAGGCCGCGCACACTGGCTCCAAGGCCTTCGAGGATGCCCCGGGCCTCCTCCTCGGAACCCGCCAGCTGGCCCCAGTACGGCAGTACTTCAGGCACAGCCTTCCGCGAGCCATCGGGGCTGTTCCACCCGGCCGCAATCCGCAGGTCCGCTGCGCTGCCGATATGCGGCGCCGCCATTTCGGCCACGGCCACGTAGCCGTTGGCGGCGGCTTCGGCCAGTGCACGTGACTGAAAGCCCTGCAGGCGGTCAGCCGGCAACTGGCGTGCTGCACGCCTGGCGGACGTGTGGGCCTGGCGCTTAACCTGGCTCCCGGAGGAGAAGCCGTCCAGGCCGGTCAGGCCGGCTGCCTCGGCCAGTGAGGATGAGACCAGGGCGGAATGGGCGTCAACCCGAGACAAATACACGGGCCGGCCTCCCGCCGCGCGCTCCAGTTCCTCACGGCTGGGCAGCGCCTGATCGGCCCAGCCGCTTTCGTCCCAGCCATGGCCGAGGACCGTGGCGCGGGCGTCGACTGACTTGCCTGCGACGGAGGAAGCTACGGCATCCAGGATTTCGGCAGCTGAGCGCAATCTCCCGAGCTGAAGGGAGTCCAGGGCAATGCCCGTTTCAGTCAGGTGCACATGTGAGTCAACAAAGCCGGGGGCCAGCAGAGCGCCATGGAGGTCGATGATGTCCATCGACGCATCGGCGATCGACGTCGCCGCCTGTTCTGATCCCACCCAGGCAACGGTGTCACCGTCCACCAGCATGGCGGTGGCGAAAGGGTCGGCGGCGGTGTAGACGGAACCGTTACGGTACAGCGTCACTTTGCGTTGTTCGGCCGGCAGGTCCGCCCGTGCGTCAGTCATGTTGTGTGGTGCTCCTAAGCAGCCTTGGAAATGGTGGAAGTGGGGGTGCGATGCCCGTAGCGTCACACCACAGTGGAATAGGCGACCACGCCGCGGCGCACCAGGACGATCGCCTCTGAGCAGAGCCGTGAAAGCCGCGGATCCAGTCCCGGGATCTTCGCCAGCTGGTCCAGCAGGTCGATAACCTGTTTGACCCACCGCACAAAGTCCCCAGCGGCCAGGTCTGTTCCGTTGAGGACTTCCTGGAGATGCTTGCCCTTGGCCCACTTGAAGATCGGCCAGACAAGCCCCAGTTCCGGCTCCCCCGTCAACGGAAGCTTGTTTTCTTCCTCGGCGTCTTCCAGCACGGACCATTCCCGGACGACGATGTCGACGGCGGTCTCCAGCGACACGCTGGGCATCCGGGGACGGAGCCCGCGTTCCTCCCGTTTCGCCTGGTACACCAGCACGCTGGCCAGGGCCGCCACTTCCGTGGCATCGAGGTCGCTGAATGCGCCCTGCCGCAACGACTGGGATATGAGGAGGTCCTTCTCACCGTAAATCCGGCGCAGTTTTTGGCCGTCGGCATTGATGGTTACTTTTCCGGATTCGGAGGTTTCGAGGTAACCGTAGCTGGAGAGAAGGTCGCAGACCCGGTCGAATGTCTTGGCGATGGTGTTGGTGCGGCCCTGGATTTCCCGGACCAGTCCATCCGTTTCGCGCCGGAGTTTCCACCAGCGCTCCGACCACCGCGCGTGATCCTCCCGTTCGCTGCAGCCGTGGCAGGGATGGGAACGCAACGCCAGGCGCAGATCGCTGATCCGCTTCTCCACGTCAGGCAGGGCCGCAGCACGCCCGAAATCAGTGTTGCGGGCGTTTCCGGGTGCAGGCGGGCGGTTTTCCCGGATCGCGTTGCGGACCGACGATGCGAGGTCCTTCCTCGACTTGGGCACCTTTGCGTTAAACGACTTTGGTATCCGGACCCGGGTCACCGGCGTGATGGGCCCTTCAAGGTCCTGGAGGCCTATCCTTCGCAGCTGGTTGTCCAACGTCAGCACCGCGGGCCGCGGTTCGCGGGAGTTGTGGTCGGAGCCGAGCACCACGGCGAAGCCGGGAGCCCTGCCTGTAGGTACATCCACGACATCGCCGGGCAGAAGCCTGCTCAGCGAGTCCTCAGCAATGGACTTACGGGCCCGCGAGGTGCTGCGGGAGGCGATATTCTCCGCATCCGAAAGCTCACGCCGCAGCCGGGAGTATTCGGTGAAGTCGCCCAGGTGGCAGGTCATGGACTTCTGGAAGCCGGCCAGGGATTCCTCCCTGCTCCGCACCTGTCTGGCCAGGCCCACCACTGAACGGTCCGCCTGGAACTGGGCAAAAGAGGATTCCAGGATTTCCCGGGCGCGTGGCCTGCCGAACTGTGCCAGGAGGTTGATACTCATGTTGTACGTGGGCCGGAAGCTGGAGTTCAGCGGGTAGGTGCGCCGGGACGCCAGGCCCGCAACAGCTGTCGGGTCGGTCCCGGGCTGCCACAGCACCACGGCGTGGCCTTCGACGTCAATTCCGCGGCGCCCGGCCCGTCCGGTCAGCTGGGTGTATTCGCCGGCCGTGATCCCGACGTGGGCTTCACCGTTGAACTTGTCCAGCTTTTCCAACACCACCGACCGTGCCGGCATGTTGACGCCCAGGGCCAGGGTTTCCGTGGCGAACACCGCCTTGACCAGGCCCTCGACGAACAGCTTCTCCACGACTTCCTTGAACGTGGGAAGCATCCCTGCGTGGTGGGCTGCGAGCCCGCGCAGCAGGCCGTCGCGCCAGCTCCAGAACCCGAGCACATCAAGATCATCCGACGGGATGTCCTGGGCCGCTTCATCCACACGGCGGGCGATGACCTGTTGTTCGCGCTCAGTGGTCAGCCACAATCCGGCTGAAACGCACTGGGCCACTGCGGCGTCGCAGCCGGCACGGGAGAAGATGAACGTGATGGAGGGCAGCAGGTCCTGGCGGTCCAGGCTGGCGATAACCTGGGGGCGGCTGGCCTTGCGGACAGGGCTCTGCTGGCCGCCCTGGCCGTGGCGGTTGTCGCCGCGCTGGTGTTGTTGGCGGCGCTGGCTGCGTCCGCCATGCCCGAAACGGGCCCGTGAATTCATCTGGCTCTCGGTGCGCGCCATCGCCAGCAGGTCCGGGTTCACTTCGAAGCCCCGCTCCAGGGCGGCGTTGGCCGTCATCGCCGTCGCGGCGGGATCCGATTCGCCTTCGGGGGCAATCTCATCGAACGTCGTTTCCCCGGCGAAGAGGTCCACGATTTCACGCCCCACCATGACGTGCTGCCAGAGCGGCACCGGCCGGTGCTCGGAAACAATGACGTCGGTGTGTCCGCGCACAGTGTCCAGCCACGCACCGAATTCCTCGGCGTTGGAGACCGTAGCGCTAAGCGAGGCCACCTGCACTTCGCTGGGAAGGTGGATGATGACTTCTTCCCATACCGCGCCCCGGAACCGGTCAGCGAGGTAGTGGACCTCGTCCATGACCACGAAGCCGAGGTCGTCCAGGGTGTCCGAATCCGCGTACAGCATGTTCCGCAGGACTTCGGTTGTCATGACGACAACCGGGGCATCGCCATTGATGCTGGTGTCCCCGGTGAGGAGCCCCACGTTCTCCGGGCCGTACTTATCGGCCAGTTCCGAATACTTCTGGTTGCTCAGTGCCTTGATCGGGGTGGTGTAGAAGGCTTTCAGCGCCCGCTGGAGTGCCAGATAGATGGCGAACTCCCCCACGATGGTCTTGCCGGCCCCTGTGGGGGCCGCGACCAGGACTCCCCGTCCCTGCTGCAGGGACAGGCATGCTTGGCGCTGGAAATCGTCGAGTTCGAAATCCAGCGTCCGGACGAAGGCGCCGAGGTACGTTTTAGCTTCTGCGGTCCGTTCGGCACTGGCCCGGTAGAGTTCAGACGGCGACTGTGGCCCGGTTGTGGAGGACATACTTCCAGCCTAGTGGCCCCGGGACTACAGTTTCCCCAGTTCGGTGCCGGGCGTTGCAACGTCGGCCGTCGCTTCAGTTTCGGCGGCGGTCTTCGCGGCCTTCCGGTCCCGGCGCCGGTCATTGAAGATACAGAGTCCGATGGCGGCGAAAAACAGTGCCAGCAGGGGGCCGGCAAGCAGGAACATGGACAAGGCATCTGCGCCCGGAGCAGCAACGGCGGCTAGTACAAAGACGAGGAACACCGTGATGCGCCAGGCCTTCAGGATGGTTTCACCCCTGATGATGCCGGCCATGTTAATGCCCACCAGGACCACGGGGACAAGGAACGCGAGACCAAGGAACAGGACCATTCGCGTGACGAAATCAACGTAGTCACGGGCATCGATGAGGTTGGAGAATCCGGCCGGTGTGAACTGGGTGAGTGCGCGCACCACCTGCGGCGTCACCATCCACCCAACCCACACACCGGCCAGGAACAGCGGCACGGCTGCGGCCATGTAGCCGAGCGTGTAGTGCCGCTCCTTTTTGGTGAGGCCGGGGGTGATGAAGGCCCACAGCTGGTAGATCCAGATGGGGCTGGAGATGACGGCGCCAATCAACAGTGAAAGCTGCAGTTTGAAATCAAACGGCGACGCGATGCTGGAGAAATTCACCGAAGAAGTGCCGCCGGTGGTTTCGGCGATCCGATCCACCGGTTCCTTCAGGGCGCTCAAGACCGGGTCGTAGAGGATCCACCCGCCGATGCCGCCGATGATCAGGCCAATGGCCGACTTAATGAGCCGGTTCTTGAGCTCCTTAAGGTGATCCAGCAGGGCCATCCGACCCTCAGGGTTGGATTTTCGGCCCTTCGTCAGTGCCACTTCAGGTCAAACGCGGTTCGACGGCGGAACGTCGGTGCCGTCTGCGCTGCCGGTGCTGCTGCTGGAGTCGCCGTTTTGTGGGCGGGACTGCGGATGGTTGACGATTTTACCTTCGACGGGATCCGTGCCGTCCTTGGTTTCGGGCTTGCCGTCGTTCTTCATTTCCTTGACCTCGGATTTAATAATCCGCATGGACTGGCCGAGGCTACGTGCCATGGCCGGAAGTTTGGGCGCGGCAAACAGCAATAGAGCCACGATGATAATAATGACGATGGGCCAAGGGCCATCAAAGAGTCGTCCCACTGGAAGTCCTTTCCTCGAAATACATCCTACGTCTAACCGAATTCGATGTCGCGCAGCGCCTGGGGTTGGCCACGGTCCGCTTTGCGCTGAACGCGCCGTTGACGGCGCTCTTCCCCGCGGGAGGATTTGGACGTGAGGTAATCATGTCTCATCTGCATCGGCGAGGCAAAAACCGCCGAACCCGGGCTGGCCCCCGACTCCCGTCCGGGCTCTCCGTCCGGCCCGGACTGTCGGGACGGCTCGCTGAGGTTGGCCAAGGGTGCCCCGAACCGCTCGCCTGCAGCGCCAAGGTCCTTGACCGTGGCCATGAACTGCCTGAAGAGCCTGATTCCCAAGAGCACATAGAAGAGCAGGGAAACGGCTACGAGTGCTATCCAGATCAGGATCCAAGACCACCAAGGCATGCTGTGTAGTCTAGCCGCCGTAGCGGGCCAGGGCCGCGTCGATCCATTCCCCGGCAGCATCGGCCAGGCCCTGCGGTGCCAGAATGCGGACCGCGCCGCCATGCTGGGCTACGAACATGGGCAGCCACCCGGTGCTGCCGAACCTGATTTCGGCAATGAGACCGCCGTTGGGGAGCGGGGCCGTCCGTTCGGCGTAGTAGTCGTCGGCCAGCCCGATGCCTTGGGGTGCCAGTTCGACGATAACCAGAGCGTCGTCGTCGTTCGGGGTGAACAGTTTCACCGGGAAGCCGTCGGCGGGTTTTGCCGCCTCGGTGACCCGTCGGCCGTTTGGTTCCAGGGTCTCTATGCGGTCCAGCCGGAAGTTCCGCAGGTCCCGTGCGCTGTGGCAGTACGCCTCGAAGTACCAGGTGTTGTCCAGTGAGTAGAGCCGCAGCGGGTCGACGTCCCGCTCCGACATGGAGTCCCGCTGCGCGGAAAAGTATTTTAGGTGCAGCTGAAGCCCGTCCGTGATGGCCTGCCGGATCGTCGCAAGATGCGCCGAATTCCCAGGACCCACCTCCGGGCCGGCGATGGACGCCGCTTTCAGGCCCTCCTCCCCTGCTGCCGCCATCAGTTTCACCGTGACGGACTCCAGCGCACTCCCTTCCGCGAGCTCAGGCAGGCCGTTGAGGGCCTCCAGGCCGGTCAGCAGGGCGCAGGCTTCATCTACGGTAAAGCGGACCGGACGGTTGAGGTCAAGGTCCTGCGTGATGTAGACGTGGTCATCCTCCCACTGGATGTCCAGGAGATCGTCCGGGTATCCCTCGGGGAGGCCGGAGCAGATCAGGATGCGCAGATCGTCTTCGAGCTCCTTTCGGGTGACTCCAAAACTGGAAGCAACTTCGCTGATGTGAAGGCCCTGATTGTGCACCAGGAACGGCACGAGCTGAAGCATCCGCTGAAGTTGGTCCTCTGACGTCCTTTTCCGCGGGCGCTTCGCCGGAGGGTTATCCGGGAAGACGACCGCAGGAGACGAAGAAGCCGCGAAATCTGCAGCGGCCTTCAGCCTCCTCCGGACCGCCGATACCAGCTCGGGGGGCGCAACCACCGTGACGTTCGGACCGTATGATGCGAGTTCTTCGCCCAGCACCTCAGCGTCCCGGAAAGGGACTGTGAGACGGTCCCAACCGCCGTCGTGCGTCTCGACCGGCATCCCGGCGGTGGGGGCTCCCGTCGCGCGCTTGCGCAGGCCCAGCACCTTGCCGGACGCCACGTCCACGATGGCGGACTGCACCGGCAGTTCGGGGAGTGAATCAAGTTCCTTCCGGACGTTGAAGCCCGGCGGGGGCGAATACCGTTCCTTTTCCCGGACGGTCACAGCAGAGGTGAAGCGGGACAGACGGAAGAAGCGTTTCGCCGCACGGCCCCGGTCCAGGCCGACCAGGTACCACTGGCCAAAGCGGCTGCCCAGGCCCCAGGGCTCTACAGTCCTGAGTTCTTCGCGGCCGGTGCTGCCGGCCAGGTAACGGAACGTCACGGGATGCTGGGCATGCATGGCCGTGACCAGGTCCTCGAAGGCCTGGCCCGCGGGCCTGATCCGAGGCTGGACGCCTGCCGGCAGTTCGGCTTCCGTGAGGCCGCCGGCTGCCTGCAGTTTACGCATGGCGTTCTGTGCGGCCGACCCCAGCGCGGCCTGCTCCCACAGCTGCGCTGCCAGAATGAGCACAGTGCATTCGGCGGAGGTGAGGTTCACGTCAGGAAGCCGGTTGGACTCCTTGCCGATGCGGTAGCGCGTGGTGGCAGGATCATCCGAACCCCAGCCCTGGTCCATGACCGTTTCGACTTCGAAGCCGAACTGGCGGAGGTCGCTCTTGTCCCGCTCGAACATTCGGCCAAAGGCCACCTCGCTGCTGCTGGTGTCCCGGTAGACCTTTTCGCGCAATTCGCTGCGCCGCAGGCCGTAGCGGGTGTTGAGCAGCGCGATGAGCAGGTTCAGGAGGCGTTCTGTACGTAAGGCGGACACCTTGGCTACGTTACTAAAGCCGTCGCGGCTTAACGCCGGAAGCGCGGCAACAAACGGAAATTTCCTTCCGATTGTTACCGCGCTCCCTGCAGAGCTCGCCCGGCCGACGCAGGGCGCGGATCCGCCTAGCGGACTCCGACGAGGTCCACAACGAAGATGAGTGCTTCGTTGGGGGCGATCGCTCCACCGGCACCGCGGGAACCGTACGCGAGTTCCGAGGGGATCTCCAGGCGGCGGCGGCCGCCGACCTTCATGCCCAGCAGGCCCTGGTCCCAGCCCTGGATGACCTGGCCGACGCCAACGCGGAAGTCCAGCGGAGCGCCGCGGCCCCAGGAGGCGTCAAATTCTTCGCCCGTGGACCAGGCGACTCCGACATAGTGGGTGGAGACAGTGTCGCCCGGCTTGGCCTCGGCTCCGTCACCCTCGATGAGGTCAGTGATGACCAGTTCGGTGGGTACATCGCCTTCGGGGAAGTCAATTTCCGGCTTCTGGCGGTCGAAATTGCGTTGTCCAAATGACATGTTTGCTCCTTTTTGGTTGGTTTGGCTTACTTGACGCCGAGGATGTCGACGACGAACACCAGGTCGCCCTTGGCCTCGCCCTGTCCCGCATCACCGTAGGCAAGGTCCTTCGGAATGACCAGGAGGACGCGTGAGCCCACGGTCTTGCCGGCAAGGCCCTGCGTCCAGCCCTTGATGACGCCGGTCAGCGGGAAGCTGGCCTTTTCGCCGCGGTCGAAGCTGGAATCGAATTTCGTTCCGCCGTTCAGGGTGACTCCGACGTAGTTCACCGTCAGGGTGTCGGTTTCCTTCACAGCGGGGCCTGTGCCCTTGACCAGGTCCTGGGAGACGAGTGCCGTGGGTGCCTTGACGCCCTCAACAGAGATCTCCGGGATGCCCTTGTCGTTTTCCTTGACGGTGGGAAGCCCGGCGGGAGGCGTGACCGTCTCACCCTCAGGCTTGTCGAGCACCTTCGGGGCGTCCTTCGCGGAGAGGACCTTGACCACGAGCAATTGCGTGGGGCCGGCCTCGGCACCTTCCTTGGCGGCCTGGCCGGGGACGGCGAGAGCCAGCTGCGAGCCAATCTTGGCGCCCACAAACGCGTTGTAGATCACGGCGTTTCCGGTCTTGAGGGCATCGTTCAATTCAAGAGGCTCCGGGTCCTTGGCAAAGGTGTCTTCAAGGGTGGAGCCGTCCTTGCCGCTGACGGCGAGGATGGAGATGTCGGCGATCTGGTTGGCCTTGAGGCGTTCCCCGTCGCCCTCGGTGACCACCTTGACGGTGGGTTCCTTCACGTCCAGGGGCTTGTCGAATGCGACTCCGGGTGCCTTCTTGTCCCCGTTGTCCGTAAGCTTCAGGGAGTCGAGCTTGGCGGTCTCGCCAGCAGACTGGCTGGTGGGTTCCGGGGCTGCGGGCGTTCCGCCGCAGGCGGATATCAGCAGCAGTCCGGGAATGAGAATTGCTAGTAGTCGGCGCACGTAAGAACTTTCGTCGGGGCAAGATGGATGCGTTGCCGCAAGTGGAGCCTGCGGCAACGCAGTCGGGGCCGGTTAAACGGCCCCATCCAGAATAGCCCCTGAAGCTGGGTATCAGCCCATAGAGTCCAGGAGGGCATCGACGCGCTCGTCCACGTTGCGGAACGGATCCTTGCAGAGGATCGTCTGGTGGGCGCGGTCGTTGAGCTTCAGATGCACCCAGTCAACCGTATAGTCGCGGCCCAGTTCCTGGGCGCGGCGGACAAAGTCCCCGCGGAGCTTTGCCCGGGTTGTCTGCGGCGGCGCATCAACAGCGTCCTTGACGGCAGTGTCGTCCACCACCCGGCGGACAGCACCGCGGGACTGCAGCAGGTAGTAGAGCCCGCGGGTCCGCGAAATGTCGTGGTAGGTGAGGTCCAGCTGGGCGATCCTCGGTGCATCCAGCCCGAGTCCGTGCCGTTTCCGGTAGCTGTCCATCAGCTTTTTCTTGATGGCCCAGTCGATCTCAGTGTCAATCGTGCTGGTGTCTCCGCTTTCAATGGCCGTCAGCGTCCGTTCCCAGAGGTCCAGGATGAGCGGCACATGCTGGTTGTGGGCGCCGTTCTCGGCGACAAAGGACGTGACTTTGTTGAGGTACTCACGCTGGATTTCCAGGGCTGTCAGCTGACGGCCGTTCGCAAGGCGGATGAGCGCCCTTCCACTGAGGTCGTGGGAGATCTCACGGATGCTGCGGATCGGATTCTCCATCCGCATGTCCCGCATGATCACCCCGGCCTCGATCATACGGAGGATCAGGTCCACCGTGCCGACCTTCATCAGGGCCGTAGTTTCGGACATGTTGGAGTCGCCCACGATGACGTGGAGGCGGCGGTAGAACTCAGCGTCGGCGTGCGGTTCGTCCCGGGTGTTGATGATAGGACGGGACCGGGTGGTTGCGGAGGAAACGCCTTCCCAGATATGGTCCGCGCGCTGGGAAAAGGCAAAAGTGGCGCCGTGCGGGGTCTTCAGGATCTTGCCGGCACCGGCGATGAGCTGGCGTGTTACCAGGAAGGGGATGAGGATCTCGGCCAGCCTCGAGAATTCACCGCGGCGGGGAATGAGGTAGTTTTCGTGGCTGCCGTATGAATTGCCCGCGGAGTCGGTGTTGTTCTTGAAAAGGTAAACGGTGCCGTTGAATCCCTCGGCGGCGAGCCTTTCCTGGGCCTCGTCCACGAGGTCGTCCAGGATCAGTTCACCCGCGCGGTCGTGGGCGATCAGCTGTCCCAGGTCGTCGCATTCGGCGGTCGCGTACTCGGGGTGGGAGCCCACGTCCAGGTATAGGCGTGACCCGTTCGTCAGGAACACATTGGAGGAACGGCCCCAGCTGACCACCTTGCGGAAGAGGTAGCGTGCCACTTCCTCCGGTGCTAGCGGACGCGAGTCCGGGCTCGAGTACGAGATGCCGAATTCGGTTTCAATGCCGAAAATGCGCTTGTCCATTTCAGTTCTCCTTAGACAGCAGGGCGGCGATTTCGTCGTCGCCGAGGCGCCGGAAGGCCCGCCGTGATCCACGGGTGCTCTCCGAAGCGCGGTCCAGTACTGCAACTTCCAGGGCTGACGCCGGAAGTTCGCCGGCTTCCTTGTCGGTGACGAGCCCTTTCATTGCGAGCCTGATTGCACCGGCGAAGTTCAGTTCCTGCTGCCACCCGCCCTCCACCGTCTCGGCCACCTTGTCGGCCTGGCCGCCCATCACGATGAAGCGTTTCTCATCAGCGATCGAACCGTCGAACGTCAGCCGGTACAGGTGGTCGTCCGACTGGTTCCCTCCGACTTCCGCTACTGCAAGCTCAACTTCAAACGGTTTCTGTTCGGCCGTGAACACTGCACCCAGGCTTTGCGCATAGACGCTGGCCAGGCCCCTTGCTGTGACGTCCTCCCGGTCGTAGGAGTAGCCGCGGACGTCCGCGTACCGGACTCCCGCTTGGCGGAGGCTTTCAAACTCGTTGTATTTTCCGACGGCGGCGAAGGCGATCTTGTCGTAGATTTCACCGATCTTGTGCAACGACGGGGAGGGATTTTCCGCGACGAGTGCAATTCCCTCCTCGCAGCTGATGACCACGACCGAGCGGCCGCGGGCGATACCCTTCCGTGCGAAGTCCGCACGGTCCTTCATCAGCTGTTCGGGCGACACATAAAACTGTTGGGTCATCTCAGGCCTCCCGCCGTGCCGTGGTCCTGGCCTCGATGATGGCCCCGGCCACGGAGGCGAGGTCATGGTCGGGTATGCGCCTGGCGCCTGAACGTTCAACGGTATAGACAACCGGCCACAACTGCCGGACGGGGTCCGGTCCGCCGGTTGCCGAGTCGTCGTCAGCCGCGTCGTAAAGGGATTCAACGGCCACGGCCACGGCCTCTTCGGCCGTCAGCCCCGGCCGCCAAAGTTTCTTGAGTGCACCTCGTGCAAACACGGAACCGGAACCCACGGCATGGTGTTCCTTCTCCTCGTACCGTCCGCCGGTGACGTCGTAAGAAAACAGGCGGCCGATGCCGACGGGCAGGTCGAACCCGGCGAACAACGGCACTACGGCCAGTCCCTGCATGGCCATGGGCAGGTTTCCGCGGATCATGGCACCGAGCCGGTTGGCTTTACCCTCCAGGCTCAGCAGGGTTCCCTCGATTTTTTCGTAGTGTTCCAGCTCCACCTGGAACAGCCGCGTGAGATCGATGGCGATGCCTGCAGTGCCGGCAATTCCCAGCACCGAATAGCTGTCGGCGGGAAACACTTTTTCGATGTGCCTGCTGGCGATGACGTTCCCCATCGTGGCGCGGCGGTCTCCGGCCATCAGGACTCCCCCGCCATAGGTCAGGGAAACGATGGTGGTGGCGTGCGGCACCTGCAACGGCTGTGATCCCGCCCCGGTCAGCGCTGCCGGGAACGGCTGATTGTAGGGAAGCAGGCCGGGCCTGTTGCGTTGGAGGTGTTCAGTGAATGATGACGTGGCGTTGGCAGCTACCTGGTTGGCTGTGGTGTCCTGCACTGATGCACTCCTTCAACGTGGTGGATCAACGTCTCTTCGGGCGTCCGGCCTGCCGTCCCTCCGTTCAGGCGAGGGCAGCCTGGGTCCTATTGGCCGCCCTTTTGAACGAAGGCACGGACGAATTCTTCGGCGTTTGATTCGAGGACGCCGTCGATTTCGTCCAGGAGGTCGTCCACGCCTTGGGTGGCTGCCGATGCCTGGGCTTCTCCGGGTGCGGGCGGCGTTGCGGGGGCGTCGTCTTCGAATTCGCTCTCCCGTGACTGCGGCTGCTGCTGCTCCTGGCCTGCCATTTTCCTTCTCCTTCTATCCATCCCCGATGAGAGGGGACATCCTGTAAGCCCATATTGCCACGCCTTAAGCCATGGTGGGGTGCTTTATGCCGGTGGCGGAGGCGGAGTTTGTCCGAGTAGTTCTGCCAGGAAAGACCCGGTGTCCTTGTGCCTCGCAAACAGGCCCCCGGTGAGGGCTTCCGTTCCCCTCAAGGGCTCACGGGTGGGTACTCGTTGGAGCCGTCCATGGCCCGGTACATCGAAGATGACCGAGTCCCAGCTTGCACCGACCACGTCTTTGCTGAAGCTGCTGACACAGCGGCCGCGGAAGTATGCGCGCGTGTCCGACGGCGGCTCCGTCATCGCCCGGGCGATGGTTTCGTCGGCGACGATCCGGTCCATCCGGCCCCGTGCAAGCATCCGGTAGTAAAGCCCCTTTTCGGGCCTGACGTCTGCCCACTGAAGGTCCACAAGGCCCAGCCGGGCGTCGTTCCATTGCAGTCCATCCCGCTGACGGTAGCCTTCCAACAAGGAAAGCTTGGCAAGCCACTCCACGGACGAGGCAGCAGCCGTCCGGTCACTGTCGAGATCCGTCAGCGTCGCAGCCCAGCGTTCCAGGAGGGCGTGGGTGTGTCCGTCGCCGTCCACGGAATCACCCACCCCGGTGTCCTGGGCGAGCTTGGCTGCGGCCTCGTGGTACATCCACTGCAGGTCCAAAGCCGTGACGCGGCGGCCATCGAGAAGCCTGAGGGTTGCGGTCAGGGAGGTGTCATGGCTAACGGCCTGGAGGGCCGCGACCGGCTCGTGGACCTCAACGCGGGGGGCAAGTCCGGCCTCGATCAGGCTGAGCACCATGGCCGTGGTGCCGAACTTCAGGTAGTTGGCGGCCTGGCTGAGGTTCGCGTCGCCGATGATCACATGAAGGCGGCGGTATTTGTCCGCCGTGGCATGCGGTTCGTCACGGGTGTTGATGATCGGACGGCGGATGGTCGTCTCCAGACCAACCTCAGCCTCGAAGAAATCCGCCCGCTGGCTGATCTGGTAGCCCGGCCGGGAGCTGTCCTGTCCGAGGCCCACGCGGCCGGCACCGCACATGATCTGACGCGTGATGAAGAACGGCGTGAGCCCCCGGACGATGTCGCCAAAGGGCACCGCCCGCGGCATGAGGTAATTCTCGTGCGAGCCGTAGGACACCGACTTGTTGTCCGTATTGTTCTTGTACAGGTTCACCGGCGGAAGCTGCGGATCGGCGGCCATGCGGCGTACCGCCGAAAGTGCCACCAGGTCTCCTGCAGCGTCCCAGGCAACCGCGTCCAGCGGATTCGTCACCTCCGGGCTGGAATATTCCGGATGCGCGTGGTCCACGTACAGGCGCGCGCCATTGCCCAACACCATGTTCATCAGGAGCGAGCCGGTTTCGTCTTCGCCGTCCTGCTCCAGTTCTTCGCGTCCGTAGGCCAGCGCCACAGCTTCGGCGTCGAGGACCGGGGGCTGGTCCGTCAGCTGGCTTGGGTCGGCCTGGTTGCGTTCGAGGGTCCAGCCCCGGGCGTCATGCAGGGGTTCCTCATCCGTGTAGTCCCACCGTGTTTCCGCCCCGCCTGCAGCGCGCTGGCGGGTCAGCTGGGCATAGGCCTGAATTACCCGGGCGGACATCATCGTGGCGTTGGCGCCCGGCGCCGACGGAGCGTGGATGCCGTATTCGGTTTCCGAACCCATCACCCGCATGGCCCCGCCCGCCGGGAGCGGGGCGCCGGGAACCCCGGCGCTGCGCGGCGTCACAGGTACTGGCCCGTGCTGGGCATTGTCTCGATGGATTTCCCGGGTTCCTGTCCTGCCTTGCCCTGGACGATCGTGCGGATATAGGTGATGCGTTCACCCTTCTTGCCGGAGATCCGCGCCCAGTCATCCGGGTTGGTGGTGTTGGGCATATCCTCATGTTCACGGAATTCATCGACGACGGCGCGCAGCAGGTGGTCGATGCGAAGACCCTTTTGCTGTGTGGTCAGAAGGTCCTTAATGGCGTACTTCTTGGCACGGTCAACCACGTTCTGCACCACGGCGCCGGAGTTGAAGTCCTTGAAGTACAGCATCTCGGTATCGCCGTTGGCGTACGTCACTTCGAGGTACTCGTTGGATTTCTCGGTGGAGTACATTGCCTCAACGGTGCGCTGGATCATGGCGTCGACGGTCGCCTGGACGTCGCCGCTGTGTTCGGCGAGGTCGGACTCGTGGAACGGAAGGTCCGTGGTGATGTACTTGTAGAAGATATCGGCGGCGGCTTCTGCATCCGGCCGCTGGATCTTGACCTTGACGTCCAGCCGGCCCGGGCGCAGGATGGCCGGGTCGATCATGTCCTCACGGTTGGACGCGCCGATGACAATCACGTTGTCCAGGCGTTCGACGCCGTCGATCTCGCTCAGGAGCTGAGGGACGATGGTCGTTTCCACGTCCGAGGAGATGCCGGTGCCGCGGGTGCGGAACAACGAATCCATCTCGTCGAAGAACACAACAACCGGGCTGCCGTCCGAGGCCTTTTCCCGTGCACGCGAGAAGATCAGGCGGATGTGCCGCTCGGTCTCGCCGACGTACTTGTCCAGGAGCTCCGGGCCCTTGATATTAAGGAAGTAGCTCTTCAGGTCCACGTTCCCGGTGCGCTCGGCGGCCCGGGCAGCAAGCGAATTGGCCACAGCCTTGGCGATCAGCGTCTTGCCGCATCCCGGCGGGCCGTAAAGGAGGATCCCCTTGGGGGCCTTCAGGCCGTGTTCGCGGTAGAGGTCCGGGTGCAGGAACGGCAGCTCGACGGCATCCCGGATCTGTTCGATCTGCGGGCCCAGGCCGCCGATGTCCTCATACGTGATGTCCGGGACCTCTTCGAGCACAAGGTTCTCCACCTCCGAGCGCGGAACCTTCTCGAGGGCATACCCCGTCCGCGAGTCGATGGAGAGGGCGTCGCCCACGCGGAGCTTCTCCGACATCAGCGCCCCGGAAAGGCGGATGACCCGTTCCTCGTCAGCGCGTCCCACGACCAAGGCTCGGTCGGTCCCCAGCATCTCCTTGAGCGTGACAAGTTCCCCGGCGCGTTCGTAGCCGAGGCCCGCCACCACCAGCAGTGCTTCGTTGAGGAGGACTTCCTGCCCCACGGCAAGCTGATTCATGTTTACCAGCGGGCTCACGCCGACGCGCATTTTGCGGCCGGCGTTGAAGATGTCCACCGATTCTTCAGTGGCCGCCTGCCCGCTGTTGCCGGCTGTGGGCTGCCGCTTGGGGTTCAGCTGCAGAATGGTCCCAAAGCTGTAGGGCGGCTGGCCTTCCTGGTCCAGGGCGTTCTTGAGGCGCAGGATTTCCGCTTTCGCGGTTTCCAGCATGCCCACCAGTTTTGAGTTGTTCTGCGTCGCGGCGGCAAGCTGGCGGTCTATGTGCCGCAGCTTGTCCCGGAGGATGTTCACCTGACGGTCCGCAACTGAGAGTTCGTTGGCTACGTAGCGGGCACTCTCAGGGTCCGGTGCCCCTGCGGCCTCGTCCGGTGTCCGTGAGGAGTCGTTGTTCGGAGTCTCCATCATGCATCAGCCCCTTCCTGCGCTTCTATTAAGACCTTAGCCCCAAGAAGCCGGGTACTGCTGGAGACATCCGAAATACGGACTAGTTCGTGACCTCCGGGTCGTCCTTGACGTGGGTTCCGGCGATGGCATCTCGTGCAGCGCGGCGGAGTTTCTTGTCGGAGACGAGCCGCTCTCCTACAGCGCCGGGAGTCCAGGCGTTGACGTCGTCCTCGTTGAAGTCCGTCTTGGACGGCCGGCGTTTTACCGAGATGCCGGTGACGCCGTCCGCGAGCCTGCGGGTGACCAGCAGGAATCCAGTGTGGGCCACCATGCGGTGGTCCGGCCTCACGGCAAGGCCCTCCAGGTGCCAGCCGCGGACCATGGATTCCCAGGCGTCGGGCTCAGTGAAGCGGCCATCGGCCCGGATTGCTTCCGCCGTCCTGGACAGCTGGGTCACGGTGGCAACGTAGTTGATCCACACGCCGCCCGGGGCGAGAACCGTGGCGACGGCGTCAAGGCATTCCCAGGGTGCCAGCATGTCCAGCACCACGCGGTCCACGGATCCGGGTGCTTCGCTGCGGACCACTTCCTCCTGGAAGTCCCCGAGGGAAATCTTCCACGCGGGGTGCGGTCCGCCGAAGATTGTTTCCACGTTGCCGCGGGCAATGTCCGCGAATTCCTCGCGCCGTTCGAAGGAGTGCAGATAGCCGTTGTCGCCGACTGCCCGCAGCAGCGAAATCGACAACGCACCTGACCCCACACCGGCTTCCACCACACGGGCGCCGGGGAAGATGTCCGCCATGGTGACGATCTGGCCGGCGTCCTTGGGGTAGACCACGGCAGCCCCGCGGGGCATGGAGAGTACGAAGTCCGAGAGCAGCGGACGGAGCGTCTGGTACTGCTGCCCCACGTTGTTGGTCACGACGGATCCATCGGCCTGGCCAATGATTTCATCATGGTTAAGGAAGCCCCGGTGGGTGTGGAACGCTCCCCCGGCCTCCAGTGTGATGGTGTTCATCCGGCCGCGCTCGTCAGTCAGCTGCACACGCTCGCCTTCGCGGAACGGACCCCGGCGGCGGGCGGCACCCACGGGTACTACCCCGGTGGTACCGGCGGCGTCTGCGGTGTCGTCCCGCGTGATGTTGTTGGCGGCAGTTTCGCTGCTCATGGAATATTCCTCGCTTTTGTAAACCTGGGTGGCCACGCATCAGTACGGCCGGGCACCAGTTGCGGGCCCGAGCAGCGGTATTTCACGACCGGCAGGTAACTCTACCGGTTCTGCGCCTTGGCGCGCCCGCCGCGGCGCATTTCTTTGCCTGTAATGGCGGTCACCACGGCCTGCTGGCGGAGCAGACCGGTCACCTTTCCGTGGTGGTCCACCACGGCATACTCGTGGCCCTCAAGCTGAGCAAGGTACTGCACCAGCTCCTGGCCCTGGGACCATTCGGGCACGTAGGCGCCGGCGCTGAGGGCGTGCGCCACTGCGGTGGCGGGGGTTGTTGCTGCGGCACCTGCGGGAACGGAGGCGGCGGCGACATCGGAGACTATTCCGGCCGGACGTCCGTCCGATCCGCAGAGAACGATGGCAGGGGTGCCTTGCGGAGCAAGCCGCAGAACGTCGGCCACGGTGGAGGATTCGGGTATTCCGACCGCTGGTTCCGCGAGGGCCGCTGCGTTGACAAGGTGCAGCCGGCTGCGAAGCCTTCCGTGCTGGATGGAGGCCGACGCCCCCATCCACAGGAAGCTGCCCACCAGCACGGTGATGAGCATCAGTGAAACGTCGGGGCGGTCGCCGCGCGCCAGCGGAAGCAGGACGAACCAGACCGCTAGGGCAATGACAATGATGCGCCCTGCCCAGCCGGCGGCCACGGTGCCTTTTTCCTGGCTTCCGGTGGCTTTCCAGACAGCGGACTCAACGAGGCGGCCGCCGTCGAGCGGCAGCCCGGGAAGGACGTTGAAGATGCCGATGAGCAGGTTCGCCCAGACAAAGATGTTGGACAGGATTCCCGCCACGCCGGAGGGATCCGTTGCCAGGATGAACAGCCAGCCGGCACCGGCCAGTGCCAGGTTCGCAGCAGGCCCGGCCATCGCCACCAGCACCGAGCGTCCGGGCGTTGCGGTGAAGCCCTCGAACTGCGTGTGGCCGCCCCAGAGGTTGAGCACGATTTTCTCGGTGGGCCAGTGGAAGATCTTGGCCGTCAGGGCGTGGGCGAGCTCGTGGACAAGTACTGAGAGGAGCAGGAGCAGGGCATAAGCGAAGGCCACGTAGTAGGCCGTGATTCCCATGTCCGGGTACTGCCCCTCCAGCACCGGTCCGTACACAATCACGGTGAACGCAGCAATGATGAACCACGAATACGCCAGGACTACCCTGATACCCGCGATGCGGCCCAGCGATATGCCTTCCCTGCGGCCATTGGCAACCTTCGGGTCGCTGCCGCCCGCCGGGTCAGTCAAGGCCGTGGCTCCGGAATGCTGCATCTTCCAGGCCGATGTCCCCTACAGCGAATTCGCTGCGCCGGGCCACCAACTGCTGCAGGTCGGCCACGGTGCGGCCTTCGAGGGAGTGCCAGGTGGCCCGGGCCGGATCGTCCGGTAGCGGAACGATGTGCGGGATCGCCACGGTCGCCACTCCTGCGGCCATGGCGGCAGCAACGCCGGGCGCCGAATCTTCGAGCGCAACGCAGTCGGCGATAGTCAGTGCGGAATCTCCTTGCTGGAGCAGTTCGACTGCTTTGAGGTAGGCCTCCGGGTGGGGCTTTCCGTTGGTGACGGTGTCGCCGGTGACCAGGAACTCGAAGTAGGGCTTCGGCAGTGCCGCGACGACCTCACGTGCAAGCGGCCCTTCGGACATGGTCACGAGGGCGCATCGGATGCCTGCCTCATGGAGCTGGTCCAGCAGTTCACGCGCCCCCGGGCGCCAGGGAACGGACTTGCGGACTTTGCTGACGACCCGGGCCGTCAGTGAGTCGATAATCTCCCGGGCCTCAAGCTTGACTCCGGCCTTTTGGAGAACCCCTGCCGAGAAGACCAGGGATTGTCCCACCAGCTGCATGGCCTGCGCGTGGGACCACTGTCCGCCGTGGGCGGCAACGAGCGCATGCTCAGCTTCGATCCAGTACGGTTCAGTGTCGACGATAGTGCCATCCATGTCCCATAAAGCGGCTTTGAGAAGTGGCTGGGAGGCTGAGGATCGCATAGCTCCAAGTCTACGGTGCGCCCCTCGGGAGGCGGCGTGCACTACGCCCTCGGCGAATATCAGGCGGCGGGATGTTGTGTTGCAGCGGTGCGGCTGCGGCCTGCGCAAGATTTGTGGCGCTTCATTCCATGCACCCGGCGGGGTCTTGGACGTAGGGTGAAGAAATGAATAGCTTCGACGGAGACACCAGCGAACCGGGTGCCACGCCCGAGCCGGAGCGGCTGCTGCAGCCCGTGCCAGAAGGCCAGCGCATCACGGTGATGCTCGCCGCCTTTGAAGGCTGGAATGATGCCGGCGAAGCGGCGAGCGACGCTTTGCGTTACCTGAACAAACTATGGGGCGGCAAAAAGGTGGCATCGATTGATGCCGACGAGTACTACGACTTCCAGTTCACACGACCAACCATCCGCCGGACGTCCTCCGGGGAACGCAAAATCAAATGGCCGTCCACGCGGATTTACAAAGCCAGCGCCCCGGACGCGAATGTCGATGTGATCTTCGTCCAGGGCACGGAGCCGTCCTATAAGTGGAGGGCCTATACCGCTGAACTGCTGGTCCATGCCGAGGCCCTGCACGTGGACTACGTCATCCTGGTGGGCGCCCTGCTCGCGGATGTTCCCCACAGCCGTCCCATCCCGGTGAGCACGTCCACTGACGATAGCGCCCTCCGGGAGCGCATGAACCTTGAGGCCTCGCAGTACGAGGGACCGGTGGGGATTGTCGGCGTACTTTCGGAAGTGGCGCTGCTGGCCGGCCTGCCTACAGTGTCCCTCTGGGCGGCCGTTCCGCACTATGTCGCGCAGGCCCCCTCCCCCAAGGCCCAGCTCGCCCTTCTTCATAAGATTGAAGAGTTGCTCCAGGTGCCGCTTGACACGCACGAACTGGCGGAAGAAGCAGACGCCTGGGAACGCGGTGTGGATGAGCTTGCCACCGAGGACCCGGAAATTGCAGCGTACGTGCGGCAGTTGGAGGAAGCCAAGGACACCGCTGACCTTCCGGAGGCCAGCGGCGAGTCCATTGCGCGCGAATTCGAGCGCTACCTCAAACGCCGCGGCAAGGACAAGCAGTAGGGCGCAGTTTTAAACAGGGAGCGGTCCCCGGCGAATTTCGCCGGGGACCGCTCCCTGTTGCAACGTTAGAGTTCGACGCCGAGCAGGGCATTGACGGCGTCACTGACCAGCGCCTGGTCCATCGGCGAGCCGGCCCCTGCCTGCTGCTTTGCGGCGACGGCCCAGCGGTCCACGGCAGCGAGGGCGCCCGGGGCGTTCAGGTCGTTGGCCAGTTCGCTCCGCATCTCGGCGATAAGTGTGGCGGCTGACTCCCCCGGAGCCATAGTGAGGGCGTCCCGCCACTCGGCAAGCCTTGTCTTTGCTTGCGCGAAGCCTGCCTCTGTCCAGGACCAGTCCGTGCGGTAATGGTGGGCGAGGATTGCCAGGCGGATGGCCGCGGGTTCCTCGCCGGCAGCCCGGAGTTTGGACACGAGCACCAGGTTTCCCTTGGATTTGCTCATCTTTTCGCCGTCGAGGCCCACCATCCCGGCGTGGGCGAAATGCCGTGCCAGGGGAACGCCGGTCAGCGAGTATGCGTGTCCCGCGCCCATCTCGTGGTGCGGGAAGATGAGGTCGGATCCTCCGCCTTGAACCGTGAAGGGTGCCGGCAGGTACTTCTGTGCAATGACCGTGCACTCAATGTGCCAGCCTGGCCGGCCTGAACCCAGTTCGCCGCCCGCCCAGCTGGGTTCGCCGTCGCGGGCCACGCGCCAAAGCAGCGGATCCAGGGCCTGCCGCTTGCCACGGCGGCCCGGGTCGCCACCGCGTTCGGCGAAGAGTTCCAGCATCTCGGTTTCGGAGAGCCCGGACACTGATCCCAGGGTCCAGGCGTCCTTGGCCTCCGCGGAGTGCTTGCTGGCGGCCTCGACGTCGTAGTAGACGTCGCCGTCCGGCTCACCGGGAGTGCCGGTAACGCGGTATGCAAGGCCGAGGTGCAGGAGGCGTTCAATGGCGGGAACGATTTCCGGGATGGATTCGACCGCACCGACGTAGTGGTCCGGTGCCAGGACGTTAAGGGCAGCCATGTCGGTCTGGAAGAGTTCGATCTGGCTTGCGGCAAGGTCGCGCCAGTCAACGCCTGTTGCCGTGGCCCGCTCGAGAAGGGGGTCGTCGACGTCGGTGACGTTCTGGACATAGGCAACGCGCTGGCCGCCGTCCCGCCACGCCCGGTTCAGCAGGTCAAAAGCGACATAGCTGGCCGCGTGCCCCATATGGGTTGCGTCATACGGGGTGATTCCGCAGACATATAGTGATTGTTCACCCGTGGCGTCGAGGGTGCTGTAAGCCCCCACGGCGGTGTCGAAAATCCGAACGGCGGGCATGCGGCCCGGGAGCTGAGGGACAGGGCGGGAGATCCAGGATTTCACAGGCCAAGCCTAGTGCTAGGCGCTGATGACATTGAAACCGAGCAGCAAGTACAGCGCCAGCCCAAGGAAAATCCGGTACCAGACGAAGAGCCGGTAGCTGCGGGTGGAGACAAACTTCAGGAACCAGCCGATGATGACGTAGCCAACAACGAAGGCGATCAGAGTGGCCAGCGCCGTTTCCGGCAAGCCGTAGGGCCCCGTGATGCCGTCCTTGGACATCACCTTGTACAGCTGGTACAGCCCGCTGCCGAACACGGCCGGAATGGCCAGCAGGAACGAATACCGGGCTGCGGCTTCACGGGTGTACCCCATCAGCAGGCCGGCCGTGATGGTTCCACCTGACCGCGACACGCCGGGGATGAGGGCCATGGCCTGGGCGAACCCGTAAAAGATGCCGTGCTTGTAGGTCAACCTCGTCAGCTCGCGCTCCTGGCGGCCCACCGCATCTGCCACGGCGAGGATCAGGCCGAAGACTATGAGCATGGTGGCTACGATCCAGAGGCTGCGAAGGACGGATTCAATCTGGTCCTGGAAGATCAGGCCGAGGACGATGATGGGGAGGCTCCCCAGAATCACGAGCCAGCCCATTCGGGCATCCGGGTCGTCCGTCGGCACGCGCCGCGTCAACGTGCCGGCCCAGGCCTTGACGATCCTGACAATGTCCCGCCAGAAGTAAACGATTACCGCTGTCTCGGTTCCGAGCTGGGTGATGGCTGTAAAGGCCGCGCCCGGATCCGCTGCATTTGGCAGGAATGATCCGACGATGCGCAGGTGGGCGCTAGAGGAAATCGGGAGGAATTCGGTCAGCCCTTGGACAAGACCCAGCAGGGCCGCTTCAAACCAGTTCACGTTTATAGACCCTACGTCATGAAGCATGGTGAATCCCCGTAAGCTAACTGCTATGCAGCAGCGTTATGTCGGCAACAGTGGGTTGCGCGTGTCCTCACTCTCCCTTGGAACGATGTCGTGGGCACGGGAGACGGATGAGCAGGATGCCTCCGAACTGCTGAGGTCGTTCGTTGACGCCGGCGGGACGTTGATAGACACCGCTGCCTCCTACGCCGATGGCCAGGCGGAGGCCCTCCTGGGGTCCCTGCTGGGTGACGTCGTCTCCCGCTCGGAAGTGGTGATTTCCACCAAGGCAGGAATTTCGACGTCGGACGGCCGGCGCAGCGTCGATACTTCACGTAACGGCATGCTCTCCGGACTTGATGCCAGCCTTGCCCGGCTCGGCACCGACTATGTCGACGTCTGGTTTGCGCAGGCCTGGGATGCGAATGTCCCCCTGGAGGAGACGTTGTCAGCCCTGGAGTTCGCGGTACGCACGGGACGCGCCCGCTATGCGGGAGTGTCGAATTTCACAGGGTGGCAGGCGGCCAAGGCCGCCGCCGTGGCCGGCTTCCCGCTCGTGGCGAGCCAGACGGAATACTCGTTGCTGCAGCGGAAGCCTGAATCAGAGCTCATCCCGGCCATCGAGGACGCGGGCCTGGGACTGTTTGCCTGGGCGCCCCTGGGCCGCGGAGTGCTCACCGGGAAGTACCGCGGGCACATCCCGGCGGATTCCCGGGCGGCACAGAAGCGCCTGGCCGGCTACGTGGAGCCCTACCTGGAGGAGCCGGCGTCCAGGATCGTGGAGGCGGTTGCGATGGCCGCGCGGGGACTGGGCCGGTCATCAATCGATGTTGCCCTGAGCTGGCTGCTGTCGCAGCACGGAGTGGCGACCGCGATCGTGGGGGCCAGGTCTCCCGTGCAGCTCAAGGAGATCCTGGATTCGCAGCTGACACACGTGCCTGCGGAAATCGCGCGGGCGCTGGAAGACGTTTCCGCGGTGGACTGAAGTTACGGAGGAATCAGGCTGTCGGGCCCCTGAATCGTGGCACCCGGAACCTGACTAATCGTCGACGATCTCCAAGTCTTCGTCGTCCTCGGCTTCTTCTTCTTCGTCTTCGTCGTCCACGTCGTCGATGACTTCAAGCGGGGTGACCTCGCCGTAGGCCTCATAAAGGGAATCGTCGTAGACTTCGAAAGCATCAGCAACGGCAAAGAACGCCGCTTCGACGGTTGGGTCTCCTTCGCCCCGCCGTGCGGAGGCTGCGATCAGGTGTTCTTCCAGGGCTGTGGTCAGGGACTGAAGCGCGACACGCGGATCGATGCTCATGACTTCACGTTAGCCGGAAAAGGACGAAAATGGAGAGCAATGAAAGAACATTTTCTGAGCAGTTCAGTCCAGCGGGAGCGGGACTACGCGAGGCAGTACGAGTATCTGGTACTGACGGTCGGCCCTGAGGATTCCCTTCCGGAAGCGCGTCGGCGCCTTGTTGAGCATTCCGAATACGGCAAGTGGGAACTGGAACGCAGCCGGCTTTACGTAGGCGGAGGCAGGCGCTTCTGGTTGCGCCGCAAAGTCATCCAGGTGCAGCGCACGGTCTAGCCTGCTAGTGGGTGTCCAGCGGTCCCAGCCAGGCATTGGCCACGGTGTTGTGCGCGGACTCGTCATCCGAGGGGTGGAACATCCCGGCGAGCACGTCCCGGTACAACCGCTCCAGTTCGGATCCCCGAAAGTAGCTGGAACCCCCTGAGACCCGGATAGCCAGGTCCACAACCGTACGCGCGGTCTCCGTGGCCCTGACCTTGAGGCCCACCAGCCGTGGGAACCACTGGCCGCCGTGGTCCACCAGGCCATCAACGTCACGCGAGAGCTCTGCCAGCTGGGGATACAAGGCATCCATTGCCATGGCGGCTTCGGCCACCTTCCACCGGATATCCGGGTCCTGGGCGTAACTGCGTCCATCGTTCTTGAAGGATGTCCGGCGTTTGACGGCCTCGACGCCCAGGGCCAGCGCCCGCTCGCCGAGCCCGGTGTAAACGGCAGCCAACAAGGTCTCGAAACATGCGAAGATCGCGAAGATCATCGGGTCCGTGTTTGGGCCCACCGGCAGTTTTCGGAAGATCCGGTCCGCTGGCACCAGGGCACCGTCCAGGACCGTGGTGTTTGACTGGCTCGCACGCATGCCCAGGGTGTCCCAGTCTTCCAGGATGTCGTAGCCGGCGGACTCCCTGCCGAGGAAGCCGTGCACCAGCTCCCCCTCGCCGTCCCTGGCTGAACCGTCCTTGCCGAAGATGCCGAGCCTTGTCCAGGCCGGGGACAGGCTGGTGAAGATTTTCCGCCCGGTGAAGCTGTAGCTCCCGTCCGCCTGCGGGGCTGCGACGGTCCGGGAATCGAACAGCACCGAATCGTTGCCGGCTTCAGAGTTCCCGAAGGCGAAGATCTCCCCCTCCGCCGCCTCCCGGAGGACAAAGTCCAGGGAGGAATCGCCGCGGGCGGCGAGGACATGTGCGACGCCGGTCCATACCAAATGCATGTTGATCGCCAACGCGGTGGCCGGGGCCGCCGTCGCCAGCCTCCTTTGCAGCTGGGCTGCCGCGGCGAGGCCGAGGCCCAGGCCGCCGTCGGACGCCGGCACAAAGATCTTGAGGTAGCCGGCAGCGGCGAGTTCTTCCAGGTCCTCAGTGAAGAACCCGTTCTCCCGGTCATAGCGGGCGGCACGGCCGCGGATACGGTCCAGCAGGGGGTCGGTGAGGATCTGTTCCGGTGTCATGACCTGGCTTTCGTGGCTGCTGTGGCTTTCGGCTGCGGAGGGACTCAGTAGTTGGTCAGGAGCCTGTCCAGAACCCTGGCCCCGAACTTGAGGGAATCCGCGGGCACCCGCTCGTCCACACCGTGGAACATGCCGGTGAAATCAAGTTCATCCGGGAGCTGCAGCGGGGCGAAGCCGTATCCGGTGATGCCCAGCCGGCTCAGGGACTTGTTGTCCGTGCCGCCTGACAGAGTATAGGGAAGTACCTTGGCGCCGGGGTCCTCGGAGTGCAGGGCGTCGATCATGGAATCCACCAGGTTCCCGGCAAACGGCACCTCAAGCGACACGTCGTTGTGGACATAGGAAACGTCGACGCCGGTACCTGCGAGCTCCTTGACGATCTCCAGTACCTGCTGCTCCTGGCCCGGAAGTGTGCGGCAATCCACCAGAGCCTCAGCCGACTCGGGAATGACGTTGTGCTTGTAGCCGCCTTTGAGGAGGGTGGGGTTGGTGGTGTTCTGAAGCGTGGCTCCCACGAACCGTGCAACGGTTCCGAGCTCTTTGAGGAGCTTTTCCGGATCGTCAGGATCGAATTCCACCCCCGTGAGTTCCGTCACGCCGTCAAGGAACTGCCTGGTGGTGGGTGTCAGTTCAACGGGCCACTGGTACTCGCCAATGCGGGACACTGCGCTGGCGAGGCGCGTCACGGCATTGTCGGTGTTGATCTGCGAGCCGTGGCCCGCGCGGCCGTGGGCCACCAGCCGCAGCCACGACAGCCCCTTCTCTGCGGTCTGCAGGAGGTAGGTCCGTTGTCCGCCAATGGTGGCGGAGAAGCCGCCGACTTCCGAAATGGCCTCTGTGGCGCCGTCGAAGAGTTCGCGCCGGTTTTCGACTGCGTACCGGGCTCCGTAGGTGCCGCCCGCCTCCTCGTCGGCGAAAAACGCAAAGATCAGGTCCCGCTTGGGCTTGCGCCCGGTCCGGGCAAAGTTCCGCATGACAGCGAGGATCATGGCGTCCATGTCCTTCATGTCCACGGCTCCGCGGCCCCAGATCAGGCCGTCCTTGAGTTCGGCTCCGAAGGGATCGACTGACCACTGATCCCGGAGGGCAGGCACGACGTCGAGATGCCCGTGGACCACCAGGGCGCTGGCGGAGGGGTCCTCCCCCGCAATCCGGGTGACCACGTTGGCCCGGCCCGGCGCCGATTCGAAAATCTCTGCGTCCAGCCCCACTTCGGTGATGAGGCCGGCGGTGTATTCCGCAGCCGCGCGCTCCCCGGGACCTGTTCCGTCGCCGTAGTTCGAAGTGTCTATCCGGATCAGTTCCTGGCAGATCCTGACAACTTCATCCTCGGGGCGTACTTCAGTCATGTTTCACTCCTCGTGGGGGCCGCGCGATTGTTGGTTTCAGCCTACCCACAAGCCCCCTCCAACCCTCGATTATTTGTTTCCCGAAAAGTCGTGCTAGAGTCTTTCTCGCTGCTTCGGAGAAATCCAAAACGCTGAAAGGCGGATACGATCTCCGAATTACCACCTGCGCGGGTGGCGGAATGGCAGACGCGCTAGCTTGAGGTGCTAGTCCTCGAAAGGGGGTGGGGGTTCAAGTCCCCCTCCGCGCACAACTGAAAGCCCCAGGAATCCACGGATTCCTGGGGCTTTTTCTGTGTCGGCCCACGCTGCGGGCGCCGTCCCCGCGGTCCCCCGCACTGGGGCTGACAACGCGGTGACGCACTAGCCGTCCGACCGGCATCAGGAGCTGCTGCCTTTACGCCATCGTTCGCTGTAGCTGCTAGCCCATTCCTGCTGGTCCGGCCCAGGCTCCCGGCGCGCCGGATCCGCCACCACCGCGATCATCGTCTTTACCGCAGCGCGTACAGCGCTTGTAGAGACTGCCATCGTCGGTGTGCTCGACGTGCCATTCGTGGCGGATGTCCAATTTGCAAAGCAGAGCGTGGATCATGGCAATCTCCGATCTGAATCGCCGCGCCCCATCACTCCAATGATGGCCCTCACAGCACCGCAATAGAAGAGTGAACCAGTCGGGTCCGACCTCGGCTAGCGGGTCCTCGGAGGGCCCTCGTAGAACCGCATCGCGGGGAGCCGCTTAGAACTCGACGCCGCGCACGAGGTTGATGAGTTGATCCTTCGTCTGCTCGGCCGAAGGCCCCGTCGGAGAGATCAGGACCTGCGCGTTGAATGTCGCGAGGTTCCGGCCCCTGACCACCATGACGGACAGGATCGTGATCGGCACATCGCTGGCGGGGCGGAGGGACTTCGGGCCGGCGGATTCGGTGCTCATGGTGAAGGACGCCCTGTCCCCGACGCCGTCGATCGGTTCGCCGTGAATGCCGGGGCCGGCCAGCGCCGGCGCCGCGCCCTCCAGGACTTCAACGGAGAAGACAAGGGAGTCCGGGCCCGGGGTGCCAAGGTCGCCGAACGTGTAGCGGCAACTGACCTCTCGCGGTAGGACCTGCGGCTGGGTCTTCGCCCCGAACGCCTCCCTGACCTGATCAGCACTGATCAGGGCACACACCGCGTTGTTCGTCGTTGCCTGCGGGCCCACTGGGGGTGCCGCAGGGACGCTGAGTGCGGTGCCGTTGCCCCAGCCGGCATCCACTGCAGCCTGCGAGAGCGCACGGGCCATAGCGTCGCCGTCCGGGACGGCAGACCCGGCCATGGGCGGTGACGCCACGTAGGGCATCTCGAGGGTCTCGGTACCCCGGACAGCCGTCAGGACGACATTCGCGGACGCGCCGCCCGTCTCACCGCGGAAATACCCCGTCCACTGCAGGCATGCGAAGTCGCCGATTCCTGTGACGGGTGAGCAGTCGGATGTCGATTTTGCTTTGGAGATGTCCGCTGCTGATGCCGGAGATATGAGGGCCACAGACAGCGCCGTCAGACCCTTATCGGACTTGCTCGAATAGGTGCACACGTACGCTTTGCTTCCCATCGGCCTGTCGGGGGTGTTTTGGCCAACAAGCACAAGCCCGGGTGCAGCCTTCGCTGCAATCTCCGGGGTAATGAGTTCGCATGCCGGGCTGCCCATGCCTGATGACGGGCCGACCGACGACGACGGCCCACTTTGGGGCCCGGGCTGACCGCATGCGGAGAGGAACAGGGCCAGCACGGCCACGAGCGTTCCGCCACGTCGAGAAGGCCAGGAGGGGTGACTGGGCATGGGGTTCCTTTCCGAGCCCGCCTGGCGCCGGGGCAACCACTCATCAGTGTGGCGCCACTAGGGCGCTGCGCCCCAGAGGCGAAAGTACCGGGCGGCACATCCCCCGGGATCACGCGCAGGCGGCCAGGATGCCTTGGATCGCGTCATGTTCGGGCTGGGTCACCCATAGCTTGTACTTTGCCTTCACTGCGGTCATCCGGGCCGTGTATTCGCACCGGAAACCTTTGTTAGGCGGGAGCCAGGTGGCCGCATCTTTGTCACCCTTGGCCGAGTTTGCCGGCCCGTCGGCCGCCATGAGGTTCAACGGATCGTTGGCAAGCTGCTTTCGCTGTTCTTCGGTGATCTGCTGGGCGCCGGTCTGCCATGCCAGGGAGAGCGGAACGATGTGGTCTATCTGGACCGCCGAGCTGGTCTCCGCGCCGCGAACGAACCGGATCGTCTTGCCGGTGTACTTGTCAGCCAGCGTCCCGTCGGCCACAACGCAGTCGTGGGTGCCCGGTTTGAAGGTCTCGCCGGTCAGGTCGCGGGCCAGGATGTCGTTCCGTGTGTCGCAGCCATTGTGGTCCACGTCAGCCCAGGCGGGGCCGAACTGTTCGCGGCTGTAGCCGGTTTTCGGTGCGCGGCCCTTCACCGGAATGGCCGCAAGCCGGGCCAACGCGGCTGAAACCTCATCCGGGTTCCCCGCCGGCTGCGGGGCTGGCTTGCCTGCGCCTACGGACGGTACAGCGCTGCGGACGGCTTCAGCGACGGCAGTCCCGGCCGACTCAACGGCCCCGCAACCGGCAAGGCCTCCCAACAGAAGTACGGCGGTCACAATGGTCAGTGCTTTGGAACTACGGCGCGGAATCGTCATGTCCTTCATTGATGCGGAAGTTGCAGCTCAGGTTATCGCCGTCGCAGGCACTGGTGCTGCAGGCCTAGTGATGGCGCCGGTCACAGCTGTCCGGGTGCGCGCCGCAAGGCCGGCCTCGCGCAAAACGGCATGGGCCTACTAGGGTTCGTCGTGTCCAGAGCGGCTGCCGTACAAATAGGCGAGATCGTTGAGCGTCTGCATCGTCAGCCCGCGCGCTTGGGCAATAAGCGCCATCCGCTCCGGATCCCCGGCTGAGTCGCCCGTGCCCCGCAGCAGCGACGCCGTCGAATCGGACTCATTGGCGCCAAGCGCCTTCAGGTACTCAAGCTGCAAACGGCTGCTGACGCCGTCGGCCTTTGACTGAACGTCTCTGACCGCCAGAAGCGCGAAGGCAACGTGTCGCCGCTCAGCCCACAGACCCGCCCTGAGTGCGAGCCGGAACAGTCCGTCCAGCTCCACGCCCGCCGGTGCCTTTGCCTTACCGGCGTAAACCTCGGCGGCCAGGCCTGACCGTGAATCTGCCCACCGGTAACCGACAGGCACGATGCGCCCTTTCCGGGACCGGTAAGTGGCCGAGACGTCTAACAGCACCCGCCCGTTGGCCCCGGGTCTATGGTCCAACGCAATGTCGCTCAGTTTCTCCTGCCGGCAGGCTGAAATGAACTCCTGCACGTCCCTATCCCACAGCCGGTCCGTAACGCTGTTCTCCATGTCATGCACCCCCGAAATAACGGTACCGGCCAAAGGTGCACCGGCTCAGGAGACTCGCTGCTGCGGCAGTTCAAATGCCGGCCACACGACAGGCCAAGGCCTAGGCTGACTATGTGAAGTTGTCCCCGGTCCCGCTTGAAGCAGCAGTGTCGGCCCCTGCCGAATGGTGGCAGATTGTTGCCGCGCTTGGCCCCCCGGCGGTCCTGGCCGGCGCCGTCCTGGCCGCGTTCATTGGGTGGCGGACACTGCGGCAAAAAGCCGTGGCGGACGCTCAGGCTCTGAGGCAAAGAACCCGGGCTGATGACCGCGCCGAGTGGTGGAAGCGCACACAGTGGGCGTTGGACAAAGCCTTGGAGGCAGATGAGGATGCAAAAGCCCTTGGCCTGGCGTCCCTGGCGGTCCTGGCCCGCAGCGATCTTGCCCGTGAAGAAGAACTGGAACTGCTGGACATCGCGTGGCAATCGGTGACGGAGGCCAACGGCGGCGAAGGAACGTGGGACGAGGACGTCGAAGCCGTGGACTCCGCGGAACCAATCGGCGACAATGGAACCACGAGTACGGACCGAACGGAGGAGGGAAGGCCATGAGCACCAGCACACCGGAGCAGAAGAAATCCCGGACGCCCCGTCACGTCTCCGCTTCGCGCGGCCGGCAACTAACCCCGTCCGAGCACAGGGTCCAGGTCGCCGCAGCAAAGCTGCGTGTGGCGCTCGACGAACGTTTGGGCCGCCCCACTCCGGCTGAGACCAAGGCGCTCTCCGAGGAAGACCTCTAGGCTAAAGCCCGGAAACCCCGGCGACGGCAAAGAAAACCCGGGCAACGGAAGACCACAGCTCAAGGAAAGGCCCCGCATAAGCGGGGCCTTTTGCCTACCCTGGTCCAGGTTCGCCTAGACCTTCTCGGGAGTGCGGTCAACCACCGGTTCTGAGCCCGTAAACTTCCGTTCCCGGCGCGGGAAAGCCCAGAACTTGAAGTCCTTGGCCTCCACCCGGGGTTCGGGCTGCTTTTCCGGTTCCCGAGACTCTTCTTTCCGAATGTCCCTCCGGAATTCCTTGTTATACGGATAGCACATCACTGACCTCCTCATAGTGAATGCCCTTTAATCCTCCTCTCAATTTCCACGCAGGTCGATCATTTTTGGATCGGAAAGTGAGAGGTGTCGTTCGGCCCAAGACATCGGCGGGGGTTGCACCATAGATTGAACAACTACAGGTGCGCTTGAGGGCGGGCAGAGCCCTCAAGTAACCGTGGGATGAGGAACAGGCAGGCAGCATTTCCAGTTCGGATGAGGGGCAAACGTACATGGCGAAGACAAAGGGTGTGGCAACACGGCTGGCCGAAGCGCTGGCCATCGTCCTCGGTACGGAAGGGATCCCGCTAAGGTTGCGGGCCTGGGATGGGACGGAGGCCGGCCCGGACGACGCCCCTGTGATTGAGTTCCGTTCCCGCCGGGCCTTGCGCCGCATGCTTTGGTCGCCCGGGCAGCTCGGCCTCAGCCGGGCATATGTGGCCGGGGACATCGACGCGCCGGGTGACATTTTCGCCAGCTTCGCCGCGCTGAGCTCGGCAGGAAAGTTCGCCGAGCCCGGTCCATTTCCTCCTTTGACCGCCAAGGAATTGTGGACATTGCTCAGAACCGCGATCCGGATCGGCGCGATCGGCCCGAATCCTGCTCCGCCTCCGGAGGAATCCAAGGTGCATCGACAGGGCCGGCGCCATTCGAAGAGCCGCGACGCGGCTGCGATCTCGCACCACTACGACGTCGGCAACGATTTCTACGCCCTGGTTCTTGGCCCGTCAATGGTCTACTCGTGCGCTGTCTGGAACGAGAAAACGGACACAGATGATGACCAGGCCAACAGCCTCGAGGCCGCCCAGGAAGCCAAAATCGACCTGGTCTGCCGCAAACTGGGGTTGCAGCCCGGCATGCGCGTACTGGACGTCGGCTGCGGCTGGGGCAGCTTCGCGCTTCACGCGGCCCAGCGCTTCGGCGTGGACGTCGTTGGCGTAACACTTTCGAATGAACAGGCAGGGCTGGCGCGCAAGCGCGTGGCCGACGCGGGCCTGACGGATCGCGTGGACATCCGGGTCCAGGACTACCGCGACGTGGACGACGGACCGTTCGATGCGATCAGCTCCATCGGCATGTCCGAACACGTCGGCCGCGAGCAGATCTCCCGTTACGTCTCCCAGCTCCACAACCTGCTGCGGCCCGGCGGCAGGCTGCTTAACCACGCCATCTCGTGGAACGCGGGCCCAACGAGCCCGGACCCTGATTCGTTCATACCCCGGTACGTCTTCCCCGACGGCGAAATGCTCAGCCTTGCGGACATGATCGGTGCGCTGGAGTCCGGCGGGCTCGAAGTGCTCGACGTCGAGGCGCTGCGGCAGCACTACGCCCTGACCCTTCGCGCCTGGGTGCGTAACCTGGAGGAGCACTGGGATGACGCCGTGCACACCAGCAGCCCCGGACGGGCGCGCGTGTGGCGGCTCTACATGGCCGCGAGTGCGCTGGGCTTCGAGAACGGACTGACAGGCGTCAACCAGGTGCTCGTCCAGCGCCCTGGCGGGACCGAACCCCCGCTGCGGCGGCACGCATGGATGTGATGGTCCTGCACGCCGCTGAAGATGCCCCGTCTGGGGGCCTTACGAATGACTGAGCAGATAGGCATTATTGGAGGCGGCATCGTCGGAATCGCGATTGCACGCGCCCTCAGCAGTCGCGGGCCGGCGGACGTCACAGTCCTGGAAAAGGAGCAGCGGGTTGCCGCGCACCAGACGGGGCATAACTCCGGTGTGGTGCACGCGGGCCTCTATTACGCCCCGGGATCACTGAAAGCCATGCTGTGCCAACGCGGCCGGGTGCTTACGCGGGACTACTGCCGGGAGAGGAACCTGCCGTACCGGGAACTGGGCAAGCTTGTCGTTGCCGTTACAGAGGATGAACTTCCGGCCCTTGCAGACATTGAAAGCCGCTCGGTCGCAAACGGCGTGCCCGGGCTGCGCCGGCTCGGCGCCGACGCGATGCGCGAGGTGGAGCCCCACGTCGCCGGCGTGGCAGCACTCCACTCACCGCATACCGCCGTCGTCGACTTTGCTGCCATCACGGAGTCCATGGCCGAGGATATCCGGGCTGCAGGCGGGCGGATCATGCTGGGCCACGAAGCCGTGTCCATCACTGCCGAACGCGGCAAAGTGCTTGTCACCACCAGCCACGCCGAATTCACCTTCGATCGACTGATCGCCTGCGCCGGGCTACAGTCCGACGTCGTTGCCGGACTTGCGGGCGCTTCTCCGGCGCCCAGGATCCTCCCCTTCCGCGGGGAGTACTGGGACCTGTCAGCCGCGAAACAACACTTTGTCAGGGGCATGATTTACCCCGTGCCTGATCCCCGCTTCCCCTTCCTGGGCGTCCACTTCACCCGCGGCGTCTACGACACCATCCACGTGGGGCCAAACGCCGTGCCTGCCCTGGCCCGGGAGGGCTATCGCTGGAGCAAAGTGTCCTTCCAGGACACTGCTGCGTCGATCATGTGGCCCGGCGCGATGGCGCTGGCCCGGAGACACTGGCGGATGGGCGCGCAGGAGATCGCCGCCTCCCTGATCAAGCCGCTGTATTTCCGGCAGGCACGCAGGTTCATCCCCGAACTTCACATGGACGACCTGACGGCGAAGACCGCCGCCGGCGTCCGCGCGCAGGCATGGTCACTGGACGGCAGCCTCCTCGACGACTTTGCGATCGAGGAGATGGGACCGGTGACCCTCCTGCGGAACGCCCCCTCCCCGGCGGCGACCTCCGCGATGGCGATCGCGGACTATGTGCTGGAGCATCATGTCCTCCCCCGCAGATGACGCACTGAAGGGACTGCGTGGTTGATGGACAATGACGCCGGGTCCGGTTAGATTGACGCCGGGGCAGCTTTCCCGGTGAAATGCCGGGGAAGATTGCAGCCGGCCGGCTGCGCTGAGTACTGCACCGCCGGGGGAGCCAATGACCAACAGCACCGAGGCCAACGTCTGCGTGGGCCATATACGCGAGGGAGTATCGCGCATCACCCTGCGACCCGGCGCCCGGGTCACGGAAGAGGACGGGATCCGCACCCGGGAACAGCTGCTGGCCTTGACCGGCGGCGCCCGCGGCGGGGTTCTGCTGGACATCACGGGTGTGGGCTCAGTCAGCCGTGAAGCGATCCGTGTCTACAGCTCTGCAGCGACTGTCAGTGCCTTCGCCATCCTGGGCAGCACCCCCGTGGACCGCGTCATCGCGCATGGACTGCTTGGGCTGCCCCTGCCGGCCTGCCCAAGTGAATACTTCACGGACGAGGACGAAGCACTGAACTGGCTTCAATCCGTCACCGGATGACCTGCCCCGTCAGAGAACCGGCGGGTCCGTCCCGTCATTACCCTGAAAGAATGGGCGCATGACAGCCATCTTCCTGGTGTGGAACCCTGACCGCTGGAACGACTGGAACTACGCGTCCGTCGTCGAGCAGGTCAGCGACGCCGGTCAAGCTCACGGAGAGTGGCATTTTAGCCGCCCCGCCGGCGTCCCCGCCCGCGGGGACGCGTGGCTGCTGCTCAAGGGAAAGCACGGGCCCGGTCTCCTCGGGCACGGCGTGGTGATCCGCCCGCAGCCATGGGCTGCGCCGCCTGCTGCAGCCGCCGGCGGGACGCCTTCCCCTGCCGTGACGGTCGCATTCGACTCGCTCCTGCCCCTTGGCGACCAGATCGGGCAGGAAGTCCTGAGCACCGCCCTTCCGGAGCTGCGCTGGAACAGGGTGCGTAACGGGCAGGCCATTGAGCCGTCCGCGCAGGCCCGCATCCGTGACCTCTGGCGACTGGAAGGACCGCCGCCGCTTTCCGGGTCCACCTTGCCGGTGCCCGGGACCTATCCCGCGTGGGCCGTCAGCAAGGTAGAGGTGAACCGGTACGAACGAAATCCGGAGGCACGACGTGCCTGCATCGCCCACTACGGAACAAGTTGTGCAGCCTGCGGCTTTTCCTTCGAAATCGCCTATGGAGACGCCGGCAGGGAGTTCATCGATGTTCACCACACCACGCCGGTTTCGCTGCTGGACAGCAGCTACCGGCTGGATCCGGTGACGGATCTCGTGCCCCTATGTTCAAACTGCCACGCCATGGCGCACCTCGGCGTGACCACCCCGCGGACGCTCCCGGAACTGCGCCGGATGCTGGCCGGCGCAGGCTTTATGCAGGGGCGGGCGGTGAGCCCGGGGGAACTTGAGTCGCACCAGGAGGCACTGCGGCTCCTCGGTCCCGCGGAAGATCATCCCGGGCCGGAAACCGGGGCATAAGCACGGGGCCGATGCCCGACAAGCGCCCTAGCAGAACGTAGAACTCCGCGGGAAAAGCACTTAACCGGACGGCTTCAGCGCATCCCGGACCACCCCGACCAACGAATTGAACCGGGCGTTATCCGCCAGGTCGTCAATCAGTACCGGCCCCCCGGGCCCCGCGAGCGGAATACGCCAATTCGGGTGCTCCGCGTCCGTTCCGGGCTGGTTCTGCGTGCGAGTCTCACCGACGGCGTCGACCAGGGCAACGCCCAGTAGGGCAGACGGCGTCAAGGCGGTCAATGCGTACAGCGCCTCGACGGTGCGCTGAACGTCCGCCGACGAATCCGCGAGCAGCCCCCGTTCGCGGACCAGGGCCAGCACGGCCTCCTGCTCCGCTGCCGCCTCCGCCCGTTCCTCTTCGACCGGGCGCAGGAGCAGGCCCAGCGTTTCGCGGAGCGTGACATGCTCCCCCGCGAGGTATCCGGCCGTCGGGGGCAGGTCGTGGGTGTTGACGCTGGTCAGGCACTGTTGGCGGTACTTTTCGGGCGGCAGCGGGCCCGCTTCATTGTGTTCGAACCACAGGATGGAAGTGCCGAGGATGCCCCGCTCCGTGAGGTAGTCACGGACCCAGGGTTCGAACACGCCAAGGTCCTCGCCGACAACAGTCGCGCCGGCCCGCTGGGCCTCAAGTGCCAGGATGCCGATGAGGGCTTCATGGTCGTAGTACACATACGTGCCCTCGTCCGGACCGGCGAATTCCGGGATCCACCACAGGCGGAAGAGTCCAAGGATGTGGTCCACGCGGATGCCGCCTGCATGGCGGAGTACGGTTCGCAGCATGTCGCGGTACGGTTTGTACCCTGCCGCCGCCAGCCGTCCGGGGTGCCAAGGCGGCTGGGTCCAGTTCTGTCCCTGCTGGTTGAAGACGTCCGGCGGGGCGCCGACAGTGACGCCCTGGGCGAGCACGCCGCGAAGCATCCAGGCGTCTGCCCCGGTGGTCTTGACGCCCACCGCCAGGTCATGGACGATGCCGATGGCCATCCCGCAATGTTTCGCCGTCCGCTGGGCGGTAGCCAGCTGCTCGTCGCAGATCCACTGCAACCAGCGGTAAAACTCCAGCCGGTCCGCTTGCTCGTGCCGCACATTGTCGCAGTACGGGGTGTCCGGGGACAGTGCCTCGCCGGACCACTCGGGCGCCGTCGGCGGAAGCCGCTCCGCAAGCGTGCACCACAGGGCGAAGTCATCGATGCCCTTGCCTTCCGCTGCGCAGAAGTTCTCAAACATGCGCGCACGGCCGGGACTGCGGCGGACCTTGAAAATGAGCTCAAGGGCCTCGAGTTTGGCTTGGTAGCTGACGTTTCTTTCCAGCAGGCCGACCGCCGTATTGGCGGAATGAAGCAATGCCGCGTTCTTCTCGATGCCTGCCCTGGATGCAGGGTCCAGGTATCCGTACTCCGGCACGTCCTCAACGCGGATATAGAGCGGGTTGAAGAAACGGCGGGTGGTGGGCAGATACGGCGAATCCTCAATGGGAGGCCGGGGTTCCCCCGCGTGCAGGGGATTTACCAGGACAAAACCCGCACCGTCCTCTCCTGCAATCGCGGCAAGGTCCAGAAGGTCGGAGAAATCGCCGATGCCCCAAGAGCGGGAAGACCGGACCGAGTACAGCTGGGCTGTGAGCCCCCAATGGCGCTCGGATGCCAGGCGCCTGGTGGTTTCCAGCCGCTCGGGCGTAATGACCAGGGCACATTCCGCGAGTTCCCCGGCGGCATCGGCATGCAGGGTGTGCCAGCCAAGGGGCAGATCGCCGGGAATGGCAAAGGACGCCCGCCCTGTGAGCGTGCCGTCCACGTCCCGCGGATCCTCCCAGTTGTCGCGCTGGCCGGCCTCAACGCGGTTCCCGTCCTCGGTTACCGCCCACACCCTGACGGGTGTTCCGTGCGGGACATGGACGGCAACGTGGATTTCGCGACCTTCTCTCGATACCACCGATGGCGGCAGCAGCCTCCGCCACGGCGCCAGTTCCGCCTCGCGAAGGGCGTCTTGGAGCTCGTCCGGCGTCCCGGTCCGGTCTCCCAGCGCGGCAAGCACGCTGTGCAGCGTGCTTGCCGCGACGGGATGTTCCTTACCGTCCCAGCCGCGGAAAGACGTGCTTACGCCGCGTACTGCCGCCAGCTTGCGGAGCAGTTCGTCTGTTGTTCCTGTGTGGTCCTGTTCCGTTCCATCCGCCATGGCCCTACTCTATTGGCTCACCGGGCTATGGCACCGGCACCCGCACCTGTTTTCGTCCCACAGCCGTCAGGCGATGTTAGCCGTGCCCGCTTCCACCCGGATGCGCGTGCCCTTCGCCCACCAGTTCGTGCAGCCCGGACACGGCTTCGGCCAGCGACAGCTCGGGCGACGCCGCCACGAACGGCATGAGAAGCCGGTTCTCTTTGTCCAGGTGCAAGGCGAAGATGCGTTGAATGGCGCCGGCGGCCACAGCGGCGGCCACGCCCCGCGCGCCGCGAAGCTCTTCCACAAGGGCCACGATCACCTGGTGCTCCGCCAGCATGCCCTCAACCAGGAGCCTCCCCTCGGCGGAATTCCGCGGCCCGCTGTACAAGGGGCCCTCTTCGGCAAGCGCATGGGGCACCAGCTCGTTCTCGCACCATTCCAGCAGCACCTCGTGTGCATCATGCTCGGCCGAGGCGTCATGCTTCTCCACGGAGCCCGTCACCGCGTCTGCGAGCGCCGTGAGGCGTCTAAGCATGTTGGTGTGATGACGTTCAACCGCTTCCATGGCTTCGGCCTCTGCGGCGGGGTCCTTCTTCGACACAAGATTCATGGTGCCTCCCTGGCTCCTTGCGCGCCCGCCGGCGGGCGGCCCCACACCGGGCATGGACTGTCTTCACGCACTTTCACTCTACGGCCGCCCGGGCCGGCGGCAACGGGTCTTAGGGCCCGGCCACTCTTTAGGCTCGGCCCCTGTAGCGGGCTAGCCTTGGACACTATGGTTGACGTCGAGAGGTTCAGGATCCTGCTGGAATCAGAGCGCGCCCGGAAAGCGCTGTTGCTGCCGGCCCTTCGGGAGGACATCACTTCCGCGAATGCTGCCCGGCACAACTCGAACGTTGATGACGAACATGATCCCGAGGGCGCCACTATCGCTTTTGAGCTTTCCCAGGCTTCCGCGTTGCTGCAGCAAAGCAGCGCCACCCTGGTGCAGGTCGAGGCGGCTCTGGCCCGGATCGCGGACGGCAGTTACGGCTACTGTGAAGTCTGCGGCGAGCCAATAGCAGAAGGCAGGCTGGAAGCCCGCCCGTGGACGCCCTACTGCATCGATCATGCTAGTGGCAAGGCCGGGACAAGGCCGTGACCGACGTTGCGGGCTCACTGTGGCAAAGGATCGTTTCGGGGTTCTCGCAGTCGCCGTCCCCTGAGGTAACGGCGACCGAACTGCTGATAGTCATCGTGCTGGCAACAGTGGTGTCCCTCCCCCGGGCTTCCTGGCGCTATTTCGGGCTGCTGGCCACCGTCACCCACGAGCTGGGGCATGCCTTTGCGGCCCTCATGACCGGTCAGCGCCTTGGCGGCATCAGGCTGAGCCTGGACCATTCCGGGACCACCACCACCTACAGCAGGGGCCGCTTCCCGGCAGTCTGGTCCACGTTCTGGGGTTACCCCGTGCCGGGCGTTGTGGGAGCCGCCATGGTGTGGTCCGGCTTCAACGGCTGGGGGCCGGCTGCGATGTCCGTCGGCACGCTGATCCTGCTGGGCTCGTTCCTCTTCATCCGCAACGCCATGGGGTTGGCCATCACCTTTGCAGCAGTCCTGGGCTGCTCACTCCTGGTTCTCTTCGTCCCGCCCCAGTTCACCGGCCACGTCGTCATTGCACTGGGCCTGGCGCTGCTGGTTGCTGCCGTCCGTGATCTGTCGAAGCTCTCGAACGTCCACTTGCGGCGTCGGGACAGGCTGTCCACGTCGGACGCACATCTTCTCTACCGGGCCACCTCGGTGCCCGCCGTCATCTGGATCCTCCTCTTCGCGGCCGTCGTTGGCGGTTCCTGGTGGGTGGCCTGGCAGCCCATGGCGCACGTGCTGGCGCCGGCCGGCCAATAAGGTGTAACCATGACTACCGATTCCCGCCCGACCGCCGACCATTCCTCCGATCCGGGGTTCAGCACCAGGGGGTCCTATGTGACCGGAGGTGAGGAGTTCACCCGTGACACCAACTACATCGAGGACCGGATCACGAGGGACGGCGAGCCGGGCCGCAACGGGGAACCCGGCTGGCCGGCGGAGGCGGGACGCTACCGCCTCATCGCCGCCCGCGCCTGCCCCTGGGCCAACAGAACTGTCATCGTACGCCGGCTACTGGGTCTTGAGGATGCCATATCCCTTGGGCAGCCCGGGCCCACGCATGACGCACGGTCCTGGACCTTCGACCTGGACCCGGGCGGTGTTGATCCGGTCCTCGGCATCGAACGGATCCAGGACGCTTATTTGCGGAGGTTCCCCGACTACCCCCGGGGAATCACCGTGCCGGCGGTCGTAGACGTGCCGTCGGGCGCCGTTGTCACCAACAATTTCCCGCAAATAACGCTGGACTTCTCCACTGAGTGGACTGCATTCCACCGGACGGGCGCCCCGGAGCTCTATCCTGCGCACCTCCGGGAGGAGATCGACGAAGTAAACAAAAGGGTGTTTACCGAAGTGAACAACGGTGTCTACCGCTGCGGTTTTGCCGGCTCACAGGATGCCTACGACGCTGCGTACACCCGCCTCTGGACCGCCCTGGACTGGCTGGAGGAACGCCTCACCGGCCAGCGGTACCTCGTGGGAGACACCATCACGGAAGCCGATGTGCGGCTGTTCACCACGCTGGTCCGGTTCGATGCCGTCTACCACGGCCATTTCAAGTGCAACCGGCAAAAATTGAGCGAGATGCCTGCGCTGTGGGGCTATGCCCGTGATCTGTTCCAGACGCCCGGCTTCGGCGACACCATCGATTTCGTGCAGATCAAGCAGCACTACTACATCGTCCACGAGGACATCAACCCTACCGGGATCGTTCCGCAGGGGCCGGACCTGTCCGGATGGCTGACAGCGCACGGCCGGGAGTCACTGGGCGGCCGACCCTTCGGAGACGGCACGGCACCCGGCCCCGTCCGAAGCGGCGAGGAAGTTACCGCGGGACACGGCGCAAGCTGATCGCCGTCGTCATCCGCACGCCGCTAGTGTTGTCGCATGCCACTTTCGTCCGGTTTTGCCCTGCCCGAATTCCAAGCGGTCAGGGACCTGTTTGAGTCGTTCCTCGGGAACGACCCGCAGTACAGCGCCCAGGTCTCCGTCTATCGTGCGGGCCTGAAAGTGGTGGACCTTAGCGGCGGCGCCCACCTGGCGGAGGATTCGATCACGGGCGCCTACTCCTGTTCCAAAGGCGTGGCCGCCTTCGTCGTCGCACTCCTGGTCCAGGACGGATTGCTGGACCTTGACCGTACCGTGGCTCACTACTGGCCTGAGTTCGCTGCCCATGGAAAAGAGGAGATCACCGTGCGGCAGGCGCTGTCCCACCGCGCAGGGCTGCTGGGGGTGGAAGGCGGCCTGGCGCTCAGTGAATTCACGACGGCGGCCGCAGCGCGGAAGCTTGCAGCTACGGCACCGCTGTGGCGGCCCGGCGCCACGTTCGGATACCACGCCCTCACCATCGGCATCATCATGGAGGAACTCTGCCGCCGGGTCTCCGGCAGCACCCTTCAGGAGTTGTACGGCTCCCGCATCAGGCAGCCGTTCGGCATCGACTTCTTCCTGGGGTTGCCGGAGGACCAGGAGTCCCGCTACCGGGACGTGCTGTACGCCGTCGATCCCGGCCAGCCGTGGCTGGACCCTCTGGGCCTCGAGGGGCTCAACGGCAACGCGGCAGTGGGCACAGTCATGGAGCTCCCCAACCACCGGGTCATTCGCGAGCACGGCATGAGCAGCGCCGGAGGCGTGGGATCCGCTGAAGGCCTGGCCCGGCTCTACGCCGCCGCCACCACGGGCGCTGACGGCGGTCCTGCGTTCCTGGAGCCGGAAACCGTCCGGATCATGTCCGAAGAGCAGGTGTGGGGCCTGGACCGCACCTCGGGACTCGACAACGCTTTCGCGGTGGTCTTCATGAAGCCGCACCCCAGCCGGAACTTCGGCAGCCATCGGGCGTTCGGCCACGAGGGTGCCAATGCCGCGCTGGGCTTTGCGGACCCCGCCTACGATCTCGCTTTCGGCTACATTCCGGGGACGCAGGAGGAAGGCAGAACACCCGGCCGCGCCCACAGGCTGGCACACGCGGCACGGCAAGCTGCGGCCTCCGCCGCGCAGGCAATGCCGGCCGGCACTTACCCGTGAGTAGGTTTGTCCATTTGTAGCACCTGCCATGCACCTTTATCGTGGGCCCAAATGGTAAATACAAAACAGCAGGACGAGGCCGCCCCGTCGCGGGTTGGCAAGATACGGCAGTCCGTGACGGACAGTGTGGCCGTAGCAGTTGCGGGACCCCGCCTCCAGCTGGCTGCCAAGGCAGGACTCGCCGCCGGCCTGGCATTCCTCATTGCACCCCTGATGCCGGGTGCCGCAGCCCAGTATCCCTACTACGCCCCGCTCGGTGCCCTCGTGGCAATGTACGAAAACGTGTCGGGTTCCATGAAGCAAGGGGTGCAGACGCTCGTGGGGCTCGGGATCGGCATTGGCCTGGCCTTCCTGCTCGTGAGTGTCACCGACCCTTCGCCGGTGACGGTGGCGATTGTCATGGGGTTGGGTGTCCTGCTCGCCGGGCTGCCGCGGCTCGGAGCGGGGCGTGACTGGATTCCGACGGCGGCGCTTCTGGTCCTACTTGTGGGCGGCAACAACCCGGACGACTTCTCCTTCGGCTACCTCCTGCAGATGGGCGTAGGAGTCGTGGTGGGCATAGCCGTCAACATGCTGGTTTTCCCGCCCCTGCATTTCAAAGCCGCCGCGCTCAGCCTTGCCGAACTCCGGTGGGCGCTCGCCAAGCAGCTCTCGGACATGGGCGAAGCGATGCGGGAAACGTGGCCGCCCGAGCACGAGGACTGGGCAGCGCGATCGGACGAGCTCGCCCAATCGGCCCGTGCCGTCCGGGCCGCCGTCCAGAAGGCCGATGCCAGCAGGCAGGTCAATCCGCGGCGCCGCCTCCACCCTCACGATCTGGACCGGGACTTCAAGGACCTCAGGGGCCTCGAGCGCGTGACCTTCCACATTCAGGACATGACCGAAGTGCTGGCCGATGTCATCTGGGACAAGGACGTCCCCTTCGTCATTCCGCTTCCCTACAGCGAGCCGCTGGCGGATGCATTGGCGGCGGTCAGCGAGGTCCTCAGGTCCATGGAAGACGAGCGCCCTGACCGGCAAAACGAACTGATTGAGGCGGCCACTGCCGCCGTGGACGCCCTGGCTGACCGGATGGCATCCGATGACGTCAACCCGGATGCCCCCAGCGCCGCGGAATCAATCGTGCTGAACCTGCACCGCATTCTCAGGGTGGTCACGGCCGGTCAGTCCTGACCCTGGAGCGCCGTTACGCTCCCGCTGAAGTGCCTCCGGCCCGACCGCGGATTCCACGCGGCATAGTCGGAGTGCTGCCAGGCGCCCGACGGGGAATCGACCGAGCTGATGTCCAGTGCCACCCGCGCCGGCAGGAACACCGGCGTTTCGAAGGACACCTCCCAACTGAAGGATTCCCCCTTCACGGCGCCCACGTCGGCCAGCGCCCGCGAGGCGAGGTACATGCCGTGCGCTATGGACCGCCGCAGGCCCAGCGCTTTCGCCGAGAGGACACTGAGGTGAATGGGGTTGAAGTCGCCGGATACGGCCGCATACGCCCTGCCGGTGTCAACACCCAACTCCCACAGTGCCGTAGGGTCTGGCGCCGAGAACGTTGCGGGCGGGGCAGGGACCGACGGCTTGTCTATGCCCGGCAGGAAGACACCTTTGGCCAGATACGTGGACGTTCCCTTCCAGAGGACCTTGGCGTCCCCGGATCGCCGGACCTCCGCCACGATGTCAACCTGCGTGCCGGCGCGGTGGCCGCGCAGGCTCTCAGCCCAAGAGGTAATGTCCAGCGCTTCAGTGAACAGGATGGTTCCGTGCTGTTCCACCTTGTTCTTCAAGTGCACCATTCCCAGCAGCGGCAACGGGAAGTCGTCACGGTTCATCACACTCATTGATACCGGGAAGGCGAGGGCGTGAATGAAACCGGCAGGCAGGGTGTCGCTTGCTGTCTCACCCACCAGGTGCTGGAAGGCGGTGAGGTTGCCCACATCGGCCACCACTCCCCTGACCTCGTGTCCGCAGGGAGGCAGCGAGATCCCCGTGCCGGTACCGAGCACCCGACGCCTGGCTGCGGTGGCCGCGGCATTGACGTAGAGCTTGGACAGCGACGGCATGTCCCCGAGGATTACGGGCTGGGCACCGGTCATGCGCCCACCAGGTTCTGGCCGCACACCCGCAGCACCTCACCGGTGATGCCGCCCGCGGCGTCGCTGGCAAGGAAGGCGATGGCTTCCGCAACATCCCCGGGTTGCCCTCCCTGCTGCAGGGAGTTCAGGCGCCGGGCCACCTCCCGCGTCGCAAAGGGAATCCGGGCAGTCATCTCGGTTTCGATGAAGCCCGGCGCCACGGCGTTGATGGAGCCATGGTGCTCCCCAAGAAGGGGGGCCGTGGCGCGGACCATTCCAATGACGCCGCCCTTGGACGCCGCGTAGTTCGTTTGGCCGCGGTTGCCGGCAATACCGCTGGTGGAGGCGACCGACACAATCCGCGGGGAACTGCGGAAGTGCTCGGACGCCAGCAGCGCCTCATTGATGCGCAACTGGGCTGCGATGTTCACGGCAAGGACGGAACTCCAGCGGCCCTGGTCCATGTTGGCGAGGAGCTTGTCCCGGGTGATTCCCGCGTTATGGATCACGATGTCCAGGCGCCCGTGCCTGCCCACCGCATGCTCGATGATCCGTTGCCCGGCGTCCTCCCGGCTGATGTCCAGCTGCAGCGCCGTCCCGCGGACCGCGTTTGCTACCGCGGCCAGGTGGTCTCCGGCTGCGGGGATGTCCACGACCACCAGGGTGGCACCGTCACGGTGGAGCGTGCGGGCGATGGCCGCGCCGATGCCCCGTGCGGCCCCGGTCACCACGGCCACCTTGCCGGCAAGGGGTTTTTCAGGATCGGCGGGGAGCTGACCTTCCCCGGATGTGACGGTGAGGGACTGGCCGTCGACAAAGGCTGACCGGCCGGACAGGAAGAAGCGCAGAGCTCCGAGGGAGCTGGGACTCGTGGTGGTCACCCCGTCTGCCAGAACGATGCCGTTGGCGGTGGCGCCGGCACGCAGTTCCTTGGCCAGGGATCGCAGCAGGCCGTCAACTCCCTGGCGCGCTGCTGCGCAAGCGGGCCCCGGCGCGCTCGCCGGTGTACGGGACACCGTCACGACGCGGGCATTTGGTGCCAGATCCCGAACGGACGCCGCCGCCGAGAGAACCGGCCGTTCAAGTTCTTCAGGGTGGGCCAGTTCATCCAGCACCAAAATGATGGCGCCCAGCTTCTCCCGGGGCACCGCATGCCTCCGGACATCGAGGTCCCAGGACAGGAGGGCGGCCGCAAGCTCGTCAGCACCGTTGCTGGAGCCCTGGACCAGGATCGGCCCCGTGACAAGGGGCTGCCCTGGCTGGTAGCGCCTGAGCACCACTGGCTGCGGCAAGCCAAGCTTCTTGGCAACGTCCTTCCCGATGCCACGGGATACGAATTGTGTGTACTTGTCCGTCATTCCGGTCTCCCTAGGATGCTTCAAGAATGGCGACGACGCCTTGGCCGCCGGCAGCGCAGATGGAAATCAGGCCGCGGGCCGGTCGGCCGTCCACCTGCCCCTTGTCGTGAAGCATCTTGGCCAGCGTGGCCACGATCCGCCCTCCGGTCGCGGCGAAGGGGTGCCCGGCTGCCAGCGAGGAACCGTTCACGTTCAGCTTGGCCCGGTCGATGCTGCCCAGCGGACCGTCCAGGCCGAGGCGGGTGCGGCCGAATTCTTCGTCTTCCCACGCTGCCAGCGTGCTGAGGACTGTGCCGGCAAATGCTTCATGGATCTCGAAGAAATCGATGTCATCCAGCGTCAGACCGTTGCGGGCCAGCAGGCGGGGCACCGCGAAGGCCGGCGCCATCAGCAGTCCGTCCTTGCCATGGACGAAGTCGACGGCGGCCGCCTCGCCGTCAACAACCGTCGCGAGCTTGGGAAGTTCGTGGGCGTCCGCCCACTCCTCCGAGGCGAGCAGCACGGTGGACGCGCCGTCAGTGAGCGGGGTGGAGTTGCCGGCCGTCATGGTTGCTTCGGCGCCCAGGTTCTTACCGAAAACGGGCTTGAGCGTGGACAGTTTTTCACGTGTTGTGTCGGCGCGGAGGTTCGAGTCCCGGTTCAGTCCGCGGTACGGCGTGAGCAGATCGTCGAAGAAGCCGGCATCGTAAGCGGCCGCGAGGTTGCGGTGGCTGTTATATGCGAGCTCATCCTGGGCCTCGCGGGTAATCTTCCACTGCGCGGTGGTGAGGGCCTGGTGTTCGCCCATCGAAAGCCCCGTCCGGGGCTCCCCCGTATTGGGTGCGTCGGGCGCCAGGTCCTTGGGGCGAAGCCGGCCCAGGACCTTCAGGCGCTGGGGCAGGGTCTTGGCGCGGTTGAGGTCCAGCAGGACCTCGCGCAGGCCCTCACTCACGGCGATGGGCGCATCGGACGCGGAGTCGACTCCACCGGCAATGGCCGAATCGATTTGTCCGAGCTTGATCTTGTTGGCAAGGCCGAGGACCGTCTCGAGTCCCGTGGCACACGCCTGCTGGAGATCATAGGCAGGAGTCTCCGCGGAGAGTGCCGAGCCCAGCACCGCCTCGCGGGTGAGGTTAAAGTCGCGGGAGTGTTTGAGCACAGCGCCTGCGGCAACCTCGCCGATCCGTTCATCAGCGAGGCCGAAACGCGCAATCAGGCCGTCCAGGGCTGCGGTCAGCATGTCCTGGTTCGAGGACTTGGTGTACGCGCCGCCGGTCCGGGCAAACGGAATCCGGTTTCCGCCCACGACCACAGCCTTGCGCAGCAGGCCTGCGCCGGGTGTGGCTGCGGGGGCTGCGGCTGATTCATCTGGTCCGGTGGCGGACTGTCCGTTAAAGGACATGTGCTCTCTCCTTTTGCTCAACGCTGATTACCGATACCCAGCGTACCTGATACGCTGGGTATCGTGAACATCCTTCCCGCCGACCCTGGCGTTTCCAGGGGTGGCAACTCCCCCGGCCACGGCGCTCCAGCCAGTTCCGCCGCAAGCGGCTCAGCAATTGACGGACGCGCCGCCCGCTGGCAGTCCCACCGGGCGGAGCGCCGTCGCGAACTCATCAAGTCCGCACGGAAAGCGGTCCATGCACTGGGCAGCGACGCTTCCATGGAGGACATCGCCGCCGCCGCCGGGACGTCCAAGTCCGTGTTCTACCGCTACTTCGGCGACAAGGCGGGGCTGCAGCAGGCTGTCGGCGAGGTGGTGATAAGCCAGATGCAACGCCGCATCCACGAGGCCGCCAAGGGCGCCCAGACGCCCCGGGAGGGGCTTCTGGCCATGGTGTCCGCCTACCTTCAAATGGCGGAAACCAGCCCCAACGTCTACACATTCGTCACCACGTACTCGGCAGGAGAATCCGGAACAGCCATCGGCGGCATGGCGGCAACAGGCGCGCTCGGCCATTTCTTCGAAGAGGTCCGTGACATGATCGCCCGGCCCATGCGCGCACACCTGGGCACCGGCAAGGAAGCCGTGATCGGCTACTGGCCCACCGCGGCAATCGGGCTCGTCCGGAACGCCGGCGAACAGTGGCTCGCCGCGCCGGAGTCGCCTGGCAAACCCGACCAGGAAACCATGGCCCGCCAGATCACCGCCTGGCTGTGCGTCGGGATTGCCCCGGAGCTGGAGACCCTGGACCCCCACAATCCAAACCCCTAGTGAATTGTCAGAACCAAAGAAGGAATCGACATGACTGACGTAGTTGACCGCGCCGCCAGCCAGGCGCGCCGCCCCGCCGGGAGCGCACACCACCATGCCGACGCGGCGCCCGCCGTCGACGTCGCTGCGCTGGGCGAGCAGCTCCTGGGCAAGTGGGCCCACATCCGCCGGCATTCGCGCGACCTTTCAGGCCGTCCCGAACTGCACAAGACCGAAGGCCTCACCCACACCGAGCACCGGAAGCGCACGTTCGGCCAGCTCCAGTACCTGGTGGAGAACGGTGCCGTTCATCGCGCTTTCCCCGAATCACTGGGTGGTTCGGATGATCACGGCGGGAACATCGCCGGGTTCGAGGAACTCGTCACAGCCGATCCGTCGCTGCAGATCAAGGCTGGCGTCCAGTGGGGGCTGTTCGGTTCGGCTGTGATGCACCTGGGCACCGAGGAGCACCATGCCAAGTGGCTGCCCGGCATTATGAACATGGACATTCCCGGCTGTTTCGCGATGACGGAAACCGGGCACGGCTCCGACGTGGCCAGCATTGCCACCACGGCGACCTTTGACCCGGCCACGCAGGAATTCGTCATCAACACGCCCTTCCGTGCCGCCTGGAAGGACTACATAGGAAATGCCGCCATCGACGGTCTCGGCGCCGTGGTGTTCGCCCAGCTGGTGACCCGCGGCGTGAACCACGGGGTCCACGCGTTCTACGTGGACCTGCGGGACCCGAAGACCAAGGAGTTCCTGCCGGGCATCGGTGGAGAGGACGACGGCGTCAAGGGCGGGCTGAACGGCATCGACAACGGCCGGCTGCACTTCAGCAACGTCCGCGTACCGCGGGCCAACCTGCTCAACCGGTACGGCAACGTTGACGCCGACGGGGCCTACACCTCTCCCATTGCCAGCCCGGGCCGTCGCTTCTTCACCATGCTGGGCACCCTCGTCCAGGGCCGCGTCTCCCTGGACGGTGCCGCGGTGGCTGCCAGCAAGCTGGCCCTCAAGACCGCCATCCAGTACGCCACTGAGCGCCGCCAGTTCAACGCCTCCTCGCACACTGACGAAGAAGTGCTGCTCGACTACCAGCGTCATCAGCGGCGGCTGTTCACCCGGCTCGCCACCACTTATGCCGCAGGCTTCGCCCACGAACAGTTGCTGCAGAAATTCGACGACGTCTTCTCGGGTGCACACGACACCGACGAGGACCGCCAGGACCTCGAGACACTGGCCGCCGCACTCAAGCCGCTCAGCACGTGGCACGCCCTGGATACTTTGCAGGAGTGCCGCGAGGCCTGCGGCGGCGCAGGGTTCCTGATCGAGAACCGTTTCGCTTCCCTCCGGGCGGACTTGGACGTGTATGTCACGTTTGAAGGCGACAACACCGTGCTCCTCCAGCTGGTGGCCAAGCGGCTCCTCGCGGACTACGCGAAGGAATTCCGCAACGTGGACGTCGGGGTGCTGGCACGCTACGTAGTGAGCCAGGCGGCCGGCGCCGCGGTACACCGGACCGGGCTTCGCCAGGTCGCGCAGTTCATGGCCGACACGGGCTCGGTGCAGAAGGCGGCCATTGCACTCCGGGACGAGGACACCCAGCGGCTGCTGCTGACGGACAGGGTGCAGACCATGGTTGCCGAGGCCGGAGCAGCACTCAAGGGAACCAACAAGCTGCCGCAGCAGAAGGCCGCTGCGGCTTTCAACCAGCACCAGCACGAATTGATTGAGGCGGCGCAGGCCCACGCGGAGCTTCTGCAGTGGGAAGCCTTCACGGAAGCCCTGGCCGACGTGAAGGACCCGGGCACCAAGCGGGTGCTGACCTGGCTCCGGGATCTGTTCGGACTCTCGCTCATCGAGAAGAACCTGTCCTGGTACCTCATGAACGGTCGCCTGTCGATGCAGCGGGCGCGCACTGTGGGCGACTACATCAACCGCCTCCTGGTCAAGATCCGCCCGCATGCCCTGGACCTGGTGGATGCCTTCGGCTACGGCCCGGAGCATCTCCGCGCGGCAATTGCCACCGGAGCAGAAAAGACACGCCAGGACGAGGCCCGTGCGTTCTTCAGGACCCAGCGCGCCGACGGCAAGGCCCCGGTTGACGAAAAGGTCCTCCTGGCCCGGAAGGCCCGTGACACGAAGGCTCCGCGCCGCTAACCCCGGCGTACCGCCCGGGCACAACGATAAGACGACGACGGCGCCGCCCCCCGGGAGGGAGCGGCGCCGTCGTCGTTCGTTGCTGATCAGGCAAGGACGGAGCGGTACACCTCAAGGGTGGTCTGCGTAATGGAGTCCCAGGAGAAGTGCTCCTCGGCGCGGCGGCGGCCCGCCTGTCCCATGGCGCGGGCACGCTCCGGATCGGACACGACTTCGGTGAGGGCAGCTGCGAATTCGTTGACGAACTTCTCCGGGTCCAGCGGGGTCCCGGTGCCGTCAGTGACCTGTTCCAACTCCACCAGCAGGCCGGTTTCGCCATGCTGGACAACCTCCGGGATGCCGCCGGTGGCGCTGGCCACGACTGCTGCACCGCAGGCCATGGCTTCGAGGTTGACGATCCCCAGCGGTTCGTAGATGGACGGGCAGGCAAAAGCGGTTGCGTGGCTGAGCACCTGGATCAGCTCGTGCCGGGGCAGCATTCGCTCGATCAGGACGACTCCGTTGCGCTGGCTCTGCAGCTCCTCGATCAGGCGGGCGGTTTCCGCTGCGAGTTCCGGGGTATCCGCTGTGCCGAGGCAGAGCACAAGCTGGACACCCGCGGGCAGCTTGGCGGCGGCACGGAGCAGGTACGGAACGCCCTTCTGGCGGGTGTTGCGGCCGACGAAGACCACACTGGGCAGTCCGGGGTCGATGCCCAGGGCACGGACGGCGTCCTCGCCCTCATCACGGTTCCAGAGTTCGACATCGATGCCGTTGTGGACCACGCGCACCTTGGCGGGATCGACGTCCGGGTAGCTGCGGAGGATGTCCTGGCGCATCCCTTCGGACACGGCGATGATGGCGGCCGCGGCCTCGTATGCGGTCTTTTCCACCCAGGAGGACAGGGCATAGCCGCCGCCAAGCTGTTCAGCCTTCCAGGGCCGCAGCGGCTCGAGGCTGTGGGCGCTCAGCACGTGCGGGATGCCGTGAAGCAGCGATGCCAGGTGGCCCGCCATGTTGGCATACCAGGTGTGCGAATGCACAAGGTCAGCTCCCGCGATATCCGGCACGATGCGCAGATCCACACCGAGCGTCTGCACGGCGGCGTTCGCGGCACCCAGATCCTCCGGGACCGAATAGGACGTCACCTTCGCCCCGTGGTAGTCGGGATCCCGGGGCGCCCCGAAGGCCCGCACCTGCAAATCCACATGCTTGGCCAGCACACGGCTTAATTCAGCCACATGGACCCCGGCGCCACCGTAAATCTCGGGCGGGAACTCTTTAGTCACAATGTCTATTCGCACGATACCCAAGGTAGTCCTTACGGCGTATCTGTTCTAGTGTGAAGGAGTCCGGGCGTGCCGGACTTTTTGGGGAAGTTACGAAGGCGTACAGGAGCGACCACCATGCCGTTGAATAAGAAAGTCCTGGCTATTGTCCTCGCAGGCGGCGAGGGCAACCGGCTCATGCCACTGACGGCTGACAGGGCCAAACCCGGCGTACCCTTTGCCGGGAGCTACCGGCTAATCGACTTCGCGCTGTCCAACCTCGTGAATTCCCGCTATCTGCAGATTGTGGTGCTCACGCAATACAAATCCCACAGCCTGGACCGGCATATTTCCGAAACATGGAGAATGTCCACGCAGCTGGGAAACTACATCGCCTCCGTCCCCGCGCAGCAGCGCGTAGGCAAGAGCTGGTTCCTCGGCAGTGCCAACGCGATCTACCAGTCCCTGAACCTGATCCACGACGCCAACCCCGACATCGTCGTTGTGGTGGGCGCCGACCACGTCTACCGCATGGACTTCGCACAGATGGTTGAGCAGCATGTCGCAAGCGGGGCCAAAGCCACAGTGGCCGCAGTCCGCCAGCCGCTGAACATGGCCGACCAGTTTGGTGTCATCGAGGTGGACCAGGAGAATCCCCAGAAGATCGCCGCCTTTGTGGAGAAGCCGTCCTCAACCCCCGGGCTGGCAGCAGATCCCACGCAGTTCCTGGCATCCATGGGAAATTACGTTTTCGATGCGGACGCCCTGGTGGACGCCCTGCACGTGGATGCCGAGCGCCTCGACACCAAGCACGATATGGGCGGCGACATCATTCCTTACTTCGTCAATAAGGGTGAAGCAGGCGTTTATGACTTCACGCTGAATGATATTCCCGGTTCCACCGAACGGGACCGTACTTATTGGCGCGATGTCGGCACCATCGATTCCTTCTACGACGCCCACATGGACCTTATTTCCCCCATGCCGGTCTTCAACCTGTACAACTCGGAATGGCCCATCTACACGCGGCAGAGCATCTCCCCGCCGGCAAAGTTCGTGCGCGGCCAGGGCAACACCGTGGGTACGGCCCTCGATTCCATCGTGGCCAGCGGCGTGGTGATTTCCGGCGGCATCGTGGAAGGCTCAGTCCTGTCCAACGACGTCTATGTGGGCACGGCGAGCCGCGTAGTGGATTCGGTCCTGATGGACAAGGTCCAGATCGGCGAGGGTGCCGTGGTCAACCGCGCCATCATCGACAAGAACGTCAAGGTGCCCGCCGGTGCAGCGATCGGCCTGGATCCGGAGCGCGACCGCGCCCGCGGTTTCAAGGTCACCGAATCGGGCATCACGGTGCTTTCCAAGGGGCAGGCGGTTCCTGAACCGGACGAGGCCGAACGTGCGTTGTCAGCCGCCAACCTCCACCTGGTGCCCAACGCGATCAAAGCGGCAACGGAGAACTACCCGGCTGCCCGGGACTCCGCGGCCAAAGTAGGGGAAGCCCACGCTGCGGCCGTGGGAGTATCCAGCAACGACTAGGCGACCACGCCGCTGCCGCTGAACCTTGACGGCAGGCCGAAGGATTCCCAGGCTGTAAAATTGGATCAATGAACTCCTCCGATTTGACGCCTGAGGACATCCAGGCCTGCCTCAAGGTTCTTAACACCATCCACGCCTATGACGAGGAGCACCCGGACTACGTCTCGGTTCGACGCGCCACGGGCAAGATGTTCAAGGCTGTCAAACGCCACCGCCGGGTCACCAAGCGCGACCTGATCGCAGAGTCCGATCGCGCAGTCATCGCCCAGACGGCTACGGCAGCGCCGGACCGGATCGATGACGAAACCCGCGGGAACAAGCTGGAACCCTCTGCGACCGGCAAGGTGGCCGGACACCTCATCAGGTCCCGCCCGTGCTACATCTGCAAGAATCACTACACGCAGGTTGATGCCTTCTATCACCAGTTGTGCCCTGAGTGCGCTGCGTTCAGCCACAGCAAGCGCGACGCGCGGACGGACCTCACCGGCCGGCGTGCCCTCCTTACGGGAGGTCGCGCCAAAATCGGCATGTACATCGCCCTGCGGCTGCTGCGGGACGGTGCCCACACCACCATCACCACCCGGTTCCCGAAAGATGCGGCCCGACGCTTCGCCGCGATGGAGGACAGCGGTGAGTGGCTCCATCGGCTCAGGATCGTGGGCATCGACCTTCGTGATCCCTCCCAGGTAATGGCCCTGACGGATTCCCTCGACGCCGCGGGCCCGCTGGACATCATCATCAACAATGCGGCCCAGACGGTCCGCCGCTCCGGCAACGCCTACAAGCCGCTGGTCGATGCAGAGGACGAGCCCCTGCCGGCCGCCCTCGACGCTGCCAACGGCGGACCGGAACTGGTGACCTTCGGCCACGCCCACGACAAGCACCCGTTGGCCCTTGCCAGCAGCGTCATGGAACACCCGGTCCTGGCCGGCGACGCCATCACATCCCTGGCACTCTCTACGGGTTCGGCTTCGCTGGAACGGATAGCCACCGGCACGGCCATCGACGCCGGCGGGCTGGTTCCTGACCTGGCCACCATCAACAGCTGGACGCAGGTGGTGGATGAAGTGGACCCGCTGGAGATGCTCGAAGTTCAGCTCTGCAACGTGACGGCGCCCTTCCTGCTCGTGAGCCGTCTGCGTGCCGCCATGAAGCGCTCCACCGCGCACCGGAAGTACATCGTGAACGTTTCCGCCATGGAAGGGCAGTTCTCACGCGCATACAAGGGTCCGGGCCACCCCCATACCAACATGGCCAAAGCGGCGCTAAACATGATGACCCGCACCAGCGCGCAGGAAATGCTCGATTCCGACGGCATCCTGATGACCGCCGTGGACACCGGATGGATCACTGATGAGCGTCCGCATTACACCAAGGTCAGGCTCATGGAGGAAGGCTTCCATGCTCCGCTGGACCTCGTGGACGGTGCAGCGAGGGTCTACGATCCGATTGTCATGGGAGAAAACGGCGAAGACCAGTACGGCGTCTTCCTCAAGGACTACAAGCCCAGCCCCTGGTAGCAGGGGCTTCCCGGCCGGTAGCAGAGGCTGCCGGGGTGCCGCTAGGGGCCCTATGGCCCTAATGGGCACGCCGGAGGGACCGTAACGTGGGTTGACATGAACACCATGACGCCGCCCGAGGGCCAGTTGTCCATTGACCAGTGCTGGGTACTGCTCGACACCGAGGTGGTCGGGAGGATAGCGCTCATTGTCGATGGCCACCCGGAAATCTTCCCGGTTAATTTCGTGCTCCAGCGCCGCACTGTCGTTTTCCGGACGGCCGGCGGAACCAAGCTGTGGGCAGCCATGACGGCCAAGCCCGTGGCTTTTGAAATTGACGGCTACGACGCCCATGAAGAGATGGCCTGGAGCGTGGTTGCCCGCGGCGAAGCCGAGCTCATCGAAACCCAGGAGGAAAAGGACGAAGTGGACGCCCTGTTCCTGGAACCATGGCAGCCCGGCGACAAGGACTACTACGTACGGCTGGCGCCCAAGGCACTCACCGGCCGACGGTTCAAGGTCAAGAAGCCGGACATGTGGAATACTCGGCTGTCCGATCCCCGGCGCGCCGCGTTCGAGTAGCCCGCTTCGCTGCCGCGTTCGAGTAGCCCGCTCCGCTAGAGAGCCATCAGTAGAACCGTCAGCGTTTTTCGGGGGTGTGCACAACCAGTACCGGGCAATGCGCGTGGGCTACGCAGGCAGAGCTCACCGAGCCCAGCAGCAGGCCGCCGAAGCCGCCGTGGCCGCGTCTTCCGACAACGAGCATGTCGGCATCACGGCTCGCATCAATGAGAGTATTCCGTGGGCGTCCCTGCACCAGCTTGGTCTCGACGTTGGGCGGTGTTTCCGTCCCGAACGCCTTGGCCACTGTTTCCTGGAGGATCTCCCCGGCACGCACATCGAAGTCGTTGATTCCCATGGCCACGTACCCGTCGTACACGGGCGGGTAATCCCAGCATGCCATTGCGACGAGCTGTGCTCCAAGCCTGTCCGCCAGTCCTTGTCCCTGCTTCAAGGCCTCCACCGACGCCTCTGAGCCATCGACTCCAACAATGATCGTCCGGACGTCCTTGGCCTCATTCATGGCTTCCCCTTTCGAGGGCGGATATCGCGGGAGGGCCTCCCGACGGACCGGCAGGTCCCATTCAAGGATGTGTGCCGGAACCCGCCTTCGCTAGGGCCTAAAGTCATGGCCGCTGTGGGTCCAAGGACCCTTGTTGCCCTTAGCGCCGTCAACGAGAATTGCAGGGCCGGATGACGGAAACCGGGTCCGGACAGAGATAATGGGATCTGCACCGCTCCGGCAAGCCGGGTGCGGACCGATTATGGCAGCTCCGGCCGCCGGACAGGAGGACCATGATTCCTCGGGCAGACCTAGGTCCCTCCGCGCAGGACATGCACACCGGCCTCATCCGTGTGTTCATCCTCGACGATCACGAACTCGTCAGGCGGGGGCTCCAGGAGCTTCTGGAAGGAGAGGGTTTCCAGGTCGTGGGCAGTTCCGGTTCCGCTGTCGAGGCCACCCGGCGCATTCCTGCCCTGCATCCCGACGTCAGTGTGCTGGATGCCCGCCTTCCGGACGGAACGGGCATCGAAGTCTGCCGGGACGTCCGGTCCGTGGATCCGAACCTGAACTGCCTGATCCTGACGAGCTTTGACGATGAGCAGGCCCTGCGCGGTGCCGTACTCGCCGGAGCCAGGGGATACGTCCTGAAGGAGATTGGGGGCACCGATCTGATCGGCGCCCTGCGCCGGGCGGCCGCCGGTGAGTCACTGTTCGACGACGGCGTGGCGGCGAGCATCGTGGAAAGCCTCGTCACACCCCAGCAGGTGGATCCCAGGATAGCCGGCCTCACGCCGCAGGAGCGGCGCGTCCTCGAGCTGGTGGGCGGCGGCCTGACCAACCGGCAGATCGCTGCCGAAATGTTCCTGGCGGAGAAGACCGTCAAGAACTACGTGTCCTCGCTACTGGCAAAACTGGGCTTTGAACGGCGCACGCAGGCCGCGGTGTACATTGCCAACAGCTCGGTTCCGGCGCCGTCCGCTTCAGGGCACTCCGGTGCGGCCCATTCTGGCGCGGCGCACGCCGGTGGCAATGATTCCGACGGACACCGGCGCTAGAGCGGAACCGACCACACCAGACTGGTTCCGGTGTCCGGGGCGCCGGTGATGGTGCAGGTGCCGTTCAGCATCCTCGCGCGCTCTTCCATGTTGTTCAGTCCGTTGCGCTTTGCCGAATCTTTGAACCCGCTGCCGTTGTCGGTCACCAGGACGGTCATCCTGCCATTCATGGCGGAGACGGCAACCTCGATCGAATCAGCTCCCGAATGCCGGATGGCGTTGCTCAGTCCCTCTGAAACAACGGCCACCACATGGTCTGCCTTGTCCGGTTGGACTGAGTCAACCGGGCCTTCCAGGCTAAGCGCCGGCGCAAAGGGCATGGACTTTGCAGCGCTCCGCGCGACACTCCGCAGCCTCCCGCTGAGGGGCTCGGCATCGCTGTTGCCGGTCTTGAGCGAGTAGATGGTGTCCCGCAGGCTGCGGATGGCCTCATCCAGTTCACCGGTGATGGCACGAATCCTCTCCAGTGCAAGGTCTTCCTTCGTGAACCGGTTCAGGCTCTGGACGCTCAGGCCTGCTGCGAAGAGCCGCTGGATCACGAGGTCATGGAGGTCACGGGCAATCCGGTCGCGGTCAGTGAAGACCAGCAGCTCTTCCCGCAGCCGGTGGACCCGGGCCAGTTCAAGCGCCAACGCCACGTGGGACCCGAAAACGGCTCCCATCTCCATATCAATCCGGCCGTAGGGACCCTCGCTGGCGTCCCGGACCAGGAGGAGCAGGCCATGATGTGCGCCCTGGGTGCTGAGCGCCACTGCGAGGAGCGAACCGGCCACGGTCCCCTCCAGCACCCCCAGCACGTCGGCGGCCTTGTCCACGAGTAGCGGGTCCCCGCCGGCAAGCACCCCCTGGAGAACTTCCGAATCCAGGTACAGCGTCAGGCCGGCGAACAACTCCGCGTCGTCACCGTCGGCCCCGGCCACGACATATCCCACGCCGTCCGCGGCGGGTTCCACTATCAGGGCCAGCCGGGACCCGGATTCCCGCAGCGCCCTGCCGGCAATGGGATCAAGGCCGGCAGACGACGACGGTTCGGTCCCCAGCATCAGCCCGGAGACATCCATGCAGGCCTCAAGCCATTGTGCGCGCCGGCGGGCGTCATCATAAAGCCGTGCATTCTCGATGGCGACACCGGCAGCGGCAGCCAGGGCTACGGCCAGCTCCTCGTCCTCGACCGTAAAATCGCCGCCGCCCTCCTTCTCCGTCAGATACAGGTTTCCGAACACAACGTCCCGTACCCGGACGGGAACGCCAAGGAAGGACTGCATGGGCGGGTGATGCTCGGGAAAGCCGTACGCCTCGGGATGGCTCCGCAGGTCGGGGAGCCGCAGCGGCCGCGGATCGGAGATCAACAATCCCAAGACCCCATGACCGGTAGGGAGGGGGCCGATCCGTTTGGCCAGTTCGCCGTCGATCCCGACCGTGATGAAGTGGCTGAGGGCGCGGTCATCGCCGATGACGCCCAACGCGCCGTAGCGGGCGCGCAGCAACTGGCAGGCGGACTGAACGACGCGCTCCAGGACGGCGTCGAGGCTCAAATCCTCCGCAACCGCCACGACGGCTTCAAGCAGGCCGCCCATGCGCTCTTGGAACTGAAGGAGTTCGCCGGCCCGGGCGACGAAATCCTTGAGCAGGTCTTCAATCCTTGTACCGCTCGCAGCCGTGTACCGTTCGGGACTGTCGCCATCGGCATGCATATTCACAACCCAACTCCTGACCGCGTACGGCCGCTCCGGCGGCGTGAGGCAAGAATACCGTTAAGCCCTTCGTCCCGGGGCGGCGGTGGTCGTTTTCTGCGGCATGGGGACCTTGGGCCCTAGCTTTCCGGAGGTTCCCTGGCTTAGGCTCGGCGTCATGAGCACTGATCCGAAACCCGGCGCCGAGCACCCACACGAAGTCGAAAACCTCGACAATCACGAATGCTGGCGCTTGCTGCGCAGCGTCTCAGTGGGCCGGCTGGCGGTCTGGGTCGAAGACCACCCGGACATCTTCCCCATCAACTACAAGGTAGACCACGGGACACTGGTCTTCCGCACGGCCGACGGCACCAAGCTGCAGGCAGCAACCGGCGACACCCCTGTGGCCGTCGAGGCCGACGGCGTGGACGCGGACAGCGGCGTCGCCTGGAGTGTCGTGATCAAGGGGCAGGCAGCTCCCGTCAAGAACCAGCAGGAGGTTCTGGACACGGTGGGACTGCTGCTTTTCCCGTGGCAGGCCGGCAAGAAAGAGCACTTCGTACGGATTACCCCGGACACCGTCACCGGCCGGCGTTTTAAGGTCACTCCCCCGCTGACCTGGTGGACGCCGCTGGACGACGCCACCAGGTCCGGCTTCGAGTAGAGCCTGCCGGCCTATGCCAGGCGGGTAATTTCCACGCTCACGTTCAACGCGGAACCGCCGCCACCGGACAGGATGCCCTTAAGCGGCGGCACATCCCGGTAGTCGCGGCCACGTGCCACGGTGACATGGAAGTCACCGGCGGGTTTGTGGTTGGTGGGATCCCAGCTGCGCCATTCACCGTCCCACCATTCCAGCCACGCATGCGACTGGCCGGCCACCGTCTCGCCGATGTCCGCCGTCGAACGCGGATGAAGGTAACCCGAGACATAACGGGCGGGGATTCCGCAGCTGCGCAGCGAGCCGACGGCGAGGTGCGCCAGGTCCTGGCATACGCCCTGGCGCTGGCTCCAGGCCTGCGCCGCGTTGGTGGTGACCCCGGTGGAGCCCTTCATGTAGGTCATCTCTCCGCGCATCCATTCGAAGATGGCCATGGCGGACTCGTAAGGGTTCCTGCCCTCGACGATTCCCGGAATGATGCCGAGGACCTCGTCCCCCGGACCACTCAGCCGGGACTGCGGGATCCAGTCGCTGAACTGGTTGAGGGTCTCAGGCGCCTGCAACACGTCCCAGGAGACGATGTCGCCGTCGGCCGGAACGCGATCCACACGGTGGACTTCCACCGTGGTGGTGGCGACCACCTCAAGGTATTCGTGCGGCATCTGCATGTCGAAGGCAGTGACACGCGTGCCCCAGTAGTCGCGGTAGCTGCTGACAGCGGCCTGCGACGGCGCAACCTTCATGGACGATTCCAGCACCACCTGCTGTGGGTCCGTCAGCGGGGTCATGCGGGCCTCGTTGTACGAGAGCGTGACGCGCTTGTTGTACTTGTAACCGGTTTTATGAATGATGCTCAGCCGGGTCATGAAACTTCTCCCACCCAGGCCAGTTCGTCCGCCTGATTGAAGTACTTACGGGAAATGGCGTCGGAGGCCTGCGACACGGCCTTCTGAACGCGCTCCATGTGCTCCGGCAGTTCGGACATGAGGTCGTCCGTGCGGTGGAACTCCAGGAACGTGCGGGCCTGGCCTACAATCCGGCGCGCATCATTGATGAACCCGACGCGCTGGGCGGATGGGTCAAGCTTCGCCAGGCACTCGTCGGCGTCCCGCAGGGCATAGACGATGGAGCGCGGAAAGAGCCGGTCCAGCAGCAGGAACTCTGCGGCGTGCTGGTCGCCAAAGGCAGCCCGGCGCGTCCGTAGGAACGACTCGTAGGCACCGGCGCAACGGAGCATGTTCACCCATGACATGCCGGCGGAGAGCACGTCGCGGGTGGAGAGCATGCGGGCCGTCATGTCGGCACGCTCCAGGGAACGCCCCAGGGCGAGGAACAGCCAGCTGTCATCGTGGCTGACGGTGGTGTCCGCCAGGCCGCTCACCATGGCGGTGCGTTCCAGCACCCAGTGGCAGAACCGGTACGTGCCCACCACGTCCTTACGGTGCTGGTTCAGGCCGTAGTACGTCGTGTTCAGGCTCTCCCAGAGCCCGGAGGAAACTGTTTCGCGGGCGCGGCGGGCGTTTTCGCGGGCGGCACCGAGCGAGCCGGCGATAGACGTCGCGCTTTGTTTGTCGTAGGCGAGGGCGTGCAGCAGCTCCTCGAGGCCGAACTCATCGCTCTCGGGCCGGGCTCCCATGACAGCCAGGAGTTCCCGGGCAACGTTGTCCCGCTCCTCCGTGGGCAGGTGGTTGAGCCGCTCAAGGTGGACGTCCAGGATGCGCGCGGTTCCGTCCGCGCGTTCCACATAACGGCCGATCCAAAATAGGGACTCGGCAATACGGCTAAGCATTTGCGGCTACCTCCTGCGGGTCCGAAATCTGCATGAACATAAATGGGCAAACTGATGCGGGCTGCACCGACGGGCGGCGGCTCACTGCTGCTGCTCCGTCTGGCGGTCGCGCCAGTTGCTTTCGACCGGCCACACTGAAACCCGTTCCCGGACGGCGATGGACGGCCTTGGCAGGGCTTCCACCGGAACCTCGGGAGAGTCAGAGAGCACCCACGTGTCCTTGGAACCGCCGCCCTGGCTGGAATTGACGATCAGTGAACCCTCCTTGAGGGCTACGCGTGTCAGTCCGCCGGGTAGCACCCAGACGTCGTCGCCGTCGTTGACGGCAAACGGCCGCAGGTCAACGTGCCGAGGGCCAAACTTATCACCGCTGAGGGTGGGAACCGTAGACAGCTGCAGGACCGGCTGGGCAATCCAGCCCCGGGGATCGGCGATGACGCGCTTGCGCAGCGCGTCGAGCTCCTCTTTGGACGCATCGGGCCCGATGACCAGGCCCTTGCCGCCGGACCCGTCCACCGGTTTGACCACCAGTTCATCCAGCCTGTCCAGGACGTGCTCCCGCGCCTCTTTCTCCTCCAGCCGGAACGTGTCCACGTTCGCGATCACGGGCTCTTCGTTGAGGTAGTAGCGGATGAGGTCCGGCACATAGCTGTAGACGAGCTTGTCGTCAGCCACGCCGTTGCCCACGGCATTGGCGATGGTGACGCCTCCGGCCCGGGCCGCGTTCACCAGGCCGGGGCAGCCCAGCATGGAGTCGGCGCGGAACTGCAGCGGATCGAGGAAGTCGTCGTCGATCCGCTTGTAGATGACGTCAACGCGCTGTTCGCCGTCGGTGGTCCGCATGTACACCCTGTTGCCGCGGCAGATCAGGTCACGGCCTTCCACAAGTTCAACGCCCATAAGCCCGGCCAGCAGCGTGTGCTCGAAATATGCGCTGTTGAACACGCCGGGAGTAAGGACCACTACCGTGGGGTCGTCGACGCCGGAGGGCGCCGTCTTGCGCAGGGCGGAAAGCAACCGGCGCGGGTACTCCTCCACCGGACGGATCAGCTGCTGGCCGAAGGCCTCAGGCAGGCCCTTGGCCATGGCCCGGCGGTTTTCCAGGACGTAGCTGACACCGGACGGGACGCGCACGTTGTCTTCGAGCACCCGGAATGTTCCCGCAGCGTCACGGACGACGTCGATGCCCGAGATGTGGACGCGGACTCCGCCAGCCGGCTCGAACCCATGGACCTGGCGGTGGAAGTGGGCACTGGTGGTGACGAGTTGGCGAGGAATGACGCCGTCAGCCACCACGGACATCTTGTCGTAGACATCGTTGAGGAAGGCCTCGAGGGCGCGGACCCGCTGGGCCACGCCCTTCTCCAGGACGGTCCATTCGTCGGCCGGGATCACGCGGGGGACGATATCCAGCGGAAACGGGCGTTCCTCCCCTGCGAAGTCGAAGGTGACACCGCGGTCCAGGAAGGTCCTGGCCATCGAATCGGCCCGGGCGGTCACATCGGTGAGCGAAAGTTCACGGAGAGCCCCGGCGACCTGCCCGTAGGACTTCCTGGCTTCTTGGCCGGGGGTGAACATCTCGTCGTAGGCACCGGAGCGGCCGGCGGCCTCGGAGTAATCCTGGAATAGGTCAGACATGGTCATTAGCCAACCACCTTTTTGTTTCGAATTCATTACTGGTGCCCATTGTGGCGTGTTGGAGCCACCCCCGCCGGTTCGTGTTTTTCCGCACTGTTCCGGCAAAGTATGTGAGTGCCCTTGCCCAGATTCCCCGCCGCCCCTCAAGGACGGATCTCCGCGCGGATCCCACCCCTGGTGCCGGGACTGCTCACTGCCGCCCTCGCCGTCGGGGTGGCCTTTACCGTACACGGAATGGTGCCGGTCCTGCCCGCCATGACCGCCGCCGTCGTCCTTGGCCTGCTTGCCGCGAATCTTCCCGGCACGGGAACGTGGGCGGCGGGACGTGCGCGGGCCGGCCTCGACTTCGCCGGTAAGCACCTGATGCGGGCCGGCATTGTGTTCCTGGGGCTGAAAGTCAGCGTGATGGATGTCCTGGGCCTCGGCTGGCAGTCGCTGCTCCTGATCACGGGCGTGGTCCTGGCAAGCTTTGCCGGAACCTACGGTATTTCGCGTATCTTCCGTCTGACCCGTGACGCCTCCCTGCTCATCGCCACCGGCTTCTCAATCTGCGGTGCCTCGGCTATTGGCGCGATGGCGGCCGTCCGCAGGATCCGCCACGTGGACACCGTCCTCCCGGTGGCTCTGGTCACGCTGTGCGGCACGCTGGCCATCGGCGTCCTGCCGCTCCTGCTGCACCCCTTGCAGCTAACTCCCGAGGTTTTTGGTGCCTGGACCGGCGCATCGGTGCACGACGTCGGCCAGGTGGTGGCCACCGCGCAGACCGCCGGAACCGGCGCCCTGGCAATCGCCGTAGTGGTCAAGCTGACAAGGGTGATCCTCCTGGCCCCCATCGTGGCCGCAGCGGGCATCCACCAGAGGGCTGCACTCAGCCGCGGAGCGAACGGATCCGGCCGGAACGGAGCTGCCCGCAACGGAGCTGAGTGTGCCCGGGCAACCGGCCCCTCCCCCGAAATCGACGGGGCGGACGTCAGGATGCCGCCGATTGTTCCGCTGTTCGTCATCGGTTTTGTGGCCGCGGTGGGTTTGCGGTCAACGGGCTGGCTGTCCCCCGGCTGGCTGGAGGCGGGGGCCGCCCTGCAGGATGTTCTGCTGGGCATGGCACTCTTCGGCCTGGGCTCTGCGGTCCGCGTGCAAACGCTGCTCCACACCGGGGCCAGGGCGCTGCTGGCAGCCCTTGCGGCGTGGCTTCTTATCGCCGTACTGGGACTTGGCGCAGCGCTGCTCATCATTCAGCCGCACTGACCGCCCTGCGGCAGACCGGTCCGGCCCGGCCGCAGGGACCCGGCCGTGATTCAATAGCGTGGTGTCGAATGAGAACCTGCAACGCGATGAAGCGGCAATCCGCTCAGCCCTGATCACCACCCACAGCTATGACGTGTCCCTCGACGTCCGCCAGGCGCAGGATCCGGAGGTCACGGGCTACACGAGCCGCAGTGTCATCACGTTTTCGGCCCGGGAACCCGGCGGGTCGACTTTCCTGGACTTCATCAGCGGCGAGGTGCACAGCGTCTTCCTGAACGGCAAGGGGCTTTCCGTCACCGACGTGGTGGACGGCTCCCGCATCCGGCTGGACAACCTGCAGGCCGAAAACCAGGTGACTGTTACCGGAACAGCCCTGTACAGCACCTCCGGCGAAGGCATGCACCGCTTCTTCGATCCGGCCGACGGCAAGTGCTACCTCTACACCCAGTACGAACCGGCCGACGCCCGAAGGGTGTTCGCAAACTTTGAACAGCCGGACCTCAAAGCTGAGTTCACCTTCCATGTGATGGCCCCGTCCGACTGGCAGGTC